>CAWCII010000015.1:0-49596 GCA_963795575.1 uncultured Actinomycetes bacterium | reverse complement strand
GTGGCGCTGTCGGCCTCGCGGCGCCGATCCGGCCCCCGAAATGACACGGCTGTAACCTCGTCCACATGATCGTCCACAGGATGTGGATAACCTGACCTTGCTCCCGGAGGACGGCTAGTAGCCGAGCTGGTGGCTGCGGATCACGACGGCTACGACCATCACGCCCAGCAGCACGGCGGTCGCCGCGACCTGCAGCAGGGTCCGCTGCCTGCGCGGCGCGTAGGCGAAGGCGGCGGTCAGCAGGCCGCCGGTGATCAGCCCGCCCACATGGGCCTGCCAGGCGATCTGGGAACGCAGCGCGAGGTCGAACACCAGGTTGAGCACGACCACGGTGACCAGCCACCTGCTGTCCAGCCCCAGCCGCCTGGCCACCACGAACCAGGCGCCGAGTAGCCCGAAGATGGCGCCGGACGCACCCAGGGCCGTCGTAGAACGGCGCGAGGTAGTAGAAGAGAACCGATCCGCCGACCGCGCTGAGCAGGTACACCGTGAGGTAGCGGGCCGGCCCGAGGGTCCGCTCGAGCGCCGGGCCCACCAGGATCAGCGCCCACATGTTGAAGATGATGTCGAGCGGGCCGAGGTTGCTGATCCCGGGCGGCGGCAGGAACGCCGAGGTGATCAGCCGGTACCACTGGCCGGTCGCCACCCCGGCCAGCGGGCCGCCGGCCGTGTACCGGCCGAGGCCGAGCATCTCCATGTCGTTGGCCAGCCCGGGCCGGATCCACTCGACCAGGTACAGCACGATGTTGATGCCGACGAGCGTCCAGGTCACCACCGCCCGGCGGCTGCCCGGCCGCCCGCCGAATACCCCGCTGGGCCGCCGTGCGCCCTGCTGACCCGTACGCACGCACTCGACGCACTGCTGGCCCACCGCGGCCGAGCGCAGGCAGTCGGGGCAGGCCGGCCGGCCGCAGCGCACGCAGGACACATACGTCTCCCGGCCCGGATGCCGGAAGCAGGTGGGCGGGACGGGGGTGTCCGCCGGCCCGCCGGTGCCGGCGGGCCCCGGGCCAGGAGTACTCATCTGCGAGCCAGCCTAGTCTGGCGACTCAGTGATCTGAACCGACTCCAGGACCACGTCGTCAACGGGACGGTCGGCACGGTCGGTCCGCACCTGGCTGATCTTGTCCACGACGTCGCTACCGTCGATGACCTCACCGAAGATGGTGTGCTTGCCGTTGAGGTGGGGGGTGGGCACCGTGGTGATGAAGAACTGCGAGCCGTTGGTGCCCGGGCCGGCGTTCGCCATGGCCAGCAGGTAGGGCCGGTCGAAGCGGAGATCCGGGTGGAACTCGTCGCCGAACTGGTACCCGGGGCCGCCCCGGCCGCTGCCCAGCGGGTCGCCGCCCTGGATCATGAAGCCGGGGATCACGCGATGGAAGACGGTCCCGTCGTAGAGCTTGTCGGTGCTGGTCGCCCCGGTAGCCGGATTCGTCCACTCGCGCCGGCCCTCGGCG
Source organism: uncultured Actinomycetes bacterium (assembly GCA_963795575.1). GTDB lineage: Bacteria > Actinomycetota > Actinomycetes > Streptosporangiales > Streptosporangiaceae > PALSA-505. Next base: position 48,139 of record CAWCII010000015.1, on the reverse strand, counting down.
AGCTCGGCGAAGTTCCGCACCGTCTTGGGAGCATGATCGGGCAGCAGCCGGACGACCACAGTGCCCTGGTTCGTCCGCAGCGTCGCGGTCGGGTTAGTAGCCATGCCTGGCATCCTTGCATGGTCAGGCCGGTACGTCGCACTTGCACCCGCATGGTTGAGGCCGTCGCGGGAGGGAAGTGTGACAGTCGTGATCACACTCGGGAGGTTGCTGTGTCCCTGACTATGCGAAAGAACCAGGCTCAGGCCGAGGCCAGTGCCCGATGGGACCGCGCCCGCAGCGCGGCAATACAGGCTGCCCCGCTGGCCAGGAACGCCGGCGCGACGGCGGCGCAGGATATCCAGGTCGCCCGCGACTGGGCCGCCCCGCGTCTCGCGCAGGGCTTCTACGTAGTTCGCGACCGGGGCGTGCCGCGTCTCGTGCAGGGCGTCTACGGGGCCCGGGACTGGACCGCGCCGCGTCTCGCGCAGGGCGTCTATGTGGCCCGCGCCTGGTCCGCGCCGCGCATCGACCAGGCTGGGCACGCGCTGGAGGAGAGCGTCGCGCCGAAGGTCTCGCAAGCTCTCACCGCGACCGCCCGGCGGGTCCAGCCGGCGGTGGTGGCGAGGCGCCGGCGGTGGCCCCGGCTGATCGGCGCGCTCCTCGCGGCCACCGTGATCGGAGGCGTTATCGCCGCCGTCCTGCGCGGGCGCAGTGCCCGCGTCAACGACACCGTGCTGCTGGACGAGGATCTCACCGCGCAGGCGGGCGAGCCGGAGACGATGGCCGGCGAGGAGCCCGCGATGACCGACGCGGGGATAGCCGGGAACGGGAAAGAGGCCGCGCACTGACCCCGGCCGGAACGGGGAACGCGACCCCGGCCGGAACGGGGACCTGACCCCGGCCGGAACGGGGAACTGACCCCGGCCGGAACGGGGGACTGACCCCGGCCGGAACGGGGAACTCGACCCCGGCCGGAACGGGGACGCGGTCCGCGCTGAGCCCGGCCGGAACGGGACGCAGTCCGCGCCGACCCTGGCCGGGAGCGCGACGCGGACTGCGCACTGACCCCGGCCGGAGGTCAGTGCTGCGGGCGGCCGGCCGGCGCCTGCCGCTGGACGGTGACCGGTTCCGGGCGGCAGCGAGGCCCGGCGGCCCGCGCGTGACCAGGTCTCGCCGACGGCGGGCGGCGGCGGCGCGTAGCACAATGTCCCCGTGCTCCTGAACGAGATCGCGCAGGTTTCCGCGCAGGTCGCCCGCGTTCCCGGACGCCGGGCGAAGATCGATCTCATCGCCGGGCTGCTGCGGCGGGCGGCCCCCGGTGAGGTGCCTCTGGCCGTGGCGTTCCTGTCCGGTGAGCTGCGCCAGCGCCAGATCGGGGTAGGTTACGCCACGCTCGCAGACCTGCTCGGCTTCCGGGGCGAGACCGGGGCGGTCGCGGCCGCCGGGCCGGCGGCCGCGGAGCCGGTGGTGACGATGGCCGAGGCAGACGAGACGTTCGCGGCCATCGGCCGGGTGAGCGGGGCCGGCTCGCAAGCGGAGCGGCGGCGGCGGCTGGCCGGGCTGCTGCGGCGGGTGACCGAGGACGAGCGCTCCTTCCTCATCCAGCTGCTCGCCGGTGAACTGCGCCAGGGCGCGCTCGAAGGGATCATGACCGAGGCGGTGGCCCAGGCGGCCGAGGTGCCCGCGCAGGAGGTCAGGCGGGCGCTGATGCTCGGCGGGTCGCTGCCCGCGGTGGCTCGTGCCGCCCTGGGCGGATCCGCCGACCCGCTCGGGACGAGTGTCCCGGGCGGCGCGGCGGCAGAACCCGCGGATGCCCTTTCCGCGCTGCGTTCCTTTACCCTGCGGGTCGGCCGGCCGCTGCGCCCGATGCTGGCCGTCCCCGCACCCACCGTCGCGGCGGCGCTGCAGAAGGCCTCACCCGCCGCCATCGAGTGGAAGATCGACGGCATCCGCGTGCAGGTGCACAAGGATGGCGCGAAGATCGCCGTGTTCACCCGCACGCTCGATGACATCACCGCCCGGGTGCCCGAGATCACCGAGGCGGTACTCGCGCTGCCCGCCGAGGCGGCCGTCCTGGACGGCGAGGCGGTCGCGCTCTATCCCGGCGGGCGGCCGCGCCCGTTCCAGGTCACGGCCAGCCGGGCAGGCACCAGGAGCGGGGTGGAATCACGGCGCGGTGACGTCCCGCTCACCCCGTTCTTCTTCGACCTGCTGCACCTGGACGGCGCCGACCTGATCGACGCTCCGGCCCAGGAACGGCACGCCGCGCTCGCCCGGCTGCTGCCCGCCGCGCTGGTGATCCCGCGCACGGTCACTGCCGAGCTCGCCGCCGCCGAGGCGTTCTTCGCCGACGCCATGGCGCACGGCCACGAGGGCGTCGTCCTCAAGTCGCTCGGGTCGCCCTACGCGGCGGGCCGCCGGGGCAGCGAGTGGATCAAGGTCAAGCCACGGCATACCCTCGACCTCGTCGTGCTCGCGGCCGAGTGGGGGCACGGGCGGCGGCGCGGCTGGCTGTCCAACCTGCATCTCGGCGCCCGGGACCCGGTGACCGGCGGCTTCGTGATGCTCGGCAAGACCTTCAAGGGCCTGACCGATGAGATGCTGACCTGGCAGACCGGACGGCTGCTCGATCTGGCCGATCCCGGACAGGGCGGCCAGGCCTCCGGCGGGGCGTCCGGCCACGTGGTGCGGGTGCGCCCGGAGCTGGTGGTAGAGATCGCCTTCGACGGGATCCAGACCAGCCCCAGGTACCCCGGCGGCATCGCGCTGCGGTTCGCCCGGGTGATCAGGTACCGGCCGGACAAGACGGCAGCGGACGCGGACACGATTGACGCGGTGCGGGCGGTCGCCCCCACCGATGAGCCGCAATGAGCTGCGCGCCTTTGTTCCCGCTGGCCAGGCGGCGTGAGCCGCGCGCCCCTATCCGGCACGCCGGGGCTGACCGCGAGCCGGTTCCGGCTGCGCGGGTGACCTTCGAGCCGCTATTCCGCCGCGCGGTAGGAGGAATCCGATCCGTCCGCGCCGACCATCACGGTCTGGTACGCGCCCTCGACCATCCCTCCGGACCTGGCGATCCGATTCCGCGACAGCTCTACCCGACAGCAGTCTGTCGCGCCGGGACGGCCGCCATCGGCCGCCGTCCCGCCGCCGCCGCCGGACGCCAGCCGTTCCCGCGGCTACACCATGGTGTCGTCGCGGGAACGGCTGGCCCAGCCGGTCACGTCCGGAGCGCGAGTGTCGCGGGTGTACAGTCCGGTCAGCCGGCGGGCGCCGCGGGCCAGAGGGTCGCGGGTGTCACCGGTGAAGGTGAGAGCCCGCTCTTCGTGGCGGACGCCCAGCGAGACCACCGCGATGACGCCGATCACGATTCCGGTAACGAGCAGCGCGGTGACTGCTACTGCGTAGATCATGGCCACTCCCCCTGACCTGCGGTTATGTGATTGTTACCTATGATTGGGGTGTTAGGGTTTGATGGAGCCAGCCCACTGGTATCATCAGTTCCGCTATAACTGATCATCCCAGCCGTCCCAACCTTTCGAACCTGTGGTATGGCTGTACCCACCCCCGTGGTTGGTGTAAACCAGTCAAATGGACACTTTTGACATGACCCCATGACCCCTATGGTTGGGGCTGGTAGTATGTCTGTCAGCCTCGAGGAGCGGCCATGACCGAGCCCATGTACCGGCAGATCGCCGATGACCTGCAGCGGCGCATCGAGTCCGGTGACCTGGCCCCCGGTGAGCAGATCAAGACCGAGGGGGAGCTCCGGGAGGAATTCGGGCAGGACGGCCTGGTATCCCGTAATACGGTTCGTGACGCGATCAAGCTCCTGGTCAGCCGCGGCCTGGTCGAGACCCGGCCGGGCCAGGGCACGTTCGTGGTGCAGAAGATGGAACCCTTCGTCACCACCTTCTCCGGGGATCGCGGCGGCGAGCAGGACTATTTTGCGCAGGTCGAGGTGCGTGGCCGCAGGCCGCAGAACACCGAGCCGCGGGTCGAGATCCACCAGGCTGACGACACCCTGGCCGGGCAATTGCAGCTGGGCAAGGGCGCTACCGTCGTCAGCCGTCACCAGGCACGCCGGATCGACGGGACGCCGTGGTCGCTGCAGACCACCTTCTACCCGATGGAGTTCGTCACCCGCGGAGCGACCCGGCTGATCGAGCCGGCCGACATCCCCGAATCGCCCCGGGCTTACCTCCAGGAGCGGCTGGGCATCACCGAGGCCGGCATCCGCGACGTGATCACGGCCAGGGCTCCGGACCGGAACGAGGCGGCGTTCTTCGGCCTGCCGGACGACGGCCGGGTGGCCGTCATGGAAGTCGTCCACACCGCGTTCGATGAGCACGGCGGTCCGATCAGGCTGACCATCACCATCTACCCGGCCGACCGGAACCGCCTGGCCTTCGAGGGAGGGCACGTTCCCGAGGCAACGCCCGGATAACCGTAAGCTTCCGCGGGCCTGGTCCACCGGGCACGACCTTGTCCGGCCGGCTCGGCGCCTGCCCTGCAGCCGACGATCCGGCCGGGCGGCGGTGGCGACGGACAGAGCGGAACCCGGGGCTACTTACCCCTGGGCCGCGGGAAACCTATTCATCACCCGGGTTCGGGCAGATCTGATGGGGCAGATGTCATGGCCAAGCGACACTGCCATCCGTCCTTGCCGTACCGGTACGAGCACTACGGCCCGGAGTACCGCTGAGGCCAGCTGCCGGCGCTGCCAACGGCGGATGGCCAAGGCCATCGAGACCTTCCTCGCCGGAAAGAAGCGGTAAGCCGCGGACCTCGCCCGCCGCCGGTAACGCGCTTCCGGAACCTGAGCTTACTTAGATCTCAGATGAGATCTAGTTGTGTAGGGTGCGGGTCATGGCTGAGTCAGTCCCGCCGCTGCGGCCTGACCTGGAACCGCCGCGCCTGCCCGAGACCCAGGGCGGCTTCAAGACCGTCCTGGCCGACCCGCCGTGGCGGTTCGCCAACCGGACCGGGAAGGTGGCCCCCGAGCACCGCCGGCTGGACCGGTACTCCACGATGACCATGGACGCCATCAAGCGCATCCCGGTGGTCGGCTGCGTCGCCGCCCGCGCTCACCTGTACCTGTGGGTGCCGAACGCGCTGCTGCCCGAAGGGCTCGCGGTCATGCAGGCGTGGGGCTTCCGGTACGTCTCGAACGTGGTCTGGGCCAAGCGGCGCAAGGACGGGGGTCCCGACGGGCGCGGGGTCGGCTTCTACTTCCGCAACGTCACCGAGCTGCTCCTGTTCGGGGTGCGCGGCTCGATGCGGACCCTCAGCCCCGCCCGCAGGCAGGTCAACATGATCGAGACCCGCAAGCGGGAGCACTCGCGCAAACCGGACGAGCAGTACGAGCTCATCGAGGCCTGCTCGCCGGGCCCGCGCCTGGAACTGTTCGCGCGTCACCCGCGAGACGGGTGGACGGTCTGGGGGGACGAGTCCGCCGAAGCCGTGACACCGCGTGGCCGGGCGCACCGTGGCTACCTGGGAGGACCGATTCTCGCGCCGGTACTGGCGCCTCACCAGCGGCTCAGCCCGGCGACCCAGGAATCGCTCGGGAAGGCCCTGCGGTCGGAGTACGAGCGGGGCGCGAGCATCCGGGATCTCGCGGCGCAGACGGGATACAGCATCGGCCGCGTGCGAACGTTGCTGGCCGGCGCGGGTACGGCCCTCCGGGAACGCGGGAAGCACTACCCGGAATGACCGCCAGAAATATGCGCGAGTGGGCAACTGCACCCGGTGATTTCAACCTGGGCCTGTGGCGCGCTCGGTCCGGGGACGCCTGCGCCGACCACGTCGAGGGAAGGGTTGATGACCGGGATGACGCCGCGCGAACGCCGTAGCGGCTGGAACTCGGGCCGTTCACCAGCGCCAGCGCCGGCCTGCGCCATGACGACTCGCGGCGGCTGGAGCTCACGCTGTCAGGAAGGCCAGCAGGCCGGCGTTGATGGTCTCCGATTGCGTGGTGGGCATGCCGTGCGGGAAGCCGCTGTAGGTCTTCAGCGGAGCGCAGCTGGCAGGGCCAGCCCTCGATCCTGGCGGTTGGTTACTCACCTGGTTACCCGGTCGCTCGCCAGCTGTGCCGTGCTATCGCCGGACGGGGCGACTAGGGTCTGTAGCCATGCCAGACGATAAAGCCGGCCCCAGTTCTGCCAGCGGTCCTGCTCCGCCCGGCCCGGGAGCGAGCACCTGGCGGGTGCTGGAGCGGTTGAGTGAGGCTGAATGCATGCAGCTGCTAGCCAGTGGCGAGGTGGGCCGGCTGGTGTACACCAGCCGGTACGGGCCCACAGCGCTGCCGGTTGCGTATAAGACCGACGGAGAGTCGGTTGTCTTGGGCACGTGGGACCCCGCCCTCTTCGACGAGGACCTGCGTACCGGCATCGCGCAGGCCGACTACCAGGTCGCGGTCGAAGTGGACCAGATCGATGCGGAAGCGCGCGAGGGATGGTTCGTGATGGTACGGGGTCCGGCGCATCACCTGGATACCGAGGCCGAGCGCGCGCCGTTCATCGATGCCGGGCTCGAGCCGTGGATCGAGGGAGTGCCTGCGCACTTCATCCGGGTCAATCCCACCACTGTCTGGGGCAACCGCGTCCGCCGGGCATGATGCCAGCGGCAGCGGGGACTCGCAGGAACAAGGGCTGAGCCTCTGATTGCAAATCAGTGCTAGGTCGGTCCATGGCGGTCGTTGAAGCAGGTCGGTGATCTGGAGCAGTCTGGGGCGGCCCCCCGCGCCCGTGGCGTTGCTGTATTTGGGCGCCGTATGGCCTTCCCGTCCCGCCCCAGCGACCGCGGCGATCCCCGGCTCACCACCTGCTCGGGCACGCGGCGTGACACTGAGCCTCAACGAGAGCGTACCCGCCCGGGCGCACTCGGCGGCTGCTGCTGGGCCTGTTCTCCTGTTCTCAGGTCCGCGACGCAGCAGGCGGCCCGCCACGGATGCTCCGGGCCGTATACGATCTTGAGCGCATAACTCAGCCACCGCTGCGGAGACTTGCCGAGCATCAGCAGTGTCATCGCGGGGTCGATGCGCAATCGCATAAGCGCCGGGCCCGGGATTTCGATTCGCTGGTAACGAAAAACGCACAGGCCTCACTTAGCCCCAGTGCCTGTTGACCCGTCCGGTGACGATTCACTGTCGGCGGGGGCTATAGCAGGGCTTGCGCGGGCATGGCCAGAGCGGACAATGACCAGGAATGCGCCGAACCCGGCGACATATAGCACCGTACCGCAAAAACCTGCGATGAAAAAGGCAGCCGACTTATTGCCGACCCACCAGGATGCGGAGCAGGCAGCAGGAACGACGAGGATCGGTAGCAGGTTCATCAGCGCCATGCCCACTATCGACACGGGCCTATTCGAAACTTCAGTATGTGCCCCGCTGGCCAGCGTTATCGCACAGAATCCTATGCTTGCACCGGCGATGAACAGCCAGATCGCGAGCAGGCCGGGGAATCCCTGGTGACCAATCGTGAGGGCAAGCACTCCCGCAACGGACAGGGTAAAGCCCTGCGGGACCACGAGCATATGCGTGATGCCCCGAACAGACGCACGCCATGTGTCAGGCTCACGGGCCGTGGAAGTATGCACGCTGGCTACCCGCGCACCCCAGCGAGCTTGCGCTGAGCGCGGCACCCTGTCGTCCCCCGGAAACGGGCGCGAACCTCGGGAGCCTTCTTGCCCATGACCACAAGGTCACCGCCAAGCTCCTGCACGCTCGGGCCGACGGTCGTCAGGTACTGGCGGAACACGTCGTAATCCTCGACATTGAACAGGCTCAGTGCGCACAACATCTCTGCTGCCTCCTCGGGCATCAAATGACGGGAACTGACGCCTACGCGCGCTCCCCGGCAACCACGCCAGCCGGAGGGCCCCGCCCAGCGGAGCTGGCGTGTATATCTTTGATCATCCCTGGGTCCAGAAGCCCGCCCACGGCGGCCCCACACGTCGCGCGCGCTGATGGACGCATGGGCCAAAGCAACGTGACGCGCAGGGACCAGGCTGAGCACCTGGTGGCAAAATACGGCAGGTAGCGGCATACCGCGGCTGGCCTGGCAAAGCCCGGCTCCCGAGGTAGGACCGAATGGCAGGTTGTCGGGGCTCGTTGTGGTCAGGTTCGTGGTCAGCCGCTCGACGACCATGTCAGAGGTGCGGGCTACCGTCGCCGCTATGGGCGATGTCACGCAGACACTCCGGCTGGAAGCGTGGACACAGGCCGACCTGAGCCTGTTGCGGCAGGCGAACACCCCGGAGATGACGGCGCACCTTGCCGGCCCCGAGACCGAAGACAAGCTCCTCGGCCGGCACCGGCGCTATCTGCAGCGCGGCGATCCGGGAGCCGGGCAGATGTTCGCGGTAGTGCTGGAGGACCGCCAGCGGGTCGGCATCATCGGGTACTGGGAGCGAACCTGGCACGAAGAGCTGGTGTATGAAACGGGCTGGAGCGTAGTGCCAGCCTTCCATGGGCGCGGCATTGCCACCGCCGCCGCCCGGGTCGTCGCCGAGCGGGCCCGCGCCCAGCAGCGGCACAAGCAGCTGCATGCGTTTCCGGCGGTCGGTCACCCGGCGTCCAACGCGATCTGCAGGAAGGCGGGTTTCATTCTGTGCGGCGAGACCGACTTCGAGTACCCGCCGGGGACCATCATGCGCTGTAACGACTGGCGGCTGGGGTTGTAGCCGACGCGGATTCCCGGTTCCTGTGGCCTCTTCGTCCCGAAGCCAAATCCGTTACCGTGGGGCAAGACCGCAGCTAGCCTGCGCGTGCCGTCCGCCAGCGTCCACTGCTGGTGTCTCTATGCCCGCTGCGATCGTTGCCAAGTTGGTCACTCAGCTCAACTCTCGGAAGTTCAGCGTTCAGCCCACGCTGCCCGGCGACAGCCGCATGCGATGCACCTTGACCTCCAGGAAGTTACTGTAAGATAGAAACACCTGTAAGTACCAGTAACACCGTAAGGAGCAGCACGTGATCATGCCGCGCCGCCGGATGGTGGTCGGGGGCAGGGAACTGGACCTCACCGCGAACGACGTCCTCGACAAGATGCGCAACGCCGAGCCCGAGCCGATCCGAGAGCACCTTGTCGAGATCGGCGACACGGCGTTCCCGCCCAAGCAGGTGCTAGCCACCGTCACCGGCTGGGACCGGCAGAGCTTCACCACGATGGAAGCCAACCGGGTGCTCACCCGCCTCGGCTTCACCTCCCACCGGATCGGATACCGGCCCGAAGCCGCCGAGCACGAGGAACTATCCATCGGCCGGCGCCTGTCCACGATCGAGTCGGCGCTGGCTGTCGCCCAGGAGGCGATCACCGGGCTGGCCAGCCGCATGGCCAAGCTGGAAGCCAGCCGGTGAACGCCGACGCCTGATCGCACGGGCGCAGCGCGCCGATGCGGGGTTCAAAATGCCTCGGCACCCGCACAGTCACCTGGCCGAACGCCTGCCACCGGAGGCTGATTCTCGCATCCCTGCAGCACCATGACATCGAGTGTGGGAACCGGACGACGGGCTGTCAGCCGACCGATCTCTGGGAAACGGACAATCCCCTTCGGATTGGCCCGATGCGCCGGGGACGGCCGTGTAGATACCCGAACCGGCCGCTCAGCTCACCAGGTGGGGAATCCCGGTGGAAGGGAACCGGTGACGTACCCGTGCTGCTTGTACCCGGAAGGAGCGCCGAGAACGACCAGCAGCTTGTTCATGTTCAAGCCGCAGCGGGTCGAGTGGCCCTCGACGTACCCGCGGTGGCACATGGCGTCCCCGGTTCCTGCGTTGGCGCTCCAGCCGATCTCCATGTCCGGGTAGGCGTTGTGCAAGGTACCGATGACCGTGTGGGCGGTGACGTGCTGACCCTTGGAGACCCGAGGGGTGACGTTCTCGGCTACGTAGACCACGTACCCTGCGGCGGGGCCGCTCGCCAAGCGGTAGCTGATGAAGGTGCCATCGGGCCATCCCTTGTTGTGCAGGTTGAGCACGGTCCCCTTGCCCAGGGCATAGACCGGCCCGGAGCCCGAGTAATCGACCCCTTGATCGATGCGTCCGCCCTTCAGGGAGTGGATGGACCGCAGAGGATTGCGGTAGGGGAGCGTGTTGTTAGTAGTGGCCGATGCGATTGGCGCAGTAAACCCGATGACACCGCCCGCCGCGGCCAGGACCGCGAGAAGCCGCGTGAACCTCATTGGTGAGACCCCTTGCCCGATTTCGGATGCCAGCCGGTCCGCGCCAGTAGCGCGAACCTGGTTCGCGTCCCGCCTGCGTAAAGTTCGCCAGCTTTGCCCATGGACGAGGCCGTGTCAAGGGGGAGCTCTCGTGGATGTCGCCCAACGTGCAGGTACGCCCGGACTGTGTCAGGCGTACAGTCTGTCCTCGCCCATCGGCCCCCAGGCTGGCCTCCTGTAACCCCGGTCCGGGGGCGTCAGGAGTGGATTCCCGGGTCCGGTCCGGACATGGCAAAGTGCCGCTTTGCGGCGTAGGGACCCCCATGTTCGCGTGGCGATGAGCGCGCTCGCAGGTTGCGCCAGGTTGGTCAGCCGCCGCAAGGACCAACTGCAGATTCGCTGACCTGCGGGCTTCTCGACGCACTGAACCCCGTCAGCGAGATCAGCGGGAAGCCTGGCTCCGGCACCCGAAAAATCTGAAAGGTGATTCTAGAAAGCTATTGCTAGTTGATTGCAACCAGCGTAACGTGATGCACAGACCCCGGGTCACCGGCCGCAAAGGCCGGGCACCGCAGGTCACAGGAGGCATCCCGATGCACGCACAGACTGACTACGCCGCTCCCAGCCCAACCACGACCCGGTGGCGCTGGGGGACGCCCCCGCGATCCGGAATGAGGCGCCTGATCGCGCCATGGGAGTACCGCCACCTCCGTGCCTGGGCAGGCGTGCGCATTGCCGCCGGTATCGTCTTGGCCGGCCTTGGCGCCGTGACGCTCTTCGGGGGTTCCTTTACAACGATAGCTGTCGGGTGGGCGGCGCTGTTCCTGGCCGCGGCGACGGTACAGTTCTTGTTCGCCGCCTGGTTGCTGGCTATCGCCCGTTCCGCATCTCCCCGAACCTGAGCCTGCGCTGCTCGCACTGGTCTGGCGGTGCTAGACGAGCTGGCGGGCTCCCCGCTGGCGGAGAAGCTCCGCTCTGCGGCTGAGGTTCCGGCTGCTGGTCTTCCTCGTCCTTCTCGCAGGCGCGAAGATCCTGCGGCACAGCAAGATCGCAATCACGATGGAGATCTACACCGAGGTTCCCGACGGCGTCTGGGCGACCAGCTCGACGCCTAGCGTTGCTGTACCTCTGCGTTGTGCGGGCGCCCGGACAAGATCATTAAAACGTACTTCGCCTGGTGGAGCCAAGGGGATTTGAACCCCTGACCTCCTGGTTGCAAACCAGGCGCTCTGCCAGCTGAGCTATGGCCCCGCAGAATGCTGCTCCCAGGGTACCGGGGCGCGGACAGGACCGGCGCGGGGTTAAGCGGCCCGCCGGGCTAACCGGGCGTGGCGATCAGTTCCGGCAGCTCGGCGATGCTCTCGATCAGGTGGGTGGCCCCGGCCCGGCGCAGCCGGGCCGGGGTGTGCGGGCCGGTCAGGATCCCAGCGGCGATCTGTGCCCCGGCCCTGCGGCCGGCCACGATACCGTGCTCGGTCCCGCTGGCCACAGCCATCTCGCGCACATCCCCGGCGCCGAACCTGAGCAGCGCGGTGAGAATCAGGTCGGGCCAGGGGAAAGCCCGCGGCACGTCGTCAGGGCACAGCACCGGGTAGCCGGGTCCTCGCCAGCCGAGCGTGCTCACGATAAGGGTAGCCACTTCCCGGGGCAGGCCGGTCACCAGGCACACCCGGAGCCCGGATCCGGTGAGCTTGCCGATCGCGTCCTCCGCGCCGGGCAGCGCGCTCAGCCCGGTGCGCGCGACGGCAGCGCGGTAGGAGCGTTCGAAGGCCAGGCTCGCGGCCAGGGCCCGGGCTTGGTTGTCCGGGAAGAGGCTGCCGAAGACATCAGCGGTGGACTGCCCGCGAGCCCGGCTGATCGCAGCCATGCACCGGGCGAAATCGCTGGTTCCCGCGACCACGCCCTGCGTCGCGATCGCCTCGGCGAACGCGCGCTCGACCATGCTCTCCTGGCCGGCGCCGTCCCCGACCGTCGTTCCCACCAGACCGCAGCACACCACGGAGATGTGCGGTGCGCTGCTCACCTGATCGCCTCCGGGTGCCGGCTCAGGCGCTCCAGTCAGGGCTCGGTCGCCCCGGCCGGACGGTCACTCATCGTCGCCTGTGGTGGCCTCCGTCCACAGGTCAAGCTCGGCGCGATCGGCCTGCACCTTCCGCCAGAGCGCAAAAGCGCCCATGCCGGCCAGGGCAACCAGGAGGAACTTCTTCACTGTCTGAACCCTTCATAAGCTGACGCCGGGAGAGCCCGGCCTGAGCGACGTCTGGACAGCCTAGCAAGCCCGCTCTATCTTGGCCTGACCGTTCGGGTCTCGTCCCAGACCGGATCGGCCGCCTCGTGCACGTCCTGGTCCGAGCCGAAGACCAGGAACCGGTCGAATGACCGGGCGAACCACCGGTCGTGGGTGACTGCGAGCACCACGCCCTCGTGGGATTCCAGGCCGCGCTGCAGCGCCTCGGCGCTGGCCAGGTCGAGGTTGTCGGTCGGCTCGTCCAACAGCAGCAACGTGGATCCGGCCAGTTCGAGCAGCAGGATCTGCAGCCGCGCCTGCTGGCCCCCGGAGAGGGTTCCGAACGGCTGGGAGGCGCAGAACTGGAGCTCATAGCGAGCCAGCGCGGCCATGGCCTCGTTCCGGAGCAGGGCATGCTCGGTCACCAGGACCTCAGCCGGCGTTCGTTCGGCAAGATCGGGCCGGTCATGAGTCTGCCCGAACAGCCCCGCGGAGATCCGGGCGCCGAGCCGCCAATGGCCGGAGTGCGCGACCGGTTCCCCGGCCAGCAGCCGGAGCAGCGCGGACTTGCCTGAGCCGTTGGAGCCGAGCACGGCCACCCGCTCGCCGAACCACACTTCCAGGCTGAACGGGTTCATCAGCCCGGTCAGCTCCAGGTCCTCGCAGATCACCGCGCGCTTGCCGGTCCGCGCGCCGCGCAGCCGCATCCGGATGTTCTGCTCGCGCGGCGCGAGCTCCGGCGGCCCGGCCTCCTCGAACTTCCGCAGCCTGGTCACCGCGGCCTGCAGCCGGGAGGCCATGTCGGAGTTGTAGGAGGCTTTCTGCCGGTACATCCGGACCAGCGCCCTGAGCTTTTCGTGCTCTTCGTCCCACCGGCGGCGCAGCTCGTCCAGCCGGGATATGCGGTCGGTGCGGGCCTGCGCGTAGCTGGCGAACCCGCCGCCGTGCACCCAGGCCCGGCCGTCTTCCACGGTGATGATCCGCTGCGCGGAGTTGGCCAGCAGCTCCCGGTCGTGGCTGACCAGCAGGATGGTCTTGGGCGTCGCGGCGAGCTGTTGCTCCAGCCACTGCTTGGCGGGCACGTCGAGATAGTTGTCGGGCTCGTCGAGCAGCAGCACCTCGGCCGGACCGCGCAGCAGCGCCTCCAGGACCAGGCGCTTGCGCTCGCCGCCGGACAGGGTATTCGTGTCCCGCCAGCGGCACTGCTCGTACGGAATGCCGAGCGCGGCCATCGCGCAGGCGTCCCAGAGCACCTCGGCCTCGTAGCCGCCGGCATCGCCCCAGTCGGCCAGGGCCGCCGCGTACCGGAGCTGTGACGGCTCGTCGTCGCGCTCCATCATCGCCACCTCGGCCGCGTCCAGCCGCCCGGCGGCCGCGCGAATCCGCGGCGGCGACACCGAGACCAGCACGTCCCGGACCGAGGGCTCGTCGCCGGGGCCGCCGACGAACTGCCGCATCACGCCGAGGCCGCCGCTGCTCGCGACCGTTCCCGATTGCGGCTGCAGGTCGCCGGCGATCAGCCGCAGCAGCGTGGTCTTGCCGGCGCCGTTCGGGCCGATCAGGGCGGCGGTCATGCCCTCGCCCACCCGGAACGACACGTCGTCAAGCAGCAGCCTGCCATCCGGCAGGGTGTGGCTGAGGTGCGCGGCCTCGACGTGTCCCACCTGCGCCTCCCTCCGCCTTGCCGCTGCCCCCGCGGACATCGTCCTGGCGCGGCCCGCCGTCCGGACCCCGGCCTTCCGCCCGACCCCCGGCAGGGCCGACAATAGCCGGGTGCACCCCGAACCCTTCAACGCAAATTCCCGGCTGCGGGCCTCGGACGCCGATCGCGAGCAGGCCGCCGCCGTACTCAACGTGGCCCTGGCCGAGGGCAGGCTGTCGGTCACCGAACACTCCGACCGGCTGGATGCGGTCTATGAAGCCAAGACGCAGGCCGAGATCGCCCCCCTCATCGACGACCTGCCGACCCGGGCCGCAGCGCAGTCGCTGGCGCCGCGGGCGGACCTGGCGCCGGCCACCGGGCACCGCCAGCGGATCGTCGCGATATTCGGCGGGGCGTCACGGAAGGGGCAATGGCACATCGAGCCGAGGATGACCGCGCTGACCGTCTTCGGCGGCGCGTCGCTGGACTTCCGCGACGTTCAGCTGCCCCAGCGGGAGATCACGCTGAACGCCACATCGGTGTTCGGCGGGATGGACGTTATCGTGCCGCCGGAGATGCGGGTGATCGACTCCGGCATTGCCCTGTTCGGCGGGCGCGACACCGGGCCGGGCACCGAGGAATCCAACGACCCGGACGCCCCGGTGCTTCGCCTCACCGGCTTCACCATGTTCGGCGGGCTCGGGGTGAAGCACAAGAAGCGCAAGGTCAGGGAGCAGGGCAGCCGCGGCTGACCGCGGCTGTCACGGCGCGCGGCGGGCCCCGCCTGCCCGGGCGGCCGGGCGTGGCACGGCCTGCCGGGTCCGGCGCTGGCCTGCGGCTGCTAGGTAAGCGCGTTGTCGGTGGAGACGACCACGGCATCGACGCCGGTCCTGCCGTTCAGTGGGGGCGGTGCCTGCTCGCGGAGGATCCCGGCGGTGCCGCCGTGGGCGGCCAGCGTCTCGCCGAGGCGGGCGAGCAGCGCCGGGATCCAGGGCGGGGACTGGCCGGCGAAGTCCACGGTCACCGTCTGGTCGATGACGAACGGGTCGGTGCCGGACATGGCCGGGAAGTGGCATCCCATCGGGATCCAGCCGTGGGCGGCCTCTTTGGCCGCGTGGCCGCCGCCGGTCCAGACCAGCAGCGGCTCCTCCGGCGCCGCGGCCAGCACCCGGCACAGGTTGCGGGCTTGCTCGCGGTCGCGGTGGTTGGCGTATTCCAGGGTGAGCAGCTCGGCCGGGTCCGTGTCCGCGGTGACCTCGGTGGCATCCTCGTACGCCCACAGGCTCCAGCCCAGGTCGAGCGCCGTGGTGATCAGCCGCCGCATGTCGGGCTGCGCCAGGTAGCCGCCGTAAGCCGGGGGGATGGCCCAGATCGGGCCGGGCGCGTCCCCGTCCGGCTCCGGCAGCGCCTCCATGGCCAGCCGGCGTACCCCCGCGTCGTGGGCCGCCCGGATCATGCGCACGCCCACGTCCCGGGTCCGGGTGCAGCGCGCCAGGCCGTTGTGCGCCTCGTTGGCCATCAGCACCTGGGTGTGCGCGAACCCCCACCGGGTCAGTTCCTCCACCGAGCACCAGCCGTCCACCGCGACCAGCCACCTTCCCCGCCGGGCCGCCTAGCCCATCGCCTTCACCGGGCCCGCGGGCGCCTCGGCTTGTGCTGCCCGCTCACGCCGACATCACGATCATGACGGTGTGCCCGATCCTGATCTTGTCGCCCTTCTTGACCCGCTGCGGTCCGTTAATGCGGCGCTTGTTGAGCCAGGTGCCGTTGGTCGAGCCGACGTCTTCGACGTACCACAGTCCGTGGGCGGTCTGGAAACGGGCGTGATGGTTCGAGGCGAACTCGTCGCTGATGGCGAGATTGCCCTGACGGCCGACGGTGAAGTCGGCGTGGAAGATGTGCCGCTGGTCCCCGGCCTGGATCAGCAGGGACCGGGTGGGCAGCGCCGCCTCGACGAGGGTGGTACCCGTTTGCGCGGCGACGGCGGACACGGCCGCCCGCCAGGCTTGCTGCTCCTGCTCGGTCACCTCTTCCCACGGCGGGAGAGACGCGGGGTGGGCGCCGCGGTGGGCTTCGTAGGCGGTCCGCGCGAGGTTCTCGAGGCTGGAACTGGTCACACACTGATGATGCCAGAGGCTTCCTGCCGCCTTGCCCGCGTCGCGGCCGCCGGGCTCCGGCGGTCAGGACCGGAGCGAGGCCGGCGTGCGCCGCGGCCGGGTCGCGAAGGCCAGCCCGTAGAGCACGCCGACCACGATCAGCAGGAACCGGTAGCCCGTGATGAGGGCGAGGTATTCGAGCGTGCCCCCGGCGATCGCGCCGAGCAGGTTGGCGGCGAACGCCGTGCCTGAGGCTTCTACCTCCGCGAACCGCTGGGCGAAGACCAGGTTCGCCAGGAATACCGGGGCAAACGCCAGCGCGCTGGCGACCAGGAAGCGCGGGACCACGGGAAGGCTGAGCGGAGCATCAGACGGTATCAGCCAGGTTACGGCCAGTGACGTGATGAGAAGACCGTAGAGCACAGGCGGACGCGGCAGCTTGACGTGTCTCGCGGTCTCGACCGCCAGGTACACGGCGATCAGCACCCCGGCGAAGACCAGCGAGTTCACGAACCACGTGGTGCCGAATAGCAGCGCGAACTGCACGATGTTCTTCGTCTCGAGCAGGAGGAACGCGGCTCCCATGAAGGCCAGGTCGATGTACCGGTGCATCCCGGCGTATGAGCCGCCGCCGGCCCGGACGAGCAGCACCGAGCCGAGCAGGATGGCCCCGAGCATCCACAGGTACGGGGCCGGGATGCTCGGCGCGGGCAAGTAGGGGAACGGGTGATCGTCGCTCGCCGGGGCGATGGTCTGGCCGTGCCAGTAGGTCGAGCAGTTCGCCACCGGGCCGCCGAGGCGGGCGGTCAGCACCGCCAGCCGCCGGCTGCCGAGCGGCGGCCCGACATTCTGGCAGGGATCCCGGTGGAACGCGGCCTTGATCGTGCTCGCGTACCGGTTCAGCAGGAACGGCGCGTAATAGTTGTACATCGCGAACGTGCCGCCGGGGACCAGGTGCTTCATCACCGTGACAACCGACTGGGACGTCAGCAGGAAGCTCTCCAGCCGGATCGCGGACTGCCCGGACACCGCCTCCAGCGAGTCCGGCAGCGCGAACAAGATGAGGTTGTAGCGCTTGCCGGTGTCCTGCAGGTACTCGCGGCCGTCGGCGGTGTGGGTGGTCACCCGGCTGCTCGCGAAGGGGCGGGCGGGGTTCTGCTGCCTGCCGATGTGCAGCAGTTGCGGATCGATCTCCACCGCGTCGATGTGCTGGGCGCCCTCGGACAGAGCCACCGCGGTGTCATTGCCGGTGCCCGCGCCGATGATCAGGACGTTCTTCAGGTCGGCCCTGGGGATGTGCTGGTAGGGGTAGAAATAGAACGGCTTCTGCTCCCTGAGCACCGCCAGCGAACGGGCGGCCTGGTAGGGAATGTTGTTCGCGGACACGTACAGCGCGGGCACGCGACCGCCGCGGGTCTGGACGGACAGCTTGTTGTAAGGCGACCAGGTCTGGTTGGGGATGAATGACTCCAGGCACAGCAGCGTCACGATCACCAAGGCGGCCCCCACCTGCCACCACCGGACCTTGGGCGCGAGCATCACCACGAGGCCGCCGCAGGCGATGAAGCCCCAGGTGGCAGGCGGCTGGTTGAGGAACGACAGGATAGAGAACACCGCGATCCCCGCGATGCTGCCCGCGACATCCATCCGGTAGGCGCTGAGCGGCCGGAAACGGGTGAAGATCCTCGCAACGCCCTGCCCGAGGCCGGCCATGACCGCCGTTACCAGCACGAAGATGATGCTCAGGCTGACTGGCTGTGGCAGCGCGGCCGTGCCCCTCAGCCCCCGGTAGGGGTCAGGCCCGGACAGGCCCGCAAGGATCACCGGGAACGCGAGGACGAAGCCGACCAGCGCCAGCAGCGCCAGCGGAGTCCAGCGCAGGTAATCGCGCCGGGTCCTCGCGTTCAGGAAGCCGATCCCGATCCCGAGGAAGCTGGCCAGCAAGACGAAGTTGGTGGCCTTGGTCACGTAGACGTTGTTCGAGGTGACCCACCGGATCAGGGCCAGCTCGACGAACAGCATCAGGAAGCTGGCAAAAGCGAGCCTCAGCTGTTCGGTACGCGTCTCGGCGGCCTGAGCCCCGGGCTTAGCGGCGGCACCCTCCTGGGCCGCGGCGTCGTCGGCCCAGGCGGTGATGTTCATGTCAGCGGAGCTTGGTCCAGAATGCACGAACGTCAAGCTACCCAAAGCTTAGGTCTACTAAAGAGTAAACTGCGCATCTTCGTGACGCCGGGGCGTGGCCAGCCCCATGCGATCACCCGCCCGTGCCGCAGTCCGAACGGCTGTTACGGCCAGACGCCAGGCTGAGCGGTCGGACTCCCCGTGCGCAGACCGGGAAGGGGCGCCACGACGATCAGCGCCAGAGCATGTACCGTCAGGGCCGGCCAGCTTGCCCAGGAAGCGTCCGCGGGCTCGGCCAGCAGGACGAGCGATCCGCGGTGCGAGCGGAAGACGCTTTCACCGGGCGGCGCGGCCTGGCAGGGAAGCGAGGACATGACCCCGTGACCGCTGGAGATTCTCAGTACCGCCCGGCGCCCGGAATCCCGTCGTGCCAGGCGGCCATGGGCCGGCTGGCGAGCATGTCACGTAGCTCGTGCGTGACGGCGTCCGGGTACCGGTCAAGAGTCGCTTCAAGATCGCGCCGCTGGGCCGGGGTTGAATATACGGCCAGCTCGCGCCGCAGCCCAGAGCGCCGCTTGCGGTCCACGTCAACGCCGGCCGGGATGAGCGGGGCGGACAAGAGGAACAGGAGTCCGGGAAGGAGGATCACACCGCCCGGGCCGCTGCGCACGGTAACGCCGGCCACCGTGAGCACCACTCCGGCCAGGAGGAGCCGCCAGCGGGGGCGCACGGCCCCTCCCAGACGCATCAAGCCGACGACTGCGAGCAGCGCACCAGTACGGATACACCCGTGGATCCGCCTGGTGCGCGTGCGCCGCGTGAACCTCGGGGTGTCATACCTGACGGCTGGGCCGGCGGACGGGATCCACGCCACCAGGTTCCGCCGATGCGGTCGCAGTCTCATCGCAGCCTCCGGCGCCTTGGCCCGCTCTGCGTTGTCCTCAATCGTACGCTTCTCCGCTCCCTGGGAACGTGCTGCGCACGGGCTAGATACAGCTCGGGGCGAGTCTGATGATGTCAGGATGGCTGGGTGCCGGGCTCTACATCTCTTCGCCTGACCAGCGACGGACAGCGGCTCGTAGCGGAGCGGTCGCCGCGATCGAGCAGGCGATGAAGTCGGACGGCAACCTCGGCGCGAACGCGCTGGCCGACGGCTGGCCGCGACCGCCCGCTGTGATCCGGCAGCACCGCCGGTTCAAGCCGGCCTGGGGATGTGGCGATGGTCCTGGCCCTCACCGGGCTGCGCTGGGTAGGGGCTATGGCCGTTCGGATGTCCGTGGGGTGACCGCTCGTCGCCCTGTTATCCGGCGTGTTCTGACACGCAAGTGGCACGAGGCCACCCTTAAGGGCTCGGCGTAGGCCGTGGAGTCTGCGCGAGAGCCTCGTCCAGGCTCGCGAATTGCGGGATCACGCGGTCGATGCCGGTGATCGCGAAGACGCGCAGGACGTTCGCGCTGGAGATGACCAGCCGCAGCTGGCCGCCTTCGGTCAGCGCCCGCTTGTGCGCGCGCACCAGGACATGAATCCCGGCGGTGTCGCAGAACTGCGTGCGGGCCATGTTCGACCACCAACGTCGCATGCCCGCGGGCGGCTGACTCAAGAAGGGCCCCCCGCAGCCCATCGGCGTTGGTGATATCGATCTCCTCGGGCGCCGTCACCACCGGCACGCCCCTGACCACCTCGACCGGGTATTGGTTGTCAGGCATCTGCGTCAGCCCGCGTTGGCCGCACCATCAGCAAGGCGATGTCGTCACGCGCTGCCTCGCCGCCGACCAGGGCTGCCATCACCGCGGCGCAGGCAGCCTCCGGCGGCTGGGCTGCTACCGCCTGGCAGAGCCGGGTCAGGCCATCATCAATCGGCAGGCCGGGACGCTCGATCAGGCCGTCGGTGTAAAGGCACACCAGGGTGCCCGGCGGGATCTGCACTGTGCCCGTCCGCCTGCGCTCACCGGGCGCGATCCCGATCATTGGGCCCAGCGGGACGTCGGCCGGTTCCGCGGGACGCCCGGGGCGGGCGATGACCGGGGGAAAATGCCCGGCCAGGCAGACCTGCATCCGGTCCAGCGCCGGATCGATCACCGCGTACAGCACGGTGGCCAGGGCGTCGGGTTCGAAGTGCTTCATCTTCCGGTCCAGCCGGTCCAGGACCTCGGCCGGATCGGAAGCTTCCAGGGCGTAGGCGCGCAGCGCGCTGCGCATTCGTCCCATGATCACCGCCGCGGGCAGGCCGGACCCGGCCACATCGCCCATCACCAGGCCCAGCTGGCCGGACGGCAAGGTGAACACGTCATACCAGTCCCCGCCCACCCCGCCGCTGCCGGGAACGTACCGCGCGGCCAGTTCCGCCCCTGGGATGACCGGCAGCGCGGCCGGGAGCAGGCTGCGCTGCAGCGCCGCCGCCGCGAGACGATCAGCTCGAGTCTCGATGGACTGCACCGCGGTGGCCGCCCGGTCTGCGGCCAGCTGCAGCAGCTCAACGTCGGCGCCGGTGAACTCGCGAGGGGTCAGCGAGCCGACATGCAGCACCCCGATCACCCGGCGGCCGGTCACCAGCGGCACTCCCATCATCGACCGGATCCCTTTCTCCCACAAGATCGGGTTGAGCACCGTGGTGTGATCCACGTGGTCGAGGATCACCGGCTTTTGCTCGGCGGCGATCCGCCCGGCGAATCCCCGGCCCACCGGGATCCGCACGCCCTGCCGCACCTCCTCCTCCAATCCGGCGGCCGCGCTGGCGATCAGCTGCCCGGCCGCAGAGTCCAGCAGCAGCACCGCGGCGGTGTCGGTTTGCAGGACGCCTCTGACCCGGTCCAGCAGCTCTATCAGGAAATCATGCTCGTCCAGGCGGGACAGGGTCGCATCGGTGAGCGACTGGATGTCCCGCAGCCGGTCCTCAACCAGCGCGGGGTGCACATGCGCGGGGGCAAGACCAGAGGTGGCCTGCGCCTGTTGTCCGCCAGCGTCCGCTGGCGTGTCTCCACGTCCGCTGCGATTGTTGCTCAGTTCGTTACTCACCCCCTCAGCTCGCGGGCCGTGCGATCCCGGCTTACGGGACGACGATGACCGGCCATTTCCCGGCCCGGACCAGGCGGGCGGCCAGCGAGCCCACGACCCGGTGACCAAGGTGCTCGGACGCGCCCACGACCACGACGCCGGCATGCGCCTGCCCGGCGATCTTGGTCAGCTCGGCCAGCCCGCCCGCGTAGGCAGCCGCGCGCAGCGAGGTCCGCGAGCCGTCCACCCCGGCCAAGATCAGCGACGGGCCATCGGTACCGGACTCGGAGCCGGGCTGCGGGGAACTCACCAGACCATTGTGCCCATCTCGAGAGCAGCCTTCTGACGCTTCTACGTTCGTAACGCAAATTCGGCGCGAGAGGGCTGTCCATCGTGGCCTCCCCCGTTCGTCGTGATGGTGACCGGCCAAACGGCCCGCCACTACCAGGCCACCACGGCCCGCGACCGAGGAGGAAGCCATGAATCCAGCGATCATCCAGGCGGTTGCCGCCGACAGGAACAGGAACATGCAGGAGCAGGCGGCCGCCTGGCGGCGTGCGGGAGAGAACCGCCGCCCACGGCTGGCCCGGCACCCGCGGCCGCTGTTGCGCATCCGTCAGGCCGGGCGCGGCCCGGACTCACTGCCCGATCCGAGGACAGCCTGAGACCGTCATCCGGGACGATGTCCACCAGGCAAGCCACATCTCCGGCCGATCGCAGATATGCCTGCCTCGCGCCGGACCACCAGGCTGGCGCGAGATCGAGGTGAAGCTTCGGCGAGCATGCATGCCGGGCGGCCGGGCCAGCGTCCAGCCCGCCGGGTTCGCGTTCGTCGCGGTGATGCGAGCACGCATCCAGGAGGACGCCGTGAAGTACATGCTGCTGATGCGGGGCGGCGGGACAGACTCGGCTGTCAAGGCCGCGGCCAGGGTGTGCGAGGCCGGCTGGATGCCATGGGTCAGTGAGATGCAAGAACGCGGCGTCGTGCTCCATGGCGGCGGGACGCTGGCGACCGTGGACACACTGATCACCGCGGGCATCGGGAACAGCCGCGCGGAGGTCCTGCGCTGGGCCGTCGGCCGCATCCGTGAGCGCCCGGCATACGCACAGCTCCAGGAACGGGTGCACGAGATCGACGAACTCAAGGCCCAGTTCTGACGGGTGAGCATGGCTGATGGTGTGGGAGCGCTGGGCGTGCAGCGCATCGGCGGTGATGATCGCCGTGCTGATGCCTATGCAATCCAGCAGTACCGGGAACATGGGAATCTCGTCGGCCCGGCGGCCATTCGGCCATCGCGGTAAATGAGCGCGCCCCAGCCAGCGCCGCGCACAGCGCCAGGCCCAAGATCACCGCCAGCCGGTGCCGCACGCCCCGGCGATGCCGCGGATCAGCAACCCTGGCCAGCACCGCCAGTAAGCCCGGCTGGTCCCTGGTGAGAAATAGATCGACACTCCGAGCATGACCGTGAGCGACTGCTAGTCATCGCCCGATCGGGCACGTGTACCAGTCCCAGGACGGCTCGAATTAAGGCTCAGGCGGTGGCCTAAGGGGACCTGCCGTCCGGTTGGCGAACGCCGTGTTCCTTGCGGCGGTAGTGACTGACCGGTACGCGAACGCCCCGACGGCGACTGCTATCGCCCAGAGGACGCCGATGACGAGGAGAACCTGCATCTCATCCTTGCTGATGACGCCACCCGCGCCCTTGACGACCAGAAGGGAAGGCACGCCGGTGACAAAGATGCCGATCGCCACACCGGCCAGCAGCATGCGGCGGCCATTCGACTGGGCTTGCTGCACCGGCTGTTCCCGGGACGCAGGTGCGAGGCGTGCCTCCACGCGTGCGGCGATTTCCCGGTCGACTCGCTCAAGGAACGACTCAACCACCGCGTCGCTGTATTCGGGCCCAAGCTCCTTGTGCGCCTCGGCGGCGGCGCGGATCTCCTGCGGAGAAAGTGGCGATGTGCTCATGGGCGAGACTCCTGCGGCATAGTCACACACGACCGGGTCCGGTGAAGACAAGATACATCTCAATCACTGAATACGTCCATGCGCTGAGGGACGGATCATGGGGCCGCGCCCGCAAGCTCCGGGGCGTGCGGTTATCTGAGTGGGCTACGTTGGCTCGCTCGGAGGGATTCGAACCCAGCCTTCAGATCCGTAGTTACCTGTATTGCGTTCAGCGTCGTCCGGAATCAGTACACGACCTCGCATGATCGCCAGTCGCTTGTCCGCACTCGTCCGCCTGGCGGGGGAAGTCGTTCGCCCGGGTGGCTCACAAATTGGCTCCCAGCGTGCTGCGTGCTGCTGTTTGCGTCACCGCCGCCGTCCAGGGCTGGCTCCTCACTCTGTGAGAGGGTTGTGGGACCCCGCTAGCCTCGATCGGGGCGCATGTCGTGCGTCATGGCGACTTCCCCGCCCCAGTTCGGGATGATGACTTGAATCGTCGCGCGTGCCGGTCATGCGAAGGAGCGGACGAGCCATGACGCAGCCCCCCATGACCAAGGAGAGCCAGGCGCTTGTTTCATCCCTCGCTGGTCAGCGCAATCACGTGCTCGGCATCCTGGAGGGCCTTTCCGAGGAGGACTTGCGGCGCCCCGTACTGCCCTCGCAGTGGACCTGCGCCGGTCTGGTACACCATCTGGCGATCGACGTCGAGCGGTTCTGGTTCCGTGCCGTTGTCGCTGGCGAGCCGATCCCAGACGACGAACCGGATAACGCCTGGCAGGTCCCTGCGGACTTGACGGCCGCCGCGGTGCTGAACGCCTACCGGCGGGAGATAGAGCTTGCCGATGCCATCATCGCCGCCACTTCGCTAGACAGCGCACCGGCGTGGTGGCCTGAGGACCTGTTTGGCAGCTGGCGGCTCGACGACCTGCGCGAGATCCTCTTGCATGTGATCGCTGAGACGGCATGCCACGCCGGCCAACTCGACGCGGCACGCGAACTCATCGACGGCCGGCAATGGATAGTCCTCACCGAATGAGCCTGGCGGGAACCCGGCCCACCTGACTGAAAGACCACATCCTTATCAGTCGCCCGTGAACTGGGGATATGTCACTTGGAGCGGGTAACGGGAATTGAACCCGCGCTATCAGCTTGGGAATCTGACCGGTTCACAGCTTGATACCACCTGACCTGCCGTTTCGAGTGCGCCCGCAGGTGACCGCCCAGCACCCCAGGACTGGCACTGCGCAGTTGCTGACTCCGGCGACGCTTTGCGGATCTGTGGGTCGAACGGGTCAACCGGTCCCGCGGCATCCTAAAGGCCCAGCTCAGCGAGGATGAGGATGCGGCGCTGAGCCAGACCCATCCTGCCTGGGGCCGTCAGGATCCGGTCTCGCTCCGGTGGGTGCTGGCGCACATGATCGAGGAATACGCCCGGCACAACGGACACGCCGATCTGATCCGCTAATCGATCGACGATCATACCGGCGACTGTACCTGTCGTCTGGCCCCAGCCCCGCACCCGGACGGTTCCGGTGACAACGTACCTGACCCGCAATTGCAGCGCGACCGAGGCGCAGTGGTGGTGTCACATCACCAGCAGTGGCGGCTGCAACCTGCTCAACCAGTACGCCGCCAACCACGGTGAACGGCGTATGCTCACCGTGAGCAGCAACGGTGACGGGGAGCGGATGTCCGTTCACAGGGCCAAGTCCGGCACGTGGCAGCGGTGTGGCCAAATCGACTACTGCCAGCCGCCCAACTGCCCGAAACGCCTAGACCGGAAGCACCTGACCCTTGGTGCCTAACATCCTGACAGTAGCCGCGGGCTCAACGGCCCTCGTGTCTGGCGTACTGCTAGCCGACGTTGAGCTGAGAATCGTGGCGGCGACGCGAGCCGTCTGGCGCGAGGAGCAGCAGCGGTTCTGGTGGTCACTGGTTATCATCGCCACCGGAACGTTCACTCTCGGCCTTGGCCTTGGCTGGAACGACACGGCTATGCGGCTGGTACTGGCTGCCTGGGTTGCCCTTCTGGCCTGGAACGGCGTCGTTTGGCTCGGCGGCCCAGGCTTGGGGACGACACGGGGCGCTGACATGGGGCCCGGACGTCCGAGGGAACAGGGGAACGGCACGTCAGCCCCATGTCAGCGCCCCGTCATGCAGAGCGGCGCCGAGGCCTTGGACGCATTTTCGGTGCTGATCCTGAACCGTAGTCACGCATCTAGTCCTAGCGCGCTTAGTGAACGCAGGCGACGTAACTTGCGCTGTCGATGACCTTCGGCGATATGGGTTGGCCTGCCTGGACTTGACCTGGGACCTCTTCCTGGTATCACCGAGACGGTCGGCGGGTCCGGAACCGCTTCCCGAGCCGTGGGCTTGGCGCTTTGGCTTTGTCTGGCCCTGCTACCCATCCTGCATTGCCTTGCATTACCCGTACTCCTGAGTGTCCTGGACTTCGAAGGGCTGACCCTGGACCCTGGGACTGGCTACAGCGCAGCTTCTCGACCGAGACGTCTTGGTGCTGGAGCTGGTGAAGGCTCGCGTTCAACCGGTCAACCGCTCCCGCAAGGTCATCCTAACAGGCGCGCCATAGGTCAGCTCGAGGCCATACGTAGAGGAACGGCGCTGAGCAGATCTCCTGCTGGCCGTCGATGATCCAGTAGTGGTGCGAGACGAGGCCCTGCGTTGCGACGTCGTACTCGTCGAAGCCGAGATGCGTCGGGGGTTACCGTGAACGGCCGGAAGGTCTCGCCGGGCGGGAGGCGCTGCAGCTCGGGAATCATGACCTCGATCACGAATCACCCGCCGGGCTCGAGATGCGCGGCGGCGTTGCGGAAGCACGCGACCTGCTCGTCCTGCGTGGTCAGATTCATGATCGTGTTGCGCACGAGGTAGACGAGCCGGAACGTCCCGCCCACCCTGGTGGTCGCGAAGTCGCCGATCGTCACGCCGATCCCGTCGGCGCCCGGCTTCGCCGCAGCCGCGCGACCATGGCCGGGGACAGATCGATTCCCTGCACGCGGACACCGCGCTGGCTGAGCGGCAGCGCGATGCGGCCGGTCCCGATGCCGAATTCGAGAGCGCCGCCGTCGTCTGCCACACCGGCGAGGAAGCTCACAACCGGGTCAATAGCCGCAGGCTCGAACAAGTTCGGCCAGTAGAGCTCGTACCGCTCCGCTATCCGCTCGTCGAAGTACACCTCGGGCATGAGCACACCCTGTCAGGCGTTTCTTGCGCGCCGCCACCCATTTGCCTGCGCCAGACAACTACACCGGCCGTGCGCACCTGCACCGGGAGTCGCACGCCCGGCCTTCAGATCCGTAGATCAATGCCGGGGTGTCCATCCTCTGTAACGACCCACTCCGGAATGCTTCTAGTCGGCGTCCCAGAGCAGGCAGAACGGCTTGCCTGCCGGGTCGGCGTATACGCGCCAGTTCTCGCCCTCGCCGTCGAGCCGGGTCGCACCGAGCGGCAGCGCGCCCTGCTCGGCCGCCTCGATCTCGTCCACCGTCACGTCGAGGTGGAACTGCTGCGGGTACGCCGGATCCGGCCACCGCGGGGCCTGGTAGTTCTCGACCTGCTGGAACATGACCGGCTGGTCGCCGTCCTCGCCGATCATCGCGACGCCGTCGCCCTCGTACGTGACGGGCTTGCCCAGCAGGTCGGAGTAGAACCTGCTCAGCACCTTGGCGTCGGGGCAGTCGAGCATCACGCCCATCAGCGTCGTCGTCTCGTTGTTCTCGGCCAGGCACAGGTCGAACGGGTGGCCGGCGGGGTCGGCGAGGGTGTTCCAGCGCTCGTTCTCCCGCAGAAGCTTCGCCCCCAGCCCGGCCGCCTTCTGCGTACCCGCGGCCAGATCCGGTACGCGCAGGTCGAGATGGGCCTGCTGCGGATGCGATGCATCCGGCCACTGCGGCGGCACATGGTTGGGAGCGCTCTGCAAGCCGACCCGCCAACCGTCGTCGGTGGTCATCGTGATCCACTCGTGGTCGGCGTACCTCTGGGTCCAGCCGGCCAGCCCGCTGTAGAACGCGGACAGCCGGGCGATGTCCGGTGCGTCCAGGACGACCGTCTTGAGCTTTCCGATAGCCATTCGCTTATCCTCACCCACGGGTACGACAAAATCCCGCCGCACGTCCACCTTGTGCTCCGGGGTAGCCGTAACCAGCCAAGGACGTTTCGGCGGTAAGGAGCGGCCGTGACTTCGGCATCGAGCCCGCAGTCAACCGGGTCGGCGCCTGCGCCCCCGGTGACCCGGCGGCATGGTCGCACCGCGGTCGGGCTGGGCGCGGGGGTCACCGCCGGGCTGGTGTGGGGTCTAGCGTTCCTGCTTCCCGTCCTGCTCGGTGGCTGGAATCCGGTGATCGTGACCGTCGGTCGTTATCTGGCCTACGGGCTGCTTTCGGCGGTGTTGTTTGCCGTGGGCGGTCGGCCCGTGCACCAGCTGGCGCGGCAGCACTGGCGCTTGGTCCTGGCGTTCGCCGTGGCGGGCAACGTCGGGTATTACCTGCTGCTGGTGGTGGGCATCCGGGCCGCTGGCGCGTGGAGACCATAGCGGGCTTCGCCTATGTGTACGCGGCCAAAATGCACTGGCCTCCCGCCGGCAACTCACCGGGCTGGTCCTGCTGGTCATCGGCGTAGCCCTCGCGGTGCGGCGCCAGCAGCCCGAAGACGTTTGACAAATGGCGGCCTGGTCCGTCGCCTGACCCCGCGCGTTCAGGCGTCTAGCCCCTACGGACTGTAGGGCCACGGGGCCGGTCATCCTAGGGTCTGAACGCCATGACCTGGGTGGGCCTGCCTGGACTTGAACCAGGGACCTCTTCCTTATCAGGGATCAGCCGCTCAGCCCGTCATCTGCTCGATCGCAGGTCCGGCCCCGATCGATGTGTCCGTGATTAACCGCGAGGCTCCGCGATAGGCCGCCACATCGGGTACGCGGCGGGCACGCTCACGGCTGCGGAGGCCGTCGGCCCGATCGGCGGAAATTGTACCCCTGAGCTGGCTGGACATAACTGCCACCAGCGTTCACTGCGAAGGTCATTCCGCATGTGTTCCGGATCATGGTGCATGCGTTGGTGGTTCCGTCTCGCGGTCGTGATGGAAGATCAGTTCCTCGCCTCGCCTTTCGTGGCGGTGAGTGCCGACCTGGACGAAGCCGAGCTTGCGGATCAGGCTCAGCGACGGAATGTTTTGCGGGCTGACGTCTGCCCGGAACCGAGTGATGCCGTGTTCGGCCGTGGCCCAGGCCAAGAGTGCCCGGGCGGCCTCCTCTGCGTAGCCGCGGCGCCGGTGCTCAGAGACCACCATGTAGCCGATCTCTACCCGGCCGTCGGAGTCAGGTGGGCCATGGAAGCCAGCCTCACCCACCACGGTTGGCCTTCGTCTGCCGCTCACCTCGGCTGTCCGGAGCATCATCACCCGGGGTAGCCACGGCCTCGCCGACGGATCGGCCTCGGCTTGCTCTGGCCGCTGTCCCAGCCATTGCCAGTATTCGCCGAGCCACTCCTCGGGCACGCGAGCCCCGAGCAGCTGCCCCGCCTGGTCCCAGTCTGAAGCAAGTAGCGCCCGCATCAGAGCGGGGGACATGGGTACGAGGTCTAGCCGCGGAGCATGGATCACCGGCCAAGGCTTTGGCACGGGAACTCACGCTATCGAGCGGTACGCCCTGGCGCGACCTCAGTTACCTGCTGTCGCTGGGTTATGAACCGTACGACGCATGTCCGTGCCGTCTCGGCCGGTCTCCTGCGTGTGCGATTACCTCGGCGGATGTGATGGCAGGGCAGGGCCGCCGTGCCCGAAGCTGCCTGGACCGCCGGTGCGGCTGACGCTGCGACGTGGGGTTGGTGATTGGTCAACGCTTCGGGCGGGTCAGACGTCATTGTGATGGGCAGGAGACTACCGAGGGGAGCCGGTCATGATGCGTACGCTCAGGATGAGCCGGGTATCTTGTGCCGCCGCGGTGCTGGCCGTGCTGGGTGTCCTGGGCGTGTTTCCACCTGCCGGGCTGGCGGGTTCTGCGGTGGGGGACTGGACTCATCATCTGTCCGGGACGCATCCGCCTGGGTTGCTGGGCTCGATGGCCTACGATCCGGCCACCCGGACTGTGGTGCTGTTCGGCGGCACCACTGGTCGCGCCGTTCTTGGCGGTACCTGGACCTGGGACGGCTCGACCTGGACGCAGCAGTTGCCTGCGGCCAGCCCGCAGGCCCGCGGCTGGCGGCGATGGCTTCTGACCCGGCCACCGCCACCGTGGTGCTGTTCGGCGGCAAGAACCGCAGGACCGCACCCTCGCGACACCTGGACCTGGGACGGCACGACCTGGACCCGGCAGCACCCGGCGCACCTCCGCCCGGGCTGTTCGGGGCGTCGATGGCCTACGACGCGGCGACCGGCACCGTGGTGCTGTTCGGCGGGGTGAGCCTCAGCAAGGGAGCCATACTCGACGACACCTGGACCTGGGACGGCACCACCTGGGCCAGGCAGGACCCGGCGCACCATCCGTCCGCCCGGCTGACCCCGGCGATGGCTTCTGACCCGGCCACCGGCACCGCGGTCCTCTTCGGCGGCTGCTGCCTGTTCCACGACACCTGGACCTGGGGATAACCCGGCCAGGAACAGCAGCCCCCGCGTGTCACCGCTGAGCTAGTCGCCCGGAGCTGCTCGCATTGACCTGGCGGCCGTTCCTGGATTTGTACCGGTGACCTCTTCCGTGTCAGGGATCAGCCACCATGGGTGCTACGTGCTGTGATTCAGGTCGGGATGTCTGTCGGTCTATCCGCGAGTGACCGTGACAGTCCCTGACCGACCGCCTCATCGGGCACGTGGCGGGCACGACCCTGTGATCCGTAGCAATGGGCGGCCGTCTACGAGTGTCCATCTGTGTCTGCGACCCTCGGCTTCGGGTCCGCAGGTGTCGCCCGAGTGTCGGCTGCTGTCGGCCGCCTTGGCAGCAGTGCTGGCAGCAGTCTTCTGCCTATGGCATAGTCGTGCGGAGTCCCGCTCTTGAGGAACGTCAGCGGAAGGAGGTGCGGTCAATGTCCGGTTCTGTTCCCGCGCCTCCCGCTGCTCTGTGACTCTCGCGGCGGCCGGGCGCCCGTATCAACGGGAGTACGCCATGCGTTCAACCATTCTCAACGTCACGTTCGACTGCGCTGACCCGGGCACTGTCGCCCGGTTCTGGTCGGCGGTCACCGGGTGGACCCTTCATGAGGAGGACTTCCAGCCCGGTCATCAGGAGTACAGCGTCGGTCCGTCTGCGGAGGACGGCATACGCCTGTACTTCGTCGGTGTTCCGGAGCCGAAGGTCATCAAGAATCGGATACACCTGGATCTGATCCCGCCGGGTGACCAGCAGCAGGAGATAACTCGCCTGGTGAAACTGGGTGCTTCAGTGGCAGATATTCAGCCCGCGGACGCGGGCTGGGTAATCCTCGCCGACCCAGAGGGAAACGAGTTCTGCCTGGAGGGCAGCGGCGACTGATCAATCCCGTCTTCTTCGCAGACGCCGATCCCTGGTGAGCGGCCGCCGTGTCTAGGCTGGAGAAGCCATCGCGTGCGACGCCCGCAGGGCGGCCTAGACGCGGCGGCCGTGAGCTGGACAATGGTGAGCCGAGGAAGACGGCTGCTGTGGCAGCGGTGTACGAACCGGGTGAGCAAGCTAGATCAGCGGTGCTGCTGGCCGGGACGGCGCGGGCGCGCCGGGCGGGGCCTCCCCCAAGGCCATAGCCCGGCGCGGGGAGCGCCGGACCCGGCGCCGCGCAGCGGCGCCGCTTGAAGCCGACCCCGACCCGGTAAGTGTCCGCGCCGCGCGGGTCAGTGATGACGACATCCGGGCTATGGCCGCGCAGTGCGCCACCGCGGTCGGGCCCGATCGCGAGCTGCGTGCGATCGAGGGCGAGGCCGCATGAACCCGACCCCTGCGAGCTGGCGGACCGATGACCAGTGCCCGTGCTGCGGCCGGGCGCTGACGGCCACCGACGACGGGCAAGCCCCGATCACCCTGGACTGCCCGCTCTGCGGCTGGTCGTCCACCTGGACCGGCGACCACGAAACCGGGGTGACCGGATGACCGATACCTCGACCCGAGCCGAGCGGATGGCCACGCCGCTAGCCCGCGACTCGATCCGGAAGATCGCCGAGGCCTGCGGCGGCTGCCTGCGCCCGGTCCAGCTGCGCCGCACCGACACGGCCACCGGCCAGTCCGAGACCATCATGATCCCCTGCGGCGCCACCCTGGCCAGCATCTGCCCGCCGTGCGCGGAACGGGCCAGGTCGCTGCGCATCTCCCAGTGCCGGGAAGGCTGGCACCTCGAGGACGAACCCAACCCCGGGCCGCCCGCCCCCGACGAGACGCAGGAATACTGGCTCACCCTGCGCGCCGAGGCTCAAGTCCAGCGTGACCGTTACATGTGGCCTGGTTCGGGTCGGAGTTCCACGCCGAAGGCGTGCTGGCCGGGTCCAAGGACGCCGCCCGGTGCATCGGCTACCTGACCAAATACATCACCAAGCACGTCGCCGACTGCCACCAGGCCGACACCGACGCCCAGCGGGCGCACGCGGACCTGCTCGCCGCCGCGCTCAGGTTCGAGCCGTGCTCGCAGGCGGGTGGCGTGATGGCTGCCCGGCGCCGTTTCGGCCGGGTCCGCCGCTTGCCGTCCGGTCGGTATCAGGCCCGCTATCTGGGTCCCGATGGCGTGGACCGGCCTGCTCCTGGCACGTTCGCCTCCAAGACCAGCGCAGAGAAGTGGCTCGTCGGAAAAGAGGCGGAGATACAAGACGATCAATGGCTGGACCCGGACCTGGGCCGGGTGACGTTCGGGGACTATGCCCTGGCCTGGGTTCGGGAGAGGCCGAGCCTGCGACCGAACACGAAGCAGGTCTACCGCTACGTGCTGGCACGTCATCTGCTGCCGTTTTTCGGCAACCGGCCAGTGGCCGATATCAAGGAGACTCATATCCGCCGCTGGCGGCACGAGCTGCTCGACTCCGGTGACAGCCCCGCGTCGGTGGCCCAGCTCCTACCGTCTGGTCAGGGCAATCATGAACACTGCCGTCGAGGAACGGATGAATAGTGTCAGGCTCTGGATGCTGGATATGTCCGCTGGCCTGGTCTTTGCTGGTGGGCCTGCCTGGACTTGGAACGAGGGACCTCTTCCTTATCAGAGTATCGGTGCCGCGGCTCTTGTAGCGGGGTTTGGGCTTGCTACCTGTGTTAGACCGTCAAGTGGCCCGGCCGACTACCCTGCACTGTCCTGCGTTCACCCCCCCTTGTCCCGAGTGCTGTAGGGCTGCCGTAGGGCCATCTCTAGGGGCGGCCCGCTTGCTGCCGCATCCCGCGATGTGCACGAAGCTCCGGCGCGCTGGTTATGCGCGTGGGAGTGGAGGGCCGACGATCAGCCCTGCACCGGGCTAGTCGAGCGGGGAATGGAAGTACCAGAGCTGGCCTTCAGGATCGCGTGCGCCGTACTCGCGGACTCCATAGGGCTGATCTACTGGTTCCTCGACGATCACCGCACCGGCTTGGACGCTGCGGGCATGGTGCGCATCAGCGTCGTTGACGGTTATCACGGTCATGCTGGACACGCCGCCAAGCGAGCGTGGCGACTGGTACTCCTTCCCGGCGGGGTGGAGCCCGATGACCTGGTCGCCTGCCCGGACCTCGCCGTGAATCGCCCGTCCGTCGGCGCCGCGTTGCAGGGGCCCGGCAGCAAGGCCGTAGACGCGCACGAGGTATTCCTGCGCGGCGGCAAGGTCGTCATAGACCAGCATGCCGGTGGTGCTGCGGATGGTGCCGTCGAGCATGGTCATCTCCTCCAGGGCCGGGAACAGCTGTTCCCAGGACGGGCGGTCGTGTTTCTCCAGTTCGGCGGCCATGCTGGCCAGCCGGGTACATAGCCGGGCCGCGATGGCTGCCCGGCGCCGGGTGTGCTGCAAATGTCGCTTAACCGCGCCAGCTAGCTGCCATTCCGGGTCTTGAAGGGCGGCGGCGATCTGCTCCAGCGGGAAGCCGAGCGAGCGCAGCAGCCGGATCGATACAGCCGTGCCACATCGTCAGCGGTATAGAGCCGGTGCCCGGCCGCGGTGCGCCGAGATGGGCTCAGCAGGCCGATGTGGTCGTAATGGTGCAGCGCGCGGACGGTGAGGCCGGTGGCCTTCGCCAGCGTGCCCACCTTCCACGCTTGCTCCGGCCCGCTTTCCGTCTCGAATGCGCTCATGTGCTGCACGCTATGACCTCACGCTGCGTCAGGTACAAGGGCATCTGATCCGTAGACCAGTGCCATCTGTCCAGCCAGTGCCCCCCAATCCAGAAACCGCAGGTCAGGGGTCACCGAATGTCCAGGCCGTCCGCCTGGGTCCGGCACCGTCCCTCCAGTCCGTGAGACGGCTGTGAGAGAGTGACCGCTTCCTTATCAGTTCAAGGACAACCCGAGGTCGGAGGCCTCGACCTCTCCACGGTCGGTGGTCACGGTGAGCCTCATGGCGTCGCTGTGCGGTGGCGTTGCTGTCACTTCTGCTGCCAGTGACCATCTGCTCCGTAGGCAGGACAGACCTGGGTAGTGCGCTCGCTGAGCCGCAGTCATGCGATGGCTCTGCGGGTCCGGTGCCGTGGGCAGGCCGAACGGGCCCTGACCGCTCGTCCCACGGATCCGGGTTACTGGTGTATCTGAATGTCGTCGGCGTCCTCTTGCAAGTAAGAGCGGTTGACCAAGGCCCGTCCGTGGATTCGGGGGGTCAGCCTCATCGGGCGCGGCGGGCCAACTCGCGAGGAAGAGCTCGAAGAAAGATCACAGGGGGAACAGTTATCATGCGACGTCTTGTTTCGTTGCTCGCAGCGGGGCTGCTCACCGGGGGAACCGTCCTCACAAGCGTCGGCGCAGCCAGCGCCGACACGACTCCCGTCATCTACCACCGGGCCAACGCCACCACCTGCACCAACGAAGGCCCCTTCTTCTTCAATGTCACTAAGAACGGTGCCAACTACTACCTGGGGACCCCTAACAACACGTTTTCCGGGGCGTCCGCGATCCTGAAGCCGAAGGAAAACGGCACCACGACGTGGACCCTCTGCGTCTCCGCGACCTCTGACATGGTCGTCTTCCAGAACCGGAACCTGGCCCTGACCAGCAGGTCCACCAGTCCTGGCTCGGTCGATACGATGAGTCCGACGGGGAATGGCGGCAATGGCTTCGCCAGCCAGCAGTGGGACTATGTGTTCACGAGTAGTAGCACGATCACGTTCCAGAATGTGAAGACCGGCCTGTACCTGCGGGTGCGCAACACCGGCCCGAAGGTCGGCCAGACCGTGACCACCGGCTTCACGCCCACGGACTGGACAATCTCGCAGTAGGCGGCGGATCCTTTGGCTGACCATCGCTGAATCTGCGGGAAGAAGCGAGGGGCCCGGGGTGGCAGCCGGGCCCCTCGCCGTTCTGACTGTCACGGGTCCCTGACCGGCTGCGGTTGCCGCTCTTCGCGTGCTTGCCGGTTCCGGTGCTGCCCGCAAAGGTGGCTAGATTCGGCATACGGCCTGCTGATCCGTAGTTACCTGTATCGCGTTCAGCGTCGTCCGGATCGGTTCACGACCTGGCATGATCGCCAGCCGCTTGTCCGCACTCGTTCGCCTGATACGTGAAGTCGTTCGCCCGGGTGGCTCCCAGGTTGGCTCCCGGCGTTGACAGCTTGGCCGTGGAGAGGTCTACGTCTGATCTTCACTGCGACGGCTGACCAGCCTGATCCAGCGAGCGGTGCGCACCCGCGGTTCTTCGAGCGCGACCGCGGCTGCTGGAAGGGTGGGCTTCGGGCGGCGAGGCTCACGAACGCCCGCGGTCGGCGGCGACGGTCTGCGCCAGTTCCGAACGCGATCGAGAACCCGCCGCAGTGCAGCGGCCATGTTACGGCGGCCTGGATATCGGTGTTCTCGCGTCATGTCTCGATTATGCGCCCGCTGTGCGTCCCCTCTGCCCGGAGCGTTTGCGGAGCGGGCCTGCCTGGACTTGAACTAGGGACCTCTTCCTTATCAGGGAAAGCACACACGTCTCCGACCTGCTCCGGCTGGTGCGTGTACAGCCTTGACCGTCCGTCTGCGTCCGTCATTGTCCGCTGGCGGTTGCCGTGATCGTCACTCAATTAGTCACTCAGTGTGTATCACGGTGCCGGGCAGCCGATCAGCGTGGCGAGGCTGGCGAGCGGAGCGCGTTTTCGCGCGTCAGCAAGATGACGCTGCTCACCAGGACGAAGATCAGGAACAGCACGAACCCGATGCCGTCGAGAACGAGCCCGAACGAGGCGATGACGCCGCCGAGGCCGAAGCCCTGGAGGAAGAACAGGATCCCGGCCAGGATCGACGCCCACCCCAGCCAGCGCGGCAGGACGCCGCTGCCGAGCACGAGGACGCCTACTGCGACAGCAAAGAGGCTGCCGAACACGTCTCCGACGCTGTCCAGGCCAAACGTCATCAGGTACAGCGTGTAGGACATGCCCTGATCGTGCTGGAACCCGAACGAGGCGAGCTTCGCGCCGAGCAAGCCGGTGATGCCGATGTCGCTGACAGCATGCAGGGCAACGAAGAGCGCTGCTCCAGCTAGCACCAGCGAGCCGAGGAACCGCGGCCGGTCGGTGTCCCGGCGCAGCAGGTCGTGCAGCTTGGCAAGGTAGATCAGGAACATGGCGGCGTAGACGACAGATAGGTATGTGATCACCAGCAGCACTTTCATGCTGCACATCGCCTGTTCGTTCCGAAGCCGCGTTCGTAGGTCTCACGGTGGGTGTAAGTCAAGCCTGGCCTGCTGAGGTCGTCCGCCACCGCCCGTCCACGTCCGCGCAGGTGTGTCCCGATCATGACTCACTTGGTTACTCGGTCGCTCGCGAGCCGGTGTCTGTCCTAGCCCTGGAGAGGCTTGCTGGCGGAGGTCGCAGACGGAGGCCTGGTCAATGGCCGTATGCCTGGTCGGTCGGGATGACGACCGGCTGTGCGTAGCGTGCCGGGGCCAGACCCGCGATCAGCGTTAGGATTGCAAATCTTCGGTCATCCCGCCGGATCACTTCAGGGAGACGGACCAGTGGCTGAGTTGCAGAATAAGCAGATCTTCGAGCAGGCAATGGCAGAGGTGTTCGGGCAGGGAAGGCTGGAAGCGGTCGAGCAGTACTTCAGCCCTGACTTCCAAGAGCACGAGGAGGGTCCCGGCAAGGACCGCGGCCGCGAGGGACTCAAAGATATCGTCCGCACTGTCCGGGGTGCTTTTCCCGATCTAGAGGTCAATGTTGAGGCTATTAGTCAAGACGGCGACCAGACCTGGGCCAGAGTGACCTTCAGCGGCACCAATACTGGTCAGCTGATGGGTCACCCGCCAACCGGGCGCAAGGCCACCTGGACCGCCATCGACCAATGCCGTTATGCCGACGGGAAGCTCGCTGAGCATTGGGGCGTCGTTGACCTGCTGTCGATGATGCAGCAAATCGGAATGATCCCGCCTCCCTAGTGTTCCGCGCCGGAAACCTGGTGTCGGTGATGGATGTCAGGCTGCGCCGCTCGATCCGAGGCGCCTACGCATTACGAGCATGTCACGTGCATTGCTCGCCGAGGTCAAAGCCCCGCGCTAGCTTCAGGCTCACAGGTTGCTGCTGGGGGCGATCGTTGGCCGCTGATGGCGGTTCGGGGGCCCGGCTGCTGCGCGGTCGTGCGGTGATGAGGCCGACGTGTGGCACCCAAAGCACTGGTCGGGCCGGTTCAGCGCGATCCGCGTGTGGTGCAGGGTGACGGGGCGTTCGGTGAACAGCCCGCCGCCTTGCAACGTGATGCCAGGGCTGCCGGTCAGCACGTTGCGGGTCACCGCGACGTGATCCAGCGCAAGCCGCAGCGGGGGCCCGGAAATGTCGGTGCCGTTCCATATGCCGCCGCCCTGCGCTACGCCGGAAGGGCCGAATGCCTTCCCGGTGTTGCCGTTGACCCGGGTCCCGCGCAGGTGGAGAAGGCTATCGTTGAGAATGCCGGCGCCCTGAACGGTGGCTGTCCCGGCGATGGTCCTGGCTACGGCGGTGTTGTGGCTGATCTCACTGTCGCGGACGGTGGCCAGCCGGGCATGCTTGCCGTCGTTGAGCACGGCCACGCCGGCGCTGGAGTTGCCGGCCACACCGCGCGCGCTCACCACGGTCACGGAATTGTGGGTGATGGCCGTGTGGGTGATGGTCCCGCCGCCGTCCAGCTCCAGCACGTTGCCGAGGGGCCCGATGTCGGTCGTGGTGGCCAGTCTGGCGAACAGCTTGTTGTGTGAAAACAGGACATGGCGCATGGTGAGCGGGCTGGCGCCGACGATCATGCCCACGTCGATGGCGACCGGCTCGCCGTGCCGATCGGTTGCTGTCGCCGTGTTACCGATGATCGCGGTGTTCTCTACGGTGACTGGACTGTTGTCGCTGATATGAATGCCACCGGAGTTGGTGCCGAGATCGATCAGCTTCCCGGCGGCGAACTTCGGCAGATCACTGCTGAGGTGTGTGCTGTTGCGGGCCACGAGGCTGTCGCGGACGGTGACGGCGTTGTGCACCGGGGTGAAGAAGAGCCCCTCGAAGATACCGCCGCCCTCAGCGAACCGGCCATTCGGAGCGGCCGCGGCTGCCTGGTTGCCCGCCACCAGGGTCTTGGCCAGTGCCAGGCTGCCCTGCGCGCTGAAGATACCGCCGCCGTCGGAGTCGCTGGCGATCGCGGGCAGCCCCGCCGACGGGCCGGTGCGGTTGCCGGTCACGGCCGTCCGCACCAGGGTCAGGCGGCCCCAACTGTCGATGCCGCCGCCCGCCGCCAGCGCGAACGGGCACTGAGCATGCGGGAACGACCCAGGACATGGGATGCCAGAGGGAATGGCCCGGGCGGGGTCGGCACGGTTGCCGGTGATCACGCTGTCGGAGATCCGCACCGTGGCGCCGCCGGTGGCGCCCGTGCCCGACGGTATCGCTCGCGGCGGGATTCCACCCCGCCGCCCGCAGCCCACACGCCGCTTTTGCCGGTGAAAGGCTGTGACACCGGGCTCGATCGGGCGATACCGCCGGTGATCGTGACACCGCTGATCGCCACCGTGGGCTCGTGTGCGGCGCCGAAGGCGCCGATCGTCAGCACATGCCCGCCACCGCGGATGACCGTGCGCCCCGGCCCCGCACCAGCAAGTCGCACGCTAACGTCAACCGTGATCCCGCCCCGGTAAAGGCCTGGCCCAATCGTGATCGTGTCGCCGTTCCTCGCCGCGGCGATCGCAGGCGCGATCTCACGGTACGGGCAGCCGCTCTTGCACACGTGCAGCGTC
Source organism: uncultured Actinomycetes bacterium (assembly GCA_963795575.1). Classification (GTDB taxonomy): domain Bacteria; phylum Actinomycetota; class Actinomycetes; order Streptosporangiales; family Streptosporangiaceae; genus PALSA-505. Next base: position 9,678 of record CAWCII010000015.1, on the reverse strand, counting down.
GCCGCCGACGCTGTGCCCGCCCCCAGCAGCGTCGCCGCCGCAGGCACCAGCAAGGCCAGCATCCCCGCGGTTCGCCAACCCTGACCTCTCATCGCCCCACCCCTAGCACAAAAGGAGTACCAAAAACGGGTAAATGCATAGTCAGGAGGCGTTTACCCTACTCCTGCGGCCTCTGAACTCACAAGGCATCGCCGCGCTGGGGGACGGTACGAGGATCACGCTGTCTTGTTGCGCCACGCCCAGATCGTGGCCGCACCTGTGCTGCTCCCTATCGATGTCCTGCTCCTTGCCCGTCTTCCCACAGGCGCGAATTCCTGGTGAGTGCCGTCGTGTTAATGGTCGGCGGAGCCGCGCCGAGGCCATGGACCACATTTTCGGTGCTGATTCTGAACCGTAGTCACGCATTTAGTCACCCAGCGCGCTCCGTGAACGCAGGCGACGTAAGTTATACCGTCGATGACCTGCGGCGATATGGGTGGGCCTGCCTCACGGCCATTTCAAGATCATGATGTGAGACCGAGGATGGTGAATGGCCGGTCCATGGAACGGCTGGCCCAGCGGGTGGCTTCGGTGGCCGGGCGTCACGGGTGAATCCTGAAGTGAAGCTGCCGGAAGCCGGCCGGGATGGGGACGCTGGTCTTGGCCACGTTGGCAGCGGTCGGCGGCAGCCACTGAAGGTCCTCCACGGACGAGAACGAAGCGGGTGACTGCTGGCCGTCGTGGAGCCTCAGCACCGGCCCGCTGACCATCCGCACCGGAAGGTATGTCGCCGGGTTCACGTAGAGGGTGTAGCGAACGCGCAGCCGCGCGGCGCGAGAGCCGTCCCCGGGCGCTACGGTCACATCGCTGTTGATCTTGATGGTTTCCGCGCCGTTGACCTTGGCGCGCCCCGCCCCGGCAGCGGCGCCGCAGGAGAGGGTCGCCCGGATGAACGACGGCCAATCCGGAGGGTTCTGGCCCGGGCGGCCAGCGCGGGAGCGCCGCACCCATTCACGGGGCCGCCGGTGAACGCATCGAGCGGCATCCGGTACCAGGTGCCGGGATGGTAGGTGACGATGACCCCGCTGAGCTTGCCTGCGATGACGGCGGTGCCGCTGTCAGTCGCAAGCTGCCCGCTGCCGGGACGGTACTGCTCATACCTCGTCCGGCCCCGGTAGGCCCAGGAGACGATGCGGCCACTGACGCTGGCGCCTGCCCGCGCCTGTCACGACGCTTTCCGCGTGCAGGACGTAGTTCTGCCCAGGCGACCGCCTTCTCGACGTGGCTGACCACGTAAGCGGTCGTCTGCAGGCGCACCGGTCCGGTGCCGCCGATCCGGTCACCGCGCCAAGCAGCGGGATTGCGGCGGCCAGCACCGCCGCCGCGGCGAGGCCGCTCGTGGCGCGCAACAGCCGCTGACGCCGCCGTGTCGTGACGGCGGTCCGCCGGGCGTCATCGATGAGGGAGCCCAGGGCGGCTCCTCTCCCTATCGGTGGCGCGGGCGAACAGGCCGCGCAGCGACGTCTCATCGATGTCATGCATGTCGTCATCCCTCCAGTTCGGCTCGGCCACAGGCCCGGCGGTCAATCGGATGAGCACAGCTCGGCAAGCGACTCCCCCAGGTGAGCGCGCAGCTTCTCCAGGGCGCGCGCGCTCTGGCTCTTCACCGTCCCCGCCGAGCAGCCAAGTACCTCGGCGACCTGGTCGATGCTCAGGTCCTCCCAGTAGCGCAAGACCACAACGGCCCGGGCCTTCGGGGGCAACGTGGCCAGCGCTTGCAGCAGCACCAGCCGCAGTTCGGTCATGTGCGCCGGCGCTGGGCGCTCCCGCGGCACGGCGACCGACAGCACGGATTCACTCCGGTTGCGCTTGACCGCCTAGATAGCTGTTCACCAGCGTGCGGTGCGCGTAGGCGGGTACCGCGTCTCGCCGGATCCGGCGCCAGGCGAGGAAGACGCTCGCCAGCGTTATCTGGGTCAGGTCCTGCGCCGTGTGCCAGTCTCCGCACAGCAAAAGGGCAGTCCACCGCAGCCGGTGCGCGTGAGCCGTGGCGAACTCGGTGAATTCCTCGGCACTGTCCACGTGACGACTCACCTCCTTGCCGACCGATCTCCCAGCCGGCCGCCCGGCATCACACAGATGCGCTGACCCCCGCGAAAAGTTCCATCCCAGGCCCATCTACTTGCCGCAGATCAGAAACCGGCGGCTCCGCAGGCCAGGTCATTCACCGCGCATCGTCGCCCGGATACCTCACGTTCTGGAAATACGTCCTCTGCGCGACCACCCCCGGCGAAGGACGCTAGCCCACGGCCGTTTCAAGTCGTGACCTGAGTCCGAGGATGATGAAGGGCCGCTCCATGGAGCGGCTGGCCCAGCGGGTGGCTTCGGTGGTGTCGTGCCGTCCGGCCAGGTGGAGGGCTCCGATGGCGAGGTTCCTGAGTGCGGCCATGGCCCGCGGCCCGGAGCGGGTGCGGACCTGGGATTGGTCCTCAAGGTAGAGGGTGTCGCGGAGCCAGTGCAGGGACTCGATCGCCCGCTGCCCGCGGACGAGCCCGGCCAGGACGGCGGGGCTGGCGCGGGTGGCGTCCAGGCTGGTGACGCCGAGCGCGGCGACGTCGGACAGGGCGTGCCGTCCAGGGCGGTGACGTGCCGCTCGATCAGGTATGCCTGGCTGACGTGCGGGAACGGCAGATCGCCGGGCGCGTCCATGACCTGGATGGTGCGGGTTTCGATCCGGCCGTGGCCGCGGTCAGCGGCGGCGTGGGTGACCGGGACGCCGCGCCAGGGCAGGGCGTCGAGGGCGTCGAACAGGCCGGGCTGGTTGTCCTTGACCGGCAGCGCGAAGTCCGCGCCGCGCCCGTGCACGTAGTTCACGGTCGCGCGCTGGGTATGCAGGGCATCGGCCGTCATGACAGCCCCGTCCAGGTCCAGGCCGTCCAGCAGCGGGATGATCATCGGGATCTCATTCGTCTTGGTGCCGACCTCGGCCTGGGCTGCGACGACGCCCGGCACGCCAGCCACCGCGGCCAGCAGGTGCACCTGGCTGCCGTCGGCGTTCCTGGCGCCCCGGACGGTCTTGCCGTCCACCCGGACAGGGATCAGCGGCGCATCGTCATCACCGCCCTGGCCGGCGCACGGCCGGACTCCCGGCGGCGCAGGCCCGCCGCACCAGCCAAGCCCCGGTCACCGCGTCTAAAGCGGTGGTGTCAGCCCCGGTGACCACCCGCCAGATCGTGGCTTTCGACGGCGGGCCGGCCCCGGGCCGCGCGGCTCCGGACCGCCGGTACAGGTCTTCCCAGCACGCCAGCGGGCACGTCAGCGGCCCACCCGGCGATCGCGGTGAACGACCGGGAACCGGCCACCACCGCCGCGGCGGCCAGCGCCAGCACCGCCGCCACCGGATGATCCCGTCCCTGACCCGGCCGCCCGTCACTCACCCCGGCGAGCAATCCCAGCAGGTCACGGCCAATGGCTGACGCCGGGACGCAGGCAGCGGGCCGTCCGTCCGCCAGGTCATCCGCAAGCCGGGATATCAGCCGCCTGTCCGGCACAGGGCGGCCACGGGCAATGGCACAATCGAGCACGGCGAAGCTCCGGCTGTTGAGGGGCCTGTGGGAAGACACCTCGCATTACCCGGGGTTTCGCCCTACTTCATGATCGGATACGCCAGGTCGATACCAGATCGCGACAGATCGTCACATCACACCAGCCGGGAACGGCCAGCGCCGACCCTAGAACGATCTTGAAACGCCCGTGGGGCCTGCCTGGACTTGAACCAGGGACCTCTTCCTTCAATCTGACAGCGTCCGCTCGCCTTCGACGAAGGTCATCCGCTTGCCATCCCCCACCCGCTGCAGCTGAATCCCGAGTTCCCCAGCAAGAAGGCACCCTAGCGTCTTGCGCAACGTCGAACTCTCTGCATTGCCCGCGTAGTGACCTTCGATTCGGTCTTGAAGATTCTTCTTGCTGGCGGGACGCCCGCTGCGGGGTGGCCGATCAGGGCTAATCCCCACGTACAGCAGCGTCAAGCCTTGACGCCGACAACAACCATCGGCCACCACCAGCGGCGGCAAGCGCTGGAACCACCACCCGTATATACCGTGTTGGGCAGGAACTGGCGAAGGACGGGCGAGCACGTCCTGGCGGGAGAACATCTGGGCTGGATTCATGAACCCGGCGATCTCGTCTGAGGTCATGTGGCCAAGCTAGGACAGTCAGTGCGGCACCGCCTGGCGCAGGCCTCCACCCTAAGCGTTCGGTCTGTGGGGGTCCGCTCCGCGTGGCAACTAGACACACGTCGGTAGAGTGTTACTGTTCGAACAGTTGATCGAACGGAGGTGACCCTTGAGCTGTCTGTGATCAGGTTCAGCACTTGCCGAAGCTGTACGAGCCTTACGCTTCACTGCGTCGGACCGCGAGCATGAGCCGCTGGTCGCGAGGTAGGGAGCTGGCATGGAGCGAGACGAGGTTAGGGAGCTTCACTTCATCACTTCAATCGCGAACTTGGACTCGATCCTTCGTGGCGGGATCTTGAGTCACGATGGCGCATCGAGGATTGATCATCGATCAGTCGCCTCGGAGGATGTCCAGGACAGGCGCCGGGGAAAGTGTGTTCCGAATGGGCAGCGTCTTCACAACTACGCGAATCTCTACTTCCACGCCCGTAACCCGATGATGTATTACCTTGTGCGTCATGGCTGCGATGATCTTGTCGTGGTTCGAGTGTCGGATGCGGTTCTTGATCTACCCAATACGGTTCTTACTGATGGGAATGCGGCAGCGGCTGGTACTCGGTTCTATCCATCCCCGGATGGCCTAGCTTACCTCGACTCGAAGCTGATATTCGCCAAGTACTGGACCGACGAAAATTATTGGCCAGATCAGGAGAAGAAACGGGTTCGAAATGCTGAGGTACTAGTCCCAGATCTGATATCATCAACGTATATCGAAGGTTGTTACGTCGATACACCAGGAAAGCGGTCTTACTGCGATGAGCTTGACAACTTGCCCGCTGTGGCGGTCCGTAGGGGGATCTTCTTCAATGAGTAATGTCCGGGTTCTAGAAGGCGATCTACTCAAGTCGAACATGCATGCCCTGGTGAATACAGTAAATACTGTCGGAATCATGGGCAAGGGTGTCGCGTTGGCCTTTAAGAAGCGTTACCCTGAGATGTACGATGATTACGTTCAGCGTTGCGACAAGCATGAGGTCAAGCTCGGCGAGCCGTACCCGTATCAGGCTGACGACCACCTGATCATCAATTTTCCCACCAAGCAGCACTGGCGTTCGGTAAGCCGACGTAGCGACATCGTTGCTGGCCTGGAGTACCTTGAACGTCACTACAAGGAGTGGAACGTAAGGTCATTGGCCGTCCCCCCTCTTGGCTGTGGTAACGGGCAGCTTGAGTGGCGGGTGATCGGGCCAGTACTCCTGCGTCATCTACGACGCCTCGATATTCCAGTCGAGCTGTATGCACCGCACGGTAGTTCGCTTCTCGACGAAACCCAGCTTGACTTGCTCGGGCAGGATGACGAGCAGGGTGAGCCGCAATGGCAGTTGGCCCCGTGGCTTGTAGCCATAGCCGAGATTGTCCACAGGCTGGAGTCACAGCGTTATCACTGGCCCGTGGGTCGGGTCATGCTCCAAAAGATCGTCTATTTCGCATCCCAAGCAGGACTGCCGACTGATCTGGAGTTCGTACCGGCTAGCTTCGGGCCATTCGCTCCAGATCTCAAGCCTGCCATAGCACGGATGCAAAATAATGGGTTGATCATCGAACGACAGCGCGGCCGGATGCTTGAAGTCCTCAGCGGCCCGGCATTGGATGACGCCCGCGCAAGTTATAGCGATCAGCTTGAGCAGTGGAGTGACCTCATCGAGGGCATCGTTGACCTAGCTGCCAGGTTCGACAATAAGCAAGCCGAAGTCGCTGCCACCGTGCACTACACAGCCGATGACCTTCGTAATCGGCTAGGCAGGCCTCCTACCATTGCGGAAGTAATCACAGCGGTGGAGAAGTGGAAGAGTCGGCGTCAACCAAAGATGACGCGCGATGACATCTTCCAAGCGGTAGTTAACCTTGGCACGAGGGGATGGTTGGAGGTCGAACCCGACAGCGAGACGGAGCAGGCCGTTGACGACATGGTTGTTGCTGGCTCGTTAGCTGGTTGAGCCCTTGGCGATCAACCGTATGAGCTTGGCGGAGCTTGCAGGGTATCCCGCATGGATGGTTGCCAAAGTGGCTCTTCAAAGCTACCTAGTGCCGTGCTAGAGCTTCAGAGTGGCCAGCCTTGGCGTAGACAGCCCGAGTCCAGCAGGTTCGTGACTGGGACTTTGACCTGGCGGTTGCTCTGACGTGCATGTTGTTGCCCCGTCGGACCGTGCGTGTGCGGCCGACCGATGCTTTGTACGAACCCAGCAACTCGCCTACTCGCGAGCCGCCGACTGATCTGATGACCATCTGTAGCGTCCTGTTGAAGAATCCTTGCGGTCGTACGAAGATGAAATAGTCGTATTCCTGCCAGGAAAGTTCAACGAGCAAGATGTTAGCTATTGCCCCAAATATACTCATTGACCGCTTTCGGGAATCGCGGAGCATCCCGGACGAGGATACCTTGAAGTCGCTATTGGGCGAATGCTCACGGCCAGATTCTCAGCTCGAAGGTGCTGTGGAGCTTAAGGAGCGGTTCACAGGGGATGCCGAGGCCTGGCTGAATCTGGAGCGGCAGATAGTGGGATTCGCGAATGCGGGTGGCGGGCTTATCGTTTTGGAATAAGCGATCAGAATCAAACTGTTGGGCTGCCAACATCGATTGTTGACCAGCTTGATCCGGCCAACATCCTCAATCAATTGCAACCTCGTGCGCCTAATGCGGCCGTGCCGACAGCCTATATTGAACTGACTTACCATAAGAAACGCTATGGCATTTTGCTGATCGGCAGGCCGCTCAATCTAATCGTATTCGACAAAGTCGGCAACGTACCGAAGGGAGCGAAGACTAAGACGATCATTCAGCCCGGAGTGATCTACTTGCGAACAGAGGGCATGACTCGGGAGGCTAGACAGGTAGATATTGATCGGTTAATAAATGAACGGATGATGGCGGGTATGAAAGCTTTCCTCGAACGAATCGAACGCGTCGCGGCTCTGCCCCCTGGGAATGAGCTGCTAGCACGAAGTCCTGGATCATCCAAAGGTTATATTCTAGCACCTGGTGGGCAGGGGATACCGGTTGCTGTTGCTCAGGAAGATGATGGCGCAGCAGTTGAGCTCGCTGAGGTGCTGTCTCCTGAAGCACCTCTCTCAACCCTCGATGCAGAAGTTGTCGGCCAGCTGCGACAGTGGCACGCGGACAGTGTGCATAGGGTGCCGCGGGCGACTCTTATGCGTTGGTACTTGGGGCTTCGCCGATCTGGCGGCGCATGGCATGAGCCTGGGCCAGGTCGATGTAGTAGCGGGCCTGCCGTTCGGGCGACAGGTTGCCCGGGCTGGCCTGCTGGCCGAGTTCGATGGCTTGCCCGGCGTCGCCGAGTTCGACCGCGATGGACACGGCGTGGACGGCCACGTTGGCGGGTCCGAACTCGGTTCCGTAGTCGTCGCGGTTCTCGCCGAGTTTTTCGGCAATCGTCCGCGCGGTATTGAGGTGCAGGCGGGCCAGGCCGCGGTCGTGTCCCGGGCCGCTGCGACGGCCAAGACCAGGTGCAGCCCGCCATACAGCGATAGCACTTCCGGCGCAGGCTTGTCGGTAATCCGCGGCTCCAGCGCCTGGGCGGTGCTGGCGGCGACGTGCTGGGCCTGGTCCATCCGCCCCAGGACCAAGAACACGTGCGCCATACGGAACATGCTCGCCGCCACTCCGAGCGGCTCCCCGGCTTTCTCGGCGCAGGATGCGGCCCGGTCGGCGGCGATCCAGGCGGCGTCGGTCTCCTCCAGCTTGGCCATCAGGGCCGCGGTGGCCTGGTAGGTGTCTCCCAGCAGGTCCAGGGCGGCGGCACGCACCTGCTCGCCTTTGGCCTGCCGGGTGATAATCTCCAGGCCGGGGATCAACGCGGCCAGGGTCGGGGCCAGTTCGGTGTACTTGCTGGCGTGCACCAGGTCCCAGACACCGGCGTGCTGGCGGCGCAGCTTGTCGAGCATCTGCGCTGAGGCGGCAGGCCGGGAATCTCCCACAATGAGGCCGACGGCCGGGTGCCCGGTCAGGGCCAGCCGAATCGTGTCGAACGCCTCCGGCCGTTCTTCCGCGGCCGGGGTCTCATCGTCGCCCTGCAGCTCGGCGACCGACACGCTGAGCACGTCGGCCACACGCTGGAGCACCGACATCCGGTCAATCGCGCGTACTCCGCGCTCGATCTGGGAGACCCAGCTTTCGGAGCGACCGATGAGAGCGGCGAACTCGACCTGGGACAGGCCCAGGCGCCGCCGGTGGTAGGCGATCCGCTCGCCCACCTGATAGGAGTCACTCACCGGGCACGTCCTCTACCACTGCCCCGCCGCTGGCCCGCAGTCCAGATGGGGCCCACGGGTAGCTTCCCGTCCGCCAGGGCGAGGAGGTCGACCTGCTTGGACTCCAGCAGTGGCTCGCGCTCAGTGAGGAATCGGCGGGTATGCGGCTGCACCTCGTGATCGGCGAAGGCGTCCGGTCCCGGTACAGCTCATAGAAGATGCGCTCCCGGGGAGCGCCGTCCACGGCATGGACGGCGTACACGGCTCGGACCCGTCAAGACCGCCGCAGGTCGGCGCGACCTGCCAGTGCTCGGCATCGCTCGTGACGCACTCACCTGGCGAGCCAGCCTGCGCGTCATCGGCGCAACCTCGCATGAGTGGACTGCCCGCGACATGGTATTCACCACTCGCACGGGCCGCCCGGTTGAACCACGGAACCTGGCCCGGTCTTTCCAGCGCATCATCGCATCGTCGGGCCTGCGCCCGATCCGGCTGCACGACCTGCGACACACCACCGCCACCCTGCTCAAGGACCTAGGCGTGCCGCCCAGGGACACGATGGAGATACTCGGCCACTCGCGCATAGCGGTGACGATGGAGATTTACACGGCAGCGGATAACGTCAGTCGGCGTGAGGCGATCGACAAGCTCAACGCGCTGTTCGGAACCGATTCCGGCTGACCGTTGCTGTCACTTCTGCTGTCACCTGGCCCATGCCGACGGGATTGAGACCAAGGACATGGCCTGTGACCTGGGTGGGCCTGCCTGGACTTGAACCAGGGACCTCTTCCTTATCAGGGAAGCGCTCTAACCGATCTGAGCTACAGGCCCGTGCGCGCCACGTTACGGCGAAGAAGTACGCCGGAAAAGGCTACCGCATCTGACGGCGCCTCGGATCAGTCGGTCTCCTTCAGCGTGACCTCGATACCGCCCGCCAGGTCGGCGGTGATGTTGTACAGAACCGCGCCGACGGTGGAAATCGCCGTGATGAGCACGACGTTGACCGCACCCAGCAGGCCGGTGTAGCTCAGCACGCGCGACGCGGACAGGTACTGCTGCAGGTTGAAGCCCGACTGGCTCTGGCTTGACGTGATGCTCTGCACGGTCCGCTGCAGCGCGTCGAACACGCCGAGGCCGGACAGCACGGCGTAGAGCACGGCCACCGCGACGAACAGGACGATGAATGCCACCAGCGAGATGACGAAGCTGAACTTCATCACCGACCAGGGCTCCAGCCTGGCCACGGTCAGCTGCG
>CAWCII010000014.1:0-104407 GCA_963795575.1 uncultured Actinomycetes bacterium | reverse complement strand
GCGCCGTTCGGGCCGATCAGCGCGGCGGTCATGCCCTCGCCCACCCGGAACGACACGTCGTCGAGCAGGAGCCTTCCGTCCGGCAGGAGGTGGCTGAGGTGCGCGGCTTCGAGGTGGCCCACCTGCGCCCTCCCGTCGTTCCCGGCGGCGGCCCGCCGCGACCTGTCCCGGCCGGGCGGACGTTCGCGCTCCCGGGGTCACGTCAGCCCTGTCCGTTCCGGAGCCCGGGGTTTCGCGATGACCCGGCAGGGCCGACAATAGCCGGGTGCACCCGGAACCTTTCAACGCAAATTCGCGGCTGCGGGCTTCGGACGCCGACCGGGAGCGGGCCGCGGCCGTGCTCAACGCCGCCCTGGCCGAGGGCAGGCTGTCGGTCGCGGAACACTCCGAACGGCTCGATGCGGTCTATGCGGCCAAGACGCACGCGGAGATCGTGCCGCTGATCGATGACCTGCCGGGCAGGGCGACGGATCAGTCGGTGGCGCCCCGGACCGGCCTGGCGCCGGCCGGCAAACGCCGCCAGATGATCGTCGCGATATTCGGCGGGACGTCGCGGAAGGGGCGGTGGCACGTCGAGCCCAAGATGGCCGCGGTGACCGTGTTCGGCGGCGCGACGTTCGACTTCCGCGACGTTCAGCTGCCGCAGCCGGAGATCACGCTGAACTGCACGACGGTCTTCGGAGGGGTGGAGATCATCGTGCCGCCGCAGATGCGCGTGATCGACTCCGGCGTCGCCCTGTTCGGCGGCCGCGATGCCGGGCCGGGCAGTGCGGAGTCCAACGACCCGAATGCCCCGGTGCTGCGCCTGACCGGCCTCACCCTGTTCGGCGGGCTCGGCGTGAAGCACAAGCGACGCAAGATCCAGGACGATCCAGGCTGACCGGGGCGATCCCGGCGCCACGTCCGCCGCGGGCGCGCCCCAGGCCGGCCGCGCGAGCTGTCCGGATCCGGCTCCGGAAGGCTGGACTTCCGCTCCGGAAAACCGGGACAGTGGGGTACCGGCAGGCAAGTCAGCGCGGCCGGGCCCACGCCGCCGACCAGGACGAGGACGCAGTTCGAGCCCTCTCCCCGGGATCGCAGTACCGCCTCCCGCTGGAGGGTGCGCATAGCTCATGAATGATCAGGGAACCCCGGCGTCGCCGGCGGTCGTGGCCATGCCCGATGAGATCGATGCGTCCAATGCCGGTTACGTCGGCGAGCAGCTGCGGTCCGCCATCGGCCGAGGCGCGGGCGCCGTGGTCGCGGACCTGAGCGCGACCACCTTCTGCGATTCGTTCGCCGTCCTGCACCTGATGCTCGCGCACGACAAGGCGGTCGCGAAACCAGGTCCAGCTGCTGTTCGTGATCCCCGGCGGCGCCGTGCTGCGGCTCCTGGAGCTGGTCGGCGCCCGCCGCGTGCTGCGGATCTGCCCCACGGTGGCGGCTGCATTGGCCGCAGCGGCCGCAGCGGCCGGCGACCGTAGCGTCGGTGACGGCCGTCCCAGCGGCACCGCATCCGCCGGGTTCCGCGGTGCCCGGCCTGGAGCCACGACCGCCCCGCGGGCGCGAGGCCCGGTCCCGGCCAGCGAGCCAGATCCCTGACCCGGCCGTCGACGGCGGCGGCCATGATCCTGCTGAACGGCACAACCTGGCGGACCACGTCGATCCGGAGGACGCCGGCGGCTCGCACTCTCCGTGCGGTCTATCGCCGCGACCGTCTGGCCGGTCCGCCGCCGCGCGGCCTGAGCGGGCGGCCGCCCCGGGCTGGCCGGCCGCGCTGCTTCGTCGCCCGCCGGGCGTGCACGCGATCGCGATCAGGCAGAAGGCGGCCGAAGAGCCCGGCGGTGAACAGCTCGGCCAGGAGAGCCGCGGCCGGCGCGGGATTAGGCTGGCCGCTGTGCCGCCCGAGCCAGTCAGCACCCAGCGAGTCACCATCCGGCCCTACCGGCCGGCCGACCTCGACGCTCTGTACCGGGTCTGCCTGCAGACCGGCCGCAACGGCGGCGATGCGACTCCGCTCTACCGCGACCACAAGCTGCTCGGCCACGTGCACGCCGCCCCGTACGCGCTGTTCGAGCCGTCGCTGGCCTTCGTGGCCGAGGACGAGGCCGGAGTGGGCGGCTATGTCATCGGCGCGCTGGACAGCCATGACTTCGAGGCCCGGCTCGAGCGCGACTGGTGGCCGAAGCTGCGCGCCCGGTACCCCGAGCCCCCGGCCAGCCTGGCCGAGGACCAGTGGACCCCCGAGCAGGCCAAGGCGCACATCATCCACCACCCCTGGGTCACCCCCGGCGAGCTGGCCAGCCGGTATCCGTCGCATCTGCACATCAACCTGCTCCCCCGGCTGCAGTCGGGCGGCCACGGCCGGCGGCTGATCAGCACGCTGGCCGACGCGCTGCGACGGCGCGGCTCCCGCGGGGTGCACCTGGCCGTGCACGCCACCAACGTGCGCGCGATCGGCTTCTACCGCCACGTCGGCTTCACCCAGATCCCTGGAGCCGAAGCCCTGTTCCCTGGCACCGACGCCGTCGTCTTCGCCATGGACCTGACCGGCTGAGCCATGCACCTGACCGGCTGAGCCATGCACCTGACCGGCTGAGCCATGCACCTGACCGGCTGAGCCATGCACCTGACCGGCTGAGCCATGGACCTGACCGGCTGAGCCATTGCGCCGGCCGCGGCCGGAGGTCTCGCCGGCTGGTGATGGCCTGCTTCGGGTCTCGGCCGGTGCCGGAGCCGTCGGGGACCGTCCGGGGTTCCGGGCTCAGCGTCATCGTGCCCGGACCGGTGGCCGCCCGTGCGGTCCGGTGCGTCGGGGTCGCTGCCCGCATCGGCCGCTGGGCTGGCGTCTGACCGCGCGTTACCCCGTGTGTTCGGCGGGGATCATGAATTGATGGCCTTGGCCGCACTGACCACGCGGGCGCGCGCGGTCTGGGAGAACCTGGCTGGCGTGCCGGTTGCCTTCGCGCCGGTTCTGCGGGTGACCGTGTCGCCCCGGTCGGGTTTGTGCCCGCCGGGCTGGGCCGGTCCGGTCGTTATTGCGGGCGCCGCTCTGGCCACCGCGCCTGACCGGCGTTCCGCGCAGGTCATGCTGGAAGCCCTGGGGACCATACCCGCCGCCTTGGTGACCGATGCCGGGTTGCTCAGCGGCGGCCCGGACATCGCCGAGATGCTCGGCCCGGCCACGCTGGCCTACCTCGATCCCGCGGACTTTCGCCCGCGGTCCGGGCCGGCCGCCGTCGAATTGCTCGACGCCTGCGATCCCGCGTTCCGGCGGTTCGTTTCCGAGGCAGAGACCGGGGACCTCACCGAGAGCGGGATCAGTGAGATCACCTCCCCGGCGTTCGTGATCCGCGAGCACGCGCAGGTCATCACGGCTGCCGGATACCGCGACTGGCGCGGCCAGGTCGCGCACCTGTCCGTGCTGACCGCCCTGCACGCGCGAGGCCGCGGTCTGGGCGGTGCCGCCGCCTCCGCCGCGCACGCGGCCGGGGAGAACAAGCTGCCCCAGTGGCGGGCACGGCCGCAGGCGTCCCGGCGTATCGCCCGCCGGCTCGGCTTTCGCGAGCTCGGCTCCCAGGTCAGCATCCGCCTGGGCAGTAAGGCCCCGGGCGGGCAGTAAGAATCTGCGCGCCCCTGACCAGCCTCGAAGGTGTACAGCAATACCCGGTCATGGGCGCTGACCTGCGGATGGTGATGACCGGCGCTAGCTGGTATCGCCCGGTGCTGACCCGCGTCGATGATGTGCATGTCATGGTGATCTGATCGTTGATCAGGGACGGCGGGCGATGAACACGTATTCCCGGCTGTCCTCGACGAACGGCTCTGCGGCGAAGCCGCCGAAAAGTGCCTCCACCTCCAGGCCTGCGACATCGAGCAGTCCGAGCCATTCGTTCTTCGTGGCCCACCAGAGGGAGCTTGCCGCGCCGCCGTCGAGGGTGATGTCGATCCGGTTGTCGCCCACCGCGTAGCGGTTGGTGTGCGGCACCGGCTGCTGCTGATGCTGGCCATCCAGCCGCGCGGCGATGTGGTGGTCGAAGGCAAACGCGTTCCAGGCGAACCGCCCGTCCGGCTGCAGCGCGGCGGCAACCCGCTCGAAGGTGCGGCGGCGGTCGGCCCAGGTCGGCAGGTGCAGCAGCGCGCGGAACGGGCAGTAGATCAGGCCCGCGGGCTCATCCAGGGCCAGGGCGCGCATGTCACCTTCGCGCAGGTCGAGGCGGACGCCCGCCGCGGCTGCCCGGGCCCGGGCTTGGCCGAGCATCGCCGGGGATGAGTCGATGCCGATCACTGGCTGCCCGGTCGCCTGGGCGACCGGGATCGCGACCCGCCCGTTGCCGATGGCGAGTTCGACCAGCGGCCCGGCCGCCTGGCAGGCGAGCTCGACGTAGAAGGCGACGTCGGCCGTCATCCCGGCCGACCATTCCTGGTAGCGGTCGGCGAATGCCTCGTCCCAGCTCATGCCTCATGCTTCCATGCTGCGGCTGAATGCAGCCATCGGCCCTGGTCCCGACCGGTCGCCCCGTCGTTTACAAGTTTGCGGTCAGGCCCTGGAGGCCTCGGCTCTGGTGGCCTGCCGGGTCCGCGGAGGTGCGTGCGGCGGCTTGCGAACAGAACGTTGAAGATCGCATGCTGCTGGACGTCCGGGACCTGCCGGCCTGCACCGATAGTGCCTCCGACCGTTCATGCAGGTCAGGGACTGTCGGCAGGGTAGCCGTCACGTCCGTCAGCAGTCGAACACCGACCAGCAGATCTCGTTTCGCAACCGCTGATCGTCCAGGACGAGTTCGCGAATCGCAGCCGGAAGCTGCTCGCGCTGCCAACCGCATTCGATCCGGCCGGCGCTGGCGCCGTCGCCCCCGGGGGCCGCCGCACGCGCGGCCTTGATCGCGTAGGCCGCAGCACCGAGCTCGTGCGCGGCGACATGCGCCACCACCGCCGCCTGCCCGGCCGCATATGCGGCGTGCCGGGCGGCTCCGCTCAACCCTCTTGCCGCAGCCATGGCGTGGCCACCCGCCGCGCGGGACCGGGACATCCTGATCTCGCCTCGCGCCCATGCCCGAATCTGCTCGATCGCCAGACGGGGCCGCGGGTCCGAGGGCTGCACCGACTCGAAGAGGGGCAGAACGTGCTCTGCGCACGCGGCAGCCCACAAGGCCAGCAGCCGATGGTCGGAGTCGGTGAGCATCCCCCCGCGGCGGATGGTGACGAAGTGGAGGTCGCGGTCTTGTGGCAGGATCACGGTTCCACCGTTCCTGAGTGCACCCGCCCAACCTGGCCAAGGGCCATGTTCGCCGGGCCACACCAGGCGATGCGAGGCCGCGGCCGCCATTGGCCGTAAGGGTAGGCGGCCTGCTGAACACCTGCCACCTCCGGCAGGTTGACGGCGGTTGGCGGGGTGGGCAGCTCAGTTCTTCCAGATCTGGCTGATCGGCCGGGCGGTCGCGGCGTTGCGCAGGTGCTGCCGGATGCCGAATCCGTCTTCCAGGGTGCGCAGCAGGCCGTAGTGCGTGAACGGTCCGCCCCGGTACATGCCGGGGCGTACCTGCGGCCCGACGGCCAGGAACGCGACGCGGTGGTTGTGCGGAGTCGCATCGCCCCACTCGTCATAGGTGATCAGGATCAGGCCGTTCGCGCCGAACGCCCGGGATGCCTCGATCTTCGGCACCTCGCGGCGCAGGAACGCGTCGAACTGACCGGGCGGGTTGCGGGTCCCGCACGGATCGTGACCCTGCTCGCAGCCATTGGGGATGACCATGTTGAACCGGGCCAGGTGTCCGTTAATCAGTGCCGCGTTGAACCGGCTCATGTCGTTCAGCCCGGTGCCCCCGGCCGCGATCACCTTGTGAATGCATTCTGGCCTCGGCGCCTGGTTGAAGTTCTCGGAATACCGCCCGCCCTCGATGTCGTGGTAGTAGACGGCGGGGTTGTGATGGGTGGTGTAGATGTCTTTGGCCCAGTCGGTGCCGGTGTCGAAGAACGCGCACGGGTTGGGCATCGACTCGTTCCACTCCGTCCATGACACGCGCGCGGTGTCGAGCTGATGGAAGAGGTTGTTGATCCGCTGGGCGCAGGTTGGCTTGCCAGTGTTCGGGTTGTAGGGGAAGTCGTCGTTGACGTCGCAGGGACGGAACTGGCCTGAGGTCATGCCGACGTAATCCGACAGTGAGCCGTCGTGCAGGGCCTGGTAATTGGTCAGCCAGGCGGCGTGCGGCTTGAGAGTCCGCACGATATAGGGCGTGTTCTCGGCGTTGACCTGCGACAGGCTCGTGTTCTCCCCGATCAGCAGGAACACGTGGCCGAACCGGGGAACCCCCTCCAGGCCCGCAGGTCCGGCCTGCCGCCCGGCGACTCTGCCCGCCGACCCGGCCGCCGCCGCGCTCATGCCAACCGCGCCCAGGCCGACGCTAAGCAGAACCGCGACCATGACGATCAGTGATCTCCGCATGCCATCCTCCTCGCGAGTAGCGCACACGCTAACCGGTCCCAGGTGAGACTATGAGCCTTCTTGTCCGGTTTAACCAGGCTCATAGGAGACATTTGCCCCGCCTTGGCCGCCATTCCTGGTCTGCTGCATCCTCCTCGACTGGCGCCGGGTCCTGACGAGCGGCCGTCGGGTCGAGGTTCGGCGAAGCCGATCGCATGCGACGCGACCGCAGCAAGCGATCTCGACGAGGCGGCCGGGAACCGGACAACTTGACGCGCCGAGGAAGACGGCAGCATGCAGCACGGGCTGCCCGCCCGATCAGACCGGCACCGGTGCCAGATTGTTAGGGGCTTGGACCGGGAAATGGCCTGTGACCTGGGTGGGCCTGCCTGGACTTGAACCAGGGACCTCTTCCTTATCAGGAAAGCTCGCGCGCTTCTGACCTGCTCCGACTGGTCGTTGAACTGCTTTTGCCGTCCGTCAACGTCCGCCGTTGTCCGCTGGCGGTTGCCGCGATCGTCACTCAGCTAGTCACTCGGCGGCAGTTGCAACGTCGCAGATCAGTGAGCACCGCGCGCGAATGCTTCGGCAGACCCGGCGATCAATTGGACTGCAATCGCGGAAACGAGCAGGCCCGAGATGCGTGTCAGCAACTCCACGCCGCTGGGCCGCAAGACCCGCACGACCAGATTGCAGTACCGCAGGAAGAGCCAGAGGATGACGCCCACCCCGACCAGCGCCGCGGAAAAGGCGATCGCGTCCGCCGCGCCGTTGATCCGCCTGACGAAAAGCATGGTCGCGACGATCGCCCCCGGTCCCGCCAGCAGCGGCGTCCCGAGCGGAACGAACGCCACGTTCGCCATCTGCCGCTCGGCCTCGGTCGGCTCCTGAGCCGTGCCCGTCAGCAACTGCAGCGCGACCAGGAGCAGGAGCAGCCCGCCCGCGCCCTCCAGCGCGGCCAGCTGGACGCCGAGGTAGGCCAGGATCAACTGGCCGAAAAGCGCGAACACCACGATCACGCCGAACGCGACCAGTGCCGCCTGCCAAGCCAGCCTGTTGCGTTCCTTCGTTGTCCGCCTGCTTGTCAGGCCCAGGAAGATGGGTACGGTTCCCGGCGGGTCGATGACGACAAACAGGGTGACGAAGACCTCCCAGAAGAACTTCACGCTGAAGAACCTAGCTGGTAGCCGATGATGTGCTTCTCCCAGTTCCACCGCGTCGGTTGGAGTTGACAGCAGTAACGCCTAACGCATGATCGCAAGTACCCTGTGGCTGACGGGCGGAAGGGACTCGAACCCTCAGCCTTCTGATCCGTAGACTTAATCGCGGGTGCTGGCGACCTGGGCAAATGCCTTCTGACCTGGCCAGGTGACGCTCACTGTTGCGCATCGTTGACCTATGTTGAGCATCCTTGTCCGGCCAAAATCCGGCCAGGTCGCGGCCTGGACGAGGGTCGTATCCTTCAGTGGTGTCCGAGGGGCCGCAGGTTCAGGAGTCGGTGTGGGATCGGCTCGCACCGGCCTACAGCCTGGCCGGGCCTGATCACTTTTCGGTGTTCGCCCGGCGGCTGGTCGAAGCCGTGCCGCTCGACCCGGACGCAACGGTCCTTGATCTGGCCTGCGGCGCTGGCGCGCTGACGTCCTCGGTAGCGTCGGCGGCCCCCGCAGCACGGCTGGTCGCGGCTGACCGCTCGGTCCCCATGCTCCGCCAGGCCTGGCAAGTCCCCGAGCATGCCGCTGGTTACGCCATCGCCGCGATGGACGCCCAGCTCCTAGCGTTCGCTGACCGAACGTTCGGGGCGGTGTTGTGCGGGTCCGCGCTGGACAGCTTTGCTGACCCAGCCCGGGCTCTGGCAGAAATGCACCGTGTGCTTCGTCCCGGCGGCAACCTCGGCCTGTGGGTGGCGCCATCGTGGTGGTGGCAGGGGGACCCACGATGGGACTGGCATGACGACCTGCTTGCTTTCCTCGGCGCCCGCGTCGGCCAGGTCCCGGCGGGCCTGGACGGGCCGACGGCCCTTCGTCAGACGATCCGCTCTGCCGGGTTCTGCGAGGTGCATATCCGCGTGGATGAGTTCAGCCTGCGGTTCACCGATGCGGACGAGTGGTGGCACTGGGCCTGGTCGCACGGTTTCCGCCAGGTGATCGAACCGCTGACGGCCGACCAGCTCTGTGTCTACCGGGAAACAGCGTTCCGTCGTATTGGCTCCGGTGGCATCAAGGGCCGCATGCAGGCCCTGATAGCTACCGCAGCCCGCCGCAGCGACGGATAGTCACATGCCCATCGGCACCCAGCATCTGCCCCTCGATGCGAACTATCGGCAGTGCGGTTGGTGAAGGTCACTGGCGCAGGTCGGCAGGCTGCTGAGGGTCGATGGGCATGTGACTATCCGTCGGTGCGGCTGCTGCACTTTCTGTTGCATGTGGCTTTTCTTCCCGAAGCCAAGTTCATAGGTCGTGATGCAGAGCGTATCTTCCAGCTGGCCTGCCAAGAGTGTCCGTCAACGTCCGTAGACGTCCGTGCAAGGACCAGGCGAATCGCCACTCATTTAGTCACCGAAAGCCCCGGTCAACTCATCGGCCGGGGCTTTCGGTGCTCGGGGGAAATGGGAGTCGTTCACCATCATCGCGCGGCGGATTACCGGCACAGACGACTGGCTGGGTCTGCCCTGTTAGGGCAACGGAATCGTGTTGAACACACCCCACGGGGTGACCGCACCCGCCCCGTTGATGCTCTGCTTCCCGATGACGCCCGGTACGTAGGCGTCCTTGATGAATAGGTACAGGGGCTTGCCCTTGTAGGTCACCTGGCGGGTACCGTCCGGCCTCACGACGACTCCGAGCGCGTGCTGTCCGACACCAGGGCCGGCCACAGGCCGCCCGGAGGTGAGCACCGGCGGCCAGATCAGGGCACAGAAGCGCTGGCAGGCCCGGGCACTTTCGTTGCTCAAGGTGTAGACGGGGAAGCGTCCATGCGGCAGCACGGAGAAGTCATTGTCCATCGATGCCGCCAGCACCGTGGCGCCGTTGACCGTCTCAGCCCGCATCTGCAGCCGGCCCGGCGCGGGGTGCCCTCGACCTGGCCGGACCAGGTACCAGGTGCCCGTGGGACTGGTCACCGGGTCGAACAGGTTAGCGCCGTCCGTTTCCCCCGGCGTCTCGTCCCGGACGAATCGGTATACCGGCTGGCCGGCGTAGGTCACCTGCTGCACGCTCTGGCCAGACAGCACGTCGGTGCGGGTCACCGTCCCGAGCAGGGCGCGGTTGACCCCCGGCCCGGCGATGGGGGCGCCCTTGGTCAGCAGCGCTGGCCACAGGACGGTGTCGCACGGGTGCCCTAGCGCGTTCGGGCCGTTGCTACACGCAAAGGAAGCCAGGCCGAAGGTCAGCGAATGGAGCTGGTCTGAGGTGAGCAGGTACAGCGAGCAGCCGGCGTTGGCACCCGAACCGACGACCAGCACCCTGCCAAAGTGTGTCGATGCCGTCGCCACCGTCGCAGGCCCGGCCGGGGCGCTGGTGACGGGGGTGGCGCAAGTCCGAGAACTAGCCTGGGCGCTAGCGGGTGCGCTGAACAGCCCGGCCGGGGCAACGAGGCCCAGGGTGAGCAGGGTGGCTGTGGCAGGGCCCGCAGCAACCCTCCGGAACCGGCGAGACAACATCATCATGACCTCCAAAACCCTTCCCGGCTCGGTGACCCGAGCCGTATGACCAGATAGGACTTCAAGCCTGTCGCCTGGCATTCAGTACGACACCGAATACTCCCCCACCGCCTGACCTGCGGCATCACGAAAACGAGTACAACCCCCGGCCTGCACAGAACGGAAGCAGAGATGCAGGATCAAACCCCGATGACAGCTGCGTGCATCCCGCAGCACCTCCTTAATAGCGAATTGTCAAGATGTAGTCAAGTAGCAGTCATGATACAGTTTCCTAAATATGGCAGGCCTGGTCATCCCGATGTGCCCGGGCGGCGCGTAGCGTCAACGTTCGCCCAGGTCACAGCATTGTCGCCAGCGGTTTGCCAGACCTCCGGCTCAAATCCCCAGGTCGCGGCCGAGCTGACTTACATTAAGACGCCGTTTGAATGTCACGCCGACCGCAGCCAGGATGACGGCCGCGACGAACGCTCAGGCTAGGTCAAGAACCACGATGCCTGCTGTAGGCGGGGCGGCAAGCCAGTCCCGCTCACCTATCAGGAAACCTCGACATTCCCCCGTCCCCCTCGATAGGCGCCAAGGTTCGCCGAGGAAGATCACTGCTCAAGGGGTGGCGCTTTGCGCCATCCGAAGGACGCGCCGCAGGCGCGCCCCCTTGACGGTGATCTTCGCCCGGTGACAGGATGCCCGGCGCGAGGGGGACGGCCAGCCTGGCTTGCAGGCATGGCCACCCGCGCGACGGCGGGCACCGTTCGCGGCGGGATGCTGGCCAGCAGCGCGCGGCAGCCGCCGCGCCCGCAGGGCTTCCGCCCGAAAGGGCGCGGCAACGCTGCCGCCCCCCGTGACCGCGACGGGCCAGCGATCCCCGGCCAGTGACGATAAGATGCCGCGCCGACCCGGCGCGCCGGTTGCCCGCAGCCTGCGCACCCGGAGCGACCCAGGCCGCCCCGCGGCTGGCGCCGCAGGCGCCCTTGAAGCTGTGAAGGAATTGGTCACAGGTCAGAGGGTGGCTTCTCTGTCCTGCGCTTCTGCGATTAGGTGCACGAAGTCACCGATGAGCGCGGGTGCTGCTGCGACGGTGGCTCTTGCTCGCAGCGTGTGGGCTGACCCGTCGAGGTCAACGATCTTGGCTCCTGCCTCGGCGGCGATGATGACTCCGGCTGCGATATCCCATGGATGGCTGCCGACGATGATGCAGGCGTCGGTCTTGCCCTCGGCTAGCCAGGCAAGATCGATAGCGGCGGAGCCGAGCATCCGCACGCGCAGCACCTTGCGGGCAAGCTGGGCGGTGACGGCCAGGCGCAGCTCGTTCTTACGGCCCGCGTCCTGGCCCACGGCGTAGTCGCCTGCGGTGACCATCGCGTCGGCTAGGTCGCCGCGGTCGCATGCCTGGATCGGCTCGTCGTTCAGGTACGCTCCGTGACCGCGCACGGCGCTGTAGCGCTGGCCGAGCGCGGGCAGGTCGACCACCCCCATGATCGGGCTGTCATCGCGGACCAGGGCCAGGGAGATCGCGAACAGGGGCAGGCCGTGGATGAGGTTGGCGGTCCCGTCGATAGGGTCCAAGGCCCAGGTCAGCTCGCGGGTGCCTACTGCGGAGCTTTCCTCTTCGCCCAGGAACGCGACGTGCGGGGCGTCGTGCTGGAGACTGGTCCGCACGGCCCGCTCGATCTCGACGTCGAGATTGGTGACCATGTCCCGGTCGCCTTTGGACCTGGACCGCAGCGAGCCGTGGTGGCGTGCCATGTCGGCGGCAGTGTCCATGGCCCGGGTGGCGGCGGCCAGCAGTGGGCCGGTGCCGGTCAGTGCGGCTTGCTGGTGGACCACAGC
This sequence comes from uncultured Actinomycetes bacterium, assembly GCA_963795575.1. Lineage (GTDB taxonomy): Bacteria > Actinomycetota > Actinomycetes > Streptosporangiales > Streptosporangiaceae > PALSA-505. The sequence continues at coordinate 92,519 of CAWCII010000014.1, read as the reverse complement.
GACGAGAATACGGCCTCGAAGGTGGGGAACAGGCCCAGGTCCGCCCAGCGGCGGTGCAGCACGAAGGTGGGCGAGTCCACGCCGCGCCGCCCGGGCATGTAGGGCTGGACGATCCCGACCGAATCGTCCACGAGCGTGACGTTGAACCGGAGCGTCTCGTCGTAAGTGGCGATAGCCACCCGCGCTCGCGCGTCGGCGGGCAGCTTGTCCCGCACTCGTTCTTGCAGGGTGCTCATGTTGATGCGGGTCAGGTCCGCCAGTTGCCCGGGCCGGAATCCTTCTTCCTGCTCGCGCTGCGCGACGGCCTGGCCGTCCGGGTCGAGGAACAGGCACTGGATCTCGGTGCCGGTCCTGGCGAGCTGACGCAGGCGCTGGTCGGCATACTGCTGGCACAGCAAGTTCAGCGACAGGCCGCAGGCCCGGATCTTGCTCGCGCTGTCGAACAAGGTGTGCGGCGGCATCGCGGAGATCAACTCCGACCGCGTGGCATAGACCGCGCTCACATCGGAGAACCGGTCGGCCAGCAGCCGGTCGATGTCCAGCCGCGGCGGCTCGGCCGGCTCTAGCTCTTCCCCGGACGATTGCGCGGCCGCCTTGGCAAGCTGGTCATCGCTGATCGGCCCGAACAGCGCCTCCACGGTCCAACCCGGGAACAGGGCTTCCAGCACCCGGCAGGCATCCGGGTAGGGCAGGCCCCGCAGTTCTCCATTGATCCAGCGGTGGAACTGCGCCCGGCTGGGCCAGGTCCCGGTCAGCGCCGGGTCGATCTTCTTCGCCGCCTTGTCGTACTCGCCGCAGAACGTGGCGTACTTCCAGTGCCGCTGCCGCAGTAGCGCGCGCAGCGCAACCGGCTGAGCCGCCATACCGATCTCCGATTCACTGCCGAGCGCTATATCCGCTTCAGGCTAACAGGCGAGACATAGACGAGAAAGAACGCCGCGCGGAAGCCGTGAAGAGAGCATCACGCGGCGTCGCGACGCTACACGTCTCTCTCCGACGCTCACATCAAGGCCGCAACAAGCGACCAGAGCACCGCCCCACCGCGGGGCAGCCACGGAGAGGACATCTCGCCATGCGTACCGAGATCAAGATTGACGGCACCCGGTTCCGGGTCGCCGGAACCGCCCGGCCCAAGCAGGTCCGGGGCGAGCAAGCTTGCACCCGCGACGGGCGCCCGGTCTGGACCGTGCGGCTCACCGCCATCGAGGCCGAGCGCAACACCGCCGAGACCATTTGGGTCGAGGTCCCCGGTGACCAGCCCGAGCTGACCATCGACGACCTGGTTACTCCGATCCGCCTGGTCTACCTCCCCTGGGTCAACCGCAACGGCGAGATCATCCGAGCCTTCCGCGCCGACGCGATCACGCCCGCCGAGCCCGCTCGCAAGTCCGCCTGACAGCCAAACGCCGAGCCTGGGAGACGGCCATCTCCCAGGCCCGGCCTGCCAGCCCTCGGTCCCGTAGCCCTAAGAACAGGAGATCCCGTCATGTCCCACGCTCCCGCCCCCGTCCCCGGCCGCCCGGCCACGGCGGCTGGGTTCCGCATCCTGTACCACCCTCCGGTCTGCCCCGACTGCGACAGCTCTTGCGTGATCACCGAAGAGGTCGAGACCGGCGGTGGCATCACCGAGACCGCGCACATCTGCGGCGCGTGCGGCACCGCGTGGCCGATGGCCTGCGTCTGTGAATGGCGCGCCACCGTCCCGGTCCTGCCCGCTGCCTCGGCCCAGCGGTGATCGTCATGACCGGCGCCCGTGACACGCGTGGGTCGAACTCGGTCCCTGGCGTCACTGCGCCGACCGGTTCGTCGGCCCCTCGATCACCGATGCCATCGCATGCGGTCAGTGGCTCCAGTCCCTCATGAACACCCGGTACGACGCGCTGCTCGATCAGGGCCTGCGGAAGATCACCCCAGAGTCGGCGGAGCCGGTGTACCTGGTGGTGATCGATGAGTATGCCTACTTCTCCGCCACCGTGGGGGACAAGAAGCAGCAGGCCGAGTTCGGTGCGCTGATCCGTGATCTGGTCGCCCGCGGCCGGGCCGCCGGGGTAATAGTCGTGCTGGCGACCCAGCGGCCGTCGTTCCAGATCATCGACCCGAGCTTGCGGGATCTGTTCGGCTACCGGTGGGCGTTCCGCTGCACCACCGACGCCAGCTCCGATGTGGTGCTCGGCCAAGGCTGGGCGTCGGCCGGGTACTCGGCGGCGGAGATCGACCCGCTGGCGCGGGGTGTGTCGTGGCTGCTGGCCGAGGACGGCACCCCGCAGCGGATCAAGGCGGCATACCTCACCGACCGCGAGATCGCCGAACTGGCCGCTTACGCCGCCCGGCTGCGCGGCACACACCCCGACGGCCCCCGCCGATGACCACCGCCGCGACCGTCCCCGTCACTCCCGGCCCGCACCCTGGTCCGGGGCTGGCGGAGCCTGCCGACGACGCCATGACCCTTTCCTGGGCCGAGTTCACCGCCGTCACCCACGAACTCCAGCGCACCGGGACCTGCACGCACCCGGTGCGGCTGCGCGGCCGCATCACCGCCATCGACCGCGCCACCGGGGAGCTGCGCCCGGTCTACGACACGACCACCGACGAGCCTGGCGGAGAGCTGCTCGTGGCCTGCGGCAACCGCCGCGAATCGGTCTGCCCGCCCTGCTCGACCGTCTACCAGCGCGACGCCCGTCAGCTCGTCAAAGCGGGCCTGATGGGCGGCAAGGGCATTCCCGAGACCATCGCCGCGCACCCGTGCGTGTTCGCGACCTTCACCGCTCCGTCCTTCGGCCCGGTCCACGCTCGCCGCGTACGCGGGCAGACCGTGCTGCCCTGCCGCCCCCGGCGCGACGCCAAGGTCCGGACCTGCCCGCACGGCCGGGACATCTCCTGCCCCCGGCGCCACCATCCCAACGACCCGATCTTGGGCCGGGCGCTGTGCCCGGACTGCTACGACTACACCGCCGCCGTACTGTTCAACGCTTATGCGGGCAAGCTGTGGAAACGCTTCACCACCTACCTACCCCGCCACCTCGCCCGCCTGACCGGGATGACCCAGAAGGCCCTCAAGGCCACCGTCCGGATCCGCTACGTCAAGGTGGTCGAATACCAGGCCCGCGGCGTCGTCCACTACCACGTGGTGATCCGCCTCGACGCCGCAGGCGAGGACTACCAGCCGCCCCCGGCCCGATTCACCGCCGACCTCCTGCACGACGCCATCGACCAGGCCGCCGCCGCCGTCACCTATCCCATCGACCCCGCCGACCATCCCGGCTGCCCGCCGCTGCGGCTGCGATTCGGCGCCCAGGTGAACGTCAAGCCCATCCGCCCCGGCGAGGACCTGCCCGGCACCGGCCGCGAGCTGTCGGTGCAGGCCGTGGGGAACTACATCGCCAAGTACGCCACCAAGACCCTCGACACCCCCGGCCTGCCTGACCGGCCCATCACCACACGACTGGACATCGACGCCCTGCGCTGCCCAGCCCACTACCGGCGCATGGTCGGTGCGGCCTGGGAACTAGGCGGCGGCAGGCCGACCGTCGGAGTGCGGCCCTCACGGTTGTGCCGCTGGGCGCACCAGCTTGGCCACGGCGGCCACTTCCTCACCAAGTCCTGCCGCTACTCGGTCACCTTCGGCCAGCTCCGCCGCGGCCGCGCCGAACATCGCAAAGCCCAGCGCCATCCCAGTGGCGAACACGATCCCTGGGGACGGCCCCTCGATGACCGCGTGGTCCTGATCGTCGGCACCTGGATCTACGCCGGGACCGGCTACGCCACCCTCCCAGCCGCCAAGCTCGCCTTGGCCTCGGCCGCCCGTGCCCGCGCGCATCAGCCCCGCCCGCCGCTCACCCGTCCGAGTTCCTCTAGGGAGTGATCCGCATGATCTCTGTTCCTGTCCTCACTGAGGCTGCGGACCGGCAGCTCTACAAAATCGCCGATGCCATGGTGGTGCTGTCGATGAGCCGCAGCGTGATCTACGACCAAATCCGGTCCGGCCGTCTGCGCTCGGTCACGCAGGGCCGTTCCCGGCTCATTCCTGCTTCGGCAATCGCCGATTACATCGCGCTGCTCGAGCGCGAAGCCCGGGCGGCGTGATGACCGCCCGGCGCAGCCGCGGCGATGGTGGGCTGCACTTCGACAAGGCGCGGCAGCGCTGGATCGCCACTGCCAGCCTCGGCTACGACCCGGCAGGCAAGCGGATCGTCAAGCGGGGTAGCGGTAAGACCAAGACAGAGGCCAAGGCCAAGTTGCGCCAGGTGCTACGCGACCACGAAGATGGGCTGGCCATTGCCCCCGAGGACTACACCGTCGCGGCCGCCGTCACCGACTGGCTGGCTCACGGCCTCAATGGCCGGGATCGGGGCACCGTCACCACCTGCATGATCTTGTGCCAGACCCACATCATCCCGGCCCTGGGTGCGCGCAAGCTCCGCGATCTACGCGCTGATGACGTTGACCGATGGCTGGCAGCAAAGGCTCGCACGTTGAGTACCGCAACCCTCATGCGGTTGCACTCATGCCTGAACCGCTCCATCAGCCGGGCCATGGCCCGCGACAAGGTGCGCCGCAATGTTGTTGCCCTGTGCTCGGTGCCCCAGGGCCAGCCCGGGCGAGCCTCCAAGGCCCTGACCATGCTCAGGCCGACGCCATCCTGGCTGCCGCCGAGCGCAGCCGCCTGTACGCCTACATCGTGGTGTCACTGCTCACCGGAGCACGCACCGAGGAACTACGCGCTTTGACCTGGGATCACGTCGATCTCTACGGTGATCCCGATGTCAGCCCGCCCGTCCCGCCGAACGTCGCCGTCTGGCGGTCGGTTCGCGCAGGCGGAGACACTAAGACCCGCAGATCCCGCCGCACCCTGGCCCTGCCGAAGCGATGCGTCGATGCCTTGCACGAGCTACGCCGCCGCCAGGCCGCCGAGCGCGAATCGGCCGGGCCTCGCTGGCATAACACTGGCCTGGTCTTTACCACCCGCTACGGCACTCCGCTCAGCCGCGACAACCTGCGCCGCGACTTCCGCAGAGCCATCAGCAGAGCCGCCGGGGTGGACCCGCGGGAGTGGACCCCGCGCGAATTGCGCCACAGTTTCGTCTCGCTGCTGTCCGATAGCGGTATCCCGCTGGAAGAGATCTCCCGCTTGGTCGGCCACAAGAGCACGGTCGTGACCGAACTGGTCTACCGCAAGCAGATCCGCCCCGTCATGCAAGGCGGCGCCACTGCCATGGATCGCATCTTCGGGGCCAGGCAGGATGCTTAGTCACGCAGATAGTCACTCAGGCCATGAGAAAGGCCACCCGCCGCTCGGGCTGATGGCCATCTACCAGGTCATATATCGGTGGGCCTGCCTGGACTTGAACCAGGGACCTCTTCCTTATCAGGGTGTCGGCTCCGCGGCTCTGATAGCGAGGTTTGGGCTTGTGACCTGGTGTTAGACCGTCAAGTGGCCCGGCCGACTACCCCGCACTGTCCTGCATTTACCCGCCTTGTCCCGAGTGCTGTAGGGCTGCCGTAGGGCCACCTCTAGGGGCGGCTCGCTTGTTGCCGCACCCCGCGACGTGCAGGAAGCTCCGGTGTCAACGGCCTTCTTGACACAAGCGGAAGCGTGGACCGGGCCGAAGCCCGTGAACGTGCGGTCCGCCTGCGCCCGCGCTGGGTCACAAACTCGTTGCGCCGCCTCCGGGGCTGGCCGATGATGGGCACCGATGAGCGCAGTACTGATCACCGGCTGTGCCGGGGCCGGGAAGTCCGCGATCGCCGGGGTGCTTGCCCGGCGCGGCCTGGCCTGCATCGATGACGATGAAGACCCGTTCCTGGCGCGGTTCGTCAACGCTGCCGGTGCCGTGGCGGCAGAAGAGCGGCGCAGCCGGATTTTGCCTGGCTCTCCCGGCATAGCTGGCAATGGGATCCGGCTCGCCTCGACGATCTGATCCGCGCCGCAGCACCCGCCACGCTGTATCTGTGCGGCGGCGCGGACAATCAGCTGGAGCTGGCCGATCGCTTCACCCAGGTGTTCCTGCTGGAGATCGACGAGCCCACCATGCTGGCACGGCTGGATACGCGCCAGGACAACGAGTGGGGCCGCGCCGGGGACTCTCGCGAGTACATACGCCGCCTCCTGCCCGGATACCAGAACCGGCTGCGCGCATCCGGTGCGATACCCATCGACGCCACCCAGCCCCTCGACCAGGCGGCAGCCGCGATACTCTCCCGCACGCCGGCCAGCTCGGCCACCAGCCGAACCGGCATGCCAGGCCCCTTGAGGGGAGAGGCCTGTGACCTGGCGCGCTCGGAGGGATTCGAACCCCCAGCCTTCTGATCCGTAGGCATAGGCGGACCGTCCATGTCTGTCTAGGAGCGGCTGCCTGCTGGGCCGATATTCCAGGCCTGTCGTCTGGCGTCTGTAGCTGGCTACGGCGTTGGCAGCAGTCTTGGCAGCAGTCGGTCATCATTCGCGGGCATCCGAGATAAGGCTCCATGCCCTGTTGGCGGCGCTATCTGAAGATCGCTTGCGTGATCTCGGCTCTGAAGAACTCGCCAGCGTCTTGCTGGCTGGTGCCCCACCACCACCCAGCGCGGAACCGCGATGGGATGGTAACTCCGCTGAACGCGGACTCTGCCTCGACCGAGACACCGAAAGGGTGCCGGGCAAAGGGCGCGCGGCCAGGGTTGCCCCAGCGGTTCACCCGCACCTCCAGCAGCGTCCCCTCGTCGCTGACCCGCAGCTCGGCCGTCTCGGTGTCGTCACCAAATTGCCAGCTCGCACGGGCGGTATCGGCCCGCTCACCTGGTTCCCAGCTCGCAGTCTGGAAGGCGGTCGGCAGCAGCGCGATCTCACCCGCCATCCGCCCGGCCGCGCTGCGCGTGATGTCTGGGCCCGCGGCCGTCATGACCGGGAACAGGCGCAAAAGCCGCCACGACATCTCACCCGTGCCTGAGCTGAGCCGGTCGAAGCCGGACACCGGCAGCCCGGCGACACGGGCGGTCGCCGCCCAGATGTAGCCGTCCGGTGGTGCCAGGATCTGCGTGGCGGTAAAGCTGCGCCACCGGCCAAGCCGGATTTGCCCGTGCATGGTCAGCTCGACGGTCCGCCGCAGCCGGGTGCCGGGCTCGATGGCATGCGCCAGCCATGCGCGGGCAGCTGGCGGCAGCCCAGCGGTCATCTCAGGCTCGAATGCCGCAGGGGCCGCGGTGGCGGCCGCGAGCTGGAGCCACTCCCGGCTGACGGACCTGGCTTCTTTCGGCACTGCCACAGCAGCGGTCATAGCGTGCCAGCGTAAGGAGCGATCACCGCGGTGACAACGGGCGCGCCCACGGCCCTCGCTGTCCCGCCCGGCGGCGCCCATTTGGATGAGCCCGCGCTCGGGCACCGATCCCACGACCTACGCATTACGAGCTTGAAAGGGTGCTCTTCTGAACTGCCAGTTTCGTAGCGGGTGGCGTCCTCTCCACATCGCACTTGACCCCCAGGCACGGACAAGGGGTCCAGGCAGGTCGGATGGAGTCTGGCGTGGAGCCTCCTACCTGCGCTGAAAGTCTGGCGTGGTCGGCATGAGTCGGGGGGAGTTTGAGTGCATTGGCTCCCGCGACTGGCTCCCCTTCGGGCACGTTCACGGCTCCGGAGGCCGCCTCTCTCATCCAGCGAATCTGTGTGATCTGCCTGCTGGGATGTGGTTGCTCATTTCCCCGGATGACTAAGGTCGTTCCGCGAATATTTCGGATCATGGCCGTTTCCTCCAGTTGACCCTCCTGCTAGGAGCGCGTTGCCGTCGGCTGGGCTCCGTCGCCGTATAGTAAACTGTGGTGATTAGCCGGTGGGTGCTTTGTTCTGTGAAGGGGGTGGATCATGCCAGATGACGAGGGTGAACCGTCGCCGGAGAGTCGCCGCTATGCGATAACTCTGGTCACTGGGGTAGAAACCGGAGCTGGCATGGTTGCGGACAAGCCTCCGACTCCCGCGATGACTGTCCGTAAGTCGGACGAAGACGAAGGTCATGCCACAGAGGACGCTGTAGTCGATGGACAAGGTGGCGACCCACCGGAGGCCATTCGCATCGCGTATGAGGGAGGAGGTGGGAGGTCAGCGTCCGCCGACCGGAACGCTAGCGGCTCTGTGGCTGAGACGATAGCCGGGCCGCCGCCTCGTAAAGGCCAATCAGAAATTCGGGTGGCACGCAAGCTCATAGAATGCTGGAATCATGACGGCGCGTCCTGGGAATCACCGGTCTCATGCGATGAGGAACGAGCGCGCACCGGCGCGCCGGAGGACGGCATCGACTGCTGGAGCCATGGTCCTGATGGTGATCTCTATATTCAGGTCACTACCCCCGAAGTAGAACTGTGGTCTCGTCTGCATAAGACCGGACAGGTCACCCGCCAAAGCACCAACGCCGAGGACCTGGTCGAGGCCGTTTGGGCTGCAATAGAGAAGAAACGGTTCGTAAGTGGACGAGAGAACGTAGTTCTAGCCCTTGATGCGACGGACTGTCCAAGTTACTCATTCCGGTCAGTCGTCGCTGCATTCCAGGCCAAGCACGGGCCCCGTGCAGGCTCTGTCGGTTACCAGTCGATCTGGATCGTCGGGCCGTCAATCGCCCTCGTGCAGCGGCTTGACACCACGCGATCTGAGTCGTGACACCCGCTCTGGCACGGATGCGACATGGCCGCTAAGTCTCGCGACTTCTACGGTGTCAGGGTGTCGGCGACGTGGCCTCGGCGGTGGTTGCGGTTTGAGCGCTACGAGATTCCGCCGGGCTCTACGGACGCGGCGGGTCCGTATGACCACCTTGGAAGGTGTACCGCAACATCCGGTCATGGGCACTGACCTGCGGATTGTGATGGCCGGAGGTAGCCGATATTGACCGGCGCTGACCCTGGTTAATGGCACGTTAATGGCACGATGATCATTGTTGCGCTGGGACGTCGCGGGGGCCATAGACCAGCCGATCATGAACTGAAACCGCCACAGTCCCAGCTTGGAACCGTCATTCAGTGCTCTTGGCTTTCGCAGCTCTGGCCGACCAGGTCTCAGCCTCGGCGTCGTCGCCCCGCTCGTGCAATAGCCCGGCGAGGGATGCCATCCCACGGGGACTCCCGGCTTCTGCGGCCTTACGCCACCAGTTTTCGACATTCTCGCCCCGCTTTTTGATGAGCAAGCCTATTCCTGATACGGCCAAGTTGATCTCTGGCTTTGTCCAGTCCTCCGCACCTTCGAGGGTCTTGCGCCACCAGGTCTCGGCCTCGGCGTCGTCGCCCCGCTTCTGGAGCAGAGCTCCTAGACGAGCCATGGCCGGGGGATGTCCGGCTGCGGCGGCCTGGCGCCACCAGGTCTCGGCCTCATCGTCGCGCCCCATTTTTTTCAGGATGTCTGCGAGGACCGCCATCCCGTCGGGATTCCCGGCTGCGGCGGCCTGGTGCGACCAGGTCTCAGCCTCGGCGTCGTCGCCCCGCTCGTGCAATAGCCCGGCGAGGGATGCCATCCCACGGGGACTCCCGGCTTCTGCGGCCTTACGCCACCAGTTTTCGACTTCCTCGCCCCGCTTTTTGATGAGCAAGCCTATTCCTGATACGGCCAAGTTGATCTCTGGCTTTGTCCAGTCCTCCGCACCTTCGAGGGTCTTGCGCCACCAGGTCTCGGCCTCGGCGTCGTCGCCCCGCTTCTGGAGCAGAGCTCCTAGATGGGCCATTCCCTCGGGGTTTCCGGCTTCGGCCGCCTTGGCCGACCAGGTCTCGGCTTCGACGTCGTCGCCCCGCCTGTGGAACAGAACTCCTAGACGAGCCATGGCCGGGGGATGTCCGGCTGCGGCGGCCTGGCGCCACCAGGTCTCGGCCTCATCGTCGCGCCCCATTTTTTTCAGGGTGTTTGCGAGCCACGTCATTGCTTCGGGGTTTCCGGCCTCGGCGGGTTTGCGCCACCATCGCTCGTTGGCGGCTTCTCGTGCCCGCATGGCTTCGGCCGCCTTGACCGACCAGGTCTCGGCCTCGTCGTCGTCGCCCCGGTTGTGCAGGATGTCTGCGAGGACTGCCATTCCTCGGGGATGTCCGGCTGCGGCGGCCTGGTGCGACCAGGTCTCAGCCTCGTCTTCATTGCCCCGGTTCTGCAGGATGTCTGCGAGGACCGCCATCCCGTCGGGATTCCCCGCTGCGGCGGCCTGGTGCGACCAGGTCTCAGCCTCGTCGTCGCCGCCCCGGTTGTGCAGGATGTCTGCAAGGGCTGCCATCCCGCTGGGATTCCCTGCTTCGGCCGCCTTGCGCCACCAGTTTTCGACATTCTTGCCCCGCTTCAGGATGAGAACACCCACGCCCAACATCGCCAAGTTGATTTCCGGTTTTGTCCAGTCCTCCGCACCTTCGAGGGTCTTGCGCCACCAGGTCTCGGCCTCGGTGTCCTCCCCTTGCTCGAACAGCAGATGCCCAAGACGAGCCATTCCCCGTAGATTTCCGGCTTCGGCGGCCTTGCGAAAGGCATACTCTGCAATTTGAGGTCGCGACGAATCAGCAGCCGATCCAATTAGGCCGCAAGAGTACGGTGTGGCATTTTCTATCAACACTCGCCATGTATCATCTTGAATTGCTTCCCCGGGCGCGTGAGACGAGTTATTGGCATATTGAACCAGTACATCTGAAATACGGTAGCCATCGACCTCTCCTATTACCTTCGCCTGTGCCGTCAACGGGGCGACTTGCCCACGTACTGGTTGCATAGCCCATTGCAATGCCGCAGCAAACCAGTCAGAACTCGCCGCGGCTCGATCAGCAGCAGACAAGGATATATCAGCCAATGGGAGTAGAACAGCTTGAGGAAGGGGCTGTGGATGGCCACAGCGACGGGCCGTGACGGCGGCAGTAATGACAGAACGGCCATAAGGGTTCGACCCGTGTACCCATCGCCTGGTCAACTCTGGTGCGGCTGCGAGGGTAGTCGCGATATTGGAGGCTTCAGGATGGTTCAGAGCCTCGTCAATCCGCGGGTCTCGTTTGGCCAGCTGCTCAGCTCGGTGCAGCTCAGTGGCGCTGAAGACATCAGGAAGGTCTACTCGGTGAGCGAGCATGGTGAGGATCTCGCGAGCATCTTGATTTATACTTGCTTGCTCTCGGACCCCTGAATCTGACTGTGTGAGGCTGTCGAAATCATCACGCCAGATTGTTCCCACTATCACGATAGGCCGAGGATCTGCAAGAATTCGGCGGACAGTTGTTACGGGTAGGCCATCACCAGCTAGGAAATTCTTGGTTTCATTGAGCCATATAACCGTATTCCCTTCATATGCAGTGTGTGAAAATTCCGCTATATGAGAAGCGGTGGCAGGCATGAATATGCGCCAGTCAGGAACAGCGTTACGCAAGAGTTCATAAGCGCACCGAGTTTTGCCAGTTGCCGCTGGGCCAACGAACAACAATAGGCCACCATCATTGCGCCGCGCGTCCAGCCAAGCCCGCAGATCAGCGTCGATGTCCCGAGGAATGTAGAGAGGTAGCTCGGGTGAAAGGGTCCGATCGGCTGCGTGCGGCAACGGGATCGCTGGATGAATTCCGAGCAGCGCACGATCGGTAACCTCCGACACGCGGCGCAGATTCTTGCTGTCTCCCTGAACTTCTGCGATCAAGGCGCGTCGTCGCTGGCTGAGTTCGATGTTCGCGGTGAGGTGCTTCGCCCATGCTTGCGTGCATGCATCCACCAGAGGCTTGACAACCACCCCCAGCGCGACGATCGAAGCCAGGATTAGAGCCACCAGCCAGGCAGGCCAGTGCAGGTGCGCGGCTTTCAGGGCTGGCGGGGCCGCCGCCAGAACGATAGCGAAGGCTACGACACTCGCGGCAATCCACCGGCTTAGCCGTCGTGGGCTCATAGCCCTAGCATGACAAGAAAGTCACGTCTTCGGGCGATACCATGCGCCCGGCATCCAGTGCTGCCAATGAGGGTCAACCACTACTCCGCTCCGCTCTTCCTTATAGCTGCCGGTCCCTGTTGAGCGGTTGCCGGGTCCAGGGTCGGCGAATGCCGATCGCGAAGCGACGTGCGGAGCGCGCCCTGGACGCGGCAGCCGCGACTGGGAGAATCGAGGCGCGAGGAAGGCGGTTACGCCCTGCGCGGCTGGCATGACGATAGAGCCAGTTAGATCAGCCGCATCGCCCGGCTTGGACGGCGCGGACGCGCCGGGCGGGCCTCCCCAAGGCCAGAGCCCGGCGCGGGGAGCGCCGGACGCGGGCCGCGTAGCGGCCCGCCTTGATGATTATTACGGCTAATTTCGGCAGTGCATCGCGTGGTGGGAGCTGCGCCCGTGGGCGTCGTATGCTGCGCACTAGTTGGCTGCTAGCTCCGGCCGGATCGCAGCCAGCGCGCCGACCAGGGTACGGTCGAGCCGTGACCAGGAGTCCTGCCCGCGTCGGCGCGACCGGGACCGGCAGTGTTCTGGAGGTTGCCGGGTCGTTGCCGCTGCGTATCCCTTCGCCGCTGGAGGAGTTGCGCGACGAGCGTCTGGCCGGGGCCGGGGTGCGGCTTCTGCTCAAGCGGGATGACCTGATCCATCCCGATCTGCCGGGGAACAAGTGGCGCAAGCTGAAGTACAACCTGGCCGAGGCGGAACGCTCGGGGCATCGCGTGCTGCTGACCTTCGGCGGCGCCTACTCCAATCACATCCGCGCCGTCGCCGCGGCCGGTGAGTGCTTCGGTTTCGCCACCATCGGCGTGATCCGGGGTGAGGAGCACCTGCCGTTGAACGGCTCGCTGGCCTATGCCGTGCGGCACGGCATGCGGCTGGCCTATCTGGACCGTGGTACCTACCGGCAGAAGGATGATCCGGCCGTCATCGCCCGGCTGCGGCAGGCCTTCGGCGGCTTCTACCTGGTGCCGGAAGGCGGCAGTAATGGGCCCGGTGTCCGTGGCTGTGCCGAGATTCCGGCAGAAATACCTGATGACTTCGAGGTGATCTGCTGTCCATGCGGGACCGGCGGCACCCTCGCCGGTATCGCGCTGGGACTCCGCACCGGACAGCAGGCGACCGGTTTCTCCGTCCTGAAAAACGGGGGCTTTCTCGGCGGTGAGGTTGGCAGATTGCAACGGGAGGCGGCTGGCCGCGATGTCGGCTGCTGGGGTATTGAGCTGAGGTATCATTTCGGCGGTTATGCCAAGACCACGTCAGGGCTAACCGCGTTTATCGCGGACTTCAACCGGCGGCACGGGCTTCTCCTGGACCGGATATACGTCGCCAAGATGATGTACGGGATCATGGACCTTTCCCGCAATGGTTTCTTCGCTCGCGGATCGACCGTGATCGCGGTCATTACCGGCTGAGAAAGCCCCGGGGAAATTAGAGCTTGAAATGGTACCGCTGCTGTGTTCGCTTGGAGGTTGAGTCCTCCATCCGGACGAGGGTCCACGGGCCGTTGTTGACTTTGAAGTCCTTGCTGAATCCTAGCCACTTACCGGCCATGGTGCGGCCCAGGGGGTCTACGACGAGCTGGATGGTTCCGTGGTAGGCGGCGCCGTGGTAGTAGCCAGACGGTGCGGTGCGCTCGGTCCAGGTGCCGGTGGCCAGCGCGCGTTGCAGCGACAGGTGCAGGATCAGCTCGGAGCCCTCTTTGGTCGGAAGGCTATGCCCGTTCAGGCCGCCACCGCTGTGGCGTAGCACCACGTAGTGCTGGCCGGTGAACTCCTGGCCTCGTCCGCTGCTGTGATACGTGTACGTGCTGTGCCAGATTCCGGCCAGGTCACGCGCTGACGCGGGCGCGGCACTCTGTTCTGGTGACAACGTTGTGAGTACCGGATTTGCTGCCGCCAGGGAGAGCCCGGCGCTTAGTTTGAGGAGAACGGACCGGCGTGTTTCATCGGGCATGATTTCATTAGACCAGGACGCGGCCATGCGCGCTAGATTATGCACATCCGCCTGCTCCACAAATTGCACCAGCTCATCGAGATCGCCGTCATGCCCGCCGTTGGTATTTTCCGCTGCCTCACCTTCGGGCGGCTCGGGCTCGTTTGAGAATAGTGCGGGTATCAGCCCGCCGTACTGACCGGCGCGATAGGTATCGTCATGGGCCCGGAAGTCGCCGCAGTCCGCAAGGAGATCGGTAACGGCGCACTGATAAAGCTCTGCCATCCGGATCAGGACATCAAGAGAAGGCTCGTAGCCGCTTTCGCTGGGCCACTGCTCCCAGTAAGAGAAATTCTTGAACGTCTTCGGGTCGCCTGGCCATCGCTTCGTCCACTCGTCGGCGGCCTTCTGCTGGGTCCAGCCATGAGCCAGGCGCAACGCCACGCGGGCATTGACGCTAAAGCGCTCGCGGAACACCGCAGCGACCTCGGGCCACGGCTTCCCGGCCCTGCGCAGCGACTCCGCGAGCTGGAGCTGCTCCTGGCGGACACTGCGAACCTTCGTCGTAGCCATGGCTGCCCTCCGTTGCCACGGTCCCGGCAGCGACCGGTCCGGCCACGACGGCCCGAAGCACCAGACTCCCTCCAGCGTATGACAGAACTTCCCCGCACGACAGGGAGAAGTCGCCCCGGAAGATCACCGATCCGCTGGGTGGGCCGGAAGGACCTCGCCGCCGAGGCTGGAGACACGGTAATGCAGCCGACTCGACAGGAGGACAAGATGGCGCTTCAAGGGCCGATACCAGTGGAGTTCGGGACGTTCTTCCCGGGCGGGGCCTACGCGGTCAGCGGCGTTGAGCTGCTGCGGGACTTCGACCGGTCGAAGGGTGACCGGGTAGTCCAGCAGATCGACAAGATCACGAGCCTGCCGCTGTGGACGGTGGACGTGATCGACGCCGACCAGTCGGCACGGCAGCGGACACTGAAGGTCAAGGTGGCGGCCGAGCATCAGCCGGTGCTGCCGCCCGCCCCGCCCGGGTCACCGTTCACCCCGGTGGAGTTCACCGGGCTGATGGTGACGCCTTATGTGAACGACGCCAGCCGGCTGGCCTACTCCCTCAAGGCAACCGGGGTCCGCGCACCTTCGCGCGGTCCCAGCCGCCCGGCGGCCGAGAGCAAGGACGCCGCCTGATGCCCGCCCGCCGGGTCACCACGGTGACCATGCCGGTCGACGGCCGGTCCGGGGTCGCGTTCGAGTCCTACCGGGAACGCACCCCGCTGCTGACCATCTGGGCCGCCCGGCCCGGGCTGCTGGTCACCCTTACCCTGCCCGAGCACCTGAACGCGGGTCACGTCCGGTTCGCCCGCGACCTCGCCGCCACGGCAGCCCGGTATGCGACCGAGGTGGAACGCGCCTGGCGCGGACTGCCCGCCTCGGCGCCCAAGCGGATTCCTGCGTGATGTCCGTGATGTGCGTGGCCCCGGCCGGTGTTTGCCCACCGGCCGGGGCCCTTTCCCTTTTGTCCCTGCCCGAGCACCACTCAGGAAGGAACCCGTCCATCATGACCGATCAGCCCGCCCGGGTCAGCCCGGGTGAGATCAGTGCCTTTCTCGATCAGCTGCGTGCCATCACCCCGGACACGCCGCTGGAGGAGCGCATCCGGTTCTTCGAGCGCAAGGCCGACCTGCTGTCGCGGGTCGCCGCCGACCTGGACACCGCCGAGGCACACCAGGTGGCCGCCGACGCCTGGCACTACGCGGCGATGCTGGCCCGCCAGCGTGACCGCGGGAGGTGCCCCGGTGAAGATGTCCGCGTACTCCGGCCAGCAGCTGGCCCAGCTCGACAACCCCGACCCGTTCGCCCCGCCGGCCTGGCGCTCGCCCGTCTATCACACCCCTGGCTGGGTGATCACCATCGTCCAGCTGGTCCGGGTGCTGATCGCCATCTTCAAGTTCCTGGCCCGGCATCCCGTGCTGGACCTGGTGCTCGCCGTCGAGCTGCTGGCCTGGAGCCTGGCCGGATGGCCCGCCCCGGTCATCCTCACCTCAACGGTGACAGCTGTGCTCATCGTCTGGCGGCTGCGCTGGCCCGCGCTCGTTCTCCCGGTTCATCGGCAAGCCAGCCGCGGGGGAAGTGGCGGCGCTGGCATTACCAGCGGCACTGGCTGGCCGTGCTGACCATTGCTCGCCTGGTCCCGGTGTACCGGGGCCAGGTGCTGGTCCCCGTGCTCGGCAAGGTGTCTCCACCCGGTACACCGACCGTGTAGCCTGTCCGGCTGGTCTCCGGCCAGGCTGCCGCCGACTTCGCCGACCGGGCCGAGAACCTGGCGCACGGGTTCGGCGCCCTGCTTTGCCGGGTCCGCACCGCCCGGCCCGGCTTCCTGATCCTCGAATTCGTCCGCCGCGACGCCCTGGCCGCCATCATCCCCGCTCTGGCCATCCCACAGCACGCGGACCTCAAGGCCCTGGCCGTAGGCCGCCGCGAGGACGGATCACCCTGGCTGGTGCGGCTGCACGGCACCCACCTGCTGATCGCCGGGGCCACCGGCGCCGGGAAAGGCTCGGTCATCTGGTCCCTGATCCGGGCCATGCTCGGCCTGCTCCAGGCCGGGCTGGTGCAAGATACTGGCGGCCGACCCGAAGGTGATGGAACTGGCCTACGGCCGGGCCATCTTCGACACCTGCGGCCAGTACGCCGCCAGCCCCGACGCGATCGTCGCCATGCTCGAAGCCGCCGTCAGCGACATGCAGGCCCGGGCCGCCCAGCTGGCCGGGAAGCAGCGCGACCACACCCCGACGACCGAGTTCCCGTTCGTGGTGGTGCTGGTCGATGAGGTCGCGTTCCTGACCGCCTACCAGCCCAGCAAGAGCCTGCGCGAGCGGGTCAAGGCTGCCCTTGCCACGCTGACGACTCAGGGCCGGGCGGTGGGCTACTGCGTGGTCGCCGCCTTGCAGGACCCGCGCAAGGAGGTCATGTCGATCCGGAACCTGTTCCCGGACCGGATCGCGATGCGGCTGGACGAGCCGGAGCAGGTGGACATGGTGCTCGGCGACGGCGCCCGAGACAGGGGAGCGACCTCTGATCTGATCTCCTCTGATCCGGCCACCGGAGCCGGGGTGGCGTTCGTCCGGCTGGAGGCCGACCCCGACCCGGTGCGGGTCCGCGCCGCCTGGGTCTCCGATGAGGACATCCGGGCTATGGCCGCGCAGTGCACCGCCGCGCTCGTGCCCGATCGCGAGCTGCACGCGGTCGAGGGAGAGGCCGCATGAACCCGATGACGACCTGGCGGACCGACGACCCGTGCCCGTGCTGCGGCCGGGCGCTGACCGCCACCGACAACGGGCAAGCCCAGATCACCCTGGACTGCCCGCTGTGCGGCTGGTCGGATACCTGGACCGGCGACCACGGAACCGAGGTGATCGGATGACGACGACCTCGACCCGGGCCCAGCGGATGGCGATGCCGCTGGCCCGCGACTCGATCCGGAAGATCGCCGAAGCGGTCGGCGGCTGCCTGCGCCCGATCCAGCTGCGCCGCACCGACACCGTGACCGGCCAGACCGAGCAGATCATGAAACCCTGCGGCGCGACCCTGGCCAGCATCTGCCCGCCGTGCGCCGACCGGGCCAAGATGCTGCGCGTCGTGCAGTGCCGGGAAGGCTGGCACCTCGAGGACGAACCCGATTCCGGCCCGGCCATGCCGGATGAGACGCAGGAGTACTGGCTGACCCTGCGCGCCGAGGCCCAGGTCCAGCGCGACCGCGCCGAGGCCCGCGGCGAAGACGTGACCGACTACGACGCGCTGCTCGGCGAGCTCGATGTCGAGATCACCCGGGCCGGTGTCCGCGGCACGGTCACCGCCAGCACGGACACCGGCAAGGCGAAGGCACGCCGTGTCCGGTCCACCCGGCGCCGCCAGGACGCGCCGGACCTGCCCAAGCGCAAGATCGCCCCGCAGACCATCGGCACGGGTGTTCACCGCCCGGATGGCAAGTCCTACCGGCCCTCGATGTTCCTCACCTTGACCTGCGACAGCTACGGCAAGGTCAAAGACGACGGCACCCCGGTCAACCCCGGCACGTACGACTACGCGCGCGCTGCGCGGGACGCGCTGCACTTCTCCGCGCTAGTGGACCGGTTCATCCAGAACCTGCGCCGCGTCCTCGGCTATGACGCGCAGTACTTCGGCGCGGTCGAACCGCAACGACGGCTGGCCCCGCACCTGCACATGGCCATCCGCGGCGCGGTACCCCGGGCGGTGGTCCGCCAGGTCATCGCCGCCACCTACCACCAGGTGTGGTGGCCCTCCACCGACGTCGTCCGCTACGAGGACGACGAGCTGCCGGTGTGGGACGAGGACCTCGGCACTTACCTGGACCCGGCGACCGGGGAAGTGCTGCCCGCCTGGGACCAGGCCCTGGACGCCATCGGCCCGAATGACGACCCGTTGCACGTGGCCCGGTTCGGGACCGAGTTCCACGCCGAGGGCGTGCTGGCCGGGTCCAAGGACGCCGCCCGGTGCATCCGCTACCTGACCAAGTACCTCACCAAGCACGTCGCCGACTGCCACCAGGCCGACACCGACACCCAGCGGGCGCACGCGGCCCGGCTGGCCGACGCTCTGCGGTACGAGCCGTGCTCGCCGACGTGCGCCAACTGGCTCCGGTACGGAGTACAGCCCAAGAACGCCCGCGCCGGCCTGCGCCCAGGCGCGTGCAAGGGCAAGGCACATCGCCCCGAGCACCTCGGCTACGCCGGCCAGCGGGTGCTGACCTCCCGCAAATGGTCAGGCAAGACATTGGCCGACCACCGGGCCGACAAGAAGGCCCGGCTGCTGGCCACCCTCGGCATCGACGAAGCCCGACCCAGGTCGGTACACCTGGCACGTCGTCACCCCGTCCGACTACGACCACCTGCCCTACGACCGGCGACTGCTGTACATCGTCGCCGAACGCACCCAGTTGAAAGCGGCATATGAAGAAGCCAAACGACGAACCCAGGAGGCGGCCGAAGTTTCGGCAAGTGGGAGGGCGGCGTGAGCCCGGGTGTGCCCTACGGACAGGGCACCCGGATGCTTGCGCTCGACCAGCTGTGCGAATGGCTGAACATCACCGACCGGCACGCTCGCAAGCTCGTTGAGCGTGGGGCGATCCCTTACCGGAAGGTGGGGCATCTGCTGCGCTTCGCCGAGGCCGAGATCGAAGAATGGTCCCAGCCTAAGCCGCGGCGTACCCGACCTCGGACCGAGCCAAGGAGCCGCGTGTTTCGGCAATTCGGAAGCGCTCACCCGCCCGGACGGTGCTTCCCAAGTCACTGATCGAGTTGACGGAGGAGGACGGACATGATCAGAGACGGTCGGCGTGATCTGCCCAAGGGCATCACCCCGAAGCTGCGCAAGCACGGCACCAGAAGCGTGCCGGTCACCACCGCAGACGGGACGTCGGTCTACCGGGTCCGGTTGTGGGACCCAGTGCTCAAGCGGCAGATCGAACGGACCGCCGAGGGCCTGGACGCGGCGAAGAAACTGCTGGCCGACTTCAACGAGGCCAAACGCCGCCCCGGACGACTCCAGGCCGAGCACACCAGATTCGCCGAGGTGGCAGCCCGCTACCTGATCGCCTACCGGGTCAAGCGGGACGGCACGCCCCGGCCCAAATCGTCGCTCGCCAAGGAGCGCACCTGCCTGAACGTCTACATCCTCCCCGCGCTCGGCAACGCCTGGATCGGCGACCTCGACCTGCCCGAACTCAACACGACCATCCGGACCCTGACCCTCCAGGACGGCAGCCCCGCCTCCGGCAGCACCAAGAGCACGGTCGCCTCCGTGCTGCGCCGGGTCTTCGCCTGGGCACGCGAGGAACGCATCATCCCAGCCAACCCGGCCCTCGAACTGCGTACCGGCTGGGGCGGATCGGTCCGGCGCCGGGTCATCATCCCCAGCATCCCGCAGGTGCTCCGGCTGGCCGCCGCGCTCGACCGGTTCAAGCCGGGCCTCGGCGATGTAGCGATGGTCTCTGGCCTTCACCGGGCTGCGCTGGGAAGAAGCCGTGGCCGTGCCAATCGGCAACGTCAGCCTCGATGCCCAGAGCATCCGGATCGACCGGACCGCCAGCGAGTCCGGCGGCCGCCGCGATGTGCGCCAGGACATGAAGACCCGCGCCGCCGAGCGGACGGTCATGATTCCCGACATCGCCATGCCCGCCGTCTGCCGCCTGGCCGACCGCGGCGCACCAGGCCGCGAGTACAGCGACGGCAAGCTGTACGGCCGCCTGATCAACGGCGACCGGGGCGGCTACCTCGGCTACGCCATGTGGCGCAGGTACCTCAAGTTCGCCCAGGGCTACACGGCGGCTCATCCGGACGGCATCGTCAGCTACACCGCGCACGAGCTGCGGCACGTGTGCGCTTCCCTGCTCATCGCCTCGGGCGCATCGGACATCCAGGTAGCGCATCAGATGGGGCACAGCAGGATCGAGACGACCAAGAACATCTACGGCCACCTATTCGCCCAGGACCGAACCTCCATCCTGGACGCCATGAACCAGGCCGTCAGTCGCCTGTATGCCTATGAGAGCCAGGAGCCAGGGGCAGACGCGGACGCAAATGCCGTCGCCTGATCACTCCCAAGTCCAGGTCTGGCCCTACAGACTGTAGGGCTGCGGGCCTGGTGATTGCAGGGCTATAACGTCGTGACCTGGGTGGGCCTGCCTGGACTTGAACCAGGGACCTCTTCCTTATCAGGGAAGCGCTCTAACCGATCTGAGCTACAGGCCCGTGCGCGCCACGTTACGGCGAAGAAGTACGCCGGGAAAGGCTACCGCATCTGACGGCGCCTCGGATCAGTCGGTCTCCTTCAGCGTGACCTCGATACCGCCCGCCAGGTCGGCGGTGATGTTGTACAGAACCGCGCCGACGGTGGAAATCGCCGTGATGAGCACGACGTTGACCGCACCCAGCAGGCCGGTGTAGCTCAGCACGCGCGACGCGGACAGGTACTGCTGCAGGTTGAAGCCCGACTGGCTCTGGCTTGACGTGATGCTCTGCACGGTCCGCTGCAGCGCGTCGAACACGCCGAGGCCGGACAGCACGGCGTAGAGCACGGCCACCGCGACGAACAGGACGATGAATGCCACCAGCGAGATGACGAAGCTGAACTTCATCACCGACCAGGGCTCCAGCCTGGCCACGGTCAGCTGCGCCTGACGGCCCGCCCTGGCCGCCCGCTTAGACGACTTGCGCCGCCTGACCGTGCGCAGCGAGGCCGTCACCCTGGACTTGGCCGACGGCGCCGACTGGTCGGGGGTACTGCGCTGGGTCGGGGGTACTGCTGCTGGGTCGGGGGGTACTGCTGCTGGAATGGCGTGGCCTGGTCCGGGTGGCCGATTCCATTCTCCTGTCCGACCGCGTAGCCTGCCGCCGCGGCCGCGCCGTCGTACATTGGGCCGGGCGGCCGGGCCGCCGAACGAATTCCCGGCCGGGGAGGCGGCACCGAACCCGATGCCCTGATACGCCCCGGCGTACTGCCCCGGGTAATCGGCGGCAAGATCACCCTGCTGCCCATGGTCGAAGGCCGGGGCGGGCTCGCCCGGGGCGCTGAAGCCGGGGCGGCCGCCGGGCCGCCGAAACCATCCCCGCTCCGCTCGGCACCGAATCCCTGGCTCGCGTCCGGAGCGTCCCCGAAGCCCGGGGAACTGGTGAAGCCCGGCGGGTCCTCGAAGCCCGGCGCGTCGTCAGTGGCCGCGCCGAACCCGGGTCCGGTCACGGGAGCATCGCTGAATCCGGGCGCCGAGGTGTCCTCGCCGACGGCATCGGCGTCGACGGGCGAGGCCTGTCCGTCGTGCTCGGCTTCGGCTCTCTGGCCGGCGTCGGGCGGATCGGCTCCGGTGCCGACCGCGGCCGCCCCGGACAGCCAGGACGGCGGCTCGGTGTCGTGATCCACGTCACTCTCCTCCGGAACGTTTCCTAGATCGAGGTTATCCCCGGGAAACGCCGCGAAACGCGGCCACGTGTCACTTCCGGTCTCTCGTGCACTCATGAGACGTCCCCATCGGCCATTTCGCTGCCCTCGCTCCCGGGAACTCTCGGACGTCTCGCCGTCACCCGCTTCCAGTGACTCCGCGGTTGACTCTGCGTTCCGCGCGATCGCGACCACGCTGTCGCCCGGTCCCAGGTTCATCAGCCGGACCCCCATGGTCTGCCTGCCGGAGAGCTTCACCTCGCCGGCCCGCGTTCTGATTACCCCGCCGGCGGACGTGATCGCGAACACCTCGTCCTCCGGCCTGGTCATCAGCGCGCCGACCAGCTCTCCCCGCGACTCGGTAATCCGCGCGGTGAGCACGCCCCTACCTCCCCGATTCTGTAGCGGATACTGCTCCGCTGGGGTGCGCTTTGCGAAACCGCCACCTGTCGCGACCAGCACGTCCTCGCCCCCTCGCACTACGTGCATGTCCAGTAGCTCATCGCCGTCGACGAACCGCATCCCGATCACGCCCGAGGTGACCCGGCCCATCGGGCGCAGTGACTCGTCGCTGGCCCGGAACCTGATCGCCTGCGCGTGCCTGCTCAGCAGCAGCAGGTCCTCGTCGGGCGAGATGAGCCGGGCCGCGAGCATCTCGTCGTCCTCGCGCAGGCTGATGGCGATGATGCCGCCGGTCCTGGGCGAGTCGAAGTCGGTCAGCCTGGACTTCTTCACCAGCCCGGACCTGGTGGCCAGCACCAGGTAGGGCGCGACCGTGTAGTCGCGCAGCGCCAGTACCTCGGCGATCTCCTCGTCGGGCTGGAAGGCCAGCAGGTTGGCGACGTGCTGGCCGCGGGCGTCCCGGGCCGCCTCCGGCAGCTCATACGCCTTGGCCCGGTAGACCCGGCCCTTGTTGGTGAAAAACAGGATCCAGTGGTGCGTCGTGGTGACGAAGAAGTGCTCCACGATGTCGTCGGTGCGCAGCTGCGCACCGCGCACCCCCTTGCCGCCGCGCCGCTGGGCCCGGTACAGGTCGGTCTTCGTCCGCTTCGCGTAGCCGCCGCGGGTGATCGTGACGACCACGTCCTGCTCGGCGATCAGATCCTCGTCGGACATGTCGCCGTCGTAGGCGATGATCTCCGTGCGCCGGTCGTCGCCGTACTTGTCGACGATCTCACCGAGCTCGGCCGAGACGATCCCCCGCTGCCGCTCCGGCCGGGCCAGGATGTCCTCGTAGTCGGCGATCTTCCTGGTCAGCTCGTCGAACTCGTCGGTGAGCTGCTGCCGCTCGAGCGCGGCCAGCTTGCGCAGCTGCATGTCCAGGATGGCGCGGGCCTGGATCTCGTCGATCGCCAGCAGCTGCATCAGGCCCTGCTGGGCCTCGGCAGCCGAGGCGCTGGCCCTGATCAGCGTGATCACCTCGTCGATCGCGCCCGATGGCCTTGAGCAGCCCGCGCAGGACGTGCGCCCGCTCCTGCGCCCGGCCGAGCAGGTAGCGGGTGCGCCGGACGATCACGTCGATCTGGTGGCTGACCCAGTACCTGATCATCTGGTCCAGGCGCAGGGTGCGCGGCACCTCGTCGACCAGCGCGAGCATGTTGGCGCCGAAGGTGTCCTGCAGCTGGGTGTGCTTGTACAGGTTGTTCAGCACGACCTTGGCCACCGCGTCCCGCTTGAGCACGATGACCAGCCGCTGGCCGGCCCGGTTGCTGGACTCGTCCCGCACGTCGGCGATGCCGCCGATCCGGCCGTCCTTCACCAGCTCGGCGATCTTCAGCGCCAGGTTGTCCGGATTGACCTGGTAGGGCAGCTCGGTGGCGACCAGGCAGGCGCGGCCCTTGATGTCCTCCTCGACCTCGACCACGGCGCGCATGGTGATCGAGCCGCGGCCGGTACGGTAGGCGTCCCGGATGCCGCGGCGGCCGACGATCTGCGCGGCGGTGGGGAAGTCGGGCCCCTTGACCCGGTCGAGCAGCGCGTCGAGCAGTTCCTCGTCGGTGGCCTCGAAGTTGTCCAGGTACCAGCGGGCCCCCGCGGCGACCTCGCGCAGGTTGTGCGGCGGGATCTTGGTGGCCATGCCGACCGCGATCCCCTCCGAGCCGTTGACCAGCAGGTTGGGGAAGCGGCTCGGCAGGACCGTGGGCTCCTGCGAGCGGCCGTCGTAGTTATCCCGGAATTGGACAACCGCCTTGGTGTCGATGTCCCGGAGCATCTCCATGGCCAGCGGGGCGAGCTTGCACTCGGTGTACCGCATCGCCGCGGGCGGGTCGTTGCCCGGCGACCCGAAGTTGCCCTGGCTGTCGATCAGCGGGTAGCGCATCGACCACGGCTGGGCCATCCGGACCAGCGCGTCGTAGAGCGCGCCGTCGCCGTGCGGGTGGTAATTCCCCATCACCTCGCCGACCACCCGCGCGCACTTGAAGAACGACCGGTCCGGCCGGAAGCCGCCGTCGTACATCGCGTACAGGATGCGGACGTGCACCGGCTTGAGGCCGTCCCGCACGTCGGGCAGCGCGCGGCCGACGATCACCGACATCGCGTAGTCGATGTAGCTGCGCTGCATCTCGACCTGGATGTTGACGGGCTCGGTGCGGTCACCGCCAGCCGGCGCACCCGTGTCCAGCTCAGTCAATTCCCGACCCTTCAGTAATCGTGTGCTCTGCTCTATGCGTGTTCTCTTGGGGGTCTGCGGAGGGACGTGCCCTGCAGGGAGGTTAGATGTCGAGGAACCTGACGTCCTTGGCGTTGCGCTGGATGAAGGAGCGCCGCGCTTCCACGTCCTCTCCCATGAGCACGGTGAACAGCTCGTCCGCCTGGGCCGCGTCGTCGAGCGTCACCTGCAGCAGCACCCGGTTGGCCGGGTCCATGGTGGTCTCCCACAGCTCGGTGGCGTTCATCTCGCCGAGTCCCTTGTACCGCTGGACGCCGT
Source organism: uncultured Actinomycetes bacterium (assembly GCA_963795575.1). Lineage (GTDB taxonomy): Bacteria > Actinomycetota > Actinomycetes > Streptosporangiales > Streptosporangiaceae > PALSA-505. Next base: position 67,832 of record CAWCII010000014.1, on the reverse strand, counting down.
CCCGCGGCCTGGGGTCCTTGCGGCCGGCCGCGATCCCCGCCTCGATCACCCGGTCCCGCTCGCTGTCGGAGTAGGCGTACTCGGGCGGCACCCCGCGGCCATCCCACTTGATCTTGTAGAGCGGCGGCTGCGCCAGGTAGACATGGCCCGGCCTCGATCACCGGCTTCATGAACCGGAACAGCAGGGTGAGCAGCAGGGTGCGGATGTGCAGGCCGTCCACGTCCGCGTCCGCCATCAGGATGATCTTGTAGTAGCGGAGCTTCTCGATGGCGAAGTCGTCGTGAATCCCGGTGCCCAGCGCCGTGATCATGGCCTGGACCTCGTTGTTCTTGAGCACCCGGTCGATCCGGGCCTTCTCCACGTTCAGGATCTTGCCGCGGATCGGCAGGATGGCCTGGTACATCGGGTCCCGGCCGCCCTTGGCCGAGCCGCCGGCCGAGTCACCCTCCACCACGTAGATCTCGCACCGCGCGGGGTCCGAGGACTGGCAGTCGGCCAGCTTGCCCGGCAGCGAGGTGGACTCCAGCAGGCTCTTGCGCCGGGTCAGGTCACGCGCCTGGCGGGCGGCGATCCGGGCCCGGGCGGCCTGGGTGGCCTTGGTGATGATGTCCTTGGCCTCGCCGGGGTTGCGGTCGAACCAGTCCCGCAGGTGGTCGTTGCAGGCCTGCTGCACGAACGACTTCGCCTCGGTGTTGCCGAGCTTGGTCTTGGTCTGGCCCTCGAACTGGGGCTCGGCCAGCTTGACCGAGACGATGGCGGTCAGGCCCTCCCGGACGTCCTCGCCGGTCAGGTTGTCGTCCTTGTCGCGCAGCAGCTTCTGCTCCCGGGCGTACCGGTTGACGATCCAGGTGAGGGCGGCGCGGAAGCCCTCCTCGTGGGTCCCGCCCTCGGCGGTGCTGATCGTGTTCGCGAACGTGTGCACCGACTCGGAGTAGGAGGCATTCCACTGCATCGCGATCTCGACCGAGATGCCCTCGCCCTCGTCGCCGAACTCGATGATCGAGCCGTGCACCGGCTCCTTGGAGGCGTTCAGGTACCGGACGAAGTCCGCGATCCCGCCCTGCGTAGTGGTAGCTGACCACGTGCGGCTCGCCGTTGACGTGATCCGGCCGCTCATCGGTCAGCGTGATCCGCAGGCCGCGGGACAGGAAGGCCATCTCCTGCAGCCGCCGGGACAGCGTCTCGAAGTTCCAGTCCAGGGTCTCGAAGATCGAGTCGTCCGGCCAGAACCTCGTGGTGGTGCCGGTCTCGGCGGTGGCCTCGCCCTGGGTCACCGGGGTGACCGGGTCGCCCTTCTCGTACGCCTGGCGCCAGACGTGCCCGTCCCGGCGCACCTCCACCTCGAGCCGGGAGGACAGCGCGTTGACCACCGAGACGCCGACGCCGTGCAGGCCGCCGGAGACCGCGTAGGACTTGCTGTCGAACTTGCCGCCGGCGTGCAGCGTGGTGTGCACGACCTCGACCGCGGGACGCTGCTCGCCGGGGTGCAGGTCCACCGGGATGCCACGGCCGTTGTCGCGGACCCGGACGCCGCCGTCGGGCAGCAGCGTGACGTCGATCGTGTCGGCGGACCCGGCCAGGGCCTCGTCCACCGAGTTGTCCACGACCTCCTGGACCAGGTGGTGCAGGCCGCGCTCCCCCGTGGAGCCGATGTACATGCCGGGTCGCTTGCGCACCGCCTCGAGGCCCTCGAGGACGGTGATCGAGCGTGCGTCGTAGGACAAGTCTCCGAACTCCTCCTGCCGGGGACAGCGTCATGAAGCCCAGCGCCACGGGACCCGGCGTGGTCTGCCCGTGTCTATGCCATTTTACCTGCGGGTAGCCCCTGACATGGGCGCATTCAGCCGTAGGTGTCGCGCGGCCCGCGCCCGCCCGGTGCCCGCCACGCGCCGGGCTGGCGCGGCGGCCCGGCCGGGCCCCGGACCTTGACCCGCCGGACGGTGCCCTCGCCGAGTTCGGCGTTGAGCCGCCTGATCAGGGTTCCGGCCAGCAGCCGCAGCTGCGTGGCCCACGCGGTGGAATCGGCCACCACGACCAGCTCGCCGCCGGAAAAGCCGTCCGGCCTGGCGTGTGCCGCGAGTTCCGCGCCGACGATCTGCTCCCACCGGCCGAACGCCGAGCCGACGGCGGCCTGCTGCCGCCACCCCCGCTCGGCCAGCAGCTGGCTGATCGCCGCGCCGAGCGGCTGCGGATCCTCCCCGCCGGATCCGCGCTTCCCGGCGGGGGCATCGCCGCCTCGTTCGGGCACGTTTCTTCCCGCCGAACGCGCCTGCGCTGGGCTTTCGCCCCGGTCCCTGGCGTCCTGCCGGGCGGCCGCCAGCGCCTCGCGGGCACTGCGGATCCGGCGGCCGGGGTCGTCAGCGGGCACGGGTGATCACCCCGTCGGCCACGTCGAACCTGGCCGCGGCCAGCCCGGCCGGCAGGTCGGCGGGGACGGCGGCCGTGACGAGCACCTGCTCGGCGGCGGACGCCACCGCGGCCAGCCGGTCCCGGCGCTGCGCGTCGAGCTCGGCGAAGACGTCGTCGAGCAGCAGCACCGGGTCGTCGCCGGCCGAGCGCAGCAGCTCGTAGCCGGCCAGCCGCAGGGCGAGCGCGAGCGACCAGGACTCGCCGTGGCTGGCGTATCCGCGGGCGGGCAGGTCGCCGATGCGCAGCTCGATCTCGTCCCGGTGCGGGCCGACCAGGCAGACGCCGCGCTCCAGCTCGGCGCCGCGGGAGGAGGCGAGCGCGGCGCGCAGGCCGCCGGCCAGCTGGCCGGCGTCGGCGCCGGGCTCGGTCCCGTCCCCGAACGACGGGCGGTAGGTCATGTCCACGGCGCGCTCGTCACCGCAGACCGCCGCGTACGCCTTGACGGTCAGCGGGCGGACCGCGCCGACGAGCTCGAGCCGCCCGGCCATCAGCTCGGCGCCGGTCCGGGCCAGCTGCTCATCCCAGGCGTCGAGGGCGCCCAGCATCGGCCGGTGGCCCGGCGGGCGGGCCCGCGCCGATTTCAGCAGCGCGGTCCGCTGCCGCACGACCCGCTCGTAGTCGGACCGTACCCCCGCGTACCTCGGCGCCGACTGCACGAGCAGGTCGTCGGCGTACCGGCGGCGCTCGCCCGGATCCCCCTTGACCAGGGCAAGATCTTCGGGAGCGAACAGCACCGCGCGCAGCGCGCCGAGTACCTCCCGGGGCCGTTGTCACGGGGGCGCGGTTGAGCCTGGCCCGGTTGGCGCGGGCCGGGTTGATCTCGATCTCGATCAGGGTGCCGCGGCCCGCGGCGGTCACCGCGGCCCGCACGATGGCCCGCTCCGCGCCGCTGCGCACCAGCGGCGCGTCTGTCGCGACCCGGTGGCTGGCCAGGGTGGCCACGTAGCCGACCGCCTCGACCAGGTTGGTCTTGCCCTGGCCGTTCGCGCCGGTGAACGAGGTCACGCCGGGCTCCAGCCGCAGGTCCGCCGCCGGGTAGCAGCGGAAGTCGGTCAGCGCGAGCCGGCTCAGGTGCACGCCTGCGAGATTACTGCGCCTGACCGGAAGGCGGCCTGCCGCCCTCAGCCGCCGAGCCGGATCGGCATCAGCAGGTAGCGGTAGTCGGGGGCGTGGTCCGCGGCCGGCTTGCCGGTGATCACGGCGGGCTTGGCCGGGGTGGTGAACGAGATCCGGACGGTGTCGGAGTCCATCGCGGTCAGCCCGTCGAGCAGGTACTGCGGGTTGAACGCGATCTGGATGTCCTCGCCCTCGTAGCTCGCCTCCAGCGTCTCAGCTGCCTGCGCCTCGTCCCCGGTGCCCGCCTCCAGCAGCAGCTGGCCGGCGGAGAAGGACAGCCGGACCGGGGTGTTGCGCTCGGCCACCAGCGCGACCCGCCGGACCGACTCGGTCAGCAGCACCACCGGCAGCTCGGCCGTGGCGTTCACCTGGTCCGGGCAGCAGCGCCTGGTAGCGGGGGAACTCGCCGCCGAGCAGCCGGGTGGTGGTGCGCCGGCCGCCGCCCTCGAAGCCGATCATCCCGTCTCCGCTCTCGCCGGGCAGGGCGAGCGCGATCGAGACCTCGGCCCCGGCGGTGAGCGCCCGGGCGGTGTCGGACAGGGCCTTGCCCGGGACCAGCACGGCCGCGGTCAGATCCGGCCGGGCCGGGTTCCAGCGCAGCTCGCGCACCGCGAGCCGGTACCGGTCGGTGGCGACCAGGGTCAGCGTGTCCGTCCTCGATCTCCACCCGCACGCCGGTCAGCGCGGGCAGCGTGTCATCCCGGCCCGCGGCCGCGGCCACCTGGGCCACGGCGGAAGCGAACACGTCGCTCTCCACGGTGCCGACCGAGGGCGGCATGGCGGGCAGCGCCGGGTAGTCCTCGGACGGCAGCATGAGCAGGGAGAAATGCGCGCTTCCGCAGGTCAGGATGGCCCGCGAGCCTTCGGTGCGGATCTCGACCGGCCGCGGCGGGAGGCTGCGGGTGATCTCGCCGAGCAGCCGCCCGGAGACGAGCACGTCGCCGGCTTCGTCGGCTGCCACCGGCAGCGACGCCTGAGCGGAGACGTCGTAGTCGAAGCTGGAGAGGGTGAGTTCCGCGCCTGCCTGCAGCCGCATGCCGGCGAGCACCGGCAGGGCCGGGCGGGCAGGCAGGGCCCGCGCCGTCCAGGCCACGGCCTCGGCCAGCACGTCGCGCTCAACCTGGAATCTCACTGCGAACCGCCTCCTGTCCGCTGCAGTGTGCAGGGATCCTCGCACGGGTGAGCCGATGGCGACTAGTCATGCCGCCGTGTGCTTGCCGGGGTCGAGCTGGCCGCCGCTCGCGGGCCGCTCACTGCTGGTTGATGGGGTCTAGGTAAAGAGAAGAGAACGTAGTCGCAGTAGGCACGGTGGATCGTGGGGACAACTGCCGTCATCCCAGGCCGGCCCGGCACCTCGCGTCCACAGCGGGTGTGAGCAGGAACGCGCCCGCCGGGGCTGCCTGTGCGCTGCCGCGACGCCTGCGGGATTGTCCGCATCGTTCTCCCCTGTGCTTGCCCGGTTGTCCGCCGGTTCCCCCGAGCTTTTCCCCAGAGTTGTCCACAGGCTGTGCGCTTCGATTGCAATCCGCGGACCGATTTACGGGGGTTAGGGCGGCCGTCATCCTGCGCGTTTCCCGGCGTTCATCCGGACCGGGCCTGCTGCTTGATCCGGTTGGTGAGCTCGGTGACCTGGTTGTAGATCGACCGGCGCTCGGCCATCAGCGACCGGATCTTGCGGTCGGCGTACATGACCGTCGTGTGGTCGCGGCCGCCGAACTGCTGGCCGATCTTCGGCAGCGACAGGTCGGTCAGTTCCCGGCACAGGTACATGGCGATCTGCCGGGCGGTGGCCAGTACCCGGGACCTGGATGTCCCGCAGAGATCGTCGATCGACAGCCCGAAGTAGGAAGCGGTCTGCCCCATGATGGTGGTCGCCGTGATCTGCGGCCCCTGGGCCTCGGGGATGAGATCCTTCAGCACGATCTCGGCCAGCTGCAGATCCACCGACTGCCGGTTCAGGCTGGCGAACGCGGTCACCCGGATCAGCGCGCCCTCGAGCTCGCGGATGTTGGTGGAGATCCGGCTCGCGATGTACTCCAGCACCTCGGGGGGCGCGTTGAGTCCCTCCTGCTCGGCCTTCTTGCGCAGGATGGCGATGCGCGTCTCCAGCTCGGGCGGCTGGACGTCGGTGAGCAGCCCCCACTCGAACCTGCTGCGGAGCCGGTCCTCCAGCGTCACCAGGCGCTTCGGCGCGCGGTCACTGGAGATCACGATCTGCTTGCTGGCGTTGTGCAGGGTGTTGAAGGTGTGGAAGAACTCCTCCTGGGTTCCTTCCTTGTTCTCCAGGAACTGGATGTCGTCCACCAGCAGCACGTCCACGTCGCGGTACCGGCGCCGGAATCCGTCCTGCTTGCCGTCCCTGATCATGTTGATGAAGTCGTTGGTGAACTCCTCCGAGCTCACGTAGCGCACCTTGACGCCCTGGTAGAAGCTCTGCGCGTAGTGGCCGATGGCGTGCAGCAGGTGGGTCTTGCCGAGGCCGGAGTCGCCGTAGACGAACAGCGGGTTGTACGCCTTGGCCGGGGCCTCGGCCACCGCGACCGCGGCCGCGTGGGCGAACCGGTTGCTGGACCCGATGACGAACGTCTCGAAGGTGTACTTGGGGTTGAGCCTGGCGCCAGGGCGGGCCGCGGCTGGCCGGCGCTGCCGGGCCGGGCGGCCTTGGCCTGGCCGCCCAGGCTGGCGTCGGCGCGAGCCAGGGTGCGCCGGGCCGCTCCGTCCGGCCCGCCCCGCGGCGCCTGGCTGGCCGCGGGTCGCCCGGCCGGGCGGCGCCAGGGCGGGGCTGATCCGGCTCGTCCCCGGCCGTCCCGTCCGCGCCCGGCCTCGCCGGGCGCGGGCGGACGTCGGCGGCCGGGTCCACCGTGACCGCGAGCTGGATGCTGCGGCCGAGCTCCCGGGACAGCGCGTGCGTGATCAGGGTGCGCAGCCGGGTCTCCAGCTGCTCCTTGACGAACTCGTTGGGCGTCGCGATCAGCGCCGTGTTCTCGACCAGGCCGAGCGGCCTGGTCAGCTTGAGCCAGGCGCGCTGATGGGCCTCGATCTGCATCCCGTTCAGGTCGTCGAGCGACCGGGCCCATACCTCCGCGAGGTCTGTTTCAGCTCATGATAGTCTCACCTTCGCGCCCCCATGACCGTCCAGAGATTTATCCACAGGTTGTGCACGCCATTAGCCGGTACCGGGCCGGTCACGGTCCTGGAGTAGTTTCCTGAGCCCAGTCGGGATTCTCGCGTCCTCGCCCCGGGACCGGATCCGGTTCTCCACAGCCTAAGCGTCCGGCTTGCGGCGCGTTCGGTAAATGGCTGTGTTCCGGTAACCTGCTGGTGCAGGACTCGCTTCCGCTGCGCGCATCCGGTGCCTGGTCCGCGGAACCGGTGCCTGGCGACTCCGGAACCGGTGCGCCCGCGTTTGACCGGCCGCGCGCGGGCAGCCCGGTTTGACCGGCCGGATCGCGGCACCTAGGCTGGTCGACCGGCCACCGGGCCGGCGCAGTGCGTGCGGCTGCCCGGGCGGTGGGGCGTGAGCGTGTGCCGGAGGCGCGCCTGACAAGCCAAGCACCGCATCTGGAGCCCGAAGTGAGTAAGCGTACTTTCAGCCGAACAACCGCCGTCGCGCGAAGACGCACGGATTCCGCCTGCGCATGCGCACCCGCGCCGGGCGGGCCGTGCTCGCCGCGCGCAGGCGCAAGGGACGCGCGCGGCTCAGCGCCTGACGGGCGCGGGCCGTGCCTAGCCGCGGACATGCGGGCAGGCGTGGCTGATGCTTCCCGCGCAGGCACGCATGCGGCGGCGGACGCGAGTTCACCATGGCCGTGCGCCGCGGCAGCAGTTCGGGGCGCCGCCTGGTCACCGGTCACCTGCTGGTCCGCGACGAGCCCGGCGAGCCCGCCCGGGTCGGGTTCGTGGTCAGCCGGGCCGTGGGCGGGGCGGTGGCACGCAATAAGGTGCGCCGCCGGCTCCGACACCTAGCCCGCGGTTATCTGGACTCGCTGCCGGGAGGTAGCCTGCTTGTTGTCCGCGCCAATCCCCCGGCCGCGGCCGCACGCCAGTCGGATCTTGCCGCCGAGTTCGATCTGGTACTCGGCACCTTGCTGCGGCGGCAGGTAGGGGCGCTGCACCAGTGACGACGCGGGAGCCAGATGCCCGGGCGCGGCGGCGCTGCCCGGCCGTCCGGCGCGGCGCGGCTGCTCATGCTGCTGGTGAGCGGCTACCAGCGCGGCGTGAGCCCGCTGCTCGCGCCGCGGTGCAGGTTCGCGCCGTCGTGCAGCGCCTACGCGCTCCAGGCGCTCGCCGAGCACGGCGCGCTGCGCGGAGGCTGGCTCGCGGTGCGCAGGATCGGCCGGTGCCACCCGTTCCACCCGGGCGGTTATGACCCGGTACCGCCACGCCGCGCCCGGCGGACCGTGCCGGCGAGAGCGCAAGGGAGCTAGCAGGTGGGCATCCTCAACCCGCTGTACGACCTCGTCGCGTGGCTGATCATGCGCATCCACGCGGTGCTCGCCGCGCTCTTCGGCCCGGCGAGCGGCGTGACCTGGGTCCTGGCGATCGTCGTCCTCGTCGTCCTGATGCGGCTGGTGCTGCTGCCGCTGTTCGTCAAGCAGATGCACTCGCAGCGCAAGATGCTGGCCTCGCGCCGCAGATGCAGGCGCTGCGCAAGCGGTACAAGAACGACAAGCAGAAGCTCAAGAAGAGATGATGAAGCTGTACAAGGAGAACGGGGCCAACCCGCTCTCCGGGTGCCTGCCGCTCGTCGCCCAGCTTCCGCTGTGGTTCGCCCTGCTGAACGTGCTGCGCGCGATGTCGGAGAACAAGGCCCTGTACGGCCTGACGCCGGAGGTCGTGCACGAGGCCAACAGCGCCAAGATCTTCGGCGCCACCATCTCCTCGAAGTTCCTCTTCCAGCACCCCGCGACCCCGGGCAACGTCAAGGTCGTGATCGGGTTCACCGTCGTGATCAGCGCGGTCACCACCTTCCTGACGGTGCGGCAGAGCATGAAGCGCGGCATGATGCAGACCCCGACCGCCGCCGATGACAACCCGATGGCGGGCGCGCAGAAGTACATGGCCTACATCGCGCCGCTGTTCGCGCTGAGCGGCCTGTACTGGCAGTTCGGGCTGGTCCTCTACTGGCTGACCTCGAACATCTGGACGCTCGGCCAGCAGTACTTCCTGTTCAAGAAGATCCCGCCGCTGGAGAAGGCGCCCGCCGCGGCGCCGGCCGCGCCGGCGGCATCCGGCAAGGCGCCGGCCGTCGCGGCCCAGCCAGCCGCGGCCCGGGTGAAGACCGGGAACCGCAGCCTGCCCGCCGGGCAGGCGCCGGCCGCCAAGCCTGCCGGGACGGCTCAGCCCGCCGGGTCAGCGAAGGCAGCCGCTGGCCAGTCAGCCAGCCGCGGCCAAGCGCCGGCTGCAGCCCGGCGGTCCGGGATCCCGGCCGAGGCAGCCGCGCCGTGCGCGAAGCAGGCCGGCCGCGGAAGAAGCCGGCCGCGGCGAAGACCGAGGCCGCCGCGCTCGGCATCCCGCCGCCGACCGCCGAACGGGAGCGGCGGGATGCTGCGCAAGCTGGTCAAGGGGACGCGCCGAGCCCGAGCCGCGAGCCCGAGCCGCCCGAGGTCACGGTCGTCCGGCAGCAGCGGGCAGAAGCAGTCGCGGAGCAAGCGCTCGGGCAAGCGATGACCGGCTCGGCCAGGCGCGGCGGATGGCCGGCGCGCGGCCTGCCCGGCGCGGATGAAGGCGCCTGCAGCCGCGGATGACGTTCTGCACGTAGCGGCGGATGGGAACGGAGATCGTTTGATGAGTCATGGGGAGAGCGCGGCGGGGACGCGGGAAGAGAGCCGGCCCGGCAGCCGGACGGCGCGTTCGGCGAGGTTCCCCCGGCGGATCAGGTCATGCCGGACGACCCCGTCGGCGAGGCGGGCATGACGGAGCCTGGCGAGATCTGGAGGACCCGGAGACGGGATCCGGACGATCCGGAGGCTCAGGGCGACCTGGCAGGGGCCCGGACCTGGACGACGCGGACGGGCCGGACCAGGACGGACGCGGGGGCCGGACTTGGAAGACCCGGGGGCGGGTCTGGATGATGCGGCGGATGACCTGGAGGACCCGGAGGACGCCGGGGATCCGCCACTGACGGCGGACCGCCCGCGGGCCCGGCCTGGTCGGATGGCGCCTCGCGGCGGACGGGGAGCGCGGCCCCGGGGTCACCGTGGCGGATCTTGAGCAGGAAGGCGAGATAGCCGCCGACTACGTGGAAGGGCTGCTGGACATCGCCGACCTCGATGGCGACATCGACATGGACGTCGAGGGCGACCGGGCCCTGGTCTCGGTCGTCGGCGGGACGCTGGACGAGCTGGTCGGGGCCAGGGGTGAGGTCCTGGAAGCGCTGCAGGAGCTCACCAGGCTGGCTGTGCAGCGGCAGACCGGCCAGCGGACCAGGATGATGCTGGACGTGGGCGGCTACCGGGCCCGCCGCCGGGAAGAGCTGACCGAGGCCGGGCGGGACGCGGCCGGCGAGGTACGGCAGACCGGCGTGCCGAAGCGGCTGACGCCGATGACCGCCTTCGAGCGGAAGGTCGTGCACGACGCGGTCGCGGCGGCCGGGCTGCGCAGCGAGTCAGAGGGCGAGGACCCCGATCGCCGCGTGGTCGTCTACCCGGCCGAATGAGGCCGGTCACCGCGGACGAGGCCGGCATCCGGCGGAGCCGGGAGCGCCGGCGCGGCTGCAGCCGCGCCGCCCGCCTGGCGCGCGGACGTGTTCGGACCGGTGCTGCCCCTGGCCGAGCGGTACGCGGGCATGCTGGCCACCGGCGGCATCATCCGCGGCCTGATCGGCCCGCGCGAGGCAGAGCGGCTGTGGGAACGGCACCTGCTGAACTGCGCGGTCGTCGCTGACCTGGTGCCGCGTCCGTCGACGCTGCTGGATATCGGATCCGGGGCCGGCCTGCCCGGCATCGTGCTGGCCATGCTGCTGCCGGACGTGCAGGTCACGCTGCTGGAGCCGATGGCCCGCGGGTGGCGTTCCTGGACGAGTGCCGTACCGGGCTCGGGCTGCGCAACATGACCGTGCGGCGGGGACGTGCCGAGGAGGTCCGCGGGCAGTTCTGCGCCGACGTGGTCGACCGCCCGGGCGGTGGCGCCGCTGCACCGGCTGGCGGCCCTGGCCGTGCCGCTGGTCCGCCCCGGGGGGATGGTCCTGGCCCTGAAGGGTGAGCGGGCCGCCGCGGAAGCCGACGCGGCCGGCCCGGCGCTGCGCGGACTCGGCGTCAGCGAGATTCGGTGCTGCGGGCCGGGGTCGGGCAGATCCTCCGCCGGCCACGGTGGTCAGGCTCATCGCCGGTGCCGGCCCGGGGTGCCGGGCGGCCCGGCCGGCGGGGCGCGAGCAGGCCGCCGGGTCCGGCCCGGCGGCGCGGACGGCACGCAGCCGGGGCGACGCGGGAGCGCCGTCGGTGGCCGGAGGTAGCGTTCACCAGGTGCGGACGGGAGCGCCCGCCGGTCCGCCGGACGTCGCTATGTCCCCGTCAGCGGCGGCTGCCGGCGCTTCGCTGCGCTGGCCCTGGCCAGGTTCCGGACGGTGTAGCGTCACCAATGGCCGCTGACAGGCTGGGAAGGGAGCTCGGCATGGCTTCGCTGCAGGGTCTGGGATGGCCCGGGGACACCGGTCTTCGGCTGCCCGTCCGGGCCCGGCCGGTGGGCCCGTCTCCGGGCGCGGTGCGCGTGCGCTCCGGTCAGCGGCAGCACGGCGTGCCGGCGCCGAGTGGCGGCCTGCGCAGGCCTGCCGGCCACGCGCCCGGGTCGCGGGCCTGTCGCGGCGCGCTGACGCAGTCCGCCGTTCGGGCAGCCTGGGCTGGCCGGGACGGCGGCAGCGTCACCTGACCATCCTCAGCCACTTCGAGCGGGCAGGCTGCGGGAGCTACCGGCAGGCGGCGTGCCGTCCGGGGCCGGGGCGCGGCCCGTGGCCGGTCCCGAACCGCCAGGGACGACGCAGGCCCGGCACGCACAGCCCGGCCGGGAGGCCGGGCCAGCGCCGCCCGAGCCCCGCGAGGGCACCGACCGCTCCTGGCCGCCCGCCGGGCCGGAGGCTACCGGCGCGGCTCCCGGCCGCCCGGCCCGCCGCTGAGCCGACACGCCCATTGCCCGGGCCGCCGAGGCCGCGCTCGAGGCCCGGAGCGGCGGCGGACGGCCCTGGCCCCGGCCCCGGGCCTGCCGGATCATGACGATCGCCAACCAGAAGGGAGGCGTCGGCAAGACCACCACGGCGGTCAACATCGCGGCCGCCCTGGCCCTGCACGGATCCCGCGTCCTGGTGATCGACCTCGATCCGCAGGGGAACGCGTCCACCGCGCTCGACGTGGACCACCGCGTCGGCACCCCGTCGGTGTACAACGTCCTGGTCGACGATCAGCCACTGGCCGAGATCGTCCGGCAGGTGGAAGGCATCCCGCGGCTGCTGTGCGCGCCGGCGACCATCGACCTGGCGGGAGCGGAGATCGAGCTGGTTCCGCTGGTGGCGCGGGAATCCCGGCTGGCCCGGGCGATCGCCGGCTACGACGCATCCGGCCTGGATTACATCATCATCGACTGCCCGCCGTCGCTGGGCCTGCTCACCCTGAACTCCCTGGTGGCCGCGGCCGAGGTGCTCATCCCCATCCAGTGCGAGTACTACGCCCTGGAGGGGCTCGAGCAGCTGCTGCGCACGGTCGAGCTGGTCAAGGGACACCTCAACGCCAGCCTGATGATCTCGACCATCCTGCTGACCATGTACGACGCGCGGACGCGCCTGGCCGCCCAGGTGGCGGAGGACGTGCGGTCGCACTTCGGCGGGTGGTGCTCGAGCGGTGATCCCGCGGAGCGTGCGGGTCTCGGAGGCACCGAGCTACGGCCAGTCTGTGATCACCTACGATCCCGGCTCCACCGGGGCGCTGGCCTACCTGGAAGCAGCCCGGAGATAGCGAACCAGAACGTGTCCGCCGGCCCGCCGGCTGACCGGCCGCCGGAGGCGTCCGGGCGGGTGGCGGCGGGGCCAGTCAGGCGCGCGCGAGCTGCTGCCCGACGCGCGCCCGCCGGACAGGCGGTCGTGTCGGTCGTCAACGGGTCGCGAGACCTCCGGTGCTGGCAGGATATGTGCCACGGGATACACGGCGAGGCGCAGGGAGATGCGGTGGCTCAGCAGAAGCGGGGGCTCGGCAAGGGACTGGGAGCGCTGATACCCTCCGCGGCCAGGGTGCCTCCCGGCGACCCGGGGGCACCGATACGGCCCTGGCCGGCCAGCAGGCACAGCGGCCCTGGCCGGGCCGGCATGCCTACCAGGCTGGCCCGGAGGACCAGCACGCGCCTCCTCGCTGCCCGGCGCGTACTTCGAAGAGATCGCGATCGCCGCGATCACCCCGAACCCGCGCCAGCCCAGGCAGACGTTCGACGAGGACACCCTGGACGAGCTCGCCGCCTCCGTGCGCGAGGTGGGACTGCTGCAGCCCGTCGTGGTCCGCAAGGTAATGCCCGGGCACTACGAGCTCATCATGGGCGAGCGGCGATGGCGCGCCTGCCAGCGGGCCGGCCTCGACCACATACCCGCCATCGTCCGCACGGTGCCCAACGATGACCTGCTGCGGGACGCGCTGATCGAGAACCTGCACCGGGAGCAGCTGAACGCGCTCGAGGAGGCCGCCGCCTACCAGCAGCTGCTGAACGATTTCGGGGCCACGCATGAGGAACTGGCCGGCCGGGTCGGGCGGTCCCGGCCGCACATCTCTAACACGCTGCGGCTGCTCAGCCTGCCGCCCGCTGTGCAAAAGCGGGTCGCGGCCGGGGTGCTGACCGCCGGTCACGCGCGCGCTCTCCTTGCCCTGGATGACCCGCAGGCGCAGGAGCACCTCGCGCACCGGATCGTGGCCGAGGGGCTGTCCGTCCGGGCCGTGGAGGAGATCGTCGCTGTCGGAGACGACTCGCCTGGCAGGCCCCGCGGGAGCCGCGGGCCAAGCCTCCCGCGTCCCCGCAGTTGCGGGAAATGGCCGGACGGCTGTCCGACGTCTTCGACACGCACGTCAAGGTCGAGCTCGGCCGCCGGAAGGGGAAGATCGTAGTCGAGTTCGCCTCGCTGGACGACCTGGAGCGGATCGTCAGGTGATCTCTCCGGGACAGGCGGAATCGGTCTCGCGGGAGCCGCGAGCACCGGACGGCCCGATCCCGGCTATGTTTCACTTGAATCATTCAATCCATTTTTTTTTTTTTTTTTTTTTTTACCACCATCCCCTTACATTATCAGGTGTTCAAAACTGATACGCTACGGGCAGGGCCGGGGTCGGTCAGTCGCTCGCCTGGCGAGCGCGTCCGGGGCAGTGTTTCGACGGGAGAACGTTAGCGGCGATACGGCTCGGGGACCGGTCGGGGCCCCGTGGCAGCCTGCTCCGCGCCCGGCCCGGGCAGCCCGCCGGTGCTCCGCGGCGGCTGGCGTGTTCGCGGAGCCGGGGCCGATGTTTCACTTGACGGCGGTCCCCCTGTAACCCCGCGCCGCGTGCCGGTTCAGCCACCGGCTCAGCGAGCACACGGCCGGACTCGACCAGCGTGTTCGGCGCGGCCGTGACTCCGCGAAAACCCACGGGGTCGAGGCGTTCCGGAGAGCGGCCGCATGAACGGGCGAATCCTGGCGCCGCGAGTCGGCTGACACGTCGGGCAGCTCTGTAGTCGCGGGCAGGCCGGGCCGAGCGCGAGGAAGCGACGAAAACCCGCGCACAACGGCACGCGGCATGTTCGCCGATGAGGCTGGATGTCCGCGGGCGGGCCGGTCGTGTTCGGGCAAGGCGGCGGTCCCCGTCCGGTCGGCCAGGTTCGGGGCTACTCCCGCCGGCCGTGGCCGCGGCGATCGCCGCCGCCAGCGCGTCCACGTCGTCCTCGGTGGTGTCGAAGGCCGCCATCAGCCGCACGACGTGGTCCTGCTCGTCCCACACGTGGAAACGCCAGTCCTCCTGCAGCGCCGGGATGTGCCGCGGATCGAGCGAGGCGAACACCGCGTTGGACTCGACCGGCTGGCGGAGCTCCACCCCCGGCAGCCCGCCGATGCGGTCGGCCAGCCGCCGGGCCATCGTGTTGGCATGGCTGGCGTTCCGCAGCCATAGGTCGTCGGCGAGCAGGGCCGCGAACTGTGCGGCCAGGAACCGCAACTTCGAGCCGAGCTGGAGCAGCTGCTTGCGGTGGAAGGGCACCGCGGCGGCGATGTCCTCGTCCATCACCAGGACCGCCTCGGCGCCGACGGCGCCGTTCTTGGTCCCGCCGAAGCTCAGCACGTCCGCCTGCTCGGCCAGATCTGCCAGGTCGCAGCCCAGGTACGCCGCGGCGTTGGCCAGCCGGGCGCCGTCTATGTACAACAGGAGGCCGCTGGCCCGGCAGAAGTCGCCGAGCTTGCCCAGCTCCTCCAGCGTGTAGCAGGTGCCGAGCTCGGTGACCTGCGAGATGGCCACCACCCGGGGCTGCGGCCGGTGCTCGTCGCCCCGCTCGGCCAGCCGGCCGGCGATGAGATCGGGGGTGAGTTTCCCGTCCCGGGTCGGCACCGGCAGCAGCTTGGTGCCGAGAACCCGCTCGGGCGCTCCGCACTCGTCCACGTTGATGTGCGCCGTCTCCGCGCAGATCACCGCGTCGATAGGGCGAAGCAGCAGGCTGAGCCCGAGGACGTTGGCACCCGTGCCGTTGAAGACGAAGAACGCTCCGGCGGCGCCGAACCTGGCCCGCAACTCGGCCGCCGCCCGCGCGGACCACGAGTCGGCGCCGTAGGGCATCTCGTCGCCGGCGCTGGCCTCGGCCAGCATCCGGAGGACGGCCGGGTGCGCCCCGGCATGGTTGTCGCTGCCAAAGCTCTTGCGCTCGGTCACGCGCCCACAGCTTAGCGGGAGCGGGAACCGCCGCTCGGCCAGCGCCCCGTCAGGACCCGCGCGCCGCCGCGAGCAGCAGCAGATCACGGCAGAGGATGCCGAAATCATGGCCCGCCGCCTCCAGCGCCATCGGCAGCGTGCTCGTGTCGGTCATGCCCGGCGCCACGTTGGCCTCAAGGAAGTAAACCTCGCCGGACGGATCAACGATCAGGTCGCTGCGCGACAGGTCGCGCAGCCCGAGCGCGTGGTGCGCGGTGACGGCGGCGGCGGCCGCCGCGCGGGCGACCGACTCGGGCAGCCGGGCGGGCGTGTAGTACTCGGTCCGGCCGGCCGTGTACCGGGCCACGTAGTCGAACCAGCCGCCCGCGGGGACGATCTCCACGGCCGGCAGCGGCTGCGGGCCGTCGCCGAGGTCGATGACCCCTACGGCGATCTCCGTGCCCTCGATGAACCGCTCGACCAATGCCGTGTCGCCGTAGGCGAAGCAGCTGATCATGGCGGCGGGCAGTTCGCCGGCGGTGCGGACGGGCGCCGCGCCGAGCGCGGAGCCGCCGCGGGCGGGCTTGACGAACAGCGGCAGCCCGAGCCTGGCTACGATGCGCTCGAGCACCGCTCCCGCGCCCAGGTCGTGGAAGGTCTCCCGCGGCAGCGTGACCGACGCCGGCGTGGCCAGGCCGGCCGTGGCGGCGAGCGCCTTGGCCACCGGCTTGTCGAAGGCGAGCCGGCACGCACCGGCGGCCGACCCTACATAGGGCACGCCGAGCAGTCCGAGCACCTCCCTGATCGCCCCGTCCTCGCCGCTGTTCCCGTGGATCGCCGGGAACACGGCGGCGGGCGGGTCGGAGGCCAGCAGCGGGATCAGCGCGGCGTCGGCGTCCGCGGCGTCGGCGTCCACCCCCGCCTCCTGCAGTGCGTCCCGGACCCGGTCCCCGGAGCGCAGCGACACCTCGCGCTCGGGCGACAGGCCGCCGGCCAGCACCAGAACGTGCCCGAGCGCGGCCACCCGGCGGTCCAGTTCGTGCTCGATGGTCATGCCGGGTCGTCCGCCGGCCAGGCCCCGAACGTCTCGCGCAGCTCCGTCTCGGCCTCGATGACGCCGGCCAGCCGGCGGACTCCCTCCCGGATCCGGTCGGGTTCGGGGTAGCAGTAGGACAGCCGGAGGAACTCGCAGCCCGAGCCGTCGGCGTAAAAGCCGGTCCCCGGCACGTAGGCGACCCGGGCCGAGATCGCGCGGGGGAGCATCGCCTTGGCATCGAGCCCGCCGGGCAGCCGCAGCCAGACGTAGAAGCCGCCGCCCGGCCGGGTCCACCGGCAGCCGGGGGGCATGCTCGCTTCCAGCGCGTCGAGCATCGCGTCCCTGCGCTCGGCGTAGAGCTCGCAGAACCGCTTGATCTGGTCCTGCCACGGCTGGCTGGCCAGGTACTCGCGCACCATGAGCTGGGCCAGGCTGGAATGGCAGAGCACCGCCGACTCCGCGGCCAGCACCAGCTTGTCCCGGATGCCGTGCGGGGCCAGGGCCCAGCCGACCCGCAGCCCCGGCGCGACGGTCTTGGAGAACGTCCCCAGGTAGACGACGCCGTCGGCGGAATCCGCGCGCAGCGCCCGCTGCGGCTCGCCGTCGAACCCGAGCAGGCCGTACGGGTTGTCCTCGATCAGCAGCAGGTCAGCGCGGCGGCAGACGTCGAGCACGCGTGCCCGGCGGCTGGCCGGCAGCGTGACCGCCGCGGGGTTGTGGTACGTCGGCACCGAGTACAGGAACTTGATCCGCTGGCCGGCCGCCGCCAGCCGGGCGATGGTCTCCTCGAGCACCTCCGGGATGATCCCGTCGTCGTCCATCGGGACGTGCACGACGCGGGCCTGATAGGAGGCGAACGTGCCGAGCGCGCCTACGTACGACGGCGCCTCGGCGAGCACCACGTCGCCGGGATCGATGAAGATCCGCGTGATCAGGTCGAGCGCCTGCTGCGAGCCCACGGTCACCACCACCTCGTCGGGGTGCGCGCGGATCCCCTCCAGCGCCATGACCTCGCAGATGCTTTCCCGCAGCCCCGGGTCGCCCTGCCCGGAGCCGTACTGCAGGGCGACCGACCCGCGGTCGGTCACCAGCTGCCCGGCCAGCTCGCCGACCGCGTCCAGCGGCAGCGCGGTGATGTACGGCATGCCGCCGGCCAGCGAGACTACTTCGGGCCTGGCGGCCACGGCGAACAGGGCCCGGATCTCGGAGGCGAGCATCATCCTGGCCCGGGCCGCGTACTGGCCGACGTACGGGTCCAGCCGGTGTCGCCGATCATTGCTCACCGCGTGCCTCCGCTCGCTGGGTACCATGTCAGGGTACGGGCCGGGCCGGGGGCAGGGGCCGAAAGACCGCGAGACAGCGCCGCGCCGGCCGCGGCCGGACGCCAGAGCCCTGGCCCGCGATCGCCGGCGGCCGGGGCGAAGATCAATGGGGTGCCAGGATGCCGCGTCGTCTTGCCAACATCACCCTCGATAACCTGGACGACTTTCCGCCCGCTTGCAGGCGGTGCGTCTTCTGGGAACTGGAGCCGGTCGCCAGGAAGAAGGCCGAGCAGTCCGGGGACGCCGGCCTGGAGAAGGAGGCCTGGATCTCATCCACCCTGCTGGAGTGGGGAAGCTGCGGCAAGACCGCCTACGTGGACGGCATCGCGGCGGGCTACATGCTCTACGCCCCGCCGCTCTACGTGCCGCGGTCGCTGGCCTTCCCGACCAGCCCGGCCAGCGCGGACGCCGTCCTGCTGATGACCGCGCACGTGCTGCCCGAGTTCGCCGGCGGCGGCCTCGGGCGGATGCTCGTGCAGGGCGTGGCCAAGGATCTGACCCGGCGCGGCGTGAAGGCCATCGAGGCCTTCGGCGACCTGCGCTGGAAACGTCCCGCCTGCGTGCTGCCGGCCGACTACCTGCTGGCAGTCGGCTTCAAGACCGTCCGACCGCATCACCGCTACCCGAGGCTGCGCCTCGATCTCAAGACGGCGCTGTCCTGGCGCGAGGACGTGGAGGTCGCGCTGGAGCGGCTGCTCGGCTCGATGACGCCCGAGCGGGCGCTGAGGCCAGCCTACGTCGGCCCGCCGCCCGGCTGACCGCGCCCGCCGGCCGTGCTGCCGCTCCGGCGCGGGCCGTGCTGCCGCTCCGGCGCGGGCAGGTCACCGCCGGGGGTACGACGACATGACCCGCGTCGGCACCCCGGACAGTCCCGGTTTCATGGCCGGCCTGCGCCGCCTGGGCAACCGGAGCGGGCGATGCGAGCCTGGCTACCTTGCGGCCAGGCTTAGATGAAGTCGGCCAGCTCGCGGAGCAGGGCCGACTTCGGCTTGGCCCCGATGACCTGCTTGACGACCTCGCCGCCGGAGAACACGTTCAGCGTGGGGATCTGCAGGATGCCGTAGCGCTGGGCGACCGCGGGGTTCTCGTCGATGTTGATCTTGACAACATTGATCTTGTCGGCGTGCTCGGCGGCGATTTCCTCGAGCACCGGGGCGACCATCCGGCACGGTCCGCACCATTCGGCCCAGTAGTCCACGACTACCGGCTTGTCGCTCTTCAGAACCTCTGTGTCGAACGTCTCATCGGTCACGGCCCTTGTGGCGCCCACGGTGACTCCCTTGTCGTGTGATGGGGGGATGGAAGGTCTTGCTCAGCTCTCCCGGCTGGCCAGCCAGCGTTCGGCATCCAGTGAGGCGGCACATCCGGTGCCGGCCGCGGTGACGGCCTGGCGGTAGGTACGGTCCACCACGTCACCGCAGGCGAAGACGCCGTCGATGATGGTGCGGGTGGACGGCTGGTCCACCAGCAGGTACCCGTCGGCGTCGGCCGGCAGCTGGTCGGCGAACAGCTCGCTGCGCGGGTCGTGGCCTATCGCCACGAACAGGCCGCCGGCCGGGTGGATCTGCTCGGCTCCGGTGACGGTGTCCCGCAGCCGGACGCCGGTCACCCTGTCCTCGCCGAGGATCTCCGCCACCTCGCTGTTCCACAGGAAGGTGATCTTCGGATTGGCGAAGGCCCGGTCCTGCATGATCTTGGACGCGCGGAGGGTGTCTCTGCGGTGCACCACGGTGACGTGGCTGAAGCGGGTAAGGAACAGCGCCTCTTCCATGGCCGAGTCCCCGCCGCCCACCACCACGATGTCCTGGCCGCGGAAGAAGAACCCATCACACGTCGCGCACCAGGACACGCCGTGCCCGGCCAGCCGCTTCTCGCCCGGCACGCCCAGCTCCCGGTAGCCGGAGCCGCTGGCGATGATCACGGCCTTGGCGAGGTACGTCGCATCGTGGGTCTTGATCACCTTAGGTTCGGCCTTGAGGTTGACGGCCGTCACGTCGTCGGCGACCAGCTCGGCGCCGAACCGTTCGGCCTGCCTTCTCATCATGTCCATGAGATCCGGGCCGATGACGCCGTCGGGGAACCCGGGGAAATTCTCCACGTCCGTGGTGTTCATCAGCGCCCCGCCGGCGGTGACCGAGCCCTCGAACACGAGCGGCCGAAGGTCCGCCCGGGCGGCGTAGAGCGCCGCGGTGTAGCCCGCGGGCCCGGACCCGATAATGATCACATTGCGGACGTCGGTCATGATTTCTGTCCTTCAGCTTGGCTGGCACGGACATCAACGGATCCTAGGCCGCTGAGATTCCCGAACGGGCATCCGCCGGGCATCTGCCGGCCGGCGAGTTCGTCCAGGCCGGCGGCCTACGGGGAAGCTCAGCCGGTACCGCCCAGCTGGTGCGACGAGGTCACGGGAGCCGGGCCGGCCGAGCCGCGATGCCACCAGCCTATTTGATGATCATGGCTCGCACCTTCGGGTTGCTCTTGGTAGTCATTTGATCACGTGCTGCGGCGGCCGGACGTCCGTGCTAGCCAGGAGCGTGAAAAGGACTCTTCGACTCACCAAGGTCAAACTTTGACGAAGGAGTCGTCGCGGAATAACCCGCAGGTCCCGCGGCCTGCGTCACCCACGTGAGCTGCGCAGGTAAGCGGCCGGCATCATGATCAACATGCGGGTTATTTTCGGACGAGCCCTAAGTGACATCGGGCCGGTCCGGGGGCTAGCCGGAAGCGGGCAGTACGGTCTGCGTGATCAGGTCCCGGCGGGTGGCCGAGCAGCCGGGACCGGCCACCCAGACCCGGCGGGCCGTCCCGCCCCCGGCCGCCTGCACGATGATCGTGGCGGGCCGCCCCCGGTAGCGGGCCACGTCCACCAGGGCAGGCGGGGTCCCGCCGGTGACCAGGCGCACGCAGCCCTGCAGGGCCTGGCTGGTCGCGGGGGTGACGGTCCCCGGCCCTGCGGAGCTGACGCGATGGCGGGCCAGCACCGCCTTCGCCTGGGCGGCCAGCCGGCCGGGCAGGTAGTCGGTGCCGCTGTGGATCACCTGTAGGCCTTCGGTGGGCAGCGCGATGTTCGGCCGCAGGCCCGGGTGGGCGTGCGTCCGCCTGCCTCCTGCCGCAGGCCCGGCTCCCGCCCGGGAAGCCCCCGTCCCGCCGGACGGGGCGCTGGCGGCCCCTTGCACCAGCCTGGACACGCCGTAGCCGCCGCCGGCGACGACCAGGATCGCAGCGGCGACCGAGGCCGCTCGCAGCGCCGTGGCGCGCCAGGGCCGCGGACGCCCAGAGCGAGCGGCCGGCCGCCGCAGGCCGCGCCGTCCGGCCTGGCCGGAGGTGCTGTCGCGGTCCCCGGCGCCGGGACCCCGGCCCGCCACAGCCGAGAGGCCGCCAGCCGCGGCGGGGACGGCGTCCGTCGCGGCGCCCTGGCCGGCCGCGGCGGGGGCCTCGCTCCGGGCCCGGGCCGCCGACTCGGCGGCGAGCACGCGGTCCAGCCGGGCCGCGAGCTGCTCAGGGACCGGCGGCAGGGGAGCGCGGGCGAGCAGCTCGGTGACCTCCGCGAGCTCGCCGGACACCGAAGCACAGCGGGAGCACCCGGCCAGGTGCGCGCGGATGCGCGCCGAGCGGCGCCGGCCGAGGAGTCCCTCGCGGAACTCGGCGAGGACATCCGGGTCAGGATGGCCGGTCATGGCCGGTGCTCCCTCCTTCCCCGGCTGCGGGATGATCGGATGGCGCGGCCGGGTACCCCGGCTGGGCCTGGCTGGCCAGCAGGCCGCCGGGGCGGGTGGCGGCCGCCGGGCCGCCGGACGGCCGGGGGCGTCCGGCCTGCGATGGTGAGACGTACCCGGCGCCCGTCTGGTTCCGCGGCTGGCCGGGCGGGTCTGCCGGTTCGCGCAGGTGCGCCAGGTGCGGGACAAGCCTGGCCCGGCCGCGGGCGCACCGGCTCTTCACCGTGCCAGGCGAGACGCCGAGCACGTCCGCGGCCGTGGCGACGGAGTACCCGAGCATGTCCACCAGCACCAGCGCGGCCCGCTGTCCGTCGGGCAGCAGCTGCAGGGCCGCCTCGACGTCGAGCGCGGTATCGCTGGCCGCGGCCGGGTCCGGGGCCGCCCGGCCCAGCCGCCGGCCCAGCACGTCGAGCGCCGCCTCGTCGTCGGCGGGCACGGCCGGCCGCGCCGCCTTGCGGCGCAGCTCGTCCAGGCAGGCGTTCACCACGATCCGGTGCAGCCAGGTGGTCACCGCCGCCTCGCCGCGGAACTCCGCCGCCCGGCGGAACGCGGAGATCATCGCCTCCTGCAGCGCGTCCGCGGCGTCGTCCGGGTCGTGCAGCGTCCGCAGGGCCACGGCCCAGAGCCGGTCGCGGTGACGGCGGAACAGCTCGCCGAACGCGTCCGGGTCACCGTCCACGTGACTGCGCAGCAGCTCGGCGTCTGACCGGCCGCCCTCGGAGGCGCGGCGGAGGTTCAGCCTGTACCCCGGATGGTGACGTTGTAGATCTGCGCCTGATAGTGGTTTGCCGTGCCGGGCTGCGGCGGCAGCTTGGTGAGCCAGATGACGACGTACCGGCCGGCGACCGGATGCTTCATGGTGAACGTGTGGCTGCCGCTGACGCCGGCGGCCTGGGCCACCGTGGGCAGTGACCCCGCCGCATTGGCCACCGGCGGCGGCCCCGGGCCTCCCACCTTGATCTGGATGCTGGCCCCCGCGCTCGACCCGAACTCCACCTTGACCTGGCCGACCTTCACCCGCTTGCCCATGTCCAGGACCAGGCCGGTGCCCGTCTGGAGGTTGCCGAAGTACGGGCTGTTCAGGTAGTAGTCGGTGTGCCAGAAGGTGCCCGGACTCGAGTCGATCGCCAGGTCCGCGCCCTGCGGGTCGTCGGCCGCGGTCGCACTGACCGGCTTGAGCGTGATCCGCGCGGGCGCGGTGGGGCGGCCGGCTTGTGGCTGTGCGCGACAGGCGGCTTGGTGCCGCCGCTGTGGCGGTGGCTGAGCAGCCAGCCGCCTACGCCGACCGCGACGAGCAGGAGCACGACGACGATGCCGACCACGGCGCTCGTGGTCACGGCCCGCTGCCCGGGGGTCGGCCGGCCGTGCCCGTGCGGCGGCGGGTGGCCTGCCTCGTTCACCGGCGGCCAGGAGAAGGGACCGTCCCGGTCGCCGGCGTTCAGCGGCTGGCCGGTGCCGAAGTCGTCAGCCGGCGGGATTCCCGGGCGGCTCGCGGCCGGGGTGACCTCGGCGAGAGCCTGAGCCAGCAACGCCGGGGTGGTCACCGGCGGCCGGTTCCGGCGGGGCCGCTGGAACAGTGCCTCGCAGGCCACGGAGTCGATGGCCGCGGGGACGCCGGCCCGGACCTGCCGCGGGCTGCAGGGCAGCCCGTCGGCCATCGGCGCGGGTGGCAGCGAGGTGCTCTCCAGCCCGGCCCAGTGGCCGGTCAGGGTGGCGTAGAGCAGCCTGCCCAGGCCCCGGGTGTCGGCCAGCGCGGGATCGTCGGCCGAGATGCCGGTCAGCGCGGCATCGATGCCTACCCCGAGGAGCTTGACGCCGCCGCCCGGCGTCCAGCGGAGGGAATCGGGGGTGAGGCAGAGATGGGAGAGCCCGGCCGCGTGCGCGCCGGCCAGCGCCTGCGATGCCTCGGTGATCAGCGCGACGCCGTGCCCAGGGTCGAGCGGGCCGCCGCCGAGCAGGTCATTCAGGGAGTCGCCGGCCACCCACTCGGTCACGATATAGGCCCGGTCGCCGCCGTCCTCGACGTCGAACACCTGGGAGAGCCGGGAGTCGGTGAGCCTGCTGGCCGCCCGGGCCGCCATGACGACATCGGGGAGGCGCGGGAAGTCGGGCGCGAACGTGAGCACGGTGACGGGCCGGGCGAGCGTCTCATCGATCGCCTTCCAGGCCGCCCAGCCCCCGGCGGCGTTCACCCGGTCTTCGAGCCGGTACCGGTCGGCTAGCCGGGCTCCGGGCTCAGACGTAAACGTGCTCATATGCCTGCTCTCGAGAGCGGGGCCAACCCTCGACCCTCCCTCCGAGCCCCGGCAGCTGGCCGCACCGCGATGCGGCATCTCACATGGTGCTGCACACCATGCTAGGACGTGACTTCCCTCATCTGGAGTTGCCGTACCTCCCGCGGGTAAACCGTTATCCCTCTGCCGCACGGATGGATCCGCGGGTACCCGGGACTTCATCAGCGCCGGCCGCCCGTCCGGGCGCTCAGCCCGGCGCGGCGGCCGGGCTACCGCAGCCGCCGCCGGGGAGAGCGGCTCCGGCTGCCCGGCTCCGGCCGGGCCGCGTGGCCGGGCCTGCTGCTGCCGAACCGCCCGCCGAGGGTGGCCATCAGGCTGGAGATCTCCGAGATGCGCAGGGAACTGGCGAACAGCAGGTAGAGCAGCAGCCCGCCGCCCCCGCCGACGACCACCGTGACCAGCCCGGATGCGAAGCCCGGAGGGAGCACCACGCCTACGGCGAATCTCATCCCGACGGCGAAGATGACCGGCGGGATGGCCGCGACGTACATCTTGACCAGGCTCCTGGTGATCGCCCGGCCGTCGAGGCTGCCCACCCGGCGCAGCAGCAGCCGCCAGGCGAGGGCCGCGCCCACCAGGTAGGCCAGGCAGTAGCCCACGGCGAGTCCCTGGACGACGCGGCCGGCCGGCAGAACGTTCAGCGCGATCACGTTGATCGTGATGTTGACCGCCATGGTGGCGATCCCGATGAAGCACGGGGTGCGGCTGTCGTGCAGCGAGTAGAAGACCCGCAGCAGCAGCTGGAACGTCATGTAGGGGACCAGCCCGAGCGAGAAGACCGAAAACACCTCGCCGATGTAGTTCGCGTGCGCCACCGAGATGCTGCCGTGCCCGAACAGCATCACCGCGAGCGGGCCGCCGAGCGCGGCGAGCAGCAGCCCGGACGGCACCACGATGGCCGCCGAGAGCCGGATGCCGGTGGAGAAGTCCGCCCGGACCCGGGAGTAGCGGCGGGCCGCCGCGTGCGCGGCCATCCGCGGCAGCAGCGCGGTGATCACCGAGATGCCGATGATCGCGTAGGGCATCTGGAACAGCTGGTAGGCGTAGGTATAGGCGGCGAACCCGGCGCTCGGGGCGTGCACCGAGGCATCGTTGGCCACGTTCACCGTGGTGAAGAACGTGACCTGGGTGGTGATCACGTAGCCGGACAGCCATCCGGCCATCCGGCCGATCTCGGCCACCTCGGCACGCCGGAACCCGAACGTGGGCCGGGGCCGGAAGCCGCAGCGCAGCAGCGACGGGATCAGCGCGGCCGTCTGCGCGACGATGCCGAGCGTGGTGCCGATGGCGAGCAGCAGGACCTGGCCGGAGGTGATCGTGGCGGGCGTGCGGCTGACGCCGGCCACGGCCACGTAGGTCAGCAGGATGAGGATCACCACGACGTTGTTGATCACCGGGGTCCACATCGGCGCGGCGAACCGGCCGCGGGCGTTCAGGATCGCCCCGGCCAGCGAGCTCACCCCGTAGAAGAAGATCTGCGGGATGAAGAAGTAGGCGAACACCACCATCACGTGGCGCTCCGGCCCCTGGATGGAGCCGGCGTACAGGTCCACGATGAGGGCCGCCGCCAGCGTCGCGACCAGCGTGATCGCGCCGAGCGCGATCACGCCGAGGGTGAACATCCGCTGGAAATAGGACTCACCGCGATCGGGGTCCCGCCGGGCCGCGGTGACCAGCAGCGGGACCACGACGCTGGTCAGGATGCCGCCCAGCATCAGGTCGTAGACCACGTTCGGCAGCGTGTTGGCGTCGTTGTAGGCGTTGCCGAGCGTCGCCGCCCCGACGGCATAGGCGAGCAGCAGCGTGCGCAGGAAGCCGGTCAGCCGGGAGACGAGCGTGCCGAGCGCCATCCCCCCGCTGGACCGCAGCAGGTTCGGCTCGGCCTCACCCGGGGGAGGCGGGCGCCGCGGGCCGCGCGGGCCCCCCGGGGGCTGCCGGTACGACGGTGAAGGTGCGGGCGGCCGGTACGGCGGTGCGGGCGGCCGGTACGGCGGTGCGGGCGGCCCCGGCGCGCGCGGCGGCGGCCAGGAATCGCCCGGGTACGGCCCGGAGGCACGGCGCGGGACCGGGGCGCGCGGCGGCGGCGCTGCGGGACGGGCGGGCTGTTCCGGACTGTGCGGGGCCTGCACGGGACGGCGCCCAGACTCGGCTGGGGCCGCCGGGGGCAGCCAGCGGCCGCGCGGCGGCGGTCCGCTGCCGCGGGATGGCTGCGCGGGGGGTGGCGGCATCCGGGCCGGCCGGTCCTCGCCGTCCTGAGGCACCGGTCCCCCGTTCCGGGGCTGCGCAGGATGGCCGGGCGGCTGCTCGCGCCGAGGGGACTCCCCGCGGCCGCCGTCAGCGGCTCGCCCGGCCCCGTGCGTCGGCGTACTCATCCGGCTCCTCCGGCGGGTGGTCGTGCGCGAGGTCGTCGCCAGACATGACGCTACCGGTTACCGCCGCCGGGCCCGGCGGACCAGATGCGGGATTGTCGCGTTCCTGGTCACCGGAACCGCCGGAACTGCCGCCCCCGTCCGCCCGGGTCCGCCTGATCGCCCGGGCCGCCGAGGTCAGCACGAAGACCGCCAGCGCCCCGCACATGATCACCAGGGCGAGCGTGCCGAAGCGGGTCGAGTGCACGGTCAGCCGCACCAGCGTGCCCGGCAGCGGCCTGCCGTCCGGGGCGAGCAGGCCGAGCGTGACGTCGGTCACGCCCACCGTCGAGGCGTGCACCGGGACCCGGACCGTCACCGTCTTCCCCGGCCCGACGGACACCAGGTTGCCGGAAGGGCCGACGGTGAGCCTCTTACCGGCCGGGACGCGGGCGTGCAGCCGGACCTGAACGGTCCGCGGCAGCCGGCTGGAGATGGATATCGGCACCTTCCCCGAGGAACCGCCGAGCGTGATCTGGCCGCGGTCGATGATGGCGACCTTCCGGCTCTGCGCCTGGACGTAGCGCAGCACCCGGCTGAGCAGGTCCTCCCGGATGTCGGCCTGCGCGGCGCCGCGCCAGGCCGATGACTCCAGGGCCGCGGCCGCGGAACGCAGGTATCCGGGGAAGGGCGGGCTGAACATGCTGGCCTGCACGCTGATGGCCGCGTCGAGGCCCCCGACCTGCGCGAGGTACGCCGGGCTGAGCTCCGCCCGGCTCACCAGGTGGGCGGGCGGCGCCTTGAGCCGCGCCTGACCGGCGGGCCGCTTGACCGCGGTCAGGTGAGTCAGGCTGACCGGCTTGAGCCACGGCGCCCGCGCGGTCTCGCTGAGCAGGGTGCCCGCCAGGCCGGCCGCCGGGTTCCACCGGCGCGGCGGGGCGACCACGAGGCTGCGCGCCAGCGAGGGACTCTCGGCTACGATCATGGCCGTCTCGGCGAGGAATCGCTGCCCGGTGGCGAACGCGGTGCCCGGACCCGAGCCGGACGAGCCCCCCGCGGCCAGGATTTGCGTGATCGTATGGTCGGCCAGGAGCACGTTCAGCGGCACGCCGGCGGCCGTGTGCAGCGTCGTCTGCGCGCCCGGCGTATAGCTCGGCGGTGGCTGGGCGGACGGCGGCATCATGGTGGAGTCGAGCACCACCGTTTTGATCCCGCCATAGGCCGCGAGGTCGCTGAGCACGCCCGAGTCGGCGTACCCGTTGTCCGGCCAGGCGATCGTGTCGCTGCCGGGCGGCAGGTGCAGGTCACTCCGGCCGATGGACCGGCCCAGGGCGAACGCGCTGCCCAGGTCGGCCTCGAGGCCGCGGTGACTGAGCGCGGCGACGTCCACGTCCGCGTACGGAGTGAGGAAGACCTGCTGCCCGGACGTCGCGCCTGCCAGCCGGCTCAGCCAGGCCCGGGCGGTCCGGCTGGCCGGCATGGGCTCGGCACCGCTGCAGTCAGGGTAGCCGCCGACGGAATACCGGCTGCTCATGGTCCGCGCATTCTGCACCAGGGCGGGGTCGATCGCCCAGGTCAGGTGGTCCGCAGCGGAGTAAGTGCCGCCCGCGGCGAGCAGCCTGCCCAGCCGGCCGCCGGGTGCCAGGCTGCCGGCCAGGCCGTTGCCGAGCAGGGCCGGGCAGGCCGCCTGGTAGGGACGGTCGACGAGCGGCCAGATCCAGCCGATGCTCAGCGGGCGCGGCCGCTGCCCGGCGGTGCCCGGCCAGAAGGGGAGGAACGTCCGGTCGGTGGCGACCGGGATCTGCACGCTGGTCAGGACCTGAGCGGCCAGCGGGTAGACGCCGAACACGCTCATGCCCGCGACCGAGGGCTGCAGCCTGGCCGTCCAGTGCACGTCACGGCCCGGCGGGATGACCCGGGGCAGCGGCACCTCCGTTCCCTCCTCCGGGACGTCCACCGGGTCGTTCCCGGCGGCGTAGAGCGTCAGGTCGTCCCGGGTATAGAACGGGCTCGAGGAGGAGCGCAGCTGGACGAACAGCCCGCGGGCGGGCGTCGGTGTGTCGTTCCGGACGATGCCGGTAACGGTCACCGCGCGTCCCGGCCTGGCCCACTGCGGGCTGACGGACTCGATGAAGACCGACAGCTGCCGGCCTGGCCTGCGAGCGGCTGGCCCAGCGCGGCCTGCCCGGCCGCGACGGTGACGGCGAGCGCGGCCGCGACCGCCCCGGCCAGGCTCGCGGCCCGCTTCGCCGCTCCCGGCCACCGCCTCCGCGGCCGGGCGGCCGGCTCCTGTCCGGGCCGGGCCCGCTCGGCCCGGTCCGGCCCGGCGTGGCGTGGAAACGTGGCACGGCTGAAATGCTATTGCCGCCGCAGCACTGCGACGGGCTTCGCGGCGGCACGGTCCAGGAGGTCGAGCAGCCCGATGCCGAGAGCGGTGCCGGGCTCGCCGGTCGAGGCATAGACGACCGTGTCGTCGTCAGCGTCGTCGGTCAGCGCCTGATCCACGAAGACCGGGAGCCCGTCGGGCAGCGCCAGCGGCGCGACCAGCCCGGCCGCATAGCCGGTCACGGAGCTGGTCTGGGTTTCGCCGGCGGCCCGGGCGTGCTGCCTTCCGGTAATCTCCGCGACCGCCCGGTCCGAGGGGACCACATCCGGCGGGACGATGATCGCGGCGTGTCCGTCGTCCACCTCGTACACGCGCACCGCGAGACAGCGCCGCGCGGGCAGCGCCAGCACCGCGGGCAGCTGGTCGGCCGACGTGATCGTCCGGGGCAGCTGGACGATCTCGTGCCGGATGCCGCTCTCCAGCAGCATGCAGTGCAACGTGAGAGCATTGTTCATCGCGCCTCCGGGTCCCTGCCGGACCGTCCCGGCTCCCTGGCCCGCCGGCCGCGCGGGACGCGTGCCGCCGGGCCGCGGTGCCGGTCATGCTTCGGGCTCCTGCCCTTCACCGAGCCGCGCCGGGGAGCACCCGGCTCACCTGAGTTTATCTACGCCACTACCCTCGATTCCCGTGCCGGATTCATACCCGCTGACCCCAGCGCAGCGCAAGGCCGCCGCTGAGCTGCTGGCTGGCCTCACCCGCCCGCTGGACGGCCTGGCTCGCCTGTTCACCCGGCGCGGTCACCAGATCGCGCTGGTCGGCGGCCCGGTCCGCGACGCGTTCCTGCGCCGGCAACTCGGGGGATCTCGACCTGGCCACGGACGCCTCGCCGGAGCAGGTGCTGGAGATCACCGCCGGCTGGGCGGATGCCAGCTGGACCGTCGGGATCGACTTCGGCACCGTCGGCCTGCGCAAGGGCGACCAGAAGCTCGAGATCACCACCTACCGCAGCGAGCGCTACACCCAAGGCTCCCGCAAGCCCGCGGTGCGGTACGAGAACACGCTGGAAGCGGACCTGCGACGGCGCGACTTCACGGTGAACGCGATGGCGGCCCGGCTGCCGTCCGGGGAGCTGGTGGATCCGTTCGGCGGCCTGCGCGACCTGCGCGCGAAGGTGCTGCGGACGCCGGGCCCGGCGGAGGAGTCGTTCACCGACGACACGCTGCGCATCCTGCGCGCGGCCAGGTTCGCCGCGCAGCTCGGATTCGAGCCGGTCGCCGAGGTCACCGGCGCGATGAAGCGGCTGGCCGGGCGGCTGCGGCCCGCAGCGTCGGCCGAGCGGATCGGGGACGAGCTGACCAAGCTCATGCTCGCCCCGGACCCGGTCCGGGGCATCGTCCTGCTGGTCGACACCGGCGTGGCGGAGCAGGTGCTGCCCGAAGTGCCCAGGCTCCGGCTCGAGGCTGACGAGCATTTCCGGCACAAGGACGTGTACCAGCACTCGCTCACCGTGCTCGAGCAGGCGATCGCGCTGGAGCCGCGGTACGGGCTGGACGGCGACCTGGTGCTGCGGCTGGCGGCGCTGCTGCACGACATCGGCAAGCCGAAGACCCGGTCCCGGCTGCCCGACGGGCGGGTCGCGTTCCACCACCACGAGGCGAAGGGCGCCGCCATGGCGCGCGAGCGGCTGAGGCAGCTGCGCTTCCCCTCGTCGGTGGTCGAGGACGTCGCGACCCTGATCTTCCTGCACTTGCGGTTCCACGGCTACGGGTCGGGCGAGTGGACCGACTCCGCCGTCCGCCGCTACGTCAGGGACGCGGGCCCCCTGCTCACCCGCCTGCACGCCCTGACCAGGGCAGACTGCACCACGAGAAACAAGGCCAAGGCCGCCTGGCTGGCCCGGTCCTACGACAGCCTCGAGGACCGGATCGAGGAACTCGGCCAGCAGGAAGAACTGGCCAGCCTGCGGCCCGACCTGGACGGCAACGAGGTCATGAGCATCCTGGGGGTGCCGCCGGGCCGCACGGTCGGGCGGGCGCTCGGGCACCTGCTGGACCTGCGCATCGAGCATGGCCCGCTGGGCCAGGAGCGGGCCGCTCAGGAGCTGCTGCGCTGGGCGGCCGCAGAGGGGCTGACCGCGGCCGGCGAGAGCGGGGAACCGCCTGCCGGCGAGCTGACCGGCGACCAGCGAGTACGCCACGGCGGCGAGCAGGTAACCCCCGCTGGCCACCCCCACCAGCGCATAGGACTTGCCGTCGAAGGGCATGAACGCCGCCCCCACGGCCGCGCCGATCACGAACGGCACGTTGAAGAGCATGTCGTAGAACGAGAACACCCGGCCGCGGAAGACATCGTCCACCTCTCGCTGGATGATCGTGGTCGCGGTGATGGCCACCGACTGCGCGGCGAGGCCGAGGGCGAAGCTGATGATGTAGAAGGGCACCTGGCTGAAGGTGGGGCCCAGCGAGCCGCACGCCACCCCCGCGACCGCGAGCATGATCGTAATCAGGCTGCCCTCGGGCAGCCCCGGGCTGACCACCGGCGTGATCACCGCGGCCGAGCCGTAGCCGAGGGCCGCGGCCACGATCACCAGGGTGAAGTGGCTCAGCGCGGTGTTGGCGCTGGCGTGGTAGAAGTAGTTGCGGTACAGCAAGATCGACATCAGGAACAAGATCCCGTACATCATGCGCTGGCAGCCGGTAGCCAGCAGGGCCGCGGCCGGCCGCCGCCGTCCCAGCACGTGCCGCGCCCCGGCGGCCAGGCCCACCGTGATGACGCGGAGCTCGGTGAGTATCCCGGCGCGCCGCCGCCCGCCCGCGGCCAGGTCGGGCCCGAGCACGTCCCGGCGCATGGTCGCCGCGACCGCCCCGGCCACCAGGTAGCAGGCTCCCGCGACGAGCAGGGTGGCCGCCGAGCCGCCCCGGCCGCCGCCGGTGGCCAGGTGGATGCCCAGGCCGGTGAAGCCGCCGAGGAACCCGATGATCGTGCCCGCGGTGGGGGCGACCGAGTTGGCCATGACCAGCTTGTCCTCGGCCACCACATGGGGCATGGCGGCCGACAGCGAGGACAGGAAGAACCTGTTCACGCCGAGCACCGCGAGTACGCCCGCGTACAGCGGCACGCCCAGGTTTCCCGAGGCCACCAGGGAGGCGGTGAGCGTCACGAACACGGCGCGGATGAGCGCGGACCAGACCAGGATCTGCCGGCGCGACCAGCGGTCGATGAAGACGCCCGCGAACGGGCCGATCAGCGAGTAGGGCAGGTAGAGCACCGCGAAGGCCCCGGCCGCCGATACCGGGTCGGGAAAGCTCGTCGCGTTGAAGAACACGTACGCGCCCAGGCCGGCGGTGAACATGCCGTCGCCGGCCTGCGATATCAGCCGGGTGCCGAACAGCCGGCGGAAGTCCCGCTCGGCCAGCACCGTCCTCAGGTCGGCGAGGAACGATGATCCCGCGGGCCGCCGCCGGCCTCGCCCGGGCCGCGGCGAGCAGGCCGCGCCAACCCGCGTGAGAGCCCATCCGCTCAGCCTACGGCGTCGCCCGCCCTTCCGACAGGCCCGATCCCGGGCAATCTAGCGGTCGATCTCGCCGCGGATGAACTTCTCCACCCGGTCCCGGCACTCGTCGTCGCCGTACTGCTCGGGCGGCGACTTCATGAAGTACGACGAAGGGGAGAGCACCGGGCCGCCGATGCCGCGGTCCCTGGCGATCTTCGCCGCCCTGATCGCGTCGATGATGACGCCGGCCGAGTTCGGCGAGTCCCACACCTCGAGCCGGTACTCCAGGTTCAGCGGCACGTCGCCGAACGCGCGCCCCTCGAGCCGCACGAACGCCAGCTTGCGGTCGTCCAGCCAGGGCACGTGGTCGGAGGGGCCGATGTGCACGGAAGCCCGCTCCATCTCATGCGGGATCTGCGACGTCACCGACTGGGTCTTCGACAGCTTCTTGGTCTGCAGCCTGCTGCGCTCCAGCATGTTCATGAAGTCCATGTTGCCGCCGACGTTGAGCTGGTAGGTGCGCTGCAGCTCGACCCCGCGGTCCTCGAAGAGCTTCGCCAGCACGCGGTGCGTGATCGTCGCGCCCACCTGGGACTTGATGTCGTCGCCGATGATCGGAACGCCCGCGTCGGCGAACCTGGCCGCCCAGGCCGGGTCGGAGGCGATGAACACCGGGAGCGCGTTGACGAACGCGACGCCCGCGTCGATGGCGCACTGGGCGTAGTAGCGGTCGGCCTCCTCGGAGCCCACCGGCAGGTAGGACACGAGCACGTCCGCGCCGGACTCCCTGAGCACCTGCACCACGTCGGCCGGCGGATCGTCGGACTCGGCGATGATGTCGCGGTAGTACTCGCCCAGCCCGTCCAGGGTCGGGCCGCGCTGCACCGTGATCCCGGTGGGCGGCACGTCGCACAGCTTGATGGTGTTGTTCTCGCTGGCCAGGATGGCCTCGGACAGATCCTGGCCGACCTTCTTGGCGTCCACGTCGAAGGCCGCGACGAACTCCACGTCGCGGACGTGGTAGGGGCCGAACTGCACATGCATCAGGCCGGGCACCCGGCTGTCCGGGGCAGCATCGGCGTAGTACTCCACGCCCTGGACCAGGGAACTGGCGCAGTTGCCCACGCCGACGATGGCTACCCGTACCGATCCCATCTCCGATGGCTCCTTTACTCGTGCCGTTCAGGTTGCGTTCACTCATGGCACCGCCGTGCCGCCCGCCCGGGGGCGGAGGTGCGGCCGCGCCACGTCTGGGTCTTGGTGCCCGGACCGGACTCTCTTTCCGAGGCGATCAGCTCGTTCAGCCAGCGGACTTCCCGCTCCACCGACTCCAGGCCGTGCTTGTGCAGCTCCAGCGTGTAGCTGTCCAGCCGTTCCCTGGTCCTGGCGAGGGCGGCGCGCACGCTCTCCATCCGCTCCTCGAGCCGGCTGCGCCGTCCTTCCAGGATCCGGAGCCTGACGTCCGCCCTGGTCTGGCCGAAGAAGGCGAACCGGATGCCGAAGCCGTCGTCCTCCCAGGCGGCGGGGCCCGCCTCGGCCAGCAGGTCCTGCAGCCGCTCCTTGCCCTCGGCCGTCAGCCGGTAGACGATCTTCGACCGGCGCCCGCTCAGCGGCCGCGGGGCATCGGGAGCGGATTCCTCCGCGATCAGGCCCCGCAGCAGCAGCTCCTTCAGGCAGGGATACAGCGATCCGTAGGAGAAGGCCCGGAAGGCCCCGAGCAAGCCGTTGAGCCGCTTGCGCAGCTCGTATCCGTGCATGGGCGTCTCATGCAGCAGGCCGAGCACGGCCAGCTCGAGCACGCCCGAGCGCCTGCCGCCGGCCGGCCCTCCGCCGGGCCGAAGCTGCCTGCGCGATGGTCGCTCACCGAGCCGCTGCCTTCCCTGATCGGCCTGCCACGGCCCCGCGGAAGCCGCCGTGACGTATCTGCGATGTCTCTCCGATGTATCGCTGCGATACATCGCAAAGATATGTTGTCCGCGGCCCGCCGCGCAAGTCCGGGCCCATCGCAGCGATTCCGGGCTCGGCCCCGGCGGCCTTCCGACGTACCCTGTCGGGCATGGGCTCTATGCGCTCGGTCGTGGACTACGCGCTCGCCAGGAGGGCGACGCTGAAGTCCGTGCTGGCCGGGCAGACCACGATCGCCGATGTGTGCGACGCTCATCCGTACCTGCTGCGGGCCGCGAAGTTCCACGGAGAGCCGACCGACAGGCCCTGCCCCATCTGCCGCAGAGCCAAGCTCACCCACGTCACCTACGTCTACGGGGACGAACTCGGGCAGTACGAAGGCCGGGTAAAGCGAGGCCCTGAACTCGATGAAATGGCCCTGGAATACGGAGAGTTCCAGGCTTACGTCGTTGAGGTCTGCCAGAGTTGTGCGTGGAACCACCTCGCTTCGTCCTACGTTCTCGGCACGGGTGAGCCGCGCGCCAGGCGCGGCCTGCGTGTCCGGGCCGGCGATTGAGGCATCGCGGGGCATGACGATCACGTTGCGGGCGTGACGGACAAGACCTTTGGGCCGGTAGCAAGGGATGCGACCGGGTACTTCTTGAGAGCCTCAGACAGGTCCTCAGTACCGCCCGGCGAGGTAGCCCGACAGACCCCGATAGTGCCCACGGTCCCGCGCGGGCCGCGAACCAGCGAGGGTGCGTGAGTACTTCAGGCTTCACCGGATCAGGCCGGCGACATCGCCGCGATTCCGGCCCAGGCCGGCCGGGGAGGGGCCGCGCGGCGACGGCTACGGCCTGGCTGATGACGGAGGCCGCGGCTACGGCCCGTCGGCCGGCCGGGCGCCAGGCCGCGACGGCGGCCTGCGGGGCACGCCCGCGGGAGCAGTGATGCCAGGCCGACGGGCGGGAGCAGGCCTACGGCGAGGCCGGGCCACGGCCGGGGCGACGGCAGCGGGCGCGGCGGCAGCGGGCCAGCGGCCCGCGGAAGGCCGAGCGCGGCGGACCCGCGCGGGCGCGGCCCAGCGTTACGGCAACACCGGGGACCGCCCCGGCTACGGTGGCGGGAAGGGCGGCCGCCGCGCCGCGGCGCCGCGCGGCAGGCCGGGCCAGCGCAAGGGCAGCTGGTGGCGGCACTGGACCTGGAAGAAGGCGCTGGGGGTAGCCCTGGCCGCGTGCGGCGGCGTGATCGTCGTCGTCGCGATCCTCATCGTCATCGCGTACGCGGACACGGCGATCCCGACCGACGTGTCGGCGCTGGCCCTGCAGCAGTCATCCACGGTGTACTTCAGCAACGGCAAGAGCGCGGTCGGGACCTTCGGCACCACGAACCGCCAGGTGCTGACCTCCAGCCAGATTCCCGTCCAGCTCAAGAACGCCGTGATCGCGGCCGAGGACCGGAGCTTCTACAGCGAGGGCGGAGTCTCGCCGACCGGCATCCTGCGGGCGGCCTGGGACGACATCACGGGCTCGGGCGACGCGCTGCAGGGCGGCTCCACCATCACCCAGCAGTTCGTCCGCAACTACTACGCCGGCATCGGGACGCGCAGACGATCAGCCGCAAGCTCAAGGAAATCTTCGTCTCGGTCAAGCTCGCCCGGCAGAAGTCCAAGGACTGGATCCTCACCCAGTACCTGAACACGGTCTACTTCGGCGACGGCGCGTACGGTGTCGGCGCCGCCGCCGAGACCTACTTCGGCAAGTCCGCCGCAAGCTGAACGTGGCCCAGGACGCGATGATCGCATCGATGCTCAACGCGCCCGGCGCCTTCGACCCGACGCCGGGATCCGCCGGGTACCAGCCGCTGGTGGCCCGCTGGCATTACGTGCTGCAGGGCATGGTGGCGCTGGGCAAGCTGACCCGCAGCAGGCCTCGGCGCAGAAGTTCCCGGCGGTCGTCACCGCGCGGCCGGATACCTCAAGCTACGCTGGCTACCGCGGGTACATCATGCAGGCGGTGCGGTAAGAGCTCGAGCACACCTATCACTACACGCTGCCCGAGATCGAGACCGCCGGGCTGCAGGTCGTCACCACGTTCAGCAAGCCGATGATGAACGCGCTGTACTCCGCGGTGAGCCAGAACGAGAAGCTGATGGCGGCCGACGGCAAGGCGCTGCCCTGGTACGCGCACGTGGGCGCGGTGCTCGAGCAGCCCGGCACCGGCGCCATCGTCGCCATGTACAGCGGCCCGAGTTACTCCGAGCCGCCAGGCAGTGCCGCAGGACCGACTGCAACGTCGACATGGCGCTGGAGAACAGGGAACAGGTCGGGTCGTCGTTCAAGCCGTACGTGCTCGCCACCGCGCGGGCGCAGGGGATGAGCGTCAAGACCAGCATTCTCGACGGGACCTCCCCGCTCTGCGTGCCCAGCGACCACTATCCGCAGCAGTACTCAGTGCCCGCCACCGCCCCCGGCCAGGCGGGCTGCCCGTCCACCCCGTACGGATGGCACGAGTTCAGCAACGACCCGGGCGACAGCGGCCTGGGCGGCCCGCAGAGCGTGGTCTACTCGACCGCCCAGTCGCTGAACACGGCCTACACCGACCTCGCGCACCGGGTCGGCACGCAGAACGTCATCAACATGGCCAAGTCGTTCGGCGTGGACACCGGGCCCTACCCGCTCGGCTCCGGCCTGCAGAACATGGTCGGCCAGGTGGGCATCGCGCTCGGGCACGGCGGCCCTCACGGTGGAAGAGCAGGCGAACACGTTCGCCACCCTGGCCGACGGCGGCCAGTACGTCACCCCGCACGTGATCAGGCAGATCACCGAGGGAACGAACCTGATCCCGGCGAAGCTGACGCACCGCGAGGTGCTCACCCCGGGCCAGGCGTCCGACGTCGACTACGCCCTGTCGTTCGACACCACGGAAGGCACCGGCACCAACGCCGCGATGAGCGACGGACGGCCGGTCATCGGCAAGACCGGCACCACGGACACCGCCCAGTCGGCCTTCTTCCTCGGCGCCATCCCGCAGTACTCGCTGGCCGTCGGGATGTTCACCAACCACCAGAACGCGAGCACGAGCGCGAACGCGCAGTCCCTGAACGGGGTCGGCGGGATGGCCGGCTACGGCGGGGACTGGCCCGCCCTGATCTGGCACACCTTCGCCGAGAAGGAGTTCGCCCAGCTCCCGGTCCAGAACTTCCCCGCGCCCGCCTTCGGCGGCACCGCCTGGAACCTGCTGGGACCGGGACAGGGCCCAGCCAACCCGACGCCGCAGCCGACGCCCACGGCTAGCGCGACGCCGCAGCCAAAGCCCACCCCCGCCTGCACTCACATCCCGTTCCGGCGGGGCTGCGGCGGCCCGCCGCCGACCACGCCGCCGCCCACCAGCCCGGGTCCCTCGCCGTCGTGCCTGGCCCGGCCGCTGCGCTGCCGGACGGGACGGCCCACCCCGCCGCCGGGCCCCGGCAGCAACGGCCGCCGGGCCGGCGCCGTCCTGGCCGCCGACGCCGCCCGCGCCCGCGTCCTGCGCACCGGCAGCGGCTAGCCTGGCAACCGATGGCACAGCGGGACGCGGCGGGGGCGGGCGGCGCCGTGCCTGCGCCCGGCCGTGGCTCGGCCAGATTCTGGCAGCGGGCCGGGCTCACCGCACTGGCCGGGTCGGTGGCCGTGCTGTGCGTGGCCAGCCTGGCCGGCAGCGCCCTCGGCTTCCTGGACAAGGCGGCCTGCCGGGCCGGCGCGTGGAACTCCGCCGTCGGCGAGTTCCGGGCGCACTGCTACACCGACATCTACCCGCTGTATTACGGCGAGGGGCTGGCCGCCGGGAAGACCCCGTACCTCGATCACCACGTCGAGTACCCGGTGCTCATCGGCGCGGCCATGCAGGCGGTGGCCTGGCTGGTGCGGCCGATCAGCGACCCGTACGTCAGGGGCCGGGAGTTCTTCGACCTCACCGTCGTGCTGCTGGCCCTGTTCGCGCTGGCCGGGGTGCTCGCCACCGGCTACCTGGCCGGACCCGGCCGGCGGTGGACAGCGCTGCTGGTGGCGCTGTCGCCCGCGCTGATCCTGGCCGCGTTCATCAACTGGGATCTGATCGTGATGGGCCTGGTCGCCGTGGGCCTGGCCGCCTGGGCCGCGCGGCGGCTCGTGCTCGCCGGGGTCCTGCTCGGCCTGGGCATCGCCACCAAGTTCTACCCGGTCATCTTCTTCGGCCCGCTGCTGCTGCTCTGCCTGCGCACCGGGCGGATGCGAGCCTTCTGGATCACCACCGCCTCGGCGGCCGCCGCCTGGCTGGCCGTGAACCTTCCGGTCATGATCGTCGCCACGAGCGGCTGGGACACCTTCTACTGGCTGAGCGAGCACCGGCCCGCCGACTGGGGATCGATCTGGTACTTCCTCGAGTACCTGCGCTGGCCGCTGCTCGGCACCACCACGGTGACGACGCTCAACCAGCTGTCGCTGGCGGCCTTCTGCCTGGCGTGCGCCGCCATCGCGGTGCTCGCGCTGGCCGCGCCCCGGCGTCCCCGGCTGCCGCAGCTGCTGCTGCTGATCCTGGCGGCGTTCCTGATGACCAGCAAGGTGTGGTCGCCGCAGTACGTCATCTGGCTGGCGCCGCTCGTAGTGCTGGCCCGGCCCAGGCTCTGGTCGTACGCGCTGTGGCAGGTGGCCGAGATCGGCTACTTCTTCGCGATCTGGGCCTACCTGCTCACCGTGGACCGCGGCTCCGGCGGCATCGGCCCGGATCTGTACTTCGCCGCCCTGGCGGCCCGGTTCGGCGCGGTGCTGCTGCTCTGCGTCCTGGTGGTCAAGGACATCCTGCGCCCGGATACTGACGTGGTCCGGGCCGGCGGTATCGACGACCCCGCGGGCGGGGTGCTGGCCGGGGTGCCCGACCGTTTCCTGCTGCGGGTACGGCTGCGGCGGGCGGCCGGCCCGCGGGAAGCCTGACCAGCGCGGCCCGGCACTGCGCGTCCAGGGCCCAGCCGCAGCAGTATCCACAGCCTTACGGGGACACGGGCCTTCAACCACAGCGATGTCACATCGACCGTGTGGGGACGACAGCAATGTCACATGGACCGCCTTTGGCCAGGTCATGCAGGGCTGCGCCGGACCGTCGGCCGGCCGCGGTCCGGGGCTGGCGCGGGCGGCCCGCGTCAGCCGGAAAGCTGCGCGCGGATCCAGCGGATGTCGCTGGCGGGATCGGGCGTCTCGCAGACCGCCGGGGCCCCGGACGCGCGGATCACGTCGAGCAGCAGCGCCGGGCCGATCGTCCCGTCCGTGATGCCCGCGTGCCGGTCCCGGCCGGATCCCTGCTCGTCCCGCGAGTTATTGCAGTGCACCAGGTCGATCCGGCCGGTGATCGCCTTGACCCGGTCCGCGATGCCGGCCAGGTCCTCGCCGCCGGCGTACGCGTGGCAGGTGTCCAGGCAGAAGCCGATGTTGTCGCCGAGCCCGGCGGAGATGGCCTCCCAGAGCCTGGCCACCGCGTCCAGGCCCCGGGCCATCGCCCGGTCACCGCCGGCCGTGTTCTCGATCAGCATCGGCACCGGGCGCTCGACCCGCTCCACCGCCTTCTGCCAGTTCTCGTAGCCCTGCTCGGGATCTGCCCCCGCGTCCACGTGGCCGCCGTGCACGATCACGCCCGCCGCGCCGATGGCCGCGGCGGCTTCCAGGTACTGGCCGAGCAGCTTGCGGCTGGGGATCCGGATCCGGTTGTTGGTGGTCGCGACGTTGATCCGGTACGGAGCGTGGATGAAGATGTCGATCCCTGCCCCGGCGAACGCGTCGCGGAGCGCGGCCGGCTCGCCGGGAAAGGCCGGCGCCTTCCAGTCCTGCGGGTCGCCGAGGAAGAACTGCGCGGCCTGCGCGCCCCAGGCGGTCGCCGCGGCGAACGGGTCACCGCGGTGGACATGAGCCCCGATCCTCGTCATCCCCCGAGCCTAAAGGCACCGGCGCGGCATGCTCGGCCCGGGCGGGCAGCGAGCGGCCAAGCCATGGCAGCCACTTGCGGAGTGGCGAAGACGTCTCGGTGATGGCTCCTGTCTTCGCGCCGGGAATCGCGGCCCGGCTGGCGCCCGGCAGGCCGCCGCGGACCGAATGACCTCACCCGGTACCGTTCGGTCAAATTCACCCGCTGACTCTTGGTAAGCTGACCGCGCTGCGGCGCCCTTTTCGCGGTGCGCCGCACCTCCTGTCACCGAACACCGTGACCGCGTCAGTCCAGAGGAGGCCGGGTCCGCCCATGCGCCACTACGAGATGATGATCATCCTCGACCCCGAGCTCGAGGAGCGTACCGTGCAGCCCTCGCTCGACCAGTTTCTCACGGTCATCCAGACCAGCGGCGGAAGCGTTCAACAAAGTTGACGTGTGGGGTCGTCGCAGGCTAGCATATGGTATCGATAAGAAGTTCGATGGTATCTATGCGGTTGTGGACCTGACGTCGGAGCCCGGCGCGGTCCGGGAACTGGATCGCCAGCTGAACCTGAACGAGGCGATCCTGCGGACGAAGATTCTCCGCCCCGACCGCCACTGAGCGGCCGGATCAGGCCGCGACAGACCCACCAGCCGAACGACCGGGAGCAGCCCCATGGCAGCAGGCGACACACAGATCACGATCGCCGGGAATCTCGTCGACGATCCGGAGCTCCGCTACACCCAGACCGGGCAGGCCGTCGCCAAGTTCCGTGTCGCCTCCACGCCGCGGTTCCGTGACAACGCGACGGGCGAGTGGAAGGACGGCGACAGCCTCTTCCTCAGCTGCAACGTGTGGCGGCAGGCCGCCGAGAACGCGGCCGAGAGCCTGCAGCGGG
This sequence comes from uncultured Actinomycetes bacterium, assembly GCA_963795575.1. Lineage (GTDB taxonomy): Bacteria > Actinomycetota > Actinomycetes > Streptosporangiales > Streptosporangiaceae > PALSA-505. Next base: position 27,242 of record CAWCII010000014.1, on the reverse strand, counting down.
GCATGCGGGTGATCGTCTCCGGGCGGCTGCGGCAGCGCTCCTACGAGACCAGGGAGGGCGAGAAGCGCACCGTCTACGAGGTCGAAGTGGATGACGTCGGCCCGTCGCTGCGCAACGCGTCCGCCAAGGTCACCAAGTCCAGCCGGTCCGGCGGCGGATACGGCGGCCAGGGTGGCCCCGGCGCCCAGCCCGCCCAGTCCGGCGGATACGGCGGCTCGGCCGCCCGGGCCGCCGACGACCCGTGGGCGGCGGAGTCCGGCGACGGCGGGACCACGGACGAGCCCCCATTCTGACCCACTGCGCTACCCCAGGAACCGACCATCCCCGCTGACGCGGGGCTCTGCAGAGGAGCACCACGATGGCCAAGGCACCGATACGCAAGCCCAAGAAGAAGGTGTGCCTGTTCTGCCAGGAGAAGATCTCCTACGTTGATTACAAGGACACGGCACTGCTGCGCAAGTTCATCTCCGACCGGCACAAGATCCGGGCCCGGCGGGTGACCGGCAACTGCACGCAGCACCAGCGCGACGTCGCGACCGCGATCAAGAACGCGCGTGAGATGGCGCTGCTGCCCTACACGAGCACCGCGCGCTGAGGCCGGGGGGATCGCACCGATGAGCCGCACACCGATGAAACTCATCCTCACCCAGGAAGTCGGCGGCCTCGGCGGCCCGGGCGACGTGGTCGAGGTGGCCGGCGGGTACGGGCGCAACTACCTGGTACCCCGCAAGCTCGCGATGCCCTGGACGCGGGGCGCGGAGAAGCAGATCGGCCTGATCAAGCGGGCGCGTTCGGCGCGCGCGATCCAGGGTCTCGACGACGCCAGGCGCGCCGCGGCCGAGCTGGAGGCGCTTGCCGTCCGGCTGGAGACCCGCGCGGGCGCCAGCGGCCGGCTGTTCGGCTCGGTGACCCCGGCTGACATCGCGGCCGCGGTCCGCGCCGCGGGCGGTCCCGAGCTCGACAGGCGCCGGATCGAGGTCACCAACCCGATCAAGACCGTGGGCTCGCACCAGGTCTCGGTGCGGCTGCACCCGGAGGTCAGCGCCTCGGTTGACATCGAGATCGTCGGCGCCCCGAGCGCCGGGCGCTGACAGCCGCGCACCAGGGCCTGTTGAGGGCCCCTGCCCCTGCTGCGTGCGCGGCAGCCGATCAGCGCTCGCGACGAAGATGAGTCCTCGACAGGCGCTCAGCTGTCCGGCGTGCGCTCGTACTCCGAGCGGCGGCGGGCGAGCTCAGGATCCAGTTCGGTCACCATCCCCCAGAGCCGGGCGATGCGCCCGGCCAGCTGGCCGGGCGCCGCGCCGGTGCTACCCTCCGCCGCCAGCTCGTCGATGGCCCGGATGAGCTCCTCCAGCGCCTCTCCGGAGGTCGAACACACACTCGAACGATAGCGCGGCGGCCCCCCGGCGCGCATCCGGACGAGGAGAATCGGCATGCCGCTCCGGAGTCGGCGCGCAGCTCCGCGGGGCCTGCCGGCGGCACCCCGGCCGACGGCGGCCGCTCATCCTCCGTGTGTGGATAACTTCTGACCGTCGGGATGCCCACGGATACGGAAAAGTTTTTCTTGCGCACAGCCAGTGAATCACATAACAGCAGGTAGAGAGCCCGACTTCGGCGCGTAACCAGCAATCTCCCCAGCGACACCCCCAGCCTGCGCACAACACGGGCGGCGTGTCTGCACAAGCTATCCACAGGGGCCTGCACATCCGGGGTTGGCCGCCGGTGTGGCGTCAGGAAGACTGTCGTAGGGGTCGGCTACAAAGGATTCAGGCGACCGAACACAGTCGCGAATGATGCTGGGTGCAGGGGAGGCGGCAGGCAGGTGAGCGTCACCGAGATCGCACCGCGGGGCGGGGATTTCGAGCGGACACCGCCGCATGACATCGACGCCGAGCGCTGCGTGCTCGGCGGGATGCTGTTGTCCAGGGACGCCATCTCCGACGTGCTCGAGGTGATCAGGCCGCACGACCACTACCGGCCCGCGCACCAGATCGTGCACGAGGTCATCCTCGACCTGTACGGCCGCGGCGAGCCGGCCGACGCGGTCACCGTGGCGGCGGAGCTGACCCGGCGCGGCGAGGTCGCCCGGGTGGGCGGCGCGGACTACCTGCACACGCTGATCGCCTCCGTGCCCACCGCGGCCAACGCCGGCTACTACGCCCGGATCGTCAGGGAGCGGGCCGTCCTGCGGCGGCTGGTCGAGGTCGGCACCCGGATCGTCCAGCTCGGCTACTCCGGTGACGGCGAGGCCGACGACCTCGTTGACCAGGCGCAGGCCGAGGTGTACGCGGTCACCGACCGGAGGGTGAGCGAGGACTACCTGCCGCTGTCGGAGATCATGCCGGGAACGCTGGACGAGATCGAGGCCATCGGCAGCCACGGCGGCCGGATGACCGGCGTGCCGACCGGGTTCGCCGACCTGGACGCGCTCACCAACGGCCTGCACCCCGGCCAGATGGTCGTCATAGCTGCCAGGCCGGCCCTGGGCAAGGCGCTCGCCCTGGACACGCCGCTGCCGACCCCTGCTGGCTGGACCACCATGGGCGAGGTCCAGGCCGGTGATCACCTGATCGGGGCGGACGGCAAGCCGGCTCGCGTCCTTGCCGCCACGGAGGTCATGCCCGGCCGCCCGTGCTTCGAGGTGGAATTCGACGACGGCACGGTCATCGTCGCCGACGCTGAGCACCAGTGGCGGACAACCACCAGTGCGAGCCGGCGTCAGCGAGCCGAGAATCGGACGGCCTGGTACTGGCCCGAGGTCTCCAGGGCACGCCTTCAGGACGCCTGCGCCGCGGCGCTGCGCGAGCCAGACCGCTGCGTGACGGGCGCGGAAGTGCTGGCCACGGTGGGCCCGGAGTTCCGGAATGTGATGCCCGCCGCCGGGCGCAAAGCCGGCCTCGCCCCGGCGACAGTCCCGGTAAAGGCCGAGGGCCAGGTGCGCTCGTACGTGCGGCGCGCGCCGGCGTACTCGTCGCGGCATGCGCTCATGACCGCCATGGCGCAGCAGGCGGACCGGCCCAGGAACGCGGCCACAGCCGCAGCCCACCACGAAATCACGACCACCGCGCAGATCGCCGCCACCCTGCGCTCGCCCGCCGACGGGCGCCTCAACCACGCGGTCGCCGTGACCCAGGCTGCCGAGTTGCCGGCGAGGGACCTGCCGTTCCCCCCGTACGCCCTGGGCGCCTGGCTCGGCGACGGGACAGCCAGGAGCTGCCGCCTCGCCAGCGCTGACCCGGAAATAATCAGGGAGATAGAGGCCGAGGGCCTTCGGGTCGTGAAGTCACCCGCAGCACGACTCCGGTACGCCATCCGGCTCCCAGCGCCGGCCCCGGTTCCCGAGCGCCCTTGCGTTATGTGCGGGAAGCCCTTCAGGCCACGGACTGTCCGGGTCCGGACGTGCGGCCGCAGCTGCGGTGGCAGGTTGAGCTCATCTCACCGGCGCGCCGGGCTGGGGCCTTCCCGGCCGCCCGAGTGCCCGGAATGCGGCCGGACCTCCAGCGGCGGCCGGATGTGCTGGGCCTGCTGGATCGACCACGGAAGCACCACGGCTATCTTGCGCAAGCTAGGCGTGCTCGGCAGCAAGCACGTTCCGGTTGAGTACCTGCGGGCAGCCGAGGCGCAGCGGCGGGCGCTGCTGGCCGGCCTCCTGGACACCGGCGGGTATGTGGACAGGAACGGAACCATTCAGTTCGGCGTGACCAATCGCCGGCTTGCCGCCGGCACCCTGGAACTCGTACTCAGCCTGGGCTACCGCGCCACGATGACGACCAAGCAGGTGAAGGGGGCGACCGAGGAAAGCTTCACGTGCTACATGGTCACGTTCACGCCGGCCGACAAGGTGTTCCGGCTGACGCGGAAACTCGCGCGGCAAACTACCCGGGCCTGCCCGGCGACACGCTGCCGGTTCATCACGGACGTGCGGCTTATCCCGAGTGTGCCCGTCCGCTGCGTGCAGGTGGACAACGCCGACCACACGTATCTGGCCGGACGTTCATGGATTCCGACCCACAATTCGACCCTGGCCCTTGACCTCGCCCGGGCCGCCTCGGTGCAGAGCCGGATGACCACCGTGATGTTCAGCCTGGAGATGAGCCGCAACGAGATCACCATGCGGCTGCTGTCGGCCGAGGCGCGGGTGCCGCTGCAGACCATGCGCACCGGCCAGCTGACCGATGACGACTGGACGCGGCTGGCCCGCAGGATGAGCGAGGTCGCGGACGCGCCGCTGTACATCGACGACTCGCCCAACCTGTCCCTGATGGAGATCCGGTCCAAGTGCCGGCGCCTCAAGCAGCGCAATGACCTGCGCATGGTGATCATCGACTACCTGCAGCTGATGTCCTCGCCGAGGAGGGTGGAGAACCGGCAGCAGGAAGTGTCGGATATGTCCCGGTCGCTCAAGCTGCTCGCCAAGGAGCTTGACGTCCCGGTGGTGGCGGTCTCGCAGCTGAACCGCGGCCCCGAGCAGCGCACGGACAAGCGTCCCATGCTCTCTGACCTGCGCGAGTCGGGTTGCCTGACGGCGGACGCGGCGCTGGTCCGCGCGGACACCGGGGCGCCGGTCACCTTCGCCGAGCTGCTGCAGGGCGGCCATCGGGACATCCTCGTCTGGTCCCTCGATCAGCATCAGCGCCTGGTGCCATCACCTCTCACCGACGTGTTCCCCTCTGGCGTCAAGGACGTCTACCGGCTGCGCCTGGCGTCAGGCCGAGAGGTCAAGGCGTCGGGAAATCACCCCTTCCTCACCTTTGACGGCTGGACGCCGCTGGAGGAGCTGACCGTCGGCGGCCGGGTGGGCATAGCGCGCCGCGTTCCGGAGCCCATCGGCGTCGGCCTCGGCTGGTCAGAGCACCGGCTGGGCCTGCTGGCGCATCTCATCGGCGATGGGTGCGTGCTGCGCACGCAGCCGGTGCACTACACATCCGCCGACGAGGCCAACCTGGCTTTCGTAGAGGCCGCGGCGGCGGCGGAATTCGGCATCACCGCGCGGCGAGTCGCGCAGGGAACCTGGTTCCACGCATACCTGCCCGCGCCGCACAGGTGCGCGCGAGGGCGGCTCAATCCGCTGCACGCCTGGTTCCTGGAACTGGGAATATCGGACCTGAGGTCGCAGCAGAAACGCATCCCCGTCGTTCTTTACTCGGCGGACAACCGGGAGATCGCCGTTTTTCTGCGGCATCTATGGGCGACCGACGGAAACGTGACGGTTCCGCGCAGCAAGAACGCGCCGAAGGTCTACTACTCATCGTCAAGCCGGGAACTCGCCGACGGAGTCGCGCTCTTGCTCGCCCGGCTCGGAATTGTCGCCCGCATCCGGCAGGTGGTGAAGTCCGGCTACCGCCCGGGCTTTCATGTGATCGTGGCCGACGGTCCCAGCCTGCGGACGTTCTGCCGGGAAATCGGCGTCCACGGCGCCCGCGGCAAGCTGGTCGATGAGCTTCTCGCGTTCCTGCACGGACGGCCGGCCAACACGAACACCGACACCCTGCCATCCCGGGTCTGGGACCTCGTCAAGGCTGAGCGCATCCGCGCAGGCCTGTCTGAACGCCAGTTCCAGGCGGCGATAGGCACCCATTACTGCGGGTCAGCTCTCTACAAGAGCTGCCCGTCACGGGAACGGCTGATGCGCTGCGCGAACGCGCTGGATTCGGCGGTGCTCAGGCAGGTCGCGAGCAGTGACATTTACTGGGACCGGATAGTGGCCATTGAGGACCTGGGCCCGCAGCCCGTTTACGACGCGACCGTAAAGGATACCCACAACTTCGTCGCTAATGGGATAAACCTGCACAATTCGATCGAACAGGATAGTGACATGGTGATCCTGCTGCACCGGGAGGATGCCTACGAGCGGGAGTCACCGCGGGCAGGCGAGGCCGACTTGGTCGTGGCCAAGCACAGGAACGGGCCCACCGCCACCGTGACGGTCGCCTTCCAGGGGCATTACAGCCGGTTCGTGGACATGGCACCGGGCTGACCGGGCACCTGTAGGGTCTCACGCCGCGTGGCAGATTCTCACGGTCAATGGCGGGCCGGTGTCGTATACGACATCGTCGTGAGACACGGCGGGCTTGCTCCCCGGAAACGCTCCCTAAGTGACCCAGGCGGCCGACTGACCCGAGTTCTCACCGGCTGCGCACCGAAGCGCGTGCGCCGGTCAGGGCGAAGACTTCGGCCTGCTATCACGAGCACCACTCCTCGCCTTGCCGCCTAGTTCCTACATATGTAGAATTCTATGCGTGAGGATGACCGCGCCGCTGGAGCGCGTGCTCCGGGCGTTCCTGGACGATCCGGCCGCGCCGCGCTACGGCTATGACCTGATGAAGGCGGCCGGGCTGCCCAGCGGCACCCTGTACCCGATCCTGGCCCGGCTGGAGGGCCAGAAGCTGGTGGCCTCCGCCTGGGAAACCCCGGAGCAGGAGGGGCAGCGGCCACGACGGTATTACCGGATGACCGGCGAGGGCATCCGGGTGGCGCGGCTGGAACTCGCCCAGGCCTCGGCCGCCCGGCGCAGCACGCCGGCCCGCGCGCCGCGCAGGCCAGCCCCGGGGAGGGCGGGATGAGCGGCGAGCGCTGGGCGCTGCGAGCGGGCGAGTACCTGGTGCGCCGCGCCTGCCGACGCCTGTCGGCCCGGGCCCGCGACCAGCGGTACCAGGAGTGGGCCGCGGAGCTGCCGGTCATCCTCCATGATCCCGAGGTCAGGCCGACCGCGCGCCGCGTAGCCCGGATGCTGGGCTTCGCCGCGGACACGCTGCGCGGGACGACCCTCGCGCCCGGCTCATACAGATACCGGGGAGCGCACCAGGGCAAGGCCGACTGGAATGTGCTCTGGCTGCCCGTGTTCGCGGCCATGCTGGCGTTCCTAGGATACTTCGTCTACCTGGGGATCTTCGGCTCGAGCCTGGGCAGGTACGCGGCGTTCTGGTCGTTCTGCCTGACCGATTTCATCGTCTGCCTGGCCCGCCGGCGACCCGGTGAAGGCGCTCGCCGCTGGGCAGCCGCGGGCGGGTTGGCGGTATCAACGGGGCTGTTCGCCGCCGCCCTGGCCGGCCGCCTCGGCTGGGGCCATCCGCTGCTGTTCGCGCTCATCCAGTACTGCGGTGCCGCGATCTCCGTCGTGTGCCTCGGCCTGGCCGTGGCCCTCTGGGGCAGGTCGATACGCGCACGCCGACGTGCCGGCGTGTGTAAGTAGCAGCAACATGAGGCACGCCAGGTCGGCGGGACTCATGCCCGACAGCACGATCTCTCCCCGGCAGGTGTGGTAAGCGGGAACCGGTTTGAGACTGAGCTTGATGTCATCGCCGTGAGACGAGCGGGAAAGCCCAGGTAGCGCAAGATTGACATGTCATGCGCCGTGAGACCCTACACACCTGGCGCCGATCAGCCATCCGGAAGGCGGGCCCGCCGCACCGCCATGACGGGCGCGCTCGCGTCTGCCTGCTCGCCGGCGGACGGCTACGGGCCGACAGTGTCGGGGAGCTTGCCCGTGCCGCCGGGCTTGTAGGCGATGATCATCGGTTGCTGGGCCTTGGCCAGCGGGGCGCCCGCGCCGGCGATGACGTAGTCGCCGTTGACGGCGACCGGTGCGTTGGTGCCGGCCGACAGCGGCGTTTTCAGCAGGATCGCGCCGGTGGCCGCGTTGAGCGCGTACAGGTCACCGTGGAACGTGGTGGTGAACACGACGTTGTTGGTCACCGTGGCGGCGCCGTACGGCGAGGATGGCAGCTTGGTGTCCCATTCGGGCTTCCCGGTGTCCTGGTTAACCGCGACCATCTCGCCGGTGCCCTTGATCACCGCCTCGATGGCGGCGGACTGCGATATCGAGCAGCCGGTGCCGGTCCCGCACAGGGGCGCCGGGAGGTCGTTCACGGCGGCGAAGGTGGTCGAGCCGTTGCTGGCCAGCTGGGTCAGGACACCGCCGTATATGCCGGGCTCGAGGCAGAACTGCCCGGGCAGGTCGATGTGCGAGGAGGGCTTGGCGTACTCGGTGAGCAGTCCGTCGCGGTCGTGGCCGTTGTGCACGCCCACCGGGAGCCTCCAGATCAGCTTTCCGGTCCGCGCGTCCAGTTCGATCAGGATGCCGGCCTTGCCGCCGTCGATCACCACGGGCCGCCCGCGGGCGGTGGTGAGCACCGGCGAGTTCTGCATGTCCCAGTCGAACAGGTCGTGCGGGGTGAGCTGGTAGTACCACAGCAGCTTGCCAGCCGGGCTCAGCTTCACCACCGAGTCGGTGTACAGGTCCGGGCCGGGCCTGCTGGTCCCCCACGGGTAGCCGCGAGCACCGCCGACCGGGCCGGGGTTGGCCACGCCGAGGTAGATGTTGCCCTGGGCGTCGAACGACGGCGGGTACCACTGGCCGCCGCCGGAGTTGATGCCCGGCTTGCCCCACAGGTCCTGCACCTCGTCCCAGCTCCACTCCGGCGCGCCGGTTGCGGCGTCCAGTGCCCACAGAGTCCCCTTGGCGTTGGGGAGGTACTGACCCAGGGTGGGGTTGGACGGCACGGTGGACACGTACACCGTGCCGTGGTTGTAGCCCGGGGCCATGTCGATGCCCTCGTGGTCGTTGCGGATCAGCGTCCGGCTCCACAGCTGCGCTGCCGGTGGCCGCCGACAGGGCGAACGCGGCGTGGTTCGTCGCCCCGTACACAACTCCGTGGGTCGCGTTGACGCCGTCCGGGCCGCCGTTGGGCGAGTTGTAGGTGTGCCGCCACAGGACCTTGCCGGTGGCGAGGCTGATCGCCATCACGTTCGACTCGGAGATCCTGGACGTACACCACGCCGTTCACCACCACCGGCGTGGTCGCGTAGGCACCGTCGGTGTGCGAAATGGGTATCCGCAGCGGCACGGTCCACGCCACGCCCAGCCTGGCGACGTTCGAGCTGGTGATTGCGCTGGCGACGTCCCGGGTGTTCGCCAGGTTGCCGCCCGGCAGCGTCCAGCCCGCCGCGGTCGCCGGATTGGCCGGGCCACCCGCCCGGCCCGCGCTGCCCGCCGGGCTGGCCGGGGCGTCCGCCGCACTCCCCCCGCCTGCCGCACTCCCCCCGCCCGCCGCGGACGTGGGCGAACAGCGCAGCGCCGCCGGCTTGCTGCTGCTTCCGCAACCGCCCACGGCCAGCCCCGCGGCTACCGCCAGCGACACGCCGGCCGCTGCGGACCGCCGGGTAAATCGCCTCATCCGGCCCTGCTGCGTCGTCCCGGCCATGGTCGCCGGGCGAGCGGGACGGGCGCTTTCCTGTCCACCCATGACTGCCTCCCTCTCCGCGTGCTGCTACCGGTCAGGTGTTGCGGTCGCTGGCTCTTCCGCCGGCTTGCTGAACAGTTCGGCGTAGTCGCAGGCGGCCTCGGGCTTCGCGCGCACCGCCGCGTCGATCATCTTCGCGTCCTCGCCGACGAGGATCCGCCAGGTGCCCGGCCGCACCCCGTCGAGGATGACGGTCACCGCGTCAGCCGCGGTGGGCAACGGCAGCCCGTTCGGCCCTGGCCCAGAGTTCTCTGCTCGGTAAGCAGTTCGGTCATGGCCCCGTCCTATCTGCCGGCGGACTGGCCGGTGTTCCCGGCCCTCAGCCATAGGCTCGCTCGCCCCGCCGGGCCCGCGGCAGGGGCCCGTGACCGCCTCGGCCGTGCGCCGGGTGGCCGCGCACCGGTGGCGGCGGCCATCCAGGCCGGCCAGCAGGGTCGGCCGCAGCCCGGTCTGCATGGCGATCTGGAGTTGCTCGCGCAGGTGCGCCGCCGCGTCGCCGACCCGGCCGGCCCGCAGATCCACGATCGCCATGTGCCACAGCAGGCCGCTCAGATTCGCCAGGTCGCCCGCCGCCCGGCACGAGGCCAGCGCGGCCGTGCAGGCCTGCTCGGCGGCGCCCTCAGAGCCGGTGCCCGGCCTCGGCCGCCAGCCGGGCCGCGGCGGCGACCAGCTCGCCGTTGCCCGCGGCGGTGCTGCCGTCGGGCAGCACGGTGGTGTCCTCGAGGCCGACCCTGATGTCATGGCCGTGCCGGAGAGCCGCCCGGATCACGGGCCAGGTCGCGATCCCGTAGCCGTGGTGGACGCGCGGCGCCCGGAGGCCGTGCCGGCTGAGCGCCTCGTCCGCCTGGGCGGCCGTGGCCACCGCGGCGCCGGGGGAGCTGTCCCGTGGCTCGATCAGGATCCGGATCACCGTCGGCCCGAAGTCGCTGGCGGCCAGCCGGTCGGCGTCCTCGGCCGTCCAGACCCCCGCTTCGACCGGGATCCCGAGCCCGCGCAGCGCGGCGGCCAGCGCGCCGGCGCCCGGTTCGGAGAGGTTGACCGAGGCGAAGTCGGGCCGGTCGTCCCCGGCCCAGCCGGACACGAGTTCCATCCGGCGCGCCGGGTCGCCGTTGACCGCCCAGATCCCGGTGGTCACCCCGACGGGGATCTCCGGGACCGCGGCCCGGACGGCCCGGACGGCGGCGAGCACCGCGTCCGCCTCCAGAGTCTCGGCTCCGGCGGCGTCTCGCGGATGCACGTGGATGGCTCCCGCGCCCGCGCGTACCGCGTCCCGCGCGTCGGCGGCGAGTTCTTCCGGCGTGCGCGGCACCGACGGATGCTGCTCCCGGGTGGTACCGCCGTTCAGGCAGGCCTTGATCAGCATGTCATCACCCGACCCGTTCGAGATAGTCCTGGTAGAGGGCCACGAAGCCGTCATCGTCGAAGCTGATGTCGGCCTCGAATCCGGCCGAACGGTAGTGCACGGTGCGGTTTCCCAGCGGCTCGTAACGCTGCCGCGCGCGTTCGGCGGTCAGCTCGGGGACGCGAACGAAGCGCATCGTGTATTCGCGGGCGGGAGCGCCCTCCAGGAGCCGGTCGCGGGCGACGGGAAGCGAGTTGAAGAACGCCGAATGGTGCAGATCGAAGAAATCCGCGTCGCCAAGCTCGACCCTGGCCGCGGGGCCGCCGGCCACCTCAAGGTCGAGGACCTGGCCGTCCAGCCGCCAGCGCAGTTCGTAGCTGACGCCGATCTGCGTACCGTGCGCGCGGTCCAGGCTCTCGACGTACACGATCTCCATCCGGGGCGCGTCGAGCCCGCGCCAGAGCAGGGTTCGGGTAGCCACGCATCACTCCACGGGACAGTCGGGCCGGGCGGGCTCGGACCGGATCAGCATCTCGTAGCCGCGGCCGCCGGCCAAGGCCCGGAAACTGCCGACGTGACGGAAGCCGAGCGATCTGACCACCCGCTGCGCCCGGACGTTGAAGGTCGCGATCGTGACCCGCAACGCCGCCGGGGCGAATCGGTCCCGGCCGAAGTCCAGGGCCGTCCGGACAGCCTCCCGGCCCAGCCCTTTCCCGGTGAGATCGGGACGCAGACCGCCGCCGGTATCGAGCGCGGAACCGTCGTACCTGCCGCCGGGCACCTGTCCGTCAGGGCCGAGCGACCGGAAGCCGATGAGCCCGGTCGTGTCGGTGAGCGCGAAAAAGCCATTGGCCGGGCCGCTGAGGAAAGCCGGGTCGGCGGCCGCCATGTCATAGCAGTCATGGGGCGCGTCATAGCGCCAGGTGACGATGTCGTCGGCATAGGCCGGCGTCATGGGGACGATCTGCATGAGGCCGGTCATGATGACCGCTGGCGGGTGGCCTGGGCCGCCGCTGTCCGGGCCCGCTGCGCGGAGAGCTCGCGCTCCGGCTCGTTGCGGGTCAGCGCGGCTGCGCGCTCGAACTCGGCCCGGGCTTCTTCCGGGCGCCCCAGCTTCATCAGCAGATCCCCGCGCACGCTGGGCAGCAGGTGATAGCCGTGCAGCGATGGCTGGGCCGCGAGCTGGTCCAGCAGGTCGAGGCCCGCCTGGGGCCCATATGCCATCGACACCGCCACCGCGCGGTTCAGCTCGATCACCGGAGAGGGCATCACCTCGGCCAAGACGGCGTACAAGCCGGTGATGCGCGCCCAGTCGGTGTCCTCCGGGCGGAAAGCGCGAGCGTGGCAGGCGGCGATGGCGGCCTCCAGCGCGTAACGGCCGCGTGCTCCGCCAAGCTCCTCCGCCCGGGCCAGGGCCGCCAGCCCGCGGTTGACCAGGAGCCGGTCCCAGCGGCGCCGGTCCTGATCAAACAGCAAGATCGGCTCCCCCGAGGGCCCGGTCCGGGCGCGGACCCGGGACGCCTGGATCTCCATCAGCGCCACCAGCCCGTGTACCTCCGGCTCCTCGGGGGCGAGCTGGGCGAGGATACGGCCGAGGCGCACCGCGTCCTCGCACAGCGCCGGGCGCATCCAGTCATCGCCGGCGGTGGCCGAGTACCCCTCGTTGAAGATGAGGTAGATGACTTCCAGCACCGAGGAAAGCCGGGCCGGCCGCTCTTCAGGACCTGGCACTTCGAACAGGACCTGCGCCTTGGCCAGGGTCTTCTTGGCCCGGATGATCCGCTGCGCGATCGTCGGCTCCGGCGCGAGGTAGGCGCGTGCTATCTCGGCGGTGGTCAGGCCGCCGACCAGCCGCAGCGTCAGCGTGACCCTCGCCTGCACCGGGAGGACCGGATGGCAGGCGGTGAAGATCAGCCGGAGCAGGTCGTCGCCGATGTTGTCGGAGAAGGCATCATCGAAGTCGGGGATGACGCTGTTCCCCTCAGCCTCCAGCGCCCGGGCGATCTGGGCGTACTTGTGATGCAGCTCCCGGTTGCGCCGGAACAGGTTGACGGCCCGGCGCTTGGCCACGGTCATCAGCCAGGCGCCGGCGTTGCGCGGAACTCCGGATTCCGGCCACTGCTCCAGGGCGGCGACCACCGCGTCCTGGGCGAGTTCCTCCGCCAGCCCGACGTCACCGGCGTACCGGGCGAGCCCGGCGATGAGCCGCGGCCATTCCATCCGGACCACGGTCTCGACCGCAGCATGTGTCTGCGAAGCCGTCACGACAACCGATGACACCATCCGGCGGCCGGCCGGAGCAAGCCGCCCGCCGCTGCGGCACGGCCATCGGGGTGGTGCTGGGTCCGCGGCTCCAGCACCACCCGGCTATGTTCTGCTGCTCCCGGAGCATGTCGGCGGGCACCACGGCGGGACCGCCGTTCCGGTCACGGTCAGTAGACCTGCCGGATCGTGCTCTCGCCCTCACCCACGATGCTGAGGAACCGCTTCGTCCACTCGATGGCCTCGTCCCGGTCGCGGGTCTCCATCAGCGCCCATCCGCCGACCAGTTCCTTGGCCTCGGTGAAGGGTCCGTCGAGCACGGTGAACTTCCCGTCTCTGAGCGTCACCTTGGTGGCCTCTTCGACGGGACCAAGGCCGCCGGTGGCGACCAGGACACCCGCCTTGGTCGCCTCCTCGACGAACTTGCCCATCTCGTCCATGAGCTCCGGGGTCGGCGGCGGAATCGGCACTGAGGGATCGGCCAGGGTGTATCCGAGGAATCGCATTGTCTTGTTCCCTTCTGCTGATCTCCGGGCGCCGTGGCGGCGGCCGGCCGGTCGGGCCGATGATCTTCACCGGCCACCCACTTGCCCAGGCGTCGAACGGCGCGGCTCCAGATCGACATCGCACCCGAAGATTCACCGAAGATTTTCTGCCCGCACTATTGTCTTGCCGTGAGCCGTCTTCCTTACCTCCGCCGTGACGGCCTGGATCCCGCCGGCCAGGAAGTCTGGGACAGCCTTGCCGGCTCGCGGGGCGCGGCGCTGGTCAACGAGCAGGGTGGGCTGGTCGGCCCCTTCAACGCCTTCGTGCACGCGCCGGTCGTCGGCCGGACCTCACGTCGCTCGGCCGGGTGCTGCGGTTCGAGACCTCGATCGAGCGCCGCCTGACCGAGGTCGCCATCATCACCGTGGGTGCCCGCTGGAAGGCCGAGTTCGAATGGTGGACGCACGCCCGCATGGCCCGCAAGCAGGGCGTGGCCGACGCAGTGGTCGATGCCATAGGCCGGGGCGAGGAACCGGCCTTCGAGGCTGATGACGAGCTGGCGGTCTACACGATCGCCCGCCAGCTCGTCAGGACGGGCCGGGTCGGCCAGGATGCGTACGCCGCCGCGCAACGTCTTCTCGGGGACGCTGGCGTGGTCGAGCTGGTGTCGCTCTGCGGCTACTACACCCTCGTGTCATTCCTGCTGAACGCCTTTGCCGTGCCTCTCCCGGCCGGCGTTCCGCCGAAGTGGCCTGGCGTGCCGGGCCAGCCGGAGTGACCGGGTTCGTCGCCGGCCGTGGCAGCGCCTGCCGGAACCTGGCTGGCGACGGCCGGGAGGCGTGCTCTGTGCGCGGGGGGAGCGGAGTGGCCTATCCTTGTCTGCGAGGTCGGGCAGGTTCCCGGGAGTGAATCGCAGTAGCGGACCGCCGTGAACGCGTCCCGCAGAAGCAAACTTCCGGCCAGACCGCAGGTCACAACTAAAGATGGGCGCTCGTAGCTCAACGGATAGAGCATCTGACTACGGATCAGAAGGCTGCAGGTTCGAATCCTGTCGAGCGCGCCAGAGAATCCGCAGGCCAGGGCCATATCCACGGGCGTGATGTGACCTTCTCTCCCGCTACGGAAGTCGCGGCCTCTCACAATCTCTCACAACTGCCGAAGCGAACTTATGGGAGACGGGCCAGCGCCTTCCGTCCCTGCTCCAGGTCATGGGTGCTCGCGTGGACGTAGGTTCGCTGGGTGAACGCGGCGTCGTAGTGGCCCGCCCACTTGCTCACGATCGAGATCGGCACGCCTGCGTGCTCCATGAGCGTCAGGGTCGTGTGACGCGAGTCGTGCAAGGTGATCCGGCGCAGGCCGATCCGCTTGAGCAGCCGCCCGAACTCGTCCGAATACCACTCAGGGTGCACCGGGATGCCCAGCTGGTCAGCGACCACGTACTCCCCGCCCCGGTACCAGTCCAGCTCAGTGAGCGCCCGCGCGGTAGGCCGGGCCCGCAGCGCCGCTCTCTGCCATCTGCCTCTTGCGCAACGCGGTCGAGTGCATCGACAAGTTCGTCATCGAGCGGGAGTGTCCGGCGGCCGTTGCGGGACTTTGGCTCCTCGATGCGCACCTTGTACTCGACCAGGACGCGGGCCTGTTGCTGACAGTCAGTGTCTTAGCTTTGAGGTCGATGTCTGACCAGCGAAGGCCGAGGACTTCCCCTCGCCGAAGGCCGTAGAGCGACACTTGGGTGACTTCTCGTACTTCGTCAGCGTCCCGGTCTCGCCGCTGATCACGCGCACCGACCGCCTTGACGTGATCCACCTCAGCGAACATCGCCTCCGGCTACTCGCTCGAAACGCGCAGGAGCAACTTCTTGCTCGTGCAGCTCGCGCCTCCACCAGCAAGATCGCCGCCGCCGTGGCCCTTCGGCCAGCAAGACTTCATGCAGCAGACCCTCGTCGGGCTCGGGACCTCGCTCGTGCTCTCGATCCTGCTCGTCTTCTTGCTGATGGTCGCGCTCTACAACAGCTACCGCTCGCCGTTCATCATCATGTTCTCGGTCCCGGTGGCGGCCGTCGGCGCGCGTCGGCGCGCTGTGGCTGACCCACTCGACGTTGAACCTGTACTCGCTGATCGGCACGATCTTGCTGGTCGGGATCGTGACGGAAGAACGGGATCTTGCTGGTCGACTACGCCAACACGCTGCGCGAGCAGCGGCGAATCGCCAAGTTGTCGGCGATCCGCGCGAGCGCGTTCACGCGCTTCCGCCCGATCATCATGACGAGCATCTCGGTCATCGCACGGGAACATCCCGCTCGCGCTCGCGCTCGAGCCCGGCTCGAGTTCACGCGCGCCGCTCGGGATCGTCGTCATCGGCGGCATCTCGAGCTCGCTCGTGCTGACGCTCGTGCTCGTCCCGGTCATGTATGCGCTGCTGGCGCCCGAACACTTCGTCGCCTCGCACGGCGCGGCCGGCAAGCCGCCGGCCGACGGCCGCCTGCCGATCGACGGCGCCGTTTCGCTGCCGCCGCAGCCGGCGGCCGCGCCCGGACGAGCGTAAGGAAGCGGTTTACACGATTGCCAGGGTCCTCACCGGAGCTTCTTAGAGCGGCTTAACGACATCCGGCGGCCGTCGATGGTTGTATGGATCGAACACCTGAGCGGGGTTAGCGATCATGAACACCATCGAACATCCATCATCCAACGGCGTGGCGACCCACGTCGAAGTCATCCGGGCACGGCCGCCGCGCAAGCGCCTCTTGCGGGCGCTGGAGCGGCGCTGTCGTCGTCGCGTTGGTCGTCACCGGCCTCGTGATTATCAGTCACGTGCCGGCGGAGCGCCGACCTACGTCACCGCTCCGGTGAGCAGGGCGACCTCGTGCAGACCGTCACCGCCACCGGCACCGTTAACCCGCAGAACACGATTGCCGTCGGCACGCAAGAGTCCGGTACGATCTCGAGATCGACGTCGACTTCAATTCGCACGTCCGCAAGGGCGAAGTCCTCGCGAATCTCGATCCCACGACGTTCCAGGCGCGTCGATCAGGCGCGGGCAGCACTCGCGCAAGCCCAAGCGCAGGCGCAGGCGCCGCGAGCCGGCGCGCGCGGCGCGCAAGCCAACGTCGGACGGCGCGGCGCGCAACGCCGTCGCGGCCGCCGCGCAGGCGCGGCGCCGCCGCAAGCGACCGCGCGCGTCGAACGAGGCCGCGATCGCGACGGCGCACGCGAACGTCGTGAAGGCGCAGAGCGCGCTCGCGCTCGCGCAACAGACCGTCTCGCGCGATCAGTCGCTGCTCGTCTCAAGGCTACATCGCGCAGAGCCAGCCGATGCCGACCGTTCGCATCTCGTCGCGGCGCAAACCGCGCTCGCA
Organism: uncultured Actinomycetes bacterium; assembly: GCA_963795575.1. Taxonomy (GTDB): domain Bacteria; phylum Actinomycetota; class Actinomycetes; order Streptosporangiales; family Streptosporangiaceae; genus PALSA-505. The sequence goes on along the minus strand of CAWCII010000014.1, from coordinate 10,554 downwards.
GCGCGCGCAAGCCGCGCGCGCAACAAGCGCGCTGCGCAGGCCGCGCGCGCAGGCGAGCCGCGCAGGCGAGCCGCGGCGCAGGCCGCTCGCAGCGCGCCGCAGCCACTCGCCGCTGCGCAAGCGGCACCGCAGCGCGTCGCACCGCCGGCGCGAGCCACGCCGCGATCGCGAGCGCGCAGGCGCAACTGCAGCAAGCCGAACCGAACCTGCAGAAGACCGTCATCACGTCGCCCGTCGACGGAACCGTCGTCGCGCGCAACGTTTCGGTCGGCGAAACGGTCGCGGCGAGCTTCCAAACGCCGACCCTCTTCTCGATCGCGCAAGACCTCGAGAAGATGGAAGTCGATCTCGCCGTCGGTGAACCGGATATCGGCAACGTGCGCCCGGGCGACGGCGTCGACTTCTCGGTGCTGGCCTATCCGAACCGAACCTTCCACGGCACCGTGTCGCAAGTTCGCATCAATCCCGTCACGACCGCAGAACGTCGTCACGTATACGACGGTCGTGCTCGTCGAGAATCGCGACGGCGCGCTGCTGCCCGGGCATGACGGCGAACGCTTCGATCGACGTCGCGACAGCGACGAACGCGCTCGATCGTACCGCTCGCCGCGTTGACGTACACGCCGGCCGGATCGCGCGGCAGCCCGCACACTCGGCGCCGGCGCAGGCACCGCGCAATCCGCCGGCTGCAAGTGCTCGGCAAGCATCGCCGTGGGGTGCGACCTCCGGCAATGCGCGCAGCGCTGGTCAGCGCCGGAACGCGCGGCCGCATCTTCGTCCAGCGCGACGGAAAGCCTCGTCCGCGATCCCCGTCAACGTGATCTCGTGAGCGGCACGCAAGCCGCGGTCGTTCCGCTGAACGGCGCGCTCAGCGACGCCGGCGACGCGGTCGTGATCGGCGACTCGCGCGGCGCAGCGCCGACGAACTCGCGCACGGCGGCGCAACCCGTTCGCCCGCTGGCGGCGCGGCGGTGCGATGCGGGGACTGCACTGATGGCCCCCGTCGTCGAAGTCGCAGGCCTGCGCCGCGTCTACCCGCTGGCCGAGCGAGCCGGTCATCGCGCTGGCCGGCGTCGACCTGACGATCGAGCCGCGGCGAATTCGTCGCCGTGATGGGCCCGTCGGGCTCCGGCAAGTCCACGTTCATGCACATCGTCGGATTCCTCGACCGTCCGACTTCGGGCACGTACCGCTTCGACGGCCGCGACGTCACGGAACTCGACGAAGACGACGCTGGCCGACATCCGCAGCCGCGCGCTCGGCTTCGTCTTTCAGGCCTACAATCTGCTGCCGCGCACGAGCGGCGCTCGAGAACGTCGAACTGCCGATGCTCTACGCCGGCGTGCCCGAACGCGGCAGCGGCGCCGCGCGGCGCTGGCGGCGCTCGACGAAGTCGGCCTCGCGCGCTACGCGCACCATCATCCCAATCAGCTTTCGGGCGGTCAGCAGCAGCGCGTCGCGATCGCGCGCTCGCTCGTCAACGAGCCGAGCCTCATCCTCGCCGACGAGCCGACCGGCGCCCTCGACACGCGCTCGTCGGAGGACGTTATGGCGCTCTTCGAGCGGCTCAACGAGGAGCGCGGCATCACGATCATGCTCGTCACGCACGAGCCCGACGTCGCCGCGCACGCGCAAGCGGATCGTCACGTTCCGTGACGGACGCATCGTCGGCGATCGCGCCGACGCGCAGCAGAGAGCTGGTGCCGTCGTGAACATCTCTTCGACCCTGCGCATCGCGATCGGCGCGCTGCTGCGCAATCGCTCGCGTTCGCTGCTCACGATGCTCGGCGTCGTCATCGGCGTCGCCGCGGTCATCGTCACCGTCGCCATCGGCGACGGGCGCGCGCACGTCGGTCGCCGACGCAGATCAACGGCCTCGGCAGCAACATGCTCATCGTGCTGCCGGGCAGCGTCAATCACGGCGGCGCGCGCAGCGGCAACGGCGGCGCGTCGACGCTGACGATCGCGGACGGGCTCGCGATCGCGCAACTGCCGCACGTCGCCGCCGTCTCGCCGACCGTCACCGTGCGCGCGCAAGTCGTCGCAGGCGGCAACAACTGGCAGACGACCGTCACGGGCGTCGCGCCGACCTACACGTTCATCCGCAACTGGCCGATCGCGACGGGGCACGTTCTTCGACGAAGCGAGATGGCGTCGTCGGCCAAGATCGCGGTGCTCGGCCAGACCGTCGTCGCAGAATCTGTTTCCGGACGGCGTCGATCCGCTCGGCAGAACGATCCTGATCCGCAACGTGCCGTTCGTCGTCGTCGGCACGCTCGCGCCAAAGGCCAGAGCGGCGTGGGACAAGATCAGGACGACACGATCCTCATTCCCTACACCTCGGCGCTCGAGCGGCTGACGGGCAGACGACGCTCGGCTCGATGCTCGTGTCCGCCGACGATCCGGCGAACGTCGCGACGGTACAAACCGAAACGACGGCGTTGCTCGAAGCAGCGCCATCGCATCGCGCCGGGCACGCCCGACGATTTCACGATCCGCAACCTGCAAGACATCGCGAACGCCGCGTCGGCGACCGCGTCCGTCATGCAGTTGCTGCTCGCCGGCGTCGCGGCGGTGTCGCTCCTGGTGGGCGGCATCGGCATCATGAACATCATGCTCGTCTCGGTGACCGAGCGCACGCGCGAGATCGGCTTGCGCGTCGCCGTCGGCGCGCGCCGCGCAGCGATCCTGTGGCAGTTCCTCATCGAGGCGGTCGTCCTCGCGACCGCCGGCGGCGGCGCTCGGCGTCATCATCGGCGTCGCTCGGCGTCGCTCGCCGTCGCGTTCGGCGCGCATTGGCCGGCGACGCGTCGCCGCGTCGCAGCGTTCGCGCTGTCGCCGTCGCGTTCTCGGCGCTCGTCGGCGTCTTCTTCGGTTACTATCCGGCGCGCGAAAGCCGTCGCGCTCGACCCGATCGTCGCCCTTCGCTTTGAATAGGCGCTCTACGGCGGACGCCCGCTAGTCGTCCTCGACCACCGCTCGGCGCGCCACGCCGGGCGGGAGGTCGGGGAGCACCTGCTCCGGGTGACGCTGAATGGCCGCCTCGAGCACGGCGCGGTCGACGTCGTCGCGGACGTGCTCGATCAGCGCCGCCTCCGCGTCGTCCGCCTCGAACCCGGCCCCGATGCCGAGTTCACGCGCGATCTGCTCACCCGGCCCCTCACGATCGAACATTCGGTTGCCCCTCCATGTGGTTGACGACCCCTCGCACCCCGCTGGTGTTGCGGGGGTGGCGGCGAGCGCGGCCGACTCCACTTGCGGGTTGAGTCCGCTTCCTGAGAGGTTGACGACGCCATTGTGGACGCCGACCCGGACGGCGGTCGAGCCGGTCGCGGTCAGGATTTCGGCGTCGATGCGGGCCGCCAAGGCGGCGTCGCCGGCGCTCTCGCGGATCGTCGGCAGATGCGGATCGACCCGCAGCTCGTCACGCACCTGGGTGATCCCCTTGATTGTCCGAGCGGCCGCATCGACGCGCCCGCGCTCGGCGTCGCTGCGATGGCCGCTGTAGGTCGCGACGCCGCCGGCGACGTGGACGCCGAGGGTCGTCGTCGAGTCCGGATCGACCCCGATCAGTTTCGCCTTGACGCCGGCGGTCAGGAGGGCGTCGTTGGCCGAGGCCTGCACCGCGGAGACGGTTGCGTTGGTGTCGCCGGACGAGGCCCCGCAGGCCGTCAGGAGCCCGGCGAGGACGACCGCCGCCGTGCATGCGGCGGGCGGGAAGTCGAGAGGCTTCATGCCAAGCCTGTACCCGTGGAAAAGAGGGGCTCGCGGTCGTCCCCGGTGACCTTTCGCGGGACCCCGATGACGTTGGTCGGTCCGCACCTGCGCGCCGGTGACCCGGCACCCGACTTCGTCCTCACGACGGCGGCGCTCGCGCCGTTCCGCTTGACCGAAGCGATCGACGACGGCGCGCGTAACGCGCTGTTCATCGTCGTCCCGTCGCTCGATACGCCGGTCTGCAGCGCCGAGACATCGACGTTCCACCGGCGCTTGTCGGAAGTGCCGTCCGACGTCGCCGCGTTCGTCGTCAGCATGGACCTGCCGTTCGCGCAAGCGCGGTGGTCGAAGGCGAACGAAGCGCAGCAGCTCACGTACCTCTCCGACTTCCGCGACCCGGTCTGTTCGGCCCCGCTTACGGACTGTTGATCGCCGAACTGGGCCTGCTGACGCGGGCCAACGTCGTCGTCCGGCGCGACCGCACGATCGCCTACATCGACGTGGTCCCGAGATTGCCGATGAGCCGAACTACGACGCGACGCTGGGGCGCTCAAGGGGCTCGACTGATCGGGCCGTTGGTCGAATCTGGCGCGCGTGCGTGCCACGCTTCGAGGGTCTCCTGGGCAAGCGAGCAGTCCGTCGAATGGCGTAAAGATCGTCTGTTCCCCTCAAGTGTTCGCAACGTCACGCCGATAGTGAGTGGAGTACCTCGTCGCTGAACGCCTACCTAAGACTGGGGCTGACTTTTTTATGGAAGTGCCCGAAAATCTCGACACGTTCCTCAAGGATCTTCTCGCGGAAGAATCGGCCACGGTTCAACTCGACGATGACGATCGTGCCTTCATCGATCGCATCCTGAAGTCGATCACCACGGGCAGCAAAGGGATTTTCGTCGTGCTTCATCCGAACGATCGTATGCAGTACATGCTGCTGAACACGAATCGTGCGGGCGCGATCGCGTTGCTCGCGCGTGTCATGCAGCGCACGGCCGAGGCGCTCGAAGCAGACCTCGACTAACCAGCTCGATCCGAGAGCGTCGTTCTCGGGCCGCGGCGAAGCAGCGGTGAGTGGAGTTGCACCCGGTCGACGCCTATCTGCTCGGCGGAACGCCGTCGAAGGACGAAGCGATCGCCGTCTCCGCGCTCGCTCGCCGAGCGCGGCAGCGCAACCGTTCTATCGTGCGCTCGAGGCGCTCGGTGCTCGCGTCGCCGATGAAGCCTTGATCGCATTGCGGCTCGCGATGACCGGCCGCACGCCGGATGATGACGCGATTCGCACGTTGCGCGCGCACGTGGCGGCCGCGCGACGGGGAGATGCCGCAGCGCGCGCCGCATATCTGTCGGCGTTGGAACCTCATCGTGACCGCGCACGTTCATCGAGTGCTGATGCTGCGGTCTCTGCTTGTCATGCTCGTGCTCGCGCTCGGGTCGGCCGCCCAGGCTGCCTCGGCGCAGCCGGTGGGGACGCCGCTGCCGGCTGAGCCGCGCAACGGCGGGATGATCGACGGCAAGGTGGCGTCGGTCGATTATCAGCGCAGTGTCCTTGCGCTCGACGCGGCCGGTCACGGACGGATCGAGGTCGAGGTGATGCCGTCGACGAGCGTGCAAGGGAACGGCGCGGGGTATCGTGCGATCATCGACATCAAGCGCGGCCAACGCGTCCAGATCTTCGCCAGCATCGCGGGCGGAAAGTACGTCGCGCAGATCATTCGCATCGTGAAGTGACCGGACTGGGCGGTGGCGGCGCGCAGCCTCGTCGCGGTCGGCTTCAGCGGGGCACGCGCAGCGGACGCGCCGCTGGCCGAGCTCGCTGCGTTCGCGCCCGGCGGGGTGCTGGTGTTCGCGCGCAACGCGACGGACGGCAAGGCGTTGCCGGCGCTGATTGCCGCGTTGCGCAACCTCGGTCCACCGCCGCCGCTGATCGCAGTCGATCAAGAGGGTGGCCGCGTCGCGCGCATCGGCGACCCGCCGGTCGCGGCGTTGCCGTCGGCGATGGCGATCGGTGCCGGCCGCGATGAGGCGCGGTGCGAGCAGCTCGGACTCTTGCTCGGCCGCGACCTTGCGCGGCTCGGGATCACCGTCGACCTGGCCCCGGTCGCCGATACGGCCGTCGCGGGTGCGCATGCGGTGATCGGAACGCGCTCGTACGGCGGCGATCCGGTTATGGTCGGGCGATTTGCCGCCGCGTTCGCGCGCGGCCTCGACCGCGGCGGCGTCGCCGCCACGCTCAAGCACTTTCCCGGTCATGGCGGGGTCGCGCTCGACTCGCACGTCGCGCTCCCGCACGTGCGTGCCGACGCGGACCAGCTCGCGCACCGCGAGTTGGTCCCGTTCGCCGCTGCGCTCGCGCGCGCGCCGGTCTCGCTCGTGTTGCTCGCGCACGTGATCGTCGATGCGCTCGATCCGGTGCTGCCCGCGTCGCTCTCACCACGTGTCGTGCAGCTGTTGCGTGAAGACCTCGGCTTCGCCGGCGTCGTCTGCACCGATTGCCTGCAGATGGGGGCGGTCGCCGAACTGGAGCGCCGGCGGCTGGTGTCGCCGCGACTCCGCGCCGGCGTCGACTTGTTGCTGGTCAGCCATTCGCTCGCGGTCGCGGCCGACGTGCTGCACACGCGCTGGAACTCGCCGTCACCGACGGGACGTTGCCGCGTGCCCGCCTCGAGGAGGCGTGCGCGCGCGTGCGGGTGCTGCGCGAGCGCTGCGCGGAGCGGTTGCCGTATGACGGCCCGCTCGACGAAGACGCCCCGCTGGCCGCCGCGCGTGCCGCGGTCACGGTCGTGCGCGGCGACGTCCGCCTGCGCGAAGGGCTCCCGGTCAGCGTCATCTCCTTCGAGGCCGAGGCGACAAGCCGTCGGAGAGGCGGCCGCGATGCGCCCGGCCTCGCTCAGTGCGGAGCTGCGGCACCGCCGCAAGCGCAGCGAACTGATGCGGGTCGCGCTCGATCCGGCGGCGGACGATCGCACGCTGCTCGTGACCGAACTCGCTTCGCTCGGGCGCCGCGACCTCGTCCTCGTCGTTCGGCGCGCGCATCTGCACCCCGCGCAGCAGGCGGCGGTCGCCGCGATCCTCGCGCAACATCCGGAGGCGATCGTCCTCTCAGCGGCCGAACCGTACGACGCGGCGCTCTGGCCCGAGGCGCGCAACGTCGCTTGCCTCTACGGCGACGACGAACTCGCGCTGCGCGGTGCAGCCGATGTGCTGACCGGCGTCGCTTCCGCCGCCGGCCACCTTCCCATCGCCATCGTATGAGCGGCGCGAGTGGACTCGACGAACTGATCGCGCGGGCATCTGCGGACACGGTACAGCGCAATCGTCGTCCGCGTCGAGCGCAGCGGCCGCGTCGCGTACGAGCGCGCCGCGGGACGCTGCGTGACGACGGCGGTGGGCCGGTCTTCGTCGACACGCGCTTCGATCTCGCCTCGATCACCAAGGTGTTCGTTGCGACCGTCGCGCTGGTGCTCGTCGCGCGCGGCACGTTGACCTTGGACGGGCCGCTCGCGCCGCTCGTTGCCGAGTGGCGCGGAGGAGCGCATGCGCCGATCACGCTGCGGCAGATCCTGGCGCATTCCGCCGGCTTTCGCAGTGGCGCCGACTATCGCACGCTCCTCGATGAGAACGTCGAACGCTTCGCGGTCTCCGCCGCGCTCGTCGCGGCGCCGGGTGAGCGGGTCGTCTATAGTGATCTCGGCTTCATCGCCCTCGGCGTCGTCCTCGCGCGCGCGGCGGGACGGCCGTTGCGCGCGCTCGTCGAGCAGGAGCTGCGCGGGTTCGGGGCGCGGCGTACGACGTTCGCGACGGCGGTGCGCGAGGCCGTCCGGGCGACCGAACGCGACGACTGGCCGGCCTCGTGCACGGTACCGTGCACGACGAGAAGGCGCATCTGGCGGGCGGGGTAGCCGGCCACGCCGGCTTGTTCGGCGACGCGCGCGACGTCGCGCTGCTCGGCGAGTGGTACCTGGGGGCGCGCAACGGCCGCTCGACCCCGCTCCCGCGGCCGCTGGCACTCGCCGCGATCGACCAGCAGGCTGACGACCCGATCCTGCGGCGCGGCCTCGGCTGGGCACTGAAAACGGGACCGGCGAATTCATGCGGAACGGCGATGTCGGTGAACACCTTCGGTCATACCGGCTTCACCGGAACCTGCATCTGGGCGGATCCCGAGCGCGACCTCTCGGTCGTCGTCTTGACGAATGCCGTGCATTACGGGCGTCATGATCTTCGCGATGTCCGTGCCGCGCTGTGCGACGCGGCGGTCACGGCGTTCGCGCCGTGATCGCGGTCGGCTTGATGTCCGGCACGTCGCTCGACGGGATCGACGCCGTCCGGGTCGCGCTCCGCCCGGGAGCGCACTACGCGTTCGAGCTCCAGGCGTTCGCGACGATCCCGTTCGAGGGGGGTCTGCGGGCGCGCATCATGGGGCGCGCCTACCCGCCGGCGAAACTCGACGCGCTCGAGGTGCTGCGCCTCCACGCCGAGGTGGGCGACGCGTTCGGCCGGGCGGCGCTGGCGGTTGGCGCGCGCCAGGCGGACATCGTCGCATCGCACGGGCTGACCTTGGCCCACGACGGCGACGCGCACCGGACGCTGCAGATCGGCGACGCGTTCCGCATTCGCGAGCTGACCGGTTGCAGCGTCGCGTACGACTTCCGCAGCGCCGACGCCGCCGCCGGTGGGCATGGCGCCCCGCTGGTGCCCTACGTCGACGCGCTGCTGCTGACGTCGCCGGACGAAGAACGCGTCGTCCTCAACATCGGTGGGATCGCGAACCTCACGATCTTGCCGCCGCGCGGCGCGCCGGGCGACGCGCGCGCCTTCGACAGCGGACCGGGGGAACGTGCCGATCTACGGGTATCTGGCGCTGCGAACCGATGAGCGTCTGCGGTTCGACCGCGGCGGCGCGCTCGCGCGCGCAGGCCGGATCGACGACGCGCTCGTCGATGCGTTCTTGTCCGAACCGTACTTCCGCCAGGCGCCGCCGAAGACGACCGGGCGCGAGCAGTTCGGCCGCGCCTTCCTCGACCGCCACCGGGCCGCGCTTCGACCGGCTCGAGCTCAGCGACGCGATCGCGACGTTGACCTCGCTCACCGTGCGCAGCATCGCCAGGCGATCATCGCGCACGCGCCGCATGCCACGCGCACGATCGTGAGCGGCGGGGGCGCGCACAACGATGCGATCGTCGACGGGTTGCGCGACGCGCTCGCCGGGATGGCCGTCGAACGGTCGGACGTGTACGGGATCGATGTGGATGCCGAAGAGGCGATTCGTTTCGCCGTCCTCGGCCTCGAGTTGCTGCGCGGTCGCCCTGCCGGGCTGCCGGCGGTGACGGGTGCGCGCGGCCCGCGCCTGCTCGGCGCGCTCGCGCCGGTCGAATTGCCGGCGCTCTTGGAACGCGTCGCCGCCGAGGTCGCGGCGTGAACGTCGTCGGCATCGACGCCGGCGGATCGCGGACGCGCGCCGCGTACGCGCGGGACGGCGTCGAAGTGCGGCGGTCGGAGGCGGGGGCGGCGAATCCGACGACGGCAGGGCTCGATGCAGCGGCCGAGACGATGGCCGTGCTGGTGCGCGCGGTGACGGCCGGCGAGGCGGTCGATGCGATCGCGGTCGGCGCGGCGGGAGCCGGACGGCCGCCGGTGGCGCGCGCGCTCGAAGCGCGCCTTGCCGCGGTTTTCCCGGCCGCGCGCGTCGCCGTCGTCGACGATGCGCGGATCGTGCTGCTGACCGCCGCGCCCGGCCCCGGGATCGCGCTCGTCGCCGGGACCGGATCGCTCGCCTACGCCGAACACGGCGAACGCACCGCGTACGTCGGCGGCCTCGGCTACATGGCCGGCGACGAGGGGTCGGCGTTCGCGATCGGCCTGGCGGCGGTGCGGCTGTACGGCCGCGCGCTCGATGGCCGACGGCGTCCGGACGAAACGACCGCCTTCGTCGCGCGCGCGCTCGACGCGCCCGACCGCGCCGCACTCCTCGCCGCGCTCTACGACCGGCCGCCCGACCCGGCCGGGCTCGCCGCGCTCGCGCCGGCCATCATCGCCTTCGCGAGCAAGGGCAATCGCGCCGCGAACCAGATCGTGCAACAGGCCGCCGGCAGATCTCGCGCCAACTCGTCCGCGCAGCCGCCGCCGGGGTCGGCCTCACCGATACTTCGCCGACCGTCGTGCTGAGCGGCGGGCTCCTGCGTAGAGCACCCTGCTGACCTTCTTGCTCGAGTCGCGCATCGTCGGCGACCTGCCGGGCGCGTCCATCGAGCGCGCCGCCGACGCGCTGCCCGGCGCGCTTCGCTTCGCGGAGTCGCTGCTGGAGTGAGCACCGACGGCGGGCTCCCGGCGACCGAAGGGCGCGACCCGCGGACCGAGCGGATCGACACGCTCGGGACGCTGGAGTGCGTGCGCTGCTCATCGACGGTCAGCGCGAAGCGGTCAGCGCGGCGGCGAACGCCGCCGCGGCGATCGCGGAAACGGTCGATCTGGTCGTTGCCGCGCTGCGTGCTCGGGCACCGCTACATCATCGTCGGTGCGGGCACGAGCGGACGGCTCGCCGTCCTCGACGCGGCTGAGCTGTTGCCGACGTTCGGACTCGAACCGGGCCGCGTTGAGGGCCGCATCGCCGGCGGCGACCGCGCATTGCGCTGGGCGGTCGAGGGCGCGGAGGACGACGCAGCGGCGGGCGCCGCCGCGGTCGACGATGTCATCCGCGGCGACATCGTGCTCGGGGTGTCGGCGAGCGGTCGCGCGCCGTACGTGATCGCCGCTGTTCGCGCCGCCGCTGGGCGCGGAGCCGCGACCGCCGCGCTGCTGAACGCGCCCCACAGCCCGCTCGCCGCTGCGGCCGGCGTCGCGA
>CAWCII010000013.1:0-282451 GCA_963795575.1 uncultured Actinomycetes bacterium | reverse complement strand
CCTGCTACAATCCGCTTTCATGCCTGTCGCCCCGTGCGGCACTCCGGAAGAAATTCGCGTCCTCGTGGAAGACTTCCTCAAAGGATGGCCGAACCGGCGCTTCTCGAACCGGGCGAAGAGCTCTTCCCCCTGACGGCGGAAAATTTCGCGCTCGAAATGCGCGGCTCGCGGCTTACCCTTCAGGCTTGGGACCGCACCCGCAACCTCACGCGCCGCCTCATCGCCGCGCAGGTTTCCGCCGCCGGCCGCCTCGAACTGACTGTTGAGCGTTTCGCCAAGCGGCAAGGCGCCGCTTACTTGCTCGATCTCGCCCGCCGCTCCGGCGCCGATCTGGCCGCCGCAGCGAGCGCATGATTTTTCGCGAGCGCTTTCGTCATCTGCTGCGCCTTCAATTTCCGGAATGGAACCTGGCCGAGATCAGCGCCGATGCCAATCTCGAATACAGCCTTTCGCCCTCGTTTCCGCGCGCTTCTTGCGCCACGGACAACACGGCTGGGCCGCCATCGCCTGTCCGCCCGAAGCCGACTCGGGCGCCGTGCTCACCTTCGGCCTTATCTGGCTTTCGCATTTGCGCGCGCGCGAGCGCCGCGTTGCCATCGCGGGGCTGGCCATCTTCACGCCCGCCGGCCAAGAACGCGCGACGGCGTTACGCTTGCGCCATCTCGACCCCGCCTGCGCGCGCTTCGCCCTCTTCACCTACACGCCGCAAGATCACGTGGCCGGCTGCGATCCGCAAGATTGCGGCAATCTCGATACGCGCCTGGAGCCTTGCCGCCGCGCCGCGCCCAATCGCGAGCATCCGTGGGCGAGAATCGCCGCCCTGCCCGCGGTCGAATCCATTGCGCGCCACGATGGCCGCGTGAGCCTGCGCGTGCGCGGCGTCGAATTCGCCACGCTTGAAGGCGGCGATCTGCTTTTCGGACTCAACCATGCCTCCGGCCGCCGTCCGGCAACCGAGCGCCATATCCCCGAGATCGTCCGCCTGGTGGAAGATCTCGATCGCGCCCGCTCCGCCGATTCCGAAAGCCGCGACCATCCGCTGTACCGGCAATTTCCCGAGGCATGGCTCGAATCGCAGGCGCGCGCTCATCTTCACGCCATAGACGCCTCCCTCGAGCTCGACCCCGTCTACGGACAAGTCCCCGCCTTCGCCGGCGGGGAGCGCGGCATCCTCGACCTGCTCGCGGTGGACTATTCCGGCCGCCTTGCCGTAATCGAGCTAAAAGCCTCGGCCGATATTCACCTGCCCCTGCAAGCGCTGGATTACTGGATTCGCGTCCAGTGGCATCTCTCGCGCGGCGAGTTCTCGATCAACGGCTATTTCCCCGGCATCCAACTGCGGCCTGACCCGCCGCGGCTGGTGCTGGTCTCTCCTTCGCTGGATTTTCATCCAACTACGGAGACGATTCTGGATTTTTTCGCACCTCATGTTGAAGTGGAGCGAATTGGTCTGGCGTTAGAATGGCGGAGGGGATTGGAAACGATGTTTCGCTTGCGGGGCGCCGAACGGCCCCGCTGATCGCTGGCTCCAACCATCTATGCTATCCACTCTAAGGCAAGCGCGCGCCGCATTTTCGCACTTAAATCCACAACAGGTTCGCAGCCTCGCGGAGCGCCCGCTCGGCGTTGGCCTGATCGCCGCCAGCGAAGCAGGCTACGAAGCTATGGAGGAGGCTCTGGTACCCTTCGCCGCGCCGCCTCACGATCGCTTGGCCGGCAGAAATCGAATTTTCCGTGGAGGCGAGCCCAACGCGCCGTCATCGGTGGATCTGGTTCTTTACGATCAAGGCATCCGTGCGCCGAAAGGCGCATACGTTCTCTATCGGGACGATCCTGCAGCCACGCTCGCCGCGATTTTGCACGATCATTCCGATTACGAGCTGCCCCTCGCGCGCCAATTTCCCGGATTCCGGCGCGAAGTCATCGATCGCGTTATCCAGGCGATTGGACGCGAGAACGCTATGTTCGCGGTGGCTACGGCGCTCCCCGATGTGATTCCGCTGGTCGAATTGCCGTGGGCATTCGGTGAATGGGCATCGGATACCGCCTTTCTGACCGCCAATCAAGTGCGCATGGCGTTCCTGATTTCCGCCGCATCCGGCAAGGAGATCGGCTTCGGAGCGCAAAAAGGACAACTCCTCGCCATCGGCGCGGGCGCCTTCGGCTGGCGCGCCATTGCGCGGGAACTCGCAGGAAAGATCCCCTTCGGCGGCGGCTTGATCGCCAAAGGCGCCATTGCCTACGCCGGTACCGTTCTTGTGGGCAAGGCTCTTGAATTCCTTCACCGGGAAGAGGTCGATTTTCCCGACGATCTTCGCCGCCACACCTATAAGGACGCCTTGGAGCGCGGCCGCGAGCTGACCCAAGGATGGGTTAAGAAATCATTTGGCATAGGCTAGCGCTCAAAACGAAATTCGCAGCGCCAGTTGCAATTGCCTCGGATTCGCCGCTGCCGTATACTGCCCGAACGTGCCGTTCGTCTGTGCGCCCGCGGCGCTAAATGTGGCTGACGTATTCACGGTCGTGAACTGCGTATGGTTCCAGATGTTGTACCCCTCCATGCGCAGTTGCGCCCGGAAACGTTCCCCGATCGGGAAGTTCTTAAACAGCGATATATCCCAATTGTTGATGCCGGGTCCGCGGAACGAATATTTCGGCTCGTTACCCCAACAGATGAACGGCGGATTGGGAACCTCGCAGGTCGCAATCGGCGGCGCGGCGAAAGCCGCCGTGTTAAAAGCCTCGTTGACGCTCCGCTGGCTCTTCGGCAGAACCGGATTGGCGATCATGATCGGGCGGCCCGAATCCGTGCTCGTGCCGACGATATCCTGCGTCGGCGAGTAAGCGTAGCTGACCCCCAGCGGCGCGCCGCTCTGCGCGGTATAAATCCCCGATACCTGCCAATTGTTGAATAGTCCGGCGACAATCTTACTGTGCAGCAGATTGCTCGCCCGCGGCAGATTGTAATTCCAATAAAAGCGAAAAATGTGGGTATGGTCGTAGCCGGCCTCGCCGTAATTCCAGATCTTCGGGTTTATCAGCGAGCTGATCTGGGTGGTGCTCGATGAGGTTTCTGTGTCGCTGTAATCCATCGTCTTCGACCATGTCCAGACCGCGCCATAGGTCAAGTTGTTTTTATAGCGCCGCAGCACCTGGGTTTGCAGTGAATGATAGCTCGAATTCCCGCCGTAAGAAGTAATATGTTATGTTGCCGTATCCGGGGTATGTACGGAGGAACTGCGAGGGCAGCACCTTGTTCCCGTTGGTCGAATCCAGGCTGGAGGGCTGCCAGTCGGTTCCCAGAGGCTCGCTATTCAAGTTCTCGGCTTCCACCAGATGCCGTCCCAGCGCGCCCGCGTAGGCTACATCGATCATCGTTCCGAAACCCAGCTCCCGCTGCACGCCCAGGCTGAAGTTATAAGTGGTCTGAATGGGCCGGTTGGAATTGAAGCCAACAATGTTACTCGGGAAATTATATCCCTGCGCGCCCTGCAGTTGAGTCAAATACGTGTAGTACAGCACGGGGTTATATTGCAGCGGAGGCGTGCTGAACTCAAACGCATACCCGAAGTTATCCACTTCATGAAAATCGTAAAAAATCCCGCCGCCGCCGCGAATCACGGTCTTGCCATCTCCTATCGGATCCCAGGCGAATCCCAGGCGCGGCGCGGTCTTCACGCCGCCGGTGTGGCGCAGACCCGCCGGATAGCCCGGATCGGTCTCGCGGTTCACAATCCCATCCAACGGATTCGGCGCCTCCGGCGCTACTGCGCCAATGGTCAGCGCCGGCAGAATTGCGCCCGTGTACGGGTCGAGTCCCATGCGCTTCCCGCTCACCAGCGTGGGTTGAATCAGTTTCGGCGCCTGCGACCCAATCCACGTCGTGGGAACAAAACCGGCCTCCTCGTTTTGCGGGCTCTGCCACGGCTGGCCCCAGCCCCAACGAAGACCAAGATCAAGCGTTAGATGCCGGTTGACCTTCCAGTTATCCTGCAGATACCACTCGAATGTCCAGATCGTCTCGTACATCGGGAAACGGTTCGAGGTTTCGGTATATTGATCGAGTACGCCGAGCAGCGCGTTGCTGTATGCGTATCCCGTATCGAGCGGGTTATTACTATCTTGGCTGAAATTCATGTTACCCGCGAAGTTGGAGGCATTCTTGCCCTTCATTGCCAGCCAATGCTCCGGATAGATACCGGCTTTGATGTCGTGGCCGCCGGTGATCTTTGTCAGGCTGGCGTTGGCGTTCCAGGTGTTCTCGACGCCCTGTAGCGGGAACCGCGATGCATAACTGGGGTTGGCCGAATCGCTGACTCCGAATGTCGCCGCCGGAATCAGGTTGTATTGATTGACTGATGGGTATAATTGCGGAATCGTGAAGCCCACCGTCTGCCGCTCTTTAGATACGAGATCGGCTTGCGTCAGCGGCGGTCCGGCCTCGCTGAATTGGGAATAGCCCAGCGCGCTCTGGAATACCAGCGTGGGCGAAAAGACATGCGTCAATGAAATCACGCCCGAGGAGTAATCGCCGTGTAATGCTGCGGCAGCCATCCCCAGGAAGTGTTGCCGGCGGATACGGCGTTGCCCTGCTGATCTTCGTACCAATAGTTGAACCGCATGAACATCTGCGTCTTTCGTTGAAGTTGTAATCCAGTCGCGCGCTATTCAGCCACTTCGGAACGTTCAGGCTTTCCTGAAAAATGTAGTTATAAGCGCCCTTCGATATGGCCAGGTCGCCCGGCGTGACATAGTTCGGCAACGGCAGCAGGTTCAGATAGTTCTGCATGGAGGGGATAATTCGGTTCGAAGGAACGATATTGCCGGGAAATGGCGTTCCAGTGGCCGGGCTTTAATCGTCACCGCCGCGCCTCCCGCCGCGATCGGCTTCGCGTTCGACCCGGATGCCGTGAAGTCGCCCTGCCGCTCCAGCGCCGTCGGCACAGTTACATCCACCTGTCCCTTCGGCCGCAATTCCTGAATGTTCTCGGCCGAAATGAAGAAGAACATCTTACCCCTTGTGGACGGGATGTGCGGAATGCGGAGCGGACCGCCCAGATTCGCTCCCGCGGTGGAGACGCGGTCGGGTGTTTGCGGCGTACCCGTGCGGTTGTTGAAGAAATTGTTGGCGTTGAAATCCTCGTTGCGAAGGTAGTAATAAGCGCCGCCGTGCAGCTGGCGCGTTCCGCTTTTGCTCACGGCCGATACTGTAAATCCGTTGTTGCGTCCGGATTCAGCGTTCGAAACCGCCACTTTCACCTCCACCGCCTGCGTGTTATCCAGACTGATGGTGGTGTTGTCGTTGCCCTGGTTCGTATTATTAGAGGGAAGACCGTCGATCAGAATATTATTTCCGGTGGTGCGGCCGCCCATCACGTTGAACGTGTTGTTTCCGGAAAACGTCTGGACCGCCTGGCTGACATTGATCACCACGCCTGGCTGTAGTTCGGCGAAGGTGGTGAAATCGCGATTGAGCACGGTGAGATCTTTGATCTCCTCGCTGGTTACGATGCCGGCCTTTTCGCTGGTTGAGGTCTGCAGCGTCGCGCCCTCCGCCTTGACGGTGACCGATTCGTTCACCGCGCCCACTTCGAGCGGCAGCGTCCCTACCGCCAGTTTGTCGCCTGGAGTCAATTCGACATGCTGCTTTTCGTACTTCTTGAATCCGGGATGCTGGCGCTCACGGTGTAAGTGCCGGGCAAAACCGCGGAGAAGACAAAATTGCCTTCGCCGTTGGTCGTAAGGGTTTGCATCGCCCCGGTATTCTCGGAGATCAGCTTAACCATGGCGCCTGAAATCGCGCTCCCGCTCGAATCCGCCACCGATCCCGCGATTGATCCGTTTACCCCCTGAGCCGCGGCAATCCACGGCAGCAGCACGAAAGCCGAAAACGCAACGTAGCGCAAGACACCCTCCATTTGGCGGTAACACCGCCGTTTCAGCAATACTATAGCGGTAAAGTTGGTTTGTCAAGCGAAATTTGCGCTTCGCAAAAAACGAGCGCTTCCCACGCCTGGCGATCCGGGTCATGCGGACTAGTTTCCCTGTAAACCAACCGCACCGCCGCCACGTCCTACAATGAGAATCGGAGCCGAATTATGCGCTTAGCCGCCATCACGCTGTTTTTCGCCCTGGTTGCTCACGGCGACGTCATCACCATGAAAGACGGCCGCATCGTCAACGGAACCTATCTCGGAGGCACCCCGCGCCAGATAAAGGTGGAAGTCGGCGATGAAGTCGAAACGCTGGATGTTCCGCCGTCGCACGCATCGAATTCAGTAATGGGTCGTACTCGTCGCGCAGCGATACCGCTGACGAGGGCCGCCCCACGTTGCGGCGCAGCAGCGGATCTTCCTCCGCCGGTCCCGTCCCGCCCGCATTTCGGTCCCATCTCCGGTCCGGTTATGGTCAATCCCGATCCTTCCGACCCGCGCACGCAGGCTGGTCCTGGCGGCGGCGGCTCTTACGATTCCGATCGCCCCACCTTGCGTCGGTCAACCGGCGCATCCTCTGATTCGACAAGCTCCGCGGCGTCCGCCCCAACTATGGCGCAATCGCAATCGGACGACGGCAGCCGGCCCACGCTACGCCGCGCTCCGGGTTCCGAATCCGATGCACCGGCCAGGCCGGCCGCTCAGCCTGCCGCTGCTCAGCCCACGGCTGCTCAGCCCGCCGGGACGGTAACTATTCCCTCGCAACCAGCCTTGTAGTGCGCATGATCGAAGCTATCGATTCCGAAAAGGCGAAGGAAGGGGATACCTTCGCTGCCAGCCTCGATCAGCCGGTCGCGATCAATGGACAAACCGTGCTGCCGGCCGGATCCGATGTTAGGGTGAAGTTAGTGCAGGCGCAGCAATCGGGTAAGTTCAGCGGCAAGACCGAGCTGACTGTGAGTTTGTGGTCGATCAAGGTCAACGGCAAGGATGTCGAATTCGATACCCAAAACATTACTGAAGCTAGTTCTTCGCGCGGCGCGCAAACCGCCAAGGTGGCGGGTGGCGCAGCCGCGGTAGGCGCGGTAATCGGGGCCGTGGCGGGCGGAGGTAAAGGCGCTGCGGTTGGCGCGGGCGCGGGCGCGGCGGGCGGAGCGGCGGTGCAGGCAGCCACCAAGGGCCAGCACGTAAAGATCGCCTCCGAAACGCTTTTGACATTCGTTCTCGAGAAGCCGGTTACGATATAACTCGTTTACCGAGGCGCACGCCCGGTTACGCCCGTTACTCCGACGAGCGTGCGGCCTGCGGCACAGGAAGAAATCGCTTAATAAAGTTTGTATCGAACCGCGCCGCCTGAAAATCTTCATCGGCCAGAATTTTCTGTGCAGCGGAATCGAGGTGTGGATGCCTTCGATAATCAACATATCGAGGGCCCGCCGCATACGCTGAATGGCTTCCGCGCGGTCGCTGCCATACGCGATCAGCTTCGCCACCAGGGAATCGTAGAACGGCGGAATCACGCAGTCCGTGTACGCCCAGGTGTCCACGCGCACGCCGATACCGCCGGGCGTATGAAAACCGGTGATGCGGCCGGGCGAGGGCGCGAACGTCTCCGGGTTCTCCGCGTTGATGCGGCACTCGATGGCATGGCCGCGCAACTCCACCGGCCCGGGAAGCACTTCTTCGAGCCGCTCGCCCTGCGCAATGCGAATCTGGCTCTTCACGATATCGATGCCGGTGACGAATTCCGTTACTGGATGCTCCACCTGTACCCGAGCGTTCACTTCGATGAAGTAGAGCTGCCGCATTCATCCATCAGGAACTCGACCGTGCCGGCGTTGGTGTAGCCCGCGTTCGAAAGCGCCTTTCGGAATGCCGCCGCCATCTCCGATCGCTGCGCATCCGTTACCACTGGGGAAGGCGATTCCTCGACAGCTTCTGATGCCGACGTTGAATGCTGCACTCGCGCTCACCCAGGATCTCGACCTTGCCATGTCATCGGCCAGCACCTGAAACTCGATGTGGCGGGGCGCGCCGACGAATTTTTCCAGGTACACATCGGCGGAGCTGAACGCCGCTCCCGCTTCCGATTGCGCTTGGCTGTAAAGGCCCGGCAATTCCTCCGCATGCGTGACCACCCGCATGCCGCGTCCCCCCCGCCGGCCGAAGCTTTCAAGATTACCGGATACCCGATCTCTTCCGCCGTAGCCAGCGCCGCCTCGGAAGAAAGAGCGCGCCCGCCGACCCGGGCAGCACTGGTACGCCCATTTCGCGCATGTAAGCGCGGGCGCGTTCTTTGATGCCCATCAGCCGGATCACTTCGGGTTTGGGTCCGATAAACTTCAGCCCCGAAGCCTCGCAGACCTCCGCGAAATCAGCGTTCTCGCTGAGGAATCCGTAGCCCGGATGAATTGCATCCACGTTGGCGATCTCGGCCGCGCTGATGATCGACGGAATATCCAGATAGCTGCGCGCGCTCTTTGCCGGACCGATGCAGATTGCCTGGTCGGCGAAGCGCACGTGCGAACTGTAGCGGTCCGCCTCCGAATATACCGCCACCGTTTGAATCCCTAATTCCCTGCAGGCGCAAATGATGCGGACTGCGATTTCCCCGCGGTTGGCGATGAGGATCTTTTTAAACCGGGCGGATGGCAAACAGAGCCTCCCCGTACTCGACAGGCTGTCCGTTCTCACGAGCCTACTTTCTACGATTCCGGAAGTCTCCGCTTCAATTTCGTTGATCCGCTTCATGGATTCGATGATGCAGAGCGCCTTTGCTGGCTGGACGCGTTCCCCTGCGCGTACGAACGGCGGAGAGCCGGGTGAAGGACTCATAAAACGTGCCGACAATGGGCGATTTTACAAGCGTGAGGCCGGGGTCTGGGCCAGCCGGTTGAGCAGGCTTCGATGCTTCCGGAGCGGCCGCGGGGCGGCGGGAGCGCCACGGAAGGAATCGCGGGCGCGGGTAGCTGAACGGCCGAGGGCGCAACCCCGGTCTCCGGCGGCGCACCACAGCTGGCGCGGCGGATGCGGACCCGGTTATCCCCGCGCTGCACTTCCAGCTCTGCCACTCCGCTCTCGTTGGCGAGCGCCACCAGCTCGCGAATTTCATCGATATTCACAAGGGATAGGGTAACAGAGGTGGAACGAGCGGCGAGCCGGAGCGGGCATGCACGTGGCGTAGGCTCCTGGCCAGCGCACAACGTTCACCCCAGAGCGATTTGCGCAACGCCGCAACCGATGCGGAGGTGGGATTCGCCGCGCCCCTCATAGACCGAGGGAGTACATTGAGCGTGCCGGCGCTTTTGCTATCCTCGTTATGAGCCTATGGTTTTGCGGAAGGCCCTTTGGCGCGTGCTGTGCGGCGTAATGGGCATCACGGCGGTGTTCGCGTTCCAGCGCCCTTTTGCCCCGCTCCAGCGCCTTCTCCCCATCCCCGCACGTCCTCACGGTCGCCCAGGGCGGGAGAGTGAGGCGATGCCGAGGCTCGCCTGCCTGATCCCTCCCTCAGAGCCTGATGGAGAACCCTGCCCTGCTGCGCGGCGCTGCGGCCACCGGGTTCGATCACGCCAGGTCACTCGCGTAGTCCGGGACCAGCCCCAGGCCGTCAGGTACTCAGCCCCAGATGTCGCGCAGCACGTTGAGCACGACACGCGAGCCGAGGCGGTCCAGCTTGACCGGCAGCTCCCGCATGCCCGCCAGGCTCTCGCCGCACCGCGCGCTGCCGCTCCATCGGGACAGATGACGAGCAGGAACCCACCGCCGCCGGCGCCGGTCACCTTGGCGCCCGACGCGCCCGCATCGAGCGCCCGGGCGACCGCCGCGTCGATCTCGTTCGTTCGACACTCCCGACGCCAGCTTGCGCTTGGCCTCCCAGCCCTCCCGCATCGCGGGACCGATCGCGTCGATGTCGCCGCCGCGCAGCCGCTCGACGGCGAAGCCGGCCAGGTCGCGCAGGAGGTCGAGCTGCGGACGGGTCGCTGCGATGTTCGCGTTCTGCTCGGCCAGGATCGGGTCCGCGCTCCGGGTGACCCCGGTGTAGAAGAGCATGATCTGCTGCTGGAGGGCCCGGCGGTCGGCCGCGGAGAGCTCCAGTTCCTCGGCCACCACCGTCTCGCCTGGCCCGAACCGGATGTCGCGGATCCCGCCGAGCGCGGCGATGTACTGGTCCTGCTTGCCGATGGGCTTCCCGCAGCGTTCGATCTCGATCGTGCACGCCCGCTCGGCGAGCTCTTCCGCCGACACCTGCCGTCCCTGGTACGCGAACAGCGCGTGCAGCAAGCCGACGGTCACCGCGGACGACGACCCGAGACCGGAGCCCGCCGACGGGATGTCGGCCAGCGTGGTGATCTCGACCCCGTTCGTCACGCCGGTCATCCGCATGGCCTCCCGGACGAGCTCGTGCTCGAGGTCCTCGACGCGCGAGACGATCTCCTTCTTGGAGTAGTTGACGTAGATGTCGTCGTCGAAGCGCTGCTTCACGATGACATAGACGTACTTGTCGATCGCGCAGTTGAGGACCCGGCCGCCGTGCTCCCGGTAGTAGTCGGGCAGGTCGGTCCCGCCGCCGAGCAGGCCGATGCGCAGCGGTGTCTGGGTGATGATCATCGTAGGGCCCGTGCGGGCCACTCCTCCCGTGGCTCGCCGGTACGCGTCGACGGTGCCGATGTCGCGGAAGTACCCCTCGACGCAGCACGGCCCTGGCCCGGCCCACCAGCCGCGGCAGCAGGTCGTAGCCGATGTCCCGTCGGCGGCGGCGCCGATCGATCTCATCGAGCACGCTCGGGACGGAAGGCGTACATGCCGGCATTGGCCAGGTCGGAAACCGGTTCGGCTCGGCTTCTCCGTGAAGCCGATCACCGTGCCGTGCAGCGTCGACCTCCACGACGCCCCCGGCCGAGGGGTGTTCGGAGTGGAACACCGTCAGGGTCGCGATCGCGCCGTGTCGCTCGGTGCGCGTCGATGAGCGATCCGCAGGTCGAAATCGGTGAGGTTGTCGGCGTTGCAGGCCAGGAAGAGCTCTTCACCGCTCGACCCAGTCCCGGTTGGCGGCGAGCGTGCCGGCGCTGCCGAGCAGCTCCGGCTCGAAGAACGTCCGGACCGCAGGCGGCCCGGGCGCGCGGCGATGTGCTCGCGTACCACATCCGGCAGGTGGTGCAGGTTGACCAGTACCTCGTCGACGCCGGCGCGGTCGAAAGCGTCGAGCCAGATGTCGAGCAGCGGCCGGTCGTCGATGACCAGCATGCACTTCGGGGTGGCATCGGTGATCGGCCGCAGGCGGCTGCCGACCCCGGCGGCGAGCAGGAAGGCCTTCACGCTTCCGCCCTCCGGACCACCCCGAGGGCGCGCATCCGCGCGTTCGCCTCGGCCAGCACCCCGTCGAGACCGTCCATGCCCTCGAGCCAGTCGGCGTACGCCGCGACCGATTCGGCCGGTGTGTGCTGGGGCTCCCAGCCCAGCGCCCGCAGGGCGCTGATGTCCGAGAGGATGTGGCGGGTGTCGCCGAATCGGTACTCGCCGGTCACCACGCCCGGCTGGTCGGAGCCGTACTGGCGCATGACGATGTCGGCGAATTCCCTGGTCGTGACCGGCCTGCCGCCGCCGACGTTGAAGACCCGCCCGGCGGCGCGGTCATCCTCCAGGACGAGCACGTTGGCGTCCACGACGTCGTCGATGTTGACGTAGTCGCGGATCGCCCCGCCGTCCTCGTAGAGGGTGGGAGCTATGCCCTAGCAGGTAGCTCAGGCAGAAGATGCGGCACGCACCGGAGTAGGCGTTGTAGACCGACTGCCGCGGACCCTGGACGATGCTGTACCGCAGCGCGACGGTCGGGATGCCGTACCGGCGGCCGAGGTTGACGGCGACCATCTCCTGGCCGAGCTTCGACATGCCGTACGCGTTCTGCGGATTGGAGATCCGCTCGGGTGTCGCCTGCATCTCCAGCGGCGCCGCCGCAGTCCGGGCAGGGGATGTCCCACTGACCCGCCGCGAGGGCGCTTTCCGGGCGCATCCCCGGCAGCTGCTCGCCGTCGACCGGGCACCGGTAGAGCCCTTCGCCCATCGCCGACTTGCGACGACGCCACCACGACCCGGGCCAGGTCGAGCCGCTCGGCCACGATGATCTCGTACAGCAGGGCCGTCGAGACCACGTTCACGTCGGAGAACCGCGAGAAGTCGGGCAGGTAGTCCTGGTAGGCGGCGAAGTGGTAGACGGCGTCGACCCGGCGCAGCAGGTTCGCGACGAGGTCGCGGTTGCGGACGTCGCCCTGGTAGAAGTCGGCCTCGGGGCTCAGGTACGCCGGCGGCCCGTCCCGGTGTACCGGCGGGGTCAGCGCGTCGAGCACGACGACCTCGTGGCCGAGCGCGAGGAGCCGGTCGCAGGTATGGGAGCCGATGAAGCCGGCTCCTCCGGTGACGAGGATCTTCATTTCTGTCGCTGCCGTCCGCGCGCTCGGCGACCTCGCGGTAGACGTCGAGGGTCGCCGCGGCCGTCGCCCCCCAGGTGAACTGGCTGGCCCGCCGGAGTCCCAGCTCCGCAGCCGATCCCGCCCCGGTCCCACCGCCTCGACGATGGCGCGGGCGATCGACGCCGGGTCCGTCGGGATCGGCCAGGACCGCGGCTCCGCCCGCAGTCTCCGGCATGGCGCTGATATCGGAGGTCACGACCGGGCAGCCGCAGGCCATCGCCTCGAGGATGGGAAGCCCGAACGTCTCGTTGAGCGAGGGATAGACGAACACGTCCGCCGCCCGGTAGAAGTCGACGGTCTCCTCGAGCGGGACTCCGCCGACGAAGACCACGTCTGTCGCGATGCCGAGCTCGGCCGCGAGCGAGCGCAGCGAGCCAGCGTACTTCTCGTCGCGTCCGGGCGCCGACGATGACCAGCTGCCGGTCCCCGAGCTCGCCGCGGGCCAGCGCCCAGGCCCGCAGCAGTCCGTCACAGTTCTTGTACGGCCACAGCGAGGACACGAACAGCACGAACGGCTTCGTAACGCCGTAGCGACGCGACCTGCGCGCGAGCCGCGGCCGCGTCGCCCGGCTTGAACAGGTCGTGGTCGACGGCCTCGTGGATCAGCTTGAGCTTGCGCGGGTCGACCTCCAGGTACTGCTCGATCTCGGAGCGCAGGCTCTCGGAGTTGATGATGATCGCGTCCGCCGACCCGCGCGGAGCGCGGATAGTTCATCCGGCGGTAGAGCGCGAGCCAGCGGCGTGAGCGACGTCCGGCGCGGTGAACGCGTGCATCGTCTTGATGTGGATGACGAGCGACCACGGGATGTTCACCAGCGGGGCCATCAAGGTGTTGAAGACGTCGATGCGGCTGAGCGGCAGCCGCAGCGGTGAGTAGAGGTGCTCGCTGGCCGTGCGCAGGTCGCGGCGCTCGTTCGACCACGGATAGGTGATGTAGAAGACGTTCGGCCCGTAGCCCTGGTGGAGATGCCGCGACTTCGGGCTCACCAGCAGGTGCAGCTCCTCGCCGGATTCGAGCCGCTTGGCCATCTCGGGGATGATCCGGGTCCAGAACCAGTGGGCGCCCGACGGGTTTGCGGGGTCCTCCGTCAGCAGGTTGATCGCCACGCGCATCGGTGCCTCGCCGGGCTTCGTCCGCCTGTGGAGCCGGTGCTCCTGCGATCGCGTCGCCGCCTCGGCGTGCAGCCATGATTCAGAACACGCTCGCTGAGATCGTGTCCGCGGTCATGCGCGACTGGCGGATGTACTGGGCCAGGGCGTGCATGATCGCCTGGTGCAGGTCCTCGACGATGCCGTAGTTCGTGCAGTCGACATGGATCGCTGACCTCGGCCATGGCCCTGGCCTCGCCTCCGTCGAAGCCGGTGAGCGCGATCGTGCGTACGCCGTTGTCGCGGGCCCAGGCGAGGGCACGCACGATATTGGGTGAGCGACCTGACGACGAGACGGCGATGAGCACGTCCCCGGGCCGGGACTGCGACTGAAGCTGGTAGGCGAAGACGTCCTCGTACCCCATGTCGTTGGCGATCGCGGTCAGCAGCTCGACGTTGGTGCTGAGGCTCAGACCCGGGGAGCAAGGTCGGTCGTCGTCCGCACGCCCTTCACGTGGTCGCATTGCAGGTGGTTGGCGATCGACGCCGAGCCGCCGTTGCCGCACGAGAACATCCGGGCGCCGCGCGTGTAGGCCTCGAGCAGGATCGCCGCGGCGCGGTCGAGCGCACCCAGGCTCGATGGTCTCGCCGCCCGGGCCATCTCGTTCGCATAGGCATCGAAATACGACGCCGGCGCTCGGGTATGGCGCGGCCGGGAACTTCACCGGGACGCCGTTGGCGCGGTGGCGCGAGGGTCGGTAGGTCGTAGACAGAAGCTCATACCGGCGATCCGCTCCAGGATGAACGGGGCCGCGGCAGCGAGGCTCGGGAACGACCAGACGCCCGGGCGCTCGCAGTGGCCAGGTCCCAGGTAGACGGCCGACGCCCCGACCGCCTCGGCCAGGCCGATGTCCTCGGGCCGGTCACCCACGACCCACGACGCGGTCAGGTCGAGGTTGAGCGCGGTCTCCGCCGCCTTCGCCATGCCCGGCCTCGGCTTGCGGTCCTCACTGGTGCGGGCGAATGCCTCGACGACTCCCTCGGGGTGATAGGGGCAGTACGAGGAACAGGTCGATGTGCGCCCCGTGCTCGGCCAGGCGCTCAGCGATGTGCCGGTGCACCTGGGCGACGTCGTCGATCCCGTACAGGCCACGGGCGACCCCGGCCTGGTTGGTCACGACCGCGACCGGGATGCCGGCCCGGTTGAACCGGGCGATGGCTTCGGCCGCGCCTCGATGAACTCGACCCGGTCGACCGAGCCGACGTAGCCGTGATCGACGATGATCGTGCCGTCGCGGTCGAGAAGGATACCGGGCCGCGAGCACGAATCCTGTGCTCTGGACGTCGGTTCGCCCTGGCCGCCGGGCGACGTGTCTGAGCGAACCTCACCTGGGGATGACGTCGTCACCGTGTCGTCACGGCCAAGACCGACCGCTGCAGACTTCATCCCGGCGCCTCACTTGGGGTTAGTTCACGCAGGGCCCTTTAGCCACGTACGCATATGAACGCTCAGCGGGCGGCCGTGATACACGAATGCCTTCTCAGCCGCGAACCCAGAGAGAGAGCTGCAGACGACTTCAACATATAGCTATATCCAGACTACGAAATGTTACGGATCCGGCGGGCCGACTACGAGCGGAATGGTTGTGACGGGGCACTAGCCACCGGCTCCAGGTGGACCCACAGGTGCCAGCCCAGGAGGGTCTCGCCGGGCAGCTGGTGCACCGGGAGGGGCGGGGCGTGCATGAAGCGCTTGTAGGTGCGGGTCACCCGGAAGGACGGGAAGTCGCGCTCGACCCGCCGACGGTCATATACCAGGGCGTACGGGTTGGCCGGCCCGTCTGTGTTGTGATGGGTGAACTCGTCCAGCCGCAGGTAGCGGAACAGTCCCGTCTTCCTGGCGTTGTCCAGATGGCCGGCCAGCATGCCCCGGCCGGGGCCGGGCTTAAGGATCCCGGCCTGGGCGAGCGGGAACGCCGCGAGCAGGGCGGCGCGGCGGATCAAGCCGATGGACACCAGGTAGTTCAGCGACCAGCGGGCGTACATCATGATGACCAGCTCCCCGTCGGGGCGCAGCACCCGGTGGATCTCGCGCTGGGCCTGCCTGATGTCGGGCACGTGATGCAGGACGCCGTGGCTGAACACCATGTCGAAGCTGTCGTCGGCGAAAGGCAGGTCGAGCACGCTGCCCTGCCGCAGCTCCTCGTAGGGGAGTTCCCTCAGCGTCAGCCGGGTCTGGACTCTCGCTACGGACTCGGCGGTCAGGTCGACCCCGGACCAGCGGGCCCCGCGGCGTATCAGCCGCTCTGACTCAGACCCCTCGCCCAGTCCGATCTCGAGCACCCGCTTGCCAGCCACGTTCAGTGCATCGATGCAGGCCGGCAGGTGACGCTCGTTCCGGTAGCGGAAGCGATCGTAGTCGGTGAAGAACCTTTCATAGTCGTCGTGGAACCGTTCGTGAAGCCCGCCGACCTGGGCATCTCCGCACGCGTGATCCTGCCAGAATCGCTGGACAGTTTGCTCATCCATCACCGGCACTCCCCCCTCGACGGTACCTTGCGCGGATAAGGGCCGCGCCAGCAGGCTACTCCCGTCGGCTCGCCCGGCCGGTATCCCGGCGTCAGATCGCAGGTAACCTTACGCAAGTCATCGGGAGATCGGCGGGCCGCCGGCTCCTAGGGGGGATGGCGTAGGTGTCCGCGAGGAAGGAGTCTCCATCCCGTCCGTCGAGTCCACTTCCCGCCGGCCGTCAAAACGGGGGAAACGTTGGCGCAAGGCCCTGGTTGTGCTCGCCGTAATCTTGATCGCTCTCGGAGCCGGGACCGCCCGGCTACTCGTCTGGCCGGACCAGGGCATGCCAGCCCGGGTAAGTGCGATCGTGATGCTGGACAGCCCTGGCGACGCGCTGAACGTTGCCTTGCGGCTGGCCCAGCAGCATCGGGCGCCTTTCCTGGTGCTCTCCCTCGGCACGCCGGACTCCGGTCATGCGCTGCCCCCGGCCGATACCGGGGGTGAGAGTGATCTGCTTTAACCCTGCGCCGGCTACGACCCGGGGCGAGGCCGAGTACGTCAGCCGACTGGCCAAGACGTACCACTGGCGCTCCGTCGCGGTAGTCACGATTACCCCGCAGGACTCGCGGGCCCGGCTGCGGATCGAACGCTGTTTCGCCGGCCCCGTCTACGTGGTGACCACTCCGATCGCACTGACCTCCTGGCCGTATCAGATCGCTTACCAGTGGGGCGCCCTGATCAAGGCCCTAGTCGTCCAGCGCGGCTGCTAGCGCTAGGTCCTGCCGCTCTTTGCGTATTCGGTCGAGTATCGGCTAGCTCAAGAATTGCAGGAGCTCCGCGCGAGCACCACGAGGCATCGCCCGCGGGTCGGGCCGGCTGCCATCGGAAGCTCCGCCGGTCGGATATCTCGGCGTGGAAACGGGCGGATCGGCCATGAGCAGCTGCAGAGCCTCTGCCAGCGCCAGGGAAGCTGAGAGGTGCCTGGCGCACGGCTTCGACGCGCTCGTTGGCCAGCAGCCGCTCATCGATTTCGGGCTCGCTCGTGACACCGCCCTTGAGGGTGAAATCGTCCTGGACCAGGACGAAATTCTTGCGCGCCGTCAGGCTGCGCAGGCACTCGGAGGGGGGAGGAATTCCCTGTGCGGATGGGTCCACGGGACTCGAGGAGGTCCGAGGGAGCCGCAGGGTTCAGAGGTGTTCCCGCCCGGGGGCCGCCGGCCACGAGCGGCCCGGCGCGGCCAGCAGGAAGCCGAGCACTCGGTCGATCTGCATGCGCGCAGGCGAAGCCGCGTCGCCCGGTCGAGTGCAACGTCCGCGACCTCCTCTTCGTCGGACCGCCTTTACCCGCGCGGGTCCTCGGGCCGGCAGGAGGAGCCGGGAGTCTGGTCAACCACCCGCACCCACGCCGCGCTCGTCTCCCGCGGCGGCGCGTTGAACCAGCAGTGCGACTCCAGGTGGCACCTCTGTCCTTGACGCGGCAGGGGCGAGCCCCGGATCGGGGACATGGGCGAAGCGTGTTCGCCGCGACCAGGTCGGCCCGGCCGTGGCGAGTGTGGCCCGTCGGTCGGCGTTAGGAACTCGACCTCGGCCCGGATGCCGCGGGCGCGCGCGGCCCCGGCCACGATGCGGCCGGCATGCAACACCGGCACTTTCCCGGGCCAGGAAGCGCTGCAGCAGGTAGCGTCGTTGCGGCCACCTCGGTGCCCATAGGCTGCCGGGAGTCAGGGGAGTCGAATCGCCTCGGTACCGCGGACAGAGCGGAGTAGGACGAGAAGACGCAAACCGAGAAAGCTCCGGAGAGGGGGAGGAGAGAGGAGGAGGGAAGGACGGAGGGGAGAAGACCTCGGCCTCATCGAGCCGTTCGGCCGGGACATAGCTCACAGAGACATCCCCAGGTCAACGAAAAAACCGCCGACAGGACGACCGCCGACGTGAAGGCCTCGCCACCTCCCGATCAGAACCCAAGGCGCAGGGCATCGGGCGGTCAGGCGACCACCCGCATAAAGGATCCGCGACGGTCCTGCCCTGATACTTTTTTTTTAGATAGAGAAGCCAGGCCGTCTTGTCGGCAGAACCTCGACCGCGGCAGGAATCTTTACTCCGTAACAGCCGTCCTGGGCTGGCTCTTCAAGGCCAGGGCGGGCGATTGGTGAACTCCCTTTGCGGCCAGGCAGGCCAGCCGGTGACCTCCTGGAGTGGTTAAATCACCGAACGTCAGGGCCAGGGAATTAGCCAGTCGTGTGAGCCGCACGGGCTTTGGTGTATCACCATGGTTCGCTCGGCGCTCCTATGCTCAGGCCCGCCGCGGACCGGAAGATTTCTTCCGGCGCCCCGTTCTGGCCGTAGTATCGCCGACCGCCGCTTTCGCACGCAGACGATGGGAGGCTGGATGGGCGAGATTGCCTGCCGGGCGTGCCGTGGGCAGACCGGCCATCTCGTACTCGATCTCGGTGAGCAGCCCGCCTGCGACTACTTTCCGCCGTGCGCTGATCCCGGCCCCGATCCCGTATACCCGTTGCAGATGTGGCTGTGCTCCTCGTGCGGCCTGGCTCAGCTCGCGGCCGACGCTACGGTACCGGAGGAGCCGAGGGGCGCCGAGCCGGCCGCGCTCGCCGCGCAGTCGGCCGATGCCGTGCAGCGGGTCGCGGCCGCGGGACTGCTGCCGGCCGGTGCCCGGGTCGCCGAGTACGGCAGTCCGCACGGCGGCTCCTGGCTGGGGTTGCTGGCCGACCGCGGGCTCACGCCCGTGCCCGACGGCCAGCCGGCCGATGTGGTTCTCGACTGCTTCGGCTTGATGCATGCAGCGGACCAGTCAGCCGCACTCGCCGACCGGGTGGCCCGGGTGGCTCCCGGCGGAGTGCTGCTGTTGCAGTACCACTCACTGGCGACCATCGTGCGCTGCGGACAGTGGAACGCGCTCCGGCACGGGCACTACGCGTACTATTCGGCCGCCGCCCTGGCCACCATGCTGGCCGCGCAGGGCTTCAGCCCGTGCACCGCCTGGCGTTTCGAGCTCTACGGCGGCACGGTGCTTCTGGCGGCCAGGCGGGACGCCGACGCGGATGCCGGGCCGGACGGCGCGGTGCAGGAGCTTGCGGCCGACGATGCGCGGGCCGGTGTCCTTGACCCTGCCGTGGTCCTCGGCTTGCAGGTCAGCGCGCGGGCCCACGTCCGAGGGCTGCGCGACTGGCTCGTAGCCGAGCGCTCGGCTGGCCGGACCGTGCTCGGATACGGCGCCGCTTCGCGGGCGGTTGCCCTGTTGCGCCGGGCCGAAGCCGACGGCGGGCTGCTGCCCGCGGTGGCCGACGCCTCCCCGGCGAAGCAGGGCCTGCGTATGCCCGGGACGAACATCCCCGTCATCCACCCGGCTCAGCTGGCCGCGCGCCGGCCAGATTCCGTCCTGCTGTTCCTGGCCGACCTGATGACCGAGGTCCGGGCGGCTTTCCCGGAAGTTGAGGCCGCCGGCGGCCGGTGGGTGGACGTCGAGACGCTCGGCCGCTGTCCGGCCGGTGGCTGACCGGACCGCTGCCACGGCCGACAGCTCAGGGCATCTGCAGCAGCCCGCGCAGCGTTTCCAGGCAGCGCCCGCGGGTCGGGCCGATGCTGCCCACCGGAAGCCCCAGCCGCTCGGATATTTCGGCGTAGGTCACGGGCGGGTCGGCCATGAGCAGTTCCAGGAGCCGCTGCCACCGCGAGGGAAGGTGAGACAGTGCCTTGCGCACGGCTTCAGCACGCTCGCTGGCCAGCAGCCGCTCATCGATTTCCGGCTCGCCGATGACATCACCTTTGAGCGTGACCTCGTCCTGGACCAGCACGAGCCTCTTGCGCGCGTTCAGGCTGCGCAGGCACTCGTTCCGTGCGGTGGTCACCAGCCAGGAGCCGACGCGAGCCGGGTGCTCGAGCCGGTCGATGTGCTCGAGCAGGCGCAGCCACGTCGCCTGCACCACGTCAGCAGCATCGCTCTCGGACAGCTTGAAGTCGCGGGTCGTGGCCCAGATGAGCCGGGCGTACTGGCCGACCAGCCGCTCCCACGCCCGCTGGTCCCCCTGAGCCGCGCGTTGCACCATGAGCGCGGCATCGAATGGGGCCGCCTCTCCCTGCGAAGTCGGAGTCGCGGCGACCGTACGGCCGGCATCGGCCACCGCCTGTTCCGGGCCAGCGACCTGTTCCGGGACAGCGACCGCACGGTCACCATCGGCTGCCGCCGGTTCGGGTATCGCGGCCACCGCGAAGTCAAAATCGGCCATCGCCGTCCGGCGGTGGCCGCTGGTCCGCACGGCAGCCGGAATTCCGGCCGCCGTGCGCGCCTGGAGGCTCTGCCTCCGGCGACGAGCAGTAACGACAACCCCAGTCATGCGAACTTCCCCACTCTCGTCCCCCCCAAGAAGCCGCCGACGCTATTGCTGCGTGCCGACGCCATCACTGCGTTGCGCCACTGCGCGCGGACCATCGGTCAGAGCCCTGCGCGCACAGAGACAAGACGCCTAGCCTGGCCGGGCGGTTGACACGTCCCAGCCGCTGAACTGATGTTAAAATCTGCTGACAAATCGGTAAATAACATGAAATTAATTCGAGCCGCCGGATGGCCGGTCCCAGAAGACGCCGCCGCTCCGGGCACGAGGGACCAGCGGCCCGCCCGCCGGAGATGTGTCACGCCAGGATTACCGGCTGCTCACTCAGGCTCGCGGGGGACGGCGGGCTCCCGGGGCAGGACGGCGGGACCGCCCGAGGCCCAGCCGGATCGCCGGTTCCGGCGGCCGAGAATCTGGTCGACGGCCGCGCTCACCCCGCCTTCGGCGGCGATAAGGCGGCGGACGACCACGATGAGCGCGGGCACGGCCCAGAAGTCACCGCAGACCCACAGGATCGCCGCCCCGATCTGCTGATCGGCCAGCGGCGGGAGGGTCACCCCGCTGATGTGGTTATACACCGGGTACCAGGCCGTCTGCGTGAAGAAGCTCATCGAGATCGCCATGACCCACATGACCAGGTTCGTGCCGATCAGCGCGGCCGCCTGGCCCGCTGGCGTCAGCCGCGGCCGCAGCGGCGGTGAGGGAATGATCTGCAGCCAGAACAGCACGCCCGCGGCGAAGAAGCTGCCGTGCATCAGCCAGATGTGCACGGCCTGGTTGTTCTCGGCCAGGTCGAACAGGGCGGGAATGTGCCAGCCGATCATCACCAGGTTGAAGGCGATGATCCCGGTCCAGGGCGCGAGCAGCGCCCGGCCGGCCGCGCGCAGCGGCCGGGACCAGCCGCCGCGCATCACGGCCCGGGTGGCGCTGCGCCCCAGCCGGGCGGGCAGCCCGTCGAGCAGCGGCTGCCAGGGCGCGCCCGCGACGACCAGGGTCGGGGCCAGGAACATGAGCAGCAGGTGCTGGATCATGTGCACGAAGAAGTAGTCGTCCGCCCAGTAGTCGATCGGCGACTCCACGGCGATCAGCAGGACAGCGAGGCCGGCGTAGAACCAGACCGAGCGCAGCCGCCGCTGCCGGGTCCGTTCCGGGCGGGACCGGCGGGCCAGCCGTCGCAGTCCGATCTCGTGCCAGGCGGCCAGGACGATCACGACGATCAGGAACGGGTCGTACGACCAGTGATCGAGGATGTAGCTCATCGCGATCAGCCTGACGATCCGTACTGGACGGGCACGTCGAGGACCTGCGCCTGCCGCCAGGTCCGGGCCCCGCGGCCGAGCCGCCAGTCGGCGAGCCTGCTGCCGCGGGCGGCCAGCGCGTTGACGCTTCCGGCCGGCCCGAACGCGAGGGCCCCGGTCGCGGCGGGCGGCGCCGGCAGCCGCCGCCAGGCGGCGCTCCGGCCCGAGATCGTGTCTGCCTGCCCGCTCGCGAGCAGCACCCAGGCCGCTCCGGCGGCGAAGCCTGACGCCCGCACCATTGACGTGCCGGCGTTGAGCGGGCCGGACACGGTCCAGTGCGTGCCGTCGCGGGTCCAGGCGGCAAGCACGTCGGCGGAACGTCCCGACCTGGCGGCCAGCAGCGCCACCTCGCCGGACGTCGTGCCGGTCAGCCGCAGCACCTGGATCCGCCGGCGGGCCAGCGGCGCGGGCATGACGGGTCCGGCCGCGTGCCACGTGCCGGCCGCGTAGGAGAAGATGCCCGCCGTGCCCGGGCGGGCACAGGACGCGGCCGCCAGCGGGTCGCCGGACGGCGCGAAGGAGACCGCGGTCAGCGCGTCGGGTGAGCACCGGCGGGCGGCCGGCGCCGCGGCCAGGGCGCGCAGGCTGGCCAGCGGCGACCAGGGGGCGGCGCCGTCCCGGGCCTGGTCGATCCGGCGGCCGGCGAGCAGGGCGAGGAAGCGGCCGCCGCCCGGGGCCGCGGCCAGGGCATCCGGGACATCGGCGAGGCCGGCATCCAGCACGCCGGACGACCACCTGCTGCCGTTGTCGCTCGTCGTCGCCAGCGGGGAGAATGCCAGGTCCTGGCTGGGCCGGAACCCGACGATGAGCGACGGTCCGCCGGGGGCCGCCATGACCAGACCGCCGTTGCTGGCCACGCCCGGCGGCGTGACCAGCCGCCACGCCATCGACCCGGCCGGGCGCAGGAAGAGCTGCCAGAAGTTGTCGTGCTGGGCCGCGGAGCCGCCCAGCACGGCGACGGCCCAGGTGCCGCCCGGAGTCACCAGCGAGGTGGCCAGGCCCGGCGGCGGCGGGGGCGCCGCGTGCGAGAGGGCCCGGGTGGTGACCGAGCCGCAGCCCGCGGCGGTGACCGCGAGGGCCGCGGCCGCGGCGGCCAGGAGGGCCCGGCTGCGCCGCCGTGACGGCCTTGCCGGCGGCTCGGCCGCGGCGACGTGCGCGGACCCTCCACGCCGTGACGGCCTGGCCGGCGGCTCGGCCGCGATCGCGGCGGCCAGGAGAGTTCGCCTGCTCATGTGCTGCCCAGCGACTGCCTGGCCGCGTCGGCCAGGTTGACCGCGAACGACGACTGCGATGCCGCCGTTCCCGGACCCGGGTCCGCGTTGATGACCTGGCGGATGTGGCCCCCGGGGTCGATCAGGTAGGCGAGGTCGCTGTGCAGCGTCATCGCCCCGGCCGGGAGCGTCTGAGCGGTCACCCCGTAGGCGTGCCACACCCTTTTCAGCTGGGCCGGCGTCCCGGTCATGTACAGCCAGTTGGGCAGCCGGCTGAGTCCTTCCTGGCGGTCGAAGGCCTGCACGGCGGCCAGGCTGCGGTAGGTCGGGCTGAGCACGATCGCGGCGAGCCGGACCCGGCCGGAGTCGGCGGCGAGCAGCCGGGCGGCAGCCGCGAACTCGTGCCCGATCAGCGGGCAGTCGGACGTGCACACCGGGTCCAGGAAGGTGAGCAAGACCACCTTGCCGCGCAGGCTGGCCAGGCTCACCGGCGAGCCATGCTGGTCGGTGAGGGTGAAGCCGGCGGCGGGGTAGTTGACGACGTCGGACGAGCCGTCGATGGCCTGGGCGATGATCGGGTCGGCGTTCGGGTTGACGCTGGCCGCCGCCGAGGGCACCACGCCCAGCAGGACGACGCCGAGCGCGCCGGCCGCCGCGATGGACCGGCCGCTGGCCGTCGCCAGCGAACGCGCGGCCGATGGCAGCAGGCCGGCGACCCGGCCCCGGGGACCCGTCGGGGAGGTGGTTAGCTGCGGCGCCGGCGCCTCCTGGGCGCGCTGCCCTGCGCCAGACGGCTGCGCTGGGCCGACGGGCTGCGCTGGGCCGACGGGCTTTGCTGTTCCGTTCGGCTGCGCCGGGCCGGGGCCCAGCGCCGTGCCAGACGGCTGGTCCGGGCCGGGGCCCAGCGGCCGTCCGCCAGACGCCGTGCCGGACGGCAGGTCCGGACCGGACGCTAGCGCCGCGCCGGACGGCTGGGGCGGAGCATCCGGCACGGCCCGCAGGCCGGCGGCCTCCGCGGGCTCGCTGACCGGTGCGGGTTCGCTGGCTTGCGCACCCTGCAGGCCGGGCACCCGGGTCATGGCCAGGTACCCGGAGACGAACAGCAGGACCATCGGGATCATGCTGTTCGGGTCGGTGCCCAGGCCGCCGAGGAAGCCAGAGATCCTCGATCAGCACCCAGTCCGCGAGGCAGAGCGCGATCCCGGCGCCGACGCCGAGCCGGGCCAGCCGCGGCCGCCCGCTGAGGAAGGCGGCGCCGATGGCGGCCAGCGCGATGACGGTGAACAGGTTGACCGCGAAGCCGTGTGCGGCGGTGAAGTCCGCGAACGCTGAGACGATCCGGGCGAGGTAGTGCGGCTGCGGCGTCTGACTCATGTTCCGGATCATGCCGGTGAGCGTGCCCGGCTGGCCGTGCGTGCTGCCCTGCCAGAAACCGCGGCCCGGCCAGGCCTGCAGCACCGCCATGCCGGCGAAAAACGCTCCCAGGCCGGCGAGCATGAGCCTGCCGAGCCGGGGGGTGCGCCAGGCCCTCTCCGGCAGCGCCAGCAGCGCCCCGGCGGCGCAGTACAGCAGAACGGCGCCCGGCGCGCCGAACAGCCAGGTCAGGCCGGGCGCGAAAATGCCGCCGAAGGCCTCGCCGAATACCCAGACCACCAGTCCCCAGCCGACGCTGGCCAGCGCGCCGAACCTGGCCCACAGGCCCTGCCGGGCGAAAACCAGCCACAGGCCGATCCCGACCTGGATCCAGACCGCCGCCGCCGAGACCTGGATCGGGTGGTAGGTCCACGAGGTGCCGCCCCAGTTCACCAGGTGCCGGACCCAGGCGGGCGAACTCGCCGCGGAAGGCTGGATGACCTGCGAGGGCAGCCCGAGCGGCATGGCCGGCTGTGCCTGCAGGATCCCGTCGAAGATCCAGAGAACGCCGAACCCGATCCGCAGCAGCCGCCGGCCGGCGGCCTCGGGCTCGCCGGCCGCCCGCGCGCCGGCCGCCGGGTGCCCGCCACTCGGCGGCCCAGGGGACGACCTCTGGCTCACCGCGATGAGGCGGGCCAGCCAGAGCGCCAGGAAGATCGCGGCCACGATGATGAGCTGATGTCGCAGGGCGGACCGGAAGGCTTCGGTGATCAGCACGTTGCCGACACCGAGACCGGATTTCATCCCAGGCATGGCGGTCCCTGATTGGCGTCCGGACGGACCGGGCAGGCATGATCATGTTTTGCGGGGGGCCGGCCCGGCGGCGTGAACGAGTTTACGTGCGGCGAGCCCGCCGTCCGCGGGGTTTCGCGTTGCGACGCGAACGCACCACAAGGTTACGCGGCGCGGAAGGGCGGGCGCATCCGGGCCCCGCCGCCCGGCGGCCACGCCGACGGCGGCCGGGCCGACGGCGGTCGCGCGGATCCGGCCCGGCGGGATGGCGCGGACCGGGACGCGGCGGTTCGGTTCACGACGCTACTGGCCGCCGCGGTCGAGCACGGGCTTGCGCTGGCCACGCGAAACCGCCGCGCCACGGCTATGTACCGGGCTCGACGCTGACCTGGAGGTACGGAGCCGGCCCGTCCGGGCGCGGGGATGACGGGCAGGGCGGGCTGCCCGGAGCCGAAGGGCGGCGGGCAGGTAGTCTCACGGCGTGGGAGGTCAGATGCTCTCCCCGTTCGGCTGGCAGCAGGTACTCGGCCGCTGGGAGTTCGCGCCGGTGGTAACGGTGCTGACCGTTGCCCTGGCCGTGCTGTACCTGGAGGGTGCCTGGCGGGTGGCCCGGCGCCATCCGGCCCGGCCGTGGCCGTGGTGGCGGACCGGCATGTTCCTGGGCGGGCTGGCGGTCATCGTGCTGGCCACCGAGAGTGGCATCGGCGCCTACGACGACGTGCTGTTCTGGGATCACATGATCCAGCACCTGATGCTGATCATGGTGGCCCCGGCCATGCTGGTCGTCGGCGAGCCGGTGACGCTGCTGTTGCACGCCAGCCGCAACCCGCTGCACACCTGGGTCAAGCGCGCGGTCCGCTCGCGCGTTGTCACGTGGCTGACCTGGCCGCCGTTCGGCGTCATCGCCTATACGGTGACGATCATCGGAACCCACCTGACCGGGCTGATGGGCCTGGTCATGACCAACCCCGTGCTGCACGACGCCGAGCACGTGCTGTACCTGGCGGTCGGCTACCTGTTCTTCCTGCCGATGCTGGGCCGCGAACCCATCCGGTGGCGGATTTCCTACCCGGTACGGCTGCTCGTCCTGTTCCTCACCATGCCGGTGGACACGTTCACCGGGCTGGTGCTCAATTATTCGAGCACCCCCATGGCGGGGATGGGCCCGCGCCCGTCCTGGGCGCCGAACGCGCTCGACGACCTGCACGCGGGCGGCGCGGTGATGTGGATCGGCGGCGACGCGATCATGTTCGCGCTGATGATGATGGTGTTCCTGGCCTGGAGCCGGGATGGCCGGACCTCGGCCGCCGGCCACGGCTGGCTGGAATCCGCCCGCCGGGCGAGCTTCGCCGGCCTGACCGGGTCCGGTGCCGGCCCAGGGACCGTGACGAGGCCCGCTGCCGGGCCGCAGGCCGCGGCCAGGATACCGGCCGGGGCCGCCGGGCCGCCGCGCGACGAGGGCACCATCGACGATGATGAGCACCTGGCCGCGTACAACGCGTTCCTGGCCCGGATCAACGCGGCAGAGTCCCGCGCCCGCGACGGCAAGACCGGATAGAAGCGCGCCCGCCCGGGCCCTCGCAATCGGATCGCGCCGCCTCGCTCCGTACAGGGGCAGTACATGGCTGCGCCGGCCGAGCCTGGCCGGGTGCCTGGCCTCGCCCGGGCCGCGTGGCCGCCGGCCAGACCTGTCCGGTTTCCGCGCGGCCGTGCGGAAAGTCCGGCTACTGCGGCTGCCTGGCGTCCCGCGGGACGAGGCCCCAGACGGCGGCGGCGAACATCACCAGGGCGAACAGCAGGAAGGTGATGATGTGCACGCCGGTGCACCAGAGGCAGATGAAACGCACCTGGAAAAGCTCGACGAAGATGAGGTAGATGATGAACCCGACGCCGGCGATGACCGACCCGAGCCGGGCCAGGGCGATCTCCCGCCGGGATGACCGCCAGGCCCAGGGCGAGGTGGCCGCGACCATGAACGCGTAGAAGGCCAGGCCGAGCACGGCCACCGGGAAGACCCCGAACACCATGGACTCCGGGCTCGTGGTCACCGCGTCGCAGTTGAACGTGCCGGTCGCCGAGCAGGCCAGCGTGGTGTTGCCGGTGAAGTGCTCGATGGTCATGTAGATGGAGACGCCGAGGCCGGCGATGGCGAGCGCGAACGTGGTGAGCTGCAGCCAGAGCGGCGGCCCGATCGGGGCGGGCGCGGCGCTGGCCCGCTGCTCGGCGAGTTCCCTGGCCCGCGCCCGGTCCCTGGCCTTCCTGGTCTGGCCCTGCGCGGGCCTGGTCTGACCCTGCGCGGGCCTGCCCGTCCGGGCCTGGGCGGGGCCGGCTGCTGGCCCGCGGGCGGCGGCTCCGCCCGTCCTGGCCGGGCGGCCCGGGCCGCCCCGGCTCGCCGCGCCGTCCTTGCCCGCGGCCGCGTTCTTGGTGGCTCCCCCGCCGCTTTTCTTAGTCGCGCCGCCGTTCTTGCTGGCTACCCCGCCGTTGCCGCCGGCCGCCTCGCCCGCGTCCCCGGCTGCGCGCTGGCCGCCGGCCGGGGTGCGCTGGCCACGGCCGGAGCCGTCACGGGTGCGAGCCTGTTTCGCGCTGCTCATCCGAGCTTCGCCTCCAGGGCCTTGACCGCCGGAGTGCATGCGCTCGCCGGCTGGTTGCTGGTCAGCTTGCAGATCGTGGCCGTGATCACGTTGGCGGCACCGTCGGCGCCCTTGGCGATGTCGCTCGACGGGTCATGCAGCGCGGCCGCCACCTGACTCCAGGTCTTGCCCGCCAGAACCTGCGGGTTGTAGCTAGCACCGCTGATCATGTACTGGTTGCCGAAGTTGACGAACGGGATCGACCCGGCGCTTGACTGGCTGACGTAAGGCGGCGCGTCGTACTTGGCGGCAAGCTGGGACTGCTGCGCGGTCGCCTTCTGCAGCGGCGTCTTCTGTACGGTTGTCTCCTCCACCGGCGTGAAGGTGACGTACGGGCTCGTGTAACGGGACTTGTAGAACGTCAGGGTGGGCGTGCTGGGATACACATCGGTCGAGGACGAGTGAATCCCGCGCAGGCCGGTAAAGGTGCCGAACCGGCTGAGCGCGACCGCCATGGCCCAGCGTTCCGTCGCGCAGTAGGGGCAGTACTCGGCACCGAGGTAGAGCACCTCCGGCTTGCCGCCACTGGTCAGATGCGGGCCGGTAATCCGGATGATCGGCTTGGGGATAGGTTGTCCCGGCCCCGACCGCATCCAGCGTGGTCGCGGGGACCGTGGTGACGTCGTGCATGACGTCGGCGCTCAGGGCTGTTCCGGTGGCCGGCTCCGAGTCCGCCTTGGACTTGCTGTTGGCCTTCACCAGGACGAAGGCCACCACGATGGCGACCACGACGACGACCGCGCCGGACGCCAGGAGCACCCGGTTGCGGATCTCGGCGCGCCGGGCGGCCGCGCGCTGGGCCGCGATCCGCTCGCGGGCCGATCCCGTCCTCTTGGTCCTGCTTGCCTTGCCCATGGCCTGACTGTCCTGGCTTCCTAGCTGACCGGTCGCTGACTGGTGCCCCCGAAATCCCCGCCGCGGTGCGGTGTGAGCCGGGCAAGCGGGCACGGGCGGATGGCCACCGGACGGCTGGCCACCGGACAGCCGTCCGCTGACCATGGTAGAGCCTGACCAGAGGCGAAACATACCCGGCCGGACGGGGTCAGAGAATGTTCACAGCTTTCGCTAGGCGGGCGCTCAGGCATCCGGACCCGCCGTCCGGGGCGGCGACCGGGGCGAAACCCGATTTGACGACGATAACCATAATGGTTATCGTTTTCATCACTCCTGCTCCTACCCGCACCGGGAGCCACGCTCATGCCACCTCGGGCCCAGGCCGCCGCCGCGGCGCTGAGCGTCACCGCGGTACTGGCCGCCGCGGCTGCTCGTCCGCCGCCGCCGACCCCGGCGGCACCATCGACGCGGTCGGCGCCGAGAACCAGTACGCCAGCGTGATCGGCCAGATCGGCGGGAAGTACGTTCACGTCACCGCGATCGAGAGCAACCCGAACACCGATCCGCACAGCTTCGAGGCCAGCCCCGGCGTCGCCCAGGTCGTCAGCTCCGCCCGGCTCGTCGTGCAGAACGGCCTCGGCTACGACGGTTACATGAACAAGATCGAGGCCGCGGCGCCGAACCCGGCCCGCAAGGTGATCGACGCGCAGACGCTGCTCGGCCTGCCGGACAGCACGCCCAACCCGCACCTCTGGTATGACCCGCGGACCATGCCGGCCGTGGCCAGGGCGGTGGCCGCGGACCTGTCCGCCCTGCGGCCCGCGCACGCCGCCTACTTCCGGGCGAACCTGCGGTCCTTCGACCGCTCGCTGGCCGCCTGGAACCAGGCACTCCAGCACTTCAGGGCGGCATTCGGCGGTACCCCGGTGGCCGTCACCGAGCCGGTCGGCGACTATCTGCTGCGGGCCGCCGGGGCCAGGATTCTCACCCCGTTCAGGTTCCAGGCGGACATCATGAACGGCGTGGATCCGGCGCCGCAGGACATCTCGCTCGAGTCCAGCTTCTTCCGCGATCACCGGGTGAAGGCCTTCCTCTACAACCAGCAGGTGACCGACTCGCTCACCCAGTCGTTCCTGAGCCAGGCCCATCAGTACGGCATCCCCGTCGTCGGGGTGTACGAGACCATGCCGCCCGGCTTCGACTACCAGTCGTGGATGCTCGCCGAGGTGCGCGCGCTGCAGAAGGCCGTGGCCGGCCGGATCTCGACCCAGGAACTGTCACCATGACCCAGTACCAGCCGGACGCGGGCGGGGACGAGGTTCTCGCGGTCGACGGGATCACCGTGCGGCTGTCCGGGCGGGAGGTCCTGCGCGACGTGCGGTTCAGCCTCCGCCGCGGCCAGTTCGCCGGCCTCATCGGCTCCAACGGCGCGGGCAAGACGACCCTGCTGCGGGTCATCCTCGGGCTGACCGCGCCCACGGCGGGCACCGTCCGCGTCGGCGGCAGGCCCCGGGCCCGGCGCGGCGGGGCCATCGGCTACGTCCCGCAGAAGATACTGCTGGACCCGGACATGCCGCTGCGGGCACGGGACCTGGTCGGCCTGGGACTGGACGGGCACCGGTACGGCATCCCGCTGCCGTCGCGCGACCGCAGGCAGCGGGTCGAGGAGATGCTCCGGGCCGTCGGCGCGGAGCAGTTCGCCGACGCCAGGGTGGGCCACCTGTCCGGCGGGGAACAGCAGCGTGTCCTGATCGCGCACGCCCTCATCAGCCGGCCCGGCTTGCTGCTGCTGGACGAGCCGCTGGCGAACCTCGATATCCGCAGCGAGCAGGAGGTCGTCAGCCTGCTCGCCCGGATCGCGAAGGAGCAGCAGGTCGCCGTGCTGCTGTCGGCACACGAGATGAACCCGCTGCTGCCGGTGATGGACCGCGTCGTCTACCTGGCCGCTGGCCGCGCGGCCAGCGGCACGGCCGGCGAGGTGGTGCGGACGGAGGTCCTCAGCGGGCTGTACGGCCATCACGTCGACGTGATCCAGGTGCACGACCGCATCCTGGTCGTGGCCGGACGGGGAGACGAACCGCACGCGCCGGCCGGGCACGACGAGACCGCCGCCGCCAGGGCCTGGTAGACCGTGACCGGATTCCTCGGGAGCATCGCCGAGCCGGGCTTCTTCGCCAGCGGCCCGGTTCACGTGGCGGTGACCGTCGGCGGCCTGGCGGCGGTCGTCTCCGGAGTGCTGGGCGTCTTCACGGTCATGCGGGGCCAGTCGTACGCCGGGCACGCGTTCGCGGACATCAGCGTGACCGGCGGGTCAGGCTCCTACCTCATCGGGATCAGCCCGATCTGGGGATTCGCCGGCACCAGCGTGCTGGCGGCCGGGATCATGGACATGATCGGGGTCCGTCGGCCGCGCGGACGCGACCTGGCCACCGGCATCGTGCGCGGCGCCGCGCTGGGCCTGGCCGCGCTGTTCCTCTACTGGGACACGACGCATACCAGCACGACCGGCGCGACGGTCACGATCCTCTTCGGATCCGCGTTCGCCATCAGCGCCTCGATCGTCCCGGTCGCGGTGCTGCTCAGCCTGCTGGCTCTCGGCATCGTCGCCGTGCTCGGCCGGCCGCTGCTGCTGAGCTCGGCCAGCGCCGAGCTGGCCTTCGCCCGCGGGGTACCGGTCCGGCTGGCCGGCGCGGCTTGCCTGGTCGCGATCGCGCTCGCGGTGTCGCTGTCGGCACTGACCGTGGGCGCGATCCTCAGCACGGCGCTGCTGGTCGGGCCCGCGGCGACCGCGCTGCGGCTGACCAGCAAGCCCGGCCTGGCGATCGCCTGGTCGGCGGTGATCGGCCTGGGCACGACCTGGCTGGGCATCCTGCTCGCCTACGACAGCTTCTACTGGCCCCCGGCGCGGCAGGGCTGGCCGGTGAGCTTCTTCGTGGTCACGCTGATCTTCCTCTGCTACCTGGCCGCCCAGCTGGTCCGCCCGCGCCGCCGCGGCGCGCGGGCCGGAGCCGGCGCCCGGCGCGGCCGGGGCCGCGCGGCCGGGGCGCCCGCCAGAACGCTGCCAGGCCGAACTGCGCCAGACGACACGGTGCCGGACGGAACGGTGCCAGACGAAACGGTGCCGGACGAAACGGTGCCAGACGAAGGGGTGCCGGGCAGAACAGCGCCGGGCGGGCGGGGGTGACATGTTCTCCGTCTTCATGGTGAATACCTGGACGGTGGCGACCATCGTCGCGGTCGTCGCGGGTGTCGTGGGGTTCTTCGTCGTCCTGCGCGGGTCTGCCTTCGTCGCCGACGCCCTGCCCACCGGCGCGTTCGCCGGCGCGGCGGGGGCCAGCCTGATCGGGGTCAGCAGCCTCGCCGGGCTGGGCGTGTTCTCCCTGGCCGGCGCCCTCGCCATCGGCTGGCTCGGCCGCCGCAGCCGCCATGACGTGGCCACGGCCCTGGTCCTGGTGCTGATGCTCGGGCTGGGCGCCCTGTTCCTCAGCTTCAGCACGGAGTACGCGCCGGAGATCTTCTCGCTGCTGTTCGGCGAGGTGCTCGGCATCAGCCTCAGCGACATCGCGCCCGTCGCCGTCCTCGGCGCGGTGTGCGTCGCCGCGATCATCGTGATGTTCCGGCCGCTCATGCTCTCGTCGGTGATGCCGGAACTCGGCGAGGCGCGCGGCGTGCGCAGCCACCGGATCGAGATGGCCTTCCTGGTGGTTATCGCCCTGGCCACCAGCATGGCGCTGCCGGTCGTCGGCGCGCTGCTGATCTTCAGCCTGATGATCGGGCCGCCCGGCCGCGGCCCGGTCCTTCACCAGCGACCCGTACCTGGCCATGGCGCTGTCGGTCGTCCTCGCCGTCGCGACCGTGTGGGCCGCCATCGCCGCTTCCTACACCACGAACTGGCCGGTCGGGTTCTTCGTCGGGATCATCGGCGCTCTGTGCTACGGAACCGGGCGCGGCTGGGCGGCCTGGCGCCGGACGCGGAGCATGAAATGGGAAGGAAATCGAGACCGTGGAGCACCAGCCGTTGCCTGCTAATGTGCGGAATGTGACAACCTCCCCGCCCGCCAGGTCCGCGTCGGGCGGGACGCGGGTCCGCGGGACCCGCCAGGCGGAGGCGCTCTCGGCCGCCCTGGACGGCCTGTCCGGCTTCTGCAGTGCCCAGCAGATTCACGCCGAGCTCCGCCGCCGCGGCAAGTCGATCGGCCTGACCACCGTTTACCGGCATCTTCAGGTGCTCAGCGAGAACGGGCTGGTGGACACCATCCGCGACCCCGGCGGCGAGACGCTGTACCGGCGGTGCCGCAGCATGGCCCATCATCACCACCTGACCTGCCGCGTCTGCGGGCGCAGCGTCGAGGTGGAAGGGCGCGCCGTGGAGCGCTGGGCCGAGCAGGTCGCCGCGGAGGCCGGGCTTCGCCGACGTGGATCACACGGTAGAACTCTTCGGCGTCTGCCCGGACTGCGCGGCCGCCGAGGCGAAAATCCAGATCAGATAGCCGAACGGCGGCATGGGCCGACTCGCGCGGATCGTCGGCGTGGCGGCAGGGAACCCGGTTGGTGGCGCGTGGCGAGCAGCCTTCCTTGCTCGCCTGTCGGCAGGGCCGAACGGCGGGCAAGCAAGGCTCCCCGTCACGCTGGGCGCGCTGGGTCCTGGTGCCGCACCGAAGGTCATCGACCCCGGCTGCGCGCGCCGGCTATGAGCACGTGCAGGGTGCGGGGGCCGTGCACGCCTTCGACCCGGACCAGCTCGATGTCGCTGGTGGCGGACGGGCCGGCGATGAGGGTCTGCGGGCGCGCCGGGTCCAGCCGGGCCAGGGCGTCGGCCAGGTCGGCGGCTATCTGCTCGTGGCGGACGATCACGAGGTGGAAGTCGGGGACCAGGGTGAGCGCGCGCCTGCCCTGCCCGGGGCCGTGATCGAGCACGATCGTGCCGGTCTCCGCGATCGCCGCCGCGCAGCCGGTGACGACCCCGGCGCTGGAGTCAAGCTCCGTGGCGGACAGCGGCGGCTCGTCGCCGGCCAGCCGGACGCCGGGAGTCTTGCCGGCCACCTGGGAGAGCCACCGGGGCGGCAGCCCGGACGGCACGGCGAACCAGGCATCGGCCGGGCCGGCCCGGGCAGCCTGGGCGGTGC
Organism: uncultured Actinomycetes bacterium; assembly: GCA_963795575.1. Taxonomy (GTDB): domain Bacteria; phylum Actinomycetota; class Actinomycetes; order Streptosporangiales; family Streptosporangiaceae; genus PALSA-505. The sequence continues at coordinate 248,855 of CAWCII010000013.1, read as the reverse complement.
GCGCGGCGAGTACCCGGGCGATCGTCCCGGGCAGTCGCAGGTTCGGGAACCCGCTCGACCACGGCGCGGTAGTCGGCGGCACGCTCGGCGAACAGGGCGACGATGTCGCAGCCGGCCGGGTCGTGGTGCGCGCGCAGGTAGCCGCGCGGCAGCGCGGCGTGCTCGGCGGCCACGTCCTGCCCGGCGGCCGGCGCATGGCCGGTCGCGGTCCGGATCCGGGCCAGGATGCGTTCCCGGGACCCGGACGGGCCCGGGCCGGCGACCGCAGCCCGTCAGCCATCCCCGCGCCCCCGCCGGCCGGTTGCGGAACGGCGGCCCGGACGGCTCCCGGTCCTGGTCACGGAGATGGCGCCGGGTCTGGTCCGCGCCCACCAGGCGCGGAACGACTCAGGCGGCGGGACCGGCACGTCGCGGGTCCGGGTCCAGGCGCCCAGCAGCGGCAGCCGCCTGGTCCAGGCCGCGGACCCGAGGGCGCCCAGCAGCGTGCGGCAGGCCGAGGCGGCCCGCTGCGCGAAGGCCAGCCGCCGCCGGTCGCGCAGCGTCCAGGCGACCGCTCCGAGCGCCAGCCGTTCGGCATCAAAATGAGCCTGCGGACGCGCTCCCACCGCCTGCTCGCGCAGGTACACCAGGGCCTCGGGGATGTTGATCGCCACCGGGCAGACCTCGTAGCACGCACCGCACAGGCTGGACGCGAACGGCAGCGCCCGGTCCGCAGCCGAGGACATGCCGCGCAGCTGCGGGGTGAGGATCGCGCCGATCGGGCCCGGGTAGGGCGAGCCATAGGCGTGGCCGCCGGCCCGCTCGTAGACCGGGCAGACGTTCAGGCAGGCCGAGCACCGGATGCAGCGCAGCGCCTGGCGGCCGGTCCGGTCGGCCAGCGCCGAAGTGCGCCCGTTGTCCAGCAGCACCAGGTGGAAGTCGCGCGGGCCGTCACCGGGCGTCACCCCGGTCCAGATCGAGGTGTAGGGGTTCATCCGCTCCGCCGTGGACGAGCGGGGCAGCAGCGCGAGGAACACCTCCAGGTCCCGCCAGGCAGGCAGCACCTTCTCGATGCCGACGACGGAGATCAGCGTCCGCGGCAGCGTCAGGCACATCCGGCCGTTGCCCTCGGACTCGAGCACGACGAGGGAGCCGGTCTCGGCGATCGCGAAGTTCGCGCCGGAGACGCCCACGGTGGCGGACAGGAACGCGCGGCGCAGGTGGAGGCGGGCGGCGGCCGCGAGCTCGGCCGGGCTGTCGGTCAGGCCCGCGGGGGCGTCCGGCATCTGGCGGCGGAAATCTCCGGATCTCCGCCCGGTTGCGGTGAATGGCCGGGACCAGGATGTGGCTGGGCCTGTCCTCGCCGAGCTGGACGATCAGCTCGGCGAGGTCGGTCTCGACGGCGGTGATGCCCTCGGCGGCGAGCGCCTCGTTCAGCCCGGTCTCCTGGGTGGCCATGGACTTGACCTTCACCACCCGGTCCGCCCCGGCCGCCCGGGTGAGGGAGGCGACCAGGGCATTCGCCTCGTCGGCTCCGTCCGCCCAGTGCACGTGACCGCCGGCGGCGATCACCTTCTCCTCGAGCAGCAGCAGGTAGTGGCCGAGGTGGGCCAGGGCGTGGTCCTTGATCGCCTTGGCCGCGGACCGCAGCTCCTGCCAGTCGCTGAGCTCGCCGGAGGCGGCGGCGCGCTTGGCCCGGATGGTGCCGGTGGCGTGGGCGAGGTTGCGGCGCAGCTGCGGGTCGGCGAGCGCGGCCGCCGCGGCCTGCGGGAAGGACGGCATGCCGAGGTAGGTGGGCATGCTCGCGCGGCTCTCGCTCATCCGGTGCCCGCGGCTCTCGCTCATCCGGTCCTCGCCAGGATCTCGGCCAGGTGCATGGTGGTCAGGCCGGCCCGCTGCCGCCGCAGCGCGCCGCCGATGTGCATCAGGCAGGAGCTGTCGGCGGCGCACAGCACCCGCGCCCCCGTGCTGAGCACGGCCGCGCACTTGTCCGCGCACATCGCCGCGGACACGTCGGGGTTCTTCACCGCGAACGTGCCGCCGAAACCGCAGCACACGGGCGTCCGGCAGCTCGGCCAGGTCGAGCCCGCGCACCGCCCGCAGCAGCCGGAGCGGGGCGTCGCCGATCCGCAGCATCCGCAGCGAGTGGCAGCTCGGGTGATAGGTCACCCGGTGCGGGAAGCAGGCGCCGACGTCGGTCACCCCGAGCACCTCGGCGAGCAGGACGGACAGCTCGTGGACGCGGGGCACGAGGCCGGACACGGCGCGGGCCAGGCCGGGATCGCCCGATTCGGCGGCGAGCCGGGGATAGTACTCGTGCACCATCGCCGCGCATGAGGCCGACGGGGTGACGATCGTGTCGAACTCTCCGAAGGCGTCGGCGAACCCGCGTACCAGCGGCAGGGTCTGAGCGCGGTAGCCGGTGTTGAGCAGCAGCTGCCCGCAGCAGGTCTGGCCCGCCGGGAAGGCCGCCTGGTGGCCGAGCCGTTCCAGGACGCGCACCACCGACTTGCCCGCCTCCGGGTACAGCGTGTCGGTGAGGCAGGTGATAAACAGGGCGATTCGCATGTGCGCCTTCTGCGGCCGGCGTGCCGGATGTCTGTGCGGGTGCGATCATCGTGCCTGACGGCAGCAGCATAATTGGGCGGCCGGATTCCCGGCCCGCCGCAGCCCGGAGGTTCCGCATGACGTCATCGCAGCCGGCCGGGCCGGACCGGGGCCGGCCCGGCGAGTTCGCCGGCCTGGCGGCCCTAGTGACCGGGGGCGCCTCGGGCATCGGCCTGGCCACCGCCCGGCTGCTCGCCGCGCGCGGCGCGCGGGTGGCCGCGCTTGACCGGGACGCCGTGCCGGACGGTGAGCCCGGCGCCGCCGGCGGGGCATCGGACCAGGCCGGACCGGGGCAGACCGCGCTGCACCAGGTCATCGCGGACGTGGCCGATGACGAGGCGGTGCGGGCCGCGGTCGGCGAGGCGGCGGCGGTCCTCGGCGGCCTCGACATCCTGGTTAACAACGCCGGCATCGGCGCGATCGGCTCGGTCGAGGACAACGACGACGAGGAATGGCGGCACGTGCTCGACGTCAACGTGCTCGGCATGGTCCGGACCACACGCGCCGCGCTGCCCTGGCTGCGCCGGGCCGCCGCGGCGCGGGGCCAGGCGGCGATCGTGAACACGTGCTCCGTCGTGGCCACCGCCGGGCTGCCGCAGCGCGCGCTGTACTCGGCCAGCAAGGGCGCCGTCTACTCGCTGACCCTCGCCATGGCGGCCGACCACGCCCGGGAGAACATCCGGGTGACCTGCGTGAGCCCGGGCACCGCCGACACTGGATGGATAGCCAGGCTGCTCGGCCAGTCGCCGGATCCCGCCGCCGAGCGCGCGGCGCTCGAGGCCCGCCAGCCCATCGGCCGGATGGTGTCGGCCGGCGAGGTGGCCGCGGCGATCGCATACCTGGCCAGCCCGTCGGCCGGGGCGACCACGGGCATGTCGCTCGCGGTCAACGGGGGCCTGGGCGGCCTGCGGCTGCGGCCGCCCGGGCAGGCCGTGCGCTAGCCGCGTGCCGCGAGTCCGAGCCGGGGCCGTTCGGAAAACAATCATCAAATTTCCTGCTTCGCCCGAACCGATCCCGGCTGCGCGGCGAATAGGCCGCGTGTTAGGACGCGCGGACGCGGATGCCCGGCCGGAGGGGCTGGGCATAGCGGATGCTCCCGCTCTTCTTGCCGCCGGCGCTGGCCGACGGCCAGCTATCCCCGGCACGGATTACCGAACGTGCCGCGCGGACGGCCCGTGCCCTGCGCCCAGCAATCGGCGGATTCCCGCCCGGGAAAGGACAATCATGCCTGGTAACGATCAACCCAAGGGCCGCCCCGAGCGCCCGGACACCCCGGAAAGCCAGGGCCAGTCGCACGTGTCACGGCGCTCGCTGCTGGGTGCCGCCGGAGTCGGCGCGGCAGGCATTGCTGCGGGGGCCTTCGGCGGCCTGGCGGCGGCGCCCGCGATGGCGGCGGCCAGGCCGAGCAGCGCCCGCCACGACCGCGACGAGCGGCAGGGCAGCGACGAGCGGCCGGGCAGCGACGAGCACGTCGTGGTGCACGTGCGCGGCGGCAACAGCGGAGAGCTGGACGTGTACAGCGGAACCAGCCACACCCGAGTGCAGGACCCGGATCTGGCCGCCCGGCTGCGGCGGACGACCCGGTGACCCGCCTCGCCTGCTCAGCCTGTTCACGTCAAGCCTGTGAGGTTATAGATGTCATCGCATCGTGAGGCGCCCGGAGATCTCCAAGGATCCGGTGGCCGACAGCACCGACCTGTACGCGTTCGTCAGCCCCGACCGCCCGACACGGTCACGCTGATCGCCAACTACGTCCCGCTGGAAGAGCCGGACGGCGGCCCGAACTTCTACCAGTTCGGCGACGCAGGGCGTCCAGTACGACATCAACATCGACAACGACGGCGACGGCCAGCCCGACATCACCTACCAGTTCAATTTCCACACCAAGGTGCGGGATCCGGACACGTTCCTGTACAATACGGGCCCCATCCCGTCGCTGGACAGCCCCAACTGGAACCGCCGCCAGTTCTACTCGGTCACCCTGATCAAGAGCGACCGCGGACCGAAGGTGCTGGGCAGCGGGCTGGCCTGCCCGCCGTGCAACATCGGGCCGCTGTCCACGCCGAACTACAAGGACCTGGCCGCGGCGGCCGTGCACAGCCTGCCCGGCGGCGTGAAGGTGTTCGCCGGGCAGCGGGCCGAGGGCTTCTACGTCGACCTGGGCGCGATCTTCGACCTGGGCAACCTGCGGCCGTTCCAGCAGCTGCACGACCAGTCGGATGCACGTGTTCAGCAAGCCGGCCAAGGGCGTCAACGCCACGAACCAGCTGAACGTGCACTCGATCGCGATCCAGGTGCCGATCTCCGATCTCGTCCGGTCCGGCCGCCACCCCGTCATCGGCGTGTGGACGACCGCCAGCCGCCAGCGCGTGTGCATGCGTGACGCCGACGGCCAAGACCGTGGACGTCGGGCCGTGCGTCCAGGTGTCGCGGCTGGGCAACCCGCTGATCAACGAGGTCATCATCCCCATGGGCAAGAAGGACTTCTGGAACTCCCTGCCGCCCGCAGACGACAAGCAGTTCCCCGGCTACGTGCCCACCCCGAACTGGCGGCGCTGCTGCCCGTCCTCTACCCGGAGGTGTTCCCGCACCTGGCCGCGCTGTCAAATCGGGCAAGCCCCGCGCCGACCTGGAAGCCATCCTGCTGACCGGCATCCCGTCCGGGATCGTGCCCGGCTTCACGAACTTCACCGGCACGATGCTCGCCGACATGCTCCGGCTCAACGCGTCCATCCCGCCGGCGTCCAAGCCGAACATCCTCGGCGTGCTCGGCGGCGACCTGGCCGGCTACCCCAACGGCCGGCGCGTGTTCGACGACGTCGTGACCATCGAGCTGCGGGCCATCGCCGGCGTGACCTATCCCCTGGTCGACAAGTCGTTCAAGCCCGACGCGGCGGCGAGCGCGGTCACCGACGGCGTGACGCCCGCCAACGTCAAGGCGCCGTATCCTGAACAACTTCCCCTACCTCGGGGTCGCCTACGACGGGTTCTACAACCCGTCCTGATCCCGGCCCGGCCGGGCGCCGGCGGCGGCCTGTCCGTGCGTCCTGCGCACCCGTCTCCGCGCCCGCCGTGGCCGCTCCAGTCCGCACGCACCGGAGGCCTGCCGTCATGACCGAGAACATCCCGGACCCGTCGGGCATCGGCACCGTGGTGCTCGACATCGAGAGCCGGCACCGGAGCGCTGATCCTGCACACGCCGGCCGAGCTCGAACGGCCGGGAGATCGAGATCAGCCCGAACGGCGTCCAGGACGCCGCGCGCACCCACTCCCGGGTTCGCGAGCGCCGGATCGAATCCGGCGTCCGGCATGCCGCCGTCTACCCGGCGGTGCCCGCGGGCTGCTACACGATATGGCGGGACGCGGTCACGCCGGCCGCGACCGTGACCGTCGCCGGGGGCCGCGTCACCAGCTGCCAGTGGCCGGACTGAGCCCGGCCGGCCTGAACCGCCGCAAGAGTCTCTCATCCCGGATTGCCATCCAGCATTCTCCGCCGGTGCCTTCAGCATGTCCGGACAGCTGTGTTCGGACGCGGCCTCCCTGGGTAGCAGACACTGATGCAAGGGGGTATGAGTGGAGGGGTGGGGATAAGTCCTCGGCGCCGGCGCGACAAGCGGAAGCTGGACGAGGCTCGGGAAGAGGCTGCGAGAGTGGCCCCTGTCGGTGTGCCCGAGCCGCGGCAGGAGACGCGGGATCGGACCTCGCCGCTCTGCTGCGCCCAGCTCGCGGGACCGTCGCTTTCACCGGGCGGGCCGCCGAGCTTGGCGAACTGCGCGCGTGGCGGGCCTCGGACCGGGCGCGGGCGGTGCGAGTCCTCTGCGGCGAGGCGGGCGTGGGCAAGACCCGGCTGGCGCTGGAAGTAGCCGCGGAGCACCAGGCTGACGGGGGTGAGTGGCGGCTGGTCCCCGCCGGCCAGGAAGCAGACGCCGTCGAGGCCGCGCGCGCGGCCACCGCGGGTCCGGTGCTGCTGGTAGTGGACCGCGCCGAGACGCGTTCGGGGCTCGCCGCACTGCTGCGTGCGGTGCCGGAGGATCCGGGACCGGTGCGGATCCTGCTGATAGCGCGGTCGCTGGGTGAGTGGTGGGACCGGCTGACCGGGGCGTCCAGCCGGGCGCCGGCCCAGTTGCTGACGCAGACCGAGCCGCTCCGGCTGGCGACGCCGGTGCGCGAGAATGCGTCCGACGCCGACCTCACGGAGGCAGCGGTACCGTACTTCGCTCGCGCGCTGTCGATAGCCACGCCGGCACGGGTGACGGTCGAGTTGCCTGAGTTGCCGGGCCGGATGCCGGTGCTCGTGCTGCACGCAGCCGCGCTGGTGGCGCTGCTGAGGTTCCGCACCTATCCGGTGGCATCCCTGCGCGTGGTCGTCGGTGACGACGTGCTCGACGAGTTGCTGGAGCACGAGGCGCGCTACTGGCGGCGCACTGCTTCGGCGGCCGGGCTGCCCGCCGGGGCCACGCTGGTCAAGCAGGTGGTCGCGGCCTCCTGTCTGCTGGGGGCGGCCAGCGCCGCGGAAGCGGCCGACGCAGTGGCGCGGGTTCCGGATCTCGGCGACCGCCCGCAGGAGGAAAGACTGAGATGGGCCCGATGGCTCGAGGGTTTGTACCCGGCGGATACCGGCCAGCGGGCCAGCGCACTCCAGCCGGAGATGATGGCCGAAACTCATGTCGTCGGCCAGCTGACCGACGATCCTGACCTGGCTCGGGCGTGCCTGCATGGGCTGCCGGCCCAGCAGGCCGAGCACGCGCTCACCGTGCTCGCTCGCGCCAGCGCGCACCAGGACCGGGCACGGCCGATCATCGCGACGGCTCTTCGCGATGACCTGGCCGGCCTGGGCGTCCCGGCGGCGCGGGCCGCCCTGCAGGCAGAGGGTAACCTCGGTGGCCTGCTAGCTGACGCACTCGATGCGGCACCCGCCTCCGCGGACGCGCTGACCGATATCGCCCGGCAGATGCCGTACCCGAGCGCGATTCTGGCCCGGGCCCACCTGGCCGCGACCGTGCGGGTCCGGGAGTCCCTGCCCGAAGGCACCAAGCCGCAGACGATAGCCGAATGGGATGACCGGGTGGTGCGCCTGCGATCTGAGCTGGACGCCGGCGTCGCCAGCCGCCCGCCCGCCCGGGAAGCCGCCATTCCCCGGCGCGGGATCTCCTGGGCCAGCCCCGCGCGCCCCCGCTCTGAGCCGCGCCCGCCGGCCGACCCGCTTGCGGCCGGCCTGACAGCCGCCGTCACCGAGGACCGGCTCGCCGCCCGGGAACCCGCCACCCAGCACCCGCCGCCACCCGGGAACCCGCCACCCAGCACGAACCCGCCGCCACCCGGGAACCCTGCCGCCGCGCCAGGTCACCCGGCCAAACCGCCGGAGCCTGACCAGGCAGCCGTCACCGCCCAGCGTGAGGTCCCTGCCGCCCGGGAGGCCGCCACCCAGCACGAGCTCGCCGAGCCTGGCCAGGACCGTGCCGCGGCTTCCTCCCCCGCCCGCGCCGACATCGAGCCCGCCGCGTGGCAGCCCACCCGGCAAGGCGCCAGCCGTGAGCGCGCGCCATCTGGAGCCAGCTCTGAACGCGTCCGCTCCGGACGTGCGCGCTTCGGGCGCCCCCGCGCCGACCTGAGTGACTCTACGGCCAGCCCGGGCGTCGAGCCCGCCGAGCCGCCTCGTCCAGACGATGCCCCGGACGCTGACCGGCGCTCACAGCCCAGCCAGAGCCCGCCGCCAGCCGGCAATCCGGCACTGAGCCCGAACCCGCCACCGCGCCAGCCCGCCCGGCCGAACCGGCAGAAGCCAGCCAGGAAACCGCCACCCCCCAGCCCGAACCCGCCACCGCGCCGGCCCGCCCGGCCGAACCCCCAGAAACCAGCCAGGAAACCGCCACCCAACCCGAACCCGCCACCGCGCCAGCCCGCCCGGCCGAACCCCCGGAAACCAGCCAGGAAACCGCCACCGCCGAGCCTGAGCCCGCCGTCGCGGCCAGCCGGCCGTCCGAACCCGTAGCGGATGACCCGTTGGCGGCTGAGCAGGAAACCGTCATCACCTACCGCGAGCTCGCCGCCTCCGACCCCGGCCAGTACCGCGCCGACCTAGCTTCCTCCCTCGCCAGCCTCAGCGCCCGGCTCGCCGACGCGGACCGCTCTGATGACGCCCTGGCCGCCGGCCGGGAAGCTGTCAGCATCTACCGGAAGCTCGCCGCGGACGATCCCGGCCAGTACCGCGCCGACCTGGCTTTCTCCCTGGCCAACCTGGGCGCCCGGCTGTCCGGTCTGGACCGTCCAGGCGATGCCGTGCAGGCCACCAGGGAAGCCATGACCATCTACCGGGAGCTCGCATCCGTCAGCCCCGGATGGTACCGCGTCGATCTCGCCGCGGCGCTGACGAACCTGGGCATCTGGCTGTCCGAACTGGGGCGCCCCGATGACGCCCTCGAAGCCGGCCGGGAAGCCCTCGTCATCCGCCGCGAACTCGCCGACGCCGACCCGGACACGTTCCGGGCCGACCTGGCGACCTGCCTGATCAGCCTGGGCATCTCGTTTTCCGAGCTGGGTCGTCCCGGTGACGCCCTGGCGGCCGAGCAGGAGGCGATCGCCATCCGCCGCGAACTCGCCGCCATCGACTCCGCCCAGTATCTCCCCGACCTGGCCGCCTCCCTCGCCAACCTGGGGATCACGCTGTCACAGCTGGGCCGCCCCGCGGCCGCGCTGCCGCCCGTGCAGGAGGCCGTGACCATCTACCGTGACCTTGCCGCCGCCGACGCCGATCTTTACCGACCTGAACTAGCCCGTTGCCTGGCCAACCTCGGTATCCGGTATGCCGTGCTGGGCCGCCCGGCGAAAGCCCTGTCGCCGTCGGAGGAAGCCGTCACGATCCGGCGCGAGCTCGCCGACGCCAATCCCGATCGTCACCGACCCGACCTCGCCCGCTCCCTGCTCAACCTCGGCATCCGGTACACCGAGCTGGGCCGCCCGGCGGATGCCATGCCGGCCGAACAGGAAGCGGTCACCATCTACCGGGAGCTGACAGACGACTCCGGTTACTATCGCCGCGACCTGGCCCGCGCGCTAAGCAGCCTGGCTGCGGCGCTCAATGCGCTCGGTCGCGATGCCGAGGCAGAGCGCGCCGAGGCCGAAGCGGGCGGAATCATGCAGCAGCTCGAGCAGCCACGCGCTGCGGATGCTTCCTGAGCCCTCGGACGCTTCCTCCCCCCAGAGAATGCCCGGGCATCAATTAATTTCCCTTCCTGGCCCGCGGGAGGCGGAGTCGGCCGCCCCGGGTCGTCAGGACGAGGCTGAACCACCACGCTGCGTGATCACAATATCCCGAGGACTTTCCGTCCTGTCGGCGGCAAATTGGCCGGCCGGATCCCAATTCGGCAATATGCGCGAGCGAGTGGCAGCCGGGGTGACTTGACGACCTGGATGCGGACGGACCCGGAAGGTCATCTCGCGGTCCGGCATGCCGGAGTCCGTGGCTGGTAAGGATTCCGTAGCCGGGGCGGCCGGGCTCATGCCCAGCTTCATCTGCGATGATGGCAGCAGAACACCTCCCAGGCAAAGGAAACCGATATCGCCTAGAACCCCGCCACGAAAGTCCCTCAACGGAGCGCGGATAGAGATGAGCGGATGGTCTTCTCCAGAGGCCCCCGGCAGGTCATCGGGTAACCCCCGATCCGGCGCCGAGCCCGGTCAGGATGACGGAGACGGTCCTGGGCCCGGCAGACAGCCCGATCCCGGCGCGGGCGACAAGGCGGAGTCCGGCTCAGGGACCGACCCGGATAACGCGGCCCCCCCGGGCCCGGGCACGGCCCCCGGATCCGGTAGTCAGCCTGGATCGGCTCCCGAGCCCGGAAACGGATCGCCGCCCGGTCCCGAGCCCCGGCCCGCAGACGAACCGCCGCCCGCCCCCGAACGCCAGCCCGCCTACGGGACGCCACCCGACCCCGAGTCCCAGCCCGCGAACGGATTGCTCCGGCACCGTACCCCAGCCTGCCTACGGGACGCCACGTGACTTTGAACCCCAGCCCGGGTATGGCTACGGGCAGCCTGGCTACCCGGCCCCGCCCCTCTACGGGCCTCCGCCAGGCCCCGGACCCCAGCCCGGCTACGCGCAGCCAGGTCCGGGCGGCACGTACCCCGTCCGGCCGGCCGGAGCCGATGGCGGATTCTGGCTGGCGATCGTGGCCGGGTTCATGGTCCTGGCGCTCGTGATCGTCGGGATCAGCGCCTACATACTCAACCGCAATAAGACCAAGAAGTGGATGCTCACCGCGCCGCAGGCCATCGCGGGCATGAGCCGCGATACCAGCGCCACCGACCAGGCGGAGTTCAGCACGCTGGTCGCGAGGTTCAAGTCCGACGTGACCGGCCTGCGGAACTACGGCAGCCTGAAGTCAACGGTCAGCGGGATCTACCGGCTCGGCCCGACCCAGGCCGTGGGGCTCATCGGCTTCAACGGCACGTTCAACGTGCAGGTAATGCTCAAGACGGGAGACGGCCTCAAAGTCTCGAAGGCGGATCCCGGCCCGCACGGCGGCACGGCCGGGTGCGGCAGCGACAGTTCCGACGCGATATGCCAGTGGTCGACCGGAAGCACGGTCGGCATCGTGCTCGTAATCCCCACCAACTTCGCAACCACCCGGGAAAGCCTCAAGAGCGCGAACGACCTGATGATCAGGATCCGGGACAGCATAGAACGGCCCGCCGGCAGCAGCTAGCCCGGACCGGGCGGTCAGGCAACGTAGGGCGGTGCGCCCGAATCGCTGGTCATCGCCCGTCCCGCGGACTCCCATCCGTGCATGCCGTCGGCGACGTTGAGCGCTTGCCAGCCGGCCGCGTTCAGGGCCTGGGCGGCACGCGCGGAGCGGGCACCAGACCTGCAGATGACATAGACCGCGCGGTTGCGCGGGATCTGGCGGCACAGCTCGCCGAGCGAACCGAGCGGGATGTGCTGCGCGCCGGGCGCGTGACCGGCCAGCCACTCGTCGTCTTCCCTGACGTCTACCAGGTGGGCGTGCTCAGGCACTTCGGCCGCGGGCACCTCGCGCATGCCGCCACGTTGATCCATCGTCTCTCCTCCGTCCCGATTCTCGCACCACCGCGGCATCGCCGGCGTCACCTGGCGTAATACCTAGCTGCGAGCAGGGATATCGGTACACTACGTTTCGCGCGGGGGTTCCAGTTTCTCCTTACCGAGCCGCGCTGACATCAGTCACGGCGCAGTGCGGCGGCCCCTCCTGCGGAGGGGTTTTTCCATGCTTGGCCGGAAACTGGGAAGGGGAGGACGATGAGCGAGGAAGAGCCCGGCACGGCTAAGTTCCCCATGTTCGGCGAGTTCGAGCCGCACGAGATCGAGGCCCGGTGGCAGGGCGTGTGGGCGGCCGAGCGCACCTGGGAGGTCAGCAACGACGCGGCCGCGCAGAACCGTGCCTATGTGCTGGAGCAGCTGCCTTACAGCAGCGGCGAACCGCACATCGGCCACCTGAAGAACTACACGGTCGGTGATGCCGTGGCCCACTACTGGCGGCGGCAGGGCCGCTATGTCCTGCATCCGATGGGCTATGACGCCTTCGGCCTGCCGGGTGAGAACTACGCCATCAGGGTGGGCAAGCATCCCCGGGTCACCACCGACGAGTCGATCGCGTCGTTCCGCGAACAGTTCAGACGGTGGGGCCTGTCGATCGACTGGAGCCGGGAAGTGTCCACTCACGATCCGGCCTACTACCGCTGGACGCAGTGGATCTTCCTGCAGCTGTATGCGGCCGGCCTGGCTTACCGCAAGGAGGCGGCGGTCAACTGGTGCCCGGACGACGAGACCGTCCTGGCCAATGAGCAGGTGACCGGCGACCGGTGCGAGCGGTGCGGCACCGAGGTGCAGATCCGCCAGATGGAGCAGTGGTTCTTCCGGATCACGAGCTATGCCGACCGGCTGCTGGACGGGCTGGACGAACTGGACTGGCCCGGGCACATCAAGGCCATGCAGCGAAACTGGATCGGCCGCTCCGAGGGAGCCTTCGTTGACTTCGCCGCGATCAACGGCGTGATCCGGGTATTCACCACCCGGCCTGACACCCTGTTCGGTGCCACCTACCTGGTCTTGGCGCCCGAGCATCCCCTGGTGGACGCGCTGACCGCCGATTCCTGGCCGGACGGCACCGACCCGCGCTGGACCGGCGGCCACGCCTCGCCCGGCGCGGCGGTGGCCGCCTACCGGAGCCAGACCGCAGCCAGGTCGGAGCTGGAACGACAGGCCGATATGCGCTCCAAGACGGGGGTATTCACCGGCAGCTTCGCCGTCAACCCGGCCAGCGGCCGGCCGATCGGCGTTTTCATCTCCGACTATGTGCTACCCGGCTATGGCACCGGCGCGATCATGGCGGTGCCCGGCCAGGACGACAGGGACTGGGAGTTCGCCGAGACGTTCGGGCTGCCGATCCTGCGGACGGTGCAGCCGCCGCCGGACTGGGAGGGCAACGCCTACACCGGCGAGGGAACGGTCGTCAACAGCACCGACGACCTGTCTGGCCTGCGGCTGACCGGCCTGGACACCGCGGGCGCCGCGAGCGCGGTCACCGAATGGCTGTCCGAACACGGCTTCGGCGAGCCGGCCGTCACGTACCGGCTGCGAGACTGGCTGCTGTCCAGGCAGCGCTACTGGGGCTGCCCCATCCCGGTCATCTACTGCGACTCATGCGGGCCGGTCCCTGTCCCCGAGGACCAGCTGCCGGTCCGGCTGCCCGACCTGGACGATTACCAGCCGAGGGGCCGGTCACCGCTGGCGGCCGCCGAGGACTGGGTCGGTGCCGCGTGTCCCCGCTGCGGCGGCGCCGGGCGCCGGGAAACCGACACGATGGACACGTTCGTCGATTCGTCCTGGTATTACCTGCGCTACTGTGACCCGCGCAACGACACCGCGCCGTGGAGCGCGGAGGCGATGGCGGCCTGGATGCCGGCCGACCAGTACATCGGCGGCGTCGAGCATGCCATCCTGCACCTGCTGTACAGCCGGTTCCTGGTCAAGGCGCTGGCCGACCTGGGCCATCTGCCGGTGCAGGAGCCGTTCGCCAGGTTCTTCGGCCAGGGAATGATCACCAGTGACCACGCGAAGATGTCCAAGTCGAAAGGCAACAGCGTCTCGCCGCAGGCGATCATCGACCGTTACGGCGCGGACGCCGCGCGCTGCTACATCCTGTTCATCGGGCCGCCGCGGCAGGACGCCGAATGGTCAGACCACGGCATCGAAGGCGTCTACCGGTTCCTGAAGCGGCTGTGGCGGCTGATGGCCGAGGTCAGGCGCGCGGCCGCCGGCCCGCCGGGCGCAGCGCCCGGCGAGCAAGCTGACCTCGCGCTGCTGCGGGCCCGGGCGGCGGCCATCCGCCAGGTCACCGCGGACATCAGGGACGGATTTGCGTTCAACACCGCGATCGCCGCGCTGATGAAGCTGCTCAACGAGTGCGCCCGGTCAGTGCGGCAGGGCGGCAGCGCTGCGGCCGCCGACGCCCTGGTCACCCTGGCCTCGCTGCTGCAGCCGTTCGCGCCGCACCTGGCCAGCGAGGTGTACTACCAGCTGACCGGGGACCGGGTGTGGACCACCCCGTGGCCGGCCGCGGACGAGGCCTGCCGGCCGCTGACGTCATCGAGATCGCCTGCCAGGTCAACGGCAAGCTGCGCGGGCGCCTGACGGTGGCGTCCGATGCCACCGCGGCGGAGGTGGAGCGGGCCGCGCTGGACGCCAGCTACGTGCGCGACCAGTTCGCGAGCCGCCCGCCGGAGAAGGTGATCGTGGTGCCCGGCCGCCTGGTCAACATCGTGGGCTAGCCCGAGCCTGCCCGGTGCCGGCCCCGCCCCGGACGCCGGGTACTGCCTGCGCCGCAGCCGGCCGCGCGTGGGCCGGCCTCATGGGACGGACCTCACCGGGCCTGGCTTCACCGGGGCCGGCTTCATAGGGCACGGCCCTGGCCCGGGGTCGCGATGCCGACCACCCCGCGCCGCCGGGCGCGCTCGCCGATGGCCCAGAAGACCAGCCCGAGCGCGACCATGACCGCGAGGGAATCCGAGCGTCACCCACTCGAAGAACGGGCGCGACACGCCCCAGGATGCCTCCACCGAGTACGGCTGGCCGAAGATCGCGTTGACCGCTCCCGGCCACAGCAGCGTGACCGCGGTGATGACCACGAAGAGCTCGGTGAGAATGACGGCTGCCCAGGCGCCCGGAGTGCCCCCGGGCACCCGGTACGGCCGGGCCACGTCCGGGTAGCGCCGCCGCAGCACGATCAGCGCCGGGAAGATGAAGAAGTAGCTCAGCGTCGCGGTGGAGATGGTCAGCGCCAGCATCACCGAGAAGAAGCTGGCCAGGCTGCCCTTGGTGATGAGGAAGATCAGCACGCCGAAGACCGAGGCGACCACGCCCGAGGAGACGTTCACGGCTATGGGCGTGCCGAAGCTGGTGAACCGGCCCATCCAGGCCGGGGCCGCGCCGTCCAGCGCCGCTATGGCCTGCGTCCGGTCCGCACCCTCCAGCCAGACCGAGCCGCTGCCGATCAGGGTGAGGATGACGAGCACCGCGAACAGCACGTTCAAGCCGTGCGAATGGAAAACGCTGGCCACGGCGCTGTAGGCATCGGTGAAGCCGGACACGCTGGTCATCGTGCTCTTCGGGATCACCAGGACGATCCCGATGATCACCAGGCCGTAGAGCAGGGCGCCGATGATCCCGGCCCCGACGATCATCCTGGGCACGTCCCGCCTCGGGTTGCGCATCTCCTCGGACGCGCCGTTGGCCAGCTCGAACCCGACCCAGAGGAAGACGAGCACGCCGATCGCGGTGACGAACCCGTTCAGCGACGGCTTCAGGTCCCCGGCCGTCGAGGCACCGGCCGGGCGCCCGTGCTGGACCAGGAAGGCGATGAACAGCACGGTGAACAGGACCACGACCGCGATCTTCACGAACGTGCCGATGTTGGGGCCCCACTTGCCGATCCGGAACGCCACGATCGCGATCGCGACCGTCACCCAGATGAAGATCAGGCTGACCACGATCTCGCCGGTCGTGCCCAGCGGCTTGCTGACCACGAAGGAGTTGATCGCGGCGATGGCCGTCGCGGTCAGCGTGCCGCCGAGCCAGATGGGGTTCGACAGCCAGTACAGGATCGAGGTCACCGCGCCCGCCGGGCGGCCGAACGCCATCCGCGCCCACTCATACGGACCGCCCTCCACCGGGAACGTGGAGCCGAGCTCGGCGGTGATCATCCCGTACGGGATGAGGAACACCACCAGCGAGACGGCCAGCCAGATGATCGCCTGGGCGCCGGCCTCCGCCGCAGCCGCGACGCTGTCCAGGCCGACAATGGCGCAGGCGGTGAACAGGACGAGGTCGAACCGGCGCAGAACCCGGCGCAGCTTCGCCTTCTCCCGGACGGCCAGAATGCCCTCGGTCGGCACGGCGTCGGCTTCAGCCATGGGCGTCTCCCTCGCCGGGCGCTGCCGGTCAGCATCGCGTACCCGGACCATAACCCGTGATCACCCGCGGTGTCACCGCCCGGGCCGCCCGCCAGGTGCTGTCAGCCTTCGTGCTCGGCCAGCCGCCGGTACGCCGGGGCGAGCAGGTCGGCCAGGTCCTGGCCGCGCACGGCTACCGCTGGCGGCTCGAAGGAGCGGAGCAGCAGGTCCGGGGCCGTCACCGGGGCGGCGGGCATGACCCGCAGCCGGGCCGCGGCCAGCCCGGGCGACCAGAAGTCGTCCAGGCACTCGGCCAGCGGCCGGTCGGTCACGTCGATCACCGGGCGCGGCGGCTCGGGCTGGCCGGCGCCGATCCGGCGCAGCGAGGCGAGCAGTTCCTCCCGGCCCCGCCCGCGCCAGGCCAGCACGCCGAACGGGTCGTTGTCGAACGCCTCGGCCAGGACGTAGCAGACGGCGGCCAGGTGCTTGCACGGCACTTCCCAGTCCGGGCAGGAACAGGACATCTCCATGTCCCTGGCCGACCGCGGGAACAGCGGCGTGCCGCAGTCGCTGAACACGTCCTCGATCTCATGCGGCATCTCGCCGGCCAGCAGCTTGGCCCGGAACAGCGCGCGGGCGGCCAGGGCCTGCTCGGCCCGCTCCCACTGCCGGGCGGTCAGCGGCAGCACCCGGATCCGCACCCGGTACGGCCTGGGCCGCGATCCCTGCACCTGCGCGGTCACGTAGCCGGTGGTCAGCTCGAACCCGAGCACCTGCCCGGCCCGGGCGTAGTTGCGGCCCCGGGCGAGCCTGCCGCTCATGCCCAGCGACTCGAGCACGTCGATGAACCGCCGCGACCACCACTGCTCGCCGATCGCGCCGCGCTTGCTGCGCGCCCGGACGCCGCCCTCGACCCGGCGCGGCCGGGACCGCTCCGGCCAGGGACCGGACCACCCGCTCATTCCGACACCGCCTCCGGCGACAGCTCCACGACCTTGCGCAGCTCGGCCACGGACAATTCGGTCAGCCAGCCCTCCCCGGTGCCCACGATCCGTTCGGCCAGGGCCTTCTTCTCCTCGATCATGGCGTCGATCCGCTCTTCCAGCGTGCCGACGCAGACGAACTTGCGCACCTGGACGTCCCGGCGCTGGCCGATGCGGAACGCCCGGTCGGTGGCCTGGTCCTCCACCGCGGGGTTCCACCACCGGTCGACATGGATGACATGGCTGGCGGCGGTGAGGTTCAGACCGGTGCCGCCCGCCTTGAGCGACAGCAGGAAAACCGCGGGCTCGGCCATCTCGCCGAAGCCGGTTACCAGGGCGTCGCGCTGCTTCTTCGGCGTGCCGCCGTGCAGGTACAGCACCGGGCAGCCCAGCCGGGCGGCCAGGTGCGGCTGGAGCATCGAGCCGAACTCCGCGTACTGGGTGAAGCAGAGCGCCTTGTCGCCCTCGGCGATGATCTCGTCGCAGAATCTCCTCCAGCCGGGCCAGCTTGCCGGACCGGCCGGGCAGCCGCGAGCCGTCGCCGAGCAGGTGCGCCGGGTGGTTGCAGACCTGCTTGAGCCTGGCCATCGTGGCCAGGACCAGGCCGCGGCGCTCGATGCCCTCCTCGGCCGCCTCGATCCTGGCCAGCATGTCGGTGACCGTGGCCTGGTAGAGCGAGGCCTGCTCGGCGGTGAGGTTGCACCAGACCTTCATCTCCAGCTTGTCCGGCAGGTCGGAGATGATCGACTTGTCGGTCTTCAGCCGGCGCAGGATGAACGGCCCGGTGACCCGCCGCAGCCGGGCGGTGGCCTCCTCGTCGCCGGCCCGCTCGACCGGGATCGCGTACCGCTGCCGGAACTTCTCGGCCGGCCCGAGCAGCCCGGGGTTAGTGAACTCCATGATCGACCACAGGTCGCTCAGCCGGTTCTCCACCGGGGTGCCGGTCAGCGCGATCCTGGACCCGGCGGGCAGGCCGCGCACCGCCTGCGCCTGCCGGGTGGCGTGGTTCTTGATGTTCTGCGCCTCATCGCACACCACCCGCGCCCACGGGACCCGGGCCAGTTCCTCCCGGTCCCGGGCCGCGATGCCGTAGGTAGTGATCACCAGGTCGGCCTCGGCCAGCGCGCCGGTCAGTTCATCCCCGCTGAGCCGGTCGCTGCCGTGATGCACGTGCACCCGCAGGTCAGGCGTGAACCTGCCCGCCTCCCGCTCCCAGTTCCCGACCACCGACATCGGGCAGACCAGCAGCGTAGGAGCATGCCGAACGGCGCTGCCGGGGAACCCTCCGCGATGTGCGGGGCTTTCCGGGGCGGCGGGAGCCGCCCCGTTTTGCCGCTCGTGTGCCACCAGGCACAACGTGGTCACGCCTTTGCCCAGGCCCATGTCGTCGGCCAGGATGGAGCCCAGCCCTAGCCGGCCGAGGAAGGACAGCCACGCCACCCCGCGCTCCTGGTACGGGCGCAGCGTGCCGGTGAACGAGGCGGGGGTGGCGACCGGTTCGAGGCGGCGGTCGGCCCGGCCGGAGAGCAGGTCGCCGAGCCAGCCGTCCGCGTCCACCTCGACCGGCGGCAGGTCGTCATCGGACAGGGTGCCGCGGCCGGCCCGCCGCCCGCCCCGTGCAGCCCGGCGAGCAGCGCGTCCGAGGCCCGCATCGTGCCGGACCGGTTCCGCTCGAGGAACCGCAGCGCCGCACGCAGGTGCTTGTCGTCGAGCTCCACCCACTGACCGCGCAGCCGGACCAGCGGGACCTTGAGCCGGGCCAGCTCGGCCAGCTCCTCGGGGTCCAGCTCCTGGTCGCCGACGGCCAGGTCATAGCGGAACTCGACCAGGTCCTGCAGGCCGAACTTCGGATCGGTCACCGATCCGCTGGAGGCCGCCTTCGACCGGGTGGTGAGCTTGAGGCCCAGCCGGGACTTACGCACCCAGTCCGGCAGGAGCACGCCGAAGCCGGCCCCGGCCAGCAGCGGCGCCGCCTGCCGCAGGAAGCCGAGCGCGCCCTCGGTGTCCAGGGCCACCTCGGCGGGGGCCGCGGTGAGCAGCGCGCGGTCCAGCCGGGGGAAGAGCCGGGCGGCGCGGCCGAGGCCGGCCAGCAGTTCTTCCTCCGGGTGCTGGATCCCGGCGGCCAGGCCGACCGCGGACGCGCCCGCCCAGACGTCGGCGGCCGGCATCATCAGGCTCGGGTCGTCGGTCGACTGCAGCGCGAACTCGACCCGCCAGTCCCGCGCAGGCTCGGCCGGGACCATGTGCCCGGGATCCTCGTGCCTGGGCGGCTCGGCGCTGTTCTCCAGGCCGGCCGGCCGGCGCCGTCGCCCGGCGTATCCGGCTCGACCAGCCGGAAGCAGGTGCGCACCGGGCCGGCCGGGAGCTGCGCAGCGCGATGCCAGGCGTCGAGTTGCGCGGCCAGCTCCGCGGCTTCCCGCTCGTCCTCGGGCGTGGTCAGCTCGACCTGGGCGCCGGGCGTGGTGAGCGCCGCGATCCAGCGCTCGGTCACCGGGACGCGGGCGGGCCGACGTCCGCGCCGGGCGGGAAGCAGCGGCTGCGCGGCGAGCCAGGCCCGGGCCGCGGCGTCGGCCAGGGCGTCCAGCGCGCCGGTCAGGATGAGCGCCGTGGATGCTCCGTCGGCGCCGGTCGCGCGGCACAGCGCCGGCATCGCGCCGGCGAGCTCGCGCGCCCGTTCGGCGTCGGCCCCGGACAGCACCGGGCGCCAGCGCGCCGCGTAGCCGCCGTCCTCGTCGCGCAAGGCGGGCAGCACCCGGCCGCGGGCCGGAAGATCCGCGGCCAGCCGGGCCACCGCGGCCAGGTAGCGCACGGTACCGCCCGGCACCGCCTGACCGCCGAAGGCCCCGGGCTCGCCGAGCCCGGCCAGCAGGTCGACCGCAGCGGCGGGCTCGAAGGCCAGCGCGGGCACCCGCCAGGCGGCCAGCGACGCCCGGCGCCGGCCCGGCGGCCCGCCGGCCGCCGCTCCGTCCTGACCGGGTGGCCGGATCAGCTCGGGCGACGCGAGCGGCCCGGCGGCGCCGGACGGCAGCCGCAGGGTCAGCTCGTCGTCCACCGCGCGGGCGGCGAGGCCCCCGGCCGGCCCGGGCATTTCGGCGAGTGCCCCGGCCAGTCCCGCCCCGTCCAGGGCGAACGGATGCGGCCTGGGGGCCCGGGACGGCCAGCCCGGCTGCGGTGGCGCGGCCACGGGAAGCGCCGAATCCTCGGCCCACAGCCAGGCCGCTCCGTAGGCCCACAGCCCGTGGATAACCAGCATGCGCACGACTCCCGCAACGACTTCGGCTTCAAGCTTCGCAGAACGCCGACCGCGAAGCGCCCAGGACACCCCGCACATCCCCACCCCGGGCGGCGGCCTGGCTCGCTGCGCCGCCGACGGTGTCTCGCATTGTGAGACCGTCGGGCGCACTTATCATGCGCTCCCGGGGACAGCACGAAACCGGGCACGAGCCGACCGTAACGCACGAAAGGGACAAACGATCATGACTCGGCGCCAGGGTCAGGTGCGCCGGTCCTCTATCTCCCAGGCGTGGTCGAGCACGTGCCAGGCGCAGCGCCGCAGGGCGTACCTGGCCGGCCAGGTTCCGCGGGGGGCTCCGGAGCGCAGCGCCGCAGCCAGCATCTCGCGCTGCTGGTCCCAGGGCGTGCGCGGCGGCACCCGCGCCCCGCACTTGCCGCTGAAGGCCCGTTCGGCCTCGCGGACGTGGTCGACGATCGCGTCGCGGTCGCGGCCGCCGCCGCGGGGGCCCTTGCGCAGCACGGCGGGTGCGGCCGCGGCGACCGAGTCCAGGTAGTCCCAGGCGGCCTCGAGCAGCCCGGTGAGGCGGCCGGCCTCGGCCGGCCCGAGCGGATCGCGGTCCCACGGGCCCGGTACGGCCGGCGCGCCGAAGTCCGTGGTCGCGCTGCCGGGGACCCGCCCGGCCACCTGGACTTCGCCGGGCACGAACCCGGGCCCGGCCACGGCGGCATACCGGTCGGCGTAGTCGATCAGGACGTCCAGGGCCGCGTGCTCGCCCCGGCCGCGCCGGCACCAGCCCGGCCAGTCCAGCGCCGAGGCGAACGCCCACTTAGCGCCCAGCTCCAGGGCCACGCGGACGACAGCAGCACCCGCAGGCTGCCGGTGGTCAGGAGTCGTGGCCGCTGGCACCGGGGTGCTCCGGGCGGCCGGGCGGGCAGGCGCCGGTGCGTTCGGAAGCGTCTGTCCGCTCGGAAAAATACCGCCGGTCCGCGGAGACCTTGTGCAGCTGCTTGTTCATCGAGCGCAGCAGGAAGAACAGGGCGACCCCGATTGCCGCCACGACGAGGAAGCCGAGGACCCCCGGCTCGACCTGGCTGGCCACCGACGCGCTGGCCAGCGCCGTTACAGGCAAACCTTCTCCCGTGCTCCTGCGAACAAGTCATCTTCGGGTAGCTCGGTGTCAACAAGCGCCCTAGCCAGATGGTAGTCCTCCGTCGGCCAGACCGCCTGCTGCACCTCCAGCGGGCAGGCGAACCAGGCCCCGTCCGGGTCAACCTGCGTCGCGTGCGCCTTCAGGGCCTGGTCGCGCAGGCTGAAGTAGTCGCCGCACGGTACCCGGGTGGTGATCTCAAGCTCCGCGCGCTGCTCGGCGCGCTCGTCCCAGGACTTGAACCAGTCCGCGTAGGGTGACTCGAGCCCGCGGCGCAGCAGCTCATCGTGCAGCGCCTGGTACCGCGCCCGGTGGAAGCTGGCGAAGTAGTACAGCTTCAGCGGCTGCCACGGCTCGCCCGCCCCGGGATACCGGTCCGGGTCCGCGGCGGCCTCGAACGCCTCGACGCTCACATTGTGGCACTGGACGTGATCCGGATGCGGGTAGCCGCCGCGCTCGTCGTAGGTGATCATGACGTGCGGGCGGAACGCGCGGACCTCCCGGACCAGCCGTTCGGCCGCGTCGGCCACCGGCATCAGGGCGAAGCATCCCTCGGGCAGCGGCGGCGGCGGGTCTCCCTCGGGCAGCCCCGAGTCGGTGAAGCCGAGGAACTTCTGCTGAACGCCGAGGATGTCGCGCGCCCGCGCCATCTCATCCATCCGGATCCGGGGCAGGTCGGCGCGGATCTCCGGCCGGTCCATCGCCTTGTTCAGGATGTCGCCCCGCTCACCGCCGGTCAGCGTGCAGACCAGGACCTCGGCCCCCTCCTGAACGTAGCGGGCCATGGTGGCCGCGCCCTTGCTCGACTCGTCGTCCGGGTGCGCGTGCACGGCCATCAGCCGCAGCGGCCCGGCGCCGTCGGGCTGGGCGCACGCGGCGGCCGGCTGCGCCCTGATCATCTCGGTGTGTCCAGGCAAGCCAGTTACCCTTCCAGGTTTCAGTGCTCCTCGCCGGTCGCCCGACGGATCATTCTCTTTCAGAACACCCCGGCTACGCGACGGAATTCCGTGTGCCGGGCGGGACGGCCGGGTCCGCCGCCCGGCGGGACGGCTGGGTCCGCCCGGGGAGATGTCTTGATCCGGCCGGCGGCTGGACGCATAATGCTCTCTCCTTCCGGGCATTGACGAGGACAATGCACCGGGGGGACCTTGTTAACCTCAGAGGATTAGCCCGGGGGACACCCCCTGGGGCCCGGCGGACACCAGGACATCAGGTGTCCGCACCACTTTCGAGGAGTGCCCGTGACTGAGACGCGCGACGACAGCCTTACCTGGCTCACGCAGGAGGCCTACGACCGGTTGAAGTCTGAGCTTGACCACCTCTCCGGGCAGGGTCGCGCCGATATCGCCAAGAAGATCGAGTTCGCCCGCGAGGAAGGTGACCTGCGCGAGAACGGCGGCTACCACGCCGCCAAGGAAGAGCAGGGCAAGATCGAGGCGCGGATCAACCAGTTGCAGCACGTCCTGGCCAGCGCCCGCGTCGGCGACCCGCCGCGTACCGAGGGCGTGGTCGGGCCGGGGATGACGGTCACCGTGCGGTTCGAGCGCGATGACGACGAGGTCACCTTCCTGCTCGCCTCGCGCGAGGAGAGCGGCGCCCCCATCGACGTGTACTCCCCCCGCTCGCCGCTGGGCAGCGCGATCAACGGCAAGAAGGTCGGCGAGAAGGCGAGCTATACGCTGCCGAACGGCCGCAGCGCGACGGTCGAGATCCTGGACGCGGTGCCGTACGCCGGGAAGTGACCCCCGCGGCGGCCGCGGCGCTCAGCCGACGAGCTCGGGCGCAGGCTGCTCCGCCGACGGCGCCCGGCCGCGCAGCGGGACTTCCTTCACGAACCAGGCGAGCACGAACACCAGCACGGCGGCCGGGGCCGCCCAGATGAACACGCCCTGGACCGCGTGCGAGATCGCGTAGAAGACGTCGGCCCGGATCAGCCCGGGCAGCCGGTTGACGGTGGCCGGGTCGAACTGGCCGCCCGACGCGTTCAGGTGCATGCCCGGTACCCGTGCCGTCATGGCCTCGGTCAGCCGCCGGGCGAAGATCACGCCGAAGACCGACACCCCGATCGACCCGCCGATCTGCTGGAAGAACGTCCGCGAGCTGCTGGCCACGCCCATGTCCCGCGGGTGCACGCTGTTCTGCACGATGATCGTGGTCATGTTCATCAGGAAGCCCATGCCGATGCCGAGCACGACGAAGTAGAGCGCGCTGGTGACCCGGCTGGTGTCCACGCCCAGGTGGGTGAGCAGGAACATGCCGAGCGCCATGAAGACGCCGCCGAGAACCGGGAAGATCTTGTACTTGCCGGTGCGGCTGGTCACCTGGCCGGCCAGGATCGTCGTGACCATCGACCCGAACATCATCGGGATCAGCATCAGGCCGCTGCCGGTCGCGGACAGGTGCTGCACGGTCTGCTGGTACAGCGGCAGGAAGGTGAGCGCGCCGAACAGGATCAGCCCGACCAGGAAGCTCATCGCCGACGACAGCGTGAAGTTGAGGTTGCGGAACACGTGCATCGGCAGCACCGGCTCGGCGGCCCGGAGCTCGGTCACGCAGAAGATGACCGCCGAGACGACGGCCAGCGCGCCGAGGCCGATGATCATCGGTGAGCCCCACCGGTACTGGCTGCCGCCCCACGTGGTCAGCAGGACGATCGCGGTGGCGGCCACCGCGAGCAGGGCGGCACCGAGGTAGTCGATCTTGTGCTGGACCTTGTGCCGGGGCAGGTGCAGGGTCGCCGCCAGGTAGAGCAGCGCGGCCCCGCCGACCGGCATGTTGATATAGAAGATCCAGCGCCAGGACAGGCTGTCGGTGATGTACCCGCCGACCAGCGGGCCGGCGATCATGGCCACCATCATCGCGGCCATCATGTAGCCCATGTACTGACCGCGCTCGCGCGGCGAGACCAGGTCTCCGAGAGTGGCGATGGCCCCCACCATCAGCCCGCCGGCGCCCAGGCCCTGAACCGCGCGGAACGCGATGAGCTGGTCCATCGAATGCGACAGCCCGGACAGCGCCGAGCCGGCCAGGAAGACCACGATGGCCAGCACGAGCAGCCGCTTCCGGCCGTACATGTCGCCGAGCTTGCCGTACAGCGGCGTGGTGATGGTGGAGGCGAGCACGTAGGCCGTGACCACCCATGACAGGTGAGTGACCCCGCCGAGAGTCCCGACGATGCGCGGCAGCGCGGTGCTGACGATCAGCTGGTCGAGCATGGCCAGCATGATCGCGAGCAGCAGGCCCGGCAGCACGATGAGGACCTCGCGCCTGGCCCCCGTCGGCGCCGATGCGTCCTTCTCCGCAGGTGCCGCTGTCACTGTCCCTCCTCGCTCCCGGCTCGGCCGTGCACCGTCCGTTACGGGTCGCAGCCGTCGGCGACTGTTCACTTACTTGCCGACCGGCTAGTGCCGTCAGTACGCTATGCTAGCTACTTACCGGCCGTCAAGTAAGATCCGGCCAGAGCGGCGACGGCCGGACGGCTACCGGCAGGAAGCACCAGGCAAGCAAACCCCGGCCGGAAGCACCGGGCAAGCAAGCCCCGGACTTGAGTCACCGGGCAGGCCACCCGGGCAAGCAAATCCTGGCCAGGAAGCACCCGGGCAAGCAAACGCCGGGCAGGAAGCACCGGGCAGGAAGAACCCGGGCAAGCAAACCCGGGCAGGAAGCACCGGGCAGGCCACCCGGGCAGGAAGTGGAGCGCGTGAGGTCAATGAGCGAGGCAGCAGGCGTTGACCCGGCCGACGGCGCGGCGGGGCCGCCGCCGGGCGACACCCGCTCCCGGATCCAGGCGGTCGCGGTCGAGTTGTTCAGCGAGCAGGGCTACGACAAGACCTCGCTCCGCGAGATCGCGGAACGGCTCGGGGTGACCAAGGCAGCGCTGTATTACCACTTCAGGTCCAAGGAGGACATCGTCCGGAGCCTGGTCGATGACTACTTCGGCCAGCTCGATTCCCTGGTCAGCTGGGCCAGGCGGCAGCCCAGGACGCCGGCCACCCGCCGCGAGATTCTGAGCCGCTACATCGACATGGTGATCGGCAGTCATCAGGTCTTCCGGATGCTGCAGCAGAACCAGGCCGCGCTGGCCGGGCTGACCTCCGGCAAGCGTCATGGCGAGCTGTTCAAGGAGCGGATGAATGCCATCGTCGGGCTGCTCACCGAGCCCGGCGCGTCGCTGCCGGAGCGAGTCCGGGCCGCCGTGGCCGCGACCAGCGTGAGCATCGGCTGGATGCTCTTCCGCGACGAGGTTGACGATCCCGGTGAACTCCGGGCGGCCGTCCTCGGCCTGGCCTTCGAGCTGGCCGACGGCCCCGCCGGGACGGACGACGCCGCAGCGGTCCGGACCCCGCAAGACCGGCCGGACCAGGCCCCGCAAGACCGGCCGGACCAGGCCCCGGAAGACCGGCCGGACCAGGCCCCGGAAGACCGGCCGGACCAGGCCCCGGGAGACCGTCAGCCGGGCCGGGCCGGGCCGGCGGTGGCCGCGCGCACCAGCGGCAGTACCCGGTAGCGAAGCGGAGTCGCGAGCGCGATCACCGTGGACGCCCGGACCACCCCGGCCACGTCCACGATGGCGTCGATCACCCGCTGCAGGTCCGCGTTCGTCTTCGCGACCACCCGGCACAGCATGTCGCCCGTCCCGGTGATCGTGTGCACTTCCAGCACCTCGGGAATCACGGCCAGCCCGTCCGCCACCGGGTCGTGCCCGCCGGCCTGGCGGATTTCCAGAGTCACGAACGCGGTGACGCCGTAACCCAGGGCGGCCGGGTCGATGTCGGGCCCGAAGCCGGTGATCACCCCGCGCGCCTGCATCCTGTCCAGTCGCGCCTGGACCGTTCCTCGGGCCACGCCCAGCCTCCGGGACGCCTCGAGCACGCCAACCCTGGGCTCGTCGCGGAAAAGCTGAACGAGCTGCGCGTCCAGAGCATCGGTCACTGGCATGCTCCCCTCCGGGCGGTGGCCGGTCATGGCTGTACAAAGTGTCCAATGTAGGGGATGCGTAAGCGTTGCCCCGCCGATACCCCAGGCCTGCTGCCGCAGACCCGCCGATACCCCCAGGCCTGCTGCCGCAGACCCGCCGATACCCCCAGGCCTGCTGCCGCAGACCCCGCCGATACCCCCAGGCCTGCTGCCGCAGGCGGGGGGATCATCCGAATGGCAACGCGCAGATCCGGTCCTTCAGGCCGGGAGGGAAATGCCGCTCACCTCCCTCATAAGGTTGCCGCGCCCCTCATAATGTCGCCGCGGCGCGGTAAGCTCGGGCCGTCCGCGATAGCCGAGCGGGCGCCAGCAGTACTTCGCACCACACCGCCGCAGGGCATGCGATGGCCGCGCGGGGAGCCTTCTAGCGCAGTCAGGCGAGGCCGTGAACCGCGAACCTACAGCGCGACCGCAGGTCGCAGCTGGAATCCCCGTTCCCCGGGGCGGGGAGGATGTCAAGAGCGCATGACACAGCCAGGGAACTCGGGCGGTCAGCCCGCAGGCGACCGGTCACCCGATGACCAGGACGCCGGCTCGCCGCCGTCGGCACCGCCGCCCGGTTCCTGGCATTTCCCGCCCGAGCCCGCAGGCCCGGCCGCGGCCCCAGCGCAGCCGGGATCCGGCACCCAGGGCCCGCCGTCCGCCGCCATCCAGCCTGACCAGGCCCAGCCGCGGCCCGGGACCGGCTGGCCGTACGGTACGCCGGCCGGGACCTCGCCGCCCTACGTGGCACAGCCGTACGGGGCGGCCCAGTCCCAGCCAGTCTCGCCCCATCCGGCCCAGGGCCAGCCGTACGGCACGCCGCCTCCGCCGGGGGGTCCGGCGCCCGGTACGCAGCCGGCCTACGGCACGCCGCCGTACGGCACGCCAGTCGAGTACGGCATGCCGCCTCCGCCGGGGGGTCCGGCGCCCGGTACCCAGCCGGCCTACGGCACGCCGCCGTACAGCACGTCGCAGCAGTACGCCCGGCCCTACGCGGCCCCCTACCCGCCCTACGGGGCGGCCGGCCAGGCCGGCCGCGAGCCCGGCCTGGCCGAGTGGTGGCGCCGCCTGCTGGGCCGGATCATCGACGTCGTGGTGCTCAGCGTGCTGGCCGCCCCGATCGCCTTCGCCCTGCTCTCGCACCCGCTCACCCGGTACCAGCAGACCATCAACCGCTACCCCGACCTCAGCGCGCCGGGGGCGCAGGCCGCGATCAGCAAGGCCGACGGGAGGCTGTTCGGCGCGTGGCTGGTGTTCGCCGCGATCGTCGCCGTGATCTCGTTCGTCTATGACTCCATCCAGCACGGCCTGTGGGGCCAGACGCTCGGCAAGCGGGCCCTGGGCACCCGGGTGGTATCGGGCTACGACCGGTCGAAGATCAGCGGCGGGACGGCGGCCGGCCGGGCTGCGGTGTACTCGCTCATCCCGGTGATCCCGCTGGCCGGCAGCGTGTTCTGGCTTCTCGACGCGCTGTGGCTGACCTGGGACCGGCGCCGCCAGTGCCTGCACGACAAGGCCGCGCGCACCATCGTGGTCAAGACCAGCTTCCACCCGGCGGGCCAGCAGCCGGGCCATCCCTGGTAAGCAGACAGGCCCCAGGCCGCGGTCAGCCGAAGATCAGCGTGTAGCCCGCGCGCCTGAGCTGGGCGATCACTTCCTCGCAGTGACCCGGACCCCGGGTCTCTACCTGCAGCAGCACCTCCGCCTCGTCCACGTGCAGCTGCGGTGCGACCCGCTCGTGCACGATGCCGAGAACGTTGGCCCCGAGCCCGGCCAGCTCGCGCAGCAGCGTGGCCAGCGCGCCGGGCCGGTCCGGCAGCCTGCACCGGAACCCCAGGTACCGGCCCGCCGCGATGAGCCCGTGCCTGAGCACCTTGGCCAGCAGCAGCGGGTCGATGTTGCCGCCGGAGAGCACGGCCACGACCGGCGGCTCGAAAGCATGCGGGTGCTCGAGCACCGCCGCCACGCCGGCCGCCCCGGCCGGCTCGGCCAGCTGCTTGGCCCGCTCGAGGCAGAGCAGCAGCGCCCGGGACAGTCCCTCCTCGGAGACGGTCAGGACGCACTCGGCCAGCCCGGACAGGATCGGGAAGGTGAGCTCGCCGACGTGGCTGACCGTGATGCCGTCGGCCATGGTGGGCGCGGTCTCGATCCGCACCGGATGCCCGGCCGCGATCGAGGGCGGCAGCGGTGCGGCCGCCGCCGCCTGCACGCCGACGATGCGGATCCGGGGGTCGTGCCCCTTGGCCGCGATCGCGATGCCCGAGGCGAGCCCGCCGCCGCCGACCGGGATCACGATCGTGCGCACGTCCGGGCACTGCTCGAGGATCTCCAGGCCGACCGTGCCCTGGCCCGCGATCACGTCCGGGTGGTCGAACGGGTGGATGTACACGCTGCCCCGCTCCTGTGCCTGGGTGATCGCGGCCGCCATGGCGTCCTCGACGCTAGCGCCGGTCAGGATGACGTCGGCACCGTCCCCCCGGGTGGCCTCGATCTTCGGCAGCGGCGCCCCTTCCGGCATGTAGACGGTGGCCTTGACGCCGAGCGAGAGGGCGGCGAAGGCCACGCCCTGGGCGTGATTGCCCGCGCTGGCCGCCACCACTCCCCGGGCCCGGTCGCGCTCGGTCAGCCGGGCCATCCGCACGTAGCCGCCGCGGGCCTTGAACGACCCGGTGCGCTGCAGGTTCTCGCACTTCAAGTACACCGGGCCGCCGATCCTTTCGGACAGCACGCGCGAGTGCAGCAGCGGCGTCCGGGAGACAATGCCACCTAGCAGGTCACGGGCAAGAACCACATCCTCGGGCCTGACCGGGAAGGACGTCATGCCAGCAGTGTCGCACCCCGGCCGCCCGCCCCGCCCGGCCTGCCCGGCCGCCGCTGCTCCGCCCGGGCCGCCGCCGCTGCTCCGCCCGGGCCGCCGCCGCCGCCCGGCCGCCGCCGCCCCGCCCGGCCGCCGCCGCGTCCGGCCGCCCGCCCCGCTCGGGTCGCCCGGGCCGCCGGCGCCGCATCCCGACGGCCGCGAGGCGTCCCCCGGGTGCGAACCCGTCCGGCGGGGACATAGTGTCGAATGGTGCCGCCATTCAGCCATCTCCAGCCCGCCGCAGGCCAGCCGCAGGCCAGCCCCCCGCCCGCCGCCCCGACCGTCGGCGAGCTCCGCGCCAGCGGCCACGCCTACCGGACCGTCAAGGAGGAACTCCGGCAGAACCTGCTCGCCCGGATGCGCGCGGGCGAGGACCGGTTCCCCGGCATCATCGGCTTCGGCCAGACCGTGCTCCCGCACCTCGAGCGGGCCCTGCTGGCCGGGCACGACGTGATCCTGCTCGGCGAGCGGGGCCAGGGCAAGACCCGCCTGATCAGGACGATCGCCGGCCTGCTCGACGAGTGGAGCCCGGTCGTCGCGGGATGCGAGATCAACGACCACCCGTATCAGCCGGTCTGCGCCCGGTGCCGCCGCCTGGCTGCCGAACGGGGCGACGAGCTGCCGGTGTCCTGGCGGCACGTGAGTGAGCGTTACGGCGAGAAGCTGGCGACCCCGGACACCAGCGTCGGCGACCTGATCGGTGACGTTGACCCGGTGAAGGTGGCCGAGGGCCGGACGCTCGGTGACCCGGAGACCATCCACTTCGGGCTCGTGCCACGGACCAACCGGGGCGTCTTCTGCCTGAACGAGCTGCCCGACCTGGCTGAGCGGATCCAGGTGGCCCTGCTCAACGTGCTCGAGGAGCGCGACATCGGAGTGCGCGGCTACGCGCTGCGGCTGCCGCTCGACCTGGTGCTGGTGGCCAGCGCCAACCCGGAGGACTACACGAACCGGGGCCGCATCATCACCCCGCTCAAGGACCGGTTCGGCGCGGAAATCCGCACCCACTACCCGCTCACGCTCGGCGATGAGCTGGCGCTGATCAGGCAGGAGTCCCTGATCTCCTGGGACGGCGCCGACCCTGCGGCCATTGTGCCCGCCCACCTGATCGACGTCATCGCCAGGTTCACCCGCCTGGTCCGGTCCTCGCCCGCGGTGGACGCGCGGTCAGGCGTCTCGGCCAGGTTCGCGATCGCGGCCGCCGAGAGCGCGGCCGCCTCGGCCGTGCGGCGGGCGGCGCTGACCGGCGAGGAAGAGCCCGTGGCCAGGGTCTGCGACCTGCCCGCCATCGTGGCCACGCTGCGCGGGAAGGTGGAGTTCGAGGTCAGCGAGGAGGGCCGGGAGCAGGAGGTGCTCGACCACCTGCTCCGCCGGGCGATCGCGGAGACCTTCCGCATCACGCTCGGCAACGCCGACCTGTCCGCGCTGCTGGCCAGGTTCTCCGACGGCGGCGTGGTCCAGTCGGGCGACCTGGTGCCCGGGCCCGACCTGCTGCGCCGGATCGGCGAGGTAGCCGGGCTGGCCAGGATCATGGAACGGCTCGGCGCGTCCGGCGCGGAGTCGCCGGGCCAGGCCGCGGCCGCGCTGGAGTTCGCCCTTGAGGGTCTGTACCTGATGCGCCGCCTCTCCAAGGATTCCGCCGATGGATCGTTGACCTACCGGACGTAGGGCCTGCCCGGAAACCCATGTCCGCCGCGGGCGGCGGCCGGCCTGCACGCGGGGCGGGGTTGAATCATGAGCGGCTACTCCTACTCCGAGTACGCCGGGGGCCCTGACCCGCTCGCACCGCCCTACGACGCGGCGGCCGCGCTGGACCAGCTCGGCGAGGACGTGCTGGCGGGCCAGTCGCCGTCCAGCGCGCTGCGGGACCTGCTCCGGCGCGGCCTGTCCGGCGACCCCGGCCGCCGCGGCCGCGGCCTGGACGACCTGCTCCGGCAGGTCCGCGAGCGGCAGCGCGAGATACGGGACCGCGGCCGCCTGGACGGCATCCTCGATCAGGCCCGCGCCCTGCTCGATACGGCGATCGGCCAGGAGCGCGCCGAGCTGTTCCCGGATCCGGGCGATGACGCGCGGATGCGGGAGGCCGAGCTCGACACGCTGCCGCCGGACACGCCGCAGGCGATCAGGCGGCTGGCCGACTACCAGTGGCGGTCGCCGGCCGCCCGGGAGACCTTCGAGAAGCTCAAGGATCTGCTCCGCCGGGAGGTGCTCGACAGCCAGTTCCGCGGCATGAAGCAGGCCCTGCAGGGCGGCCCGGGCTCCGAGGCGATGCAGCGGGTCAAGGACATGATCGCCGCGCTGAACGAGATGCTCGAGGCGGACGCCCGCGGCGATCATACTCAGGCCGACTTCGACCGCTTCATGGCCGAGTACGGGGATCTCTTCCCGGACCATCCCCGCGACCTCGAGCAGCTGGTCGATTCGCTGGTCCGCAGGCTCGCCGCGGCGCAGCGGGTGATGGACTCGCTCAGCGAGGAGCAGCGCAGCGAGCTGGCCGGCCTCATGTCGCAGGCGCTCGACGACGCCGGCCTGGCCGCCGAGATGGCGCGGCTGGCCGACGCTCTGCGGGCCCGCCGCCCCGACCTGGACGCCCTGGCCCGGGGCGGCGAGAACCCGATGACCGGCGACCAGCCGCTCGGCCTCGGCGACGCGACGACCGCCATGGCCGACCTGGCCGACCTGGCCGAGCTGGAGTCCGCGCTGCGCCAGGACTACCCGGGGGCGCGGCTGGACGACATCGACGAGGAGGCGGTCCGTCGCGCGCTGGGCCGCCAGGCGGTAGACGACATGTCGGCCCTGAAGGAGATCGAGCGCGAGCTCGAGCGGCAAGGGTACCTGCGGCACGAGGGCGGCGCGCTCGAGCTCACCCCGAAGGGGGTGCGCAGGCTGGGCGAGACCGCGCTGCGCCGGGTGTTCGCACAGCTCGGCGACGGCGGCCCGGGCGAGCACGAGCAGCATGACGCGGGGCAGGCCGGAGAATCCGACCGGGAGCACCCGGCCCTGGCAGTTCGGTGACGAGCTGGCCATCGACGCCGCGGCGACGGTCCGCAGCGCACTGCTCCGCGGCACCAGCCCGGCCAGCCCGGAGGCGGCCAGCCCAGGGCAGGGGAGGACCGCCAGCCGGGTCCGGCTGTCGGCCGAGGACTTCCGGGTCGCGGAGACCGAACGCCGGACCGCGGCCGCCGTGTGCCTGCTGGTTGACCTGTCCTACTCGATGGCGCTGCGCGGCACCTGGGGAGCGGCCAAGCAGACGGCGCTGGCCCTGCACGCGCTGGTCCGCAGCCGGTTCCCGCAGGACGCCATCCAGGTCATCGGCTTCTCCAACTACGCCCGCGAGCTGCGCGAGACCGATCTGGCCGGGCTCGGCTGGGACATGGTGCAGGGCACCAACCTGCATCATGCCCTCGTCCTGGCGGGCCGCTACCTCGACAAGCACCCCGAGCACGAGCCCGTCGTCATCGTCGTGACCGACGGCGAGCCCACGGCTCACCTGCTGCGGGACGGACGGTCCTCGTTCGACTGGCCGCCCTCGCCGGAGACCCTCGAGCTCACGCTGGCCGAGGTGGATAAGATGACTAGGCGCGGAGCGGCCCTGAACATATTCATGCTGGCCGAAGACGAGCGGCTCACGGCTTTCGTCGAGGACGTCGCCCGGCGGAATGGCGGGCGACTGCTGCAGGCGATCCCGGAGCGGCTGGGCGAGTATGTCGTGCAGGACTTCCTGCGTACGCGGCGGCAAAGCCGTCGATAAGTTCATTCGTTTTCTGTCGCCTCATCACCTAGCGCGGCGTCCCGTAGTACCGTGCGGCAGGCAGCACCAGCAACTGGCCGGACCGACTACCGAGGGGACGGGACGTGACGGATTCCCGGGAGGATAGCGTGACTTATGCCGAGGAAGTGGATGGAATCCGCCGGACGGTCGCCGGCGCGGAAGATAATAGCCGTAGTGCTCGTGATCCTCGGAATACTGGCGATCATCGCGGCGATCTTGTACTTCACCGAGCCCGCGCATTCACTGCCCAGCGTGCTCGGGCAGATCACCAGCCCGGCTCACCGGGCGGATGAGAAGCGGACCCTGCGCGGGGCCGGCGCGCTGGTCGTCGGCATCGTCCTGCTGGCCGCCGGGGTGTTCGCGTTCGCCTGGAAGCCCAAGGACCGCTAGCCCGGCCGCAGGCAGCCGGGTCTAGCCGAGGGCCTGGCGCAGGTCCTCGACGAGGTCGTCGGGGTTCTCGATGCCGACCGAGAGCCTGACCAGGTCGTCGGGCACCGCGAGCGGGGATCCGGCCGCGGAGGCATGCGTCATCTGGCTGGGCAGCTCGATCAGCGATTCCACCCCTCCGAGCGACTCGGCCAGCGTGAACAGCCGGGTCCGCGCGCACAGCGCCGCCGCCTGCTGCGCGCCGGCCTTCACCCGGAACGACACCATCCCGCCGAAGCCGCGCATCTGCTTGGCCGCCAGCTCGTGTCCGGGATGGGACGCCAGCCCCGGGTACAGCACCTGGCCGGCCGCCGGGTGCGCGGCCAGCATCTCGGCGATCCGGGCGGCGTTCGCGCAGTGCCGGTCCATCCGCACCGCGAGCGTCTTGATCCCGCGCAGCGTGAGCCACGCGTCGAACGACCCCGCTACCGCCCCCATGGCGTTGCGGTGGAAGGCGAGCTGCTCGCCTAGCCCGGCATCAGCCACCACCACCGCGCCGCCCACCACATCGGAGTGCCCGCCCAGGTACTTGGTGGTCGAGTGCAGCACGACGTCGGCGCCGAGCGCGATCGGCCGCTGCAGGTAGGGCGACGCGAACGTGTTGTCCACCACGAGCAGCGCCCCGGCATCGCGGGCCAGGCCGGCCAGCGCGGAGATGTCCGCGATGCCCAGCAGCGGGTTGGTGGGAGTCTCCACCCAGATGACCCGGGCGGGCCGCCCGGCCATCTGCTGCCGGACGGCGGCCGGGTCGCTGATCCGGACGGGCGTGTAGGTCACGCCCCACCGCTCGTACACCTTCGAGAAAAGCCGGAAGGTACCGCCGTAGGCATCATCCGGGATGAGCACGTGGTCGCCCGGCGAGCAGGCCGTGCGCAGCAGGCAGTCTTCGGCGGCCATGCCGGAGGCGAAGGCCAGGGCGTTCGCGCCGCCCTCCAGGGCGGCCAGGCACTCCTCCAGCGCGGTCCGGGTCGGGTTCGCGGTGCGGGAGTACTCGTACCCCCCGGTGCGCAGGCCGCCCACGCCGTCCTGCTTGTAGGTGGACACCTGGTAGATCGGCGGTACCACCGCGCCGGTCAGCGGATCAGGGTCCTGGCCCGCGTGAATCGCCAGCGTCTCAAAGCCGTCGGATCGCTCCATCTTCGCCGCCTATCTGTCTTCGCTGCCTGTCGGTGACCGGAGTGCGCCGCGTGCGGCGGCCGCCCGGCGTCGGCCTTCGGGTGCTGCCGCCGGGCCGTGTCCATATTCCTGTGCAGCACGGATCGGCGGCCAGGCGACGCACCGTCCCGCCGGAGGCGCGCCCCAGCAGGCTGTGTCACCCAGATGCACGAGACACGTCCTACCGCGCAGCCGTTCGGGAGTCTGGCTCGGAAAGGAAGGCGAGCATGTCCTGGCGCGTGATCATCCCGACCGGCTTGCCGTCCATCAGCACCAGGGCCGCCCCGCCCTTCTCCAGCGCGGCCACGACCGCGCTCACCGGCTCTCCCGAGCCGACCATCGGCAGCGGCTGCGACATCAGCGAGCTCACCGGGTCGTGCGGCCGGGCCCGGCCCGCGATGAGGGCGTCCAGCAGGTCGCGCTCGATGATCGAGCCGACCACCTCGGCCACCATCACCGGCGGCTCTTCCTTGATGACCGGGATCTGGGAGACGTCATACTCGCGCAGGATCGCGATGGCCGTGGCCACGGTCTCGGCCGGGTGGGTGTGCACAAACGGCGGGAGGCCGCGCTGCTTGCCCGCCAGCACGTCCGCGGCGGTCGGCTCGGCCGAGGGCGTGGTGAGGAAGCCGTAGTCGGCCATCCACTCGTCGTTGAAGATCTTTCCCAGATAGCCGCGGCCGCCGTCGGGCAGCAGCGCGACGATCACGTCATCGGGGCCGCAGGCCGCCGCGACGCGCAGCGCGGCGACCACGGCCAGACCGCAGGAGCCGCCGGTGAGCAGCGCCTCTTCCCGGGCCAGCCTGCGGGTCATGAGGAACGACTCGGCGTCGGACACCGCGATCACCTGGTCGCAGACGTCCGGGTCGAAGGTGGCAGGCCAGATGTCCTCGCCCACGCCCTCGATCAGGTAGGGGCGCCCGGAGCCGCCCGAGTAGACCGATCCCTCCGGATCGGCGCCGATCACCGCGACCCGGCCGCCGGAGACCTCCTTCAGGTAGCGGCCGGCACCGGTGATCGTCCCGCCGGTGCCGATGCCCGCGACGAAGTGGGTGACCCGGCCGTCGGTCTGGGCCCAGATTTCCGGGCCGGTGGAGTGATAGTGCGAGGCCGGGTTCTCCGGGTTGGCGTACTGATCCGGTTTCCAGGCCCCCGGGATCTCCCCGGCCAGCCGGTCGGAGACCGAGTAGTAAGAGTCCGGGTGGCCGGGTGACACGACGGCGGGGCAGACCACGACTTCCGCGCCGTACGCCCGCAGCACGCTCAGCTTGTCCTGGCCCACCTTGTCCGGGCAGACGAAGACGCAGCGGTATCCCTTCTCGGCCGCCACGATCGCCAGGCCGACGCCGGTGTTGCCTGAGGTCGGCTCCACGATGGTCCCGCCCGGCCGCAGCGCCCCGGAAGCTTCCGCGGCCTCGACCATGCGCAGCGCGATCCGGTCCTTGACCGACCCGCCCGGGTTGAAGTACTCGACCTTGGCCAGCACCGCGGGCGCGGCACCGCCGCCGGGCAGGTCGGCGGTGACCTTGCGCAGCCTGACCAGCGGCGTGTTCCCGACCAGCTCGATCAGGGAATCGTGTATCTGCATGACCAACCACCTATGCGTGTCCCGGTGGCATGAACGTATCCCACCGCGGGCATCGCCGGGGATGACGCCGGACCCGGGATGTGGCGCGATCCGGCGGCGCCGAATAAGCTACTGTCAGGTAACAACGCAGGGGAGAGAGCCATGCCCGAGGCAGTCATCGTCGCCACCGCGCGCTCGCCGATCGGCCGCGCGTTCAAGGGATCGATGACCAGCATCCGGCCGGATGACCTGACCGCCCAGATCGTGTCGGCGGCGCTGGCCCAGGTCGAGGCGCTCGACCCCGGCGAGATCAACGACCTCATGCTCGGCTGCGGGCTGCCCGGCGGCGAGCAGGGATTCAACATGGCCCGCGTGGTCGCCGTCATGCTCGGCCACGACCAGCTGCCCGGCACCACGGTCAACCGGTACTGCTCCTCATCGCTGCAGACCACCCGGATGGCGTTCCACGCCATCAAGGCCGGCGAGGGCGACGCCTTCATCTCGGCCGGCGTGGAGTGCGTCAGCAGGTTCGTCAACGGCAGCAGCGACAGCTGGCCCGACACGCACAACCCGGTGTTCGCCGACGCCGAGGCCAGGACCCAGCGCGCCGCCGCCGGCGACGCTGGCACCTGGCACGACCCGCGCGAAGACGGCGCGATTCCCGACGTCTACATCGCGATGGGCGAGACCGCGGAGAACGTGGCCCAGCTGCGCGGCATCACCCGGCGGCAGCAGGACGAGTTCGGCGTCCGGTCGCAGAACCTGGCCGAGAAGGCGCTGGCCAACGGGTTCTGGCAGCGCGAGATCACCCCGGTGACGCTGCCGGACGGCAGCGTGGTCAGCGCCGACGACGGGCCGCGGCCGGGGACCACGCTGGAGAAGGTGTCCGCGCTCAAGCCGGCCTTCCGGCCGGACGGGACCGTGACCGCGGGCAACTGCTGCCCGCTCAACGACGGCGCCGCCGCGGTGGTGGTGATGAGCGACCGCCGGGCCGCCGAGCTCGGCCTCACGCCGCTGGCCAGGATCGTCGTCCTCCGGGGTTGGCGCGCTCTCGCCGGAGATCATGGGCCTCGGCCCGGTCGAAGCGTCCCGGCGGGCGCTGCGCCCGGGCCGGGATGACGATCGAGCGACATCGACCTGGTCGAGATCAACGAGGCGTTCGCGGCCCAGGTCATCCCCTCCTACCAGGAGCTGGGCATCGACGAGGACAAGCTGAACGTGAACGGCGGGGCGATCGCCGTCGGCCACCCGTTCGGGATGACCGGCGCCCGGATCACCACCACGCTGCTGAACAGCCTGCGGTTCCACGACAAGACGTTCGGCCTCGAGACGATGTGCGTCGGCGGCGGCCAGGGCATGGCGATGATCTTCGAGCGGCTGAGCTGAGTCCCTGCTCACAGCCCGCCCGTAACCCCGTTCGTCACGGCGTAATCAGGAAAGCTCTTGCCCGGGGGTTGTCAGGGAGCCGGGCGTAAGGCAGTCTCCAACCAAGAGGTGTCCACCCTGGAGGTGCCAATTGTCACTGAACCACTCCCCGGAGTTGCATAAGAACCTGATCGCACGCATCCCGCACGTCACGGGACGCGACCTCCTTGAGTGGTTCAGAAGCCTCGAGTCCGGCCCTGCCTTCCTGCGCTGCGAGGAGCGCGCGCACTGGCTAGCCGACGAGCACGGGCTCTCGCACGGCTATGCGAGCGCGATCGTGCACGAGTATGAGATGCGCCGCCGCAGCAGGCTGAACGCCCTTACCTGATCATGCAGGCCGACGAGGCCAGACAGTTCATCGCCGCCCATCACCGCGCCGTTCTCGCCACCCAGCGCGCCGACGGGCGGCCGCAGCTTTCGCCGGTGCTCTGCGCCGTCGACGACGACGGACGGGTGATCATCAGCACCCGGGAGACCGCGCTCAAGACCAAGAACGTCCGGCGCACCCCGTACGCCTCGCTCTGCGTGTTCAGCGACACCTTCTTCGGCCGCTGGGTGCAGGTCGAGGGCGCCGCGGAGGTCGTCTCGCTGCCTGAGGCGATGGACCTGCTCATCGACTACTACCGCCGGACGGCCGGGGAGCACACCGACTGGGCGGACTACCGCACCGCCATGGAGCGCGAGCGGCGGGTCATCGTCAGGGTTTCGATCGACCGGGCGGGCCCCGATATCAGCGGGTAGCCGCGCGGCCGCCCGTGAGCCCGGCTACTGCAGCCATGCCCGGCCGCCACAGGCGACCCCGCTACCACAGGCGAGCCCCGCTACCACAGGCGAGCGCCGCCGCCGCAGGCGAGCCCCGCTACCACAGGCGAGCCCGCCGCCGCAGGCGAGCCCTCCTACCACAGGCGAGCCCGGCCGCCGCAGCCGAGCCCGCCGCCGCAGCCGAGCCCCGCCGCCGCAGCCAGCCGGTGCCGGACTTGGCTGGCCTGCGATCCTGGCCCGCATTCCTGCCTTCGCGAGATTGTCAGCCCGGACTTGTCCGTACGCGCTGGACACGGAGCGCGACTTGGCCGACGATACGAGGGGCAAGCGTTCCGGCCAGGGATCGGGGCGCGAGGAGGGGCGAGCGCCCGGGCTGAGACCCGCGCGCCAGGAGATCGGGTGTTCCGGCTGAGGCCGGACGCCACAGGAGGTCGAGCGTTCCGGTCAGGGCCGGGACGCCAGGAGGGTGAAGCGTCCGGGCCAGGGCCGGGCGCCGCGAGGGGAGGCCGAGCGGCCATGACTGCCGACGTGGTCATCGAGCGGTTGACTGCGATCGCTGTCGTCATCCCGGGGGACAATCCTCTGCCCCGGGCCTACTCAGGGGGTTTAGCGCCTAGGGATCCCCGCCCCTGACATACCCCGCGCAGGCGGCGGCGGACGGCTGCGCCGCAGCCGCTGCCGGGCATCATTCCCGCACCGAGTTAGCTATCTGCGGGTTCAGAGTGGCTAATTCTCTTAAGCGTCTCTCAAATAGTTAACAGGATGCCTCGCAGCGCCGTTATCCGGAGGAGCCCGGGCACGTGTGCCCCTTTTCCTACCGGCGTTACGAGTCCCGCATGCTGGCCGCACGCGACACATCGAGATAACTTAGTAACGATGCACCACTATCGCTTATTACTTTCCTTCATTCAGCTGGGGGCCTGCCCCAATCAGGTGGTCACGACCGGCGGCAAGCCGCCCGTCCGGGCCAGAGGGCATCCGGCAATCCGGCATGAGCCGCAGAAAGTGCAGGCGTATGGTCGTTGACCTGCGCGAATCCTCACCCGCCGCTGTCTGGCGGGGCGTTGTGCCCCCGGTCGGATTCGAACCGACACCGGGACCCTTTTAGGGGGTCAGCCTCTGCCCTTGGGCTACGGGGGCTACGTGACGTTACCCATGCGCGGGATTGCACCGGTCAGTGTACGGCAATTTTGGCCCGGGGTATATTCCCCATTTAACTTCTCAGGCAAATAGGTGCAGAGCGTGACCAGAAGGACGGAGAGACAAGCGCACGGTAACGAGTAGCGCCGGTGCTAGGCCTTCCTGTTAGACCTTCGTCAGCTTTCCGCGTACTGTCGTGCCCGGGTGAACACGGCATCGAGCATGGCCGGAGTTACCCGGCCGGTAAAAGTATTCTGCTGACTGGGGTGGTAGCAGCCGAGAAGCAAGACCGGGTCCCGTGTGCCGCTCCGGGTCCCGTGTGCCCTCCGGGTCCTGTGTGCCCTCCGGGTCCCGGGCATCCACCTGGCCGCCCGAAGACGCTTCGGCATGCCGCCCGATGGCAGTCCCGGGGCGATGATCAGGCGCCAGAATCCTCCCCGGCCTGCCTCCCGCGGGCGGTCTCCGCACCGTGGCCGGCCGCCGGATCCTGCTCAGCGTGCCGCTTGAGGGCGAGCTCGGCCCCATGACCGAAGGCTGGGCGGGGCCTGGGCAGGCTGAAGCCGACCGTGGCGAGCGCCGGCCAGATGGCCTGCCAGGCGAAGGCGCCCAGGCAGACGATGACCCGCAGCGAGGGCAGCACCTTGGCCAGTTCGGCTTCCATCCAGGGCGCGCAGGTGTCCCGCTCCTGCGGTGACGGCTTGTTCGCCGGCGGAGCACAGCGAACGGCCGCGAGCATGCGCGCGCCGATCAGGCGCTGCCCGTCGCCCGCCGCAACGCTGTCCGGCCGCGCGGCGAGGCCGCAGCGGTGCAGCGACGCGAACAGGAAGTCCCCGCTGCGGTCTCCGGTGAAGATCCGTCCCGTCCTGTTCCCCCCGTGCGCCGCGGGGGCCAGGCCCACGATGGCCACCCCCGGGCGCGCCGCTCCCCAGCCGGGGACCGGGCGGCCCCAGTACCGCTCGGACCGGAACGAGCGGCGCTTGTCCGCGGCTACCTGCTCGCGCCAGCCGACGAGCCGCGGGCAGGCCCGGCACACGGACTGCCGTGCGGTCAGCTCGCCGAGGGTGCCCGCCGTGCCCGCCAGCGCCCGGACCTCCGCGGCGCTGCGCGCGACCGGGGTCCGCGCCGTGGCCGGGTCGTCCGGCCAGCCGGTCCCCGGCCCGACCGGGCTGCCGGCCTCCCGGCCCGACCGGGCTGCCGGCCCCCGGCCCGACCGGGCTCCCAGGGTTGCTGCGGTGACCGCCCACGCTCACCGGCGGGCCACTCCCCTCCTGCCGTGGGGTGTTGATGGCACATCGCCTCCCCTATAGGGTCGGCAACGGTACATCGATCTTGGCGGGCAGGCGGCCGGACCGGCGAATGCCTGCGGACGCCGCGTCAGGCTGGCGGCCGACGTCATCGGGACGGCAGCATCGACCAGGCAATGCCGTCCAGGATGTCGTGCTCGCTGACCACGACCTCCGCGAAGCCGAACCGCCGCATGACCCGGTCGAGCACCAGCGCCCCGGCCCCGATCACATCGACCCGTCCCGGGTGCATCGCGGGGATGACCGACCGCTCCGCGCGGGTCTGGGCGAGCAGCCCGCTCGTCACCGATCCGACCTGAGCCGCCGTGATCCGGGCGTGATGGATCCGCTCCGGGTCGTACCGGGGAAGGCCGAGCGCGATGGCGGCCACGGTGGTCACGGAGCCCGCCAGGCCGATCAGGGATCTGGCCCGGGCGATGTCCACCTTCGCCGCGGCCGTCTCGAGCGCGGCATCGATATCCGTGATCGCGGCGTCGATCTGCCCGCGGTCCGGCGGGTCGGAGTGCAGGTGCCGCTCGGTCATCCGGACGCATCCGATGTTCATCGAGATCGCGGCCACCTCGCCGGCTGCGGTCGGGCACTGCCGCCCGGCCCATTGCCCGGCCCGCCGCCCAGCACGAACTCGGTCGAGCCGCCGCCGATGTCCAGCACCAGGAAGGGCGGCTCCGGGGGCTCGCTCATCGCGCCGAACTCCGCGGTCGCGCCCGCGAACGACAGCCGCGCCTCTTCGTCCCCGGCGAGCACCTCGGGCGCCACGCCGAGGACGTCCACGACGCCGCGGGTGAATTCTTCTGCGTTGGCGGCGTCCCTGGTGGCGCTGGTCGCGACCATGCGCACGCCGTCCACCCGGCTGGCCTCGATGACCCGGGCATAGTCGCCGAGGGTGCGGAGCGTGCGGTCCAGCGCTTCCGGCGCGAGCCGGCCGGTCTTGTCCACCCCCTGCCCGAGCCGGACGATCTCCAGCCGGCGGTCAACGTCGGTGAGGGTGCGCCGGACCGGGTCCACGTCGGCGATGAGCAGCCGGAGCGAGTTCGTGCCGCAGTCGATCGCGGCCAGCCGTGACGTCATGCCGTCCTCGCTGGCTTGGGGGGCGAGGGAACGCACCGACCGCCGGCCCACCACCGGCCGGCCGACTCGGCCGCTTCCCGGCCCAGCGGGTTGGCGCCGGGCGCGGCCAGCTCGTGCGCGATCAGGGCG
This sequence comes from uncultured Actinomycetes bacterium, assembly GCA_963795575.1. Classification (GTDB taxonomy): domain Bacteria; phylum Actinomycetota; class Actinomycetes; order Streptosporangiales; family Streptosporangiaceae; genus PALSA-505. The sequence continues at coordinate 206,915 of CAWCII010000013.1, read as the reverse complement.
TGCAGGCACTTGACCCGGGCGGGCATCCCGCCCGCGCTCTGCGTGCTTGGCGGCAGCGGCTCGACGCCGCAGGCCCGGGCCGCCTCGTCGCGCCGGGCCAGGTAGTCCCGGTGGGCGGCCTGGTAGGCCCGGCGCAGTCCCTCGTCGGCGGACAGCCTGGCCGTCATCGTCGCCATCACCCCGCTCGCCTCCAGCCTCCCGGCTGCTGCCGACGCCCTCGGGCAGGTGAGGTAGTACAGGGTGGGAAACGGCGTTCCGTCCGGCAGCCGGGGCGCCGTCTGCACCACGTCCGGCAGGCCGCACCGGCAGCGGTGCGCGACGGAGTACTGGCCGCGGGGCGTCCGGCCAAGCTGCGCGGCCACCACGGCGGCGTCCGCGGGGCTGATCGCGAACGATCCGCGACTGGTCATCGGGAGGCAGCCCGGTCAGCCTGGCGCACCGATTGCCAGAGCCGGCCGTACCACGAGCCGGGCACCGTCGGCCGCGGCTGCATGAGGCCGGCCGCGGGCTTCCCGTTGATGATCACGTAGCAGGTCTGCCGGGGCAGGCACATGTGCAGCTGGTCGCGCGCCAGCTCCTCGATGTAGGCCGGGTCGTTCAGCTGCCGCTGCTGCTGGCGGCAGCCGGCTGAGCTGGACCTGGAGCGACTGCTGCTGCGCCCCCAGCTGCCCGATCTGCCTGCGCTGCCCGATGTACTCGCGCACCGGATAGGCGAGGGTCAGCATGATCGCGCAGATCACCGCCGCGAGGACCGCGGCCCGGCTGGTGAGCCGCGGCCGCGATTTCTTGCCCGCGGCGGGCTGGCCCATCAGCTCCGGGCCGCCGTGAACCGGGGAAACGCACTCGCGCCCGCGTAGGCCGCCGCGTCGTCGAGCAGCTCCTCGATCCGCAGCAGCTGGTTGTACTTGGCCACCCGCTCGGACCGGCAGGGCGCGCCGGCCTTGATCTGGCCGGTGTTGAGCGCGACGGCGAGATCCGCGATCGTGGTGTCCTCGGTCTCGCCGGACCGGTGGCTGATCACGCAGCGGTATCCGCCGCGGTGCGCCAGCGACGCGGCCTGGAACGTCTCGGTCAGCGTGCCGATCTGGTTCACCTTGACCAGCAGCGCGTTCGCCACGTGCTCCCGCAGGCCGCGGCGCAGCCGTTCGGGATTGGTCACGAAGATGTCGTCGCCGACCAGCTGCACCCGGTTGCCCACCTCGGCGGTCAGCTCGGCCCAGCCCGCCCAGTCCTCTTCGGCCAGCGGATCCTCGACGGAGACCAGCGGATAGGCATCCAGCCACTCCGCGTAAGTGCTGGTCATCTCGGCCGTGGTCCGGCTGCCGCCCTCGAACGCGTACCTGCCGTCGTGGTAGAACTCGGTGGCGGCCGCGTCGATGCCGAGCGCGACGTCCTGGCCCGGGGTGAACCCCGCCTTGCCGATCGCCTCGGTGATCAGGTCCAGCGCCGCCCGGTTGTTCTCCAGGTCCGGAGCGAAGCCCCCCTCGTCACCGACGCCGGTGCTCAGGCCGTGCTGCTTGAGCACGGACTTCAGCACGTGGTAGGTCTCCGCCCCCCAGCGCAGCGCCTCGGCGAACGTGCTCGCGCCGACCGGCAGGATCATGAACTCCTGGACGTCCACGCTGTTGTCCGCGTGCGCGCCGCCGTTGAGGATGTTCATCATCGGCACCGGGAGCAGGTGCGCGTTCGGGCCGCCCAGGTAACGGAACAGCGGCAGCCCGGCCGACTCGGCCGCGGCCCTGGCCACCGCCATGCTCACCCCGACGACGGCGTTCGCGCCCAGCCGCGACTTGTCCGGGGTGCGGTCCAAGTCGATCAGTGCCTGGTCGATCAGCCGCTGGTCGTCGGCGTCGTAGCCGAGCAGCTCGGGCTGGATCTCGTCGATCACGCCCTGCACGGCCCGCTGCACGCCCTTGCCGCCGTATTCATCGCCGCCGTCCCTCAGCTCGACCGCCTCGAACGCGCCGGTGGATGCCCCGCTCGGCACCCCCGCGCGTCCCGCGGTGCCGTCATCGAGCGCGACCTCGACCTCGATCGTCGGGTTGCCCCGAGAATCCAGGATCTGCCTGGCGTGGATCGCTTCTATGGAAGCCATTCCGGAGACTCCTGATGAGGATGCGGGGGCCACAGCGGGCGGACAGGCCTGGTCAGTACAGGAGCCTAGTCCAGGGAAAGCAGGCCGGGGCGGCGGCCACGCCGAGCAGGAACGTGGCCTTCCGCGCTCGTGGCGTAAGCGGGCCTGCATGGCGGCCGGTCCGCGGTTTGACCGCGCACCAGAGGGGTCGATGCGCCTACCTGGGCAGCCGGGACTGCTCCCAGGCGCGGACGCGGTCGCGGTAACGCCGGGCCGCGGCGCGCAGCTCGAGTTCCGGGTCCAGCCCGGCCGCCCGCGCCCGGCCCACGAGCCGGAACAGTTCCGCGCCCAGGGCCGCCCCCTCGCCCCCCGCTGCTCTCCCCGGCGCATCACCGGCCGGGTCCGCGCCCGGGACCGCCCCCTCGCCCCCCGCTGCTCTCCCCGGCGCATCACCGGCCGGGTCCGCGCCCGGGGCCGCCCCCTCGCCCCCCGCTGCTCTCCCCGGCGCATCACCGGCCGGGCCAGCAGGTGGCGCGTCCTCTTCGGTCAGGCTGGCGGGCACCCCGGCCCGTTCTGCGCGCCGCTGCAGCTGGGCGGCCAGGGCCAGCGCGGGCTGACCGAAGGGCACGCCGTCCAGGGCCGACCCGGGCACGCCGTCCGCCGACGTCCGCTCGGCGGCCTTGATGGCGTCCCAGTTCAGCTTGACCTCGTCGGCGCCGGAGACCTCGACGTCGCCGAACACGTGCGGATGCCGGCGCACCAGCTTGGACACGATCCCGTCCGCGACGTCGTCGATCGTGTAGCCGGTGCCATCGTCACGCTCGGCCGCCACTCGCGCGTGGAAAGCCACCTGGAGCAAGACGTCGCCGAGTTCCTCGCGCAGCGCGGCCTGGTCGCCGTCCTCGAGCGCCTCGAGCGCTTCGTACGATTCCTCGATCAGATGCGGCGCCAGAGTCTGGTGGGTCTGCTTGGCGTCCCACGGGCAGTTCACCCGGAGCGTGTCCATGGTGGCCACCAGGTCGAGCAGCCGGGCGCCGGGCAGGTCGCGGGAACCCGGCAGCAGCTCGATCCCGGGACCGCCCCCCGGCTGCTCGCCGAGGGCGGCGAGCAGCGCACCGGGCGGCGCGTCGCCGCCGGGAGCGGCCAGCCACCCGTCCGGGACGGCCAGCCATACGATGCGGCCCGGCGCGGCGGCCGCCTCCTCGCACAGCTGCCGGGCCAGTGAGTCCGGATCCCGGCCGGGCACGACCTCGCAGTCGATTCCCGCCTCGGCCAGGGCCGCCAGCTGCGGGTGATCCGGCAGGCCGGTCAGCACCCGGCGGGCGGCGCGGAGCATGTCCCACGCCTGGGCGGTCAGCAGCCCGGGCGCCACCCGGGCACTGGTCGCCAGGACCACGACGCGGCCGGCGCGGGAGGCCAGTGATCCGTGCGGGGAGTCTTCTCCGGCGGCCCGCCCGGGCAGGGACCGCGCGCCAGAAGCGGCCAGCGCAGTGTCGTCGTCGCCCATGGCTCCGCTATGACCTCCTCCTCCTCCGCCTTGCGATGCACCCGCCTGGACGCCGTTCGCTCAAACGACCCCGCACGGACCACTAGCAAGGCGGCCTGTACTCCGGCTTGGCGGACGGTGAGGCGCTGGGTGACGGCGCCGGGGACGCGGCCCGCTCCGGGGCGGACAGCGTGTTCGCCGCGGGGACGATGCCCAGCTGGCTGTAGTCGAGCCTGCCGAACTGCGGGTTGACCTTGATGTCCAGGCTCTTGGCGGCCAGGCACTGGGCGTGGTTGAACTGCTGGTTGAGCGTTTGCTGCGCCGTCGCGGAGGACGGCGTCGTGCCGCCGTCGAGGCGGTTGATGTACGCGTTCGCGATCGCCTGGTACCGGCCGAGGTCGGGGTTGATCAGGCTCGGCGGCAGGCCGTTCTCCACCGCCAGCTCGCTCAGGCTGGCCCCGCCGCTGGACGACGCGCTGGCCTCGATCGCGGCGATCGCGCGCTGGACGTCGCTCTGGGTGACGGTGATGCCCTCGCGGCGGGCCAGCTCGTCCCGCACCTGGAACCTGACCAGCCAGGCCAGCACCTGCTGGGGCATCTGCCGCGCGGGGAAGCTCAGCTGGACGCCCTTATGCTTGTCCGCCAGGTAGGCCTGGTTCAGGTTGGAAACCTGGGCGGCCAGGGTCGAGCTGGTGATCCGCTGGCCGCCGACGATCGCCACGGAGCCCAGCTGGACCGGCCCGCAGGCCGCCAGGGCGATGCATCCGCCGAACGCGGCGGCAGCCAGGCCGGCCGCACGCCGGTGCCTGAACGAAATGCGGAGCACGACGCGGTCCCTTCTCATTCTTCTTCGGCCGCGGCGGGCCGAAGCCCGCCGAAGATCGCCTCGACGAGCTCGCGGCACCAGGTCAGCAGGTCCTGGTCGCGTAGCGGCTGCGCACCCGGCGGCGGAGGGGCCTGGCGCCCGGACGCCTGCGGCCGGCCGGCCACTGCCTTCGGCGCCGGTACGAGCATGGTACGCACCGCCGGCTTGAGCACGGTTCCGGGGTACAGCCTGTGCACCCGGACCTCTCGCGACTCGGGCAGCTCGACCGGAGCGAACCGCACGTGCGAGCCCGCCACGGTGATGTCGGCGAGCCCGGCGCGGCGGGCCCGCTCGCGCAGCCGGGCCACCTCCAGCAGGTTCAGCACCGGGACCGGCGGCGGGCCGTACCGGTCGGTCAGCTCGTCGCGCACCGCCGCCGCGTCGTCGTCGGACTCGATCGCTGCGATCCGGGTGTAGGCCTCCAGCCTGAGCCGCTCGCCGGGCACGTACTCGTGCGGGATGTGCGCGTTCACCGGCAGCTCGACCCGGACCTCCTGGCGGGCGGCTGCCCCGCCGCGCAGCTCGCTGACCGCCTCGCCGATCATCCGCACGTACAGGTCGAAGCCGACGCCGGCGATGTGCCCGGACTGCTCGCCGCCGAGCAGGTTCCCGGCCCCGCGGATTTCCAGGTCCTTCATGGCCACGTGCAGGCCCGCGCCGATCTCGGTGTGCTGGGCGACGGTGGCCAGCCGTTCGTGCGCGGTCTCGGTCAGGGCGCGTTCGGGAGGGAACAGGAAGTAAGCATAGGCCCGCTCGCGCGCCCGGCCCACCCGGCCGCGCAGCTGGTGCAGCTGGGACAGGCCGTAGGCGTCCGCACGGTCCACGACCAGCGTGTTGGCGTTGGGGATGTCGAGACCGGATTCCACGATCGTCGTCGCCACCAGGACGTCGTAGTTCCTCTCCCAGAAGTCAACCATGATCTTCTCGAGCGTGTGCTCGTTCATCTGGCCGTGCGCGATCGCGACCCGCGCCTCCGGGACCAGCTGGGCTATCCGCGCCCCCACCTTGCCGATCGACGCCACCCGGTTGTGCACGAAGAAGACCTGGCCGTCGCGGAGCAGCTCGCGGCGGATGGCCGCGGCGATCTGTTTCTCGTCGTAGGCGCCGACGAAGGTCAGCACCGGATGGCGTTCTTCCGGCGGCGTGAGGATGGTGGACATCTCCCTGATCCCGGCCACGCCCATCTCCAGGGTGCGCGGGATCGGCGTCGCCGACATGGACAGCACGTCCACCTCGGTGCGCAGCCGCTTCAAGTACTCCTTGTGCTCGACGCCGAACTTCTGCTCCTCGTCGATGATCAGCAGGCCGAGCCGCTTGAAGCGGGTCTCCGGCGACAGCAGCCGGTGGGTGCCGATGACCACGTCGACGGTCCCGTCGGCCAGGCCGCTCAGCGTCTCGGCGGCCTCGGCGTTGCTTTGGAACCTGGACAGCGCCCTGACCTTGACCGGGAACGGCGCGTAGCGTTCGCCGAACGTCACGGCGTGCTGCTGGACCAGCAGGGTGGTGGGCACCAGGATGGCGGCCTGCATGCCGTCCTGAACGGCCTTGAATGCCGCCCTGACCGCGATCTCGGTCTTGCCGTTGCCGACGTCGCCGCAGATCAGCCGGTCCATCGGGACCGGCCGTTCCATGTCCTGCTTGACCTCGTCGATGGCCGCCAGCTGGTCCGGCGTCTCGACGTAGGGGAAGGCGTCTTCGAGCTCGCGCTGCCAGGGGGTGTCCGGGGCGAACGCGTGCCCCGGCGAGGCGGTCCTGGCGGAATACAGCCTGATCAGCTCGGCGGCGATCTGCCGGACCGCCTTGCGGGCGCGGCCCTTGGTCTTGGCCCAGTCCGCGCCGCCCAGCCGGTGCAGGCTCGGCGCCTCGCCGCCGGAGTACCTGGTCACCTCGTCGAGCTGGTCGGTGGGCACGTAGAGCCGGTCCGGCGGCTGGCCGCGCTTGCTCGGCGCGTACTCGATGACCAGGTACTCCCGGGTGGCGCCGGCCACGGTACGGCTGGTCATCTCCAGGTACCGGCCGACGCCGTGCTGCTCGTGCACCACGTAGTCGCCCGGCCGCAGCTCGAGCGGGTCGATGCCGCCGCGGCGCCGGGTCGGCATCCGCGCCGTCTCCCGCGCGCCGATCCGCTGGCCGGCCAGGTCGCTCTCGGTCAGCACCGCGAGCCTGGCGCGCGGCCAGCTGAAGCCGTGCCCGATCAGGCCGGTGGACACGTAGGGGACGCCGGGCTCGGGCGCCTCGTCCAGGTCGGCGAGGCGGGCGCCGAGCCCCTCGCCGCGCAGCAGCTCGGTCAGCCGCTGGGCGGGTCCGTGCCCTTCGGTGACCAGGACGACCCGCCATCCGCCGGCCAGCCAGCGCCGGACGTCGCGCGAAGAGCCGCGCGGTGTCGCCGCGGTAGGCCTCCGCCGGGCTGGCGCCCGGTGACGAACGCCTGCCGCCGCGGATGCGGTCTCCCCTGCCATCCCGGCCTGGCCGGCTGGCCCGGCCTCTCCCGCTGCGCCCGCCTCTCCCCGGCGGGCCCGGCCCATCCGCCGGCCCGCCATCTCCGGCCTGCCCCGGCCTCTGCGACGTCTCCGGCGCCGAACGGGGTGATCGTCCACCACGGCAGGCGGAGCCGGTTGGCCGAGGCGCGCACCTCCGTTATCGCCCGGAACGCCGACTCGCCCAGGTCGATCGGGGCCTGGCCGCCCGCGGCGGCGTTCACCCAGGACGCCTGCGAGGAACTCCTCGCTGGTCCGGACCAGCTCCCCGGCCCGGGTCCTGATCCGCTCCGGGTCACAGGCCAGCACGCAGCCGCCCGGCGGCACGTGATCAAGCAGCAGCTCCATCCGCTCCGCCAGAACCGGGGCGAACGCCTCCATCCCCTCGACGGCAATCCCGTCGGCCAGCTTGCCGAGCACGTCCGCCAGGCCGGGGTGCGCGGCGGCGAGTTCCTTGGCCCGCTCCCGGACCGCCGGGGTGAGCAGAAGCTCGCGGCACGGCGGCGCCCACAGCACGCTGGCCTGCCCGAGGCTGCGCTGGTCGGCCACCTTGAAGTAGCGGATCTCCTCGACCGTGTCACCGAAGAACTCGACCCTCAGCGGGTGCTCCTCGGTGGGCGGGAACACGTCGAGGATGCCGCCGCGGACGGCGAGATCACCGCGCTTCTCCACCAGGTCGGCGCGCGTGTAGCCGATGTCGATGAGCCTGCCGAGCACCTCGTCCTGGTCGGCGGCCCGGTCCGGGGCCAGGCGCACCGGCTCGAGATCCCCGAGCCCGGCAACGATCGGCTGCAGCAACCCGCGGACCGGCGTGACCACGACCGACAGCGGCCCGGCCACCTGGTCCGACGGATCGGGATGAGCCACCCGGCGCAGCACGGCGAGCCGCTGCCCGACGGTGTCCGAGCGCGGCGACAGCCGTTCGTGCGGGAGCGTCTCCCAGGCCGGGAAGCAGGCCACCGACTCCGGCGGGAGCAGCGAGCCGAGCGCCGCCGTGAGGTCATCGGCCTCCCGGGCGGTGGCCGTGACGGCCAGCACGAACCGGCCGGCCATGGCGGCCAGGGCGGCGGCCAGGAACGGGCGGAGCTCGGCCGGGCCGACCAGGTCACCGCCGCCAGGGCCCGGGCCGGAGCCCTGATCGCGCCCGGCGCCGGGCGGGCCGCCGGCGTCATCCCCGGCGCGCGCCAGGTCCAGGGCACGCCGCAGCTGCGGGTCGTCGGCTATGACGCTGAGAAGTCCGGCCAGGCTCATGATTCCTCTGGTAGGCAGCCCGAAGCGCCCGCGTCGTCTGGAAGGTCCCCGGCCCGCGAGCGCGCCGGAACCCCGGAGACGGGCGGTGCGGAAATGCCGCCCCCGCTCCGCGCGGGCAGTGGCCGGCGCGGGGCAGGGCCCTGTCCATGATATGTGCCGCCCGCCGCAGCCTGGCCGCATGGTCACTACCCGCTGCATATACTGATTAACGGAAGGTTAGGAAGCGCGGGCCGCATAACCGAAGATGCTTCCGCACGTGATATTGGTCCTACTACGCTACAGCCCATGACTCCGGTGGGAGGTGCCGCGGAAGGATTCGCCGCCGACGGGGGCCCGCTGGAAAGCCAGCCCGCGGGCTGGGCGTCTGCCGCCGGAACGCACGCGCGGTCGGCGCGCGCGCGGGGCGACGTGACCGACCTGTTCGCCCGGTCCATCCGCGACTATGCGCGCCAGCACCCGGGCCAGCCGATCAAGTTCCTGCAGGCCGGCTGCACCGGCCCGGCCGGCGATCTCGACCTGGACAAGCTCCGGGCCCGCAACGTCGATGTCAGCGTCCGGAGCATCGACCAGGACCTTCCGGCGACCAGGAAGGCGGCACGGGACGGCGCGAGCCTGGGCGCCGTCGCCTTCGGCGACCTGCGGACCGTCCCGCTGCCGTCCCGCGACTTCGGCATCGTCTGGTGCGCTTACCTGCTCGACCGGATTCAGCACACGGAACTGGTGCTCGACCGCCTGGTCGCCGCGCTGGAGCCGGGGGGCCTGCTGCTGCTGCGGTTCAGGGACCGGCAGTGTGCCGCCGGCCTGCTCGACCGGATGCTGCCGCTGGCGGCGAGGCGGGCGATCTGGCACTGGCTGCGCCCGCAGCAGGCCGGCCCGTTCCCCGCCGTGTTCGAGCCATTGCTGTCGGCGGAAGGCGTGCAGGCCTATGTGCTGGCCCGTGGCCTGGTGATCGCGGAGCGGCAGGCGCTGCGCGACCGGCCGCGGCGGCCGGCCCGGCTGGCCTGGGGGGCGCCGCTGGCCTGCCGCCTGATCGCGGCGCTGTCCCGGGGCCGGCTGCCCGATGACCACGACGACCTGCTCTACGTCATCCGGAAGCCGGAGAGCAGGTTCGCCCGCGTGATCTGAGGCCAGTGATCCGGGGCAACGGCGGCAACCCCGGCGCGAGGATCAGGGCGTGTCTGGTCGATCTTCAATGGCGCGGACCGGCGCCCAGACGGCGGCCGACGCCAGGCAGGCCAGCACGGTGTCGTCGCCGCCGACACCCCGCTATCGGCTCCTCCTCCGGCTGGCCGGACACCGCCTGCATCAACGCTCCGTCGCACCGCAGGCGCGCCCGCAAGCAGCGCCGCCAGGATCCGCGAGATATGCCCTAGGATCAGCGCGGTGGCTATCCGGTCCGTCGTGGCCTGCGTATGGTTCTCACAGGGAAATCGGATGCCGGTGGCTGGCGCAGCGGAGCATAGCTGGGTAGCGCGGTACCGGGGGAGGTAGAAGTGACCGCAGAGGCATCCGCTGACATGCAGGCAGATGTGGCGGCCCTGCCCAGCTGGGCACCGGGCGAGCGATCCCTCGGAGACCTCGAGCTGCTGCTGTCCGGCGCGCTGCCCCCGCTGACTGGCTTCATGGGCTCCGCGGACGTCGCCGCCCTGGCCGAGCGGGGCACGCTGGCCGACGGGACGCCCTGGCCGGCTCCGGTCACGCTGGACGTGCCCGCGCAGGCGCTGCCGGGGGATGCCGGCCGGCTGATCCTGCAGGACCCCGAGGGCGCCCCCCTGGCTGTCATCCGGATTGGCGAACGGACGGACCTGGGCGTTCCGGCCACGGCCCGGGCCGCCGACGGCAGTCCGGCCGACGGGCTGGTCCGGCTGGCCGGGCCGGTCTCTGCGCTGCGGGAGGCCGAACACGGGCCGTTCCGGCAGCTGCGCCGGACGCCGGCCGAGATCCGGTCCGGGCTGGGGGACGGGCCGGTACTCGCCTGCGCCACCCGAACCCCGCTGCACGGACGCCAGATCGGCCAGCTGCGCCACCTGGCCGGGCAGATGAAGGCCCGGCTGCTGCTGCTGCCGCTCGTCGCCGGCCCGGCGGCCCTGGTGGTGACGCCGGAGTCGCTGGTGCGCGCGGTCCTGGCGGCGCGGCAGCTGCTGCCCGCCGGCACCCTGGTGGTCCCCGTGCCGCTGGCCCCGCGGCACAGCCGCGACACCGAATTCCGGCTGGCGTCCGTCGTCGCCAAGGCCTACGGCGCCACGCACCTGTTCAGCGACCTGGCGCTGGGAGCCGGAGTCCGGGCCGGCCAGGTCGACATGCCCGGGGTAGCCATACCGGTCGTGTCGGCTGGCGACTGGGCCTACGACCCCGCTGCCGAGGTGTGGCGCCCGCTCGCGCTGATCGAGCCGGGAGCCGAGCGCGGCGAGCTCAGCGACGAGGAGCTGGCCAGCCTGCTGGACAGCGGCGACCCGCTGCCGTCCTGGCACACTCCCGACGCCGTGGCGCGCGAGCTGCGCCGGGCCCGGCCGCCGCGGCACGAGCGCGGCCTGGTGGTATTCATGACCGGGCTGTCCGGCTCCGGCAAGTCCACCATCGCCAGGGATCTGCGAGACGAGCTGGCCGAACGGGGCGACCGCAGTGTCTCGCTGCTCGACGGCGACCAGGTCCGCAGGCTGCTGTCGGCCGGGCTGACGTTCTCCCGGGCCGACCGTGACCTCAACATCGCGCGCATCGGCTTTGTCGCGGCCGAGATCGCACGGCACGGCGGCATCGCGATCTGCGCCCCCATCGCCCCCTACGAGCAGGCCCGGGCCCGGGTCCGGGAGATGGTCGCCCAGACCGGTGACTTCCTGCTCGTGTACGTGGCCACGCCGATCGACGTGTGCGCCGCGCGGGACAGGAAGGGGCTGTACGCGAAGGCGGGCGCGGGGCTGATCGAGGGGCTGACCGGGGTCTCGGACCCGTACGAGGAGCCGGCCGACGCGGACCTGGTCATCGACACCTCGGCCATGTCCCGCCCAGAGGCGGCCGGCGCCGTGCTGGATCTGCTCACGACGGGCGGCTGGCTGGCCGCCAGCCGGGACGGCTAGTCGCCGTCGAGGGAGCGCCGCTGGGGAGTGATGCCGGTGAAGCTGGCCGGGGTCAGCGGTTCGGGGCGCAGGTGCCGGGCGCGGATGGCGGCCAGCAGCCGGGTCAGCTGGCCGCCCAGGCCCGGGACCCAGTGCAGCAGCACGATCTCACCGGCCTGCAGTCTCCTGCCGTCCCAGGTGTCGATGCCGTCGCTGTCGACGACGGCGCTCCAGCCCACCAGGATCTTCAGCTCGGCCCGGTGGGCCGCCGCCTGCACGGCGGGATCGAAGGCCCCGTACGGCGGCCGGCCCAGGACCGGGGTCTGGCCGAGCCAGCGGCCGAGCGCCCGCCGGGCCCCGGCCCACTGCGCGGTGGCCTGGGCCAGGGTCAGCCGGGTCAGGTTGGGGTGGGAGACGGTGTGGTCGCCGACCTCGCCGCCGGCCCGGGCGAACGCCCGCCAGTACGCCAGGTGCTGGGCGGCGGCGCGCTCGATGAGGAAGGCGGTGACCGGCACGTGGGTCCGGCGCATGATGGCCAGCACCCGCGGGCTCGGGGTCCAGCCGTCGTCGATGGTGATGTAGATGGCCCGCCCGGCCGAGTGGGCAAAGGAGTACACCGGCGTCTCGGGCAGCCCGGGGACGTCCACCCGGACCGTGGCCTGCTCGCCGTCGGCGCCGGTCAGGGCCAGCCGGGCCCGGCACGCAGACACGCCCGCGGCCACGGCCGCCTGCCGCGGCGCCGGGAAGCTGATCGGGTCCCGGCCGCACAGTGGCCGCCGGCGGCCGCGGCGCACCCGGCCCGACACCCTCACCACCAGCCCGCCCGGACCGCTCCGGGACCCCAGGACCCGCAACGCCGGGGGGGCGGTGACGGTCAGCGTGCGGCGGGACGGCCGCGGGCCCTCCACCCGCACCACCAGGCTCGTCTGCTGGCCGGGCGGCACGGGCACCTCGACCGGCTCGCCGTCCGGAGAGCGCCGGGACAGCTTCCCATCCTCCCCGGACACCACCAGACGGCTGCGGGCCACGATCCGCCGGCCCGCCGGCCCGCCCGCGGGCGTCAGCCGGATCGTCACGGCGTTCGAGGCCGCGGAAAAGGTCCAGGCCAGGCCGGGCCGGGCCGACGCCGCCGTCGCGCCGAGCCCGGCCACTCCGCCGACGACCAGCCCCGCCACGACCAGCCCCGCCACGACCAGCCCCGCGGTCACGGCCAGGATCGCCCGTCGCGGCCGGAGCCGCCGGGCGGCAGGCCAGCCACGCCCGGGCCAGCCCCCAGCCGGGCGCCAGGCACGCCCGGCGCGGACGCGTGCTGCGGCCCGGCCGGTCACCCCGCGCCCGGCTGACGCGCCCCGTCCTCGCGGCACCGCGGGCCAGCTCACCCGGCGGGGCCGGTGCGCCCTGTCCGGTCCGGGCGGCGGGGCCGCCGTCATGACCGTCCGCCCGGGGTGGGCCGTGTCGTAGTCCGCGATCAGCGGGCCGGGATCCGCACACCACGGCCCGGGCGATGGCACGGATATGCCCCCGGGCGTAGAAATCGCCGCCGCACGCGGAGTAGTTCTCGTTCTCGATGCCGCGGATTATCGCTTCCCTGATGCGGGTCTGCCGGCTGACCTCGGTCACGGTGAGACCGGACCGGCAGCGCGCCTCCGCGAGGTTTTCGCCGACGCTCATGCTGCTCCTCCGCCGCCGGAAGCTCTGCCTGGGCGCGCCGGGCCCGGGCGCGGGCAGGCTGTACTCCTATCATCACCCCGGGTTACCCCGGCCGCGACTGCCAGACAGGCTGATTGCGGTACGAATGTCCCGGGCCGGAACGGAAGATGATCTTAGCTGCGCGGCGGGCGAGGGCCCGGGCGCGTCCTAGTCGTCGTCCTCGGCCTTGGCGCCCTCGTCGATCCGCTCGCCGAACTCGCTGACCCGGGCCCGCGCGCCGCGGAGCCTGGCGGCCAGCGATGTTGACATGGCGTCCCGCTGCCGGGACAGGACCACGAGGCTGATCACCCCGCTGGCCAGCAGGGCGAGCGCGAGCAGCAGCAGGCCGCGGGCCCCGGCCAGGTAGAGCAGCACGAGGGCCGCGATGAACAGGCCGATCCTCGCCGACGTGTAGGTGAGTGCGGGTCGCATGACCATGCCAGCTTATTCGGTGAGCGGCAACGGGCTCGGCCCAGCCGGTGATGCGGCGGGCCCGGCCACGGTATCGCCGATGATGGCGGCCAGCAGGGCGGGCTCGATGTTACCGCCGGAAAGGACGGCGACCGGTGCGGCCGCCGCCGGGAGCTCCCGCTCACGCAGCAGGCAGGCGGCGACCGCGACGGCGCCCCCCGGCTCGCTGACCAGGCGGGCCTCGCAGGCGAGCCGGCGCACCGCGATCGCGATCTCCGCCTCGGTGACGGTCACGATGTCGTCCACGTAGCGGCGGATGTGCTCGAAGGTGAGCTCGCCGACCTGCTCGATGCGCAGTGCGTCGGCGATCGTGCGCTGGGTCTGCTGCGGCTCCCAGGCGATCCGACGGCCGGCCCGCAGCGAGTCGCGGGCGTCCGCGGCCAGCTCGGGCTCCACCCCCACGACCCGGACGCCGGGCCGGACGGCCTTGACCGCCGCCGCGATCCCGGAGATCAGGCCGCCGCCGCTGACCGGGACGACGACGAGGTCGGCCGCCGGGCAGCCGGCTGCGATCTCCAGCCCGATGGTGCCCTGCCCGGCGATGACCCCGCGGTGGTCGAACGGCGGGATGAGCGTGTACCCGTGCCGGGCGATCAGCTCCTCGGTGGCCGCGGTGCGAGCGCTCAGGCTGGGCGCAACGGTCACGACCTCGGCCCCGCTCGCGCGCACCGCCGCCAGTTTGACCTGCGGGATGTTGGACGGGATGACCACGACGGCGGGCACCCCGAGCCGGGCGGCGGCGTAGCCGACCGCCCCGGCGTGGTTACCGCTGGAATGGGCGATCACGCCCCGGCGGCGGGCCTGCGGATGCAGGGCGCTGATCGCCGAGTACGCACCGCGGAGCTTGAACGAGCCGGTCGGCTGGAGCGACTCGGCCTTGATCAGGAGCCGCTGGCCCGGGTAGGGCACGAGCGGGGTGCGGAACGCGACGCCCGCGATGCGGTCCCCGGCGGCGGCGATGTCGCCCGCCGATACCAGCTCCGTCACCTGCTCCCACGCCCCGCCGGACCCCTGCGCCCGGAGCCGCCGGGTTCCGAGCGAGCCGCCGGTGCCGAGCAGCCGCCGGTTGCCGAGCGAGCCGCCGAGCGAGCCGCCGGTTGCCGAGCGAGCCGCCGGGTTTCCTGAGCTGTACCGATAGCAGGAGTTGCCATCCGTTAACAGGTAAGCGGGACCATGACGATAACGTGTTCAGCAATTTTTCGGAACTCAGGATGTAAACACATATTTGTCGGCACACTTGGGACAACCGGCACGCATGAGAGGCGAATGACTGTGGACGACAACAGTGAGCGACTGCTCACTCCCGGGGAGGTGGCCACCCTCTTCCGGGTTGATCCCAAGACGGTTACCCGCTGGGCGGCCTCCGGCCGGATCAGCAGCATCCGGACCCCCGGGGGGCACCGGCGGTTCCGCGAGTCGGAGGTTCACGCCCTGCTGCGCGGGGATGCGCAAGCCAGCCGCTAGGGCGTGTCGCACAGACCCTGGTGACTCTGCTTGCTGGCGCTTCTCAGGCGCGCCCATCCCGCGCAGACCGCAGGCGGGAGCCGCGCAGACCGCAGGCGGAGGCACGCAGCACCGCGCGAGGCGGGCCGCCGCTTAGCGCTCGCGGGCGCTAAGCGGATGCCGCGGAGTCAGGCCGGATCGTGACCGTCGTGCGGGCCGGGGTCCGGCCATGAATTCTCGCGCTGCGCGCGATAGGCCAGGAACTCGCGGTGCAGCGCCTCGTCTTCCTCCTGCCAGCGCTGGCGACGGCTGCGGGCTTCTTCCTCCGTCAGCGCCTGCTGGGCGAGCCGCTCGTAATCCGCATCCTCGGGGCCGATCTCCACGTACGCATCCCCGAGTACCCGCCCGCCATCGCCGAAGGCCGACTCGGGAACCATGAGGTTCCCGTTCGGCAGTCTAATGACGAACATCGCCCAATCACCCTAGATGCCGTAGCGCCGGTTGAAGAAGAGCATGACGTTCAGGGCCACCCTCGTGTTACCGCCGAGCATGTCCACGAGCGCGGGCCGCTGGCTGGACGCGATCGCGGCGAATGCGTCGGCGAAGAACTCCCTTCTCCCCAGCGCACCCTGCTGCCGGTGGAAGTCACTGACCAGGTTCGGTAGGCATTGATCGTAGAGCATACGGAACTCGGCCGAGTCCGATTGCCACCGGCCGGGGGGCGCATCGGAGTCGTCGATCGCGTGCCCGACCTCGTGACACATGACGTCAGGGGACGGCGAGGGACGCGTCCCGACGACTATCTTCCTGTCACCGTAGGCTCCCGCGCAGGCGTCCCAGGTCGCCCGGCCGGACGGCAGCCGGACGCCCCGCAGGCGGCTCATGTCGTCGAGTTCGGGCACGCCGCCCGGGCCGATGTAGATGGCGTCCACCGCGGCCGCTAGCATGTCCTTGATCTTCTGCGGCAGCCCGGCGAGCCGCTCGACGGCGCGCAGGGCCACGGCCAGGCGCCTTCTCCGCGCTCTCCCACTGCCTGCGGACCAGGGGTTCCAGGCTCCCGCAGTGCGTGCTGCCGTCGGTCCGCTGCCAGCCGCCCGCGATCTCATACCAGGGTGTCGCGGCGGCCGGCCGGCCCGGCCCCGGGTGTCGCCCTGGCTCCGGGCGGCCGGGCCCTGGGCCTGCCCGCCGGGCCGCTGGCCGTGCCTGCGGCCCGCGGTCCGGCCGGACCGCTGGCCGCGCCCCGGCTCCGCCTGCACCGGCGAGCCGACGGGGCCGGGGGCGGCGTGCTTGCGGCGGATGCGGGCTCGTGCGCCGCCGGAGCCGGATCGGCGCGGTGACGTGGCCCGCGGTGCGCCGGCCGCATCCGACACCGGCGGCCGCGGCGCCGCGGCGTCGCCGGGTTGCCCGGGACCGCCCGGCATACCCGGTCGCCACCGGGCCGCGCCCGCTCCTGGGCGGCAAAGCGGGCGAACTGCCCGCGGGCCCGCGACCACCGGCCGGGCCCGGCGGGACCGCCCGGCGGTGCCTGCCGCTCTCGCCCCAGGCCGCAGGGCCGCCGTCGCCCGGGCCGTAGCCGTCGGTCGGCGCCAGCACGGCCGCCCCGCCGCCCGGGCCGGAACCCTGCGCCGGAGCCCGGGACGGCCACGATCGCGCCGGCCCGGCGTGCGCGGAGGATGACCGCCTGCGCCACCGAAGGCGGCTCAGCAACCACTCCCACATGTCCCGGCTCCCTGCGTCGCGTGCCTGGCCAGGGTATGCCGGATCCCGGGGATCGTCACCTCCGGTGACCGAGTGCGACGGGCCGCAGCCGGGCCCGGGCGATTGCGGATTACTGGCCGCGTTCATCGGTTGGCGGGCCTGCGCGAGGGCTAAGCTGCCCCCATGCTGCTGCTCGCGGCCCTGCTCGCCTTACTGATCGTGGGCCTGTGGATGTACGCCCTGATCGATGTCCTGCTCACCCCCGCACCGGACTGCCGCAGCCTGCGCAAGGGGGCGTGGCTCGCCATCACCGGGCTGCTGTGCCTGCCCGGTGCGGTGGCGTGGCTGTGGTTCGGCCGCCCGGGTCCGGCTCGTGCCCGGCGCGGGCCGGGGCAGGCGCCAGGCACGCTGTGGCTGAACGGGCCGCGATATGACCCCATCGGGATGGACGCCGAGGCGGCGCTGCGCAGGCACCCGGCGGGCCGGGCGCGTCAGGACTGGACCGCCGAGGCTTCACTGCAGGACCTGGCCGGCGGATCACGGGAAGAGCCGGAGAACCCGTGGGCCTCGGGCCCCGATGATGATCCCGAGTTCCTGCGCTACCTGGACCAGGTGATCCGGGACATCAGGGAAGCCGGGAACGGCTCGTAACGTCGCGGCCCGGTCGCTAACCGTCGCGGCCCCGGCCCGGTCGTAGACGTCGGCGCGGCCCCGGCCCGGTCGTGACGTCGCGCGCGGCCCGGGCCGCCCTGGTCGCCCTAGTTGAGGCCCGGCGTAGGAGTGCAGGCCGGTGATGAACAGGCTCACCCCGACCAGGTTAAACAGCAGGCAGCCGAACCCGACCAGCTGGATGGCCTGGGCCTTCCAGCCGCGCCACCCGGCCGTGGCCCGGGCATGCAGGAAGCAGGCGTACACCACCCAGGTGATGAATGCCCACGTCTCGGTGGGATCCCAGCCCCAGTACCGGCCC
The DNA here is from genome assembly GCA_963795575.1 of uncultured Actinomycetes bacterium. GTDB lineage: Bacteria > Actinomycetota > Actinomycetes > Streptosporangiales > Streptosporangiaceae > PALSA-505. The sequence continues at coordinate 189,438 of CAWCII010000013.1, read as the reverse complement.
CAGGCCTGGTCCGCCCAGATCGCCCCTGCGATGATGCCGAACGTCCAGACCGGGAACGCGAACATCACGGTCCGGTAGGTCAGCCGGTCCAGCACCTCGGGCCCCGGCAGCCTGCGCATGATCCCGTCGGACCCGGCGGGCGGGCCCGCCGCCATCCGGCGGGCATGCCGCGCGGCGAACAGGTAGACCACACCGAGCACGGCGGCCACGAAGTAGGTCCCGGTCGCCACGGTCATCGCGGTCACGTGGATTGACAGCCAGTAGGACTGCAGCGCGGGCACCAACGGCCCGGCCGCCGTGTAGATGACGGTCTGCGCGAGCCCCAGGGCGATGACCACCGCGCCCATCACGAACAGGCCCAGGTAGTAGGCCTTGTACCGGATCATCAGCCCGAGGAAGAAGATCACCGCCACGCAGCTGAGCGCGGTGACGAACTCGTACATGTCCCCCCACGGGATCCGGTGCACCGCCAGTCCCCGGGTGATCACGCCGAACACGTGCGCGGCCAGGCCCACCATCGTGGCCGCCAGCGCGGCCCGCACCCAGGGGCCTGCCTTGATCCACGGCTCGGGCCGGGGCAGCACCGCCGCGCCGGCGAGCCCGGATTCGGAACCGGCACGGGCCGCCCCGCCGCCCGCGGCCGGATCCGGCTCGGCCGCCCCGCCGCCCGCGGCCGGATCCGGCTCGGCCGGGTCGCCGCCTGCCGCGTCGCCCTCGCCGAGGCTGCCGTCTGCCGCGCCCACGCCGACCAGCTCGGGCACCCGCGCCCGGGCCTGCTTCCGGCCGCGGTGCCGCGGCGGCCGAAGGCGAAGTCGCCGGCGAAGGCGAGCACGGCGAGTGAGTAACACCAGCAGCGCAACCACCAGGAACGCGTTGCTGAGGTGGGCCAGGCCCAGGTTAGCGGGCACGAGCCTCACTCTCCCTCTTGCTGTAGAGATTGCTGGGTAACAGGCGATGCCGGGTAACAGGCGACTGCCGGGCGAGATGACTGGGCCAGAGATGACCTGAGCTCCTCGGTGAGCTCGGCGAACTCGGCCTCGAAGCCGCCGCCGGCGTCCGAGCGCGCCAGGCCGCCGATATCCACCCGCGTCTGGCCGTCGCCGACGGCGCGGGCCCGGACGAACACCCGGCGGCGCCGGACGAAGAACGACAGCAGCAGCCCGGCCAGCGCGGCCAGCGCGCACAGCAGCGCAGGAAGCTGCCCCGGATCGTAGGTGATGGCCAGGCTGATCCACTGCCGGTAGCCGGTGAAGGTGAGCGTCCCGTCGCCGCCCGGCAGCCTGATCGACTGCCCCGGCGCCAGCGGCCGCGGGCTGACGGCGAGCCGGTGCATGCCCACGGTGTCCAGCTGGTACACCGACTGCGGCACGCCCGAGTCCAGGCCGAGGTTGCCGGCGTAGGAGACCAGGCTGACCACCGGGTTGAGCGCGGCCGGGAAGGCCGACTCCAGCCGCCCGTCCTGGTCCACCGCGGTGGGCAGGAACACGCCGATGAAGCCCAGCTGCCGCGGCCGCGCGTCCGGCACCTTGATCACGCCCTCGGACGTGTAGCTGGCGGTGTCGGCGGCGATGAACGGGACCGCCTGGTCGAAGACCACGTGGCCGGTCCCGTCGGTCACCCGGAACACCGGCGCGTACCCGTGGCCGATCAGGAACACCCGCACCCCGTCTACCACCAGCGGGTGATTGACCTGCAGGTCATACCCCCGGGCGGGGGCGCCCGGGCAGCGGCGTACCGGATCAGCGCGTGAAACGCGGCGGGCTGGCCCCGGTCGGCCCCCGACGGGATGTAACTGGCGTCGAACCGGTCCAGCGTGATCGTGAACGGGGCCAGGTCGGCGGGCGACACCAGGCGCCCCGGGTGGAAGACGTCGAGGTCGGTGACGGTGTCGGCGAACGTGTTGCCGTCGACCAGCAGCCGGTTCGCCTTGTAGCCGAACAGGCCGCCGAGCCCGATGGATGCGAGCACACCGAGGAGTGCCAGGTGGAAAAGCAGGTTGCCCGCCTCCCGGCGGTGTCCCTTCTCCGCCGCCACCCAGTCGCCGGAACTGCGCAGCCGGAACCGGCGGCCGGACAGCATGGCCGCCGCGGCGGAGAGCGCCTGATCCGGCGGGAGCGCCGTCTGCAGCCGCGCCGAGCTCGGCAGCCGGGCCAGGTTGCGCGGAGCGGGCGGCGGCAGGGCCCGGGCGGACCGGGCCAGCCGGACGGTGCGCGGCACCACGCACCCGGCCAGCGAGATGAACAGCAGCAGGTAGATGGCGGCGAACCAGGGCGCGGCGAAGACGTTGAACAGCCCGAGCCGGTTCAGCCAGGGGGCGAGCGCCGGGTGGGACACGAAGTACTGCTGGACCGCCGAGGGATTGATCCCCTGCTGGGGCAGCAGCGACCCGGGCACGCTGCCCGCCGCGAGCAGGAACAGCAGGATGAGGGCGGTGCGCATCGAGGTCAGCTGGCGCCACACCCAGCGCAGCCAGCCCGCGAGGCCCAGCTGCGGTTGGCTGGCCCCGGGCCGGGGCGGCGGCGCCTTGCGCTCCGCAGGCGGGCCCTGGGCGGTCTGGGCGGCGTCCGGTGTGTGCAGCCCGGTCACTGCGGCACCCTCATCTGACCGGTCTCCTACAGGCGGTAGTAACCCGCCCCATTGTGCCGCATCGCCCCGGCGGGCCGGACCTCGGGTCAGGTCCCTGGCCAGACACGGCCTACGCTCCGGCGGCCTGATGCCCGCGGGACCGGCCGGCTCGGCGTAGCTGACCCCGGTGATCTCGTCGTCCCGGTAGCTGATGCTGGTCACGCTGCCCAGCGCGCACTGGCGGCGGGACGGGTGGTGCCAGAGCCTGCGTCCCTCGGCCCGGCGGCGGGTCACCCAGATCGGCAGCTGATGGCTGACGCAGACCGCCTCGTGGCCGCGGGCCGCGTCCCTGGCGTCGGCTACGGCCGCCAGCATCCGCCCCGCGACCTGCCGGTACGGCTCGCCCCAGGACGGCCGGAACGGGTTCCACAGGTAGCGCCAGTGCTCCGGCCGGCGCAGCGAGCCGTCCCCCACGCCGACGGTGAGCCCCTCGAAGTGATTCCACGCCTCGGTCAGCCGCTCGTCCACGATCACCCCGAGGCCGAACTGCGCGGCCAGCGGCTCGGCGGTCTCGCGAGCCCGCTCCATCGGCGAGGAGAACAGGGCGGTGACGTCCCGGCCGGCCAGGAAGCCCGCCGCGGCCTTGGCCATCACCCGGCCGTCCTCGGACAGCTGGAAACCGGGCAGCCTGCCGTAGATCACCTGGCCGGGATTGCGCACCTCGCCGTGGCGCAGCAGGTGGACGACGGTGGTCTGGGTCATGGCGCGCCCAGCCTACCGGCGGCGCCTGGCTGGTGCCGTCGCTCCGGCGGTAGCCTGGCGGGAGCATGTGGCTGCGCCTAGGGTTCCGCGTGCTGCCTGCCCCGGCGACCACAATCAGGGCAGCGCGGCCTGGACCGAGCGGCGCCAGGAACCGTTGTCACTGATCGCGGAGCGTTGCGGCCGGCGGCGGCGGCCAACACCTCACGGGAGAGAAGCCTCGAGGGCTGTGTCCGGCATGCCGTTAACGGCCTGACCCCCAGCGGGCGGGCCCGTTAAGGGCCTGACCCCGCAGGAGCCGCCCGTGAGCCCCACCGCAATCGTCCTGATCCTGATCGCCGCCATCGCGCACGCCAGCTGGAACCTGTTCAGCAAGCAGGCTGCGGCAGCCGGCGCCGTGTGCTTCGTCTGGCTCTTCTTCACCGCGGGAGCCATCCTGTACGCGCCGGTGGCCGGCATCGTGCTGGCCGTGAGCCATCCCCGGCTGCCCGGCCTGCCGACAGTGTTCCTGGCCGGGACGGCGATCATCCACATCGGCTACGCGCTGCTGCTGCAGAACGGCTACCGGCTCGGCGACCTGTCGGTGGTGTACCCGATCGGCCGCGGCACCGGGGCGCTGCTGGCCGCGACGGCCGGCATCGTGCTGCTCGGCGAGCGCCCGGGCCCGCTGAGCCTGGCCGGGATCCTGCTCATCGTGGCGGGCGTGATGGTGATCGGCCTGCCGGGCCGCGGCGGCGGCCAGGCGCGTCCCGCCGCGGCACCATCCCCCGCCGCGGCACCATCCCCCGCCGCGGCATCGCCTCCCGCCTTCTGGGGAGTCGGGTTCGCCCTGCTCACCGGGCTGACCATCGCGGCGTACACGGTGTGGGACAAGTACGCGGTCGCCACCCTGCACGTTCCTCCGGTCATCGAGGACTGGGCGGCGACCCTGGGGGTGGCCGTGGCGCTGGCCCCGATCGCGCTGCGGGACCGGGCGCGGCTGGCCACGGTGTGGCGTTCCTATCGGCCGCAGGTGCTCGGCGCCGCGGTGCTGTCGCCGCTCGCCTACATCCTGGTGCTGACCGCGCTGCGGTTCACCGCGGTCAGCGTGGCCGCGCCGTGCCGCGAGGTCAGCGTCCTGTTCGGCGTGCTGCTCGGCCGGCGGATGCTCGGCGAGGGCAGCCTGGCCCGCCGCCTGGCCGCGGCGGCGGCCATCGTGGCGGGCATCATCTCGGTGGCCATCGGCTGAACCCTGCGCGCGAGGGCGGCAGGGCCGCGTGCGCGCGGCGCACGCCATCGGGCATAGTTCAGAGGATGCTGCGATTCGAGCTGAGCTGGCAGGCGGCGGCGGTCACGTCCGCCTGCCTGATCGGCTCCGCGGTGGCGATGCGGGCGGCCGGGCAGGTGCGGGCGGCCCGGCAGGTACCCGCCGCCGGGTCATCGCCGCCGACGGGGCAGGCGCCGGCGGCCGGGCAGGCGCCGGCGGCCGGGCGCGGCCACGCGCCGCGGCTCGCCGCCATCGCCGCCATCGCGCAGGAGGCGGGGACGGTCATCGGGCTGTTCGCACTCTGGCAGCTGGCGGGCAGCCACCCCGTCATGGGCGCGGGCGGCGCGCTGGGCAGGGCGCGGTGGCTGTGGCATGCCGAACGGGTGCTGCGCATGCCGAGCGAGGCTGTCGTCCAGCGCGCTTTCCTGCCGCACCCGCTGATCGTCCAGGCCTTCGACCTCTACTACGCGGGACTGCACTTCGCGGTGCTCATCGCCTGCCTGGTCTGGCTGTTCGTCCGGTACCGGGCCAGCTACCTGCGGGTGCGGACGACGGTGGTGCTGTTCACCGGGTTCTCGCTGCTGGTCCAGCTGATCCCGGTCGCGCCGCCGCGGATGCTGCCCGGCGACGGGATGATCGACACCGCGGTCCGGTACGGGCAGTCGGTGTACGGGAACTATGCCGGGTTCGACCCCGACCAGCTATCGGCCATGCCGTCCGTGCATATCGGCTGGGCGCTGCTGGTGGCCGTGGTGATCGTGCACGTGTCGCGCAGCCGCTGGCGCTGGCTGGCACTCGGCTACCCGGTGCTGACCACGCTGGCCGTGGTCGTCACGGCCAACCACTTCTGGCTGGACGGGGTGGCCGCCGCCCTCCTGCTGGCCGTGGCCCTGCTGGTCCAGCGCGGCGGGCAGGCCATCCGGCGCAGGCTGGCCCGCGCCCGGCCCGCCCCCAGCCAGCAGAAGGTCCCGGCCGACGCCGCCCCGGCGGCCCGGTAACGTCAGCCGAGGGCGGCGGCCGCGGCCCGGGCGGCGGCCGGCAGCGCGTCGGCGATCCGGGCCAGCGCGGCGTCGTCGTGCGCCGCGGACAGGAACCACGCCTCGTAGCCGGACGGCGGCAGGTACACCCCGGCGGACAGCATCGCGTGGAAGAACGCCGCGTAGGCGGCCCGCGACTGGCCGCGGGCCTCGCTGAAGTCGCGCACCGGCTGGTCGCGGCCGAGAAACACGGAGAACAGGCTGCCGCCCGCCTGCAGCCGGAACGGGACGCCGCTGGCCGACAGCGCGTCGGCGGCGAGCTTGGCCACGGCCGCCGCGGCCTCGTCCACCCGGGCGTACACGTCCGGCGCGCAGGCCCGCAGCGTGGCCAGGCCGGCCGCGGTGGCCAGCGGGTTTCCGGACAGCGTGCCCGCCTGGTACACCGGCCCGGCCGGGGCGAGCATGTCCATGATCTCCGCCCGGCCGCCGAACGCCGCGGCCGGCAGCCCGCCGCCCATGACCTTGCCGAACGTCATCAGGTCCCCGGCCACGCCCTCGCGGCCGTACCAGCCCGACGCGGTGACGCGGAACCCGGTGAGCACCTCATCCATGATCAGCAGCGCGCCGCGCTCGCGGCACAGCCCGGCCAGCAGCTCGTTGAAGCCGGCCTGCGGCGGCACCACGCCCATGTTCGCCGGGCAGGCCTCGGTGATCACGCAGGCGATGCTCGCGCCGTGCTCGGCGAACGCCTGGCGCACCGCCTCGGCGTCGTTGTACGGCAGCACCAGGGTGCTGGCGGTGATCGCGGCCGGGACCCCGGGCGAGTCGGGCAGGCCGAACGTGGCCACCCCGGAACCGGCCGCGGCGAGCAGCATGTCCGCGTGCCCGTGGTAGCAGCCGCCGAACTTGACCACCAGCGACCGCCCGGTGAAGGCCCGGGCCAGCCGCAGCGCCGTCATCGTGGCCTCGGTGCCGGAGTTGACCAGCCGGATCTTCTGCACCGGCGCGCGCGAGACGAGCTCGGCGGCCAGCTCCACCTCGCCCGGGGTGGCGGCGCCGAACGACGTGCCCCGGCCGGCCGCCTCGCGCAGCGCCGCGGTCACCTCCGGGTGGGCGTGGCCGAGAATCATCGGCCCCCACGAGCAGACCAGGTCCACGTAGTCGCGGCCGTCGGCGTCGGTGAGGTAAGCGCCGGACCCGGACACGATGAACGGAGGGGTGCCGCCGACGGCGCCGAACGCGCGCACCGGTGAGTTCACGCCGCCGGGCATCAGCGCGCTCGCCCGGCCGAACAGCAGGCGGACCGCTCGCCGGGGGTCATGGCCATGGCGCCGTCTGCCCCGCCTCGCCGGCGAGATACTCCAGCGCCACCCCGCCGCGTTGTCGCTCAGTCACTGAATACCTCCGGCCGCTCCCTCGCTCCGCCTGCGAGACGGCGGCCGATCATCGCTCGCGACGGGCATGGGGTCCTCAAGCGGGCTCTGAACCTAGCCGCCGCGCCACCTCGGCCGCCCAGTAGGTCAGGATGATGTCCGCGCCGGCCCGGCGGATCGCGGTGAGGGTCTCGGTGATCACCCGGTCCCGGTCCAGCCAGCCGCGGGCCGCCGCGGCCTCCACCATCGCGTACTCGCCGCTCACCTGGTAGGCCGCGACCGGCACGGTGACCGCGTCGGCGACGCGGCGGATGATGTCCAGGTAGGCCAGGGCGGGCTTGACCATGACGATGTCGGCGCCCTCGCCCAGATCCAGCTCGACCTCGCGCAGCGCCTCCCTGGCCCCGCGCGGATCCTGCTGGTAGCCGGCCCGGTCGCCGAACCGGGGCGCGCCCTCGGCGGCGTCGCGGAACGGCCCGTAGAAGGCCGAGGCGTACTTGGCCGAGTACGCGCAGAGCGCGAGGTCCGGGTCAGCCGGCCCGGTCCAGGGCGGACCTGATCGCCCCTACCTGGCCGTCCATCATCCCGCTCGGGGCGACCACGTGCGCGCCGGCCATCGCCTGGGCGCACGCGATCGCCGCGTACCGCTCCAGGGTGGCGTCGTTGTCCACGTCGCCGGCCTCGGTCAGCACGCCGCAGTGGCCGTGATCGGTGTACTCGCACAGGCAGAGGTCCGCGAGCAGCACGGTGTCGCGGCCCACCTCGGCGGCCAGGTCGCCCAGGGCGAGCTGGATGATGCCGGCCGGGTCATCGGCGGCCGAGCCGCGGGCGTCCTTGACCGCCGGGATGCCGAACAGGATCAGGCCGCCGACGCCCGCCTGCACCGCTTCGACGGCCGCCTTGCGCAGGCTGTCCCGGGTGTGCTGCAGCACCCCCGGCATGGAGGCCACCGGCTGCGGCTCGGCGAGGCCTTCCTTGACGAACAGCGGCAGCACCAGGTTGCCCGGCTGCACCGACGTCGGCGCGGTCAGCCGGCGCAGCCCCTCGCTGCGCCGCAGCCTGCGCGGCCTGGCCACCGGGAAGCGGGCGCTCACCGGGCCGCCCTACCGGTGCCGCCGGCGCGCGCCGCGCCTGCGCTCGCTGGGCCTGCGCACCGGCTCGCCGGCCTCGATGGCGGCCTGGCGCAGGCTCGCGCCGTGCGCGGCCAGCGCGTCCACCAGCGTGGTGACCGACGGGGTATCCGCCCGGACGTCCACCCGCAGCCCGAACTCGGTCGCGGTCTTCGCGGTCTGCGGCCCGATCGCGGCGATCACGGTGAGCGCGTGCGGCTTGCCCGCGATCCCGATCAGGTTCCGCACCGTGGACGACGAGGTGAACAGCACCGCGTCGAATCCGCCGCTCTTGATCGCCTCCCGGATGGGGGCCGGCGGCGGGGCGGCCCGCACCGTCCGGTACGCGGTGACGTCCTCGGCTTCCCAGCCCAGCTCGGTCAGCCGGGCGACGAGCGTCTCGGTGGCGATGTCCGCCCGCGGCAGCAGCACCCGGTTGATCGGGTCGAGGACGTCGTCGTAGGGCGGCCAGGCAGCGGCCAGTCCCTCGCCCGACTGCTCGCTGTCCGGCACGAGCTCCGGCGCTATCCCGAACGCGCGGAGCGAGGCGGCGGTCTGCTCGCCCACCGCGGCCACCTTGACCCCGGCGAAGGCCCGCGCGTCCAGGCCGTACTCCTCGAACTTCTCCCTGATCGCGCGGACGGCGTTCACCGAGGTGAAGGCGATCCACTGGTACCGGCCGGTGACCAGGCCCTTGACCGCGCGGTCCATCTGCTGCGGGGTGCGCGGCGGCTCCACCGCTATCGTCGGCACCTCCTCGGGCACCGCGCCGTAGGCCCGCAGCCGCAGCGAGACCTCGGCCGCCTGCTCCTTGGTGCGCGGCACCAGCACCCGCCAGCCGAACAGCGGCTTGGTCTCGAACCAGGACAGCGTGCCGCGGGCCGCCACCGCCTCGCCGGCCACCGCCACCGCGGGGCCGGAGGTGGTCAGCATGCTCACCCCGGCGGCCTTGCAGGTCCGCGGCCACCGAGCCGAGCGTGCACAGCACCGTCTGCTGCGAGGTGGTGGTGCCGTTCCAGGTGATCGCGAACGGCGTGCTCTCCGGCCAGCCCGCCGCGACCAGCATCTTGCCGATGTCGGCCGGCCCCGTCTCGGCGCCCAGGATCACCAGCGTGCCCGGCCCGGCCGGCGCCCGGCTCAGCTCGGCGGCGTGGATGATCCGCACGTCGGCCCGGGCCTCGGTGGTCAGCGGGATGCCCGCGTAGGCCGGCACCGCGGTGGCCGCGGGCAGGCCCGGCACGATCTCGAAGCGGATCCCGGCCTTGGCGCAGGCCGCGGCCTCCTCGGCCGCCCCGGAGAACGCCAGCGCGTCCCCGTAGAACAGCCGCACCACCAGCTGGCCCGCCCGGGCCGCGGCCAGCAGCGGCTTCGGGCCGGCGTCCAGGTCCGCCGCATCGGCCAGCTCGGCTCCGGGGCGCATGAGGTGGCGCACGCACTGGGCCACCTCGGGCCGGGCCAGCACCAGGTCGGCCTGGCCGAGCAGGTCGGCGGCCCGCAGCGTCAGCAGGCTCTCGTCGCCGGGTCCGGCGCCGACGAAGGCCACCCAGCCCCGCCGGCGTCCGCGGCCTGGCTGCCTGGCTGTGCTGCGGGCTCGGCTGCTCGCTGGCTGCCAGCCGCTGTGGGGCTCACTGCGGATCTCCCCCGTTGCTCGGGCGCGCCGCCGGCACGCTGATGTAGTCTCCCGCCCCGCGGCGCAGGAGTTCGGCGGCTACCTGGCGGCCCAGCGCCCGCGCTGCCGCGGCGGCGCCGCTGCCGGCGGCCCGCACCGCGCCGCTGCCGTCGTGGTCGAAGACCCCGGCGGCCAGGTGCACGGTGTCCGCGCCTGGCGCGTGGGCCGCGTACGCCCCCACCGGGGCGCTGCAGCCGCCCTGCAGCGCCGCGAGCAGGCTGCGCTCGGCGGTGACCGCGGCCCGGCTGGACGGATCGTCGGCCGCCGCGAGCAGCGCGGCAAGCCCGGGCGCGCCGGCCGCGCACTCCACGGCCAGCGCGCCCTGCCCGGCGGCGGGCAGCATCTCGTCCGGATCGAAGACCTCGGCCACGGCGTCCAGCCGGCCGATCCTGGCCAGCCCGGCGTAGCCGAGGACGACGGCGTCGAGCTGGCCCGAACCGACCTTGGACAGCCGGGTACCGGCGTTGCCGCGGACCGGCGACCGGCGTCGACGTCCGGCCGCAGCAGCCGGAGCTGGGCGGCCCGGCGCGGCGACCCGGTCCCGATCCGCGCCCCGGCCGGGAGGTCGGCTAGCTTGGCCCCGTCGGCGGTGACGAGGGCATCCCTCGGGTCGTCCCGGGCCGGGACCGCCGCGAGCACGATGCCGTCGGGCCGCGCGGTCGGCAGGTCCTTCAGCGAGTGCACGGCGAGGTCGACCTCGCCCGCCAGCAGCCGCTCCCGCAGCCCGCTGACGAACACCCCGGTGCCGCCGATCTGGGCGAGCTGGGCGCGGCTGACGTCGCCGAACGTGGTCACCCGGACCAGCTCGACCGCGCGCCCGGTCCGCTCGGTGACCAGCCGGGCCACCTGGCCGGCCTGGACCAGGGCCATCGGGCTGCGGCGGGTGCCGAGCCGCAGCGGGGCGCGTGCTCACTCGGGCACCTCCCGGTCTAGATCGACGTCGGCGCGGGTGACCGCCTCGATCGCCTTGGGGTCGAGGTCGAAAAGTACCCGCAGCGCGGTGGCGTATCCATCACCGCCCGGCCCGGAGGCCAGCTCCTTCATCCGCACGGTCGGCGCGTGCAGCAGCTTGTCCACCACCCGGCGGACGGTGTGGCCGATCTCGTCCAGCGCACGATCGTCGAGGCCGCTGAGCCGCCCGTTCAGCCGGGCCAGCTCGGCGTCCACGACCTGGGCGGCCTTGGCCCGCAGCGCGACCACCGTGGGGGTCACGCTGGCCGCCCGCTCGGCCGACGCCCAGGCGGCGAACTCCTCGGCGACGATGGCCCGGACCGCGGCCACGTCCTCGCCGGCGGCGGCCGCGCCGGCCGGCTCCCGGCGCGGCGCCGATCGCGTCCAGGTCGATCAGGCTCACCCCGGGCAGCGCCGCGGCGGCGGGCTCGACGTCCCGCGGCATCGCCAGATCCAGCAGCACCAGCGGCGTGCCGGCCCGCCGCGCCATGACCCCGGCCAGCGCCGCCTCGGTGATCACGACTCCGGCCGCGCCGGTGCAGGAGATCGACCAGGTCGGCGGTCCGCATCGCCTCGGGCAGCCCGGCGAGCTCGGTCACCGTGCCGCCCAGCGTGGCCGCCAGCCGTTCGGCATTATCTGGGGTGCGGTTCGCGACGACGAGGGCGGCCGCGCCCATCCGGGACGCGGTGGCGGCGGCGAGCGCGCTCATCGAGCCGGCCCCCACGAGGAGCACCCGGCGGCCGCTCAGCGGGGCCTCCCCGGCGGCCCGCTCAGCCGCGGCCCGCACATCGGCGGGCTGCTCAGCCGCGTCCCGCGGCGCGCCGGGCAGCCGCGCGGCGGCGAGCCCGATGCCCACGCTGACCAGGTTCGCGCCGGCCCGGTCTATCCCGGTCTCGGCGTGCGCCCGCTTCCCGGTGCGCAGCGCCAGCGTGCCGAGCTCGCCGAGCTCGCGGCCGAGCGTCTCCTGCTCGCGGGCCAGGCCGAGCGCCTGCCGCACCTGGCCCAGGATCTGGCTCTCGCCGACCACCATCGAGTCGAGCCCGCAGGTCACGTCGAGCAGGTGCTGCACGGCGCGGTCCTCGTAGTGCACGTACAGGTGCGGGGTGAGCTCGGCCAGCGGGATGCCGGAATGCCGGGCCAGCAGCTCGCTGATCGAGCTGACGCCGCCGTGGAACTTGTCCACCTCGGCGTAGATCTCCACCCGGTTGCAGGTGGAGACGATGAAGGTGCCTGCGACGTGCTCGGCGTGCAGCACGTCGCGGCGCAGCTTGTCCAGCTCGTCGCCGCCGATCGCGGCGCGCTCCAGCGTCCCGACGGGCGCGCTCTTGTGGCTCAGCCCCACCACGAGCAAGGTCACGAACCCACCGCCTGGACCTCTGGCCGGCCTGCCGACGCCCTGCGCTGCGCGTGGAAGGCGAGAATCTGCAGCTCAATGGACAGGTCCACCTTACGCACGTCCACGCCGTCGGGGACGCTGAGAACGACAGGCGCGAAGTTCAGGATGCTGGTGACGCCGGCCGCCACCAGCCGGTCGCAGACGCACTGGGCCGATCCGGCCGGGGTCGCGATCACGCCGATCGACACCCGGTGCCCGCGGACCACCGCCTCCATCTTGTCCGAGTGCTGGACGGCGAGCCCGGCGATCATGGTGCCGACCATGGCCGGGTCGGAGTCGAGCAGCGCGGCGATGCGGAAGCCGCGGGAGGCGAAGCCGCCGTAGTTGGCCAGCGCCCGGCCCAGGTTGCCCGCGCCGATGATGACCACGGGCCAGTCCTGGGTCAGGCCCAGCTCGCGGGACACCTGGTACACCAGGTAGTCCACGTCATAGCCGACCCCGCGGGTGCCGTACGAGCCGAGGTGGGACGAGGTCCTTGCGGAGCTTGGCCGAGTTGACCCCGGCGGCCACGGCGAGTTCCTCGCTCGACACCGTGGCCGTGCCGCTCTCCGCGAGCGCGTAGAGCGCGCGCAGGTAAACCGGCAGCCGGGCGATGGTGGCTTCCGGGATGCCGTGACTGCCGTTGGCAGACACGCCGCGGTGGGACATACGCCGGCGCTCCTGGGGATCGACGCGGCGACGGGCTCCCGCAGGCTGCGCGGCCGTGGCGGCCCGCCGCTTCGGTCCTCACGTTACGCCCTTGTGAATGTTTGCACAAAGCCGCGCGGACCGGGGCGGCCGCGGCGGCCGCGCGGAGGACGGGGTCACCGGCCGAGCGCGGCCCGCAGCCGCTGCTCGCTGACCCGCCAGAAGTCGTGCTGGACGCCGTCGATCAGCGTCACCGGGATCTTGTCCCAGTACTCGCGCCGGTCGTCCTCGGACTGCGTGATGTCCCGTTCCTCCCAGGCCGCGCCGAGGTCGGCGGCGACCCGCGCGATGACCTCCCGGGCCTCGTCGCACAGGTGACAGCCGGGCTTGCCGAGCAGCGTGATGCGACGCCCGGCGCCGGGGCCCGGCTGCCTCGTCACGCCGCCTCAGCCACCCGGGGAGTTGCCGAACAGCTGTGACAGGCCGGGCAGCGACGACAGCTTCGCCTGCTGCATGCCGAGCTCGATCACGTTGGTGGCCAGCACGTACGGGCTGCGGTCGGCCTCGAAGCGCTGGATGTGCGGCTGCCGCTTGTGCTCCTCGTAGGCCATCCGGTCGCGGTAGACCTCGTAGAAGATCCGCTGCATCGGCGCGTTCGGCACCGAGTGCACCGCGTAGACGAGCGCGTCCGGCTCGCTGGCGCGGACCTCATCGACCACCCGCTCGGCCAGCGCGTCGAACTCCTCGGTGGCGCCTTCGGCCAGCGTGTAGATGGCGATCAGCCCGTACAGCCGCTGCGCGGCGGCCGGATCGCCGGCCGCGCTGACGGCCGCTCGGGCCCGGTGGTCGCGGCGGCAGCGGCGGCCGCGATGCCTGCGGCCGCGGCCGCCGTGCCCGCGGCCGGGGCGCCCAATCCGCCGGATGCCAGGCCCGCACCGGCCAGCCCGCTCGCCCCGGCCGCGCCGCCGGGTCCGGCGATTCCGGCCGCTCCGCTCGCTCCTCCCGCACCGGCGCGCGCGGCGTCGCCGCCGAGTGTCCGCGGCCGCCATATCCCGGTCCGGTCGGTGTCGGTCAGCCCGCTCGCCGGTCCCCCGCGGTCGCTCTCGCGCGGGTCGCCGCTGTCCGGCTCGTACCCGTCGCGATCCCCCTGGCGCAGGCCATTGACCCCGTTTCCCCGGTTGTGCGGGTATCCCTCCCCCCGGGATACCCGCCGTTCGCCTGATGCTGCCGGCCGGGCGGAACCACTCGTCAGCCGCGTACCGCCGGTGACCGCCGTTCTCCCCTGACCGCGGGTACCCGGATCCGAATGCCTCTTGCTGCGGGTATCCGGGGTCGAACGCCTCGTCGCCCGCGGCGTCCCCCGGCACCGACGGCACCGGGCGGCTCCTGCGGTCCGCCCGGTCGTACGGCACGTCGCCGTGCAGTTCCGCCAGGTCGACCCGGGCCGCCCATACCCCGGCGAACCAGGCCAGCGCCACGCAGGCGGTGCACAGCGCCAGGTACGCCGGATTCGACGGCAGGGTGAGCCGCAGGCCGAGGATCAGCGCGGCACCGACCCCCGCCGCGGTGACCGCGATGACCGGGCGCCACCAGGCCGGGTCGTTGCGCAGCCGCAGCAGGGACGCGGCCAGCGCGATGACGACGACCACCAGGGTCACCACGGCGACCAGGCTCAGCAGCGACTTCGGGATGATCTGGTAGTGCTTCGACGCCACCGGGCAGGACTTGCTGAACGGCGTGTCGCCGAGCGGGTCGGTGACCAGCACGACGCCGGTCACCACGGTCAGCGCCATGGTGACCAGCTTGGCGGCGAACCTGACCGGCACGCTCTTCGCCGCCAGCTCGGCCAGTCCCCAGGCCAGCCACAGCGGGGCGATCAGCTGCGCACCGAACTGCACGGCGCGGAACGTCGCGGACCCGTAGCCGCGGTCCGCGCCGACCGCCTGCGCGCCGAGCGCTACCGCGAGCGCGGCCAGCACGCAGGCCCAGGCGATGATGTCCATCCGGGGCATGCGCATGCATCGGCCGACCAGCACGCCGGTGCCGGCGGCCGCGGCAATCGCGCAGGCGAACGCGGCCACGACGGAGACAGACATCACCCCTAATGGTGCACGACAAGGCTGGCAATGGGAAACGGGCATCCCAAACCTTGGCCCGGCCGTGGCCGGATCAGGGTGACTACCGGGCGATCAAGCGCCGGTGACCGGCTAGGCTTTGGGCCATGAGGCCGCAGCCAGCGCGCCCGCTTGACGGGATGCCGGCCGCCCGCGCGGCCGCCGCCGCTGCCCTCACCGGCTGTGCGTCCCCCGCCCCGGACCTCGCGGCAGGCGCGTTCTTCGACGTCGACAACACCATCATGCGCGGCGCCTCGATCTACCATTTCGCCCGCGGGCTGGCGGCGCGCAAGATGTTCACCTCGGTGGACATGGCCAGGATGACCTGGGCCCAGCTTTCGCTGCGGGTCCGCGGCGCCGAGAACGCCGGGCACATGGAGAGCGCGCGGCAGAACGCCCTCGCGTTCGTGGCCGGGCACAAGGTCAGCGACATCGTCGCGCTCTGCGAGGAGATCTACGACGAGACCATGGCCGACCGGATCTGGGAGGGCACGAGGGAACTGGCCCAGCGCCATCTCGATGCCGGCCAGCGGGTCTGGCTGGTCACCGCCACCCCGATGGAACTAGCCGAAATCCTCGCCCGCAGGCTCGGCCTGACCGGCGCGCTCGGCACGGTCGCGGAGTCGGTTGACGGCGTGTACACCGGGCGGCTGGTCGGCGGCCTGCTGCACGGCCCGGCCAAGCCGGCCGCCATCGCGGCGCTGGCCAGCCGGGAAGGACTCGACCTTACCCGCTGCGCTGCCTACAGCGACTCGGTGAACGACCTGCCGATGCTGCTGCTGGCCGGCCACCCGCACGCGGTCAACCCCGACGGCGAGCTGCGCGCCGAGGCCCGGCGCCGCGGCTGGCCGGTGCACGACTTCCGCACCGGGCGGCGGGCCGCCATGATCGCCCTGCCCGCCGCGGGCGCGGCCGGCGCGGTGGCGGGCGGGTTCGCGGCCGGCGTGGCGCTGCGGCGTCGCCGGGTCGGCGCCTGACCGGGACCGGCCGAGGGCCAGGGCCGCCGGGGCCCGGCCGGGAAAGGCAGGGCTGCGGCACGATGCGAGCGGTCATCCGACAGCGAAAGGCCGGCGCCGGGATCGGAGCTGGCCTGCGGTTCCGTCTTCCGGCTAGCCCGCGCGGGCACGATTACCACCGCCTGCGCGCGGGCCAGCGCCGCCGCCGCTACTTCTTGTTCCTGCGCTGGATGCGGGTCTTCTTGAGCAGCTTGCGGTGCTTCTTCTTGGCCATCCGCTTGCGGCGCTTCTTGATGACGGAGCCCACGGCACCACCTTCGGCCTGGATCGACGTAACGGGAAGCGGGCACGCTCACCCGCCCGCCGTCGCCAGGGGCAGGGCACTCGCCCGGTAAAGAGTACCGCTGCCCGGGCCACGGCGCGCCACTCGTCCCGGTGACCGGCGCCTGGCCGGGCCGGGCCGCTCTCCCCGTCCCCCGTCGGATGAGGTCAGCTGGCAGCTACGAAGGCATCCTTGAGGTACTGGTTGACGGCCTGCTCCGGCACCCGGAAAGAACGCCCCACCCGGATCGCCTCAAGCTCTCCGGAGTGGACCAGACGGTAGACGGTCATCTTGGATACCCGCATGATCGTGGCCACCTCGGCCACGGTCAGGAACCTGACATCGCTCAGGGGGTTTCGCCTGCAGCCATCCGTTGCCCTCTTCCGTGCGCGGAGCTAAGTGCGCCGCCTGTCCGTATAACCGACGCACCAGTCACGCACGCCTCCAGCGTAAGTCGCGTTCGGAAAAGGGCAACCCCGGCGACGCAGTCTCTTTTCGGTAATCTGCGAACGCTGCCGCGCCGGGCCTCGGCCATACCGGCTAGCGCGGACGAACGGAATATGGTCAGGGATTCAGGCCATGGGCAGGAAAAACGGCGGCGCGAGTCGCCGCGATCGACCGGTCAACCGGATCGGCCGGGCTCAGACCGGACTCAAACGGCATGAATTCGGCGATGCTGCCGTCGGTCATGCTCTCCGGCGGCGGCCTGCCGGTTCTGTCGCGCACGTACTCGCGCCAGGCAGCGGGTGTCTGCGCCTGCGGGTCGATGGGCCTGGCCCGCCGCTTCGGCGAGCAGATGCGTCCAGCACCGCGGGAACCACCCGGACCAGCTCGTACCCGCCGCCTCCGGTGAGCAGCCAGCGGCCGCCGGTCACCTCGTGCGCGAGCTCGTGCAGCACGCGTCTGCGCCCGGCGCTGCGCGTCGAGGCTGAGCTCCAGGTGCGCCAGCGGGTCCAGCCGGTGGCTGTCGCAGCCGTGCTGGCTGACCAGCACGTCGGGCCGGAACGCGCGGACCAGCGGCGGCACGACCGCATCCAGCGCGCGCAGCCACCCGGCGTCGCCGGTCCCGGCGGGCAGCGCGACGTTCACCGCCGTGCCCGCGCGCGTCGCCCCGGCCGGTCTCGGCCGGCAGCCCGGTGCCGGGGAACAGCGTGGCCGGGTGCTCGTGCATGCTGATCGTCAGCACCCGCGGATCGTCGTAGAACGCGGCCTGCACGCCGTCGCCGTGGTGCACGTCCAGATCGACGTAGGCCACCCGCTCGGCGCCCTGGGCGAGCAGCCACTTGATCGCGATGGCCGGGTCGTTGTACACGCAGAACCCGCTCGCGCTGGCCCGCATCGCGTGATGCAGCCCGCCGGCCACGTTCGCCGCCGTGGTCGGCCTCGCGCCGTCCACACCGCCCGCGCCGCGGCCAGGGTGGCCCCGGCGACCAGCGCGGACGCCTCGTGCATCCCGGCGAACACCGGGTCGTCCGGGGTGCCGAGCCCGTGCCGCACGTCGGCCTGGCCGGTCTGCCCGGCGCGCCGCACCGCGGCGATGTAACCGGGGTCGTGCACCAGCTCCAGCTCGTCCGCCGTCGCCGGCCGCGGCGCCGTCATCGCACGACCGAGGGCTCGTCGAATATCCCGAACGCGCGGGCCAGTGCCATGGTCAGCTCGACCCGGACCGGCGCCAGCGGGTGCCCGGGGCCGAAGTCGTAGCCGATCAGCCCGTCGTCCCAGGGGACCTGCAGCCTGCATGCCACGTGAAGCCCCTTCCAGCCTTCGGGCCTGACCAGCTGGTCGGCCAGTCGCGCCCAGCTCGCGGCCGCGGTCCCGGGCCGCCTCGATGGCGGCCAGGAACGCGGCCCGCACCCGGTGCCGCTCCAGCTCGCGCACGGCGGAGATCGTCGTGCCGCCCGGCGAGGTGACCGCCTCGCGCAGGATCACCGGGTGCTCGCCGGAGTCGCGCAGCATGGTCGCCGCCCCGTAGACCGCCTGGATCACCATCTCCAGCGCCGTCTGCCGGGGCATGCCGAGCAGGATGCCGGCGTCCACCATGGCCTCGACCAGGTAATACACGTAGGCCGGCCCGCTGCCGGACAGCGCGGTGGCGGCGTCCTGCTGCGACTCGGGGATCCGGATGACCCGGCCCACCGGGCGGAGCAGTTCCTCGGTGCGCCGCAGGTGCTCGTCGGTCGGCGTGCGACCCGGCCGAGATCACGCTCATCGCCTCGTCCACCAGCACGGGCGTGTTCGACATCACCCGGACCACCGGCAGGTCACCGGGCAGCCTGCGCTCGATGAACGACGTGGTGATGCCGGCCGCCACCGAGATGACCAGCCGGTCACCCGGCACGGTCGGCGCGATCTCGTCCAGCAGGGCCGCCATGTCCTGCGGCTTCACCGTGAGCACGAGGGTGTCGGCGGCCTTGGCCGCCGCGGCGGCGCTGGCTACCTGCACCCCGTAGCGCTCGCGCAGCTCGTCGGCGCGCTGCGGCCGCCGGGCCACGGCCACTATGCCCGGCGGGCGGCCGGCCCGCCCGCAGCAGCCCGGAGATGAGCGCCTCGCCCATCTTCCCCGCGCCTAGAATCGCGATCACGGTCGTAAGACCCTTTCAAACTCATTGCCGCCGCCAAATATCAGAGGTCAGAGCCCTACTTTCTGCACTCAGAAAAGTGATTAACCCCGGCTGGCGAGCGAGCGCAGGAAGAAACCAAGGTTCGCGGGCCGCTCGGCGAGGCGGCGGACCAGGTAGCCATACCAGTCGCTGCCGTAGGGCACATAGACCCGCATCCGCGCGCCGGTAGCGGCCAGCCGTCGCTGCTCGGCGGCCGTGATCCCGTACAGCATCTGGTATTCGAATGCTGCCGACGGACCGCCCGGCCAGGATCGCCTGCGCGCCGGCGATCTCGATCAGCCGCGGGTCGTGGGTGGCCAGCATGGGGTAGCCGGGCCCGGCCAGCAGTTCGCGAGGCACCGGACGTAGACCAGGTCGACCTCGCGCCTGTCGGTGAAGGCCACCTGCCCGGGAGCGCCGTAGGCGCCCTTGCACAGCCGGACCCGCGATCCGGCGGCGGCCAGCGCCGCGCAGTCCGCCTCGCTGCGGCGCAGGTAGGACTGGATGACGCAGCCGAGGTCGGGGAATTCCTCGCGCAGCTCGCGGCAGCATCCGCAGCACCGGCTCGACCAGGTGGTGCTCCTCCATGTCGAGGGTCACGGTGGTGCTGGCCGCCGCGGGCCGCCGCGCAGATCCGGGCGATGTTCTCCCGTCGCGGTCTTCTCGCCGTGCTCGCTGAGCCCGAGCCCGACCGCGGTCGGCTTGACCGAGACCTCGGCGGCACCGCGCCCGGGTGTGCCCGCCCTCGGCCAGCCTGCCGAGCAGGCTGATGTACTCGTCCGCGGCGGCCGCCGCCTGGTCCGGGTCGGTGGTGTGCTCACCGAGGTAGTCGAGGGTGACGAGCAGACCGCGGCCGAGCAGTTGCCTGGTCACCGCGCAGCGCGTCGTCCTGGGTGGCACCCGCCACGAACCTGGCGACCACGTCCCTGGCGATCGGGGCGGTGGTCACGATCTTCTCGATACTGGTCGCTGGCCGAGACGGCCAGCATCATGCGGCGCAGCACAGCCGGCGACCTCCCTGGTCGTACGGCGGCGGCCGTCGACGGCCAGCCGGGTCCTGACCGATCAGGCTACCCGGCCGGTCGGAACATTCCCGCGCCCGCCTGGCGCAGCGCGACCTTGACGTTCGCGCCGGCGTCCGGCGAGACGATGACCTCCTGCGCGGCGTCCACGCCGCCGGCCAGCAGCTGCCCGCCGGCGGGCACGGTCCGCTTCACCAGCGCCAGCGCGATCGGCCCGAGCTCGTAGTGCCGCGCGGCCGAGCCGGTGAAGCCCGACCTGCGAGCCGTCGAGCTCGACCGGGTCGCCGTGTCCGGGGAGCCGGTCGCCGCTGCCGTCGAGGTGCAGCAACACCAGCCGCCGCGGCGGATGCCCCAGGTTGTGCACCCGGGCCACGGTCTCCTGGCCGCGGTAGCAGCCCTTGTCCAGGTGCACGGCGGTCTCGATCCAGCCGACCTCGTGCGGGATCGTCCGGTGGTCGGTGTCGCAGGCCGAGCCGCGGCTGGTGCGCCGCGATCCGCAGCGCCTCGTAGCGCCCACATGCCGGCCGGTCCGCACCCCGGCGTCCGGCGCAGCCCGTCCGCCACGGCCGTCCAGCCGGTCCCGTGCCGACCATCAGGTCCGTGCCGAGCCCGCCGGGCAAGGCGGCCGCCACGCCTGGCCGCCCGGCCGCCGTCCGGCGCGTCCGGCCCCATCAGGGTCAGCACCGCCGTACTCGTCGGTGACGTCGGCCGGCTCCACCCGGAGCATGAACCGCATGGACTCGAGGAACGCGAGCAGCTCAGCCGCGGTGCCCGGCTCGACGTGCGCCCACACCGCGTTGCCGTCGTCGGTCAGCGTCAGATGGTGTTCGACGTGCCCGTTCGGGCTCAGGATCAGCGTCTGGACGACGGTGCCCGGCGGGCAGCGGCTCGAGCCGCTGCGTGGTCAGGCTGTTCAGCCAGGACAGCCGGTCCGGGCCGGTGATGCGGACGACGCCGCGGTGCGACCGGTCCACCAGGCCCGCGGCCCGCGCCAGCGCGCGCTGCTCGCCGAATGGGTCACCGTAGTGGGCCGCGACGCCGGCGTCCGGCCCGTCGGCCGGGACCGCACCGGGCAGCCGGAGCAGCGGGCTTTCCATGGTGGCCAGGCTATCTTCAGGCGGCGGGACTGACCGGGCGGTCCCGGCGGGCGGCCGCGGCCGCGCCTGGCGGCAGGCGCCGCAGCGGCCGAACACGGTCAGGTGCCTGACGTCGGTCTCGAAGTCCTGCCCGGCCTCCAGCGCGGTCACCAGCGGTGCCACCGCGTCCGGGCCGACCTCCTCGATCCGGCCGCACTCCCGGCACACCAGGTGCACGTGCTCCGCCTCGGCCGCGAGGTGGTAGCTGGGCGCGCCGTGCCCGAGATGGCTGTGCGTGACCAGGCTGAGCTGCTCGAGCAGCTCCAGCGTGCGGTAGACGGTCGAGATGTTCACGCCCGCGCGCGGTCTGCTGGACCCGGGTGCAGATCTCTTCCGGCGTGGCATGCTCGAGCACGGTCACCGCCTCGAGCACGAGCTGGCGCTGCGGGGTCACCCGGTACCCGCGGGCTCGCAGCTGATCGTCCCACGCCTGCGTCATAGCCTGTCCCGCGGCTGCCGCCTTCCAGCCTGAGCTGTGAGTGACGCGGGGCCGCGAGTCAGAGCCCGCAGCCGGAGCATCCGGACCTGCCTGCGGCGTGCGCTGGCCGCGAAATGCTCTTGCCACGCGGCTGTGGCCGAAGTAGCGTTCGGGCTACGCGGGAAAGGAGGTGGTCCAAGAGTATGCATAGATGTTGGACACGTGAGGTGGCTGTCCGTTAGCTGCCGTCCCGCCGAAGCACGGGTCGCTGCGCACGCGGTGATGTGTGCTGGATGGCCGGGCTTTCTGACCGCGCGTACTTCGGGCGTTGCGGATGGGGCCTGATCCGCCGCGGGCGGCGGCCGGCGAATCCTCGGCAGACACCGGACCCCCGGGCTGGCCGGCCTAGTCCAGTCGGCCCCCGCGCGGGCATCGCTTCGCGTTGCCCGCCCGCGGGAGGCGCCCGGGGGTCTTTATCTTCCCGGCGTTCCGGCCGGCTTGACGGTCTAACGACCTTGACGGTTCCGGCCGGGCTTTCTTAACCGGCCGTTACGGGCTCCGGCCGGCCTTGACGGGCCTCAGGCGACTTGAGGGCCAGGCGACATCGGCAAGCCCGGGCGATCTTGACAGGCCTCAGGGGCCTCGCCAGGCCTTGGCGATCTTGACGGGCCTCAGGCGGCGGAGACCCGTTTGAGTTGGGCCGACAGATGCGGCTGCAGCCCCTGCCCGACCGCGGCCATGTCGTAGGCGTAGGCGAGGTCGTCCCCCACCAGGCCGTAAAGCCGGTGTCCCGCGGTGACTTCCTTGGCGGACGCGGTGCGGGTCACCACGTCGGTGCTCATCTCGATGCGGGCGCCGGTGATGGTGCCCAGGTAGATCTCGGTGATCCCCGTCGGGTGCGCCAGCAGGAGTTCCACCTCGCCGCCTGGCTGCGGCCGCCAGAACCCCGCTTCCATGCCGAGCGGCCGGCCGGGGTTGCCCTCCTCGTCCAGCAGCCAGCTGCGGCTGGCGTAGATGAGGAACGGCTTGCCGTTGTGGCTGAACGACAGCTCCTGGCCGAACCGGAAGCTCTCGATGGTCGGGTAGCCGCCCACCCCGGCGCCCTCCCAGCGGCCCAGCAGGAACCTCAGCGAGGCGAGATCGGGATGCGGTTCGGGCGCAGGCTGGGGTGCAGGAGCAGACGGTGCCGCGAACTCAAGCCGGAACGCAGGCGCGGACTCCGCGTCGGAGGGCTCGGGCCGCGGCTCGGCGTCCGGTGACTGGTGGCCCATGACTATATGAGTATCAGGCGACAGGCTCGCGAGTCGCCGCCTGCCCGGCTGCCGGGTCGTTTCCCGGATGTGCGCCCGCGGGCGGTGGCTCTGCCGGACCGGCAGCCGAGACTGGGCCGCCCGGGTCCGCCGGGCCGGCCTGGCCGGACGCCGCCGGCCGCTGCGCCGGCGAACGCGCGGCGGGACAGGCCAGGTACAGCCGTACCAGGAGGTAGCCGACCCACCCCGCGAGGCCGGCGAGCGCGGCCACCAGGACCGCCAGGCTCAGCATGCCGTGCATAGCAGCAGTCTAGGCAGGACACCACCCGGTTCTGGCTGTGCCACGCGGGGAGTCCGGCGGCGCGCTAAGGTCTCGTCATGGCAGTGCGTTCGCTGGTGGTCAAGGTCACCGCGGGCAAGGACGACCCCGAACGCTGCAACCAGGCCTTCACGGTCGCCGCTGCCGCCGTGGCCAGCGGGATCTCGACCTCGCTCTGGCTGACCGGTGAGTCCTCGTGGTTCGCCCTCCCCGGCCGCGCGGAGGAGTTCTCCCTTCCGCATGCGCCCCCACTGGCGGATCTGCTGGCTTCGGTGCTGGCCGCCGGGGCCGTAACGTTGTGCACTCAGTGCGCGGCGCGCCGGGAGATAACGTCCGATGACGTCCTGGGCGGCATCCGGATCGCCGGGGCGACCACGTTCATCTCCGAGATCACCGCCGACGGCGCGCAGGCGCTCGTGTACTGAGGGCCAGCCACCGCGCCCGGCCCCCAGGCGGCGGACAGGCTCGCGCCGGTGAGGAACGAGGAACGGCCGGCCGGCGGGCGTGCCCCGGGCGGCGATCCCGGACCGCTCAGCCTGACACGGCGGCCAGCCGCTCCTCGCGGAGCCGCCGTCCCCACCCTTCATCGGCGTCCGGAAGTTCCGGCAGCGAGCCCGCCGCCCACCCGAGCAGCAGGTCGGCCAGCGCGGGGTTGCGGACCAGGGCGGGGCCGTGCAGGTAGGTGCCGAGCACCCGGCCCGCGTAGGCGCCCTCGGTACCGTCGCCGTTTCCCACCCCGGCCGCCACCCGGGCCAGCGGCCGGGCACCCGGACCGAGCGTGCTCACCCCCTGGTGATTCTCGAACCCGGTCAGGCGGGGCAGCCCGAGAGCGGGATCGGCATCGCAAAGCACCTCGCCCACCGCCCTGCGGTCGCCGCGGCCGCTCCGGATGTCGGCGATGTCCAGGCCGGGCAGCGGCTGCCCCTCCTCGCCGGCGAACTCCGTGCCGACCAGCTGATAGCCGGCGCACACGGCGAAGACGACTGCGCCATGGCCCGCCGCGGCCGCGAGGCCGCCGTCGGCTCGAAGCCGCCGGGCGGCCAGGATTTGCGGCAGATCCTCGCCGCCGCCGAGCAGGTAGATGTCACCCCGGCGGGGTACCGGCTGATCCGAGTTCACGCAGACGGATTCGGTGCGGATGCCGCGCAGCCCGGCCCGCCGCTCGAGGACGAGCAGGTTGCCCCGGTCGCCGTAGGTGCTGAGCAGATCGGGGTAGACCCACACCAGCCGCAGGCCGCTCACGTTGCCCCCGCGCCCGTGGCGCCCGCTGCCGTCCGGGCCGCTCAGGCCGTCTGGCCTGCCAGTAACCTCCGGACCGCTCACGTCGCCCGGACCGCTCACCGCGCCCGGACCGCTCATGTTGCCCGGGCCGCTCACCTCGCCCGTACCGCCCATGTTGCCCGGGCCGCTCACCGCGCCTGTACCGCTCATGTTGTCCGCGCCGCTGTTCTCCGGCCCGCTCCTGTCCTCCGGCCCGCTCCTGTCGCTGCCGGCGCTCACATCATCCATGCTCATGCCGTCCGGCCGAACGCAGCCCGGATCTGCTGGAACGCCGTGTAGTTGGCGATCACGTCCAGGCGGCCGCCAGCATCGGTCTGGCCCACCGCGTCGTCGGCTCCCGCCACGAGCTGGAAAGCCACCTCGTCTGCCTCCAGCCTGACCGCGAGATCGAGCCTGCGCTCGCCGGCCACGAAGATCCGCCGCCCGCGCAGCAGCCGGTAATCGACGTCCCACAGCCACGAGGTGTCCCGGCCGTCCGGCCCCTGCGCGTTCACGGCCAGCAGCACCGGAACCGGGGCGGCCTCCAGCACGTCGAACGCCTCGAGCCAGCCGGCCGGGTTCTTCGCCAGCAGCAGCCGGACCCCGCGGCCGCGCCGCTGCACCGTCGTGTACCGGCCGGCCACCGAGGTCACCCGGCGCAGCCGGGACAGCGCCTGATCGGGATCGATCCCGAACGTCTCGGCGACGGCGAGTGCCACCACCGCGTTCGCCCGGTTGGCCCGCCCCGGCAGGGCGAGATCAAGCCCGGCGGCGGCGGCCGGCCGGATCCACCACGGTCTCGCCGTCCAGCACCCAGCTCGCCGGCGGCCGGGCGAAACCGCACTCGCCGCACCGCCAGTCGGACTCGTCCCGGCGCAAGTGGGAGCCGCATTCCGGGCAGCACCAGGAGTCCTCCCGCCAGCGCTGCCCGGCAGCTAC
Organism: uncultured Actinomycetes bacterium; assembly: GCA_963795575.1. GTDB lineage: Bacteria > Actinomycetota > Actinomycetes > Streptosporangiales > Streptosporangiaceae > PALSA-505. The sequence continues at coordinate 164,429 of CAWCII010000013.1, read as the reverse complement.
CCAGGTCACCTGCTTCGCCGCCGCAGCCGCCCAGGCAATGAGCGGGTCGTCCGCGTTGGCGATCACCCGGCAGCCGGGCGCGTCGGCGAGCGCGTCCCGCCATCGCCTGGCGACCAGCCAGATCTCTGCCGCCCTGTCCATCTGGTCCCGGCTGAGATTGAGCAGGGCCACCGCCCGGGCCGCGGTGGCGGTCAGCACCGAGGGGAGGTACTTCTCGTCCACCTCCAGCACGGCGAGGGGCGCGTTCAGCTCCCGGCCGAGCGCCGCGGCCAGGCCCGCCTCCATGTTCGCGCCGAACGCGTTCGACGCGACCCGCTGGCCCAGCGACTGAAGGGCGGCGGTGACCAGCCGGGTCGTGGTGGTCTTGCCGTTGGTCCCGGTCACCAGGACGACCTGCCGGCCGGCGGCCAGCATGGCGAGCAGGCCGGGCTCGAGACGGAGCGCGATCACTCCGCCGATGACCGAGCCGTCACCACGGCCGGCCAGCCTGGAGACGCGCCCGGCGGCACCGCCGATCGTGGTGGCCACGCGCGCGCGCAGCGGTAGATTGCTCATCGCCGCCGATGCTATCGGGCCGGCGGTCCCGGCCGGCCGGACGCCGGCCCGGACACGCCCCCGCTCTCGCCCATGATGAACCGGCGCGGCCAGGAGAGCACCACCTCCAGCCAGCCGGAGACGTCCATCGCCGCCGCGGCCCGAGCCAGCTGAACCCCCGGATCCCGGCCCACCATCACCGTCGCGAGATCGGCCAGGTAGCCGAGCTGATCGTCGTCGCCCAGCAGCAGGTTCCAGGCGACGCGCCGGTTCTGCTCGAGCTCGGGGGACAGCGCGTGCCGCCGCAGGGCGTGCACCCGCTGGCCGACGCGCATGGCCGGCCAGTCCGCCACGCCGGCCAGGTCGAAATCGAGCGGCGGCGCCTGGTCGCGGGGATCGGGCGGCGCGCCGCCGAGCGGGCAGATGCGCTCGGCCTCGTGCAGCCACCGTAGCTGCGGAACGACCCAGCCCGGCCCGGCCCTGGTGCCAGGCGGTGTCTGGCCGGCCAGCATCCGCAGCGCCGCCGAGGACGCGCTCGCTGCCAGCCGGCGCGGGTCATGGCTGGCCCGCATGCTGACCGCCCGGACGCCGACCGACCTGTCGATCAGCGTGGCGAGCGCGCACTCCCGCCGTCTCGCGCCCAGCCCGGCCCACCGGCCGCGCAGCCAGGCTGGCACCGCGGGCATGGCCTGGTTGGTCAGGAACGCAAGCACCAGCGTCTCGGCCCAGATCCGCAGCCAGGCCTGCTGCGCGGCGGCGGACAGCAGGTCGGCGCCGCGCAGCTCGACCAGCGTGCAGGCGCGCCCGGCCGAGCAGCGCGGGCCGCAAGCCGGACTGCGACGACCGCGCAGCGGCGGCGGCGGGCTGGCGAGGATCCGCTCCGCACCCTCGCCCAGCGGCACCCGGATCCGCAGCGGCCGGTCCATGCCGTCGGCAAATGCCGCGGCCACGCCCGGGCCCAGCGAGACCACCTGCCGCGACTGCTCGTCGTCGAGGTTCATCGCCGCGCCGACGACCTGCCGGTCGTCGTGCGCGGGCAGCCGGTGCACGATCTTCAGCGCGGTGTTCTTCACCACGTCGGCCACCAGCTTGGCGGGAATCTGCTCGGCCACCACCATGCCCTCGCCGTAGGCGCGGATCTCGGCCAGCATCCCGGCGAACAGTTCGACCGCGTGCGAGCCGGCCCGCTCGTCGCCCCGGTTGCGCAGCAGCCGGTGCGCCTCCTCGATGACGATCACGTGCCGCAGGCCGGCTGCTCGCTCCCGCCGGGCGCGCAGCCGCAGGTGCTCGACCAGCCTGATGATCAGCGTGCCCATCAGGAACGCCTTGTCCTCGTCGTTGGCGACGTCCTCGATGGCCAGTACCACGTTGCGGCGCAGCAACTCGCCGATGTCAGCGGGATGACCGCCCTCGAAGAACCGCCCGGCCGAGCCGACCCGCAGCGAATGCAGCCTGACGTTGACGAAACCGCGCACGTCGGCCTGCAGCTCCGGCCCGTAGCCGACGTCCTCGATCACCTCGAGCGCGGCCCGCTGCAGCTGGGCCAGCGTAGGGGTGGCCGGCGCCACCGGCGCGCCCGGAACGCCGCCGCCGGTGACCACGTCCCAGCCGGCTTCTTCGTACACGCGCTGCAACGCCTGCGACATGATCTGCGGGAACGGTTCCTCGGCGTCGAAGGCCGCCTGGAAGAGGGCGCGCACCATGTCGATGTGGGCCTGCACCGGGTAGCCGGGCTCGGGCGCGAGCGGGTTCACCGATAGCGGCACGGCGCCCGGGTCGGTCGGGTTGATCACCGTGACCTGGCCGATCCCCTCGATCCGCCCCGCCATCGCGGCGTACTCGGACTTGGCCGGCTCGATGGCCAGCCACGGCAGGCCAGCCCGGCTGCACTGCTCCAGGATGTGCCGGACGGTCTGGGATTTCCCCGCCCCGGTGGCCCCGGTAACGAACGCGTGCCGGTTCAGGGTGGTCAGCGGCACCCGGAAGGCCCCGACCGGCCGGTCCTGCGGGTCGAGGATGGCGCCGACCTCGATCACGGGCGACGCGGACCGCAGCGGATCCCGGCTCTCGGTCTCGCTGGTGACGTCGAAGTAGCCGGGATCGAGCACCCGCAGCCCGGGAACCTCCCGGCGGGGCAGGCCGGCGAGTGCGGCGAGCATCCCGGCGGTGGCCGGAAACGGCGTGGCCGCGCCGTCGGTCGCATCCTGCACCCTGACCGTGGCCGCCTCGGCCAGGCTGTGCGCCTGCAGGCCGCTGCGCAGCCGGTAGGGATGCGTGCTCAGGTCAACGGACCCGACCAGCACCGGAGCGATCAGCCGCAGCTCCTCGCGCGTGGCCGCGCCGGCCAGGACGCGCACGCTCCACAGCCCGGCCTCGCGGAACGTGTCGAGTTCGGCCATCCGCCGCTGCGCCCGCTCGACGTCGAATCTGGAGTGCTCCTCTTCGTACCGGCGGAGCACGTTGAGCTCCGTGCGCAGTTCGGCGACCTCGGTGTCGATCAGGCTGGTGGGCTCGGCGATGACCAGCCAGCCGAACCGCCGGCCCATGAGCGTCACGAGCGTCGATTCGAACAGGGTCGGCCGCCGGTCCTGCTCCCGGCTCTGCGGCGCGGCGGCCTCGGCTAGCGGCGGCGCCTGCCGGCCCGGGCATGACGTCCAGGCCATCGCGTCGAGCTCGCCGAGCCAGTCATCGCCGATCGGCACGCCGCGGGCGCCGGCGGGGAACAGCAGGCCGGACGACTCGCCGGGAGCCGGCGCGCCGAAGCCCGGCATGGCGCGCCGCGGCGTCGCGGAGCGGTCGGCCAGGTCGCCGTCCGGGTCCTGGCCGGCCCCGGCCAGCGTCCCGGCGTTGGTGATCAGCTCAAGCGGAGCCCCGCCGCCCCGGGACAGCCAGCCCACGACGAACGCGCGACCGCGCCCGGCCGCGCTGAGCGCCGCGGGGAGAACGGCGACGAAGTCGGCCCCGGGCGAGGCGGCGCCGGCGGTGGCCGTGACGGCCAGGATCCGGTGCCACGGGCCGGCCAGGCTGCCTTCGCCCTCCGTGGTCACTCTCGCGCGATGACCGCCCACCTAGCGTGAATATCAGGCCGTCGGCCTCCTCGCTACCGGTACCGGGAGAACGACTCAATCGCGCCGCTTGCGCCAGTCCAGGCGCTCGGGCGGCGGCCCGAGGTTGGGCGGCGGCTGGGCGTCACCGGAGCGCCAGCTCACCGGCACGGGCCCGGGGCCTTGCTCCGCCCCCGCGGCAGCCCGGGGCGGGACGGCCGGCGCCTGCGGCCGGCCGGCAGGCGGCACGCCCGGCGCCTTCCTGGCCTCGTCCAGGGTGAGCCGGGTGGCGGTCGGCAGCCCGATGATGCCGGGGTTCGCGTCGGCCATCACGACCCGCCGGCCGCCGCGGGACGCCGAGGAAATGATCACCGCGCTCGGCGGCAGCTGCTGCAGCTCGTGCTGCTCGACCAGGAACTCGCGGGACCGCTGCGTGGCCCGCGCCAGTGAGTCGTTCGTGCCGGCGGCCCGGGACGTGCTGACTCCCCACGCCGTGCTCAGGTTGATCCCTTCCGTGATCGACTCGGAGTCGCTGGTGCCGCTGGAATAGTTACGGTCCCCGCCGCTCGACGAGGTCGAATGGCCGAACGGTGCCGCGATGGACTCGTGGCTGTGGCTGCGACTGCTGCTGCGGCCGGCGTTCTGGCTCGTCGTGGCGGAGGTGGACACGGAATCGGCGGTGCCCACGGTGCTGGTGTAGGAGTCGCCGACGGTGTCGGTCACCGACGTGCCCACCGTGTCGGTGAGCTGGGTGAGCACGAAACGGTGCTCGGTGCCGATCTGCTCGCTGGCGACCCTGGCGTCCTCCGCGTTGCCGAGGCGCATGAAGGCCACCGCGGAGTTCCCCCGGCCCAGCCGCTCCTTGACGTGCGCCGGGATCGACCGGTAGGCGAGCAGCAGGCCGGTCCGGGTGGCCTCGCAGGCGTCGCACAGCCGGTCGAGCACGTCGCCGCGCAGCCTGTCCGCGCCCGCCAGCATCAGCGTGTGCTGCCATGGCCGGCCCGCCGGGGACTGGCGGAGCACGTGGGTAAGGGCGGTCACCGCGTAGCTGCCGAGGACCCGGTTTCCGAACACCCCGGCCCGCCGGTCGGTGCAGATCACCCGCAGCCTGCTGGGCGCGAGCTCGGCGGGGGCCAGGCCGGCGCGGTCCAGCTTGCGCAGCCGCGACTCCATGGCCCAGGCCCGGCCGATCACCACCTGGTCGGCCGCTCCCCGGCCGAACATCCCGGTGATCCGTTCGAGCTGATCCGGGCTGAGCAGCCCGCCGCGGATATCCTCCCGGGGGTCGCCGATCTGCCCGAGCGCCCGGAGCGCGGCGGTCGTCTGGGCGATGGTCACGTCCCCGCTGAAGACATCGAGCAGGCGCTCCAGGATCGCGTTGTCCTGCGCCACGTCGCCGCCGGCGCCCTCTTCCTCGCTCACGCTGACCACCAGGGAGAGCACGTCGGCGAGGGCTTCCCGGGACAGGCCGGCGCTCAGATCGAGCCGGGGCAGGTCGGCGGGCAGCACCCAGACCAGCGGGGCGATGCCGGACCGGCCGGCCACGGCGAGCAGGTCACCCGCGACCGCGCCCTCGGACAGGTCGATCACGGTCAGCTCGCCGTCGGCGGCGAGCCGTGACGCCCCCACCAGCGTAAACATGGCGGACCAGCCGGAAAGCGTGCCGCCGGCCAGGTCCACCCGGTCGACCCGGGCGGGCACCGAGACCGCGTACCACTGCGGCTGCTTCTCGAACGCGGCGCGCCGTTCCTGCCAGTCCTGGAATCTGCGGGCGTGCTCCTCCTGCCAGGCGAACAAGCGGCTCTCCTGCTCGGCACGTATCTTGCCGACCCGCTGTTTCTCCTCCCCGACCCGCGACCGCAGGGCTTGCTCGCCCCGCCAGATGGTGCGTGCCGCCAGGCTCGCGCAGGCCAGGCAGGCGACCACGCCGAGCCAGGCGAGCGCCGCGTTCAGCCAGCCGGCCACCCAGGCGGCGAGCAGCAGGCCGGTCAGCAGGACCCCGGCCCCGGCGACCAGCTTCAGCGGGCGGTCGAGCAGGTTCTCCTCACGGCGCTGCGCGGCCACCCAGTCGGGGTTGAGCTGCTCCTGCTCCGGCGGGGTGGGCCGCCTGGGCTGCGGCCCCGGGTCGGGCTGCAGCAGCGCGTGCTGCCAGCCGAGATAGATCCGGTCCGGCCGCATCTGGCTCGCCGGCGGCCCGGGCTGCCCGCGAGGATCGAGCGATGAGGCCGCCGGTGACACGGGCTCCCCGCGGGGCCCGCGGGGCCGCGGAATCCGCCGGGGCTCCGGGCCGCTCAGGTGGTGCCGGTGACGAACGCGCAGGCTGCCGGAACGCCGCTGGCACGGGCGGGATGGGGACGCCGGACGGCCCGGAGGGACGGCGGCGGCCGGGAGCACCGCCGGGCTTGTCCGGGGGACCGCCGGCCGCGCGGCCGCCGTTGCTGCCGCGCTCGTCTCTGGCGGCCGGCGCCGTCACGTAGCCCTGCCCTTCCGCAGCGAGCCCGCGCTCCTGCGTCTGTGTACCGCGATGGCCGCGGCCGGTTCTTTCCCGGGCCTGGCGGCCCGCCGCGCGCTGGGCGGCGGCGCGGGATGCCGGACGATCCGGGCCGGAACGGTCAGCCCCAGCGTAACCAGCCGGCGCTGCGGTCTCCTGACGATCAGCACATGCTCTCCGTTGGCCAGCCTGCTCAGCGACCGCGCTGCCACCACTGGCTTGCGGACCAGGCCGTACGGGCCGAGCTGGCTCAGCTGCCCGGTCGCGTCGCCCGCCGCGGTCACGGCCGTCCGGCCCGCCGGGTGCGGCGGCCTCCGGGCGAACCTGGGATCCCGCGGGCACGGCCAGATCGCCGCTGCCGGCCGGGGCGAACTTCTGCCCGGTGAGGGCGGCGAACCGTCCGGCTGCGGCGGGGTCGGTCAGCCGGTGCAGCACCAGCACGTTGACCTGGCCGGCCAGCGGCTGAGCGCGTTCTGCGGCCGTGGTGGTCAGCAGGGCAGGCAGCCCGGCTGCGCCGCCGCGCGCGACCAGCTCGTCCAGCGTGTCCAGGGCCAGCCCGCCGCACCGGTCGAACCAGGCCAGCCCGTCGGCGGGCACGCCGATCCGGCGCAGCTCCGAGCAGACCGCCAGCACGTCACGCGCGATCAGTCCGGCCATCGTGGTCGCTGCCCGGCCATGGGCCGCGGACTCGATCGAGAACAGCACGACGGCCCGTTCCCGCACCACGCGGCCCAGATCCACCCGGGGGCCGGGCGCCGGGCGGAGCCAGCGGCCGAGCGGGGAGGACCGCAGCTCGTTCAGCTGCTCGGCCAGCGTGGCGGTGGTGCGGGGATCGGCGTCGAGCAGGCCGGCTGACACCTTCACCCGCTCGCCGAGGGCCCGCCGCCGCGGGTAGTAGCCGGGCACGTGGTCCATCCGCGCCCGCAGCGCGGCCGGGCTGAGCAGGTGCACGACATCGTCCAGCATGGCGGTGCGCGGATCGCCCGGAGCGGCATCGGCGACCGTGAACAGATCGGTCAGGTAAGCCGCGCAGCCGCGCCGGTACTGGTCGGCGGTGCCTTCCCAGTCCAGCATGCCCATGACGAGCGAGGTCCGCCTGGCCGGATCGCCGGTGCGGAGCGGGTCGTAGTATCCGGAGCCTTCCGCGGGGAGCTGGTGCAGCGGCGTCCCGGTGGCCGCGCACACCGCCCGCAGCGACTCCGCGAGCTTCCTGCTGCCGTCCAGGTCCACGGCGATCACCGGCTTGCGGCGGCGGATGGCCGCGTGCACGATCTGGAAGCTGGTGGTCGTGGTTCCGGAGCCGGCCGAGCCGGCGCACAGCACTCCGCCTGCCACCTCAGCCCAGGACACCGCCACCCGGCCGCCGGTGGCAGCGTCCAGGCCGAGGCACGCGCCATCCCTGGTGACCACGCCGCCCGAGGATATGAAGCGCGTCAGGTACCACCGGCGGCAGAACGTCACCAGGCCGGGACGGTAGCCGGGGAGCTTCCACTCGTCGGTGTGCAGCCAGCTGAGCCAGGCCGCGATGGCGGCCTCGGCCGACGCCGCGATCAGCGCCACCGGGAACTGCCGCGGCAGCCAGCGGCCGATGCCGGAGTACGCCGCGCTCATGTGCGCGAGCCTGCCCAGATCGTGTCCGGCCCCGCCGAGGTAGGCCGCGATCTGGGCCGGGCCCTCGGCGAAGCCCGAGGCGGCCTGCGCCGGCCCGAGGGCGAGAACCCAGACCATGCCGATGCACGCGGGCACCGCCAGCCATTGCGGCCGCCATCTGGTCAGCCGGGTGATGAGGTAGAAGGCGATCGCGAGGATCAGGGTCAGCTGGGCGAAGAGCAGGTGCGCGACTACGGCCAGCACCGCGCAGGCGGCAATGAGCTCAGCGCGGCGGGGGGTCTCTCCGGGGATGAGGTAGCGGCCGGGACGCGGCACGCGCTCGTCCGTGGTGACGGTGTCGGCAGGCATAGGCACTCAAGGTTCCCAGCCCGCTGCGGCCTGTGTCCAGATGCGCCGGCGCGGGTCTCCTGCGCGCTCACGGTTCCCCGCCCGCCGCGGCCCGCGGCCAGGTGCCGTCATCGCCGGCCCTGGCCGCGGTCACCTGCGGGCCGTCCGGAGACTCGATCACCACCCGGAACATCTCCGGGCGCAGGACCACGGTGGCCAGGGCCATCGGCGTCCCGGCGGACGCATCGTCGAACCTGACCGTCACGCTGACCGCGGGCTGGCCCGCGGCCAGCCGCAGGCTCCGGGCGACGGACGGGGCCGGGGGCTGCAGTTCGACGTACAGCCCGGCCGGGCCCCGGGCCGGAGCTGCGAGGCCCTCAGCACGTCGGCCAGCGCGAGCGGGTCCTCGGCGAGGGCGCAATACTGCTCCGGCAGGTAGCTGGCCGAGAAGGCCACCGGGCCGTCGGCGGAGGCCCACAGGCAGCGGACGACGCACACCGGGTCGCCCGGCGAGAGCCCGAGCGCCCCGCCGATGTCCTCGGGCACCCGCCGCCACGATACGTGCCGGGAGGCGCAGTCGATCGCCATGCCCATCGGGTCGATCGAGGCGCGCAGGTCCGCCAGGCCCTCGAGCTTGATCAGGTAGTCGGCGGGGCTGGCCCGGTACACCTGGCCGTCGGGCAGGCGGCGCAGCAGGTGCCGGCCGGCCAGCTCCTCGATCGCGGCCTCCATCTCGGCCGGGCTCACGCCGTACCGGCGGGCGAGCGCGCTGCGCCGGGGCAGCCGCCAGCCGGGCTCGTGGTGAATCAGCGCCGCGGCCAGCCGGTCGGCGAGGACACGGGCGGCCGGCCGGTCCTCCGGCTCGGTCCCGGTGCCGCCGGTCCCGCCCCCGGCAGCCGTCCGGCCGTCATCTCCCCCCGGGCCGCCGCTCATTCCGCATAACGCCGGGATACCGCCACGACGACCCGGCCCAGGACGATGATGACGAGGACCAGGACGAACAGCAGCAGGGCCGCGTCGTAGGCCAGGTACTGCTGTGCCTGGTAGGGCGACGCATAGTAGGTCCAGACCGGATAGGTGAGGAAGGCGACAGGCGAGTTGGTGAGCTGATGGGTCGGGTCGAAGAACGACCAGCCCGCGGTGTAGAGCAGCGGCGCCGTCTCGCTGACCGAGATCGCGATCGCGATGAGCAGGCCGGTGACGATCCCGGGAACCGCGGACTTCAGCACGATCTTGCGCAGCGTCCAGGAGACCGGCAGGCCGAGGGCCTCGGCGCCTTCCCGGTAGGAGCTGGGCACCTGGGCCAGCGACGTTTCCGTCGCCTTGGTCAGGTACGGGATGGTGATCACCGAGATCACGAGCACCGCGGGCAGCAGGCCGAAGCCCCAGTGCAGGCCCACCACCAGCGCGATGAATCCGACCAGGCCCATCACGATCGAGGGGATGCCGGCCAGCACCTCGTAGCCGCCGCGCAGCAGTCCCCGGTGCCTGCCGGTGGCGAACTCGGCCAGGTACAGCCCGGTCAGCAGGCTGACGATGCCGCCGATGACCACTACGCCCACGGTGATGTAGATGGTGCCGAGGATGGCCTGCTTCAGGCCGCCCCCGGTGCCGGTGGTGTTCGTGGTGAGCACGCTCCACTGCCAGTGCGGCACGGCTCGCACGATGATCCCGCCGGCCAGCCACACCAGCGGCACGACGATCGCGGCCAGGGCGATGAAGCAGCAGCCCCAGAAGGCCGCGTTCCACACCTTCCGGCGGACCGGTACCCTCGGCCAGTCGGCCGCGTCATGCCGGGCCGGCCTCAGCGATCCCGGCGGCGTGCCCGAGGGCGGCGCCGTGCCCATGCTGCCCATGCTGCTCATGGCCTACAGACCCCTCCCCACCGGCAGTGCGGTGCCGGACACGCGCCGGACCATCAGCCTGGCCACCACGTTGGTCGCCAGGGTGATGATCAGCAGCACCAGGGCCAGCTCGGCGTAGGTGCGCACGCCGAGCGGGTCGGTGATCACGCTGTCCAGGTTCTGCACGATGTTGGCCGCGATCGTGATCATGGCTGCGTAGAGGTTCGTGGCCACCTGGCCGAGGGCGACGCCGCAGACCATGGCCACGGCGATCGTCTCGCCCAGCGCCCGGGCCAGGCCCAGCACGACCGCGCCGATCAGTCCGGCTCCCACCCAGGGCAGCGTGACCTTGCGGGCGGTCTGGGCGTCGGACATGCCGAGCGCGACCGCGCCCTCCCGCGGCAGCAGGGGCACCCCCCGGATCAGGTCCCGGGCGGTGGAGGCGACGATCGGGATGATCATGATGGCGAGGACCAGGCCGGAGACGAGCAGGCCCTGGCCGTGCCCGACATCGCCCTGGAAGAAGGGAATCGGGATGCGGGCCAGGACCGGCGCGATGTAGCTGGCGATGAACGGCCCGAAGGTCGAGCACTCCCCACAGCCCGATCACGACGCTCGGGATGCCGGCCAGCAGTTCCAGGAAGCCGCCGATGATGCTGGCCAGCCGCCCGGGCAGCCGCTCGACCACGACCAGCGCCGCGCCGATCGACACCGGCACGGCGATGATCAGCGCGATCAGCGAGGTCTCCAGCGTCCCGACGATCTGCGGCACCGCTCCGTACTTCTGACCTTCGACGTAGGTGATGCCGTGGGAGGTGACCGTCTTGCCGTACTGGCTGCCGGTGTTCCACACGCTCTTGGTGAAGAAGCCCCAGCCGTTGATCTGGATCGCCGGCCAGGCCTTGACGATCAGGACCACGAGGATGAAGCCGAGCATCAGCGTGGGAATCCAGGCACCGCCGAAGCCGAGCCAGCGGATAATCGAGCCGCCGCGCATCCAGCGGCGGAAAGCGGAGTCCGCCGGGCGGGGAGGCGGCTGCGCCGCCCCCCCTTCCGGTGCCGCCGGTATGGACGCCATGGCTCAGTGGATCTTGGCGATCAGGTTCTTGGCGATGGTCTGGACGTTCGACGGCAGGGCCACGAAGTTCACCGGGGTCAGGTACTTCGAGCCGCTGCCCGTGGTGATCCCCCAGGTGAGGAAGTTCTTCACCGGGGTGGCCAGCGTCGGGTTCGGCTGCGACGTCTTCACGATCGCGTACTCGTAGTTGATGATCGGGTAGCCCGGCCGCAGCGTTGATGAGCGACTGGGTGCCCGACGGCGGGGTCTTGCCGGAGAAGGTCGCCAGCGCCTGCTTGACCGTCGATGCGGAAGACACCACGAACTTGCCGCTCTTGTTGGCCAGGGCCGCCGTGCCCAGCCCATCGGCCTGGATCTCCTTGAGGTAGCTGACGCCGATGTAGGCGATGCAGCCCTTGATCGCCGCACAGCCCTTGACCATGCCGCCGGTGCCGGTCTCCGCGGTGGCGCCGGGCACCGACGGCCAGCTCACGGTGGTGCCGACGTTGCTGGCCGCCCACCCGCTCGGGTCCTGGGCGTTCAGGTACGAGGTGGTCAGGAAGGTGCTGCCGGAGCTGTCCGCGCGGTGCAGGGGAACGATCTTGGTGCTGGGCAGCGACACGCCCTTGTTGAGCGCCGTGATCGCCGGGTTGTTCCAGGTCGTGATCTTGCCCGAGTAGATTTCCGCCAGCACCTTGCCGTTGAGGTTCAGCGGCTTCTTGACCCCGGGAAGGTTGTAGTTGATATTGATTCCGGCCACCGCCAGCGGGATGTTCACCAGGCCCGGGTACTGGCTCATGTCGGACGGCGAGAGGTAGGCGTCCGACCCGCCGATGTTCACCGTGCCGGCGGCGGCGTCGGCGATGCCGGTGCCGGAGCCGGTGCCCGAGGTGGTGATGAGGATCTTGGGGTTGAGCGCGCCGTACGCCACCTGCCAGGAGCTGACGAGCGGGAGCAGCAGCGTGCTGCCGGTCTCGCTGACCGTGGTGTTGCCGGACGAGGAAGACGACTTCGCCGGCGACGAGGAAGACGACGATGAAGGCGTGGAGGAAGAGCCTGAACTGCAGGCCGCCACGATGGCGGCCAGCGGAATGAGAGCGGCCGCGGCGAGCGGCCGGCGGATTCGTCTAGACACCGAGGATTGCTCCTTTGATCTCATCGGAATTGGTCAGCCGAAGCGGCCCGTGACGTAGTTCGCCGTCTCCTCCTCGGCCGGGTTCTCGAAGATCTGCTTCGTCTCGCCGTGCTCGACGAGCCGGCCCTTGTTGAGGAAGACCGTGTAGTCCGCGACCCGGCGGGCCTGGGCCAGGTTGTGCGTGATGATCACCACGGTCAGCCTGGGCACGAGGGTGCGGATGAGCGCCTCGATCGACTCCGTGGCCACCGGATCGAGCGAAGACGTGGGCTCGTCGAGAAGCAGCACCTCGGGCTCGATGGCCAGGGCCCTGGCCAGGCAGAGCAGCTGCTGCTGGCCGCCGGACAGCCGGAACGGCGAGTCCTTGAGCCGCCCGGACACGGCGTCCAGCAGCCCTACCTCGCCGAGCCGCTTCTCGGCGATCCCCCTGAGCTCGCCGCGGCCGGCCATCCGGTGGGCCCGTACCCCCGCCAGCACGTTGTCCATGACCGACATGGGGAACGGGTTGGGCCGCTGGAAGAGCATGCCCACCTTGCGGCGCAGCGCCATCGTGTCCAGGCCGTGATGCCAGATGCTGTGCCCGTCCAGCAGCACGTCGCCCGCGTGCCGGTAGCCGGTGACCTTGTCGTTCATCCGGTTCAGGGTGCGCAGCAGCGTCGTCTTGCCCGAGCCGGTGGGCCCGAGCAGGGCGGTCACCGCGCCCCGCTGCACGTCCAGCGATATGTCGGCCAGGATCGTCGCCTTGCCGAAGCCGAGCGTCAGTCCCACCACGTTGATGATCGGCTGGCCGCCGCCCGCGGCGCCGGCCTCAGCCGACACCGACGGATCCGGGACCGAGCCTGCTGGATCGGCGTCAATCGACACCATGTGCCTCGCTCAGGTAGTCGCCGTGATCGTGCCAGCCGGCCGGAAATCCCCCGCTGGCACGTCCTTCCTAGGCAGCGCAGGTGTCGCGCGGCTGAATCCCGCCGAGGTGGACAGGCGAAGACTGGGTGAACTACCGGTAAATGAAACAGCGACGGCGCCGCCCCCGCAGGGGCGGCGCCGTCACCGCGTCCGGATCAGCGGGCGGTCAGAGGGCGACCTCCACCGTGGTGAGGCGGCCGACGTCGGCGGTGACCGAGCGGTCCCCGGTCAGGCCGCCCGGGGCGAGTACCCGGACGGTCCAGGTTCCGGAGGCGGCGAAGAACCGGAATCCGCCGTCCTCGCCCAGCGGAACCTCGGCCACGAAGTCGCCGCCGGAGTCGAGCAGCCGCGCGTACCCGGTGCCCACCGCGGCCCCGTCGTGGGTGACGCGGCCCTGCACCACCGCCTGGTTGCCCGCCCCGGCCGGGGCGCTGACGCCCCCGGCCGGGGCGCCGCACCCGTCGCCGGCGGTCATGAGGACGCGCCCAGCTCGATCGGCACGCCGACCAGGGAGCCGTACTCGGTCCACGAGCCGTCGTAGTTCTTCACGCTGCTCTGGCCGAGCAGCTCGTGCAGCACGAACCAGGTGTGCGCGGAGCGCTCGCCGATCCGGCAGTAGGCGATGGTGTCCCTGCCGAAGTTGACCCCGGCGCCGCTGTAGAGTTCACGGAGCTCGTCGTCGGTGCGGAACGTGCCGTTATCGTTGGCCGCCTTCGACCACGGGATGTTCCGGGCGGTCGGGATGTGGCCCGGGCGCTGCGCGGACTCCTGCGGCAGGTGCGCGGGCGCGAGCAGCTTGCCGCTGAACTCGTCCGGCGCGCGCACGTCCACCAGGTTCTTGTGGCCGATCGCCGACACGACCTCGTCGCGCATCGCGCGGATCGAGGTGTCCACGTCGGACGCCGTGTAGCGGGTGGCCGGCCGCCGCGGGACCTCGGTGACCAGCTCGCGCGAGTCGAGCTCCCACTTCTTCCGGCCGCCGTCCAGCAGCTTCACGTTGCGGTGCCCGTACAGCCTGAAGTACCAGTACGCGTACGCGGCGAACCAGTTGTTGTTCCCGCCGTAGAGCACGACCGTGTCGTCGTTGCCGATGCCCCGCTCGGACAGCAGCGCCTCGAAGCCCGCCTTGTCCACGAAGTCCCGGCGGACCGGGTCCTGCAGATCCTTCTTCCAGTCCAGCTTGATCGCGTTGCGTATGTGACCCTTGTCGTACGCTGCTGTGTCCTCATCCACCTCGACGAGCACCACGCCCGGGTCGTCCAGATGCTGCTGGGCCCAGTCGGCGTCCACGAGGACGTCGGAACGGCTCATACGGGAACCTCCTTGTCAGGTTCGGCGGACAGCGCCTCCCGGCCGCCTGCCCGGATTCGCTGAATCATCAGATACATCTCGCAGCCTAGGCAGAAGCCGAAGGCCGCGTTGAGGAAAGCCGCGGCCAGGGCCGCTCCCGCCGCCGCCATGCCCAGGGCCGTGACGCCGGTCCCGTAGCCGATCACGCCGACCACGCCGAAGACCGCGCCCACCCCCTGGGCGAACCGCGGCGGCGGCTCTGCCTCCAGTTCCCGGGGCGGCCCGAGCCTGGGCCGGATCAGCCGGCGGTAGATCATGCCGTACGGCGCATAGCGCATCCCGAGAGCGGCTCCCGCGGCGAACACCAGGGTCTGCCCGGCGAGCAGCCACCCGCTGCCGGTGATGAGCACCAGGGCGAGGACGATCGTCGATGCCGCGGCGCCGAACCGCGCGCCTCTGGGGTCAATGCCCATCTGCTGCGCTCCTTTGCCCCGGCCAGGGCAGCCGGGGACAGGTTCAGATTAAGGTATAAGCCGATCGGCAAAATAGGAATATCAGAGAGTCGCCGCGAGGCGGCAGAAGTCCACGACGCGCCGCCTGGTGAGCACCTGCCTACCCCGGGAAGCCACCTACCGATGCTATGTGCGGCTCGCTGAGCTGTCACTTTCTTAGCTGCGGCCGGCACTCAGCCCACCTCGCCCGGGGTTATGACCTCGCCCAGCGCGGCGATCAGGTCGGCCTTGCGCGGCTGGCCGCTGCCGCGCCGCGCGATCCGCCCGTCCGGCCCGAGCACGAGGACTGCCGGGGTCCGGCGGATGTCCAGCCGCCGCACCAGATCCAGCCTGTGCTCGGCGTCGATCTCGACGTACGCCACGCCGTCCACCAGGCCGGCGACGTCGGCCAGGATCACCCGGGTCGCCCGGCACGGGGCGCAGAACGCCGTGGAGAACTGGACCAGGGTGGCGCGGCCGCCCAGCGGCCTGCCCAGATCGGCCTCGGTGAGCGCCTCGCCGCCGGGCACGGCCGGCCTGTCGTCGCCGGGCCGGCCGGCGGATGTCACGGCCACGCCGGGCCTGCCGTCAGAGGTCCCGGCCGCATCGGACATGCCCACGGAAGTCACGGCCGCGGCGGGCCTGCCGTCAGAGGTCCCGGCCGCATCAGACACATCCACGGAAGTCACGGTCGCGGCCCTGCGCACGGAGGTCCGGGCCGCACCCCGCCTGCCGCCGCCGACGGGGATCGCGGGCGCGCCGGTCCGCAGCCGGCCGTTCCGGGTTTTCCAGATCATCCCGAACGCGCTCGCCGCGGCCAGGACGGCAACGCAGACAATGACGCCGGTGACCACGCCCGGCTACAGCGCGGGCCGGGCGCCGGGCATTCCCGGGCGAGCCGGCGGCATTTCCGGGCCGGGCGCCGGGCATTCCCGGGCGAGCCGAGCGGCCGCTTTCCGGGCCGGGCGCCGGGGCACTTCCGGCCGACCGGGTGTCAGGCACTCCCGGGGGCTGGCCGGATTGCCGTCCCGGTCAGCTGGCCGGAACGGTGGCGAGCACCGTGTGGCCCGAGGTCAGCTGGAAGCTGCGCACCGACCCGGACGGCGCCGCCGACGATGCCTGATAGGAGCTGGCCTGCCATTCGTCGGTCACCGTCCAGCTGCCGGCCGGCCACCGCTGACCGTCCCGGCCCACGACCCACAGCTCGCAGGTGGTGCCGGCCGGGATGCCGGAGACCTTGACGTCGAGCCGCGTCCCCCAGGGCATGCCGGCGTACCTGACGTCCACGTGGTCGTGCCCGCGCGTCGTCTGGGAGTTCTCCCAGTGCAGGGCGGCCACGCGGGCGGACGGCGGGTTCGCCAGACGGACGGCGCCGACGGCCGCACCGGCCGCGATGAGGGCCACCGCCGCCACCGAGGCCAGGCTCCGCCACCTGCCGGCCCGGCGGCGCTGCGCCACCCGGGTGAGCAGCGGGGTGAGGATCTCCTCGCCGGAGTGCTCGCCGTCCGGGTACCCGCCGCGCCGGGCGCGTTCGGAAGAATCGAATCGGGCGATCTGCTCGGCTTCTTCGATGGGCACCCGGCCGAGTAGCGCGGGCAGGCCCGCGAGCCCGGCCAGCTCTTCCCGGCAGTCGGGGCACGCAGCCAGGTGGGCATCCACGACGGAGCGCTCGGCGGGATCGATGGCCCCGACCACGTAGACGCCGAGCGACTGGCGGACGCGCAGGCAGCTGATGTCGTTCACGGTGCCAGCCCCCGTTCCTCAAGGGCCAGCTTCAGGGCCTTGAGCGCGTAGAACGTGCGCGATTTCACCGTGCCCGCGGGGATGCCGAGCTCGCCGGCGGCCTCGGCCACCGAGCTCCCCTTGTAGTACGTCTCGAAGAGCACCCTGCGGTGGTCGGGCCGCAGCGCGGCCAGCGCGTCGGCGACCGCCCACGATTCGAGCGCGCGGTCCACGTCGTTCACCGCCGGGCGCAGCTCCAGTGCGGCCTCGCCGACCTCCTGCGGCCGGGCCCGCCGGGCCCGCTGGCCGTCGATCACCAGGTTTCTCGCCACCGTGAACAGCCACGGCCTAGCCGGCTGGCCAGCCACCGCCTCGGGGTGCTGCCAGGCCCGGAGCAATACTTCCTGGACCACGTCTTCAGCTCGCTGCCTGTCTCCCGAGGTCAGATACATCGCGTACCGGAGCAGGGGACCGGCATGCTCGGCATGAAGCGCCCGCACGAGTTCGTCGTCGGCGACGCGCTTCTTGCGAGCGGTCCTGCCCCGGCCGGTCACACTCATAGAACGTGTCCCGGCCGCAATCGGTTCACTCAGGCTCATGCGAGGACTATGCGCGGGCAAACGCCACGTCATGTCCCGTGGCAGCGACCACGAGGCCGCCCGGGGTGACGCGCACGGCGGTGACGGACAGGTGCAGCGGCAGCTCGCCCACCGGGATCACGAAGCTGAACCGCCCGGCCAGCTCCCCGGCGCTGATGCCGCCGACCGTAAGATGCTCGGGGGTGACGCTGATGCCGGACTTGGTCACGCCGAGCCGGGCGATGCCCGTGACCGAGCCGAGCGCAGTCCGGCCGGTCACCCGCAGGCTGCCGCCGTCGGCGGCGAGCTTGATCCCCCTGGGCAGCCGCGACTGCACCTGCGAGTACGGGATGACCGCCGTCCCGGTCGCCTGGCTCGCGGTCACCTGGCCGGAATTCTGGCCGAACAGCAGGCTCAGCGGGGCATGCACGCCGGTGAACCTGGCCGCGATGTCGTGCAGCCGGACCCCATCGGCGCTCGCCGCCTTGATCGAGACGTCGATCTCCTGGTAGTGGCCGGTCGCGACCTGGGTGAGGAACGGGAAGCCGTGCACGCTGACGCCGGGCCGGGCGGGCAGATCGTACGCGCTCTGCAGCCGGGTGCCGATCTCGCGCTCGGCGATCAGGACGCTGGCCCGGTCGATGACGACCAGCACGACGACCAGGATGACGAGGGCTACCAGGAACTTGCGCATCGCAGCCAACTCTAGGGGCTCCCGGGACCCGATCCGGCCGGTGCGGATGTGCCCCGGGCTCGGCCGGCAGCGGGCCGTGGCCGCGAAGGGCTATCCGCCGGCGAACGGCGGTAGCACCTCGATCACCGCCGCCTCGGCCAGCACGACCTCGTCGGCGGCACGGCCGCCGACGGCCGCACCGTCCACGAGGAACGACGAGCGGGCGAGCACCGCGCGCAGGCGCGGATCCTGGCCGCGGCGGGCCAGCGCGGCGGCGATGGCCCCGGCCAGCGTGTCCGCGTCGAGGGTCTCTTCCGCCACCCCGGCGGCCTCTTTCGCCGCGGCCCAGTAACGGACTGTCACGTTGGACATCAGTTCACGGCGCGCAGAACACCCGCGCTCAAGCGGGGCGGAAACGCCGCTTCACCTCCCCTGGAATGGTCAGTGCGGCCTGATACTTCAAGCGGTCCGCGTTAGCCAAGCGGGCATCATGCACCACCTTGCACCAAACCGCCGCCGGGCATGCGGTGCCAGCGCGGGGAGCCGTCTTGCGCACCAGGGCACGCCTAGAACCGCGAACCTACAGCGCGACCACAGGTTGCGGCGGGAATCCCCGCCCTTCGGGGCGTCGGAGGATGTCAGGTGGGCTATCCTCGCTGGCAACGGGATCCGGGCGGCGCTGCCCCCGGATCTTCGTGCGTTCAGGCGGAGGTGACGGTCGTTGAGCGACCTGCTTCTGCTCTCTAACGCCCTGGAACCCTCGGCCGAGATCGTGCCGGCCCTCGGGTTGCTGATGCACCCGGTCCGGGTGGCCGCCGCCGAGGCGAGCGCGCTGATCGACGCCCCGCCTGCCGACGCGGTGCTGGTGGATGCTCGTCGGGACCTGGCGCACGCCAGGAGCCTGTGCCGCCTGCTGCGCACGACCGGGCTGGACGCGCCGCTGATCGTCGTGGTGACCGAGGGCGGACTCACGGCTCTTACCGCAGAATGGGGCGCCGACGACGTGATCCTCGACACCGCGGGACCCGCCGAGGTGGAGGCCAGGCTGCGGCTGGCCCTCGGGCGCAGGGCGGGCAGCGCCGCCGACACCCCGGACGAGATCCGGTCCGGAGATCTGGCCATCGACGAGGCCACCTACTCCGCCCGGCTGCGCTCGCGCCCCCTGGACCTGACCTTCAAGGAATTCGAGCTGCTCAAGTTCCTGGCCCAGCACCCGGGGCGGGTGTTCACCCGGGCACACCTGCTGCAGGAGGTGTGGGGCTACGACTACTTCGGCGGCACCCGGACGGTGGACGTGCACATCCGCCGACTCCGGGCCAAGCTCGGCCCCGAGCACGACACGCTGATCGGCACCGTGCGCAATGTGGGATACCGTTTCGTCCCACGGAAGGCTCCAGGCGCCGAGCCTGGGACCGAGCTGAGGGAGACGGGCACTGCACGGGCCGACCGATGACAGCACTCGGCTGACCGTCACCGGGCAGCTCGACGCGGGCCAGGCCGCCGAGGTCACGCGCCTGGTGGCGGCGGCCACCGAAGCCGACGGGGTGAGCCCGCTGTCCGAGCATGTGCGGCTGCACCTGCGGTACGGAGGCGACCCGCGGGCCCGCAACGTGCTGCTGACCGAGGCCGGGAAGCTCACCGGTTACGCGCACCTGGATCCTACCGACCCGGTCGAGGGGCCGAGCGGCGAGCTCGTCATCCATCCCGCGCACCGCGGCCGCGGCCAGGGCACGGCCATCGTGCGGGCGCTGCTGGCCGAGGCGGACGGGCACCCGCTGCGGCTGTGGGCGCACGGCGATGCCCCCGCCGCCACCCGGCTAGCCGAGGCCGCGGGCTTTGAGCGGATCCGCGCGCTGTGGCAGATGGACCGGTCGCTGGCCGAGCCGGTCGCCGAGCCCCGCTATCCCGGCGACGTGACCGTCCGGACCTTCGTCGTCGGCCAGGACGAAGACACGTGGGTCCAGCTCAACCGGCGGGCGTTCTCCCGGCATCCCGAGCAGGGCGCGTGGAGCGGCGAGGATCTCAGCCTGCGCGAGCGGGAGCCGTGGTTCGATCCGGACGGCTTCTTCCTGGCCGAGCGGGACGGGCGGCTGGCCGGCTTCCACTGGACCAAGATCCACGGCGGTGACGGGGAAGGATCCGGGCACGGGCACGAGACAATCGGCGAGGTGTACGTGGTCGGCGTCGACCCGGATCAGCGCGGCACCGGGCTCGGCCGGGCGCTCACCCTCACCGGGCTGCTCTACCTGCGATCCCGCGGGGCTGGCCCGGGTCATGCTCTACGTGGACGAGGCGAATACGGCCGCGATCGGGCTGTATGAGTCGCTGGGCTTCGCGCACCGGAACACCGATGTCATGTTCCGGCACTCCTGACGATCGCGGCCGGGGCCGCATGGTCCACCCCCAGCACGCGGTCAAGCTCCTCGAGCGTCAGCGGCCGGTCGCTGGCGGCCACCGCGCTCAGCACCTCTGCGTAGAGCGCTATCTCGTCCAGCGCTACCCGGTCGTGGACGCGAAGATCTACGTGCTCTGCCACCGCGCCCACCTCCCCGGATGGCCCGGCGGACCGGCGGCCCGGCGGGATCAGGCCAACAGGTTACGTGGCCGCCGGGCTGCCCCGCATGACCCATCGGAGTCATTCTCGGACTACCCTCAAATGGTTCTACCCGCATCCGGCCAGGTCTGCCCCGCGCACGCACCGGTTTTTTGGATCGGTGCATGCCGGGATACCCGGTCGTTCCGGTTGCGGGTGAGTAAGTTGGAGATAAAGAGTCGTGCCGCAGACCTCTGCCGTTTGTTGCGACCCCTCTCCACTGACGATGAACCCTGAGGCGACCGACGAGATGAGCGAACATCCAGATCTGCTCCCCGACCCGGCATCCGAAGACGCCTTCGAAGTCCAGATGCGCGGCTACAGCCGCCGGCAGGTAGACGAGTTCGTGGCCCGTTCCCGCCGCCGCACGCGGGAACTCGAGGAACGGCTGTCCCGCGCGGCCGATGAGGTCGAGCGGCTCCGGCTCGAACTGTCGGCCACGCGCCAGTCGGCTGCGGGCGGTAAACCGCACGAGGAGCTCAGCGAGCGCATGCGCCAGATACTCAAGCTGGCCGACGACGAGGCCATGGCGCAGAAGACCCGCGCGAACGACGAGATCACCAAGCTGCGGGCGGGCGCGGAGAAGGCCGCGCAGGAGCGCCCGGGCCGAGGCCAAGGAGCAGTCCGACCGGATGCTGGCCGCCGCGCAGGAGCAGGCCGAGCGCGCGATCGCGGCCGCGCGGTCGGAGGCGGAGAAGACCCGGACCGCGGCGCGGGCCGAGGCGGAGCGCGCCGCCTCGGAGTCGCGCCAGAAGCGCCGATAACACGATCTCCACCGCCAAGGCCCAGGCCAAGCAGATGCTCGACGAGGCGACCGCGCGGGCCAGCGCCATTCACGACGGTGCGGAGCGCCGGCTGGACCTGCTGAAGAACCGGCACGCCGAGGCCATGCGGCGGCTGACCGAGATCCGTGACGTCGTCACCGACCTGGTCGCGCACGATGACGCGAAGGGCACCATGGACGAGGAGGTCGATAAGGCCGTCGCCGCCACCCTCGGCACGTCTGCCCCGCCCGGGAAGCCGGGCGGGAACTGTCGCCGGCGACGGCCAAGCCCGTCACGCCGGGGACGCGCCCGGCCGGGTCGCCCGCGGGCACCCGGCCCGCCGGCCCGCCGCCGGCGGACAGCCCGGGGGAACCCAGACCACCGCCCCCAGACCCGCCGGCCGCCGAGCCCAGCCGGCGGCCAGCCCGGGGAACCCAGAGCACCGGCGGCCCGGGACAGGTGCGCAGTCACGCGCGGCGCCGGGCAGGACTCGGCAGCGGCCGGAACGACGGCCGAGCAGCGGGCCCGGCACGCCGCGCCGCACGCCCAGGCAGGTCCGGGAAGCCACTCGCCGCCGCAGGCCAAGCCCGGTCAGGGAACATCCGGCGAGACCAAGAACAACCCCAGGAACCACATCTCGGCCGACGAGGTGCGGATCATCCTGCCGTAGCTCCCGGGAGCCTCGGCCCGGCGGCATCAGTCCCGGCGGCCGTCGCGGCCGTGATCAGCGGGTACGCCGTGGTCAGCCCGAAGGCTGCGGCTTACGCCGCGGTCGGACGGCATGTCACACGCCGTCCGGGGCGTCCCGTCGCCCGGCCATCCCGTCCAGCCGTCGCAGGATGACGCCCTCCCGCAGCGCCCACGGGCACAGCTCCAGTTCCTCCAGCTCGAACAGGTCCATCGCCGCGTCCGCGACGATGGCCCCCGCGAGCAGCTGGGGCGCCCGGGTCGCGGAGACGCCGGGCAGCTGAGCCCGCTGCGCGGCGGTCATCTTGGCCAGCCGGGACGCCCGCGGGGTCAGATCCGCGTGCCGCAGGTTCCGCCGGACGTAGGCTCCCTCGCCGGACGGCGCCGCGCCGGTGATCCTGGCCAGCTGCCGGAACGTCTTCGACGTGGCCACCGCGTGATCCGGCCGGCCGTTGCGCAGCACCTCGCCGACGGTCCGGGCGATCTCGGTCCGCACGTGCCTGCGCAGCTCGCGCACCTCCTCGGCGGACGGCGGGTCATCGGTCAGCCAGCCGCGCGTCAGCCGGCCGGCGCCGAGCGGCAACGAGAGCGCCACATCCGGCTCCTCGTCAATGCCGGAGGCGATCTCCAGCGAGCCGCCGCCGATGTCCAGCACCAGCAGCCGCCCCGACGACCAGCCGAACCAGCGGCGGGCGGCCAGGAACGTCAGCCGCGACTCGTCCTGGCCGGTGAGCACGCGGATGTCGACCTGTCACGTCGGCCCTGATCCGGGCCAGCATCTCCTCCCCGTTGGCCGCGTCCCGCACCGCGGACGTGGCGAACGGGAGCAGGTCCTCGACGCCCTTGTCCTCGGCGATCTGCAGCGCCTCGCTGACGAACGCCCGCAGCTGCCGTCTCGCCGCCAGCCGTCAGCCGGTTGCCGCCCTCCAGGTGATCGGCCAGCCGGAGCTCGGCCTTGTGCGAGAAGGCCGGCAGCGGCCTGGCCCCCCGGTGCGCATCCACCACCAGGAAGTGCACCGTGTTGGATCCGACGTCCAGCACACCGAGTCGCATGATCTGACGCTACTGCACCGCGCGACTGCGGCTGGGCCGGTCCGTCGCTCGATCGCGTGCCCATCCGGCGCACCATCTCCTGCAGCAGATCCGGGCGAGGTGCCCATGTTCAGCCGGACGAACCCGCGGCCCTGCTCGCCGAAACCGGTGCCCGAGGTGACGCCCACCCGGCTGCGGTCCAGGAAGATCGCCGCCGGGTCCGCAGCGTCCATCTCGCGACAGTCCAGCCAGGCCAGGAAGCTTGCCTCCGGCGGCCGGTAACCCACCGCGGGCAGGTGCTGGGCCAGCAGCTTGGCCAGCAGCATCGCGGTTCTCGTCGAGCTGCCCGCAGACCGCGTCCAGCCAGGGCACGCAGTCCGCGAAGGCGGCCACGGTGGCCAGCACGCCCAGGTGGCTGGCGCAGCAGCGCCTCCCAGCGCCGCTCCAGCGCTGCGGCCGCGTGCTTCGCTGGCCGACCACGGCGAGCGCCGCACTTCAGGCCCGGGATGTTCCAGCCCTTGGAGGCGGAGGTGAAGGTGAACGTGCGCTGGGCCAGGTCGCCGCCCAGGTCCAGCGAGAGGAACGGGATGTGGCTGGCGCCCGGCAGCGCGAGCGGCGCGTGGATCTCGTCCACGATCAGGACCGCGCCGCGGCGCGCGCAGATGTCCGCCACCGCGGTCAGGTCGTCTCGCGACCACACCCGGCCGGTCGGGTTGTGCGGGCTGCACAGCAGATAGGCGGCCACGCCGTCGGCGGCCAGGGCCGCGTCCACCGCGCCGGAGTCCAGGTGATAGCGGCCGTCGGCGTCGCGGCGCAGCGGCGCCTCCACCACCCGCCGGCCCGCCAGCCGCAGCCGGAAGAAGAACGGCGGATAGACCGGCGGGTTGATGACCACGCCGGAACCGTGCGGAGTGACCTCCTGCAGCACCTCGGCGACCCCGGTCATCACGTCGGGACGGCGTACACCCGGCCCGGATCGGGCGCCCAGCCGAACCGCTGGCGGGCGAACCTGGCGTACGCATCGCCGAGGCCGACCGGGTGCGGGTATCCGCAGTCACCTGGCCGTGATCGCCTCCCTGACCGCGTCCTTGATGGGCTCGGCGAGGTCGAAGTCCATCTCGGCCACCCAGGCGGGCAGCACGTCGGGGGGGTATTCGGTCCACTTCCAGCTGCGGCGGCGGCGCAGCACGTCCAGCGAGCAGTCACCCAGCAACGGATCCACATCTCCGACGGTATCCGGTAACCGCGCGTGCCCGTCTCGCCCGCGGCCCGCCGGGCGCGCCACACTGATGGTTATGGATGCAACCGAGGGGACGGGTCAGCCGGGACACCCGCCGCCAGAAGGAAACCGTGCGGACTGGCATCCCGGGGAGGCCGCGGGCATCGAGCCCCCAGAAGGTGCGAAGGCCATCGAGTTGCTCTGGGAACGGCTGGCCAGGCTGGAGCGGGCGGTACCCGGGGAGCTGCGCCATCTTCCCCGGCAGGTCGGCCGGGAAGCCGTCCCGGCGTGGCGCCGGGTCACCGAGGGCGAGACCCGCTGGCAGGTGACCCTGGCCGTGGCCGCGGCGATCGCACTGCAGCTGCCGGTGTCCGGCCGGCTGGCCCTGCTGCGCCCCACCTGGCTGCTTCCGACTCTCGAGGCGCTGCTGGCGCTCGGGCTGCTCATCGCCAACCCGCGCCGCATCAACCGGCAGTCGGTCATCTTGCGTTATGCCAGCCTGACGCTCATCGCCCTGATCAGCCTGGCCAACGTCTGGTCCGCGGGAGGGCTCATCGTCGACATCGTCCACGCCAGCAGCAGCACCAGCCAGGCGATCACACTGCTGGTCACCGGCGGGGCCATCTGGCTCACCAACGTGATCGCTTTCGCACTGTGGTACTGGGAGTTCGACCGGGGCGGCCCGGTCGCCCGGGCGCTGGCCAGTAAGCTCTACCCGGACTTCCAGTTCGTCCAGATGACCAGCCCGGAACTGGCCCCGCCGTCATGGGAGCCGATGTTCGGCGACTACTTCTACCTGTCTTTCACCAACGCCACCGCATTCAGCCCGACCGACGTGATGCCGCTGTCTCGCTGGGCCAAGATGCTCATGCTGATCCAGTCGGCGGTTTCCCTGCTCATCGCGGCTCTCGTCATCGCCCGCGCGGTCAACATTCTCTGACGGGCAGGCGCGGGCTGCCGTCCCGCCCCGGCTCTAGGGTGGCAGGCATGGCCGTGCTCTTCGCCCTGCTCGCCGCCCTGTCCAACGCGGTCAACGTCACCACTCAGCACATCGCCAGCACGGCCGATCCGCGCCGGTCGTCGGGCTGGCGGCTGGTCCGGTACCTGTTCCGCAACCCGCTGTGGCTGTTTGGCTGGGCGGCTCTGGCGGCGGCGTTCGTTTTCCAGGCCCTCGCGCTGCACGACGGCCTGGTCTCGGTCGTGCAGCCGCTCCTGGTCACCGAGCTCATCTTCGCGCTCGTGCTGCGCCGGTTCTGGGTTCACCAGTCGATCCTGCTGATCACCTGGAGCGCCGCCGTCCTGACCTGCGTCGGCCTGGCCGTGTTCATCGTCGCCGGGGAGCCCCAGGGCGGCCATCCCGCCCCCGCGAGCCGGCACTGGCTCGGGGCCGTGGTGGCCTGCGGCGCCGCCGCTGCGGTACTGACGGTCCTGGCGCAGCGGGGTTCCCCGAGCTGGCGGGCTGCTCTTTATGCTTCGGCGGCGGCGACCATCTGGGCGCTCGAGGCGACGTTCATCAAGGCCGCGACCGATACGCTCAGCCAGTTCAGCGTGGCCGGGATGTTCGCCCGCTGGCCGGTATACGCCCTGGCCCTGGGCGGCCTTACCGGCACCGTGCTGCAGCAGGCGGCACTGCACGTCGGGCCGCTGAGAATCTCCCAGCCCTTCTTAGTGATCATCGACCCGCTGGTGAGTATCGCCCTGAGCGTGTGGCTGTTTGAAGAGCACTTCAAGCCGGACGCCGCCATCCTGGCCGTGGCCGCGGCCGCCTTCGCCGTGATGTGCGCCGGAGTCGTCCTCCTGACGCAGACGGCGCCTGCGACGATGCAGGCCGGCGCCCGAAGTGACGACGGCCAAACGCCGGGGTGACCTCGTAGCGGGGCCTGCCGCCAGCCGGCCTGCCGCCAGCGGTGCCGCACAGCCGGGCCTGCCGCACAGCCGGGCTACCGCCCCTGGCCGGGCGGCGCGGCCCGCCGGGGCAGGCCGTCGGCGAGCGCCCGGATGTGCTCGGGGCCGACGCCGCAGCATCCGCCGATGAGCCGCGCGCCATGGTCGGCCCAAGTGATCGCCTGCTGAAGGTACTCGTCCGGCGTCAGGCCGTCGAAGACCCAGTTCGGCGGCTCCCAGTTACCCGTCTCGGCGTACACCCCGATCGGCCCGGCGAAGTGCCTGCGGATGATCTCGATCGCGTCCAGGATCACTTCCGGGTTGGTGTGCATCACCGTGACCGCGGCCAGCGCCGGGTCGACGAGGGCGCTCAGCAGGTCCTCGAAACTGTCTCCGTCCCCCAATTCCAGAAGAGAGCTGACGGTGCCATCGTCGAGCCGGGTCAGGCTGATGCCGAGCCAGACCGGCAGCCCGGTCTCGAACGCGGCTCGCAGGGCGGCGCGGCCGTAACCCTGGGCGTCGATCATCTCCAGGGCGATGAGATCGGCACCTGCCTCCATCAGCAGCTCTGCCTGCTCACGGAAATTGGCCAGGCTGGGAAAGCGAGGATCCTCCGAGGCCGGGCTGGGCAGCGGCCGCCCCAGCGTGCCGTCATCCATATGTATCGGGCAGAACGACGACATCGAGCCGGCCACCGCCACCGGGCGAGTAGCTGCCGCGTCCCGGGCGCGCAATGCCGCCCGGACCGCGTTGCGGTTCGCTTCAGCGACGCGGTCGCCGAGGCCGGCAGGCTCCAGGGCCGCGCGACTGGCCGCGAACGAGTTGGCGATGATCACTTCGGCCCCGGCCCGGATGTACGTCTCGTGGACCCGCTGCACCACATCGGGCTGATCCAGGTTCGCGCGGGCGCTCCAGGCCGAGTCGTCCATCGGCACGCCTTCAGCCTGCAGCTGACTGCCCATACCGCCATCGATGATCACTGGCTCGCCGTCTGCGAGCCGTCCGAAGACATCCTCGGCCACGCCCATGACCGGCTCCTCTCCATCGCCCGCGGAGGCACCATTCTGCCCTGTCAGGCGCCGCCCGGCATTCTGCCCTGTCGGGCGGCCGCCCGGCGGCGTGACCCCACAGCGACCGCGACCAGGCCCGCAACCGCGATAACCGGGCCGATCACCGCCCACAGGGTAGTGCCGGACATGAAGCTTCCGCCGATGACCCCGACGCCCTGCAGCGTGAAAACGACTCCGGCCAGCATGAGGAGGACCCCCGCGCCTATGAGCAGGATCCGCTTCAGCATGACTGCCTCCCTCCCGCCGTCCGGGCTCGCTGGACATGCTCTCCCGGATGCCTCGTCCCGGGAAACGACGTGGCGGCTGGCAAGGTTCAACGCTATCCAGTGGCCGGACCGGCCGGGCGTCGCGCGCACCGCGGCTCCTTCCTGCCGATACCACGAGCGTGCCCGCGGGCACGGCCGGGCGATGGGCATGGCCTTGCCCGGCTCATGGGCGGGCTGCGGCCGGTCGCTTTCGCCCATGCCCTACTGTGCCAGGCATGACTGGCAACGATCGTCTTGAGCGCTTCGCCGACCTGGTCGTCCGGGTCGGGGCCAATGTCCAGCCCGGCTCGGCCGTCCTGCTCGGCAGCGACATCGCCCATCTGGAGATCGCCCGTGCGGTGGTCGAGCGCGCCTACGTCGCTGGCGCCTCGTGGGTCGAGGTCGAGTGGTCGGACGGCCCCATCCGGCGCTCCCGGCTCGACCCACGCGAGCATCGAGACGCTCACCAGGCCGCGACCGTGGGCGATCGAGCGGACCAGGTCATGGGCGGCCGGGCGGGGGGTGTCCATCGCATCTCATGGGTGATCCTGACCCGCACCTGCTCGATGATGTCGATCCGGCCAAGGCGGCCGCGTTCCCGATGGAAGAGGCGCTGGCCTACCGAGAGGCGATCCTCATGCAGCGGCTGCGCTGGACTGTGGTCGCGGCGCCGAATCCGGGCTGGGCGCGGGAGGTGTTCGGCGAGCCGGATGTCGAGCGCCTCTGGGATGCGGTCGCGACGGCGATGCGCCTCGACGAGCCCGACCCGGTCGCCTGCTGGCGCGAGCGCGCCGGGCAGCTGGCCGCGCGGGCCCGCGCGCTGAACGCGCTGGAGCTGACCGCGCTGCGCTACCGCGGCGCAGGCACGGATCTCACGGTCGGGCTGGTGCCGGACTGCCGATGGACCGGTGGCGCCATGGACGACCCGGACGGCCTCGCCTACATGCCGAACATCCCGACCGAGGAGGTCTTCACCAGCCCCGACCGGCGCCGCGCCGACGGCACGATCAGCCTGACCAAGCCGGTGATCATCGGCGGCCAGGTGGTCGAAGGGCTGACGGTCACGTTCTCCGGCGGGCGCATCGCCGACGTCGCGGCGACGGCAGGCGCCGAGACGGTGCGCGCCCAGCTCGACACCGACGAGGGCGCGCGCAGCCTCGGCGAGGTCTCGCTGGTTGACCGGGACTCGCGGATCGCGAAGGCCGGCATCCTGTTCCACAACATGCTGTTCGACGAGAACGCGGCCTGCCATGTCGCGTGGGGGCAGAGCTTCCCGTTCTCGGTGGCGGACGGCCTGGCCAAGACCGACGAGGAGCGGTACGAGATCGGGCTCAACCGCTCGGCCGTCCACACCGATGTCGTGATCGGCGGCGACGGCATCGCCGTCACCGGTACGGGCCCGAAGGGCACCGTGGAAATCATCCGTGACGACGAGTGGGTCCTCGAGGCCTGATGTCCCGGGGAACTGGCCCCGGGGCGCACCGGCCGCTGTCGGTGGGCAGGCCTACCGTGGGTAGACAAAGGCCAGCGTGAGTAAGGGGGAGTCCATGACCACGCTCGAGAACCGGCCGAACACCGCACTACTCGTCATCGACGTGCAGAACGGCGTCGTCGAGGGGAATCACGAGCGCGACGCGGTCGTCGCGAATGTCGGCAGCCTGGTCGAGAAGGCACGGCGGGAACGGGTTCCCGTGGTCTGGGTCCAGCACTCCGGCGAGGGGCTCGCGAGGGAGAGTGACGACTGGCGGATCGTCCCGGAGCTGACTCCAGACGACGCCGAGCCGCTGGTCGAGAAGAACTACGGCGACTCGTTCGAGGACACCGCCCTCGAGACCGTACTGTCCGGCCTCGGAGTCGGGCGGCTCGTCGTCGTCGGCGCGCAGACCGACGCGTGCATCCGCTCGACGCTGCACGGCGCGTTCGCTCGCGGGTACGACGCGATCCTGGTCAGCGACGCGCACACGACCGAAGACCAGACCACATGGGGGGCGCCGCCGCCGGATCAGGTCATCGCGCATACGAACCTGTACTGGACCTACCAGAAGGCGCCGGGGAGAACGGCCGGGACGGCCGAGACCAAGGATGTCGACTTCGGCGGCACACCCTGAACCCTGCGCGAGGCTGGCCCTGCGGCGACCGATCGCCCAGGCCAAGCAGGAGACTGCCCTGGCGCGTCTTCCGGCCGGCTCAGCGTGCCAGGTGCAGGTGCCATCTTGCCGCCGGGGGGACCGCGCGAGGACCCGCAGCGGCGGCCGCGGCGGCGGTCGATGGACCGTGGTATCCGTTGCGCAGCGGCGCTCCGTTCGGGCACCAGGAGTTGTGCGGCACGCCTGCGCAGGGATTGGGCATGGTCGGCAGCCCGATTGGCAGCCGCTTCAGGACGACCGTGCCGTTCGGCTTGGGATACTTGGCCCCCCGCGGGCACGGGCCCAGGCCGGTGTCGCAGAGCACCTGCGCGAACAGCTGGCCGCCGGTGTTGCCGGCCTTGGTCGTGACGTCGCACTTCTTCTGGGTCTGCTCCAGGTTGGCGGGGTCGCTGCCGTCAGGGGCATCGTTGCCACGGAAGCAGTTCTGCGGTTCGCCGCCGAACAGCGTGATCTGGCCGTAGTCGGAATTGCTCGGGTTGCCGAAGTAGCCGTTGTCGCTGAAGGAGTTGCCCAGCAAGGCGTCCCCTTCGGGGTCGAGTACGCAGCCGAAGCCCGAAACCTTGTGGCCGCCAGCCCCACTGCAGGTCTGGTGCAGGCTGGGCTTGCCCTGCTGGGCGTAGGGAACGAACAGGATGCCCCAGGCGCCGTTGTGGGCGAAGGTGTTGTCCATCACCGTGTCGTAGCGGCCGCCGGAGATCGTCATCCCGGTGCCGACCGGTCCCGCCGCCGCGCTGCCGGCCGCCGGGGCCTTCGGGTTGTTGTTGTTGTGGAAGTAGTTGTGAATGACCACCCAGCACGACTGGGTATGGGTGATCGGGCTGGTCCCGCCGTTGCGACACCGGCCGTCCTGCGGGGCAGGCGGATCCCCGATGACCTGGGTGTTGGTGTCCAGGCCGTCCTGGTTGTCGTCGAACTGCGAGTTCTTGATGACGACGGTCCCGCCGGAGTTGGTGCCCGAGTACCCGAGGGCGTTGTTCTCCATCCACATGTGGTTCATGGTCACGTCGCACCGCCGCTGGCAGGCGCCCACGTAGGTGCCGGAGTCGTTCATGTTGCTGGCGTAAAGCTGATTCCAGCCGGCCGGGCCTGCGGAATTGCTGGCGAAAATGCCGTACTCAGCGGCCGTGGTCTCGTCGCTGAAGAACGTCGAGGTCGCGGTCAGGTAGCTGCCCCAGTAGCCGGCCAGGCCGATCTTGCCTGACCCGTCTCCCCCGTTCCACCAGATCTCGTTGCCCGACGCTCCCGTGCCGGCCAGGAAGTTGCAGGCCGTGAGATTCTGGATCCGGACGTCGTTCGCCTTCCACACCAGGATCCCGTTCCGTCCGACGGGAATCCCGTCAGGTCCCAGCGGCCCGTAGTTCTGAGCGCTCGGCTTGGAGCTGCACGGTGCCGATCCGGGGTTGGTGCCGTCGACGATGACCGAGTTGCGGTCCATGCCGCGCAGTGTGATGCCGGACTTGTTGATGTACACCCCGCCCATCTGCCCGTGCTCAGGATCGGTGGGACGACCGCTCTCATCGGCCGTCTCGTGATAGTCGCCCGGGCCGACCAGGATCCAGTCCCCGGCCCGGGCGGCGTCGACGGCGGACTGGATCGTCCGGTACTGGCCCGCCTTACCGTCGAACGTCCCGACGAGCAGCACCTTCGAGCCGTACGGCCCTCCCGGGCTGTGCGACGGCGCCCAGGCGGACAGCATCCCGCAGACAAGGGCCACCGCTCCGAACATCGACATCCGGCCCGCAATACTCCGACCGCCGATCGTCATGCCGGCTCCCCTCTCGCGGTAGCTGTCCACCCGCACCCTACGCATGCGGCTCGCCAGCCGCCAGACCCGCGCCTCCTTCCGTGTCGGCTGCCTTTGCGCCGCCCTCCGCTTTGCCCGGCACGTTCCCCGGCCGTCCGGCGAGCTGCTCCCGGGCCTTCCTGGCCGCGTTCGCCGTGGGTGCCCCGCGATCGATTCCCGGCGGTCAGGCTCAGCTCCACAAAGTCATTCAGCCGGGAGTCCGGCCGCTTGGAGCAGCGCGTGGGCTTGGTCGATGGTGAGGGACCGGCTAGGCCGTCCCGTCCGGTCATTCAGCCGCCCGCCCGGCCCGGTCACATTCCAGTCGAGAGGCCATGGTCATGGGTTTCCACGTCAACCAGCACCGGGACGAAAGCGTCCAACAAGCGGTGGCAGCAGGCCGCCTAGCGTTCCGGCAACGGCCGGCGCTGGGCTGCTTTCCGGCTTTGCCGGACGGTCTGAGGTGCCGCCACCAGGGCATCAACAGCCCCAGGGAGGGGACATGCAGCTGAAGATGAAGCTCGCCGCCGTAGCCGTATCGAGCGCGGCCTCGGTGGCGCTGGTGGCGGGGGCACCCGCGTTGGCGAGCAGTCATACCAGCAAGGCGGTCACTGGCCCGGAGGTCATCACCGGGACGGTGCACGGCAAGAAGGCACTGGCCAAGGCCCCAGTCATCCCGCTGCGGTTCGCTGGCCTGGTGACCACCCGCTCGGTCATCAATCTGGGCGGCAGCGGGCCGCACAAGGGCAGCGTCAAGACGTTCCGCACCCCGGCCGGGAATCTCACCGTGATGGTCACCAGCAAGCCGACCAGCCACTCGGCGTCCAATCCCAAGACCTGCCGGTTCTCCTTCAGCGAGAACATCCCGGTCACGGTGTTGGGCAGCAAGAGCAGCCGCGCGTTCGCCGGCGCCTCCGGGCCCGGAGCGGTGCAGGTCTCTTTCGCCGCCAATGCGCCGAGATTCAAGTCCGGGCCCAAGAAGGGCCAGTGCAACCCGAAGGGCAAGCCGATCGCGAAGACCGCGGTTGCGAGCTTCCTCGGCAGCCTGGTGCTCACGGTTGGGTAGTAGTAACCGCCTGACGGCCGATCCGGTGACAGGCCAGGCTCAAGCGAGTCGCCGGTGATATTGACGTTGCTGAAGAACGGGTTCGCCGTGCCGGATAGGAGTGCATCTGCCATGAGCCAGGACCCTGCGAGCCTGTTCACCCGGCTGGCGCCGGTGCTGAACGTGCCCGACGTGGCCGCTGAGCGCGCTTTTTACGAACGCATCGGCCTGCCGGTCATCTACGAGGGCCCGGAGTATCCGGATTTCATCGGCTTCGGGACCGAGACGGTACATTTCGGCATCCAGAAAGCACCGGGCGCCAACGACCCGCCGAGCGTGCTGACCTGGCAGATCGGCGTGACCGACATCGACAGCGCCATCGAGCGGTGCCGCTTGGCAGACATCGGCTTCGAGCTCGAAGAGAACAACCCGGCGCCGGGATGGAGCTACCGGCGCCTGATCATTTGCACTCCGGGCGGCTACCGGCTGGCCCTGGAGGGACCCAACGAATAGGAAGCCTGGGCCTGTTCGCTCCGGTCAAGCCAGCTGAACCCTCGTTTGTCAGGAGGGCTGATACAAGGTGGTCATGCGGTCTGACTTGCCGTTCTGAGTGTCCGTACGTGTCTTCGTGCCTGGGGCAGTCTCAATCAAGCGGCCGGACGAGAGATCCGTCAGCAGTTCTTCCAGGCCAGGGGGCGGGCAGCTGACGGCGTCCTGGATGAGCTGTTCGCTGTATACGACAAGCTGCCAGGGAAATCCAGCAGAGCTGCCGCTCAAGCAAATATGATCCGGGCTGAAGAAGAGCAGCAGCAGTAACTTCTCACTACACTTGCTCCATTGATCCGTATCATGCAGAGCGACGTATCGTTGTGGTGCATCTATGTATTTCGTCTCTCACGTCCGCAGCCTTAACCTCGAACCGTAGTGCTGGACGTCGTCATTTCCTGGTCATCCACCCGAGGCCTCAGGCCGACCGTAGCGTGGCTCGGCAACTGGCGATGAGATCCAGCTCGTCTTCCCTGACCTGGCCAGGCCCGGCTTGCGACGTAGGAGTGAATGGGACGTTGTCGGGGCTTATTGTGGTCAGCCGCTGAGATGGCCGGCCGCAGGACTTCTTCTTTATCAGGTAAGCTCACGCGCTTCTGACGTGCTCCGGCTGGCCGTTGAACTGCTTTTGGCGTCCGTCAATGTCCGCCGTCGTCTGCTGACGGTTGCCGCGATCGTCGCTCGGCGGGGAACTGTGGGCTCCGGCAGGGTGTCGCATTCCAGGCCGCAGTATTACTGTCGGGAGTATTGTCTGGCCAGACTCACGAAGGAGACACCCTCATGAACGCACGACGGCCTCTGCTCATTGGTGCCGTGGGAGCAGCGGCGCTCGGCCTGGTCCCAGCCGGACTGGCTGTCGCGTCCACGCACTCGGCGTCCACCACCACGATCAAGTTCATCGCGACCACCACTGCCAGTAGCAGCTCGAAGACCGGATTCCAGATGACCGGGACGGAAACCCAGAGCGGCAAGCTGCTCGGCTGGTACGTGCTGAGCTGCCAGTTCACGTCCCCCAAGGCCGCCAACTGTGGCGGGGCAGGGTTGACGGCCCAGGGGATGATCTACTTCAAGTTCCCCACCACAATGACAGCCAAGACCTTCTCGGGCAAGGTCACCGGCGGCACCGGCGCCTTCAGCGGGGCGACCGGTACGATCAAGGGAAAGGCGATCAGCAGCAAGAAGGAAGCCATAACCGTGGTCATCAAATAAATCCAAATCTGAGCAGCCAGCCCGCCGGTGCGACGGAGCGCAGCGGAGTCCCTTTGATCGACTACGGCTAGGCCGACTACGGCTAGGCCGACTACGGCTAGGGGTATTCGGCAGCCCGGCCTGCTGGTCCGTAGATCTTCGTCATCGGACCTCGGCGCCTGTCGCGGGCGACGGGGAGAGCCGAGGTCTCCTTGAGGCTCAAGCGTCAAGTTAAGGCGCGGTGGCCTGGTTGCACTCTCAGCGATGCCGGCTGGCTTTGTGCGGGCAGCGACGAGTTCGGCGAACTCGGTGGCGGGCGGGCTGAGCGCGTTCCACTGGCGGACGGCCCAGCCGACAGTGAGTGAGTCCAGGGCCGGGATGGGGATGGTGCGGACAGGGCGGCCAGAATGACCAGCGAGCCTGGGCAGGGCGGGCAGGATGGCGTGGCCGATGCCGAGTTCGGCGAGCAGGACCGCGGTGTCCCAGTCGGCTACCCCGACCGGCGCGGGGAGGCTGATCCCCAGGCGGGCGAAGCCTTCCTCCAGTTGCTGCCGGGATGCGGAGCTTTCCGGATAGGCGATGTACCGGATTGTGGCCAGGTCGCCGGGATCGATGGAGTCCTGCGCCGCGAGCGGGTCGTCAGCGTGCGCGGCCAGCACCCAGGGAAGATCGATGACGGGCCGGTACTGGACGCCGGGCTGCGGCTGGCCGAGGGTGATCCAGGCTAAATCCGCCCGCCCGCCGTGCAGCAGCTCGATGCACCGCGGGGTCGAATAGGCGGAACGGAACTCCAGGGTGACGTCTGGGTGCCGGTGGCGGAAGGCGACGATGGCGTCGGCCATGAAATGGCGTACCGAGACACCGCCGGTGGTGACGCTCACCGTACCGCCACAGCCGTCGCGAAGCTCGCCGAGCTGGCGGAGCGTGGCGTCGAGGGAGGCGATACCGCCAAGCGCCGCCTGGTAAAGGAGCCGTCCGGCCTGCGTCGGCGCGACGCCGCGGGGCAGGCGCTCGATCAGGGCCAGGCCGGTCTCCTTTTCGAGACGTTTGATGTGCTGGCTGACCGCTGACTGGGTGCGGCAGAGGGTCCGGGCAACGGCGCTGAGGTTCCCGGTCTCGTACACCGTGATGAAGACGCGCAGATCATCGAGGGTCATCTTCCCCAAGCTATCTCTATGGCCTATGCAAGAAAATCCGGCAATTGACTTAGATTAGTCCGGCTTTCAGGATGACATCAGCGGCCAGGGGCACCGGCTCCTGTCCTCGGCGGCAACCCGCCCGCGGCGCCGGAACCGGTGCCATCCGACGACCCGGGTCGTACGGCACTGACACCGCAAGAGCATCGCGGGCGGGTGCCGACCAGACCTGGAGTTAGGAGGCATTCTGTGGCCACCGGTCTGCACGGCTACCCGCAGATCCGGGACTTCCTCCTGGACCGCGGGGCCGCCAGCTGTCCCACCCGGGCGGGACGCTGTACGAGCACCTGGTCCGGGTCGCTGAGCTACTCGCCGACTGGGGGGCGGACGAGCACCTGCAGGCGGCCGGGCTGTGCCACGCCTGCTATGGCACGGACGCCTATGCACAGGCCCTGCTCGCTCTGTCCGAACGGGCGGTGCTGGCCGCCCTGATCGGCACGCGGGCTGAGTCGCTGGTTTACCTGTATGGCAGCTGCGGCCGGGATGCGGTGTACCCGGCCCTGGGCCGGGCCGGGCCGGTATCATTCCGCGACCGGTTCACCGGCCGGACGCACACGCCCCCGGAGCCGGATGTCAGGGCATTCACCGAGCTGACCGCCGCCAATGAACTCGACATCATCCGGCGCAACCCGGCCACGGCTGCCCAGTATGGCGCTGCGCTACGGCAGCTATTCACCCGCGCCCGGCCCCGGCTCACCGATGCCGCCTGGCAAGCCTGGAGCCAGCCACCCGGCCCTGACCCCTCCGGGCCGCCGGAACAGGGACGGCAGATGCCGCCGGTCGCCATCACTAGCCTGGACCACCTGGTCCTGACGGTCACCGGCCTGGACCAGGCCGTGAGCTTCTACCAGCGGGTGTTGGGCATGCGCCCCATCACCTTCGGCGCCGGGCGCCGGGCCCTGGAATTCGGCACCAGCAAGATCAACCTGCACCAGGCCGGACGCGAGATCACCCCGCACGCCGCGCATCCCCTACCTGGCAGCGCGGACCTGTGCCTGATCACCACGACCCCGCCGGGGCAAGTCCTCGCCCATCTCGGCGCCCAGCAAGTGCCGGTGGAGGACGGCCCGGTACCGCGCACCGGCGCCCGCGGCCCCATCACCAGCATCTACATCCGGGACCCGGACGGCAACCTCATCGAGATCGCCAGCTACCCCGCGCCCCTGGCAGCCGCTCAGCCCCGCTAGGTCACCGTGGCCGCGTCAATGCCGCCTGTCGGCATCGCCTGAAGAACGCACTGGAGACCGGGCGCCAGAGCAGCCAGACCGCGGCGAGGCCGGTCAGCCAAGTCACCCAGGCGCAGAACACCTGCGCGACGCCATGGTCGCCATTCAGCTCCAGCGTCGCGAGGCCGACCAGCACGGTGAACAGGATCCGCACCCAGTTCCTGCCCTGGCCGACCGCCCGCGCCATCCACAGCCACAGAGCGATCAAGGCCAGGCCGACGACTATCACCAGTGTGATGATGAGCGGGCGCCAGTCGCTGAGCTGGGCCGCGGTGAGGCGGTGCCCGACCACTTTCAGGTGGTAGGCCTTGAGGTCGCCGAGGTAGAACAGCACGACGATCAGGTCGCGGCGGTGCCGACGGCGCCCGAGTACATGAACCTGACTGCGGTCAGCACCGGCGCGGGAGCAGGAGGCCGCACGGCTCGGCCGGCTGGCCGGTGGACGGGCAGGGCTGGTCCATGGTGGCCTCTGGGACGGCTCTGGAGCCTCCAGCGGCCGGCGCGATGGTCATAGGCGACTCCTGATGCCCGCCGCTGTGCTGGCGCTGCTCACGCTGACCCGGGGAGTTGACAGTCCCGTATATCCGTGTGATAGTACGGATATACGGAGGTAGAGATGTCACCGCTCGATCATGACCATCCCGTTGACGCCGAGCGGGTCGCCGCCGCCCAGGCCGGAGCGGTGTCAGTCAGTGACGCCGCGCGGCTCGCCGGGCTACTGGGCATGCTGGCCGACCCGGTACGCTCCCGCATCCTGTTCGCCTTGTCCGCCGCCGGCGAGCTGTGCGTGGGCGACCTGGCGCTGGCCCTGGAGGTGACTGAGGACCAGGTGTCGTATGCGCTGAAGATGCTGCGCCTGGCCGGGCTGGTCAGCTTCCGCAAGGACGGCCGGATGGTCTTCTACCGGCTGTCCGACGGCTTCCCGCATCAGCTGCTGGAGCATTGCCTGCGCCAGCTGCTGACCATCGCGTCCCCGGAGGCGGATGATGCGCGTGCTTGATGCGCTGGGGCACGCGCTGGGCGTGGCCGGGTCGATGACCTGGCAGGTTACCTGGTCGCTGATTCTGGGGTTCGCCTTGTCGGCCGTGGTGCAGGCGGTGGTCCGCCGCCAGAGGGTGGCCCGGCTGCTGGGCGATGACAGGCCCAAGACGCTGGCCCTGGCCACCGGCCTGGGCGCCGCCTCGTCGTCGTGCTCGTATGCCGCGGTGGCATTGGCGCGTGCCCTGTTCCGCCGGGGGGCCAGCTTCACCGCCGCGATGGCTTTTGAGATCGCAAGCACCAACCTGGTCATCGAGCTGGGCATCATCCTGGCCCTGCTGCTGTCCTGGCAGTTCACGTTGGCCGAGTTCATCGGCGGCCCGGTCATGATTGTGCTGATGGCGGTGGCGTTCCGGCTATTCGTCCGGCAGCGGCTCATCCAGGCGGCGCGCGAGCGGGCGGACAAGGGGCTGGCCGGGTCGATGGAGGGCCACGCCGCCATGGACATGAGCATTGCCTCCGGCGGCAGCTTCTGGCGGCGGCTGGGCAGCCGCGACGGTTACACCGCGGTCAGCCACATCTTCGTGATGGAATGGGCCGCCGTCATCAGGGATATCGTGCTGGGCCTGCTGATCGCCGGGGCGGTCGCCGCCTGGGTGCCTAACTCGTTCTGGCAGCACCTGTTCCTGACCGGGCACCCGCTGGCCGCGAGGCTGTGGGGCCCGGTGATCGGGCCGGTCATCTCGCTGCTCAGTTTCGTCTGCTCGATCGGCAACGTGCCTCTTGCCGCGGTGCTGTGGAAGGGCGGAATCAGCTTCGGTGGCGTCGTCGCCTTCATCTTTGCTGACCTGATCATCATCCCGATCCTGGTCATCTACCGGAAGTACTACGGCACCAAGATGATGCTGACCATCCTGGGTATCTTCTACGCCACCATGGTGCTAGGCGGGTACATCGTCGAGTTCTTGTTCGGCGGGCTCGGTCTCGTCCCCGCGACCCGGGCGGCCAAGGTCACTCAGACGGGCATCCAGTGGAACTACACCACCATCCTCAACATCGTCTTCCTGCTACTGGCCGCGGCGCTACTGGTCCGGTTCTTCCGATCCGGCGGCGCTCCGATGCTCAAGATGATGGGCGGCAGCCCCGCCAGGCACGAACATCACGCCCACCCTGAGCCAGAAGGCCACTCGAATACCGGCAGTCGGCGGCACCGGGACACAATGGGAACGAATCTATGACAATGCGGCCAGCTCTTTGCCCCGGCCGCTGCCGTGGCGCAGAGTGTCAAGACGCTGACGGTACTCGTCGGCGCCGATCTCCCAGCGCGCGAACCTCTCGGCGAGTAGCTGCTGGAAGCCTGCGGCTGCGGATGCTGACCGCTGCTGGCCTGGGGAGGCTGGCTGGCGAGGCTCACGGCGAGGGCTATCAGAACGATGCAGCCTGCGGCATAGCCGAGGTCGCCGAGGCTGATGATCCGGAGGAGCAGCGCTCCGGTGATCCCCGGCAGGCTCAGGCCGATAGCCCTGCCAGGCCGATTTCCGCACCACCGGCCTTCCAAGCCCATGGGGTCCGTCAAGGCTTGGCAGCCTTCATGGCTCGCAGTATGTGAATATGTTCAACGTGGTTTAGAGATGGCCCACCTGATAACTTTCCCGATCTATCATCTCACTGTCCTGGAAATTTCACGAGTTCGATGACAGGGATGTCTTCTGCGTCGCCAATCGCAACAACGTGCCTGTGGCTGCGACAGGGTAAACACCGGACCTGCGACGCAGCACGGCCTCATCGCGGCCAGCCCGCAGTCTGTCCAGGATCATCTCCCAGGTGCCGGTATACGACCAGCGGCGATGCCGCTTTTACATCGTCAGCCAATGCCCGCAAGCCTCCGGCAGGTCCCGCCACGGGCACCCAGCCCGGGTCCGGAACAAGATCCCGTTGATCGTGCGCCGGTGATCGGCCCGCCGGCCGCCCCGGCTCGGGTTACGCGGCAGCAGCGGTACCAGCCGCCCCCACTGCTCATCGGTCAGATCATGCCGGTCAATCATGGCACAGTGATCTGCACCCGTCAGAGCTCAAGATCCAGGAAACATGCCCAATTCACCACTCACGCTGAATGCCGGGGGCTAGGGTGGCGCAATGGCCGATCACCTTGTTCCTCCGTACGGTGGTGTCCTGGTTAACGTCGTGGTGGATGACGAGCGCGCCTCCGAGCTGCGCAAGGCGTCCACCCACTGGCCGTCGTATGATCTCACGCCACGCCATCTGTGCGACCTCGAGCTCTTGTTGTCCGGTGCGTTCTCGCCCTTGCGCGGGTTCCTTGGTAGCGCCGACGTGGCGTCGGTCTGTGCTGATATGCGGCTGTCCGACGGAACGCTCTGGCCCATGCCGGTCACCCTCGACGTCCCCGACGAGCTGGCCACCCAGGTCGGTCCGGGCGCCTCGGTCGCCCTGCGCGACCCCGAGGGGGTGATGCTGGCGGCCCTGCACGTCGAGGAGGTCTACCGGCCCGACCGGCGGGCGGAGGCCCAGGGGGTCTTCGGGACGACCGATCCCGCGCACCCGGGCGTCGCCCACCTGCTCGAGCGGACGCACCCCAACTACCTGGCCGGCACCCTCGAGGGCATCCAGCTGCCCGCCCACCACGACTACTCGGCGCTGCGCTACACACCGGCGGAGCTGCGGGCCGAGTTCACCCGCCAGGGCTGGCGCCGGGTGGTCGCCTTCCAGACCCGCAACCCGCTGCACCGTGCCCACCACGAGCTCACCTTGCGGGCGGCCAAGGAGGTGGAGGCCAACCTCCTCATCCATCCCGTCGTCGGCATGACCAAGCCGGGTGACGTTGACCACTACACGCGGGTCCGCTGCTACCAGGCGATCATGGACGGCTACCCCCACAACACGGCGATGCTGGCGCTGCTACCTCTCGCCATGCGCATGGGGGGACCCCGGGAGGCCGTCTGGCACGCCATCATCCGGCGCAACCACGGGGTCACCCACCTCATCGTGGGGCGCGACCACGCCGGGCCCGGCGCCGACGCCCAGGGCCGGCCGTTCTACGGCCCCTACGACGCCCAGGACCTCGTCCGCCAGCACGAGGCGGAGCTCGGAATGACGGTGGTCCCGTTCCGCCAGATGGTCTACGTCGAGCACCTGGATGGCTACCTCCCCGAAGATGAGGTTCCCGAGCGGGCCCGAACGCTGACGATCTCGGGCACCGAGCAGCGTCGCCGGCTCAACGAGGGACGCGACCTGCCCGAGTGGTTCACGCCGCCGGCGGTGGCCGCCGAGCTGCGGCGCAGCTACCCGCCCCGCGCCCGCCAGGGATTCACCGTGTTCTTCACCGGCCTGTCGGGATCGGGGAAGTCGACCATCGCCAACGTGCTGCTGGTGAAGCTGCTGGAGCTGGGCGGGCGGCCGGTGACCCTGCTCGACGGTGACATCGTCCGCAAGCACCTTTCGTCCGAGCTCGGCTTCTCCAAGGAGCACCGCGACATCAACATCCGCCGCATCGGCTTCGTGGCCTCCGAGATCACCAAGAACGGCGGCATCGCCATCTGCGCGCCGATCGCCCCCTACGACGCCACCCGCAAGGACGTGCGGGCCATGGTCGAGCCGGGCGGCGGTTTCCTGCTCGTCCACGTGTTCACCTCCCTCGAGGTGTGCGAGGCACGGGACCGCAAGGGCCTCTACGCCAAGGCCCGCGCTGGGGCACTGCCCGAGTTCACGGGCATCTCCGATCCCTACGAGGTGCCCGAGGACGCCGACGTCGCCATCGACACGACCCAGCTCACGCCCGAGGAGGCCGCCCAGCAGATCATTTTGCACCTGGAGTCGGAGGGCTACATCGGAGCTGAGGGCTCGAACTGATCCGAGGCAGCCGACCGCCCTGGCCGGCACGGTTCAGATGCGGTCTGGGTATTCGTCCTTGCGCCAGATGCGAGGCGCGCCGGGGCTTTCTTTCGGCGTCCGTTCGAGCAGGAACGAGTGATAGGGCGCGACGAAGGGGTCTGGTGCCATCACCGTATAGGTGTGGTAGACGGTGCCGTTCTCGCGCGCAAAGGCGATCCACCCGGGGCCCTCGCGGAGGCCGTCCCTGAGCTCGGCTCCGATCTGCTCTGACCACTCCTGAAGCCCCTCGGGGGGATCGTCGATCATCGCCTTGACCTCGGGGGTCTGCTGCGTCTGCTGCTCTGTCATCGCGAGCCCGAAGTCAAACGGGAAGTCCGTGTCGTAGGTTGACACGTACGGGAACTGCCAGCCCATCCGCTGCTTGTAGGCGAGGAGCCGGTCGATCGGCGCGCGCGAGAAGCAGATCAGGGTCACGCCGCGGTGGTTGAGGTGCACCAGCGTCCCGTCGAGCTCGTCGCCGAGGCTCGTACACCCAGGACACGCGCCGCGTGAGTACGCGGGGCCGAACATGATGTTGTAGGCGAGAAGCTGCGAGCGGCCCTCGAAGAGGTCTGCGAGGCTCTTCTTACCGTCCTCGGTGTCGAATTCGTAGTCCTTCTCGACCGCGACCCACGGAAGCTCGAGCCGCTTCCTCCGGATCTCCTCGTTGCGCTGCGCCTGCTCGGCCTCGAGCTGCGCGAGCTCCTCACGGGCCGCCTGCCATTCCTTGCGGGTTCCGGTCCTGTGCTCGGGCATATCTACTCCTTTGGACGCGGCCTGAATCGGTCGTGGCAGCACGCTATATGAGCCACAGGATGCGACTCCCCGCGGCGCGGAAAGTCATCGCAGGGTTCCTCCAGTGGCACTGGAGGGGGGTCATGAGCTGCCGGACGTGCTGTTGAGGCGGTTCTCGGCATCGGAGCGGACTGCCGCACCGAGGCGCTCGTCTCGCCAGGACTTCATTGTGGTCCTGCTAGCGGGATCTGCCAGAGCGCCTGCGCGCTGCGAACGCCGACGACGTTCGCGGCCGGCCCTTCGGGGCGCGCCGCGCGTCACCTCACCCGCTGGTGGCCGAGCCCGGCTTCGAGGACGGCGAGCGCGCGCTTGCCGCGGCTGCGGACCTCGCGGCGAGGCCGGGATGGAAGGCTCCGGTGAGTACGCGCCCCGCGCGCGTAGTCATCGAGCGTGGGGTGGACACCGGTCAGCGTGCGGCGGCCCAGGGCTCAGCGTCGTTTGCACCGGCGCCGGTCTCCTCGGCGATCAGCGCGGCGAGCGCGCAGCCCAGCTGCCGCGCATCCCCCAGGTGCCGAGTGTCAGCGACCGCGTCCCGCCTTCATGCTCCCGCCACGGGACACTTGCCGCATTGGCTGACCGGTTGCTGATCGCATGACGCACCGGCATCGCGCCGCCAACCGGCGATGGTCCTGCCGATCACACGACTCGTGCCCAGCCGAAGCGGGCGATCGTAGCCATGGCGATAGCGATCGGCGCGGCCGCCGAGCCCGGCACTCTGCGTGACCGACCTCCAGATGGGCTAGACGCAGCGCCGCCGATCCGGGTGGCAGCCTGGTCGCCGACGTGGCCGTCTGGCTGCGGCCGAGGGACCGTTCTGGCTAGGCCCAATGTGGCTCGGGTGCCTACGGTGGCGGCCGGTCGCCACGTGCTGCCTGAGTGGGCGCCAGGCCGCTGCCTCGCGGTGGCCAGCGGCGTATCCCGCGCTATCCCGCCCGCACGGAGCACTACCCTGCGGTTTGTCCTTTGCCCTGATCCTGGCTGAGCCAGTGCTCCGGGCGCA
The DNA here is from genome assembly GCA_963795575.1 of uncultured Actinomycetes bacterium. Lineage (GTDB taxonomy): Bacteria > Actinomycetota > Actinomycetes > Streptosporangiales > Streptosporangiaceae > PALSA-505. Next base: position 121,443 of record CAWCII010000013.1, on the reverse strand, counting down.
TCCGGAACGCCACGTTCTCGCGCCCGGTGTCTGGGTTGTCGGTAATGTATCGGTCACCGCCCGCGGTGCCGAGGTAGCGGCGGGCCATCGCGAGCCGCTCGGCAGGATCGAGTTCCTCCTCGCCGACGACTGGCCCCTCGACGCTGACATAACGGTAGGGCTGGCTGTCGTCTTGGGCGCACAGGCTGAACCGGCCGGCGGCGCGGATCGCCGCGGCCTTGCGCGACCGCCGGCCGGTCAGCACGGTCAGCAGCCCACCCGGCTGATAGCTGTACCAGACCGGGACGGCCAGCGTCTGGCCCGCCGTGCCCGCCGCCGCGCTCAGCACGCCGACATGTACGCCGGCAAGGAACTCCTCCCGCTCGGCAGCGCTCATAGCAACCCACATGAGGGCTTCATACCAGACGGGGCGCGGACCCGTGGCCGCTGGCACTCACGGGCCGACTGGACCCTGAGGTGATAACAGCCGACGATCTAACGCGCGAGCTTAGCCTCCTGCCCTCGCCGTATCCCCTCCTGCCCGTCACCGGCCCGGTTAAGCCGCGACCACCAGCCCGGCCACCAGGAAGAACGACCGGCGCGCGAGACCCTCCCGGGCAACAGCTGCGACGGTACGTTCGAGCCGCTGGCAGCCGGGCAGAGCAGCCAGGGTGAGCACACTTCGACCAGAGCGGACCCGAAGGTTCCGGTGGCTTCTGCTTATCTGCGTGCCGCTGATCGTCGTCGCAGCCACGGGTCCGACCACAGTGAGGATGTCCGACGGTGCAGGCTGAGCGTTTGGTCGGGCTGGCCGACGTGGCGGCGTGCCGCGTATTCGTCTCATCCGTGGGGCACAGGCGCCCTTTGCCCACGTGGCAGGTGTTCCAGGATGTCATGAAGCCATGAGCGCTGCTCGGCGCGGGCGTGCCCGCACCACCCGCCATTGAGGAGACTGTCATGAGCGTCACCCCCACAGCCCACATCAACTTCCGCGGCGGCGCCCGAAAGGCGCTTGAGTTCTACCAGTCTGTGTTCGGCGGCGACCTCTCGATCGCTACCTACGCCGACATCCACGCCGTCGAAGACCCCGCCCAGACCGACCAGGTCGCATTCGGACGCGTCGCCGCCCCGAACGGCTTCGACATCATGGCCTACGACGTACAGCCCTCCAAGTCCTACAACCCCGGCGAGAACGCCTTCTACATCACGCTCCAGAGCACGGACGCCGACGAGATCAAGCCCCTGTGGGACGCGCTCAGTGACGGAGCGACCGCCACCCTCATCCCTCTCGCGCCCGCTGCTTTCGCGCCCCTCTACGGCATGCTCACCGACCGCTTCGGCGTCACCTGGATCGTCGGCGTCGACACCCCGCAAAGCAGCTGATCGTCCCAGCCGGCGGGGCGCAGGCCACTGGGCACGCACACGGCTCCGGAGGCCGCCGTTGTAGCGTCGCGAATCTTGTTCTTTGCCAGTTGGGTTCCTCTTCATGCTCGTATCTGCGGCCGTGATCGTTCCGTATATGTTCCGGATCATGGTCACAGCCGCGTCAAGGCCGTGTGCTAGCTGATGATTTGCCGTCTCGGCTGGGCGCGGACGGGATGGGCCGTGATACCGGTGCGAAGGCTGAGAGCGTGAACCAGCGGGGGACGCTGCGGCGCAGTTCTTCGGGGCCGGTGATGGTGATATTGCCGGTGCGCAATGCAGTGTGCCAGTCAAGGTCGCCGCGCCAGACCTGGACCAGATGCCACAGAATGGCGGTAATGGTGATGGTGACCGGGAAGCCGGGGTCGGCGTCACAGACGTCGGCTTGGCCTGCGGTGATCACCAGCCACCAGTATCGGCTGCGTGCGGGGGTGCCGGGGAAGGTGAAGTGGATGGTGGTCCGCCCGGCCGGGACAGCATGATGGTCGATGTTGCGGTGCATGTCCCACAACAGCAGTTTGGGGTCGAGGTCCTCATCACCGATTTCGCCGATCCAGCGGATACCCCAGGTACCGAGGGCCTCGACGACCGGCTGCAGCTCGCGCCCCGCGGTGGTGAGCGTGTACCGCACGTCGCCGTCGTCGGTGTGCCGTTCTGCGATTCCGGCCCGGACGAGCTGGCTCAGCCGCTTGGACAGCAGCGTGGGTGACATCCGCGGGACCCCGCGCCGCAGTTCGTTGAAATGCTGGCTGCCGGTGACCAGCTCGCGGACGATCAGCATCGTCCACCGCTCATCCAGCAGCTCCATGGCCTTGGCCACCGGGCAGAACTGGTGGTAGGAGGAGCCCATGCCCAGCACCGTAAGGCGGAACCGCGTGCCGGGCCAGGGGCGGTACAGATCTTGTACTAGCCGGGGCAGGTGGTCGCTTCCTAACGTCGATCCCGTCGCAGCAGTGTCTGCAGCCGCCATCGGCCACCGACCGCGAAGGATGATCCAAGATGACCGCACCGACAGCTGCGCCCGGGGCCGACCGGGCGCTGAAGGACAAGCACCGCGCCATGTGGGCCCTGGGTGATTACCCCGCCCTGGCCGCTGACATCATTCCCGGCCTGGGCCAGATCCTGGCCGACGCCTGCGGGGTCCGGCCCGGAGACCGGGTACTTGATGTGGCCGCCGGATCTGGCAACGCCGCTATCCCCGCCGCCCGCGCCGGGGCGCGCGTGGTCGCCAGCGACCTCACTCCCGAACTCCTGGCCGCCGGACAGCGGCAGGCGCAGCAGGAGGGGCTCCAGCTGGAATGGCGGCAAGCCGATGCCGAAGCGCTCCCGTTCGACAACGGCGAGTTCGACGTCGTCATGTCCTGCCTGGGAGTCATGTTCGCCCCGCACCACCAGGCCAGCGCCGACGAGATGGTTCGGGTCTGTCGGCCGGGCGGGACCATCGGCCTGGTCAGCTGGACCCCTGAGGGCTTTATCGGCCAGATGTTTGCCGCTATGGAACCCTATGCTCCCCCGCCTCCGCCCGGCGCGCAGCCGCCGCCACTGTGGGGCAGTGAACATCATGTCCGGGCGCTGTTCGGCGACCGGGTAACCGGCATCTCGGCCCGTCGCGGTGTCGTCCGGGTAGAGCTGTTCGCACAGGCAGCGGACTTCCGTGACTACTTCAAGGCCCGCTACGGCCCGACCATCGCCGTCTACCGGAGCATCGCCGATGATCCCAGCCGCACCGAGGCACTCGATCAGGCACTCGCCGAGCTTGCCCGCCGCTACGACTATGGAACCGGGACCACCGTCATGGACTGGGAATACCTGCTCCTCACAGGCCGCAAGCACTACTGACCCAGAACACCACCCCGCTATCTTGGCAGGACCTATTCCTGTCTTCCTGACCCGCAGGTGAAACCAGGGCCGGAGACGGAACCTGCTACCTCGGTGAATGGGCCGTGCTGGCAGTTGTCGGTGACCATGCGATTCTGCCGCTGCGCATTGATGCGGGTAGAGATTGGGAGGCCACCATGCCACGGCAAATAATCATGACCGCGAGAGGTATAACACGAAGTTGTGGATGCGGGACCTGATGGAGGGCGCGGCGTACCTTCCCAAGTCGCGCATGTACCTGATTGTCCGCGCTGAATTCAGTCCGACTGCGAGATCAAGTGCCTGGCCCCCGGCGGCGCATGCCTCATCCAGGTCGCGCTGCTGGAGATGGGCATTGGCGCGCAGGATGACGTTAAATGTCCGGCCGCGAGTGTAGCCGTCCACCATATCCAGCGAGCGGCGGGCGAAGTATTCGGCCTGGGCGCCGTCGCCCAATTCCCGGAAGCAATGACCGAATTTTGCCGCCCGAGACCGACTAGTGCAGCGGCACCAGTCCGAGTACTGCCGAAATTGGCTGTAATAGTGAATCAAGGCAGCGTAGCTGCGCGCCGGCGCTGGCCCGGCACTTGCGCCTCCCTCCGGCCTTGAGGGCCCCGGTCGGCGCGCGCCGGGCCACACCCGCACAGGACGCCCAGATCGAGACGGCTCACACAGCATGCAGCGGCATCGCCTAGCCGTCTTCCTCGCTGCGCGCGTCGTCCAGTTCGGGCGGCCGCGCCAAATGGCGGTTCATGGCGGCCGCGCGGGCCGTCGCAGGCGATCAGCTACGCCGACCGTGACCGGGCGGGCATTCATCTGGGTTGAGCGCCTGCGAAGGATTGGCCGACGGCCAGCCGGACGCATAACACGAAGGGCCGCGCGAGCTGGGCGCGCGGCCCTTCGGCCAGGTGACCAATTCGCCGGGGGAGCGGCCGGACGGCTCAGCTACCGGTGCACCGCGTGCTGGCATGCACCAGGCCGACCCCGATTGCTCCAGACGCGCCGGGCCCATGCCCATGGAAGCCAGCCTCCAGTTGGACGCCGCCGCCGCTTGGAAGGGCCGAGGGGTCGATGACGATGGTCTGCCCCGCAGACCACGGGAAGACCTTGTTGACCAAGGCTTTGCCTGCGGGAGTGGACATTCCGCGGAGAGGGGCGCCCGGCCACGATCGACACGCCGGGTTCGGATGGGCGATGGAGGTGACGCTGGCCGGTACCCCGTCTGCGCGGAGCCTGCGTTGCAGTCCGGCCGTATTGTGCAGCTCGCGGATGGTGACCCTGATATTGCCGTCGGCCTGCGTTGTCACCGTCCAAGCCGCCAGCTGGGCGCGGGGCTGAGGGCTGGGGTGGTGAGTGCCGGGCAGCAGGGTCGTCACGGCGAGTACCGTCGCGGCTGCCGCCCCGAGGGCTCCGGTGAGGAGGGGAATCCGGCGCCGGGCGCGCGCCGCGCGGCCACGGCGCAGGATCTGTTCCACCGGGGTGGTCGTATGGACATCGGCGACGGACTGCCGCACCGCCGTGATCAGTTCGTTGTCCTTCATGATGGGCTCTCCTGCTGTCTTTCGGGCATCAGGTCCTCGCGCAACGCGGCGATGGCACGGCCCAGATGAGACATGACCGTGCCGGGCGCGATGCCGAGCACCTCCGCGGTGGAGCCGGTATCCAGGTCAAGGATCAGCCGCAAGGCGACAACCTGCCGTTGCCGGGCAGGTAGCCGCATCAGGGACGCCATGATCCTGGGATCGATGGGGCTGTCGGCGCCCCCGCCAGCCATCGGCGGGTCCGCGACCGTGCCAGGGTCTGGGACTGATACCTCTCTGCGGCGGCGCCGCCACCGGGAGATGTTCGCGTTCAGCGCGGTGCGGACCACCCAAGCCGTCGGCGCCGGGTGCCTGCTAACTGTGCGCCATGATGCCCAGGCCCGGGCAAAGGCTTCGTCGGCGAGATCCTGTGCCGTGTCCAGGTCACCGACGCTGACGAGGACAGCGCGCAGGCACTCATCTGCCGACCGTCGGTAGAACTCCGCGAAGTCCAATGGTGGGGTTCCCACACCTCTTCAACGCACAACCGCCGAAGTCCCATTACCTGGCTCGTGCCTGCGGCGTGCCCGATCGAGCGGTCAGACGCGGGCACTCGCGGTCATGGCCAATATCATGACCATGGCCTGCATAAACGCTGGTCCGGTGAGGTCTAACCGCAGCTTCCACGGCTGAGGCTACCCGTCCTCCTCGCTGCACGATGATCTTGGCCGTCTCCACCGAGTCAAGGCCAAGCCGTTGCGCGGTCGCTTCGCGAGCCCTGACACGGCGGCCACGGCCAAGTGATGGCAGCTGCGAGAAGGACCGGGGAGGAGCAGGCGCAACCACCGCCCGTGGGATATATGTGGAGGAAGGTGTAACTGACACTCCGGGACACCGTGTTTGCGCAGGTGGTCCGCAGTGTGCCAGGTCCAGCGGTCATGGCCTGTCAAACCGCTCCCTCGCTTGTGCAGCCAACAGTGCAGCCAAGGCGTTGCACGACAGCGGACGGCGGCGCATCGGGACAGCTATCCCAGCAGGGCCACGAAGCTCCGGCCTGGTAGCCTCCGCAAACTTGTAAACCGCGGGTCAGGTCGTGTCTGATGCGTCTGTTCCGTGCCGGGACGGGTAGTCGTAGGGAGTCTTCGGCGGCACTGCGCCCGTCGCGGCGGCCAGCGCGGCCGACGGGCGCCGGGAGCGGGCAGGATGGGGCCGTGGGTGATGGTGATCGGGAGGTCCGCCTGGCGGGCAACATCGGCGGGGCGGTGCGCGTCGGCGACACGGTGCACCGCCCCACCGGGCCGTGGACTGCGGCCGTGCACGCGCTGCTCGGCTACCTCGCCCCGCGGGTACCGGACATTCCCCGCGTCCTCGGGCGCGACGAGCAGGGACGCGAGGTGCTGTCCTACCTGCCCGGGCGGGTGGTCGACATGGACACCGAGACGCTCAGCGCCGGGCAGATCGTCTCGGTGGCCCGCTGGACCCGCGGCTTCCACGACGCGGTGGCGGGCTTCTGCCATCCCGGGCCGTGGCGGTACGTCCCGGTGCCCGGTTCCACGCTTGACCGGGCACAACGACATCGCGCCGTACAACGTGTGCTTCGACGGTGACGAGCTGGCGGGCGTGTTCGACTGGGACCTGGCGGCCCCGGCCACGCCGCTGCTGGAACTGGCGTTCATCGCCTGGAACTGCGTGCCGCTGTGCCGCGACACCGGTCCCGGGACCGCCGCCGCCAGGCTGCGGGTGATCGCGGCGGCCTACGGCGGTCCCGGCGCCCGCCAGATCCTGCACGCCGTCCCGCCGCGGATCGGGGCCATGCTCGACTGGATCCCGGCCGCGGCCGCCGCCGGCGACGACGGCATGGCGCACCTGATAACGGCCGGCGAACCCGGCCGCTCCCGCACGGCGCTGGCAGGCCTGATCGAACGCATCCCGGCCATCGACCGGCAGCTCGCCTGAACGTCGCTGACAGCAGAAATGACGCAACGCCGCCGCGCGGCCAGCCCACCGGGCACACCGTCACCACCGGCCATGACGAGGTCGAAGGCTCAGACCTGGGGCTGTCCCGGACCTGACACGGAAGAGATCGCAGGCCCGAGAGGGATCGTCCTGCGAGCCGATGAGTTCGACTCCACGAGCGAGTCTGTATACCTATGAGCAAAGTTGCATTGATTGTTAGAACCCGGCCAACGTCCGCAAAGCAGCAGTCAGTTTCTATCGTGTTGGCGCCGGTCGCATGACGACGGTGGAGTCCAACGGTGTCACGCTCGGGGTCGAGCACTTCGGCGACGCGTCGGCGCCGCTGGTGCTGCTCGCCGGCGGTACGACCATGCTCTCGTGGCCCGACGCACTCTGCGAGGCGCTCGCGCGCGGGGGACGTCACGTCGTGCGGTACGACCTGCGCGACTGCGGCGCGTCGAACCACCGTTGACCCCGCGGCCCCGGCGTACACGCTGCGCGATCTCGCAGCCGACGCCGCGTCGCTGGCCCGCAAGCTCGATGACCGGCCCGCGCACCTGGCGGGCATTGGCGTGGGCGGAATGGTCACCCAGGTCGCCGCGCTCGATCACCCGGACACGTTCTCGGCGCTGACCCTGGTCGGAACGCGGCCCGTCGCGCCGGGCCTGGTCGACGCGGACCTGCCCGAGCATGACGCGACGATGATGGACCGCCTGTTCTCCCGCCCGATGCCCGACTGGTCCGACCGGGCGGCCGTCGCGGAGTACGCCACCGCCGGCGCGGCAGATCCTCGGTGACGACCCCGCCGCCGCACACGCGCGTGCCGAGCGCATCTGGGATCGCACACCGGGCACAGAGCCCGCGGTCCATATGGCCAACCAAATGGGCATGGTGTTCTCCAAGCTCAACTGCAAGCCGCGCTGGCGCGAACGCCTGCCCGAGCTCGCGATCCCGGTGCTCGTGGTGCACGGACAACAGGACCCGTTCTTCCCCGTCGGCAACGGCGAGGTACTTGCGCGCGAGATCCCCGGTGCGAAGCTGCTCGTGCTCCAGCAGGCCGCGACGGCCATCCCCGTTGCGGCCGCCGATGAGATCGCCGCCGCGATACTCGAGCTCTAAGGCGTTGGGACGGCGGCTGGGCATGCAAACGAGTCACCGTCCCGCAAAGGGATCCCCTGCGGGCGCCCGGCCCGGTGACGGGGCGGCTAATGCCACGGCCCCGATCAGCACGAGATCTGGCGTCGCTCGTTGTTCGCCCGCCCGACAAGGTTCCGTATCTGCAACCACTGAGCACGTCGTAGGCTTCGCGGATGCGAAGGGAACCTGATCCCGATGCTTCCGAGATCGAGATGCTCGGGCAGTACCTGGACGTCCAGCGCGAAGCGCTGCTCGCTAAGACCGACCGGCTCGACCGAGAGCAGATGGCACAGTTGCATCCTCCGTCCACGCTGACCCTGGCAGGCTTGGTCTACCACTTGTCGCTCGCCGAGGAAGACTGGATGGAGATCCACTTCCTGGGTCAGCCTGACCGCGACCCGTTTCTTGGCGCCGACTGGGATGCCGACCCCGACTGGCAATTTCGTGTGCCCGCTGAGATAGGTCCAGAGCAGCTGCGCCAGCGCTACCGCGACGCCTGCGACCGGAGTAGGGCCGTGGTCCGACAGGCCTCAGGGCTTGAGCAGTTGTCGGTGAAGCCCGTCCGCGGGAAGCACTTCTCCTTGCGGTGGGTCCTCCTGCATCTGATCGAGGAGACGGCCCGCCATGCCGGTCATGCCGACCTGCTGCGCGAGGCGATCGACGGCAGCGTCGGTTAGCACCGCCTGCTCCGCAAGGGGATCCCCTTACGCACGCACCGAGCGGTAATTCCGGGCCAGCACGAGAGAACAGAAAGGGTGATCGGCGCGCTGGGCGGATGCCCAGCTCAGCCCGCGCACGCGGCAGGGTCTGGCTGTCCGTGGCTGCGCAAGGCTGGCATTGGCTGCCCACGTTGCCGTCACGGTTGCCGTCAGCGACCACTGGGCCGGGTGCAGGCCGTGCACGCCAATCATGCTGCCGGTTCACTGCGCTACGGTGCCGGAATGGACCGTTGACCCGCGTTTCCTATGACCTCGGCTCCACGACCCTGGTCACGACCCAGCGGTGCTTGCCGATCTTGCGGTCACGAATGAACCCGAGCTTGTCGTAGGTCAACAAGGCACCGTTGAAGAGGAATCCGGCGGGCACCGCGTCGGCGCCCTCCGGGTATCCCTCGACGGTCCCGCCGCCCAGACCCGCGATGAGATCGAGCGCACCGGCGAGCGCCGCCGTGGCAACGCCCTGACGCCGGTGCCCCTTACCGACGTAGCAGCACGCGATCCGCCAGTCCGGCGAGGTTGTCCGGCCTTTGTCGTACGCGGCGCGGTTCTTGATCCGCGGCACCTCGTCGGGTGCGCCGAATTGGCACCAGCCCACGCAGTCGTCCCCCTCGTATACGAGGGCGGCATGCGCCCGGCCTTCCCGCACCCGGCGCTCCTTGGCAGAACGGTTGTGGCCTGGGTTCGTTCGGGAATCGTCGTCATGGAAGCCCATGCACCAGCAGCCACCGAAGATGCCGTTGTTGCGCTCTACCAGCGTGGCGAACGCGGCCCACGTCAACTCATCGAGAGCCTTCACGGTGTACGTCGGTTCGGCCATGAAGTCCAGCCTAATGCGGGCCACGACACGAGCCTCTTCGTCCCGAACTAGCGGCGTCACTGTCGTGCGACCATCCGCTCTTCAGGCCTGACGGCGGCAAGTCGGTCCCGTGCACGAGGCCTGGCTGGTAGCGCGCGGGTGGGCCTTGCCGGGCAGTGCGTAGAGTCTGGCTCATGCTGGACTCGCTGCCGCTACCGCCGCTGCCGACGTTGCACGGCGAGCGGGTCATCTTGCGTGGCCCGCGGGACTCCGATGTTGATGACCGGCTGCGCCATCCCATCGACCCCGAGGAAGAGGACGGCTACGGCTCGTCGTGGCGGCGGGAGTGGGATGGCCGCCGCCACCACACCCGGGAGTATCTGACCGCCGCCAGCTCCCCGCCGAATCCCCGCACCTACACCTGGATGGTCGAATACGACGGCCACTGCATCGGCAGCGCCGGTCTTGAAGTGAACCCCGAGCAGCACTCCGCGGAGTACACGGTGGGCTTGTTCGTCGCTGCCCTGCGCGGCCAAGGGCTGGGCCGTGAGGTTACCCGGCTGGTGCTGGCCTGGGCGTTTGATGTGCTGGGCGTGCACCGCGTCGAGTTGCAGGCGGTGGCCAGTAATAGCCGTGCCATCAACTGCTACCTGGCCTGCGGCTTCCGCCAGGAAGGGGTCCGCCGGGAAGCCGAACTCTATCCTGACGGCTGGAAGGACTTCATCATGATGGGCATCCTGCGCGCCGAGCACGCCGCCCAAGCCGAGAGTCCTGGCTGGGCGGGTTCCGCCCCGTCTCCTACTGCATAGCCGACGGTTTTACAGACCATGACTGCTGCGACTAGAGCACGGGGCGTGATCTGGGCCGATGCCATCATCCGGCCTCCCGGTCCCGTGCTCGTCCTGCGTATATCCCGCGCCGACGCGATGTGCTGCTCGTACGATCAACATCGATGACTGTGACGATACGGCACGCCCGGCCTGGCCACGGAGACGCGATCCCGTCTGCGTCGTGATGCTCAGCGCACGACGGCGGACCAGATTCGCTTGTCCCGGCGGTCCACCCAGAATTCGACGATCAGGCCGAGAAACAGCCCGGCCGCCAGCCCGCTCGTCAGCACCAGGGTCTTGCCCGGGCTGGTCGGCTGGCGTGGCGGCGAGGCGGCCGTGATGACGGTCCCGCCGCTGGTCTGGGCGGCCTGGCCGTACAGCACGGTCAGCTGGCCGTTCAGGCTACTGAGCTGGCTCTGGTCCGAATGCAGCAGCTGCGCCTGCGCGGCTGCCTTCTCAGCAGAGTTCGAGGGCAGGCCGCTGATCTTCGTTGTCAGCCTGGCCACCGCCTTCTGCACGGAGCTGAGCTCGGTCTTCAGCAGCGTAATCTGCTGGCTGAGCGCCGCGCTGGCGCTGCGGTCCTTCAGGTAAGCGGCGGCGAAGGCGTTCGCGCATCTCGCCGCGCTGCTGGCCGACGACGCCGTGCAGGCGATGTCCAGTGCCCCGGAGCCCGGCGGAACGGTCACAGTGACCTTGTTACTCAGCGCCAGCGCAGACATGCTGCTGTGCAGCATCTGCCCGGCGATCGCTGCCACCCCGGCCGACCGCGCCGCTTGTGCGTCGCCGCGCAGGTCGGGGACCCGGTACGGAAGCACGTTAAAGCCGCTATTGGGCGTGGCGGCGGGCCTGACGGAAGCGGTCGCGGTATAGACCTTGGGGATTACCAGGACATAGGCTGCGGCGGCGAGCAGGCCGAGTGCCGCCAGCCCGGGCGCGATCTGCCAGCGGCCGCGAAGCGCTGGCAGGAAGCCGCCCGGCCCGGATGAGTCCGGTCGCTGTGAGGTATTCATGAGGAGCCCTCCTCATCCTGCGGGGCCGGGCATCCGCCAGGTCACAGCATAGTGCTAGCGGCCCGATCCCGGCGTGTCACATTCGTGCCAGAACAGCGTTAATGGCACGGTGATCTTTGTCGGCGTCGCGCTTGCGCTCGAACGTCCCCGGGTGGCTCCCGCGCTGGCTCCCAGGGGACCTGGCGTGTGGCATGTACGCGGTCCGGCCGGGGTTGAGTATGAATCTATGGAGGTGAGGCTGGCCCGGGTCGAGGATGCCGGGCAAATCGCGCTTGTGCATGTGAGGTCATGGCAGCAGGCGTACCGGGGCCTGGTCCCGCAGGAGTATTTGGACAGTCTCGATCTGGTGCAGCGGGCCGGTGCCTGGAAGCGGATGCTCGAACGGCCGGACTCGTCCCGCAGCGCAACCGTGGTCATGGACAGCGGTGATGTCCTGGCCGGATTCGCCAGCCTTGGCCCAACCCGCGATGACGATCAAATTCCGGCGCAGGTCGGCGAGGTCCGGGCGATCTACCTGCTTCCCGATGCCTGCGGGAACGGGCTCGGCCGCCAGCTTATGGCGGCTGCGCTTGAGCACCTGACCGTGGCGGGGTTTGAACAGGCGAGCCTGTGGGTTCTCGATTCCAACGTTCGTGCCCGCCGGTTCTACGAGGCGGGCGACTGGTCCCTTGACGGAGCGGTGAAAGACGACGACAGCCTGGGGTTCCGGCTGACCGAGATAAGGTACCGCCGCCCGTTGCCCCGAGCCGATTGACCGGCACTCGGGTCCCTGCCATCGGCGCTCGCGCCGCATTAGCCGCTCGGGTCGCGATCGTCCGGATTGGTTCAGTCTGGACCAATATGCTTGGCCGGTCCCGCATGGACCTTCCTGTACGGCGGTGAACTGCAACTATGGCGGCCCGCGACCTATGCAGCGCCTCGGCTCTTATTCGGCGGATTCGACCGAGATCATCGTGCAGCGAGGACGACGGTAGCCCCGGCTTGGAAGGTGTACCGCACCGCTCGCTCAGAGGAGCTGACCTGCAAATTCTCTTGACCGGAGGTACCCGGTGCTGCCCTTAGCTGACCTCGGTCAATGGCACGGTAATGGCACGCTGATCTTGTATATCGGTAGAGGTTGTGACCTATTCCGTGTCGGTCGTGGCCAGATGGAAGGTGAGGGGCGCCGCGGCTGTGGTTTGCTGCCAGGTCTGGCCGAGGGGTAGCCCAGCCGGGACCAGGGTGACAGCACCGGGGATCTTGGAGTCCCGGTATTGTCGCGCACCGTGTTCGATAAGACAGAGATACGGGCGTCCGGGCTGCTGCCTGTCGGTGATGGCCACGAGGTCTACTGGGAGGAGTCGGGGAATCCCGGCGGCATCCCCGCCGTGTACCTGCACGGCGGCCCCGGAGGCACTATCGGCACAGGGAGCTACCGGAAAAGGTTCGATCCGTCGAGGTTTCGCATCATCGGCCTGGACCAGCGCGGCTGTGGCCGGTCCGTGCCGCACGTCACCGCACAGGGCTATGACCTCAGCCAGAACACAACGGCCCACCTGATCGATGATCTCGAGCGGCTTTGTGAGCATCTCGCGGCTGACCGGTGGCTGGTCAACGGCGTCTCCTGGGGCTCGACTCTTGCCCTCGCATACGCCCAGGCCCACCCCGAACGAGTGCTCGGCATCGTGGCCATGGCCGTCACCACTACCGACCGGTTCCAGGTGGGCTGGATCACCGAGACCGTTGGCGCGGTCTACCCGGAGGCTTGGGACCGGCTGGCCAGCCACGCCGAGCAAGCCGGCATCGGATACCGACGCGGCCACGCCCGGCTCATCGAGGCATACGCGCAGCTGATGGGCACGCCGACCCGACGACCCGCGACGCCGCCTCCCAGGCCTGGGCGGAATGGGAAGACCACCACGTCTCCATCGGCACCGGCGGCGTGCACCGGGACCCTCGCTGGGACGACGCCGAGTTCCGGCATGTCTTCGCCACGCTCGTCACCCACTACTGGGCTCATGACGCCTTCCTCGCCCCTTCGATTCTGGAGCAGATGGACCACCTGGCCGGTGTACCCGCCACGCTGATCCACGGCCGCCGCGACATCAGCGGACCCTCCGTGATCCCCTGGCGACTCCACCAGGCCTGGCCCGGCAGCGAGCTGATCATCAACGAAGATGAAGGACACGGCGGAAACGCCATGGTCGAAGCCTGGGCGGCGGCCAACACCCGCCACGCCGACAGAATCACTCGTGTCCGCGGGTGATCTTCAGCGTCCGGGCCGCGAGGGTATACGGGCTTGTGTCGGCCTGGCGGGTTGGGTCCCAGTCTGTCGCGCGCGCAGGGGCTCGGCTATCTGGTCAAGCCAGAGGTCATGCTGCCTGAGCGTGTTGAGGTAGGTCGAGAGCATCCGGTGATTGGCTCCCACCCGGCGCACGCAGCGAGGACGGCCGGGGCCCTGACGATCCAGTGGCCTTCGTCGTATAACGGCCGGTCTGCGGCCACGACCCGGAGATCTCCTTCCCCCGGGGGAGCGACGGGCGACTATCGAGAACGCGAAGCAGGCAGGGTCCGGAGATCCGCTGATCGCGGCGATGGCGGGCTCCAGCTCATCGATGTCAGAGAGTCCGAAATGACAGGCGGCCTGCTCGAAATCCGTCAGAGCAAGCCCTTGCGGGCCTCTCTGATGTCCCCATGGACATAGCGGATGCCTAGGTGCTCGTTCTGCTCAGCGTCCACGGCCTTGCTGATTCAGGTTTCCGACCGGTCGATCCCGGTGGACATCAGCGCCACGCCGGGCCAGCTCCCGGGTGAGCGACCATTGCCGCAGGCGACGTCAAGGACACGCAGGCCAGCGACCGGTCCGAGCAGATCAAGCAGGGCCAGCGGTACCGGATCATCGGTGGAGTCGAACCCGGCGACGTAGAAGTCGGCCACCTCGTACCTAGCCTGCGCCTAGCCTGACTGTATTTCCCGGTCGTCCTCGCGGGCGCCCGATCCCTTGGGAGTGGCGGTCAGCCGCGGGCAGTCCCGGACTGCCACGGACAACTACGGACAAACGCCAGCAACGCCACGCCCCGGCTAGGAGTTTGCGCCCGGCCGCGCGGGGTTACACAGTAAAGCACCGCGAGCGCGGACACTGCCGACGGTGGCGGGCCGAGCGGCCCAGGTCACTGGCAGCACTGATGGCGCCATAGGACGCGACCATATCGATCCGGCCTGGCCTGCGGGGCCATGCAGCCCCTGGGTGACCCGCCCGAGCTGACTGATATCTCCACTGAGGGCACCTTCTGTCTGCGGGCACTCCTTCCTTCGCCCTCACGCCGCCTTTCAGCGAAGGCCTGTGGGCGGCCTGCCTGGTCCTGACGCGGCCAGCCTGTGCGGGCCACAGATTCCCCTGCGCAGATCAAGCGCTGGCCCGGCCGGCTGTTACGCCCGGCTAGCCCCCGAAGCTCGGTTAAGGAAGGAGTCGCCATCTATGACCGGACGCCAGACCCGCGCCGAGCGGATGGCCATGCCGATGACCCGTAATTCGGTCGCGGCCGGCTTGCCGAATCGTGGTCGTCAACCTGATCGCCAGGCGCCGGTGCAGCTCGCGCCGCACGGACTCAGCGACCTGGCGCGCTCGACGTAGGCGCTGTTCCGTTTCCGCCGTGCGGGGCCACGCTGGGAAGCGTCAATCACGCCGTGCGCCGAGCGGTGCCGACCTTCCGGCGGGTCGCGGGGCCGGACGGGCTCGGCACCTCGAGGACGAGCCCGACCCCGCTGCCGCCCGCGCCCGTGAGCACGCAGCCGAGTTCCGGCTGATCCTGCAGCGCCGGGGGCGTGGGCCACCCGGCCCAGGTCCGGCACGACCCCGCCAACGCGTCGCTCCTGCTCGACGGACGTGGCCGCCGCACGTGATGCGGGACTGATCGTGCGAATCATCTCGATCCATCCGAGATGTCAGCCGGGCACGGACGATCTACGCGGCACCGTCACCCTCCCTGGAAGAGCAGCGTAGGCGCGGAAGCCGGAGAGGCCTAGTTGACCGCGTCCGTCACTTGCCGTCTAACGCCCCGTACGGGAACCCGCCGGAGGATTGCCCCGGACAGAGTGGTGGTCAGGGGCAGGATCGAACTGCCGACCTTCCGTTTTTCAGGAGGATTTGCGGGTCCACGCCAGTCCACCACGGTCCAGCTGACCGGCCTATATGGCGCGTTGGCTCCTGCCGGAGTCCAGGATCGTCCACACATTTCCAGAGCCGTTGTTAGCAAAGCGTTAGCAAGA
Source organism: uncultured Actinomycetes bacterium (assembly GCA_963795575.1). GTDB lineage: Bacteria > Actinomycetota > Actinomycetes > Streptosporangiales > Streptosporangiaceae > PALSA-505. The sequence goes on along the minus strand of CAWCII010000013.1, from coordinate 105,969 downwards.
TCGGCGATGTGCTGGGGGACATGCCTTCGCTGGCGGACCGCAACCTGATCACCCTGGCGGGGTGAATCAGCGACCCCGCTCGTGGAGCAGAATGACACCCATCGCTGCCTGGCGCGACGGACATCCGAGATGTCCTCGAATGACTGGAGACTGACATGCCCGGCCGCGACCCGCGCCAACGCGCTCGACCATGTCGTGGTTGTGCTCTTCGAGAACCGTCCCTGGACAACGTGCTCGGCCGCCTGTACGGCCCCGGCGATGGCAAGACCTTCGACGGCGTCATCGGGAAGGACCTGAGTAACCCGATCCCGGGATGGGCCGAGCACGGCGCCGACCGCAAGATGGTCCCCTACGGGATCACCACGGATATGGACTCGCCCAACCCCGACCCGGGCGAGGAGTACTTCCACACCAACACCCAGCTTTACAACACATGGACGACCGAACCGGTTCAAGATCGGCGAAGGCGTGACCGAGCCCTGGAATGCGCCGCCGCCCGGGGCGACGCCGGCCATGGACGGGTTCGTCACCGACTACATCAGACCTTCACCGGCGAGGTCGGCCGCCAGCCCACCTACGACGAGTACGCACAGATCATGACGGGCTACACGCCCGAGCAGCTCCCGCTGCTCAGCTCCATCGCCCGTGATTTCGGCGTGTTCGATCACTGGTTCTGTGAGGTGCCATCGCAGACGTTCATGAATCGCTCGTTCTGGACGGCGGCCACGTCGTCGGGGCTGGTCGTGAACAGCCCGGCAGCGAAATGGCTGACCAAGAACACCGCCGAGACCCTCTTCGAGCGCCTGGAGGCCCATGGCAAGACATGGAAGGTCTACGTCGCCGAGCCCATGCCCTTGTCGTTCACCGGGGTCATCCACTTCCCCCGCCTCCAGGAACGGCTCGCGACGCACTTCGTGCCGTTCACCGAATTCGCGAAGGACGCAGCCGCAGGTACGCTGCCTGACTTCTCGCTGATCGAGCCGGACATGGCATCTGGCCATAACGACTACCACCCGGCCTACGGGCGATCGCTCATCGGCGCCAATCTCGAAATCGGGTTCGACCCTCCCTCGTCGATGCTCGGCGGCGAGGCGTTCTTGGAGCAGATATACAACACGTACCGGTCCATGCACCCGGGCCTTCGGGCACGAACGTCTGGAACACAGCCCTGCTGATCGGCTGGGACGAGCCAGGCGGCACCTACGATCACGTCGCTCCCGGCGCCGTTCCGCCCCCCGGACGAGGACGCGCCAGCGGGCGAACTCGGCTTCACGTTCGACCGCTCGGGCTACAGGGTCCCCGCCATCATCGTGTCGCCGTGGGTCGGCCAGGGCGCGGTGTACAACGAGGAGTTCCGGCACACCTCGCTGATCGCCACTCTCCGCAAGGCATGGGACCTCGGCGAGGCCTTCACCCGCCGCGACGCCTCGGCGCGCACCTTCGACCACGTCTTCGCCCTGCAGACGCCCCGTGACCCGGACAGCTGGATCACGGTCCAAGCACAGCCCGTGCCCCCCTGGACGCTCGACATTCAGTCCGCAGGGACAGCACTCAGCACACTGGGCAAGGCCATCGGTCCCGGCCTGATCGAGCTAGCCAAGACGATGGGCCTAAAGCTGCCGCCGGAGCTTGATCGTCCCAGCCCTGAGTCCCCCTGAACTCTTTATCCAGTTCCTGAGGGAGATCTGCCTGCACGCCTTCCCCGCGCTAGCCCCAATCGCGTCGGGAGATGCCAGCTGAGCCTCGTGCCCGCTCCTCTCCATCCCTGGATAGGCGCCGGATCTTGAGCCGTCCGGGTTCAGTCATCCCTGAAGAAGCGGGGCCGGGTCAAGTGGGAATGATGAGGCATTTCGCGGGCCGGTGGGTTGTTTGGGGCGTGGGGGAGCTGCCCCGCTGGTTCTGCTGTCCCTGATGGCTGCCGGTTCGTGCGAGCGGACGGCGGTGAGCCGATATCGCGGCTGGCCGGGGAAAGCGTCTGGCGGGGGCGGGTGGTGGTTATTGAGTTCGGGCTGCCCCAGGTTTGGGTGGTTCCCGGTCGGCGGCGGTGCCGCTGGCTGCAGTCATCCCTTCGCGGGTCCCGGCCGGGGCCGGGGGCATGGGGCAGGTCGCGTCAGTGGGGTCAGGGCCGGGCGGGGCCAATCAAGGGCACGTCCGCGCCGCCGGGGGGCGGGGGACAGACTGAACGGCGGCCGCGCGCCTGGCCGGTGCGGGCGTGCTCACGCGGCCCGGGCTGGTGCGGGCAGGCAGCGGATCTGGCCGTCGCGCAGCCCGTAGTAGACCAGGGTGAGCAGCCGGCGGGCGGCGGCGACCTTGGCGATGTTGCGGGCCTGCTCACCGCGCCGGGCGATGATCGCGTCCTTGGCGTCGCGGACCTTGAACCCGGCCGGGACGCGCTGGATCGCCTCGATCAGCGCCCACCGCAGCAGCCGCGATCCCTGCTTGGTCGCATGCCCCCGGCTGACCCGGGTGTCGGACTCGCGGTGCTTGGGGGTCAGCCCGGCCCAGCTGGCCAGCTGAGCGGCGGTCTTGAACCGGGTGACGTCCCCGATCTCGGCGATAATCACCGCGGCCAGGACCGGCCCGATCCCGGGCAGCCGCTGGATTACCCGGTACCCATGGTGGCCGGCGAGCAGGTCGGCGACCACCTCGCCCAGCATGGTGATCTCGGTGTTCACCTCGCCGATCAGGCCCCGCAGCGAGGTCACCTTGCCGGCATACGGCTGGGGCAGCTGCAGCCCATCCAGCCAGGAGCTGCCAAAGGCGCCGAACACATCCGAGCAGACCACCGCGATGCCCAGCTTGGCCAGCACCGCGTGCACCTGGTCCTTGCTCGAGGTCCGCAGCCCGACCAGCTTTTGCCGGTACCTGGTCAGCTCCCTCAGGTCCCGGGATCTGCGGCGGGGTGATCCACGCCTCGGGCAGCCGGCCCATCCGCAGCAGGTCAGCAAGGTTGGTGGCGTCCCTGGCGTCTGTTTTGACCCGCTGGTAGCCGTAAGCCTCCACCCCCAGCGGGTGGGCCAGGTGCACCTCCGCACCGGCCGCCTGAAGGGTGTCCGCCGCCCAGTACCAGCCGTACGTCGCCTCGAGAACGACCCGCGGGTTCTCCCCCGCCCGGGCCAGCTCGGCGCGCAGCGCGGCCGGGCTGTTGACGATCCAGGCGGTGCCCAGCTTCCGGCCGTCCTCGCTCATCCGGACCAGCACACTGCGGCGCCGGTGCAGATCCATACCCACGACCTGACGCCCGGCGTAGTCTCCATTCATAAGGGCCTCCCTGCCTGGTGGAGACGGGTGCTTGCAACTTCCAGCATCCGCCAGAAGCGGAGGCCCGCTTCTTCATGGCATCAAACTGAAAAGTGGCTGTCTCGCCGTAGAAAAGAATTACATCGTCTTTACGCGCCCATCGCTGCTTCAACCGGCCCCGATCTCGTAACACCAGATATGGCGTCAAGCAGCACCTGAGGTAATGGCTCGTTCCGGCGGCTGTCCTGCTACCCGGCCGACAGTTTCGCCGTGCTGGACGAGGCCGGCCACTACCTGCCATTCGAGCAGCCCAGGCGCTGGCGATGCTGGTCAGCGACTGGCCTGACCGCTGTCTGGCAGTCTGAGATCGCGTCCCCCTGCGCTCTCGAGCAACCTGTCGCCCAGCGGGGTCACCGAATGCAGCACGGCCTTGCCGGCCCGGGCGGTGACGATCAGCCCGGCGGCTCGCAGCGTCTTGGTGTGCCCCGACACGGTGGCGGCACTGGTCCCCAGCTCGCGGGCCAGCTCGGTGGTGGTGCGCTCCCGGAACGCCAGGCGCAGCACGTCGGCGCGGGTGTGGCCGAGCAACTCGGCGAGCGGGTTCGCGGTCACGGCGTCGATCAGCGGCAGCGGGGTCAGCGCCGGGTAGACGACCGCCGTCGAGCCGTCGGGATGGCCCGCGATCATGGGACGCCCGGTCCACAGCACCGACGGCAGCAAGGTCAGGCCGGCGCCGCCGGGATACCAGTCCAGCTCCGCGGCCGACTCGATCTGCATGACCGTCCCGCTCCAGGAAATGCGGGGATGCAGGGTCGACAGCGCGGCCTGGACGCCGAGTTCGGCGATGAGCCTGCTGCGCCAGGCCAGCTCCGCGCGGAAGCCACTGCACACCTGCGGCCAGGCATCGTGCAGCAGGTGATCGTGGGCGAGGCGCAGGGCGCGGTCCAGGTCACGCCAGGCCGGGCGGTCGCGGGCGGCCAGCAGGCGCGCCCAGGGCGGCCGCGGGCGGTCCCCGAACACGCGCTCTAGCTCATCGCGGACCAGGCGGGCCGGTGCCTGCTGCACCAGCTCCAGCCCCTCGGCCAGCCCGGTGCTGACCGGATCCAGGAACAGCGGGCCGGTCGCCGACGCGGGTATCAGCCCGAGCAGCGGGCGGGCCGCCGGGGGGAACTGGGCCGTGGCCGACCGGCGCCAGCTGCCGAGGACCGGGTCCCGCCGCTGCAGCGCGGCCAGCGCATGGCCGAGCTCGATGAGCGGCGCGGGCTGGCTGGCGAACCTGGTGCGCAGCAAATCCTCGGCCGTCAGGTGGATTCGCAGCACGTCTGGCACCCCGCCATCACGTGACTTTTCAACCCTGGCCTAAAGGATCGCATCCGGTCCCGCGCGCGGGCACCCTGGCGAGGGCAACCGTTATCCAGGAGGTGCGGAAATGAGATTTCGTCACCTGGCGGGCGGCCTGGCCGCGGTCATGGCCGTCACGCTCGGCGTGCCCGCCGCGGCCAGCGCCGCCGCCAGCTCCCTTCCCCGGGTGTCCAACGGGCCGAACCAGTGGCAGGAGGCGCCCGCCGCCGCGGCCAGCTCGATCCCCTGGAGGCCCTACCGGACGAAACCGTGGCACGACGCCCCGGGCAAGGTCTGCGCGTTCGGCGTGAACGTCACCATCGTCCGTCAGCGGGAGCAGTACCGGACGCTGTCGAGCTACCCGAACGGCAAGCCCAGGCTCCAGGAGTTCCGCGGGCCGCTGTTCGTGCGGTACACCAACACGAGCACCGGCACGTCCGTGGTGGGAAACCTCTCAGGCTACGGCTGGTTCTACTACCCGGTCAGCGGCGGGCTCGACGCGTTCATCCCCAACCACATCGACGTCACGGTTCCCGTCGGCAACAAGGGGTTCCCTGCGGGCGAGTGGATAGTCTCCGGCCGGGCACTAGTGATCGTCGGTAGCACCGGCGCGATCAACATCGTGCTGATCCACGCCACCACGAAGAACATCTGCCGCGCACTGTCCTGACCGGGTCGCGGCTCGCGGGCGATCAGGTCACCGCGACGATCCTCGCCCGCGCCAGGCCGGCCCTCGTGTTCGCTGCCGTTCGCTCTGCTCGCCCTGAATCATCGGGCAAAGCCCAGCTCACGCCCAGCACGAACGGCAACTGTTCGCTGGTGTTCGCCCGCCAGCACCAGCCCGCTGAACCTGGGCTGCAATAACAACCACAGCAAAACCGGAAACCGGCACCACCCGGACCGCTCAGCAATCCCAGCCAGCCGCCCAGAAAAGACACACCGTGCCAGGGGACAGAACATGACCGGCTATCCCAATGCCTCATCCAGATCATCCCTCTTGGCGAACACCCCTGCTCCCTGGGGCAAGCATAATCACGCCCGGACAGCATGTACGAGACCCGTGGAAGTGGCCCTAGTGACCGGTAGCACCCGCCTGGGCGATCTTGTACCACGCACCCCTCAGTCGGCCGCGCAAGCGGATGCCAGCGTGCCGGCGATCACCGAACCGGCAGGACACCGCCGCCACGGCACACAAGGCCGCCACTTCGTCGGCGGGCGTCTCCCGGAAAACAGCATCCCTAGCTCAGGCTCGTCCCCGCAGGACATCAGGCCACGGCAAGCCGGGCCGCGATGCCCGGTCGGCGCTCGCCAGGACCTGCGCGGGCCAGGCAATGGCCCGTCATGAGCGCCCCCTCCCATCCTGAGCCGGACGGTCGGCCAGACCTGGCCAACGGCCGACCCGCCCTACCGGGACAGGACGGGCACCTGCGGGCTGGCGCAGATCCCCCAAGTATTCGGGGGCAGCGTGGGAGGCGGCTACCTGCCCAGCCCAGGCACGCCGCCGCTCCGCCAGATCACCAGTCGCCGCGGCGAACACGCGGGCCGCCGCCACCGCCCCGGGCTGCGGCGGCGGCCAAAGGCACGGCGCCCGCCAGCCTCAGCGGAAACACCCTCACTATAGCCGACTGTTCACATTACACGGAAAGGCAACACAATGTTCCTCAATCAGGCTAAGAACAATTGGCTGCGTCGTTACCGGCCGACATATCTCCTCGCACCAGCGATTCTTCCTCTTCGCAGCATCCCGGCCCGAAAGCCCATGCGTGTGCTCCTGGCCGCGGCGATGGCGGCGCCGGTATTCCTGCTCGCCGCATCGCCGCCCGCCAGCGCGGCCGGCGTCCAGAGAGTCTGCGAACACTTCGGGCCACGCGACTGCGTCGGTGCCCCCCACCTTGGCCTCTATGACAAGGTGGAAGCAACTACAGATGGCCGCTATCTCGATCTCAATAACGTGGGAGATGGTTATAAGGAACTCGTGTTCAACGCGGCTTTGAGACGGGGCCTCTGTGTAGCCGCCGGCACCAACGGTCTCGACGTCGTGATACATGCCTGCAACGGCGGTCACGGAACTTTCTGGCAAGAAATACGTACAAACGGCAAATACATTTTTAAAAACCGCGACTTCGGTAATTATCTGTCCTGTGCCGGCGAGGGGACCCAGTGCGAGATACTTTACAAGAGCTATCCCGGCTGGGAGCAGAAGTTCGATATTACTCCTGCTTGAGCCCGGCCAGCTTATGGGCCACCCGGTTAGCCTCGATCTTTCGTGCGCCCAGCAGAACGGGAGGTGACGCCGTGACGTACCAAGAAGATCATAAGTAAGTAGACAAGAGGAATGGTTATCAGTCGGCCGTGCTGGCGGTGATGTAGCGCAGGTGCGGGTCGGCGAAGAAGGCGCAGACCAGGCCGGGCAGCTTCTGGAGGCGGCGCAGCGCGCCGCGGGCCGGCGCCAGCGCCCGGCCTTAGCCCCGGAAGGCCCGGTCGGGCGCGCACCGGCCCCACGCCGCAGCCCTCGTCTGATCAATCAGGCTCGCTCGTCACACGCAGCTATCTGCGGGGAGCATCAGCGCGCCGCCAAGCCTGGCAGGCAGCAAGAGCAGCCCCGCTGCTGCCGCTCAGATGGGCTGGTATGACACGGACGCTAACGCCGCGCTGAGCCGGGCTAACCCGGCGGAGAAGGTGCTCACCCCATCAGCGGTGATCGAGGTCAAGTACCTGCGGAGCGTTGTCTCCCCGCTGACCTCGCCCCGAGCGCCCTGCGGCCAGAATGGCGTCGCGGCGCCGCTGCCGTTCGGCGGCTCCCTGTATGCCGTAACTAACACGAGCGTTAGCGAGTGCAATCCCGCTACCGGCAAGCTGATCTGGCGACGCACCCTGAGCCCGACCGACGTATATGAATCGCTGGCCATATCAAGGAGCGTCCTTATAGTCGGCGGTTCTTCGTCCGAATCAGAGAGCGAGCCGCCTGGCATCGTTTACGCGCTCAACGCCTCCACAGGCGCACGTATCTGGTCGTCTACGCCCTTCGGTGTCGGGCCGCTCAGTGAGGCGGTGAAGGTCGGCTCATACGTCATCACGGAAGGATCGGACGCGGCAGGGACCGAAGTCTCAGTTCTCAAATTCAGCGACGGAAAGCTCGTCTGGCACAACGACGGGTGCAACGGGCCGGTCAATGGACCTGCCGGCCTGGTGGTCGGCCTGCTGGTAATGTCATACGGCTGCCAGGGCAACCAGACCATAGAGGCCCGCAACCTGGCCAGCGGCGCGCTGGTGTGGAGCCTGGCTGGCCGTTGGGCGCTCCAGCGCGGTGATCTTAGCGGTTCTGCCGGGAAGCATCTGTACGTCACGAAGCCCTCTGGTACCGTCGCGGACCTGAACCCCCAGACCGGGAAGGTGGAATACTCGCTGAGCCAGGCCGTCAACGTGCTGGCGGTAGACAGCTCGCGGGTTTACGCCACCTGCGGCAGCAAAGGCAAATACGTCTGCGCCTACAACACCGGCACGGGGGCACTGGAGTGGCAAAACAAACAGCTTGCACTGCTTAACGCCACGCCCGCTCTCGCCGCCGAGGCGGACGGTGTTCTTTATCTCGACTCGGGTGACGCGCTCAATGCAGCAACCGGCAAGGTCATCAAGACGCTTGCGTCCTACAACTCCCTGGCAACCGCGCTTGCGGTGGGTGATGGTCGGATAGCAGTCGTCTCCGATCCCCGCGTGCTTGACCTGTTCGGGCTGCCCGGCTACTGACGCCGAACCGGAGTTTCGGGCCCGAGACCCGTGTCCTGCCGGAAACGCCCGCGCCTGATATCACGACCACCCGACGACGTCGGCAGGTACATCGAAGTCGGAAAGTTTCCGCAGGTTCGCGGCAAGGCACGGGATGGCGGGGCGATCCCCTGCCGGATCGCCCCGCACTTAAATCGTGGCCCACCGCCTGGGCCCTTGCCCCAGGGTGACGGCCCCACGACTTGGCTTCGGGACGAAGAGGCCGCCAGGTGTCACGTTCGGTCAAAGGGCTCTGGATAGGCGAAGGTGCCGAGCAGCGAAGGCTGGTAGCTGGTGAGCAGGCGGACCTGGAAGTACGGCTGCCACTCATGGCGGGGCGGCATGATCCGATGCTCGGTACCGAGCGCGAATCCGAACCGGCTGTAGTAGGCGGGGTCTCCGAGCAGCCCCGCCAGGGGCTCGCCGAGCGCGTCGGCCGCGCCGAGGATGGCATGCATGAGGGCGCTGCCAACGCCCTGGCGCTGGCTGTCTGGCCGGACTGTCAGCGGCCCGAGCGCGAGCACCGGTGCCTGGCCCACGTATCCGCGGGTGCACAGCACGTGCCCGATGACCTCATCGGCCAGCGTAACCGCCACCAGCGAAAGCTCGGGCAGCCATGCCGGGCCGGTCCGAAGATCGTCAACCAGCCTGGCCTCAGGCGGGTTCTGTCCGGGGAGGTCTACGCGGGCAAACGCGGCGGCCGTGATGGCGGGAATGGGGCCTGCATCTCGCGCTGCCTCGCGTCGTATCAGCACCGGTTCACGATGGATGATCGCAGGCTCGCCACGCAACCCGATTACCACGGCACCGACATCACCGGCTTCGTGGCCGTGATCGCCAACGTCAACAGGAGCCCGTACTTCATACCGTGGTGATCATGATCTGGGTACCCTCGCCGCCACCGGGCGGGGCACGGCCGGGGCGTGCAGGTGCCGCCCCCGGGGACACGGATGACTGGCGATTGACGCTTAACGTCAAGATCGTGTTCAGCGACATGGCCGGATTTTGGCCGGACAAGGATGCGCAATACAGGTCAGCGATGCGCACCAGTGAGCGTCATCGCGCCACGTCAGACGGCGTATGCCCAGGTCGTCAACGCTCGCGATTCAGTCTACGGATCGTCGGGCCGCCGATCAACGTAGGCCTGGTCCGCGCCATGCGTGCTGAGAGCGCTCTTCCCCTCGACGGCGGCCGCGCAGGCGCCCTCCCGGGACCCCGGGAGGGCGCCTGCGTTTTCAGCTCTGCCGGTTCTCACGGCCGGTGGCTGCCTGGCCTGCGCGATTTGGCGCTACAGCTTCACCGACGCGGTGGCCTTGATGATCGCCTGGTAGGCGACCGGTGCCTTCTTCATCGTGCACTTGCCGCCCGACTTGGCCAGGATGGCCAGCTCGCTGAACTGGTAGGTCCCCTTGCCGCTGATCCCCTTGTAGGCCCCGGTGCCGCCGGACAGGGCGATGGTGCCGCGGATGGTGGCCGCGAACAGGCAGGTCTTCGGGTTCAGCTTCGGCTTGCCGGTGCCCTTGGAGTGCGCGACCTTGAACGAGCCGGCCGGAAACACCAGCGTATCGACCTTGTTGCCTACGTGATCGACGCCGCCCGCGGTGAACACGCCGTACGCAATGGCGCTGCGCGTGCTCGACGTCGCCGAGGTGGTCATGAGCTGGAAATGCTCGGTACCGGAGACGGCCGCCGCGCCTGCGGGTACGGCCAGCCACAGAGCCGCCGAGGTGGCCGCTGCGGTGGCGGCGGCTGCGATGGCGAAAGAGATGTTGCGTTTCACTGCTTGTCCTCCTGAGTGGACTGATCACGACTGTGACAGCGGGGACATGACAGCGGGGAGGGATCTCCTCCTTCCTTTCGCGGCGGGGTGCCTGGTCCCAGCTTGCCCGGCCGCATGCCAGCGGGGAAGGCGGAAGCCCGTAATCTTTGACCCCCCGGCACCCCGCGTGCACTCCCCGTGCAACAGTGGTCGGACAATAACGGGCACGAGCGGGTAGTAACGGTTACTCAAGGGTCCGCGCCCATACCCCTCTGAAATTCAGGTTTCCCAGGTCAGAGGCTTATCAGCGCTGCTCTGAAGTTGTGGTCAGGGACAGGATCGAACTGTCGACCTTCCGCTTTTCAGGCGGACGCTCATACCGACTGAGCTACCTGACCTCGGCGAGACTTGGCTCGCGCCACGGCTCCGCAGGGCCAAGACCATACACGCCGCCGCTCCCAGCGGTCCTGACGGGATTTGAACCCGCGACCTCCACCTTGACAGGGTGGCGAGCACTCCAAGCTGCTCTACAGGACCTTGTGTTACCGACTGGCGGCGACCGTGCCCCCAACGGGATTCGAACCCGTGCCGCCGCCTTGAAAGGGCGGTGTCCTAGGCCGCTAGACGATGGGGGCTCCGGCGGTCGTAGCCGCCGTAACCCGTGGCGCCCGCCGTCGGGAACCGTCTCAGCATAGGGGAGGAAGACTGCGACAGCAAAGCGGACTCGCATGACCCCGCTCAGCGAGCGGACAGGTAGCGCAATGTAGCGTCAAGAGCAAGATGATCATCACCGGGCTCTTGCGAAGTCGTGAGTAATCCGACACGGTAGGCAACGTGGGCACAACGGCACGTGATTCTCGGTGGTTACTGAGAGTAAGACTAAGCCTGCATGGCCGTATCTACGACAGTGACAGAAGGAGCCCGCGACCGGGAGCCCACAGATGAGCAACCACAACGCCAGGATCATGCCGTGCCAACGATGCCACGGCCCTCAGGAGCTCGACTAGGGCGCCCGGGTGCCGCAGGAAGAGGAGTACAGGGGGACCTCGCATGACGCGGCGCAGCGCGGATTCGGGACCAACGGGCGGTCGTCCTGCCCCGGGCTGGCCGGCCACGGCCCGCCGTCAACAGCCTGCCGCCGCCGACAGCGGCCGCGCGGCGCGCGCCACGGGCGCGCGGGTCAGCGTCGCGTGCGCGCGGTCAGCATTCCGTGCGTCGACGGGGCAGCGCAGCGGCACGCGTGCGCGGGCGCAGAACAGCGCACTGAGCCGCGACCAGAATCGCCGCAGCCGCGGCGCCAGGGCCAAGGCGGCAGGCGGACAGACTGCGCAGCGCGAGCGATGCCCGCACCGGGCAGCGCGACCCCGCCTCAGGCGACCGGCAGCCCGGCCCAGCCGCCGACCAGCCGGCGCAGACCGCGCAGCCCGGCCCGACGCCGGCACTCCGGCCCGACGACCGGCACCGCTGCCAGGCCGCGGCCCGAACGCCGGCAAGCCTGGACCCACGGCCGCCGAGGCTGACCCGGCCGTCCTCGGACGACCCAGCAGGGCCGGCATCGCCGCGCCCGGTGGAACGGCAGGCGTCCTACCGCGAGGTGTTCGCCATCGGTGAGTTCCGGCGCTCTGTGGGCGGCCCAGGTGCTGTCCTACGCCGGCGACCAGTTCGCCCAGGTCGCGATCGCGATCCTGGTCTACGACCGGACCGGCTCGGCCGTTCCTCACCGCGCTCGCCTACGCGCTGACCTACCTGCCGCCGATCATCGGCGGCCCGCTGCTGTCCGGGCTCGCCGACCTGTTCCCGCGCCGGCGCATCATGATCGTCTGCGACCTGGTCCGGGCCGTGCTGGTCGCGGGCATGGCGATGCCCGGCGTGCCGTTCGCCGTGCTGTGCGTCCTGCTGTTCGGGACGGTCCTGCTCGGCCCGCCGTTCTCCTCGGCGCGCTCGGCGCTGCTGCCCCAGCGTGCTGCCCGGCGACAAGTATGTCCTCGGCTCGGCGGTCGGGAACATCACCTACCAGGCCAGCCAGATCGTCGGCTTCGTGGCCGGCGCGGCCGTGGTGGCGGTGCTCGACCCGTCCAGGACGCTGGCGCTCGACGCCCTCTCGTTCCTGCTCTCCGCGCTGATCGTGGCGGCCTGGGTCAAGCGGCGGCCCGCGCCGGTACGGCGAGCAGAGCGACCGCCCCTCGCTGTGGGCGGTGGCCCGCGACGGTGCGGTGCTCGTCTTCAGCAACCCGCTGCTCCGCTCGCTGGTGCTGTTCGGCTGGCTGGCGGGCTTCTACGTGATCCCGGAGGGGCTGGCCGCCCCGTACGCGCACGCGCTGCACGGCAGCACGTTCGACGTCGGCCTGCTGATGGCCGCCATGCCGGTGGGCACGGTGATCGGCGCCTTCACCGTCGGCCGGCTGGTGGCGCCGTCGACCCGGCTGCGGCTGATGGGCTGGATGGCCATGCTGTCCTGCGCCCCGCTCATCGGCAGCGCCGGCGCACCCGCCGCTGTGGGTGGTGCTCGCGCTCTGGCCGTGGCCGGCCTCGGCGGCGCCTACCAGCTCGCCGCCGCGGCCGCGTTCGTGCAGAGCGTGCCGGACTCGGACCGGGCGCGGGCGTTCGGGCTGGCCCAGTCCGGGCTGCTCGCCGCCCAGGGTCTCGGCATCCTGATCGGCGGCGCGGCCGCGCAGGCCATCGGCCCGCAGCCTGGTCGTCGGCCTGGCCGGGCTGCTCGGCCTGACCTCCGCGACGGTGCTGGCCATGGGCGGACGCACCGGCGCGAGGAGCGATCACCGCCTGCGCGCCGACCCAGCCTGACCGGGCCCCCGGAAGCCTGACCGGCAAGCCCCGCCCCGGAACGACCTGACCGACCGCCGGAAGCCTGACGGGCCGGTCCGGACCCTGGGAAGCGGGCTAGCCGCTTCGCTTCTTGCTCACGAAGCTCTCCACGATCGACTCCTTCTCGTCCTCTTCAGGGACGACCGCCCAGGCGACGACGTACAGCAGCACGCCGAAGCCTCCGAAGATCGTGAGTACGGCGAACGCCAGCCGGATGAGAGTGACGTCCACGCCGAAATAGGCAGCCAGGCCGGTGCACACGCCGGCCACGATGCGGCCCTCGGGCCGCCGGTAGAGCCGCTTGGCTCCGTTCAATCGCGTTCATATCCCCGATCATGCTCCTCCCTCGGGGCCCTCACACCCCGGGGGGTTCCGGTGAATACCCTGAGCCAGGCCACGCCAGCGCACGCCAGAGAGGAACCGCCGCATGCCGCCGAATCCCGGCCCGCCAGGGCGCGGACCTGCTCCGCATCGAGAGACCAGCTGACCGAGGAGGAACGCCTGGTCCGCGACACGGCGCGCGACTTCGCCGCCGAACGGGCGGCGCCGCACATCGCGGACTGGTTCGAGGCGGGCACGCTGCCCCGCGAGCTCGCGCCCGAACTCGGCAAGCTCGGCATGCTCGGCATGCACCTGACCGGATACGGCTGCGCGGGCATGGGCGCGGTAGCCTACGGCATCGCCTGCCGGGAGCTCGAAGCCTGCGACTCCGGGCTGCGCAGCCTGGTGTCCGTGCAGGGCTCGCTGGCCATGTACCCGATCTGGCGGTACGGCTCGGAGGAGCAGAAGCAGGAGTGGCTGCCGCGGATGGCGGCGGGCGAGGCGGTCGGCTGCTTCGGGCTCACCGAGCCCGACCAGGGCAGCGATCCGGGCAACATGAGGACCAAGGCCATACCGAACGGCGCCGGGTGGACCCTGTCCGGGCACGAAGATGTGGATCACCAACGGGTCGGTCGCCGACATCGCGGTGGTCTGGGCCGGCACGGAGGAGGGGATCCGGGGATTCCTCGTGCCCCGCGGGACCGCGCGGCTTCACCGCCAGCAACATCCACAAGAAGCTGTCGCTGCGCGCCTCGGTCACCTCCGAGCTGCACTTCGACGACGTGAAGCTGCCCGCCGACGCGGTGCTGCCCGGCGTGACCGGGCTCAAGGGCCCGCTGTCCTGCCTGACCGAGGCGCGGTACGGCATCGCCTGGGGGGTCACCGGCGCGGCCCGGACCTGCTTCGAGGCCGCGGCGGAGTACGCGCGCACCCGCGAGCAGTTCGGCCGGCCGATCGGCGGCTTCCAGCTCACCCAGTCCAAGCTGGCCTGGATGCTGGCCGACCTGTCCAGGGCCCAGTTGCTCGCCCTGCACCTGGGCAGGCTCAAGGAGGCCGGCCCGCTCAGCCCCGACGCAGGTCAGCCTGGGCAAGATGGCCAACGTCCGGACGGCCATCGACATCGCCCGGCAGGCCCGGACGATCCTCGGCGCGAACGGCGTGACGCTGGAGTACCCGGTGATCCGGCACGCCGCCAACCTGGAGTCCGTGCTCACCTACGAGGGCACCGAGGAGATCCACGCGCTGGCCCTCGGCCAGGCGATCACCGGACTGTCCGCCTACCGGTAACCGTTTCAAGCTGCCGACCGCCGCGTCCGGCGGGTGGTCGAGGCAGCGCGCAAGCCGGCGAAAGCTGGGTACGCTTCTGCGCGGAGGCGCCGGCCGGCCCGGCGCCGTCCGGGGCGTTAGCTCAATGGCAGAGCAGCGGGCTTTTAACCCGTGGGTTCAGGGTTCGACCCCCTGGCGCCCCACCTGCGGAAACACGACTTATTGGCCTAGAGTCGTGGTATGACCTATGGAAGGGGTCAGCGTCAGGTCGGCGTTAAGGACGGGAAACAGCCGTCCGCCGGGCCCGCGCACTTCCCACCTCAGCGCCAGCCTGCGCGGGCTTCCTGCGCCGCCCGTCCGGGCGGCCGCCGGGCAGGCGGCCGAACTTCCCGCCCGGCGGGTCCGGCGTGCCAGGCCCGACGCTCGCCGCCGTCAGCGCGGCGGTGCCGGCGATGGCCAGCTGGCCGCCCCGACCGGCGAGCAGCGCGTTCTCCGGGCGGCCGTGTCCAGCTCCGCGCAGGCCGGCAGCCGCTTCTGTGGGCTTGATGATCGCTTGACCTCGTAGGTACCCGTCTCGGGCGCTGGCATCCTTTTTTCGTGCTTCCGGAGCGCTGACAACCTCGCGGGGGGAGGCATCGTTTCTTGCTGTGTGAGACGACTGAGGGAGAGCCGGACCTTGGCCGACGGGGACGAAGCGGAGTTCTCGGCCTTCGCGGCCCGGGACGGCGGGCAGCTGCTCGGGTTTGCTTTCCTGCTGACCGGCAACCGGCATGATGCCGAGGATGTGGTCCAGCAGGCCCTGCTGCGCACGGCTGCCCGCTGGCCTGCGGCCCGGCAGTCTCCCTCGGGATACAGCCGGACCGTCGTGCTCAACCTGGTCAGGGACCGGCGGCGGGCCCAGCAGCGCCGGCGCGCCGAAACACTTTCCCCGGACCTGACGGCGCTGCCGTCGGCGGTGGATGGGGCCGCTGTCGTCCTCGACCGGCAGTTGCTGCTGGGTGCCTGTCGCCTGCTGCCGCTGCAGCAGCGAGCCGTGCTCGTGCTGCGGTTCTGGGAGGACCGGTCGGTGGAAGAGACTGCGGCCGTTCTCGGGTGCACGGCCGGCACCGTGAAATCCCATACTCATCGGGCGTTGGCCCGGCTGCGCGATGTCCTGGCCGACCTGGCCACTGCGGCACCGGGCGGTTCGGCACGGGGAGAAAGGAAGCAGCATGCTGACTGATGACGACCTGCGGCGGGAGCTTACCGCAGCGTTCCACGAGCAGGCTGATCCGATGGCCCGGACAGTCCTCCACCCGGCGACGCTGTTCCGGCAGGCAGTCCGGCACCGGCGCAGGCGCGCCGCGGCGCGGGCGGGGTCGGTGGTGACGGCCGCGGCGGCGGTTGCGGCCATCGTGTCGCTGGTCGCCTTTCCCGGACGGCCGACGGCGGGGCCGGCCACTACGGCCAGCCCGGCGGGCACGCTGCTCGCCGCGGCGGTGACCACGGCGCCGTCCGCCTCCGCCGCGGCGAGCGGCATGCCGCCGTTCTATCTCGTGGCGGATCACAACCGGCCAGTGGCGGTCGTGCGGGCCTCGGGGACCGGGCAGCCCGTCAGCGGGGTCCCGCTACCATCTGGGACCGACCCGAAGCTGACACAGGTCACCGCGGCCGGGGATGACCGGACGTTCGTCCTGGCCCTGTTCTCGCTTTCCCGCGGAACGCAGTTCTATGAGTTGCGGATCAGCGCCAGCGGGCAGCCAGCCGGGCTGACCCGGCTGGCTGTCCCCTCGCTGCCGACCCGGGAAGCGGCGGACGCCATCGCGCTGACCCCCGATGGCACCCGGCTGGCCGTGGCCATCCAGGCCGACGGCCAGCGGGGGCAGATCGAGGTGATCACACTGGCCAGCGGCGCTGTCCGGAGGTGGACCACCAGCCGCGGCGGCCTACCGGAAAACCTGTCCTGGGACGCGGCGGGCCGACGGCTGGCGTTCTTCTGGTCGGGCGCGGAGGGCAGCGCGGACGGGCTGTGGCTCCTGGACACCCGCGCCCCCGGCGCCGGGTTGCTGTCAGGGCAGCGGCTCCTCCCGCAGACGGTGGGACCAGATGAGGTGGAGTCCGCGCTGATCACCCCAGATGATCGCACCATCATCGCTTCAGTGACCTACAACGGGACTACGAAGGTCAGCCGCGGCACGGTCGTCGGCGGAATCGTGGCGGTGTCCGCGCAGACCGGCCGCCCCCTGCATACCCTGCTCGCCGAGCGCGCGGCCCACTCCAGTGACGCCGGGTGGTACATCACCAGCTGCCTGCTCCCGTCCATCGACCGGACAGGCAACCATCTGCTGGTCAGCTGTGACCAGTTCGGCAGGCTCGATCGCGGCCGGTTCACCGCACTGTCCGGCGCCGCGCCACAAACAGGAGACGCCGCCATCGCCTGGTGACACTGCGCTCCAAGCCCCCGGCCGGAGGCACTTCCTGGACGCCCGCCAGCGGGAACCCGGTGCCGAGCACCCCAGCACCCTCACTGCCGCGCCGGAGACCGGCTGCCTCGGCCGGCGCGGCCGCTCCGTCCCCCCGGCGGAGCGGCCGCGCCGGTAGCCGGTGACCGGTCGTTCACGACGGCCGGCTGTCCAGATCGCCTATCAGTAACGGCCGGTATCACCAGGCCGTGACCGCCACTGGTCCGGGGCCGTCGCACCCGGATAACCCTCCGGGGCCGCTGCCGCTGCCCCGGGATAGGCGAGGCCGGGCTGGCCTGCCGGGGAGTGGTCATCCGAGGCGTATTCGCGTGCGTGCTGGCCGGCTTGGCGGGCCTGGTCGGTGAGGGCCGGGGCGTTGCGGGCGGCGGCAGCGATCTTCGGCTTTTCCTCGTCATAGCGGGCCGCCGCGATCTCCCATCGCTGGGACATGGTCTTGATACCGCCGCCACCGACCGCGACGATGGCGATCCCCGCGATCGCGGCCAGCGCCGCGTACAGGACAGCGTTGACTACGTTGGCGGCGATGTGCAGCTGGTCCAGGGCGGCGATGACCCCGAGGGCCAGGATGAGCCCGGCGGCCAGGTTGGCCAGCACCCGCGCGTAGGACAGGCCGCCCAGGCTGTTCTGGATCAGCGTCTTGGCTCCGGCGGCGATCGCCGCGGCGATGACGATGATCAGGACGGCCACGAATACCAGCGGCAGGTAGGCGATCACGGCGTGCAGATAGCTGCTGACCGGGTTGGCGCCGAACACCCCGAACGCCGTGGACAGCACGAACAGCATGATCGCGTAGAAGACGAGCTTGGCCAGGATGCCGGACGCATCGTACTTGCTGCGGTCCAGGGCCGTCTTGACGCCGCCGCGCTCCACGAGCCGGTCGAAGCCGACCCGGGCCAGGATCTTCGACAAGATCTTCGCGATCGCCTTGGCGATCAGGTACCCGGCAATCAAGATAATCAGGAAGACAACGAACTTGGGTACGAACGTCGCCACGTTGGACCAGGCGTTCGTCACGCCGGTCCCGAAATTGATGGACGCCTCAGGCATGAGTTTCTCCTAGGGTTCAGGGTCGGCTGGCCCCGGCCGCCGGGAGGCCAGCCGGCCGCCGTCACACGGCGGTGGCGGGCCCGGTCGGTGCTCAGCGGCCCAGGTCGGCCCTGTCGTCCTGAGCGCCTGGTTCCTCGATCTGCTCCTTGCGCACTTCCTCGGAGATCTGCTGGTCCTCGGTGACCGTCTCGGTGGTCAGCCGGACCCGCTCCACCGGGACCGCCTCTTTCTCCACCACAGGACGCTCGGCGTGCAGGGTGATTTCGTGCTCTTCCTCGGTGATGTCCGGGCCGGCCATTGCCGCACCGCGGTTGGCCTCGGTGACTGGCTCCCGCTCCACCCGGAGCTCTTCGCGGCTGACCGGGACAGTGGTCGTGACGTTCTCGGTCACGACGTGCTTGCGCAGCCGCGCGCGGCCCGCCTCGATCTTCTCGGTGCCCACCCGCAGCTGCTCCTCCGAGCGCGTCATCGCGTCATCGGTGGCCGCCCCGGAGGCGCCGCCTCCCTCGATGCCCGTCTGGTCAAGGTCTGTCTCGCGAAGGTCTGTGCCGTCGTCGGCGGTGTGGCGCCCCGGGTACTCGCCGCTGGCCTGCTCCGCGGCCGCATCGAGGTACCCGGCGTAGTGCTGGAACAGCGCGCCGATCTCCGCCTCGCCGAGGTGGCCATCGTCCTCGATGCTGGGAGCGTCCTTGACCAGTTGCCTGGACACCGCAAGGACCAGCTGGCCGTCGGTGACCGCGGAGTTGTGCAGCGGGGCGAAGCTCTCTTTAGTGCCGAACAGTCCGGTGCTGATGGTGACCCACTCTGGCGCGCCGGTGTCGTCGTTGAGATAGACCTGGCCCACCTTGCCGATCTTCTCGCCTTCGGCGTCCACGGCGGGAAGGCCGGTCAAGTTCTCTGCCTGCGGAGTCGTCATGAGCCTCTCCTTACGGATCGTGCGGATCACTGTGCTGAACGCGACACCGGCCATGACCACTGGGCAAACGCCCGGCCAGTGACCTGAGCGCTTGTGAGCACGCCGGTGCGCTGGCGGTGGCACGGCTGGCACCATAGAAACGCCGCGGAACCGTCGGCGTTACGCAAGGGGGCCTAACCTGCCGGTGCCGGGGTAGGTGCAGCACCCAGCCGGCAACCACCGGGCGCCGCGGCCGTGACCCGCCGACCGCTGGGAGGGCCGGGCAGTAGGAAACGGCGAACTAGTGAGGAACATTGCCTGCGTCCTCGATGCAAGAGGTAGTCGCGGTAGAGCCGGTGGTCCGCCGCGTCGTGGCCGCCCGCACCGCGAACCCTGCGGACGTCGACGACCTGGTTCAGGATTGCCTTGAGCGCCTGCTGGCGATGCACGGGCGGATCGCCCCGGAGGCGGTCTTGCCCTATGCCATCGTCACGGCGCGCAACCTGGTCACCTCGCACAGCAGGAGCGCGGCGCGGCGGGCCACAGCGGCGCCGCGCGTTCTCGACACGAGGGAACCCGACCGGCCCGAAGACATCGTGCTCGCCGGCGAGGCCCGCCGCGCGATGGCGGTGGCACTCGCCCAGCTTTCCCCCCAGGAACGCAGCGACATCCTCGCTTACTACCGCGACGATCCGCCACGGGCCGGCGGAGGGCTGGAATCAACGGGCGCGCTGCGGGTGCGCATGGCACGCACGCGGGCCAAGCTGAGGCTCGAGTACCTGCTCGCCTTCCGGCACATCGAGCTGCCCGGCTCCGCAGTGCCGCAGGGTGCTGCTGGCGATTTCGGGCGGTGACACCCGTCGGCAGCGGGAACTGAATGCGGGCCAGCACCTGCTTGACTGCGGCACGTGCGCGATGCTCAGCGAACCACTTGACCGGCGAAGCATCACGCTGACCGCGATCAGCCTCCCCGGCGGTCTGGCGGCATGGGCGGTGGCGAAAGCCCAAGCCCATCCCGTGCAGGCGGCCGTGTCGGTGGCGGCCGGATCGGCTGTGATCGCAGGCGCCGCAGTTGCCGCGCCGAAGATCCTGGCCGGTGGCGCGCCGCCTGCTGCGCATGCCAGCGCGCCAAGCTCGCCGTCGGCGGCATCACCGGGCAAGACGGCCAGCCCCAGCCATCGGCCTACCATCAGGCACCTGTCCATCGCCGGGCAGCAGGTAGCCGATGCGCGGGCCGCGCGATCGATTCGGGCCATGATCGGCAAACCCGCGGACGCCTCGGGCGTCGGCGTCGAGGCGGTGGTCACCCGGAACGGCTTCTGGGTGGGCACGGCGACGGCACGGGTATGGGTGGAACTGGTAGGGCCGCTTGAACCGCTGCGCGTCAGGGCGGGTGACCGGGTCCGGTTCACCGGCGCGGTGGTCGGTAACCCCTCCTCCGGCCGCTACCAAACGGGGCTGCTGGCACGGCAGGGCGCACACATCGCCGTGAAGACCACGAACATCCGGGTGGAACACCGGCCGTGACGGGGACGCTACGGCATGTCCTGTCCGGGTGAGCGGCGGCGCCTGGCCACGAGGGTCGGCAGCTCGGGCGGGAGCATCGGCCGGAAAACCCTGAGGCCGGGCTGTTCTCCGGCCGCTGACCTGCCTGTCGGCCGGATGACACGGCTCAGA
This sequence comes from uncultured Actinomycetes bacterium, assembly GCA_963795575.1. Lineage (GTDB taxonomy): Bacteria > Actinomycetota > Actinomycetes > Streptosporangiales > Streptosporangiaceae > PALSA-505. Next base: position 85,373 of record CAWCII010000013.1, on the reverse strand, counting down.
AATAGTGTCTCCGGCCCCCGACGGCGTGACCGGCCATTCCGAGCAAGACCAGAATCACGCCGATCAGGACCAGGACGATGCCGATCGTCCAGACGATAGCGATTTTAGCGATGAACCCGATGATGAGAAGTATTACGCCGAGAACGATCAATTCAGGCTCCTGGGGGGCGGCTGCTGTCGGGCCGGACAGCGGCAGGCACGTTATGCGGATGCGCGCGCGTCAAACGGTACTGCAAATCCTCGGGCGAGTGCGTCCGTTCCGGCCCGATTCCTGGAAAGCGGAACGGCTGCGATCCGGTCAATCGGGATTAAGTGCCGTCGATCACCACATACGCATGCCTGGCTCCCTTCGCATTCCGAAGCACCTTGCGCAGCTTCGGGGGGATCGGCGCGGCCAGCAGTCCCATTGCCTCGGTGACGTACCGCCAGGCGGCGCCGATGCCCGAGCCCGGCGGCCAGCCCGTGCCGCGTGGACCGGCTCCCGCGTAGGCCGGGCCGTCCGATCAGGGCGCGGGCGGGCCGGGCGACTGGATCGCCGCGAACCGCTCGGCGGCCAGGTCCAGCTGCCGGACGATGCGCGCCTTCGCCTCATCGCCCAGCGGTGTGTCGGGCCGGGCGATCATGGCGCGTAGCACGGGCACCAGCGGAGCGTACTTGCCCGCCAGCCGGTCCAGTGCGGACCCGGTGGTATGAATCAGCCCCACGCCGTTGTCGGTAAAGTCGGAAACCTTGATCACCCGCGCCCACGGGCACTTTTCCAGGCTGGCGGTCACGTGGGCGCGGTACTGCTCATGCTTGGGCCGGCCCGGCCGCCATTGCGGGTTGGTGACCGCTGCGACCAGATCTGCGACCCGGGATCCGAACTCGGCGGCCACAGCGGCCAGGGCTGCTTGCTGGCCGTCCCCTGCTGCCCGCTGGCCGTCCCCCGTTGCCCGCTGGCCGTCCCCTGCTGCCCGCTGGCCGTCCCCTGCTGCCCGCTGGTTTCCGTCCGCTTCTTGGCGCCCGCCCGCTGCCGCCCGCTGGTCGCCACCGGCCGCCAGCTCCGCTGGATGGTCCTCCACCGCGTCGTGCAACAGGGCCGCGCACACCACGTCGGCGTCGCGCACGCCGTAGTAGCGAATGATCCGGATCGCGACCCGCAGCAGGTGGTTGACGTAGGGCTCGCGCTGCCTGCGGTCGGCGACGTGCAGCCGCCCGGCCAGCGCCAGCGCCCGCTCCAGCCGCTTCCGGTCGGTCTCGGCGAACACGGCGATCTCCTGGGCGAAGCGCTCCCGCAGCCCGTCCTCGCCGTAGGTCGTCGTGATCGCGTGCAGCGGCATCGTCGCCAGCAGCCGCCGGGCAGCCGTGTCCATGACTCCAGGAGTAGCACACCGGCATGACGGCGGCCTTCCGCGCGATCGTCCCGGTGCGCGAGACTGTGCTGATGTCATCCCAGCACTCACCGGCGCGGGCGGTCACCGTGACCGGGGTGGCCGTCGGCGGAGCATGTCCCGCAATGCGACGATAGTGCCGTGACCGACAGCCGGCAGATCACCGACAACCAGGAAGCCTCCCGCTTCGAGCTCAGGGTCGATGGCCACCTCGCGGAGCTGCGGTACCGCCGCCGCGGGGACCGGCTCGTGCTCACCCACACCGGCGTGCCGCCCGAGCTCGAGGGCCAGGGCATCGCCGGCGGCCTGGTGACGGCGGCGGTCGATCGCGCCGCGCGGGAGAACCTGACGGTGGTGCCGCTGTGCCCCTTCGCCCACCGCTGGCTGGCCCGGCACCCCGGCGTGGCGGCCGGAGTCGCCATCGACTGGGGCCCGGAGGGACCCGGCGATCCCGCGACCAGGCGCGCCCGGGTAACCAGGGCCGCCGTCGCGCGGCCCGCGGTCACGGCAGGCCCGCCCGACCGGGTTGCTGGCGCCGGACGTTTGGTGATGGCGCCTGAGGGCAGGCCATTCCGGCATAGTCATGCCATTTCACCAAACGGAAAGGGGGCGATCCGAATGTCTGACTTCGGTGAGCTTGACGACAAGGCCAAGCAGGCCGCCGGGGAGCATCCCGAGCAGGTTGACCAGGGCCTGGACAAGGCCGAGGAATTCGCCGACCAGAAGACCGGCGGGCGTTTCGACAGCCAGATCCAGGAAGGCGAGCAGCGGGCCGAGGGCTATCTGGGCACGGGCGGCCAGGGCGGACAGGGCGGACAGGGCGAACAGGGTGAACAGGGCGGCGGCCAGAACCAGTAGCCGCTGACGAGAGGGCGGGGTCTCCCTGACGGCGGGGGCCCCGCTTTCGTCCGCCTGCCCGCCGGGACGCGGGTCCCGGCACCGACGGCGATGATCCTTGCCTGAGAGCGCGGCCACCGGCCATGATTTCCATCGGCCAGCGCGTGCCGCGGGCTGGGGGCACTCGCGCGAAACCAGGGCACGCAGCCCTGCGGCCAGCCATCCCGACAGAGGGGATTCGACATGATCAGAGGATTCAGGAACTTTGTCATGCGCGGCAACATCGTCGAGGCGGCCGTTGCCTTCGTCGTGGCGCTCGCGTTCAGCGCCCTGATCACCCAGTTCATCGCCTACATCATCAATCCGCTGCTGGCCGCGACGGTGTCGGGCAAGAAAATCGGCCTGGGCTGGCTGCTGCGATCCGGCAACCCCCGGACCTTCGTCAACATCGGCGGCCTGATCGGCGCCCTCATCTACTTCCTCATCTTCATGCTGGTCATCTACCTCGCCATCGTGATGCCCTACAAGGTGATCCAGAAGCGGCGCGGCGAGGACGTCTACGGCGATCCTCCGCCGGTCAAGACCTGCCCGGCGTGCTTGTCCACCGACCTGCCGACCGCGGCGACCAAGTGCAAGTACTGCGGGACCGAGCAGCCCAGCGCCGCCGCCGTCTGACCGGACCGGGCTGCCGTCTTACCAGGCGCGGCGGTACCAGTCTGACCGGGCCGGTACCCATCCGACCGGACCGAGACGGGCGCGGCCCGGTCATGGCCGCAGGCCCTACTTCGCGTCGGCGTAGCAGCCGACCACGGCGGTCGTGACCGGGAAGCGCACCAGCGTCGTCCCGAACACCAGCCGCCCGGCCTCCTCCGCCGCCGCCTGCACCGCGGAGACCACCGGCCGGGCGAGCTGCTCCGGGCAGTGCACGATCACCTCGTCATGCTGAAAGAAGACCAGGTGCGGGCGCCCGGCGCTCCGGCCTGGCCAGCGCGGCCAGCCGCGGCCGCAGGCACGCGATCAGCACCAGCGCCCAGTCCGCCGCGCTGGCCTGCACGACGAAGTTCCTGGTGAACCGGCCGCGGGCGCGCACCGAACGGGCGGCACCCGGGCTGCCGGGCGTGGCGGCGAGCGAGCGCCAGGCGGCCGACGGCGGCGGGCATGACCGGCCGAGGACGGATCGCACCACCCGGCCCTCCTCCCCCGCCCGCGCCGCCGTCTCCACGTACTGCGCGGCGTCAGGGAACCGCCGCCTGAGCACGGCGAGCAGCTGGCCCGCTTCGCCGCCAGCCCCGCCGTACATCGCGGACAGCAGCGCCACCTTGGCCTTGCCCCGGTCGCCGCCGAACGCGCCGGCCAGCTCCGAGTACAGGTCACCGGCCGCCGCCGCCCGGGCGAAGGCACGATCCCCGGCCAGCGCGGCCAGCACCCGCGGCTCCAGTTGCGCGGCGTCCCCGACCACCAGCGTCCAGCCCGGGTCGGCGACCACCGCGCGGCGCAGCACCCGCGGAATCTGCAGCGCGCCCCCGCCGCTGGTGGCCCAGCGTCCCGACACCACGCCGCCGACCACGTATTCCGGGCGGAATCTCCCCCCGGCCACCCAGGAGTCCAGCCACGCCCAGCCGTGCGCGGCATGCAGCCGGGCCAGCTCCTTGTACTGCAGCAGCAGCGGCACCGCCGGATGGTCGATGCCGCGCAGCACCCCGGAGCGGGTCGAGGTCACCGGGACTCCGTCGGCGGCGAAGGCGCGCACGAGCTGGGCCGGCGAGTCCGGGTTGACCGGCCGGCCGCCGAACGCCGCGGTGATCTGGTCGGCCAGCTCGGCCAGCCGCCGGGGCCTGGATCCGCGGGCGGGACGCGGGCCGAGCAGCCGGGCCAGCAGCTGGTCGTGTACGTCCGGCCGCCACGGCAGCCCGTCGAAGCCCATCTCCGCGGCGGCGAGCGCGCCGGCCGACTCGGCCGCGGCGAGCAGCCGCAGCCGCGCCGGGGCCACGTCGGCGGCGATCCGGGCCAGCTGATCCGCATACACGGCGGTCAGCGCGTCCAGCGTGGCGTCGCCGTCGGGCAGCCCGGGCTCGTCCGGCTCGAACAGGGCCGACTGAGTGCCCGATGGCGCCAGGCCCGGCTGGGTGCCGGATCGCCCGGCCGCCGACCGCGGCACCTGCTCCCCCCGCAGCCGGGCCCAGGCGGCGGCCAGGGTCGCGGGCTCGCCGTGCCGCCCGTCACGGCCGAGCAGTAGCGCCTCCACGAGCGCGACGTCATAGCAGCGCGCCACCCTCACCCCGGCCTTCAGCAGATCGGGGTAGCACCCGGCGGCTGAGGTCCACACCCATCGCACCGGGCCGGCCTGCTCCCGTTCTGCGATGACGGAGGACAGATCATCATGCCGAACGGCGGCTGCCAGCCGGGTCCCGTCGGCAGCCAGGTCGCACAGCAGGGCCAGCCCGCCGGGCTGCCGGACAACGGCGACCGGAGCGGCCGCGACGGGACCGTCCGGCCCCGGGGCAGCGGAGATCGGCACCAGAACATTGGAACCTACACCGAAGTCTGGGCCCGGCCCGGGGCCTGGCCGGGCCGGGCCCAGACGCTAGCGGGGGTCAGCCACCGGCCGATCCGCCCAGGAAGGATCGTCCGGCCGGACCGCCGCGCCGGGCCGCAGCAACGGCGCGGCCGCCCTGGCCCGGAAGTTACCTGCCCCAGCCTGCAGCCGCGACAGGTCCTTGGCCCTGATGGCGGTCACCGTGCCTCCGCTCGCCCGGCCGCCGCCCACACCTGCCCACGATCCGCACCGGGCTGGTGCCGTCTGGCTGGCATCGGCGATGGCCGGGAGATCACAGCGTAGGTGCTGGTAGAGCCGTCCTCGCCCCTTAGCGTAATGGACGATCGGACTACTGAGGTGACCTTGACGCTCTGGATTTCTACGGCTGCCGTCCGCCCGCCCGGCGCCAGCCGGGCAGGCGTGCCGGGCAGGGTCGCAGTGTGAGCGACCGGCGCGGGGCCGCCAGGTACCTCGTTCCGCATCCGCGGGTGGCCTCCTTCCACCGCGACCCGGCCGCAGCTTCACAGTGCCACCCGGACTGTGTGCCGTGAGCCGAAGCTGGGAAATGGCTTCAGCCGGTCGGGCGGGAGGTGTCACTGCCGGCGTGGTTCAGGACCGGCTCGGGAGCGCAGGCACCGGCGGTCTGCTCGAGCGACCGGGCCCCGGCCGATCACGGTCGCGGTGGTGAGATGGTGGATGACGCAACTGGTGAGTAGGACCGTGCCCGCGGCCGCCGTCCGGGACCCGGTCAGCGACCATTGCCCGTTCCCCGTTGCCTGCTGATCCGGCACGCGCTTACCGAGTCCGGGATCAGATGGCTTGCGGTCGGCCCCGTCCCCCCGTGACCGCGCACGGCGAGGGCGGGAACCCGGGGGTCATTCCGTGCGCGGCCGCGGAACGCCTGCGAGCAGCGCGCGAACCTCGGTCTCCCGGTACCGGCGGTGCCCGCCGAGCGTGCGGATGGAGGTCAGCTTGCCGGCCTTCGCCCACCGCGTGACGGTCTTCGGGTCCACTCGGAACATCGTCGCGACCTCCGCCGGGGTAAGCAGCGACTCGGCCTCGGGTGTGCGTGCAGACATGGGTGCGGCCTCTCCTCCTGGACCGGCAGGCGATCCTGCGTTCTTCGGGTCGTGCTGGCGTGGTGCTACGTCCGGAGCCGTCGGGATGTCCTATATGGCCGACAGAGACCATATTGCCATCACGACCGGTGACAAGTCGACCACCAGGAGCAAAGATTTCGGCCCGGCTCGGCCCCTGGCACGGGCGCGTCCGGCCGCTCGGTGAGTTCGCACGCGGCACCGCGCGGACGGAATACGCTGGATTCCCCACCGGGTCAACGAGGACCCGGACCGGACCGGAAGAGTCACCACAGTGACGCAAGTGTTCGCTACATCACACCACGACAGCGGATCATCCGATCACTCCGGGCACGAGCAGGTCGTCTTCTGCCAGGACGCCCCGACCGGGCTGCGGGCCATCGTCGCGATCTACTCCACGGCGCTGGGTCCCGCGCTGGGCGGCACCCGCTTCTACCCGTACCAGAGTGAGGCGCAGGCCCTGGCCGACGTGCTCAACCTGTCCCGGGCGATGACTTACAAGAGCGCCCTGGCCGGGCTTGACCTGGGCGGCGGGAAGGCCGTGATCATCGGCGATCCCGGCACGCTGAAGTCCGAGCCGCTGCTGCGCGCCTACGGCAGGTTCATCGAGTCCCTCGGCGGGCGCTACATCACGGCGTGTGACGTCGGCACGTACAGCGAGGACATGGACATCATCGCGCGGGAGTGCCGTCACGTGACCGGTCGCACCGTGCCGCACGGCGGCGCGGGCGATTCGTCGGTGCTGACCGCGTTCGGCGTATTCCAGGGCATGCGGGCGGCGGCCGAGCACGCCTGGGGCAGCGCCAGCCTGGAGGGCAGGCGGGTCGGGGTCGAGGGCGTCGGCAAGGTGGGCGCGCGCCTGGTGGATCATCTCGCCGAGGCCGGGGCGGAAGTGGTGATCTGCGATGTCGACCCGAGGGCGGTCGACCGGGTCCGGGACCGGCATCCGGGCGTGACCCCGGTGCAGGACCGCCGCGCGCTGATCGCCAGCCCGCTGGACGTGCTCGCCCCGTGCGCGCTCGGCGGCACCCTGGACGACGGCGCCGTCGGAATGCTGACCGCGAAGATCGTCTGCGGCGCGCGCGAACAACCAGCTCGCCCACCCGGGCATCGAGAAGATGCTCGCCGACCGCGGCGTCCTCTACGCGCCGGATTACCTGGTGAACTCCGGCGGCCTGATCCAGGTGGCGGACGAGCTCGAAGGCTTCAACTTCGACCGGGCCAAGGGCCGCGCGGAGAAGATTTTCGACACCACCCGCCGGATTTTCGCGCTGGCGGACGAGGAAGGCGTGCCGCCGGCGGTCGCCGCCGACCGGCTCGCCGAGCGACGGATGTCTGAGGTCGGCAGGCTACGCGGCATCTGGCTGCCGGGATAGACCACTGAACATGGGCTAACACCCGGTCGGCGTGAGCGCGGAGTTCACAAACCGGGTACCTTTATAGGCGTACAAAGGCTGGCACGCGCCGCCCTCCGGGTCGGTGGAGCGGGCGACGGGTCGGTTTGCTGTGCGGGAAAGCCGGCAACGCGGCGTTAGCAGTGGCCTGATCGGGCCAGGAGGATGTTCAAGGGGGTCGAGCCAATGGGGCGCGGCCGAGCCAAGGCCAAGCAGGTGAAGGTGGCACGCCAGCTGAAGTACAACAGCGGCGGCATGGACCTTGACCGATTGCAGGCTGAGCTGGGTAGCAGCACGGACCAGCACGACGGTGACCACTCCGGCGAGGACCGCACGGACCCCTACGCGGAATACGCCGACCGCTACGACGACGAAGAGGACGAGGGCGCGGACGCCAGCACCTGACGGCGTCACCGGTCAGTGCCCGGCCGCGGCGTACCGTCGGTCCAGGCTGCCCGGCCGTCACGCCAGTCAGCCCGGGCGCGACCCGGCCAGCGGCCTGACGGCAGTCAGTCCCGGGCGTGACCCGGCCAGCCGGCCTCGACGGGCAGTCAGCCCGGATGTGACCCGGCCAGCCGGGCGGTGCCGCGGGTACCTGCGGCCCGGATGACTTCCCCGGCCTGCCAGGCGGGGACGCCACGGGCGGTGAGCAGGCCGGCCGCCCGGTCCGCGGCCGGGGCCGCGACCACGGCCGCCATGCCCACGCCCATGTTGAAGACCCGCTCCATCTCGTCCCGGGCCACCCGGCCGCGCCCGGCGAGCACGCCGAACACCGGCGGCGGGCGCCAGCTGCCGCGATCGAGCACGGCGGCGGTGCCCGGCGGCAGCACCCGGGCCAGGTTGGCGGCCAGCGCCGCCGCCGGTGATGTGGGCGTACGCGTGCACGTCGCACGCGCGGGCGAGCGCCAGGCAGTCCGGCGCGTAGATCCGGGCCGGGTCGAGCAGTTCCTCGCCGAGCGGCCCGGCCAGCTCGGGCAGCTCGGCATCGAGCGCCAGTCCGGCCCGGTCCAGCACCATCCGGACCAGCGAGAAGCCGTTGCAGTGCAGCCCGGAGGAGGCCATCGCGATCACTGCGTCGCCGGGCCTGACCCGGTCCGGGCCGAGCAGTTCGTCCGCCTCAGCCACGCCGGTGGCCGCTCCGGCCAGGTCGAAGTCGTCGGGCCCGAGATGGCCGGGATGCTCGGCGGTCTCGCCGCCGAGCAGCGCGCACCCGGCCTGGGCGCAGCCGTCGGCGACCCCGGAGACGATCGCGGCGACCCGCTCGGGGACCACCGAGCCGCAGACCATGTAGTCGGTGAGGAACAGCGGCTCCGCCCCGCAGGCCACCAGGTCGTCGGCCACCATCGCGACCAGGTCGATGCCGACCGTGTCGTACCGGCCCAGACGGCTGGCGATCACCACCTTGGTGCCCACGCCGTCGGTGGAGGTGGCCAGCACCGGCCGCCGGTAGGCGGCCAGCTTCCGCGCGTCGAACAGGCCGGCGAACCCGCCGATGCCGCCGATGACCTCGGGCCGGGCGGTCCCGGCGACGTGGCCGCGCATCAGCTCGACCGCCGGTCGCCCGCGCCGATGTCCACCCCGGCGGCGGCGTAGCCCGCGCGCGGCGCGGCGTGGCGGCCCGGCCGGGTCATGACCTGACGTCCTCGAGCACGTGCTTGCCCCGCTCGGCCGCGGCGACCGGGATCGGGTACCGGCCGTCGAAGCAGGCGCGGCACAGCCGCGCCGGCCGGCACGGTGGTCGCCGCGATCAGGCCGTCCAGCGAGACATAACCGAGCGAGTCGGCGCCGATGGACGCGGTGATCTCGGCGACCGACTCCCGCCCCGCGATGAGCTCGTCGCGGCTGGCGAAGTCGATGCCGTAGAAGCACGGCCAGGCCACCGGCGGGCTGGAGATCCGCACGTGCACCTGCGCGGCGCCGGCCTCGCGGAGCATGGCCACGATGGCCCGCTGGGTGTTCCCCCGGACGATCGAGTCGTCCACCACGACCACCCGCTTGCCCGCGATCACGTCCCGCAGCGGGTTCAGCTTGAGCTTGATGCCGCGCTCGCGGATGGTCTGGCTGGGCTGGATGAACGTCCGGCCCACGTAGGAGTTCTTCACCAGGCCCTGCCCGTACGGGATGCCGCTGGCCTGGGCGTAGCCGATCGCGGCCGGGGTGCCCGACTCCGGTACCGGGATCACCAGGTCGGCGTCGGCGGGATGCTCGGCCGCGAGCCTGCGGCCCACCTCGACCCGGGTGGCCTGCACGCCCCGGCCCGCGATCGTGGTGTCCGGACGGGCCAGGTAGACGTACTCGAACAGGCAGCCCCTCGGCCGTGCGGGAGCGAACGTGCGGGACCTGACGCCCCGCTCGTCGATGCTGATCAGCTCGCCAGGCTGCACCTCGCGGACGAACGCCGCGCCCACGATGTCCAGCGCCGCGGTCTCGCTCGCCACCACCCAGCCCCGGGCCAGCCGGCCGAGCACCAGCGGCCGGAACCCCTGCGGGTCACGCGCGGCGTACAGGGTCTTCTCGTCCATGAAGACGAGCGAGAACGCGCCCCGGACCAGGGGCAGCGTGGCGAAGGCCGCCTCCTCCACCCCGCCGGGCGCGGGCCCGCCCGGGGGGCTGGCGAACAGCGCGGCGAGCACGTCGGTGTCCGAGGTCCCGGCCAGCTCCGGCGGCGGGACCCTCCCGTCACCGCCCGCCGCGGCCGCCCGGACGGTCGCGGCGAGCTCCAGCGTATTGATCAGGTTGCCGTTGTGGCCGAGGGCCAGCCCTGACGTCGCGGTGGCGCGGAACGTCGGCTGGGCGTTGCGCCACACCGAGGACCCGGTGGTCGAGTACCGGCAGTGGCCGACCGCGATGTGCCCGCGCAGCGTGCTGAGCACCGGCTCGTCGAACACCTGGGCCACCAGGCCCATGTCCTTGTAGACGACGATCCGGCTGCCGTCGCTGACCGCGATGCCGGCCGACTCCTGGCCCCGGTGCTGCAGCGCGTACAGGCCGTAGTAGGCCAGCTTGCCGACGTCCTCCCCCGGGCACCAGGCCCCGAACACTCCGCAGGCGTCGCGCGGGGGGTGGTCGGCTGAGTCCAGGTCATCCGTCAGCTGACCGTCGGGCCTGACCACGCTGGTCAGTGTAGTGGGACCGGCCGGCGGCCGGGAGGACCCAGCCCGGCTCGCCGGCCGGGAGCCGGGCTGCGCCGGCGAGGGGCCCGCGTCAGCCGGGCCGGGAACGGCCGCCTCGGGGAGGCTTCCAAACGAGCCCGGGCCACAAGTACTCACCCGCCGGCGGCGGCCGGAACCGGACATCTGGCTGACCCGGCGAGAGCTTTTCAGCCCGCCCGGGAAGCGGCATCAGTCCACAGCAGGCGCTCAGCCCGCGGGAGGCGGCGTCGGCAAGGGCAGGAACGCGCTCAGATCCGCCCGGACGCCGCTGGCCCTGATAAGCCCGCTGCCGGTCGCCTCCGCCCAGGTCAGCTGGCCGACGGCCAGCCTGACCCAGGTGACCGGATCGGTCTCCACTACGTTCGGCGGGGTGCCGCGGGTATGCCGCGGCCCGGACACGCACTGGACCGCGGCGTACGGCGGGACCCGGACCTCGACGGCCCGTCCCGGGGCCCGTTCGGCCAGCAGATTCAGCAGGTAGCGGACCGCCGTGCGCAGCTCCGGGCGCGGCGGCGGCCCGCCCGCGTCCAGCGCGGCCAGCACGGCGGCGACGGCGTCCCCGCCGCTGCCGGGGTCCCCACCGGGCCGGCCACGAGCGCCCGCAGACGGGGCCATCTCCTCCTCCCTCCTCGCCTACTCCTCAGCTGCAAGTGGTGGATGGCACATTGACTACCCTCCAGTGTCGGCAATGTGCCATCGACAACCACGGGCCTGGCCACCACGGGCCTGGCCACCACGGGCCGGCGGGGGCCACGGGCCCGGCCACCACGGCCGGCCGGCCGCGGCCCGGCCACCACGGGCCCGGCCACCACGGGCCTGGCCACCACGGGCCTGGGCGGCCGCGGACCGGGCCGGCCGCGGCGCGGCGGAGCGGAGCGGGGCGGTGCCATGGCCGGATCAGCCGAACAGCGCGGGGAGCGTGCGGCGGTGCGCCGCCGCGAGCTCGTCCAGCGGGATCTCGAAATACCCTTCCGCCAGCAGGCTGCCGCCGCCGGTCGTGCCCAGCGGCTGGGCCGGCACGCCGTGCCCGGCGGCCAGTGCGGCGAACGCCGACTCGGCGCCCGGACGCACCGCGACCACCGCGCGGGCCGCCGACTCACTGAACAGGCAGCTGAACGGGTCGCCGGGCAGCGCGACCCGGCAGCCGAGGCCGCCGCGCAGGCACGACTCGGCCAGCGCGACGGCCAGCCCGCCGTCGGACAGGTCGTGCGCCGCCGCGAGCAGCCCGCCCGCCGCCGCGGCGATCAGCACCTCGGCCAGCGCGCGCTCGGCGTCCAGATCCGGCTGCGGTGGCCGCCCGCCCAGGTGCCCGTGCGCCGCCCTGGCCCAGGCGGACCCGCCGAGCTCCAGTCCTGGTCCGGCCGAGCAGGACCACGCTGGCCCGGTCGACCGCGAACCCGATCGACAGCCGCCGCCGCACGTCATCGTGCACGCCGAGCACCCCGACCACCGGCGTCGGGTGGATGGCCGCGCCGCCGGTCTGGTTGTAGAAGCTCACGTTGCCGCCGGTCACCGGCACGCCGAGCGCCGCGCACCCGTCGGCCAGCCCGCGCCGTGGCCTGCTCGAACTGCCACATGACCGCCGGGATCCTCGGGCGACCCGAAGTTCAGGCAGTTGGTCACCGCGAGCGGCCGGGCGCCGGTGGCGGCCACGTTGCGGTACGCCTCGGCCAGCGCCAGCTGGGTCCCGTCGTACGGGTCGAGCCGGCAGTAGCGCCCGTTGCCGTCGGTGGCCAGCGCCACCCCCAGCCCGGTCTGCTCGTCGATCCGCAGCAGGCCGGCGTCCTCGGGCATGGCCAGCACGGTGTTGCCCCGGACGTACCGGTCGTACTGCTCGGTGACCCAGGTCTTGTCGGCCAGATCGGGCCAGGCCAGCAGGTCCAGCAGGGCGGCCCGCAGCCCCGGCCCGCCGTCCGGCCGGGCCAGCCGGTCCGGGTCGGCCGCGGCCAGCGCGCCCTGCCCGTCCGGCCGGGCCGGACGGCCGGTGGTAGACCGGGCCGTCGTCGGCCGCGCTGCCCGGCGGCAGGTCCACGATCAGCTCGCCGTGCCAGGTCATCTGCAGCCGTCCCGTGCCGGTCACCTCGCCGATCACGGTCTCCTGCACCCCCCACTTCGCGCAGACCGCCCGGAAGGCGGCCAGGTGCCGCGGCTGCACGACCGCCATCATGCGCTCCTGCGACTCGCTGGCCAGGATCCCGGCGGGGCCGAGGGAGAGGTCCCGGACCGGCACCGCGTCCAGGGTGACCCGCATGCCGCCGGTCCCGGCGGCGGCCAGCTCGGTGGTCGCGCAGGAGATGCCGGCCGCGCCCAGATCCTGGATCGCGGTCACCAGGCCGCCCGCGTACAGCTCCAGGCAGCACTCGACCAGCAGTTTCTCCATGAACGGGTCGCCGACCTGCACGCTCGGCCGCTTGGCGGAGGCGGACGCGAATGCGGATGCGGCGGCTGGGTCGCCGGACAGACGCGCGCCGCCATCGGCTGCTGCCCGGCCGTCATCGTTGTTCTCATCTCCGAACGACGCGCTGGCCAGCACCGACGCGCCGCCGATGCCGTCAGGGCCGGTCCTGGCGCCGAGCAGGACCACCCGGTTCCCTGGGCCGGTGGCGGCCGCGCCCTTGAGGTCGCCGTGCCGCATCACGCCCACGCACAGCGCGTTCACCAGGGGATTCCCGGCGTAGCAGGGATCGAACGACAGCTCGCCGCCGATGTTGGGCAGGCCGAGGCAGTTGCCGTAGGACGAGATGCCGCTGACCACGCCGGGCAGCACCCGGCGGGTGTCCGCGGCGTCCGCGGGGCCGAACCGCAGCGCGTCCATCACCGCGACCGGGCGGGCGCCCATCGCCAGGATGTCCCGGACGATGCCGCCGACCCCCGTCGCCGCGCCCTGGTGCGGCTCCACATACGAGGGATGGTTGTGTGACTCGATCTTGAAGGTGACCGCGTAGCCCTGCCCGATGTCCACCACGCCGGCCTGCTGCCCGATGCCCGCCAGCAGCGCCGCAGACGCGGGGGCGTGCTCGGCGAACTGGCGGAGGTGAACCCGGGATGACTTGTACGAGCAGTGCTCGCTCCACATCCCGGCGTAGATGGCCAGCTCGGCGTCGGTGGGGCGGCGGCCGAGGATCTGCCGGATCCGGTGGTATTCGATGGCGGTCAGGCCGAGCTCGGCGTAGGGCTGCGGACGCTGCGGGGTGGCCGCGGCCGCGGCCACCGTGTCCTGGCCGGGCGGCCCGCTCACGCCCTGGCCGGGCGGCCCGCTCACGCGCCCGCCAGCACCGAGACCACCGACGCGAAGAAGCCGAGCCCGTCGCGGCCGGGCCCGGTGAGCTCGTCCACCGCGTGCTCGGGGTGCGGCATCAGGCCCACCACGGCGCCCGAGTCGTCGCAGATGCCGGCCACATCGGCCGCGGAGCCGTTAGGGTTCACCGGGGTGTAACGGATGATCACCCGCCCGGCCGCCTCGATCTCGGCCAGCGTGGCCGGGTCGGCCACGTAGGCACCCTCGCCGCTCTTGAGCGGCACGACGATCTCCTGGCCGGCCGCGTAGCCGCGGGTCCACGGCGTGCGGGTGTTCTCGATCCGCAGCCGCAGGTCGCGGCGGACGAAGCGGAGGCCGGCGTTGCGGGTGAGCGCGCCGGGCAGCAGGCGGCCTCGCAGAGGATCTGGAAGCCGTTGCAGATGCCGAGCACCGGCAGCCCGGCCCGGGCCGCGGGCACCAGCGCGGACATCACCGGGGAGAACCGCGCGATCGCGCCGCAGCGCAGGTAGTCGCCGTAGGAGAAGCCGCCGGGCAGGATCACCGCGTCCACGCCGCGCAGGTCGCGCTGGCCGTGCCAGAGCGGCACCGGCTCGCCGCCCGCCAGGGTGACGGCGCGGGCCGCGTCGGTGTCATCCAGCGACCCGGGGAACGTGATCACCCCGACCCTGGCCCGCATGGGAGGGAGGTTACCGGCTCAGCCTGCCGGATGCGACGCGCTCAGCCTGCCGGATGTGACGCGCTCAGCCTGCCTGCCGTAACGCGGCGGTGTCCCGGGTGCCGTTCTGGCCGCTCCGGCCGCCGGCGTGCCGTCCGCTCGCCTCAGGCGCCCAGGTGATGTGCTTGCGCATCGACACCACCGTCCCGCGGGACGCGGTGCCGCGCAGGGTCAGGTCGTCCACGCAGGCGCGCATGATGGTCATTCCGCGGCCGGACTCGGCGATCTGGGACAGGTCCTGATCCGGCTCGCACTGATCCGGCGCCGGGCGGGCGGGCGAGCGCCACGGCCGCAGCCGCAGGCCGCCGCGGAACGACTGCACGTTCAGCCGGCGGACCGGCTTCGACCCGTTTCCCGGCGACGCGCTGGCGATCTCCAGGAAGCAGTCATCCTTGCCGACGCTCGCCGAGACCTCGTACTCGCCGGACCGCGCGTCGTGCTTGAGCACGTTCGTGCACGCCTCGGTCGCCGCGAGCAGCAGGTCGGCCACGCACTCCTCATCCGCGCCGAAGCCGAGCAGCGTGCCGCCGAGCACCCGTCGCATGACCGGTACGCTCAGCGCCTCGGAGGGCAGGACGAGGCAGAATCTTACATCTCCGTCGAGAGCCCCGACTTCATTCACCCCAGTACGCACCAGCCTCTGTGTCCCCCGGTGTCACAGGTGTAGTGACCCATACTGAGAAACGATTCCCCGGGTCGGGCCCGCATAATCGCGGGATTTTCGATCTTCTGTCCGTTACCACGGACCGCGACCAGCCGTGGTCAGAGCGTACGCAGCGAGAAATCCTCGAGCACCGGGTTCGCGAGCAGCCCGGCCGCCAGCCGGCTGACCTCGGCCAGGGTCGCGTCGTCGGCCGGGCCGTCGAGCTCTAGCTCGAAGCGCTTGCCCTGCCGGACCCCGGTGACCTGCCCGAATCCGAGCCGACGGCAGGCGCCGGCGATCGCCTCGCCCTGCGGATCGTGGATCTCGGGCTTGAGAATCACATCGACGACAACCCTGGCCACAAATCCTCCCGGCGCCGACTCCCGCGGAGGACATATCCTCCGTGGAAACTGACTCTGTCACGATGACGGTAGTGGACCCGGGCTGGGTGCACTTGCCAGCAACGCCGCGCCTCCCGGCGCCGTTACCCCGGCGGCCGGGGACGAACCACCGGCCGGTCACGGTGATCCCGGCGACCGGCCCCGAGCACGCGAGGGAGTGGCACGTGGCCGTCGACTCCGACGATGCGGTCGCCGCCGCCAGCCGGCTTAGGCTGGAAGGAACCGCCGGGGAGCTCATCCAGCTCCTGACGCCCGAGGGCGAGCGGGTCGAGCATCCCGATTACCCGCTCGACCTGTCCACGGACGAGCTCAAGGGACTGTTCCGTGACCTGGTGCTGGTCCGCAGGATCGACACCGAGGCGATCGCGCTGCAGCGGCAGGGCGAGCTCGGCATCTGGGCCTCGCTGCTGGGCCAGGAGGCCGCCCAGATCGGCTCAGGACGGGCACTCGGCCCGAGGGACATGGCCTTTCCCACCTACCGCGAGCACGGCGTGGCCTGGTGCCGCGGCCTGGACCCGGCGAAGCTACTCGAGCTGTTCCGCGGGGTCAGCCACGGCGGCTGGGACCCGAAGGAGCACAACTTCCACCTGTACACGATCGTGATCGGCGCGCAGACCCTGCACGCCACCGGGTACGCGATGGGCATCCAGCGCGACGGGGCGGTGGGCGAGGACGGCGAGGCCGCCATCGTGTACTTCGGCGACGGCGCCACCAGCCAGGGCGACGTCTGCGAGGCGTTCATCTGGGCCTCGGTCGCCAACGCCCCGGTGGTGTTCTTCTGCCAGAACAACCAGTGGGCGATCTCCGAGCCGCTGGAGAAGCAGAGCCGCATCCCGCTGTACCAGCGGGCCCTCGGGTTCGGCTTCCCCGGGCTGCGGGTGGACGGCAACGACGTGCTGGCCTGCCTGGCGGTGACCAGGAAGGCGATGCAGGACGCGCGGGAGGGCCAGGGACCGACGCTGATCGAGGCGTACACCTACCGGATGGGCGCGCACACCACGACCGACGACCCGACCAGGTACCGGCTGGCCGCCGAGCTCGAGGCGTGGAAGCTGAAGGATCCGGTGGAGCGGGTGCGGGCCTTCCTGGTCCGGACCGGGGCCGCGGACGCGGACTTCTTCGCCGCCGTCGACGCTGAGGCCGACGAGGTGGGGGCGCAGGTCAGGAAGTCCTGCCTGACCATGCCCGACCCGCAGCCGCTGGCCATCTTCGAGAACGTGTACGCCGAGCCCAGCCCGCTGCTGGACTGGGAGCGGGGCCGGTTCGCCGAGTACCTCGACTCATTCACCGGCGAGGAGGCGGGGGCATGACCACCCTGACGCTGTCCCGGGCGATGAACGAAGGGCTGCGCCGCGCCCTGGAGGACGACCCCAAGGTGCTCATCATGGGCGAGGACGTGGGCAAGCTCGGCGGCGTGTTCCGGGTGACCGACGGGCTGCAGAAGGACTTCGGCGAGGGCCGCGTCATCGACACCCCGCTGGCCGAGTCCGGCATCGTGGGCACGGCCATCGGGCTCGCGCTGCGCGGCTACCGGCCGGTCTGCGAGATCCAGTTCGACGGCTTCGTGTACCCGGCGTTCGACCAGATCGTCAGCCAGCTGGCCAAGATGCGGCTGCGCTCGCTCGGCCATCTCAGCCTGCCGGTCGTGATCAGGATCCCGTGCGGCGGCGGCATCGGCGCGGTGGAGCACCACAGCGAGTCGCCGGAGGCCCTGTTCGTGCACACCGCCGGGCTTCGCGTGGTCGCCTGCTCCGGGCCCGCCGACGCGTACACGATGATCCAGCAGAGCGTCCGCTGCGACGACCCGGTGATCTTCTTCGAGCCCAAGCGCAGGTACTGGGACAAGGGCGAGGTGGACACCTCCGCGGCCCCGGAGAGCTGGCTGCCGCTCGGCTCGGCCCGGACCGTGTACCCGGGCTCGGACGTGACGCTGCTGGCCTACGGGCCCATGATCAGGACCTGCGTCGAGGCGGCGGTGGCCGCGGCCAGGGACGGCCGCAGCGTCGAGGTCATCGACCTGCGCTCGCTCTCGCCGCTGGACATCGAGGCCGTCACCGGCTCGGTCCGGCGCACCGGCCGGTGCGTGGTGGCGCACGAGGCGCCGGTCACCGGCGGCCTCGGCGGCGAGATCGCCGCGCGGGTCACCGAGGACTGCTTCTACCAGCTGGAGGCGCCGGTGCTGCGGGTGGGCGGGTTCTCCACCCCGTACCCGCCGTCCAAGCTCGAGGAGCACTTCCTGCCCGACCTGGACCGGGTACTCGATGCCGTCGACCGCGCGTTCGCGTACTGAGAGGCCGGGATGAGCGAGCTGAAGCAGTTCAGGCTCCCTGACGTCGGCGAGGGCCTCACCGAGGCGGACATCGTCAAGTGGCATGTCCAGCCGGGCGATCCGGTGAGGATCAACCAGATCGTCGTGGAGATCGAGACGGCCAAGGCGGTCGTCGAGCTGCCGTCCCCGTTCGAGGGCGTGGTGGACGGCCTGCTGGCCGCCGAGGGCGCGACCGTGGACGTCGGTACCCCGATCCTGTCGGTCAGCACCGGCGAGGCCGGCGCCCTGGCTCCGGCCGCGGCCGGCTCCCGGCCGTCGCCGCCCCCGCGGGCGCGGACGTTCCCGCTGAGGCGGCCGAGATCACGGCCCCGCGGCTGGCCCCGCAGGCGTCTGCCGACGCGGCCGAGCCGCAGGCCGGCGCCGCGGCCCTGCCCGCGGCCGAGGCCGTGCCGGGCACCCAGGCGTCCGCCGGGGACGGGGAGGAGCGCCAGTCCGTGCTGGTCGGGTACGGCGTGAAGCTCGGCCGCACCACGCGCCGCGCGCGCAAGCCGGCCGCGGCCGGGACGGGTCACGCGCCTTCGGCCGCTCCCACCGCCCCGCCGGCCGGGCCGCCGATGGCGCAGCCGGGGCCGGCGGCCGGGGCGGGGCAATCGGTCGAGGCAGCGTACGCAGCCGGGGCGGCCCCATCCGCCCAGGCGGGACCGTCGGCCGAGGCGGTCCCGGCCGGGACCGGGACCGCGGGGCCAGCGCCGGCCGACGGCGGCCGGCAGGCGGGCGCCGCGAGCGCGCGCGTGCTGGCCAAGCCGCCGGTGCGCAGGCTGGCCCGGGATCTCGGCGTGGACCTGGGCCGGCTGACCGGCAGCGGCCCGCAGGGCTCGATCACCCGGGACGACGTGCAGCAGGCCGTCGGCCAGCAGCCTACGGGCCGGCCGGCAGCGGGCGAGCCGGCCGGCGCCGGGGTGGCCGCCGTGACCGCGGTGCCCCGGGAGGAACGGATCCCGATCCGCAGCGTCCGCAAGCACACCGCGGCCGCGGTGACCGCGAGCGCCTTCACCGCCCCGCACGTCACCGAGTTCCTGCAGCTCGACGTGACGGCCAGCGTCGAGGCGCTGGCCCGGCTCCGCGAGCTGCCCGAGTTCGCCGGGCTCCGGGTGTCGCCGCTGCTGCTCGCGGCGCGGGCGCTGATCGTCGCCGCCGCCCGGCATCCGATGATCAACTCGTCCTGGGACGAGGACGCCCAGGAGATCGTGGTGCGCCACTACGTCAACCTGGGCATCGCGGCGGCCACCGAGCGCGGGCTGGTGGTGCCCAACGTCAAGGACGCCCAGGCGCTGCCGCTGCCGGAGCTGGCCCGGGCGCTCGGCCAGCTCACCGAGACGGCGCGGGCCGGCAAGACCTCGCCCGCCGACCTCGCGCGCGGCACGATCACGATCACCAACGTCGGCGTGTTCGGGGTGGACTCGGGTACCCCGATCCTCACCCCGGGCGAGGCGGCGATCCTGGCCCTGGGGCAGGTCAAGGACGCGCCGTGGGTGCACGAGGGCGAGCTGGCGGTGCGCAAGGTCAGCACGCTCGCGCTGTCCTTCGACCATCGCATCGTGGACGGCGACCTGGGCTCCGTCGTGCTCAGCGAGATCGGCGCGATGCTGGCGGATCCGCTGCGGATGCTGGCCTGGGCCTGACGCCCGGACGGCCGCGCAGGCGCAGCATGAGGAGCCGCCCGGCCAGCCCGGCCGCGAACAGGGCCAGGCCCGCGATCACCGCGGGCAGCGGCAGCGTGGCCACCAGTACCAGGCAGCCGGCCACCCCGAGCACGTTGAGCGCGCGGGGCCACCTGCGGTCGGCGGCGGGCTGGGTGAACGCGGCCGCGTTAGCGATCGCGTAGTAGATCAGCACGGCGAACGAGGAGAATCCGATCACCCCGCGCAGGTCGGTGGTCAGCACGAGCACGCACACCACGGCGGCCAGGGCCACCTCGGCGCGATACGGCACCTGGTAGCGGGGGTGCACGGCGGCCAGCCAGCCGGGCAGGTCGCGGCGGCGCGCCATGGCCAGGCCGGTGCGGCCGATCCCGGCGATCAGCGCCAGCAGCGCGCCCAGGCTGGCCAGCGCCCCGCCGGCTCGCACCACCGGAGCGATCGCCCCCGCCCCGGCGGCTCGCACCGCGGCGGTCAGCGGCGCCGCCGCCTGGGCGAGCACCGCGGGGCCGCCCGCGGCCAGCGCGGACACGCCGACGATCAGGTAGACGACGACGGTGATGCCGAGAGCCGCCGGGATGGCGCGGGGGATGGCGCGCCGCGGGTCACGCACCTCCTCGCCCATCGTGGCGATGCGCGCGTAGCCGGCGAAGGCGAAGAACAGCAGCCCGGCGGACTGGAGGATCCCGTACCCGCCGCCCGCGCCCACCGCGGCCCACCCGCCAAGGTGCGCGGCGCTGGCGTTGCCGCCCAGCCAGATGCCGGCCACCAGCACGGTGAGCGCGGCCAGGGTGGCGGCGACGAGCACCCGGGTCAGGCCGGCGGTCTTGGTCACGCCGCGGTAGTTCAGCGCGGCCAGGCCGGCCACCGCGGCCGCGGCCACCAGGCGCTGGGCCCACCACGGACCGGGCACCGCGTACGAGGCGAACGTGAGGGCCATCGCCGCGCAGGAGGCGGTCTTGCCCGCCACGAAGCCCCAGCCCGCGGCGAACCCCCACCAGTCACCGAGCCGCTCCCGGCCGTAGACGTAGGTGCCGCCCGATGTCGGGTACGCGGCGGCGAGCTGAGCCGAGGCGGTCGCATTGCAGTAGGCGATCACCGCCGCGATGGCCAGCCCCGCCAGCAGCCCGGTGCCGGCCGCCTTCGCGGCCGGGCCGAACGCCGCGAACACCCCGGCGCCCATCATCGAGCCCAGCCCGATGATCACCGCGTCGCCGGTCCCCAGCCGCCGCGCCAGGCCGCCGTCCGGCGCGCTCATCGCGCCGCTCCCGCCCGGCTCGGCCCGGATGGCCCGGCGCGGACGACACGGCGCGGGCCCGCGGCCGCCGGGATCACCAGCATGATCCCATCAAACCAGGATCGGCATACCCGCCGCCGTGGCGGCGAGGCCGCCCGAGATCCCGAGCTCCGCGGCGGCGAGGCCGCCCGAGATCCCGAGCTCCGCGGCGCCGTCTGACCTCGATTCCCGGTGCGGTGATCCAGTTGAGGTTGCGTCCTGAGACTCAGCGCTGGCTGATGTGACCTGGGCAAACGTCCGCAGATCTCGCCATGTCGCAGGTTGATCCTGGCGGCTCAGCATGCTGAACCGCAGAGGCGCCGCAAGGAATCCCCAGGTCATGACCGCCACACCGCCAGCGCTGTCCGGATTCGCCTCGAGATCTTGGCTGGCGTCCATTCAGGCAGACTCATTGAGGTCAAGGCATTTGTTCAGGTCAGCGAGGCGCAGGACGCACGGGCGCTGGTTCAGCCAACTTCCCGGGAATCGGGGCCAAGTCGGTCGGTCCGCGGTTCGCTGCCCTTCTGATGGGGTCGAACGGCGGTTCGCTGCCCTTCGCGGGGGCGCGGTCAGAACGCGGCCTCGGGGAGCTCCATCAGGTCCAGGCTGGTCCGCTCGGCGATCTCCCGCTCGGCGGCGAGCCTGGGCAGCACGGTGGCGGCGAAGAACCGGGCCGCGGCGATCTTCCCGAGGTAGAAGTCCGCGTCCGTATCGCCCCGGTCGAGCGCCTGCACCGCGACCTCGGCCTGCCGGGCGAGCAGCCAGCCGACCAGCAGGTCGCCGAGGGCCAGCATCAGCCGGCTGGTGTTGAGCCCGGCCCGGTAGATCTCGGCGGGCCGGTCCATGGCGGCGGCGAGGAAGCCGGTCATCGCGGCCACCATGCCCTCGACGTCGGACACCGCGCGGGCCAGCGCGGCACGCTCCAGCTTGAGCCGCCCGTTGCCCGATTCGGCGGCGGCGAACTCGGTGATCTCGGCGAGCAGCCGGCGCAGCGCGACGCCGCCGTCCTTGACGATCTTGCGGAAGAACAGGTCCATGCCCTGGATCGCCGTGGTGCCCTCGTACAGGCTGTCGATCTTCGCGTCCCTGATGTACTGCTCGAGGGGGTAGTCCTGCAGGAACCCGGAACCGCCCAGAGTCTGCAGGGACAGCGTGAGCAGTTCGTAGGAGCGTTCCGATCCCACCCCCTTGACCACCGGCAGCAGCAGGTCGTTGACCCGGGCGGACATCTCGTCGGCGCGGCCCTCGGCCGCCGCCACCTGCGCGGCGTCCTGGTAGGTCGCGGTGTACAGCACCAGCGCCCGCATGCCCTCCGCGTAGGCCTTCTGCAGCATGAGCATGCGGCGGACGTCCGGGTGATGGATGATCGTCACCCGCGGCGCGGTCTTGTCCGCCGCCTGGCTGAGGTCGGCTCCCTGCACCCGGGTCCGGGCGAAGTCCAGCGCGTTCAGGTAGCCGGCGGACAGGGTCGCGATGGCCTTCGTCCCGACCAGCATCCGGGCGAACTCGATGATCATGAACATCTGCCTGATGCCGTCGTGCACGCCGCCGACCAGCGTGCCCACCGCCGGATGCCGGGCGCCGAAGCTGAGCTCGCAGGTGGTCGAGGCCTTGAGCCCCATCTTGTGCTCGACGCCGGTGACGTAGACGCCGTTGCGCTCGCCGAGCGCGCCGTCCGCGGCGACCAGGTACTTGGGCACCAGGAACATGGACAGGCCCTTGGTGCCCGGCCCGTGGCCCTCCGGCCGGGCCAGCACCAGGTGGAAGATGTTCTCGGCCATGTCGTGCTCGGCGCTGGTGATGAACCGCTTGACGCCCTCGATGTGCCAGGTGCCGTCCGGCTGCTCGATCGCCTTGGCCCGGCCCGCGCCCACGTCCGAGCCCGCGTCCGGCTCGGTCAGCACCATCGTCGCGCCCCACTCCCGCTCGACGGCGAGCTCAGCGAACCGCCGCTGCCCGGGCGTGCCGATGTGCCACAGGACGTTCGCGAACGCCGGGCCGCCCGAGTACATCCACACCGCCGGGTTGGCGCCCAGGCCCAGCTCGGCCAGCGCCCAGATGAGCGAGCGCGGCGCGCCGGCACCGCCCAGCCCGGCGGGCAGGCCGAGCCGGTACCACTGCGCGTCCATCAGGGCACGGAATGACTTCTTCACCGGCTCGGGCACGCGCACCGAGCTCGTCTGCGGATCGAAGACCGGCGGGTTACGGTCGCCCTCGGCGAAGCTGTCCGCCAGCGGCCCGACGGCCAGCCTGTCCATCTCGGCGAGGATGTCCCTGACGGTCTGCTCGTCCAGGTCGGGGTAGGGCTCGCGGCCCAGCAGGTCCGGCCGGCCCAGCATCTCGAAGAGGTTGAACTCGATGTCCCGCAGATTGCTCTTGTAGTGGCCCAACGAAAACTCCATCGTCTGCCAGGCATGACCTACTGGCCAGTAACAGAATAATGCTACCGCCTGGTAACCGCGGCAACTCGATAGCAACCGAATCTCGTTCTAGAGTGAGCAGGGCAGCCGCGGGCCGAGTGCGGGTCACGGAGCAGGCACGCGGCGGCGCGGCGGACCGGTGAGCACGGCAGCCGACGGGCGAGGTGGGCGATGGCGCTGGCAGTCACGGAAGAACACCGGGCACTGGCCGAATCGGTGCGCGGCTGGGCGGAGCGGAACGCGGGCCCGCGGGCGGCGCGGGCCGCGGCCGGCGCGGCCGACAGCGGTGCCGCGCAGTACGCCGAGTCGGTGCACGCGGCCCTGGCCGCCCAGGGCCTGCTCGGCCTGCACCTGCCGGACGGCCAGGGCGGCCAGGGCTTCGGGCTGACCGAGCTGGCCATCGCGGCCGCCGAGCTCGGCCGCGGGCTGCTGCCCGGCGGATACCTGCCCACCGTCCTGGCCAGCGCGGTGCTGGCCGCGGCGGGCGCCGACGGCAAGCTGGTGACCAGCCTCGCCGACGGCACCCGGCCGGGCGCCGTCTCGCTGGCCGCCGGGATGACGGCCGAGCCGGACGGCCACGGCGGCCTGGTGCTGGACGGCCGCTGCGCCCCCGTGCTCGGCGGCTCGGTGGCCGACCTGGTGATCCTGCCGGCCGACACCGCCGCGGGCGAGACCTGGGTGGCGATCGATGCGGCCGGCCTCGCCATCACGCCGCTGGACAGCCTCGACCTCACCCGGCCCGTCGCGCAGCTGGCCGCCAGCGGCCTGACCGTGCCCGCCGAGCGGGTGCTCGGCGGCCTTACCCGGACCGTCGTCAGCGGGCTGGCCGCCACCCTGCTCGGCGCCGAGGCGGCCGGGATCGCCGGGTGGGCAGTGGCCACCGCCGCCGAGTACGCCAAGATCCGCCAGCAGTTCGGCCTGCCCATCGGCCAGTTCCAGGCGGTCAAGCACCGCTGCGCCCGGATGCTGAGCCAGGCCGAGCAGGCTGACGCGGCCGTCTGGGACGCGGCGCGCGCGGCCGACCGGGCCGGCGACGGCGCCCCGGCGGGCGCTGACCGTGACGCCGGCCTCGCGCAGGCCGATTTCGCCGCGAGCGTGGCGGCCGTCGTCGCGGTTGACGCCGCGGTGGAATGCGCGCACGAGTGCATCCAGACGCTGGGCGGCATCGGCTACACCTGGGAGCACGACGCGCATCTCTACTACCGCCGGGCACTGTCCCTGCGGGCGCTGCTGGGGCCGTCCGGCCGGTGGGCGAGGCAGGCCGCCAGGCTGGCCGCCTCGGGGGTGCGCCGGGAACTCGAGATCGACCTGCCGGACGAGGCGGAGGCCTGGCGCACCGCAATCTCGGCCGAGCTGGCCGGGATCGCCGGGCTGCCGTGGGCCGGCCAGGTCGAGCGGCTCGCCGCGGGCGGCTGGGCCGCGCCGCACCTGCCTCGCCCCTGGGGCCGCGCCGCCACCCCGCTGCAGCAGGTCATCATCGCACAGGAACTGCGGGCCGCGCGGCTGCGCCCGCCGCCGCTGTTCATCGGCGCCTGGGCGATGACCGCGCTCGTCGGCTACGGCACGCCGGCGCAGCAGCAGCGGTTCCTGCCGCAGACCCTGCGCGGCCAGCTCACCTGGTGCCAGCTGTTCAGCGAGCCCGGCGCGGGGTCCGACCTGGCCGGCATCAGCACGCGGGCCGAACGGGCCGACGGCGGCTGGCGGCTGACCGGGCAGAAGATCTGGACCTCGCTGGCCCGGCAGGCGGCGTGGGCGATCTGCATCGCGCGGACCGACCCGGGCTCGCCGCGGCACGACGGGATCACCTATTTCCTCGTGGACATGTCCTCGCCGGGCATCGACGTGCGCCCGCTGCGCGAGATGACCGGGGACGAGCTGTTCAACCAGGTCTTCCTGGACGGCGTGTTCGTGCCCGACGACTGCGTCGTGGGCGAGGTCAACGGCGGCTGGAAGGTGGCGCGCAGCACGCTGGCCAACGAGCGGGTCTCGCTGTCGGAGTCCTGGACGTCCGGGTTCGGCGTGGCCGAGCTGCTCGACGTGGCCGCCCGGCGGGACCCCGCGATGGACGAAGACGCCGAGCAGATCGGCCGCCTGGTCTGCGGCGGGCACGCGCTCGACGTACTCGGGCTGCGGGTCACGCTCCGTCAGCTGTCCGGAACCGAGCCTGGCGTCACCGCCAGCGTGCGCAAGCTGCTCGGCATGCGGCACGCCCAGCAGGTGTCCGAATGCTCTTGGTCGCTGGCCGGACCGCAGGGGGCGCTCGGCCCCGGCCGCGAGACCGGCTGGCGCCCAGGAGACGGTGACGACGAGCAAGCCAGGCACTGGGGCAAGCAGCTGCTGCTCAGCCGGGCGCTGACCATCGGCGGCGGCACGAGCGACATCCAGCTCAACATCATCGCCGAGCGGATCCTCGGCCTGCCGCGCGACCCCGACCCGCCGGCCGGGTAGCTCTCCCGGGGAGGCCGGCCCGGTGACACGCCGCGCCGCGGCGGCCTCGTGCCGCGATCGGCCGGGCGCCGCGCGATATCCTGCAGGCCCAGCCCGGCACGGGGGGTCTATGGCGGACGACCGCGACGGCGACGCGTACGAGCGCTTGTTCAGGGCCAACGGCCCTGACGGTTCAGGCATGGCCGAGGACAGGGACAGCGGCCCGCCGAGCCAGGCCAGCCCCCCGAGCCCGGGCCGGCCGGCCAGCCCGCCGAGCGCGCGCCGCCCGGCCAGCCCGCCGTCGGCCGCCCAGCAGCGGATGCTGGCCAGCATCGCCGCGGGCAGGCCCGCCCGCCGGCGGCGCGCGTTCCTGGTCGCCGGCGGCATCGCGTCGGCCCTCGTGCTGTTCGTGGCCGGGGCCGGCTGGGCGCTCACCGGGTACGTCAACCACATGGTGCACCGGGTCAACGCGGGAACATCCGCCGCTCCGGAGGGCGCGCCGCTCAACATCCTGGTCGCGGGCGTGGACCGCCGCGCCGGGCTCACCCGGCGCCAGGAGCTGGAACTGCACGTGGGCGCCAACACCGGCGAGCTCAACTCGGACACGCTGATGCTCGTGCACGTCTCGCCCGCGCACGGCCGGGTGACGGTGGTCAGCCTGCCGCGGGACTCCTGGGTGAACGTCCCCGGGCACGGCATGAACAAGATCAATGCCGCCTACGGCCTGGGCGGGCCGAAGCTGATGGTGCAGACGGTCGAGCAGGCCACCGGCCTGACGGTCAACGACTACGTCGAGGTGAACTTCCTGGCCTTCGTCAAGGTCATCGACGCGCTGGGCGGGGTGAACATCTGCCTGCCGGTGGCCCTCGACGACCCGTCCAGCGGCATCCACCTGTCGGCCGGCTTCCATCACGTGAACGGGATCACGGCGCTGGAGTACGCCAGGGACCGGCACTCGTTCCCGAACGAGGACCTGACCAGGATCGCGGACCAGCAGAGCCTCATCGCGACCGCGTTCACGAAGATACTGAGCTCGGGCACGCTGACCAACCCCATCCGGCTGGCGCACCTGCTCAACACCGTGCTGCCCGCGCTGCGGGCAGACAAGGGCCTGAACGTGTCGGCGCTGGCCGACGAGATGCGCGGGATCTCCCCGCATAACGTCGTGTTCGTCACCGTCCCGCTGAGCAACGCCAACTATCTCGCGCCGGACGGGGAGGACGCGGTGCTGTGGAACACCAGCCAGGCCGATCGCCTGTTCAGCGAGATCAGCACCGATCAGCCGGTGATCCAGCCGCCGCCGGCCCGCACCGGTCCGGCTCATCCGGGCACGGCCATGCGCCAAAGCACCCGCACGCGCATCACCGGGCCGGCTGGGTACCGCCGGGCGCGCGGACCGCCGTCCAGGCCGCGTGCAAGTGACCGGGCCGGTGGCGCCCCTCCGGCACCGTGACGACGCCGCCGGGGTCTGGAGGTTCTCCCTGATGGCCAGCAGCGCCCGGGCCGTCGCGCCGGTCCCGTTCAGGGTGCGCCCGAAGCCGGGGCCGCGGTCGCCGCGATAACGTGGGCGGCGTGAGCAGGGTGCACGACATGGGCGGGCAGACCGGGTTCGGGCCGGTCCCGGGCGAGGACGACGGGCAGTTCTTCCACGCCGACTGGGAGGCCCGGGTGTACGCGATGATCAGGGCGCTGCAGCGGCACGGGGTGATCAACGCCGCGTTCGACGAGCTCCGCGACGCGATCGAGCGCATCCCGCCGGCCGAGTACCTGACCATGTCCTACTACGAGCGCTGGCTCCGGGCGGCCGAGATGCTGCTCGCCGAGAAAGGCCTGCTGGCCGATGACTAGGTTCGCGGCCGGGGCCCGGGTGCGGGCCCGGGCGGCCGATCCCGACGGCCACACCAGGCTGCCGCGCTACGTCCGCGGCCACGTCGGCGAGGTGCTCGAGGTGCGGGCGACCTGGCCGCTGCCGGACGAGGCGGTGCGCGGGATCTCGCACGCCGAGCCGGTCTACGCGGTGCGGTTTGCCGCGGCCGAGCTCTGGGGCTCCGGGTCGCACTCGGTGATCATCGACATGTGGGAGTCCTACCTGGAAGAGGAGGCGCCGTGACCGGCCAGCACGCCGAGCTTCCCGTCGCGGCCAGGGTCCGCAGGCTCGAAGAGCGCATGATCGCCGCCGGGCTGACCGCCGACGCGGAACTTGACGAGATCCTGGAGCAGGTATTCACCTCGGCCTCGCCGGTCAACGGAGCCCGGATGGTCGCCCGGGCCTGGAAGGACCCCGGCTACCGGGAGCGGCTGCTGGCCGACGGCAACGCCGCGGCCGCCGAGCTGGGATTCGCCGCCGGCAGCCGGGGATACCTGCTGAAGACGGTCGAGAACACGGCCGGCGTACACAACGTGATCGTCTGCACGCTCTGCTCGTGCTACCCGACGTCCCTGCTGGGCCCCTCGCCGGGCTGGTACAAGAGCTTCGCCTACCGGTCCCGGGTGGTCCGCGAGCCGCGCGCCGTGCTGGCCGGGTTCGGGCTCGAACTGCCGGACAGCACCGAGATCCGGGTCTGGGACGCCAACTCCGAAACCCGGTACCTGGTCCTGCCCCTGCCGCCGGAGGATGCCGGCGAGACGGACGAGAGCGCGCTGGCGTCTCTCGTCACCCGGAACGGGCTCATCGGCACCTCCGTTCGGTGAAGCCATCCCGGCCGGCCGTGACATCCCCGGCCCTGCTGCCCGGTAGCTTGATGGTGGATGCCGGGCCGCTGCCCGGCGCAGCAGCCGGCCAGCCGAAGGGGCGTCCAGGTGCTCCCGCCAGACGGGCACGTGCACACCGAATGGTCCTGGGACGCGGTCGCCGGTTCCATGCAGCGGTCATGCGAGCGCGCCCTGCGGCTCGGGCTGGCGTCGGTCGCGTTCACCGAGCACGCCGACTACACCCGCTGGGTGATCGAGCCCGGGACCGCGGAGAGAATACGCTGGGTTAACCCGGACCGGGTAGGGCCTGACGGCCGGTTCAGCCCGCCGCCGCTGGACACCGCGGCCTACCTGGAGTGCGTACGACGCTGCCGGGACCGGTTCCCGGACTTGCGCATCCTGGCCGGGCTGGAACTGGGCGAGCCGCACTGGCACGAGCATGAGGTCAAGGCCCTGCTCGGGCTGGCGGAATTCGACCGGCTGCTGGGATCGGTGCATTCGCTGGCGCTGGACGGGCCGTGGGCGGTGGATCACCTGTTCGGCCTGCTCGAGCCGGGGGACCTCATGCGGGCCTACCTGAGCGAAACGCTCAGGCTGGCCGAGTCGCCGGCCCTTTTGCCGTTCTGGCGCATATCGACTATCCGGTGCGTCACTGGCCGGCCTGGGCCTGCCGGTTCGACGCCGCGGCCTTCGAGGACGAGTACCGCGCCGTGCTGACGGCGCTGGCCCGGTCCGGCCGCATGCTCGAGGTCAACACGGTGGTGCCGCTTCCGGCCATCATCGTGCGGTGGTGGCATCAGGCGGGCGGCGACGGGCTCACCTTCGGCAGCGACGCCCACGAGCCGTCAGCCGTGGCGCGCGGTTTCTCCGCGGCGGCCGTGGTGGCCGAAGCGGCCGGATTCCACCCCGGCCGGCACCGAACGACGCCTGGCGGCGCCGGGTCTTCCGGTAGGCACGGGCACGAGCGCCCGCGCTCAGCCGCGGAAGCCGCCTTCGGTGTTGATGACCTGCCCGGTGACCCAGGCGGCCTCGTCGGTGGCCAGCCAGGCGATGAGCCGGGCAGGATCGTCGGGGTCTGCCCAGCGCCCCCGGGGAAAGCGGCGGCGGACGGACTCGTGGACTTCAGGCGGCGCGTAGCCGGTGTTGACGGGGCCGGGATTGACCGTGTTGACCGTGATGGCCTCGCCGGCGAGCTGGTCGGCCAGGGTGCGGGTGACGGAGGCCAGGGCGCCCTTGGCCGCGGCGTAGGCGACTTCGCCCGGCATGGGCCGCAGGTCCTGCCCCGAGGTCATGAAGATGATCCGGCCGCCGGGGCGGCGGTCATGCCGGGCGGCGAAGGCCTGGGCGAGGAGGATGGCCGAGCGGGTGTTGACGGCCCAGTGCGCGTCGAGCATGGCCGCGTCCAGCGCGCCGAGCGGACCGTCGCCCCCGCTGCGGGCATGGTTGCAGACGAGGATGCCCAGCGGCCCGAGAGCGGCGGCGGCGGCGCCGGCCAGTCGGTCCGGCGCGCCGGCTTCAGCCAGGTCGAGCTGCAGGTGCTTGACGCTCGCGTTGGTGTCGGCCAGGGCGTCGGCCACGCCCGCCGCGACCGCCTCCGGGCCGCCCGGGTCGGCGCCCCATGGCTGGCC
This sequence comes from uncultured Actinomycetes bacterium, assembly GCA_963795575.1. Classification (GTDB taxonomy): domain Bacteria; phylum Actinomycetota; class Actinomycetes; order Streptosporangiales; family Streptosporangiaceae; genus PALSA-505. The sequence continues at coordinate 55,561 of CAWCII010000013.1, read as the reverse complement.
GTCGTCATGCGGTCCGTAATGCTGCAGGAACAGGCTGGCACCGAACGCGGCCAGCCGGCGGGCGATGGCATATCCGATGCCGGCCCGGCGGCTGACCCCGGTGACCAGGGCCGCCCGGCCGAGCAGCGGCAGCGGATCCCGGCGCAGCGAGCCTGCGGCGGTACCCCAGGAATCATGGCGCCCTCGTCACGGTGCGGCCGGCGCCGCCGCGGACCGCCTCGGACACCCGGACCAGATCCCGGCCGGCGAGCTTCCCGGTGTTGATCTTGTACTGGCGTGACCAGCTCGCGGCCCCCTCCGCGCGACGACGCATCCCCCCGGCCTGCCTCACCGCTCGGTGCTGGCCAGCACGCGGCCGGCCGAGACGGCTTCGAGCAGCCGCCGGTAGTCCTGCTCGTTCTGGTCGGCATAGGCGATGGCGAAGTCCGCGATGGCCTGGTCGAACACTTCGCCCGAGCCCAGGTAGCCGGAGATCACGGTCGCCCGCCCGGTCCGGGCGTGCGCCCGCGCGAGCGCCCAGCCGCAGAGCCTGCCGTAGTAGTCGAGCTGCAGCGGATCCATCAGCGGCACGGTCATGCTGCCCTTCATGTCGCGCAGCTGGCGGACGTAGTAGTGCTTGACGGCCGTGCGATGTGGTCCGCTGCTGGTCGTCCAGCCGAGGAACGGGTCGATGGCGGCCTGGGTCAGCCGCTGACCCGTGACAACCCGCTGGCCCTGATGGTCGTATTCGCTGCTGCCCGCGAACGGGGCCAGCACCGATTCCTGCGCCTCCTTGAGCTGCAGGAACAACGGCTCGTCGTCTCGGTCGCCGAGCAGCAGCATGACGAACGCCTCGGTTCCGACCGACCCGACGCCGACCACCTTGCGCGCGAAGTCGCCGAAGTAGAAACGCCGCAGCACTTCCCGCCGCTCCGGCTGCAGTGTCTGCAGGTACTGCGCGACCGCGCTGCGCAGTTCCTCCAGCACACCCGGATAGCGCTCGATCGGGAACCGGACGATCACCGGATGAGCCGCGGATCCGGTATTGCCCCTCGACCTGATCGCACATCTTCAGGAAGGCCCGCAGGCTTGTGCGGCGGTGCGCCTTCGCGATGTCCCGGTGGCGGCGGCGCACGGCCGCCTTCGGCTGGAGCGCGTCGAACAGCCTGCTCACCTCGTTCACGTCGATCCTGGAATACCAGACCTTGAGGAAGCGCATGGCCGCGTAGTTCGCCATCTCGGTGCGATAGCTGCGCACGGTCAGGCGCGCGGCGGTGCGGGCGTCGCGGTCGCTGAAACCATTCTCCCGCGCAGCCACGGCGAAGCTGGCCGCGAGCCGCTTGACGTCCCATTCGAACGGCGCCGGAAGCGTCTCATCGAAGTCATTGACGTCGAAGACCAGGCGCCGGTCGGGCGCCGCGTACATGCCGAAATTCAGCAGGTGCGCGTCACCGCACGCCTGCACCCGGATATCAGTCGTGGGCGTGTGCGCGAGATCCCATGCCATCGGCGCGGCCGCCCCGCGGAAGTGGGCAAACGGCGAGGCCGCCATGCGCCCGTAGCGGATCGGTATCAGATCCGGCACCCGTGTCCTGGCTTGCTCCTCCAGGATGGCCACCGGGTCCGGCCGGTCCGCCGGCGGGGCCCACTGCGCGTGGCTTGACCGGGGTACCAGCCGGCGCTGCTGGCGGCCCTTGGCCCGCCACTCATCGGGCGCGAGCACCTCGTGCGGCGGGGCCAGGACACCCGGGGTGATCTTGCTCATGCTCCCCTCCCACCCCCCATCCTGACCGCCGGCGGCGGCGTGCGTGCCGTCGGCAGATTCCGCCGGGCCGGCGACGATCTGCGGCCTTGGCCCGACTCAACTGTACGAACAAGCCGTCACCACGCCTAGTGCGGGCGGATGCGGTGACACGGGGGACCAGCTGCGCCGCCCGGCTGCCCTCGGTTTATCAGGGGAACCAGGGCCGGCTGGGCCCGGCAGCCGGGGCCGCAGCTCGGGACGGTGCTCGCAGGCTGGGGACGCCCGCAGGCTCGGGGACGTGCCCGCAGGCTCGGGGACGTGCCTCGCAGGCTCGGGGACGTGCCCGCAGGCTCGGGGACGTGCCCGCTGGCTCGGGGACGTGCTCGCAGGCTCGGGGACGTCCTCGCAGGCTCCGGGGACGCGTTCGCAGGGACCTGGAGCCGGTTCAGGGTGGCCCGATGATGCCGGTGACAGGCTCGGGCTGGCCGAGGCTGGTAGCCGAGGTTCCCCTGCGGATGAACTCGCGGCTGGGTGGCCACAGCGTCACGTGCTGGTCCCCGGTCGGGGTGTCGTACTCGATGTGGGTGACGTGCTCGATGTTGACCGCGAACAAGTGGAACCGCCCCGGCTCCGGGTTCCAGCCGAGGTGCTGGGCCACCGCGTCCGCGTAGCGGCGCTGGACGGCCTCGTCGCGCTCCGGCCGGGCGATGCCCCGGATCTTGAATTCTCCTTCTGCGCCGTCGCGGCTGGTGATCACGCTGTGTACGAGGATGCGCGGGTCCCGGACAAGGTCGGCGGCCTTCTTCGACTGCCACAGCATGGACAGCCACAACGCGCCGTCCATGATGAACGGCTCGACCGGGCTGAGCCGCGGGGTGCCGTCGCGCCGGATCGTCGCGACCAGGACGACACCCGGGTCGAGCAGGCGCTGGCGTCCGAGTTGACCCAGGCCAGGCTGCTGTCGTTCCATCTCCGACCAGTTCATGCCTCGTCCGTCCTGTGGGGCTGGCTTGCCGTCCTTGCCTTCTGCCTACCAGGACGCGCTGACAGAACCGGGAGGTTCCGGCTCGCCCGGCTCATCGCGGCACGGCCGGGTCAGGGCGGCGCGCACCGGGCCGGGCGAGCCGGCCGCTTGTCCTTCCGCTTCGGGGTGCTCTCACCTCCGAGGGACGAGTGTCACAGGGTCACGGTCGCCGAGACCTTGATGACCATCTGGAAGGCGGTGGGCGGCTTCTTCATCGAGCACTTGCCGCCGGACTTGGCCAGGATGGCCAGCTCGCTGAACTGATAGGTCCCCTTGCCGCGGATCCCCTTGTAGGTCCCGGTGCCGCCGGACAACGCGACGGTGCCGTTGATGGTGGCCGTGAGCAGGCAGGCGGAGCCGGAACGAGCACGAGCGCCGGCACTGCGACGACAGCCGCAGCCATCAACCGAGACCGGCCGTGTCTACGGTTCACCATGCCTCCAGATGACGACGAAGCACTGGTGCAGATGCTTGCACGCTCTCATCAGCCAGCACTCCCCCGGGCCGGCCACCAGCGATCATGCCCCAAATCTCGGCAGCCCAAGCGGCCAGCGCAAGCCATGCGGGCCGTAGGCAGTCGGCTCTTTCCTGATCTCCTCGTGGACGCCGAGCCCTGGACAGCGGGGTGCCGCTGGCGGCACCCGGGGGTAGGCTTCACGCTGGCGGCCAGGGGCCCAGCGGCCTGCCGATCTCCCACTCGTGACCGAACGGATCGAAGATCCGGCCCAGACGCCATCCGTGCTCGTCGGTCATCTCGGATGCCGGAGTGGCGCCGGCCTCCACCGCCTGGGCAAACACCGCGTCGGGATCATCGACCACCAGCAAGGACCGGCCGGTCGCGCCGCCGATTGCCCGGGGGCTGAATCGCGGTCCGTCCGATCCGCCCGAGGAAAGCCAGAATGCGGCGTCTCCGATCGCCAGCTGAGCGACGATCTCATCATCCTCGCCGACCCGATGAAGGACCCTCGCGCCGAAAGCCGCCTCGTAGAACGCGACGGCCGCGGCAGCGTGATCGACCCACAGTTCCGGCTGGATACCCGTCATGCCGGATCAGGGTAGCCGACCATTCTGACAGCGAGTCCGGAAGCACCCTGGCTAATTGCGCTCAGGCCGGGGGCCGACACGGCGATCACGCAGGCTATCGACGCGCACGCCGACGCCGAGCGCTCCAGGACGGCGCCGGGCCAGAGCCAGTGCCGCCGGTCGGCTAATGGCACGTTAATGGCACATCGCCTCGCTGAGCGGGTATCCCGGCATGAATGCGATACCACGCAGGCCGCTGACCTGCGGTGTCACCCGGAGCGGGTGAGGGGAATCGAACCCCCACTATCAGCTTGGGAAGTCTCAGTCACGATCCGTGCCCGCTCCCGCACCACCCTCGCACCCGGCGCCGCGGAGGTGACCCCCGACAACGACCTCCCGGCGCTCAGCGCCTAACCCAGAACAAAAGGATCACGCGCTAACCGCGAAACACCACGCCCCAGGACTTGACCGTGCCCGTGGGTGGCCGTCGCTCGCCGGAGGATGTGGCAGGCGGATCGCACGACTCATTGCTAAGGAGATCGTCTGACGGACCGGTGCGACCTGCGTGTGCCCAGGTCGGGCGTCGAGTCACGTGAGTTGCTGGTCATCTGGCGGTCCTTCATTCGCTTCCCCCGGGCCACCTCGGTTTGAAGGCATCCACCCGCTGCAGCATTGTCGTCTCTGCCAAGCAACTCCACCACCGGCAACTGACCTGTTAAGCCCCGCGAACCCGGTGCCCGTACCTCGGCTGAGGCCTTCTGGCGAAGCCTCTCGATGCTGATCTGGGTGGAGCCACGGGAACTTCAAATCGTGGCCTCCTGGTTGCAAATCAGTGCCAGGCCGGTCTATGGCGGTCGTTGGAGCAGGTCGGTGATCTGGAGCGGATCTGGCGCGGCCGCTCGCAGCCCGTGGCGTTGCTGTATTCGGGTGCTGTATGGGTTCCCCGCCCGCCACTGAGGCTGTGCGGTTTGAGCCCAGCGAGCCCGTCTGCTCGCCAGATCGGCTCCGGCCACATCTTCTAGACCACCCCCGCCGGACCAGGCCTTGCTCAGTCCAGCTGACCCACCACGCGGCCGCGTCGTTCGGGTGGGAGCGCCCGCTGGGCCATCTGGAGGATGAACGACTTCGGAGGCTGCCAGACGCTCCGGTCCTCAAATGGCCATGCGTAGGTCATCGCTCCGTCACGGACAAAATCAAGCAGGCCCGGCGCTGCGAGCTCGTGAGCTGACCACTCATACAGCTGCTGCAACCTCGGCACGATCACCCCGTAATCCAGGAGGCGGCCGAATCCGTGTTCGGCGCTGAGGTAGGACCGGACGCTGCCGCGGAGGGGGTACTCGTTGGGGAGCACGCGAGACAGCTGCAAGAAGATCCCGGTCATCCCGAGCCTGGGGTCACCGAGAAACGGGGCGAGCGGACGAAGCCACCCGAGTGAGTATCCGGGGAGCGGCGACGAGGGCGTGGGCGTAGAGCACCCGGCACAGCACGACGTTCATGAAGAAGCGCTCGGCGGCGTTCTCCGCCTCCGCCAGGTCGCGGTGCCCGAGGTAGGCGGCGACCACGCTCCCGTTGTGCGCCCGGTACCAGGCCCGGGCGGCCGGGTAATCGGCGAAGGACATCCAGTGGTTGACCGTGCGCGAGGAGGCCGGGCCGGGAAGGTCCCCGCTCAGGGCCACTGCCTCGCAGCCGTCCCGGAGGATGCGCTCGTTGACCGCACGCCACCACGGGCTACCGGGACAGTCGCTGAACGGTGGCGCCAGCACACCTCGCCGGAGCTGCCAGCGCATGAACGACAGTGCCGCCCGGCGGTACGGCAGATGCCGGGGGGCCTTGCCGAACGGGCCGTAATAGCAGCGCAGCATCAGGGCGAGCCGGCCGGCTGGGTCGTCGCGGACCGCAGTGACCCGCTGGTCAGCCCAGGCCACAGCCGTAACCCCGGATCTCACGCCAACAGGATCGCACGCAGCCGACCCGGCGGACCGAACTGCTGATCCGTAGACTGAATCGCGAGTGCTGGCGACCTGGACATATGCCTCCTGACTTGGCGCGAAGACGCTCACTGGTGCGCATCATTGACCTGTATTAAGCAATGTTGTCCGGCCAGAATCCGGCCAGGACGCTACCTGCCTGGCCTCTTCGTCCCGAAGCCAAGTCGTGGGGCCATCACCCTGGGCGAGGCCCGGGATGGCCTGTGCGCGCTGTTCGCCTACGTCCGCTGACGTGTCTCGGTGTTCCCCGCGATCGTTACTCAGTTGGTTACTCATCCCTGGGCCAGTTTGACCAGTCGTTCGGCAAGTCCGGCGCTCCCGGCCAGCCTCCGCACCTGGTCCGTGGCGCCTGGGTCGTCGCTGCCAGCGCGAGATCGCACCGCCACCGGTCTCAGCTGCCGCGGGATCGACCGCGTGGGTGCCAGGAGGCGCAGCCTTTCAAGCCGCGTGGTTTTCCACGTTTACGGGCGCGGCGCGGCGGGAGGACGATCCGAAGGTCGATCCAGAGTTCGAGGAGGAATCATGAGGTTTCGCAGGCCCATCGTGGCGGCGGTCGCGACTGTTGCTCTCGGCGGCACCGGGGCGCTGGTGCTGCCCGCCGTGGCCAGCGCGGACAACGCCTCGCACACGCTGAAGCTCACCGCCGTGACGAACAAGAGCATCAGCTTCACCAAGACGAGCGGGGGCAACCAGGAAACCGACGTCAACAGCGCGGGCAAGACCGTCGGTTTCGATGTCGCGTACTTCGCGTTCACCGGGAAGAACTCGGCCACGGTGAACGCGGCGTTCGACCTCAAGGGCGGCTTGCTCTATGCCACGGCTGTCACCACCAACATGGGCAAGACGTTCAAGGGCAAGGTGACCGGGGGAACCGGGGCGTTCAAGGGCGCGACCGGCACGCTCACCGGCAAGTCCATCGGCAGCAATAAGACGGCGATCACGATCGTTTACAGCTAAGCCGCAGCAACAGCAACCTCTGGGCAGGCGGGACGGCTGGCGCGGCACGGGCCGTCCCGCCTGCTGCCCATCAAGATCGCAGGCAACTAACCCACTACGCCGCCCCGCTGGTGACCTCTTTCTTATCAGGAAAGCTCACGCGCTTCTGACGTGCTCCGGTCGGTGCTTGAACTGCGTTCACCGTCCATCCACGTCCGCCGTCGTCCGCTGGCGGTTGCCGCGGTCGTCACTCCGCTAGTCACCCGGCGTGGGAACTACGCATTACGAGTTCCAGTAGCGACGGTTCATGGCGGTTCGCCGCAGTTCAGAGGGTGTGGGCGGACGTTCCGGGACGGCTCTGGACGGTTCCGAATTGCAACCGGAACTGCAACTCGGTGATGTCGTGTTGCTGTCAGCCAACGATGCTCGCCTCAGCGACTGTTGTGGTCGAGCCGCGGTGCCCGGGGCTAGGTTTCAGGTATGCCTTCGATCGACGACATCGCGGCGGAGTACGTGGAGCGGGCCGCCGCCCTGGACCCGTGCTACGCCACTTACGCCGGGATCGCGGGGCACGACCACGAGCTGGCGGATCTCGGTGCTGACGGGTTCGCCGGACGGGCCGGGCTGGATCGCTCAACCCTCGCGGCCCTTGACGCGGCCGAAGCCCCGGACCCGCGCGAGCAGGTCGCGCGGGCCGCGATGCGGGAGCGGCTGGCACTGGCTGTGGAGTGCTACGACGCCGGGGACACCACCAGCGAACTCAACACCATCGGCAGCTGGGTGCAGAGGGTGCGCGAGGTCTTCGACCTGATGCCCACCGACGGCGAGGAGGCCGCCGCCAACATCGCCAAGCGGATGGCCGCGGTGCCGCGGGCTTACCGCCAGTTGTCCGCGACCTTGCTCGACGCGGCCAGGGATGGCCGCTCCGCGGCCAGGCGGCAGGTCGAGGAGGTCGCCGGGCAGTGCGCGGCTTGGGCCAAGCCGGGGGATTCCTTCTATTCAGGACTGGTCGGGCGGCTGACCGCAGTCCCGGACTCGCTGCGGGGGGAGCTGGGCGTGGCCGCGCGCGCGGCTACGGCCGCTACGGCCGAGCTTGGCGCCTTCCTCGACCGCGAGCTGATGCCGCTGGCCAGGGAGAAGGATGCCTGCGGGCCTGAGGTCTACGCCCGGGCCTCGCGGTATTTCCTCGGCGCCGCCGTGGATCTGCGGGAGGCCTACGCCTGGAGCTGGGAGGAGATCGCCCGGCTGCGGGCCGAGATGGCGCGGGTCAGTAACCTGGTCCGGCCCGGGGCCACCGTGGAGGAGGCCGTGGCGATCCTGGACGAAGACCCGGCCCGGCGCGTCGAAGGGCGCGAGAACTTCCGTGCCTGGATGCAGGAACATGCCGAGCGCACCATTTCGGAGCTGCACGGGACGCACTTCGACATCCCGCAGCCCGCGCACCGGATCGAGGCCGTGATCGCACCCACCAACGACGGAGGGATCTACTACACCGGGCCCTCCGATGACTGGTCCCGGCCCGGGCGGATGTGGTGGTCGGTGCCGGACGGCGTTGAGACTTTCTCCACCTGGAAGGAGGTCACGGTCGTCTACCACGAGGGCGTTCCCGGCCATCACCTGCAGATATCGCACGCCATGGCGGACAGGGAGAGCCTGAACCGCTGGCAGCGCATGTCCTGGGTATCCGGCCACGGCGAGGGCTGGGCGCTCTACGCGGAGCGGCTCATGGGAGAGCTCGGATACCTGGACGACCCGGGGGCATATCTCGGGATGCTCGACAGTCAGCAACTGCTCGCCGCCCAGGTGGCCCTGGACATCGGGGTGCACCTGGAACTGGATGTTCCACAGGGGCACCGGCTGGCGCGAGGGCGAGCGCTGGAATGCCGAGATCGCCTGGGAGTTCCTGCGCGCCCACTCCAGCTGGGATGAACGGCAACTGCGCTCCGAGCTACGTCGCTGCCTCGGCTTGCCGGGTCAGGCCCCTTCATACAAGCTTGGTGAACGGATCTGGCTACAGGCCAGGCAGGATGCCATGGCACGGGCCGGAGGAGCCTTCAGCCTCAAGGACTTTCACGCCAAGGCACTCAGCCTGGGCGCTATGGGTCTTGACCCGTTGCGCGAGGCGCTTGCCCGCGTCTAAGGACGCTCAGCAAAGCACTGACGGGCCGGGACGGCACGACGTCAGCCTTCCAGATCGGCATTGGCTGAGGGTTCCGCTGGCACTGTCCCGACCGCGGCGGGCCTGGTGTCAGTACTGGCCGAACAGGTCCTCCCCGTCGGTGCCGCCGAGGAGGAAGGTGAAGCGGTCCAGGTCGGTGCGGAGCCGTGCAGGCCGTAGGCGGGGTGGCCGGCATCGACGGGCTCCTCGGCTGCGTAGTGCATCCCTCTTCTCACCGCAAGACACTAGGCGCGGTCCAAACTCACGAACAGTGACTTCACCACCACGGAGATGCGTCACCCCTGACGAGCAAGTGCGGTCGCATCTCACCAACAAAACCCGGCGGACCACAGCCGCGATGATCACGCTGCGACCACCTGGTTGCAAACTCTTGGCGTGCCGGTCAGTGACGGTCATTGACGCAGGTAGATGGCCGATCGCGCCAGGTAGAGACCACTAAGCGCCAGCGCGGCTGCTGCACTTTGTTGCTGCACTAGAGTTGCCTGCCATGCACATCTCAGGCGAGGAAGCCGCCGCCATCAATATCACCATCGGAGCTGGCCTGGCCTGGGCTGCCCCGGCCGTGAACCAGCGCCGAGTGCGCCGCGATGCTTTGGCCTCCGTACGCCGCGAAGCATATGAAACCTTCATCTTGGCGATGGATCACCTCGAACGGGCCTGCACCGCACCCGAGACTTTGGAGGACGAGTACGGCTCCCGGAACAGAGCGAAGTCACAGGTCAGGCGGTGCGAGAGATTCAGCGAGGCTACGTAGCCATTCTCCTGATTGGTTCGAAGAGAGCCAAGGACGCAGCACGTGTAGCCCGGCAAGCGGCCTGGGATTTAATGATTACCTCTCTGGGCCAGAGCGTAACAAGCTCTTGAATTCAGATCTCAAAGCCACTGTTCGACAAGTTCCAAGAAGCCAGCAAGAAGTTCGTCGAAGTAGCCGAAGCTGAATCAGGTACTTGACGCTTCAGTGTCAAGAGACCTCGACTCTCCGTCGAAGAGGACAGAATCCTCGCTCGCAACCCGTGCCATGTCCGAGGCGCCGGAACGGAGCGAGCACCCGAACGGCCGGTCCTGACCGTGACCCAGGTCTTCGAGCTAGCCGAACTGGTCGGGCGTCGCCGATCGGCAACATCCGGCGCCTCCCGATGGCTTCTATCGGCTGCGGTACCGACGACACGGGGATCATGCGCACCGCGCCCGAGGTCTACCCAAGCAGGCCGACCGCCGAAGCGGCTCTGTGGGCCATGGGGAAGGACGGCCGAGCCGAGTACAACCACGACCGGCGCTACCGCGCCCTGGTGCTCCTGGCCACCTTCGCCAGCCTGCGCTGGGGAGAGGCAACCGCGCTCCGCTGCGGCGCAGCAACTTCAACAAGATGCCGGCCTGGCCGCATGCCGTCCGCGCGTCGGCGTTAAGAGCCTGCACTTTCACGATCTCCGGCACACCGGGAACCAATTCGCGGCAGCCAGCGGCGCTAGCCTGAGGGACTCGATGGCCCGGATGGGGGACGACAGCGAGCGCGCCGCGATCATCTACCAGCACGAGGCACGAGGCGCGGACCGTGATCATCACGAGCGCGATCGACGCCCATATCGAGGCCGCGAACGCCAGCGAGGGCAACGATGGCGACGGCTCGCCAGAAGCACAGCTCAGGCCGGTTAATGGCCCGTTAATGGCCCATAGGGATCGACAAGACGCGAGCGGGACAGAGAGCCATGCCGGGCATGCCCGCTGACTTGGGCTTTTGATTGGAGCGGGTGAGGGGAATCGAACCCCCACTATCAGCTAGGGAAGTACACCGACCGGTGCCGTTGGCCGCCTTGACCTGCGACGGGACCTGTCCGTAAGTAGCCGTGGCTGACGCCTACGAGCTCCTGTCAATTGCACGCTAATTGCACGGTGATCTTGGATTAAAGGCTGAGTTTGGTGAGCAGGTTCAGGCCTTCGACGTGGGTGAAGATCGCATCGCGGGCAACCAGTGGAACGCCCAGCCAGATCGCCGTTGCCGCCACCCACCGATCAGCCCGTTATGCTTCTGGCCCAGTGCGTGCCCCGCCCTCACGCACCAGTAGCGCAGCGCGACATACGCGTCGGTCAGTTCCGCGCCGGGCCAGATGGTCTCCGCCCGCTCCAGTTCGCGCTCCAGCATTCGCAGCCGTTGCGGTCCCCATCCGCCCAGCCGGGCGCCGAAACACAGTTCAGCCGCGGTGACGAAGGAGACCAGCGCTGCCCGTCCCTCGACGAGGGGCCGGTAGGACTCTCCGAGCGGCCACGTCCGGCGCGTCAGCTGCGCGCCGAAGACTCCTGTGTCGATGACAACCGGGCCGCGCGCGACCTGGCTCATGCGTCGAAGATCGCCTCGATGAAGATGCGCTCTTCGTCATCGGTCAGACCCTCGATCATCATCTCTTCATGGGGTGGCAACGGCCGGGCCGCGGCGAGCACCTCTTCTTTGCTCCGCTCCAAGCTCGTGCCCTTGGAGACAGGCGGCCGGGACTCTGGCTGGGACATCGGTTACCTCCCTCCATTGATCAGCGTACTCGCTCGCCACGTCCGTCTGGCCCAGCCTGCGGTTTTACAGTTCATTACCGCTACGACTGGCGCATTGGCCTGACCAGGGCAGATGCAACGGTACTTAGCCGCTGGAACCGCGCATCCCGCGTATATCCCTCGTTGAACTGCTCCTGGCTCCTGCTCCCGTTCCCGCATGGCCCTAGCGCGGGGCCGTGCAGTCGCGTCCGTCCGGGTGGCTCCCAGCTGGTGAGCAACTGACATCTTCCCTGGTTCAGTCCTCGACCGGCTGCGCCTCGGCGACTGTGCCGCTGATCGCGTCGCTGGGCGGGACCGGGCGGCGCGGTTCGCGGACTCCAGCTGGCCCCTCGCCCCAGTCATCGAGCATCTGCCGGGCACGGGCGAGCATCCGGCTTTCGCCCGGACTGATCCCTATGACTTGTTCCCGGCCGGATAGCTGCCGGACTACCTCGGCAATCTGGGCTCGGTCACCGGAGTGGAGCCGCTCCACGTTCTCCTTGTACCTACGGCTCCAGCCGGGCGGGCCAAGGTCTGGAACCGGGATAGGCCGACCGTCCACGGTGTCCATGGTCTCAGGTGGATGACCAGCTTGGAAGGTCGGTAACCCTGTACAGGCCTGAACAGGACCGACGTATGCGCTGGTGGGCCGGGCGTTTTGCCCGTGAGTTACCGCCACCGACCGCGAAGGCCCCTGAGAAGTGGCACGTATGTGGCACGGGCCGCCTGTTCCGAGCATGCGCCGATCGCCTGCGGTTGCCGTTCCGCTGATCGCCGGTCCGCCCCACCCGCCAGGGTCGCCCCGCATAGCATGGGCCGATGAGCTGGGACGAGGCATTCGCGGATCGCTACGAGGAGTGGTCGGCTCATATGACGGCCGACGTCGCCTTCTACGTCGAGCTGGCACGCCAGGCGGAGGGGCCGCTGGTCGAGCTGGCGATCGGCAACGGCCGGGTGGCCATCCCGGTCGCGCAGGCGACCGGCCAGCGAGTCATCGGCATCGACTCCTCACCGGCGATGCTCCAGCAGGCCCGGTCCGCGCGGCCGCGGCGGGCGTGGAGCTGGACCTGCGCGAGGGTGACATGCGCGACCTCGCCCTCGACCAGCCGGCGGGGCTGATCTACTGCCCGTTCCGTGCGCTGCTGCACCTGCCGACCTGGGCCGACCGCCGCCGCACCTTCGAGCGCGTCGCCGCCGTCGCTGCGGCCCGGTGGCCGGTTCGCCTGGAACGCCTTCGCCTTCGACCACCAGATCGCTGCCCGCCTGGACGGGCAGCACCAGGATGCGCCGGTCCCGCACACGATCCGCTACGCGGTCGGCGACAACCGCATCGACCTCATACTCGACGACGGCGCGAGGAGTTCGCTGTGGTGGGCCACGAAGAACGAGTGGCTTGGGCTGCTCGATGTCGCCGGCCTGGAGTTGGAGGCGCTCTACGGCGGCTTCGCCGGAGAGCCGTTCGACGACGACAGCCGGGAATACGTCTTCGTCGCGCGCCGCTGAGGCTCAGGATTCGCCACCGAGCGGCTGCTCAGAAGGTCGTTTCGGGCAGTGCTGTAGCTGCATCTTCCCAGCTTGGACGGCAAGTGGTTCCCCGCTCGCGATCGTGAGTGACTGAGGATTCCCGGCCGTTCTGGCATAAATGTGGTACGGCTGATCAGTCCGTCGCCTGGAATGATTGCCGATAATCCGAGGGTGGGTAGGTGCAGCACTGTTCGGCTCTTGACCCCCAGGCACGGACAAGGGGTTTACGCAGGTCGGATGAAGTCTGACCTGGAGCGTCGCACCTGCGCGGAAGTCTGGCGCGGTCTGCATGAGTCCGGGGAAGCTTGTGACCATTGGCTCCCGTGACTGGCTCCCGTCGACGTCCGGCTCGTCTTCTCTGTAGCGTCCCGGTCCTCCTCGTCCTTCTCGTGGCTGAGCGGTAGCGGCGCGGGCGCCTGTCTAATGGTTTGTCAACCTGCCAGCCGCCCGGGCGTCTAATGATGTACGGGGAGGCTGTCTGGAAGGGGCAGGCCATGATGAACGTGATCAGGCTAGGGCGGGTGTCTTGCCCCGGTGCCCGGCGGTGGCCCGCGGCCGCTGTTGCCGTGCTGGCCGCCTGTGGCGTTGCTGGCGCGGTTCCGTCTGCTGCGCTGGCGGGTTCGTCCCCGGTTCCGGATTGGAGTCAGCAGGCGCCCGCGGCCAGCCCGTCCGCCCGGTGCTGCGCGTCGATGGCCTACGACGCGGCTGCCGGCACCATGGTGCTGTTCGGCGGGGGCGCGCGGTCTCATCGACTACAGCGGCACCTGGACCTGGAACGGCTCGACCTGGACCCGGCAGGCGCCCGCGGCCAGCCCGCCCGGCCGGGCCGATGCGTCGATGGCCTACGACGCGGCCACCGGCACCATGGTCTTGTTCGGCGGCCTCGGCGGCCATAATCGCGCGCTCGGTGACACCTGGACCTGGAACGGCTCGACCTGGACCAGGCAGGCGCCCGCGGCCAGCCCGCCCGCCCGGTACGGCGCGTCGATGGCCTACGACGCCGCCACCCGCACGATCGTCTTGTTCGACAGCACCGGCAAGCACGGTAATCCCGGTGACACCTGGACCTGGGACGGCTCCACCTGGACCCGGCAGGCGCCCGCGACCAGCCCGTCCGCCCGGGGGTTCACCTCGATGGCCTATGACGCGGCCACCCGCACCGTGGTCCTGTTCGGCGGCTTCTCCCACACGGCGCTCTACGACAGTACCTGGACCTGGGACGGCTCGACCTGGACCAAGCAGGCGCCCGCGGCCAGCCCGCCTGTCCGGGACGGCGCGTCGATGGCCTACGACGCGGCCACCGGCACCATCGTCTTGTTCGGCGGCCTCGGCAACCACGGTTACCTCGGTGACACCTGGACCTGGGACGGCTCCACCTGGACCGGGCAGCACCCGCGACCAGCCCGTCCGCCCGGACTGTCGCGTCGATGGCCTACGACGCGGCCACCGGCACCATCGTCTTGTTCGGCGGTTCCGGCAGCCACGGTGATCTCCGTGACACCTGGACCTGGGACGGCTGAGACTAGCACCGCCGAACCCGTCCCGCGGCTGCGCCAAGCGGATGACCCGCTGCTAGAAGGTCGTTTCAGGCAGGGGGTCAACCTGCACGTGCCCAGGTAGGAGGCTATTCGGATTACCCGTGGGTGACCGCTGGCGACTGCAGTTTCCCGTCTGTTCTGGCACGGCTCCCCGATGTACCTTGCCTAGCCTGCATAGACCTCTGGGATGGCACCTTTGATCCGCTGCACGGTTCCGGCGACGTCCAGGTCGGTCGTGTCAATGCCGATGTACCGGTAATCAGCATCGGCTGCCTGCCGGATTGTCCGATCTTCCGGAATCTGGTTGACCATGTCGCGCCACTCCTGCGTGGTCCGCTTCGCCCGGGCGATTCGCCGATGATCGCGCACCTCCCTGTTGACCAGGAGATCTACGAGGAATACCGCCGAGGGCCGTGGCAGCAGCTGGCGGAAAGACACATAGTCGGAGTAGCAGCGGAGGAAGCTGCCAGCGATGACGTTGACGTAGCCCGCGGCCCAGAAGTTCTCCACGAGGCCGGCCACATTCCGGCGAAGCAGGCCGAAGAACGTGTCATCCATCGGACAGGGATTGGTCTGCCCGATGTCCTCGGCGTCGATCCGGGCGCCATACGGCGTAGAGGGCAGCAACGCACGCACGATGGTTGACTTGCCAGCGCCTTCCTCCCCGCTGACGATGATGAGCCGTTGCCCCGGTGAGGCGGCCCGCTGTGAAGTAGACACGCAGCGAGTATGACCGACACCCTGAACGACGAATCCCGCGTACTGTCATCGGCGAGTCGGAACCCGATCGGTGTCGTGGCGCTGACCTGGGGTTCCGGGTTGGAGCGGGCGAAGGGACTCGAACCCTCATGACCAGCTAATCCGAAAATTGGAGAGTTACTGGGCGCGCGGCAGCGCCGGTGGGCGTCAGCGCAGTCGGGTGGATTGGACCCGGCTGGTTAGGCGGCGGGTTCGAGAGTGACGTTGTAGCCGAGGGCTTCGAGCTGGCGGATGTGGTTGCGCCTGCGGCGCTCAGGGTCGATGCGGGCGGCGTAAAAGCCTGAGCCGAGGTCGTGAAAGCGCGCGTCGGGGTCGGACAGCAGGTGCCAGATGATCACCAGGATGGAGCGGCCGACGGCGACGTTGGCTTTCTTGGCGCCGCGGCGGCGGGCGATCCGCCGGTAGCGCTCGCCCAGGAAGGTGTCGGTCTTGGCGGCGGCCGCGGCGGCGTTGCCCAGCACCCGGGCCAGGTAGGGGTTGCCGTGGCCGGTGGAGTTCTTGCCTTTCTTCTTGCCCGCCGACTCCTTCACCCCGGGTGCGTATTTCGCCCAGGACACCAGGTGCCCGGCGGTGGGGAAGCGGGCCATGTCCAGCCCGGTCTCGGCCAGGATCGCGTGCGCGGCGGCCAGGTTGATCCCGGGTACCTCATCGAGGCGGGCCACCGTGGCGGCGAACGGGGCGATCTGCTCCTCGATCCGCGCATCCAGGCCGGCGATGTCGGCGGTGATCGCATCCACCCGGGCGAGCATCCTGCCCAGCAAGAACGCATGATGATCGGTGAAGTAGCCGGTGAACGCCTCCTCCAGCACGGTGATCTTCCTGCGCATGGTGCGCCGGGCCAGCTGCGCCAGGACCTTGGGGCTGCGCTCGCCGGCGACCAGCGCGGCCAGCATGTCCCGCCCGGAGACCCCGAAGATGTCGGAGACCACCACGGACAGCTTGATCTGCGCGTCTTCCAGCAGCTTCTCGGCCCGGTTCTTCTCCGCGGTCCGGGCCGCGACCAGGTCGGCGCGGTAGCGGGTCAGGTCCCGCAGCCTGCGGAACTGCGGCGGCGGCACGAAACTGGGCCGGATCATCTGCCGCTCGGCGACCTTGCACAGCCAGACGCAATCCAGCTTGTCGGTCTTCGGCCGCCCGGGCAGGTGCTTCACGTCCTTGGCGTTGACCAGCCACGTCTCGAACCCGGCCGCCTCCAGCAGGTAAAACACCGGCTTCCAGTAATCGCTGGTCGCCTCCATCACCACCCGGGTCACCCCCAGGCAGGCCAGCCGGTCGGACATGCCCAGCAGCGGCCGGGTCATCGTGGAGTAGGTCTCCACCTCCTGCAGCCGCCTGCCCGCGATGGTCCTCATCGGGCACCCGCACGCAGCACGTCAGCTCGGCCTTGCCGATGTCCAGCGCCGCCACCCGCTCGATGATCTCCTCGCTGTCCTGCGTCTTCGTCAGCATCTGGCGCACCTCCCTTGGATAATCGGGGAAGGCCGCCGCCCGCAGGAGCCATGGGCATGAGCGGAGAAATCTAATCCTCGTGCTCGAAGCGACACTGAACGGCCCGTGAGCTGGCTCCCAGCGCCCGGCTTGGAAACGACCTCGACGATCAAGCTGGGACGGCGTCAGCGGACGGCGGCCACCGCCGATTTTCCAACCGGAACCGGCATCCGCGCAGGGATATCAAGGGCTTGGAAGGTCGGTGGTACGGGATTCGGCTGACCAGGGGCAACATTCCTGCTGGTCTGCCGGGTTGAGTATCCGTGATTGACCGTTGGTGGCTGTGAGTGCTCGTGGCTTATGGCCCATCCGTGGCCCGGCCGCAGATCAGCAGGCCTGGTCGCTGTCATCGCTGCTGTCAGCGGGTAAATATTCACGTCACGCGTTCTGCGTGGTGAATCCTTGGCATGTCCCGGGGTGGTGCTCTGGCTGTTGGCTCAGTCAAAGCCGGTGAAGGCCTTGGCCGCGATGCAGAATTCGTTGCCCTCCGGGTCCTGCATCACGGTCCAGCCATGGCCGGATATGCGGTGTTTGCCGATGACCGTGGCACCAAGCCCGACTAGCTCTTTGACGGCATTCCCGTCTGGATTTACCAGGTCGATGTGGACGCGGTTCTTGGCCTGCTTCGGCTCGCGCACCTTGTTGAAGTACCAGGCCGGTTCCCGCCGCTCGCCGTCGGTTCCGCCGATGGAGGCGAAGAACTCGCTGCTGCCCTTGTCGAGCGGGCGGCCGAGCACTGCCGACCAGAAGGCCGCCAGCTTCAGCACGTCGTCGCAGTCGAGGGCAATGTTG
Source organism: uncultured Actinomycetes bacterium (assembly GCA_963795575.1). Classification (GTDB taxonomy): domain Bacteria; phylum Actinomycetota; class Actinomycetes; order Streptosporangiales; family Streptosporangiaceae; genus PALSA-505. Next base: position 38,067 of record CAWCII010000013.1, on the reverse strand, counting down.
CCGAGCCTGGCCGCCATGGCATCCTTCCCTGGTGCGTGGCACGGATCATTGCACCGATGGCGGTGGCGGGCAAGCGGGACTGCCCCGAGGCCGGTGCGGGCCGCGTTTGTCGAACGTTCGACCGGCGAGCTGGTGCTCGGTGCTCCGAAGTCACGAGCTGGCCGCCGCGTGGTCGGCATTCCGGCGGCGATCATCCCGGTGCTACAGGAGCACCTCACTGTATATGTTGCCCCGGCCCCGGGCGCCTTGTTGTTCACCGGCGTCAAGGGTGGGCCACTGCGGCGGGGCAACTTCAACAGATGTCCGCCCGGCCGCATGCGGTCCACGCAGTCGGCGCCGAAGGCCTGCACTTTCATGATCTTCGCCACACCGGGAATCACCTTGCGGCTGTAAGCGGCGCCGGGCTGCGGGACCTGATGGCCCGGATGGGGCACGACAGCGAACGGGCCGCGATCATCTACCAGCACCGGGCCCGCGGTGCCGATGAGCTGATTACGACCGCGATCGACGCACACATCCAGGCTGAGCAGACACGTCGCGCCGGCGGCGGCCAGGGCGACGCCGGGGACATCCGCACCGGTGGCTAATTGCACGCTAATTGCACGAACAGCTCGTTCGAACAGCGAGCTCATCAGGAGCCGACGCCGAAATATCCCGCTGACCTGGGCCTTCTCATTGGAGCGGGTGAGGGGAATCGAACCCCCACTATCAGCTTGGGAAGCTGATGTTCTGCCATTGAACTACACCCGCGCAGCCGAACCCGGCCGGGACAGCGGGGCGCGACCGTGCTGCGTTCGCCCCGACATCGTACCGGAACGGGTAGGTTGCCAGCGTGCTCCTCTCCGACCGAGACATCAGAGCCGAGATCGAGTCGGGCCGGGTCAAGCTCGACCCCTACGTCGCCGAGCTCATCCAGCCGTCGAGCATAGACGTGCGGCTGGACCGGTACTTCCGGGTGTTCGAGAACCACCGGTACCCGCACATCGACCCGGCGATCGAGCAGGCGGACCTGACCCGGCTCGTGGAGACCAAGGGCGATGAGCCGTTCGTCCTGCACCCGAACGAGTTTGTCCTCGGCTCCACCTACGAGGTCGTCACGCTGCCCGACGACCTGGCGGGGAGACTGGAGGGTAAGGCCCTCGCGATAGATACGCCGGTCCCGAGTCCTGCCGGATGGCGGGTCATGGGCGACCTCCGGGTCGGCGATCAGGTCTTCGGCGAGTTCGGTAATCCGACCACGGTCACGGCCGTCACGCCAATCATGTGGCATCGGCCGTGTCGCGAGGTGGTGTTCTCCGACGGCCAGGCGATCACCGCCGACCTCTCGCATCGCTGGCTCACCACCAGCAAGTCCGAGCGCAAGCACGGCAAGCCCGGCTCTGTCCGGACCACGAGGGAAATCGCGCAGACCCTGCGAGCGGGTGACGAATGGAACCATCACGTCGCGCTCGCCGGTCCCGCCCGCTACCCACGACATCCTCTGCCCATCGACCCGTATGTCCTGGGCATCTGGCTCGGGGGCGGGACCGCCACCAAGACGGAGATCACCGTGGGCCGAGGTGACGAACAGATACTCGATGAGGTCGCGAAGGCCGGCTACGCGGTCTGGAAGGCCAGCGCCCCGCGCGCCTTCCGGATCGGAGGACACTCCCGCCGCCGCGTCGGCAGGCTCAGGGACCCGTACACCGGCCAGTACGCGCCGGACGAATCGCTGTCCAGCGAGCTGCACGCCCTGGACCCGGCCGGCCGCAAACACGTCCCCGAAATCTATCTGCGCTCGTCCGTCGAGCAGCGGCTGAGCCTGCTGCAGGGACTGATGGACTCTGACGGCTATATCGACGACACCGGCCGCTGTGAGTTCATGAACATCAACGAGGGCCTGTCGGACGCCGTCCTCGAACTGGCGGCCGGCCTGGGCCTTCGCCCGGTGAAGCGCAAGAAGCGGGTAAGCCTCTACGGCCAGGAGTGCGCGCCCGGGTATCAGGTGAGGTTCACGCCTGTCTTCCCGGTCTTCCGGCTGGCCCGCAAGGCGGCCAGGACCAGGCGCAGCGGAGGCTTCCACGCTTTCCGGTCCGTCGTCGATGTTCGCGAAGTCGAGCCGCGGCCGGTCAGGTGCATTCAGGTCAGCAATCCCACCGGACTCTTTCTGGCCGGACCGACGTTCATTCCCACGCACAACTCGAGTCTCGGCAGGCTGGGGCTGCTCACCCACTCCACGGCAGGCTGGATCGACCCCGGGTTCTCCGGGCATGTGACGCTGGAGCTGTCCAACGCGGCCACGCTGCCGATCAAGCTGTGGCCGGGCATGAAGATCGGCCAGCTGTGCCTGTTCCGGACCAGCTCCCCCTCCGAGCATCCGTACGGCTCGGACGTGTACGGCTCCCGGTACCAGGACCAGCGCGGGCCCACCCCGTCGCGGTCGTACCTGAATTTCTACCGGTCGCCCATCTAGTCCCGGTCTAGCCCCGGCGCACAGTTCGCCAGCACGGTCCGCCAGCACGGTCCGGGAGCACGGTCCGGGAGCACCGTCCGGGAGCACCGTCCGGAAGCACCGGGTATCCAGGCCTCGAATCTTGCTTTAGCGTGCTGTTACCGTCGGGTATAACCCAGAAGTAACTTGAGCAGGCACGCGGGCCGAGGGAGGCCACGATGACACACGTCGACGAGCGCCAGGCCAGGAAGGTGGCCGAAGAGGCCCGGGAGCAGACCTGGCGCCAGCCGAGCTTCGGCAAGCAGCTCTTCCTCGGCGATCTCCAGCTTGACCTCATCTCCCCGCACCCGAAGCCGGCCGAGGAGGCGCGCAGGCGCGGCGAGGAGTTCTGCGCCCGCATGCTCGAGTTCACGCAGACGCACATCGACGGCGCGCTCATCGAGCGCGAATCCCGGATCCCGGACGAGACCATGAAGGGCCTGGCCACCCTGGGCGCGTTCGGCATGAAGATCGCTCCCGAATACGGCGGCCTCGGCCTCTCCCAGCTGTACTACAACCGGGCCTTGGTGATCGCCGGATCGGCCTCCCCCTCCGTGGGCGCGCTGCTCTCGGCGCACCAGTCCATCGGCGTGCCGCAGCCGGTGAAGCTGTTCGGCACCGACGATCAGAAGCAGCGGTTCCTGCCCCGGTGCGCGCGGGGCGAGGTCAGCGCGTTCCTGCTCACCGAGCCTGACGTCGGCTCCGATCCGGCCCGGCTGCATAGCACCGCCACCCCCTCCGACGACGGCCGGGAGTACGTGCTGGACGGGGTCAAGCTGTGGACCACCAACGGGGTCATCGCCGGCCTGCTGGTCGTGATGGCCAGGGTGCCGCGGAGCGAGGGCCACCGCGGCGGCATCAGCGCGTTCGTGGTCGAGGGCGACAGCCCGGGCGTCACCGTCGAGAACCGCAATGCCTTCATGGGGCTGCGCGGCCTCGAGAACGGCGTCACCCGGTTCTACCAGGTGCGGGTGCCGGCCGAAAACCTGATCGGCCAGGAAGGCCAGGGCCTGAAGATCGCCCTCACCACACTGAACACCGGCCGCCTCTCGCTGCCCGCCAGCTGCGCGGCGGCGGCGAAGTGGTCCGTCAAGATCGCCAGAGAGTGGTCGAGGGAGCGGGTGCAGTGGGGCCGCCCGGTCGGCCAGCACGAGGCGGTCGCGAAGAAGATCTCTTTCATCGCGGCCACCTCCTACGCGCTGGAGGCCATGGTCGACCTGGCCAGCCAGATGGCCGACGACGAGCGCCGCGACATCCGCATCGAGGCGGCCCTGGCCAAGCTCTACTGCTCGGAGATGGCCTGCAAGATCGCCGACGAGCTGGTGCAGATCCGTGGCGGCCGCGGCTACGAGACCGCCGCTTCGCAGGCCGCGCGGGGCGAGCGCGGCGTGCCCGCCGAGCAGGTGCTGCGGGACATGCGGATCAACCGGATCTTCGAGGGCTCCACCGAGATCATGCAGCTGTTCATCGCCCGGGAGGCGGTGGACGCGCACCTGGCCGCGGCGGGCCAGCTGATCGAGCCTGGCGCCCTGGCGGTCAAGGCTCGCGCCGCGGCCAAGGCGGGCAGCTTCTACGCGAAGTGGCTGCCCACGCTGGTGGCCGGCCAGGGCTCGGTGCCCGGGTCGTACAAGGAATTCGGCGCGCTGGCCCCGCACCTGCGTTACGTGGAGCGGACCAGCCGCAAGCTGGCCCGCGAGACGTTCTACGCGATGGCCCGCTGGCAGGGCAAGCTGGAGCGCAAGCAGGGCTTCCTGGGCCGGATCGTGGACATCGGCGCGGAGCTGTTCGCGATGAGCGCGGCCTGCGTCCGGGCCCAGATGGACGCCGCCGACGCGCCGGGCTCACCGCGCGGCGGCAGCTCCGCCGAGCTCGCCGACGCGTTCTGCCGGCAGGCCCGGCTGCGCGCCGACGAGCTGCTCCGCGGGCTGTGGCGCAACACCGACCAGCTCGACGTCCGGCTGGCCAGCCGGGTGCTCAAGGACCGGTACACCTGGCTGGAGGACGGGATCGTCGACCCGTCGGTGCCCGGCCCGTGGATCGCCCCGGCCGAGCCGGGACCGGCCCAGCGGGAGAACGTGCACCGCCGCGTCGGCTGAGCCGGCCCGGGCCAGGACCGCAGGAAGCTGGCCGGGGCGCTCAGGCGGCGTCCCCGGCCGGCTTGCCTGGTCCTACAACGGCTCGCTGTCCCGGACGGCGCCCCTGAGTCCTCGGCCCGGGCCGGCGGCTGGCCGGGGGCGGGGCCGGCCGCGGGGCCCGGTCCGGCCCGGGCGGCGCGCAGCCGTGCCAGCAGCGCGTCGCGCTCGGCCAGCGCCCCGCGCAGAGCGTTCCGCTCGGCCTCGAGCCGGCGGACCTGGTCTTCGAGCTGGAGCACCCGGCGGATGGCGGCCAGCGTCATGCCGTCTTCGGCCAGCCGCTGAACGTACGCGACGACCGTCACTTCCTGCCGGGTGTACCGGCGCTGTCCGCCGGACGACCGGGACGGCGTCACCACGCCGAACTCGTCCAGCCGGCGCAGGAACGCGTGCTGCACCCGAAGCGTGGCGGCGACCTGTCCGACCGTGTACAGCGGCAGGTTCTCGTCATCGATAGGTAGCGAAGGCACGGCGGGCTCCACAAAGCAAACCGGGCCCGGCGGCGCTGCCGACCGGGCCCGGTTACGGTACGGCAATCAGGCCGCGATCATCTTCTTGGTGTCGTTGCCGATCTCCACCTTACGGGCCCTGGCCTTCTCGGCCAGCGGCACGCGCACGGTGAGCACGCCGTTCTCGTAGGCCGCCTCGACCTTGTCAGCGTCGTAGGCGTCACCCAGGTAGATGCGGCGGCGCAGCGTCCCGGTCACCCGCTCGCGGACGAACGGACGGTCGGAGTCGGTCTTCTCCTCATCCCGCTTGGCGCTGACGGACAGCACGCCACGGTCGACGCTCACGTCGATGTCCTCCAGGCTGATGCCGGGCAGGTCGAAGCGAAGCACGATGTCGCCGTCCCGGCGGATGCCGTCCATCGGCAGCGCGGCGCGGGCGGAACCGGACGGCCGGCCGAACGCGCGGCTGTACGGGAACGGGTCAAAAGATGTCAAGAGCACGAGGCCCACCTCCATGTGGCTACTGGGTCCCACGGTTGTGAACCCAGGTTTCACGCATCTTCTACTGGAGAGAACCTCAAACTCGACTTGTATATTTCCTATCGGCCGGAGAGTATCTAAATTTCCTCAGCTGATCCGCTCGATGATCGTAGCGTTGGCCTGCCCGCCGCCTTCGCACATGGTCTGCAGGCCGTAGCGGCCGCCGCTGCGCTCGAGCTCGTGCACCAGCTTGGTCATCAGGACGGCGCCGGTCGCGCCCAGCGGGTGCCCGAGCGCTATCGCGCCGCCGTTCGGGTTGGCCTTCTCCAGCGAGGCGCCCGTCTCGGCCGCCCAGGCGATGAGCACGGGAGCGAACGCCTCGTTGACCTCGAACACGTCGATGTCGCCGATCTCGAGCCCGGCCTTCCCGAGCACCTGGCCGGTCGCCGGGATCGGGCCGGTCAGCATGAACACCGGGTCGGCACCGGTGACCGCGAGCGCGCGGATCCTGGCCCGCGGGGTCAGGCCGTGCCGGCGCACCGCCTCCTCGGACGCGATGAGCAGCGCAGCCGCGCCGTCGGAGATCTGCGACGCGGCGGCGGCGGTGATCGCCCAGCCCTCGCGCAGCGGCTTCAGCCCGGCCATCTTCTCCCTGGAGGTGTCCCGGCGCGGTCCCTCGTCGGCGGTCACCCCGGCCAGCTCGGTGATCTGGCTGGCGAACCGGCCCTCGTCCATGGCCCGCACGGCCCTGGCGTGGCTCTCCAGCGCGAAGTCCTCGAGCTGACCGCGGCTGATCCCCCACTTCTCGCACATCAGCTGCGCGCCGCGGAACTGGGAGATCTCCTGCTCGCCGTAGCGCTTCTTCCAGCCTTCACCGAACGGAAGCGCCATGCCCATCGGCAGCGCGACGGACGAGCCCATCGGGACCATGCTCATGCTCTCGACGCCGGCGGCGACCACCAGGTCCTGGGTGCCGGACAGGACCGCCTGGGCGGCGAAGTGGACCGCCTGCTGGGAGGATCCGCACTGCCGGTCGACGGTCACGCCGGGCACCTGCTCGGGCAGCCCGGCCGACAGCCAGGCCTGGCGCGCGATGTCCAGCGTCTGCGGGCCGACCTGCGAGACGCACCCCATGACCACGTCGTCCACGGCGGCCGGGTCCGGCCCGGTCCTGCTCATCAGCTCGGCCAGCACGTGCGCGGCCATGTCCACCGGGTGCACGCCGGACAGTCCGCCGTTCCGCTTCCCGACCGGGGTCCGCACCGCCCCGACGATGTACGCCTCTGCCACAACACCCTCCAGCCGCTGTCCGGGTGCCGGGCGCCCGCGCCCCGGCCGGTAAACCGAGTGCCGTTCGGTTTCGCTTCCAGGGTAGCGCGCCGCCCGAACGGCCGGCCGTCGCGCTGGCGCCGGGCCGCTCAGCGTAGGCTGAGAACGACAGGAACCGAGGATGCGGAGGCGCGGATGCTCACCGGCTTCATCCTGGTGGCGTTCATCGCCGGCACTGGTCACGTTCGGCTTCACCAAGCTGCGCCGCCGGATGGGCGTGGGCATGACCAGCCGGACGTGGGGAATCACGTTCCTCGTCACGGTCCTGATCATCCTGGGGCTCTGGGCCGCCGGCCACGGCTGACCGGCATCCGGACTCGTCGTCGAGTAACCCGTCGCTTCCCGGCTCGCGGCCACCTGGGTGACCTGCGTAAGCTCGTCATCATCAAGATCAGGGTACGGGCTGGTGTTCGACGCGTACTCGCCCGCGCCGCGGCTACTGCGGCGGCTTGCGGCCCCCCTCGACAGGTATCTCGAACCACACCGCCTTGCCGTCCCGGGTCGGCCGGGAGCCCCACCGGGTGGCGATCTGGTCCACCAGGTACAGGCCGCGGCCGCCTTCGTCGGTCTCGCCCGCGCTGCGGATCCGCGGCAGCCGCAGGTCGGGATCGAACACCTCGACCCAGACCGCGGAGCCGCCGCGCCGCAGCCGCAGCGTGATCTCCCGCGGGCCGGGCCGCAGGCCGCCGTCCAGCCGGTCGTCCCAGGACTCGGCGGGCATGACGGCCGGCGATCCCCCGGCGGTCTCGAGCGCGAACTCCGGCCGCGGGCTCGGCGAGACCGCCGCGTGCAGGACGGCGTTGGTGACCACCTCGGAAACCAGCAGGCAGGCCAGCTTCGCCTGCTCCGGCTCCAGGCCCCAGCGGATCAGCGTATGCAGGGCCGACCAGCGCGCCTCCGACACCCGGATCGGCTCGGCCGGGAAAGTCACTTCCCAGGTCGCGAGGTCGACCGGGGAGGACTGCACCACGACGATCGCCATGTCGTCGTCGATGTCCCCGGGCACCGCCTCCTCGGCGGCCTGGGCGATCGTCTCGACGTCCTGACAGGCCACCGTGCCGACCGCGGCGCGGAGCATCTCCAGCGCCTCGTCCTCGGTGTAGTGGCCGAGCCCGTCCGCGCGCACCCGCCGGTCGGTCAGCCCGTCGGTGTAGAACACCAGCGTGGCGCCGGGCGGCAGCAGCATGGATTCCTCGCGGAACGTCGGCAGCCCGGTGATGCCCATGCCGCGGACGCCGAGCAGCACGCCCTTGTCGGCGATCTCCATCTCGCCGACCTTGCCGCCCGGTGATCATCAGCGGCGCGTCGTGGCCGGCGTTCGCGTACGTCAGCTCCCGCGACCACGGGTCATACACCAGGTAGGTGCAGCTCACGATCGGCGGATCCGGGATGTCGTCGCGCGGTTCCGGGTGCGCCGGGCCGAGCGTGCGGACCCAGTCGTCCAGCTTGCGCAGGATCTCCGCCGGCGGCTTGTCGTCCTGGGCGAAGGCACGCAGCGCGGCGCGCAGCTGGCCCATGACCGCCGCGGCCCGGGCGCCGCGGCCCTCCACGTCGCCGATGACGATGCCGACCCGCCCGGCGGACAGCGGGATGATGTCGTACCAGTCGCCGCCGACCTGGGTCTGGATGCCCTGCCCGTGGATCTCCAGCGGCTTGGCGGGCACGTACCGGCAGGCGACCGTGAGCCCGTCGAGGTCGGGCAGGCTCTGCGGCAGCAGGCTCTTCTGGAAGGCCAGCGCGGTGCGCCGCTCCTCCTCGAACAGCATCGCGTTGTCGATGGCGATGGCGACCCGGCTCGCGATGGCGCTGAGGAAGTCGCGGTCGTGGCTGTCGTAGTGCTGCTCTTCGCGCTCGGTCAGCCGGGACAGGGCCAGGCTCATCACGCCCAGCAGCTCGCCGCGGGCCAGCAGCGGCGCGGCCACGATGGAGATCATGCCCACGTCATCGCAGGCCTCCTGGCTGCCCGGGCGCGGCGCGGGGAAGCTCTCCGCCTCCATGTCAGGCACCACGACCGCGTCCAGCCGGGCCATCGCCTGCTGGCAGAAGTGGCCCTCGGGGTAGATGATCTGCTCGCCGATCGCGGCCCAGGTGCCGGGCCGCGGCGTCCAGCCGCGGGCGTGCACGGCCGCGCGGCGGACCAGCTTGTCCCCCTGGAACAGGTCGATGAAGCAGTGGTCGGCGAACTGCGGCACCAGGGTGTCCGCCACCTGCCGCAGCGTGACGCCCAGCTCGAGGGAGCCGGCCAGCCGCTCGCCGATGCGCTCCAGCAGCCCGATCCGCTCGTGCTCGCGCTGGCTGCCCCGCCGGGTGGCCTCGCGGGCGAAGATGACGATGCCGTCGATGGCGCCGGACGGGTGCCGCAGCGGGACCGCGCTGGCCCGGACGAAGACGCGCGAGCCGTCGCCGCGGCGGCTGGCGATCGTCCCTTCCCAGGCGTGCCCGCGCAGCACCTGCCGGGCCAGCTCGACGGCCTTGCCGAGGTCCTCGACCTCGAAGCCGAGCGAGAGCACCGGGCGGCCGACGAGATGCTGGGCGTCGGCGGACACGCCGAAGAGCTTGCGCGGCGAAGGAGTTCGCGTAGAGCAGGTTGTTCAGCCGGTCGGTGACCACGACGGCCGTCTCGACCTGGTCGAGGACGGTCTCCGCGGGCAGGTAGGAGGGATAGGCGGTCATCTCTCCATCCGGTCATGGCCAAGGAGTCACCTCGCCGGGCGCCCGGTTCGCCGGCCGGGGCACGGCGGCCGTCGTCACGGCCTGGCCACGAAGACATGCATGGCGACGTCACGGGGCAGCTCGGCCGTATGCGCCTCCGCGTGGTCCTCACTTGTCACCCGCACGCCGTCATCGACTCGCCGCGAGGGTTACCTCGCGTCCGGGTTGTATCCCGATGTGCTTGAGTTTAAGCATCAAACCGGCGTCGCTCTGGACTTGCTCGCTTATCCGCCGGACGACGTAACCGCCCGGTGCCGCTGGCCGCGGCCTCCGTCATGGCCTCGGCGGGCTCACCGGCGGCGGCGCAGCGTCCGCCCGCGCCGTCGCCGGGAGGCCGAGTTCGTCCAGCCCGGGGATGAGATTGCCGTGCGGGCAGTGCACCGGGTAGTCGAGCAGTTCCACCAGCCGCCGCTCGACCTCCTCGGAAATCACGTGCTCCCACCGGCACGCCTCGATGTGCACCTCCTCCCAGGGCAGCCCGATGACCCCGACGAGCAGGCACTCGGCCAGCCGGTGCTTGCGCATGACCCGGGTGGCCAGCCCCCGGCCGGCCGCGGTCAGCGCCAGCTGGCGGTCGCCCGCTACCTCGCAGCAGCCCGTCGCGCTCCATCCTGGCCACGGTCTGGCTGACCGTGGGGCCGCTCTGCGAGAGCCGCTCGGCGATCCGGGCGCGCAGCGGGACGATGCCTTCCTCTTCGAGTTCGAAGACCGTGCGAAGGTACATCTCCGTCGTGTCGATGAGCCCGTGCGCTGTCAACGGTCCTAACCTCCCGTACCGATGCTATGCCGGCGGTAAAGGACCGGCACGGGAAGCGTGATCAGGGGGCCAGGCCGCTCGAGGACCCAGCCGCCGCGCTGACCGCCGGTACCGCAGCCGGTCGTGCAGCCGGTTGGGCCGCCCCTGCCAGAACTCGATCGACTGCGGGCGCCAGCAGGTAACCGCCCCAGAAGTCCGGCATCGGCACCGGCTGACCCGGCGGCCAGCGCCGCTCCAGTTCGGCGTAGCGCTCGTCCAGCTCGGCCCGGGAGGCCGAGGACCGACGACTGCCTGCTCGCCCACGCGCCGAGCTGGGAGCCGCGCGGGCGGGACCGGAAGTAGGGCTCGCTCTCGTCCCGGGTCATCGCGCGTCACCGCGCCCTCGATGATCACCTGGCGGTGCATCGCGTGCCAGGGGAACAGCAGGCAGGCCCGGGGGCTGGCGGCCAGGTCCTGGCCCTTGCGCGAGGTCCGGTTGGTGTAGAACACGAAGCCGGCCGGCGTCGTAGCTCTTGAGCAGCACGGTCCTGGCCCGCGGCTGGCCGGAGTCCGGACACGGTGGCCAGCACCATCGCGTTCGGCTGGGGCAGCCCGGCGGCTGGCCGCGTCCGCCAGCCAGCGGGAGAACTGGGCGAACGGGTCGGCGGCCAGCATGTCCTCCGAGCGGGAGCCTCGACCTGGAGGGCGCGGCGGCCCGGCCTGCCACCGGCCGGGCGGCCCGGATGCGTGCTGCGGGGTCCACGGATACCGATCCTCACACACCCCGGTCGCCCGTGGCCGGACGCTGCGCGCTCCGGCCCGACGCCGATCCGGACCGTGGTCATGTGCCATCGCCTCCTCTCCGGTGTCGCTGATGTGCCATCGAACCTGGGCGGCTGACCCAGACGCGGCGGCTCCCCGGCTGCCACGGTCCCCCGGCCCGCTCGCGGCGCACCGCGCGCGCCGCCTCGCATCGCGCGCCCGCTACCGGGAAGGCGCGGCGCGGTTGAATAGGTCGGCCGGCACCGCGGCCCGCACCGTCCGTGGCGACGGACGGCGAGACGGAGGAACGCATGTCCGAATTCAAGCCCGGGCTCGAAGGCGTCGTGGCGTTCGAGACCGAGATCGCCGAGCCGGACCGGGAGGGCGGGGCGCTGCGGTACCGCGGCGTGGACATCGAGGATCTGGCCGGGCACGTCTCCTACGGCCACGTCTGGGGCCTGCTGGTGGACAACTCGTTCTCGCCCGGGCTGCCGCCCGCCGAGCCGTACCCGATCCCGGTGCACTCCGGCGACATCCGGGTGGACGTGCAGAGCGCGCTGGCCATGCTCGCCCCGGCCTGGGGCATGCGCCAGCTGCTCGACATCACCGACGAGGAGGCCCGCGACGACCTGGCCCGCGCCTCGGTGATGGCGCTGTCGTTCGTGGCCCAGGCGGCCCGCGGGCTCGGGCTGCCGATGGTCCCGCAGAGCCGGGTGAACGAGGCCAGGACGATCACCGAGCGGTTCATGATCCGCTGGCGCGGCGAGCCCGACCCGCGGCACGTCAAGGCGGTCGACGCCTACTGGATCTCGGCCGCCGAGCACGGCATGAACGCCTCCACCTTCACCGCCCGGGTGATCGCCTCCACCGGCGCGGACGTGGCCGCGGCGCTGTCCGGCGCGGTCGGCGCGATGTCCGGCCCGCTGCACGGCGGCGCGCCGGCCCGGGTGCTGGGCATGATCGAGGAGGTGGAGCGGACCGGCGACGCCGAGGCCTACGTCAAGTCGGCGCTGGACCGCGGCGAGCGGCTGATGGGCTTCGGCCACCGGGTGTACCGGGCCGAGGACCCGCGGGCCCGGGTGCTGCGCCGGACCGCCAGGGAGCTGGGCGCGCCGCGGTTCGAGGTGGCCGAGGCGCTGGAGCAGGCCGCGCTGGCCGAGCTGCACGCCCGCAGGCCGGACCGGGTGCTGGCCACCAACGTGGAGTTCTGGGCGGCGATCGTGCTCGACTTCGCCGAGGTGCCCCCGCACATGTTCACCTCGATGTTCACCTGCGCCAGGACGGCGGGCTGGGCCGCGCACATCCTGGAGCAGAAGCAGACCGGGCGGCTGGTCCGGCCGAGCGCGCGCTACGTCGGGCCCGAAGGCCCGCCCGGTCTCGCGACGTGCCCGGCGCCGACCGAGGTGCTCGACCGCGAGGTGCGGCGCCTGTCGACAGCGCCAGTGTCTGCGGCCGGCCCGGCGACGCCGCCTAAACTGAACGGGTGACCAAGGCATCGACATCCCCGCAGACATCAGGCCCGCCGACGGCAGGTTCGGCTGCGGGCCGTCCAAGGTCCGCCCCGAGCAGCTCGACGCGCTCGCCGCCTGGGGAGCCCGCTACCTGGGCACCTCGCACCGGCAGTCGCCGGTGCGCTCGCTGGTCGGCAGGGTCCGTTCGGGGCTGGCCGAGCTGTTCTCCCTGCCCGACGGCTACGAGGTGGTGCTGGGCAACGGCGGCACCACCGCGTTCTGGGACATCGCCGCGTTCGGGCTGGTCCGCGAGCGGTGCCCAGCACCTGGCGTTCGGCGAGTTCTCCGCCAAGTTCGCCAAGGTGACCGCGGCGGCGCCGTGGCTGGCGGAGCCGACGGTGATCGAGGCGGCGGCCGGGCACGCACCCGCTGCCGCGGGCCGAGGCCGGAGCAGACGCCTACGCGCTCACCCACAACGAGACCTCGACCGGCGTGGCCATGCCGGTCGGCCGGGTGGCCGGGGCCGACGGCGGCGCGCTGGTGCTGGTCGACGCGACCAGCGGCGCGGGCGGCCTGCCGGTGTCGGTCGGCCGAGACCGACGTGTACTACTTCGCGCCGCAGAAGTGCTTCGCCTCCGACGGCGGCCTGTGGATCGCGCTGATGTCGCCGGCCGCGCTGGAGCGGGTGGCGCAGATCGCGGCGTCCGGCCGGTACATGCCGGAGTTCTTCTCGCTGCCCACCGCGATCGACAACTCGCGCCAGGACCAGACCTACAACACCCCGGCGCTGGCCACGCTGGTGCTGATGGCCGAGCAGGTGGACTGGATGCTCGGCCAGGGCGGCCTGGACTGGACCACCGCGCGCACCGCCGACTCGTCGTCCCGGCTGTACACCTGGGCGGAGAAGGTCGCCGTACGCGACGCCGTTCGTGGCCGACCCGGCGCAGCGCTCGCAGGTGGTCGGCACGATCGACTTCGCCGACGCGGTCGACGCGGCCGCGGTGGCGGCCACGCTGCGGGCGAACGGGATCGTGGACACCGAGCCCTACCGCAAGCTCGGCCGCAACCAGCTGCGGATCGGCATGTTCCCGGCCGTGGACCCGGCCGACGTCGAGGCGCTCACCGCCTGCATCGACTACGTGGTCGAGCGGCTCTAGCCTGGGCGCGGCCTTCTCCTGGCGGTCGATCCGCGATTGCCGCCCGGAGGGTGCCGGTTCCGGATCGCCGCCCGCGGGCGCCGCCGCGGTTGGCTCAGTGCACCAGCGCGCCGACGACCACGGCGAGGATGAGGATGCCAGCACGGAGGGCAGCAGCCAGCGAGGCGCACGGTTCACGTCACGCAGCCTACGCGCCGGGCCGCCAGGTCGCTGGCGCGGCTCGGCGCGGCCGGGTCGGGCGCGCGCGGGCCAGGCCGCGGCTCAGGCGGGCGCGGCGGGCACGCGCAGCGGCCAGCTGCCGAGGGACTCATACCGGGGCTGGGGCCCAGGTGGCTGCGGATCAGGTGGATCCGGTCCGCCGGCCAGGCGCTGCCCGCGTAGCCCGCCAGCGCGCTCCACCAGGGGGCGGACGTTGGCCGGCTCGCGGCAGCGGGCCAGCGTGATGTGCGGCCGGAACCGCCGCCGCTCGTCCGGCGGCGGCGCGCCCGCCCGCCGGGCGCCCGGCCGCCACCGAGCGGCATCGCGCGCCAGCGCCTCCTGGTCGCCGCCGGATGCCGGTCCACAGCACGCGGGCCCGGGCACGGTCGGGGAACGCGCCGCCGCCCGCGGCGGACAGGCCGAGGCCCGGGTGCCTGGCCGCGGCGCGCTCCAGCCGCGCGCGCCAGCCTGGCCGCGCCGCCTCGTCCACCTCGCCGAGGAACGCCAGCGTGACGTGCCAGGACTGCGGGCTGCTCCAGCGCAGGTCCGGCCAGGCCGCGCGCAGCGGGGCGCACGGCCGCCTCCAGTTCGTCCAGCGCCGCGGCGGCGGCGTGATGGCGACGAACAGTCTCACCTGCATGGGTACCAGAAGCCTGGCGCGGGTCAGGCGCTCGGCGCCGGCCGCGGTCAGGCGGCCGCCTTCGTCAGGCCGCGGCTCAGCCGGAGGGCCGCAGGTAGTCGCGGACCCGGACGCCGCGGCTGCGCGCCAGCAGCAGCGCCGACCACCGCCGCCGCGGCCGCCGAGATCACTCCGCCCGCGATCAGGCTGATCCGCGGCCCGAACGCCTGGCCGACCCAGCCGACCAGCGGCGAGCCGAGCGGCGCGCCGCCCAGGAACACCAGCAGGTACAGGCCCATCACCCGGCCGCGCATGTCGGCCGTGGTGCCGAGCTGGGTGGCCGAGTTGGCCGCCGTGGTGAAGGTGAGCAGCACCACCCCGATCGGGAACAGCACGACCAGGAACGTCCAGAACGACGGCATCAGCCCGTTCAGGACCTCGAGCGCGCCGAACGCGAACGACGGTGACCAGCAGCAGCCGGGCGCCGGGGTTCTTCCGGCGCGCGGCGAGCAGCGCACCGGCCAGCGCGCCGGCCGCGAACACGGTGGAGCCGAGCCCGAACGCCCCCGCGCCCGCGTGGAACACGCACGCGGGACATCAGCGCGTTGGTGACCTGGAAGTTCATGCCGAACGTGGCCACGAAGAACACCAGCACCATCGAGCGACCACAGGCGTCGGCCGGGCCCTGACGTAGGCCAGCGCCTCGCGGAGCTGGCCCGTGGCCCGCGGCTTCCGCTCGGCCGGGCTGCAGTTCGGCCGGGCGCATCAGCTTCAGCCCGATGATCACCGCGGCGTAGGAGGCCGCGTTGACCAGCGAAGGCCGCCGGGGTGCCCACGGCGCTGATCACCAGGCCCGCCACGGCGGGCCCGGCGATCCGGCCCAGGTTGAAGACGGCGCTGTTCAGCGCGATCGCGTTGGGCATGTCGGCCTTGCCCACCATCTCCACGGCGAACGTCTGCCTGGTCGGGTTGTCCACCACGGTGACCAGGCCGAGCGCGAAGGCCAGCGCGTACACGTGCCAGATGCGCACCTCGCCGGTCAGCGCGAGCACGCCGAGGATGAGCGCGAGCACGCCCATGATGGCCTGGGTGAACATCAGGATGGTCCGCTTGGGGTACCGGTCGGCGACCGCGCCGCCCCACAGGCTGAACAGCAGCAGCGGCAGGAACTGCAGCCCGGTGGTGATGCCCAGCGCGGTGCCGCTGCCGTGGGTCAGGTCCAGCACCAGCCAGTCCTGGGCGACCCGCTGCATCCACGAGCCGGTGTTGGAGATGACCTGGCCGGTCGCGAACAGCCGGTAGTTGCGGATGCGCAGCGAGCTGAACGTGCGGCCGGACCGGCGCCGGGCTAGGCCTGGCTGAGCTTCTCCAGCACCGGCGCCGCCGCCCGCAGCACGGCCCGCTCCTCCGGCGTCAGCTCCTTCAGCCGCTTCGCCAGCCACGCGTCCCTGCGGCGGCGCGCCTGGACGACCAGCGCCCGGCCCTCCTCGGTCACCGTCAGCACCACCTGGCGCCGGTCGGTGGGGTGCGGAGCCCGCATCACCAGGCCGCGCTCCTCCAGCACGGCGATCACGCGGGTCATGGAGGGCGGCTGCACCTTCTCGTGCTCGGCCAGCTCGCCCGGCGTCATCGCGGCATGCTTTTCCAGCACCGCGAGCGCGGCGAGCTGGGTGTCGGAGAGCGAGGCCAGGCCCTCGGCCTGGCGCTCGACCCGCAGCCGGCGGGCGAGGCGGCTCACCGAGATCCGCAGGGCCGTGGCCAGGCCCGCGTCCGACCTGGTCTGCGTCGCAGTCATGTTCATTAGCCTGAGTCATTACTCTTGCTAACGATATGCGGCGATGCGCGCATTCCGCAAACCATTAGCAACGCGAACGGGCCGGCGCCGACGGCGCCTGAGTCAAGTACACCATGACTTGACGGCCAACTCACGCCCTCGAGGGCATCGATTCCGCGGGACCCGGGCGGCGGCCGGGGGCGGACGCCGCACTAGCCTGGCACGGTGAGCAGTCGGTCGCGCCCGGAAGGAGAGCCCCGCCCCGTTCCGGCGAGCGATCCCGGGCGGCCGCGGGCCGCAGTCCCGCCGGCCGCCGCGCGCCCCGGCCCCCCGGCTCCCGCCCGCCCCGGCCCGCCGGCTCCCGCATGGCCCGACCCGGCGGCTCCCGCGCGCCCCGGCCCGCCGCCGCTGGAGGCCAACGACCAGCTGGTGACCGGCGGCCGATCACGGCGGCCTGGGCGGTCGCGCTCGTGGTCCTGCTGATCGTGCGCACGGACATCCCGCCGGGGCAGCGCTGGTGGATCTGGACCGCGCTGGCCGGGTTCGGCATGGGCCTCTTCGGCGCTCTTGTACGTGCCGCACCTCAAGCGCGGCGCGGGCGCGCGCGGCGCCGGCGCCGCGCCGCCCGCGGCTAGCTGTAGCCAGGGCAGGTCTAGCCGTGGTCGAGGGACTCGAAGACGGTCTCGTCCACCGAGATGCCGGGCTGGTCAACCAGGTCGTAGCCGAGTTCGTCGATGATCGGCGGCACCACCGGCTCCGCGCCGCGGCCGCGGTCCGCCTCCGAGTGCGCGCCGCAGCCATGATCGACGGAGACCACCCGGCCGTCCTCGGGCGCGTACGCGTTCGCGCACACGCCGAACACCGCGCCGAGCGGGCCGGCCAGCCGGACCAGGAATCCGCAGCTGGCGCACGGCGCCGGCGCCGCGCGGGCCAGCGGCGGTATGCGGGCCGTGGTCACCGGCGTACCAGCGCTCGGCCGTGTCGTCGCGGCCGATCGCGGACAGCACCCGGGCCTGCGCCGCCTCGGGCTTCGCTGGGCGGTTCCGGCCCGGCTTCCTCGGGCCAGGCCTGCAGCCCGTCGTCTCCCTCGCCGGCCACGACGGGCACCAGCCGCTCGTCGTCGGGCGCGGCGGGCAGCAGGTCGCCGACGCCGAGGTCGCCGGGCCTGAGCCGGTCGCGCCACGGCACCCACTCGGGGGCCAGCAGCGCGTCCGGGCCCGGCAGCAGCACGACCTCGTCCACCGTCACCAGCTTCGACCGGGACGCCCTGGCCACGGTGACCGCCCACCGCCAGCCGACGTAGCCGGGCTGCAGGCACTCGAACAGGTGGGTGACCACCCGGTCGCCGTCGGCCTCGAGCCGACAGTGGTCGCCGACCTGGTCTGGCCCGGCCATCTCCGCGGCCGCGGCGCGGGCGAGGTCGCCGGCCTGCGCGCACATGTCGTCGGGTTCTCTGGCCCGGGTCCGGGCTGCGGTACTCACGTTTAGCCATTGTTCCCTATCCCGGGACTTCCTGGTACGCCCGGGCCCGGTTACGGCACGGGACGGGACGAATCCGCTCGCCGGGTCGTGGCGGGGCGGGACACCCTGAATACTGGGAGCATGCGAATGTCCGGCACGCGGGGCGCAGGCACGCGGGGCGGCTTCCGCTCCCCGGGGCGGCGGCGCGCGCGGGCAAGTCGGCGACGCGCGGGACGGCGCGGTTCATCCACCGGCTGACCAGCGCCTCCGGGGCGGGCCGCACCGGCCTGGACAAGCTCATCGAGCTCACCGCGGCAGGCAGCGTCGGTGACGGCTTCGTCGCCGTGTCGCTCGCCGGGACGATCTTCTTCAACACTTCGGTGGACCAGGCCAGGGGCAAGGTCGTCCTGTTCCTGCTCATCACGATGGCCCCGTTCGCGGTGCTGGCCCCCTTCATCGGGCCGATGCTCGACCGGCTGCAGGATGGCCGCCGCTACATCCTGGCCGGCACGCTGCTGGCCCGTGGGCTGCTCTGCTGGGGGATGTCAGCCGCGGTCAAGGACCCGCTCACTCTGCTGCCCTCCGCGTTCGGCGTCCTCGTCCTGCAGAAGGCCTACGGCGTCGCCCGGGCCTCGGTCGCCCCGCGGTTGCTGCCTGCCGAGATCACGCTGGTAAAGGCGAACGCGCGATCCGCCCTGGCCGCCCTGATCGCGGCGTCCATAGCCGCCCCGGTGGCGGCCGGGGTGGACAAGCTGGTCGGCCCCGGCCTGGGTGCTGCGGCTCGCCACCCTGATCTACCTGGCCGCTATGGCGCTCGCCCTGAGACTGCCCAGCCACGTTGACGTGCCGCGGGCGACACCGAGCCGACCCAGCCGCTGCCCGCGGATCGGGCGGGCGGCCCGGCCGGCAGGTGCAGGCCCGGTGACGACGAGCAGGCGCCGGATCCACGAACAGGCCCGATACGACGAACGGGCGGTACCAGGAACAGGCCGGGTACCGACGGACAGGCCCGATACTACGGCAGGCCGATCCACGAGCAGGCCGGTACCACGAGCAGGCCGGATACCGCGAGCAGGCCGGATACCACGAGCACGCGGGCCACGACGGGCGGACCCAGCCCCTGGCCGGGCCGGACGGCCGAGCCCGGCCCAAGAGTGACAAGGGCGGGCTGCGGCTGACCCTGCGGCAGGTCGGCCCCGTCGTCGGCGGAGGCGATGCAGGGCAACGCCGTGCTGCGGGCGCTCTCCGGTTACATGATCTTCTTCCTTGATCGTTCCTGCTCCGCTCCGACCATTTCCCCGGGGTCTCCCAGAATTTCGCGCTCGGCGGCATGGTCGCGGCCGCCGCGATCGGCGGCTGGCCGCCATGGCCATCGGCTCGATGCTGCGCTCCAGGCGCCACCCGAGGTCATGCTGTTCGCGCATGCTCATCCTGGCCACGGTCATCACAGCGGCCTGCGCCTGGTTCTTCGGCCTCTTCGCGGCGTCCTGATCGTCGCGTTCATCGCCGCGCTGGCGACCGCGCTCGGCCAAGCTCGCCCTCGACTCGATCGTGCAGCGGGAGATCGGCGAGGAGATCCGCTCCTCGGCCTTCGCGGTGTCGGAGACGCTGCACCAGTTGTCCTGGGTGGCGGGCGGACTGGCCGGGGTCGCCATGTCGTTCACTAACAGCGGAATGGCCGGGCTGGCCATCGCCGCGGCCGGAGTAGGTGTGTCGCTCTTCCTGCTGATCGCCCGGCGCCGGCAGGTCCGGAGCGTGCCTGCGGCGCCCCGGCCGAAACCAGCCCCTGGCCGCGTCGGCTGAGGACTCGTCGTGGCATAACCCGTCGCTTCCCGGTGCGCCGCCACCTTGGTGACCTGCGTAAGCTCGTCATCATCAAGATCAATCAGGGTTAATGCTCAACGCGCACAAAGAGCCTGCTTGAGAGCCCATGTTCGTCGTCGCGAGCGGGTGATCGGCCCCAGCATAGCACGTTCCATCAGGTTCCCAGCGAATCCCGCGGCCTGGATTGCGGCGCGGCCTGCCGAGGGTCGCGGCGTCAGGGCTCCAGGTCGTCGGCCACGGCGCGCAGCACCGCCGCGATCTTCTTCGCTTCCCGGCCGTCCGGATGCTTGCCCCGCCGGTAGGTGGTGGAGACCCCATCGAGCAGCTTGATCAGATCCTCCACCATGACGATCATTTCGTCCGGATCCTTGCGGCTGGCCCTGGCCACCGTGGGCGGCGGTTCGAGCAGCCGGACCTGCAGTGCCTGAGCGCCCTTGCGGCCCTCGGCGATCCCGAATTCCACCCGCTGGCCGGCCCGCAGTCCTGCGGTGCTGGCTTGCAGCGCGGAGGAATGCACGAAGACCTCTCCGCCGTCATCGCGGGTGAGAAAGCCGAACCCCTTGTCGGAGTCATACCACTTGACCTTGCCAGTCGGCACAGACGAGACCTCACGTGATGAATGGGATCTGACCGCTCCGGCGCCGCGGGAGGGACCGAAGCCACCTGATAAGGCTATCGGTAGCGCGGCGGCAGCGGCAGTCGCGTTCTGGCCGGACGCATCCCATCTCTGCGGCTTGCTGCCTGCGGGGCGAACACAGCGACGTGGCCCCGGCTCGGCCGGGACCACGTCTTCCGCGGCCTCACACGTCGGATGGTGCTGGGACGGGATCGCGTGCGCGGCCGGGAAACTCTGACTGCCACCCCGGTGGCGTCTGGCTCGTTGTCCTACCCGTATTCACGCTGCGCAATCATTACTTCATCGCTGAGCTACCAGACCGGCTCACCCGGGCGGCCGCCGCCGCCACGGCGGTTCCGGGCGGGGGCGCCTGCCCTGCCGCACCCGCCAGGCCAGGTACCCGGCCGCGGCGAGAGAACCTGCGCGGATCAGGTCCCAGCCATCGATGCGGACGGTACTGGCGTATCCGGCCAGGCTCCCCGATCGCGCGGTCAGGCCGGCGATCGCAATGGCCGCGATCAGCGCGAACGCCACCTGGATGCCGAGTGCGGCCCACTTGTCCCTGGCGTCCCACAGCCGCGAGGCGATCATCGCCACCGCCCCCAGCAGCCACAGCGGGAAGGGGTAGATCAGGCCGCCCGCACCGAGCAGCACCACGGCGGCGGCCTCCAGCGGGTGGCGGCGGACCAGCGCGAGGACGGCCTGCAGCCGGGTCCATGACGTACCTGCCGAGCCCGGCGGCGTAACCGGGGCACCGCCTCCTGCGGGGGAATGGTCAGGCTCCGGTGTCGCGGGCAATGCGGGCGGCCCTGGGCTGGTCCCGGGGAGCAGGTCCCACAGGCCCGGCGGCGGCTGCGGCTGCGGCCGGGACGGGCGCGGGCCCGGCAGGCGCTGATCCTCGGCCCGGGGCAAGCCTGGGGGCCGCCGAGCCGGGGACCGGGACGGCCCTGGCGGCCGCCGGGCCTGCGGCAGGGAGGGCGGCGGGGGCGGCGGGCGCGGAATCGGGGACGGGAACAGATGCGGGCCTGCCGCGGCGGCCGGGACCGGCCGGCCCCCCGCCGGGCGCCCGGCCGCCCGGTCGTGCTGCTGCCCGGCGCTTGGGTCCATGCGCCGATACTCCCCCGGCAGCCCGCACGGCACACATGAAACACTCCGGACCGCCGCAGGAATCACGTCCGGGCAGCCGAAAGGGCGGCCCCGCGCGATGCGGGGCCGCCCCGGGCCTGCGTCCCGGGCCCAGGGCGGGCCCGGGACGCGGGTGAACTTGCCAGCCTTCGGGTTCCGGATGCCGCGCCGGCGATCCGGAGCTTGCGACTAGAAGTCCATGTCACCGCCGCCGGGAGCGGCCGGGGCCTTCTCCTTCTCCGGCTTCTCCGCGATGACTGCCTCGGTGGTGAGGAACAGCCCGGCGATGGAAGCGGCGTTCTGCAGCGCGGAACGCGTGACCTTGGCCGGGTCGATGATCCCGGCCTTGAACATGTCAACGTACTCGCCGGTTGCGGCGTCGAGCCCGTGACCTGCCGGACAGCGTCTTGACCTTCTCGACCACCACGCCGCCCTCGAGGCCGGCGTTCACGGCGATCTGCTTCAGCGGCTCCTCCAGCGCGCGGCGCACGATGGCCGCGCCGGTGCTCTCGTCGCCGGTCAGGTCGAGCTTCTTGAACGCGTTGGTGCCCGCCTGCAGCAGGGCCACGCCGCCACCGGCGACGACACCCTCCTCGACCGCGGCCTTGGCGTTGCGCACCGCGTCCTCGATGCGGTGCTTGCGCTCCTTCAGCTCGACCTCGGTGGCCGCGCCCGCCTTGATGACGGCCACGCCGCCCGCCAGCTTGGCCAGCCGCTCCTGCAGCTTCTCCCGGTCGTAATCGGAGTCGCTGTTGTCGATCTCGGTACGGATTCTGGTTGACCCGGCCCGCGATCTGCTCCGCGTCGCCGGCGCCGTCCACGATCGTCGTCTCGTCCTTGGTGACGACGACCTTGCGGGCCCGGCCGAGCAGGTCCAGGTCGGCGTTCTCCAGCTTGAGACCGACTTCCTCGCTGATCACCTGGCCGCCGACCAGGATCGCGATGTCGCCGAGCATGGCCTTGCGCCGGTCGCCGAAGCCGGGGGCCTTGACGGCGACCGACTTGAACAGCCCGCGCATCTTGTTCACGATCAGGGTCGCCAGGGCCTCGCCCTCGACGTCCTCGGCGATCACCGCGAGCGGCTTGCCCGACTGCACCACCTTGTCCAGCAGCGGCAGCAGGTCCTTGTTGGCCGAGATCTTGGAGTTGACCACGAGGATGTAGGGGTCCTCGAGGACCGCCTCCAGCCGCTCGGGGTCGGTGACGAAGTAGGGCGCGATGTAACCCTTGTCGAAGCGCATGCCCTCGGTGAGCTCAAGCTCGAGGCCGAAGGTGTTGCTCTCCTCGACGGTGATGACGCCTTCCTTGCCCACCTTGTCCATCGCCTCGGCGATCATCTCGCCGATGGCGGGGTCGCCGGCCGAGATGGAGGCGGTCGAAGCGATCTGCTCCTTGGTCTCCACGTCCTTGGCGAGCTTGGACAGTTCCTCGCTCACCCGCTCGACGGCCGCCTCGATGCCCTTCTTCAGCGACATCGGGTTGGCGCCCGCCGCGACGTTGCGCAGGCCCTCGCGGACCAGCGCCTGGGCCAGCACGGTCGCCGTCGTGGTGCCGTCACCGGCGACGTCGTCGGTCTTCTTGGCGACTTCCTTGACGAGCTCGGCGCCGATCTTCTCCCACGGGTCCTCGAGCTCGATCTCCTTGGCGATGGACACGCCATCGTTGGTGATCGTGGGGGCGCCCCACTTCTTCTCGAGTACCACGTTGCGGCCCTTGGGGCCGAGAGTTACCTTCACGGCGTCGGCGAGCTGGTTCATGCCGCGCTCGAGGCCGCGCCTGGCTTCCTCATCGAACGCGATCATCTTGCTTGCCATAGGCTCCAGTCCTCCGGAACTTTGTGGCTTGGAACGGATCGAGCCGACGCCCGCGACGGCCGGCCCCGCCCGCGGCAAGTCCCTTCCTGCCGCAGGGAGGACCTCATCGCCCCGATCCCGCTGTAATGTGTCACTCTCGGGGTGAGAGTGCCAACGACCTGTTTAGCACTCTAAGGGTGAGAGTGCAAGCTGAACCCCGGCGACCAGGGCCGTCGCCCGGGAGATCCGGGCGGCGGGAACAGCAAGCCAGCGGCGCGCCGAACGCCCGGAGGTACCGAACGGCCCGGCTCAGTCAGCTGACCGAGCCGGGCCGTCCGGTTTTGCGACAGCGCCTCACAGAGTGCGGACGGCGTCCGCCTGCGGACCCCGGTCGCTCTGCGTGATCTCGAACTCGACCCGCTGCCCCTCCTCGAGGGTGCGGTAGCCATCCGACTGGATGGCCGAGAAGTGGACGAAGACGTCCCTGCCACCGTCAACCGCGATGAAGCCGTAGCCCTTATCCGCGTTGAACCACTTGACGGTGCCCTGAGCCATTCCCAACAACTCCCTTGAACTGTACTGTGCTCCTGCCTACCGAACCCGGCCTCACAGCGGCGGGTCCGTTGATCGCAGAGCGGGGAGCGGACATGCCGGCAGAGCCAGGCATCCTCGCCGAGCCGACAGCGACCGGACACGACCTTACCCTGTGTAGTGACCCACCGGAACGGCTACCGAGCGATATAGGCCGCCGGAGCCGCCGAGCCGCATCGCACCGTCCCCACTGGCTCGCCGCCACCCCTAGAGCGGGTCAGAATCCGGCATGACGGACGGCAGGGCCGGGGCTGCCCGGTCCCTATCCGCCCGCTACCGCGGGGATGACGGAGACCTGCCCGCCGGCCGGCACCGGCGTGTCCAGCCCCGCGCGAACCGCACGTCCTCTTCGCCGACGTAGACGTTGATGAACCGGCGCAGCTGGCCGGCGTCGTCGAGGATCCGGCCGCCGAGGCCCGGGTAGTCCGCGTCCAGGCCGGCGATTACTTCGCGCAGCGTGCCGGCCGGCGCGCTGACCTGCGCGGCCCCGCCCGTATAACTGCGCAGGATGGTGGGGATGCGGACCGAGACGCTCACCCGATGCCGGCCTTCTGGAACGCGTCGAGGGTCGGCCGGATCCGGCCGGGACGCGCTGCCGCCCCGGTCACCGCGTCCAGGGTCTTCAGGCCGTCCCCGGAGTTGATGATGACGGTCTCCGCCTCCGGGTCGAGCCTGCCGGCGGCCAGCAGCTTGCGCAGCACGCCGAGGACCACCCCGCCCGCGGTCTCCGCGAAGATCCCCTCGGTCGACGCGAGCAGGCCGATCGCGTCGACGATCTCCTCGTCGCTGACGTCCGCGATCGCGCCGCCGGTCCGGCGCACCGCGTCGAGCGCGTACGGCCCGTCGGCCGGGTCCCCGATCGCGAGCGACTTGGCGATCGTGGCGGGCCGCACCGGCCGGACCACGTCGTGGCCCGCCCCGAACGCGGCCGACACCGGCGCGCACCCGCTCGCCTGCGCGCCGAACACCCGCCAGCCTCCGCCGCCGACCAGGCCGAGCGCGGCGAGCTCGCGGAACCCCTTGTCGATCTTGACGAGCTGGGCGCCGGACGCGATGGGGACGACGATCTGCCGGGGCAGCCGCCAGCCGAGCTGCTCGGCTATCTCGAAGCCGAGGGTCTTGGAACCCTCCGCGTAGTAGGGCCGGACGTTGACGTTGACGAACGCCCAGTCCTCGTGCTCGCCAGCCAGCTCGGAGGCGAGCCGGTTCACGTCGTCGTAGGTCCCGTCCACGGTGACCAGCGTGCCGCCGTACACCGCGGTCATGATGATCTTCTGCGGCTCCAGGTCGGCGGGCACCAGCACCACCGAGCGGATGCCCGCCTTGGCCGCGGCGGCCGCCACGGCATTGGCCAGGTTGCCGGTGGACGGGCAGGCCAGCACCTTGAAGCCCATCTCGGTCGCGGCGGCCAGGGCGACGGCGACCACCCGGTCCTTGAACGAGTGCGTGGGGTTGCCGCGCTCGTCCTTGATCCACAGCCGGCGCATGCCGAGCGCCGCGGCCAGGTTGTCGGCGCGGACCAGCCTGGTCCAGCCCGGCTCGGTGCCCGGCGAGGCGGCGATGTCCGGCCGGACCGGCAGCAGGCTGGCGTACCGCCACATGCTGAGCGGCCCGGACTCGATGTCCGGCCCTGGTCAGCGCCGGGAAGTCGTAGCTGACCTCCAGCGGGCCGAAGCACTCGGCGCACGCGTAGTGCGGGCCGATCTCGCAGGCGTGCCCGCACTCGCGGCAGGCGAGCCCGGTGGCGTAGCCGAACGATGACCGGCCCGCGCGTCCTGCGGCAGCGTCGCCAGAGGCGGCGGAAACGGGGTGGTGCTCACGTGACGAGGGCCTCACTTCCTCATCTTTCCCAGCGGCCACCCTGGCCGCGGGCCGGACTTGGCACCTGTCGCGGGGGACTCCGGGGGTCGTCCCCCGGGCTAGCATCGCGGGCACCCGGAAAGGTGGCCGAAGGCCACCGCGCAGCGTGGCCGCCTCGTGATGGTTGCCGGGGCTTCGCAGGGCCGATCCCTCCACCCCTCTGGATGAGCAGTATTCAGTTGTGGCACGAACACTCTAACCGACCGGCCGGGGGACCCGCGCGCGCTGCCCGTGCGACGCAGCCCGCGGCCAGCCGGCCGACCCGCTAGCCTGGGCGGCGATGAGCGAGCGCCGGGACTTCGCCCACCGCCAGGACATGGGCCGGGTCCTGGTGGCATCGAACCGCGGCCCGGTGTCGTTCAGCCGGGACGCCGACGGCACGCTGACCGCCAGGCGCGGCGGCGGCGGCCTGGTGTCCGGGCTGTCCTCGGTGGCGGGCGCCGCCGACCTGCTCTGGATCTGCGCCGCGATGAGCGACGCCGACCGGGCCGCCGCGCGGCACGCCCCGGGCGGCCGGCTCGACCTGGACGGTCATGACCTGCCCGCCGCCGTGCAGATGCTGGACATCCCGCCGAGACCTTCGGCCAGGCCTACAACTCGGTGGCGAACTGCACCCTGTGGTTCGTCAGCCACCTGCTCTACGACACCCCGAACGAGCCGCGGTTTCGGCCCCGGATTCGCCCGCGACTGGGAGTCGTACCGCGACTACAACGCCGCCTTCGCGAAGGCGCTGGCCGACAGCGCCGGGCCGGACGGCGGGCGCGCGATGGTGCAGGACTATCACCTGGCCCTGGTGCCCGGCATGCTGGCCAGGATGCGCCCGGACGTCAGGATCGCCCATTTCTCGCACACCCCGTGGGCGCCGCCCGACTACTTCCGGATACTGCCCGATCCCGTCGGCCGCGAGCTGCTGGAGGGCATGCTCGGCGCCGACCACGCCGGCTTCCTGACCCAGCGCTGGGCCGACGCCTTCCTCGACTGCTGCGAGGAGATCCTCGGCGCCGAGGTCGACCGGGCCGGGTACCGGGTCAGCTACCGGGGGCACGTCTGCGGCGTCGGCGTGCACCCGCTCGGCGTGGACGCGGCCGGCCTGCGCCGCCGGTCGAACGCGGCGGACGTCGAGGCGCACGTCACGGCGCTGACCGAGGCCACCCGGGGCAGGCAGCTGATCGTCCGCATCGACCGCACGGAGCTGTCCAAGAACATCGTCCGGGGCCTGGCCGCCTACCGCGAGCTGCTGGCGGCCCACCCGGAGCTGCACGGCAAGGTCACCCACCTGGCCTTCGCCTACCCGTCCCGGCACGACCTGGCCGAGTACCGCGCCTACACCGACAGCGTCCAGCAGATCGCCAGGGAGATAACCGAGGAGTTCGGCACGCCGGGCTGGGAGCCGCTGATCCTCGAGGTGAAGGACGACTACGCGCGGTCGCTGGCCGCCTACCGGGTGGCCGACGTGATCGTGGTCAACCCCATCCGCGACGGCATGAACCTGGTGGCCAAGGAGGCCCCGATCGTGTCCGACCGGGACTGCGCGCTCGTGCTGTCCCGGGAGGCGGGCGCGTGCGCGGAGCTGGGCAAGGACGCCCTGGTCGTCAACCCCTACGACGTGACCGCGACCGCGCAGGCGATGTACCAGGGGCTCACCATGCCGCGGCCGAGCGCGGCCGGCGCTGCGCGGCCCTGGCCGAGGCCGCCGCGGCCCTGCCGCCGGACCGGTGGCTGGCCGACCAGCTCAGCGCGCTGGGCTGAGCCGCCGACGGTGCCTCGCTCGAGCGCCGGTGACAGAGCGGTCACCCGGCCAGGCAAGCTGACCGGCTCTTCGGGGTCAGCCCGGCCCGATCAGCCGAGCTCGCCCGCCAGCCAGCCGAGCAGGGCGGCCACGCCGTCCGGGCCGTCCACCACCAGGTCGCTGGTCGCGGCGAGCTCGGTGACCTCGGCCGAGCCGCTGCACACCGCGACCCCTGGTATCCCGTCGCCGCGCAGCTCGCCGACGGCGCGGAACGCCGGGATGTCGCCGAGGTCGTCTCCGCAGAACAGCACGGCCCGCGAAGCGCGTTCGGAAATGAGGGACTTCAGCGCGGCCCCCTTGTCCATCCCGCGCGGCCGCAGCTCGATCACCATCCGGCCCGGTTGCGCCAGCAGGCCCTCGGCGTCGGCCAGCTGCTCCAGCGCGGGGCGCAGCAGGCGCAGCGCCGCGTCCGGCTCGGCGGCCCGCCTGGTGTGCACCGCGACGGCGTGGCCCTTGTCCTCGGTCCAGGTGCCCTCCGGAGCGCCGGCCGCGGCGAGGACGCCGGGCAGCCGGTCGCCGGCGGCCGCCACGCCGGGCGGGGCGGGCCGGGCGGCGACCTCGCCGCCGGACCACCGCTCGAAGCCGTAGTGGCCGAGCACGACCAGGCCGGGCACGTCGGCCAGCCCGCCGTACTCCACCGCCTTGGCCGCCGGGCGGCCGGTGATGATGGCCAGCGTGCCGATCCGCGGCGCCAGCGCGCGCAGCGCCGTGACCGCGCCGGGGTGCGCCCGCGCGTCGCTGGGGTCGGCACGATCGGCGACAGCGTGCCGTCGAAATCCAGGCCGATCAGCGCGTGCCCGGGCCTGCCAGCAGCGCGGCCAGCCCCGCCCGGCCTTCGGGCGTGCGGGGCAGGAACGCGGCCGGGACGCCGGCCAGCCGCAGTCGCCCTCCGGCCCGCCGCGCCGCGCCGTCTCAGCGGGCGTCATCGGATCCGCCGGGCGCACGGAGCGCCGCCTGGCCCGCCTGGACCGCCGGGCTCGCAGCCGCTTGACCAGGACGGGATCGAACTGCTGCCGCCTCCGGACGGTCGATCAGCTCGTTGAGCAACTGGTAGTAGCGGGTGGCCGAGATGGCGAAGCTCTCCCGGATTTCCAGCTCCTTCGCCCCGGGGCTGCGCCAGATTCGGCGCTCGAACGCCAGGATGCGCATGTCGCGCTCCTGCAGCGCCGCCATGACACCTCCCGCGCTCGGCTCGCAAAACCATGGTAGTGGTCTATGCGGGGGGCCGCGGACAACGTACGCTCACCCTTCGTGGCCTCATTTGACTGCCTCTCGTTTCTTACCGACTACGGCCTGGAAGATGGGTTCGTCGCCGCCTGCCATGGGGTGGCCAGCCGGATCGCGCCGCGGGATGCCGATCATCGACATCACGCACCTGGTGCCGCCGGGCGATGTCCGGCGCGGCGCCGCCGTCCTCGCGCAGACGTTCCCGTACCTGCCGTCCGGCGTGCACGTCGCGATCGTGGACCCCGGCGTGGGCACCGCGCGGCGGCCGGTCGCGATCAGCGCCCCCGACGGCATCTTCATCGGCCCGGACAACGGCCTGCTGTCCTGGGCGGTGCACGCGGCCGGCGGGGCTTCGCAGGCGCTACCAGCTGACCAACGGCGAGCTGTGGCTGCACCCGGTGTCCGCCACGTTCCACGGCCGGGACATCTTCGCCCCGGTGGCCGCGCACCTGGCCAGCGGCACCGCCCTCACCGAGGTCGGCGACGAGATCGACGTGGCCGACCTGGTCAGCCTGCCCGCGCCGACCAGCCGGGTGCACGACGGCGAGGCCGAAGGCGAGGTGATGTCGGTGGACAGGTTCGGCAACGTCCAGCTGTCCATCGCCGCCTCGGAGGCCGGCCGGATGGGCATCGGCCTCGGCTCCAGCGTCGTGGTCCGCTCTGGCCGCCGCCAGCTCACCCTGCCGTACCTGGAGACGTTCGCGTCGGTGGCCCCGGGCGAGCTGGTCGCCTACACCGACAGCGCGGGGCTGATCTCGCTGGCGGTCAACGCCGGTGACGCCGCCGAGCGGCTCGGGCTGCCGCCGGGCGCGCATGTCCGGCTCAGCGTGACGCCAGCCCCGTAGGCCGCGCCTGGTTCCCGGCCCGGGCCCGGCCTAGCGGCCGGCCTGGGCCCGGCTCAGCTCCTCCTTGCGGGCGCTCGCGTACACCGGCACGTATTCCTGGCCGGACAGGGCCTGGATGGCCCGCATCACCTCGTCGGTGATGCCGCGGCGCGCCTTGGCCCCCGGCCCCTCCAGGGCCTCGGGGCGCAGCTTCAGCGGCTCGCCGATGATGATCTCGATGCGGCCGGGCCGGGGAATCGCCCGGCCCGGCGGAAGCATCCGGTCGGTGCCCTTCATGGCCACCGGGATGACCGGCAGGCCCGAGTTGACCGCCAGCCAGCCCACGCCGATCCGGCCGCGGTACAGCCGCCCGTCCGGCGACCTGGTGCCCTCCGGGTAGATGCCGAACAGTTCGCCGGACCGCAGCCTTCCAGGGCCGCCTGCAGCATGTCCTGCGCGGCGCGCGGGCCCGACCGGTCCGTGGACAGCTGGTTCGTGGCACGCAGGTAGGCGCCGGTGAACCGCTCGATCGGCCTGGTCCCGGAGAAGTACTCGGACTTGGCGGCGAAGGTCACCGGCCGGTCCAGCATGAACGGCAGGTAGATCGAGTCGAGGATCGACACGTGGTTGGACGCGAGGATGGCGCCGCCGGAGGCGGGCACGTGCTCCGCACCCGTGATCTTCGGGCGCCCGAGGGCCCGAAGGAAGGGGCCAGCCACCGCCCTCGAGACCTGATATTGCACGGATGTTCCCTTCGGATGCCCGCTGGCTCACGGCGGCAGGTCCGGGAGCCTGTCCGGAGACCCGGCAGGCTCCAAAATAGCCTGCCGCCCAAATCCGGGAGAATCTGACCGGTGGACGATGAGGCCCGGATCCGGCTGAATCGCACCTGCTGGATGAGCGGTAGGGATGCATCTCAGCCGGCGAGGTTCTACGGCGTCGACGGATTCCTGGCCGGCCGGTCCGCGCTGCGGCCATTCGAGGCCGCCGGCGACGCGGCCGCGGGCCGCGTGACTGGCCGGGAGGCGGGCCGCGGCTGGCCCGGCCGGCGGCGGTCAGCCGCCGAGAATGGTCAGGTCGAGCCGGCGCAGGCGCGCGGGGTCGGCCAGGATGTCGAACGCGACGACCTTCCCGCCCCTGACCGTGAAGGCGCCGACCGAAATCAGCTGCCGGTTCCGGGTCGTGACGGCCCCGGCGACACCGTTGATGAGCGCGGGCTGCGTGAGCAGCCCGCGGCGGGCATAGGCCAGCGCCTGGCCGGCGACCGCTCGCGCCCCGCGGACCTCGCGGGATTCGCCCGCGGGCACGGCCCCGACGTCGGCCCGGACCACCACGTCGGGGTCGAGCACGGCGACCAGGGCGTCGAAGTCGCCGTCGCGGGCGGCGGCCAGGAAGGCGTTGACTACTTCGCGCTGGCGGTCGAGGTCGGTGTCGGGGACGGTTCTCTCGCCCTGAACGCGGCGGCGCGCGCGGCTGGCGAGCTGCCGGGCTGCCGCCGGGGAACGGTCCACGATCGGCGCGATCTCATCGAACGGCACGGCGAACATGTCGTGCAGGACGAACGCGAGCCGCTCGGCGGGGGTGAGCGTTTCGAGCACGACGAGCAGCGCGAGCCCGATCGAGTCGGCCAGCAGCGCCTCGTGCTCCGGGTCGACGCCGTCCACGTGGTCGACGATCGGCTCGGGCACCCGCACGCCCAGCGGCTCCTCGTGCCTGGACCGGCGCGAGCGGAGCATGTTCAGCGACACCCGCGCGACGACGGTGGTCAGCCATCCGCCGAGGTTCGCCACGTCGCTTGTTTCGGCCAGGCTGAGCCGCACCCACGTCTCCTGGACCGCGTCGTCGGCCTCGCTCAGCGAGCCGAGCAGCCGGTAGGCCACCGCTCGCAGCCGGGGCCGGTACTGTTCGAAGCGCTCGGCCAGCCATTCCTGTTCATCCATCGGTCACGTTCATCCTCCGCGCGGGGTCATAACGGTAGACCCGCGGATTCCCGGCGATGTGACGAGGCGATCGACCTTCCGGGGAACGCGCGTGGGTCACCAGCGGACAGCTAGCACGCTAACCCGATGCCCGGAAGGAGCACGCGATGCGAGTCCTGGTCGCGGGGGCGAGCGGTGCGATCGGCACCCGGCTCGTTCCTCAGCTGATCGGACGGGGGCACGAGGTCATCGGCACCTTCAGGTCTCCCGGAAACGCCGAGCGGGTGCGGGCGCTCGGGGCGCAGCCGCTGGCGCTCGACCTGCTCGACGCCCGTGCCGTGCGTCAGGCCGTCCTCGAATCCGGGCCCGAGGCGATCGTCCACCAGGCCACCGCTCTGGCGGACATGCGCTTCGGCCGGAGCCTCGACCGCAGCTTCGGGCCGACCAACCGGCTCCGGACCGAGGGCACCGACGCGCTGCTGGCCGCCGCGCGAGAGGCCGGCGTGCCCCGGTTTGTCGCCCAGAGCTTTGCCAGCTACCGATACGCGCGGGAGGGCGGGCCGGTCAAGACCGAGGACGATCGGCTCGACTCCGCTCCGCCGGCCATGGCGCGCGAGACCAACGCCGCGATGACCCATCTCGACCGGGCGGTCACCGACGCCGGCGGGATCGCGCTTCGCTACGGCGGTTTCTACGGCGGTGCCAACGACGGCCTGGTCAGGCCCGTCCGCAAGCGGCAGCTGCCGGTCATCGGCGACGGCGGCGGCGTCTCCTCATTCATTCACCTCGACGACGCGGCCGCGGCGACCGTGCTCGCGCTCGAATGCGACGGAGCCGGCATCTATAACATCACCGACGACGAGCCCGCTCCCATGCGCGAGTGGCTGCCCGCGCTCGCGGAGGCGCTGGGCGCCAGGCCGCCCCGCCGCGTCCCGGTGTGGCTCGCCGCGGCTGATCGCGGGTCAGGGCGCGGTGATGATGGCCGTCGGGTCTCGCGGCGCCTCGAACGCGAAGGCCAGGCGGGAGCTTGGCTGGACGCTGCGCTACCCCAGCTGGCGGCAGGGCTTCGCGGCCGCCTACGCGTCAGCCCCTCGGGACCGGAGCCGGGATCCGGAGTCTCGCGTCTGACGAAGGCCTGCGACGGAACCGCCGGCGCGGTGGCGGATCTCCGCTGGCCGTGCTGCACAGTTGGCTGCACGGCTGCGGGCGGTCGTCTATCCGGCACCATGAGCGTGGACGTGGCGGGTAAGTGCGGCAGCAGCGAGCAGGGTGAGCACGGGCAGCATGAGCAGGCCGCCCCGCAGGCTGGTGCCTTCGGCGACCGCGCCGACGGCCAGGGGCCCGGCCAGCTGGCCGACAGCGGCGGCGGCCATGACCTGGCCGACGGCAACGGTCGAGGTGCGATCGCTGGTGCCCACGTGCAGTGAGGAGGTGAGCGGGAAGCTCGCGCCGATGCCGACCCCGGCGACGGCCACCCCGGCCGCAGCGGCGACCGCCTGACCGGCGGCCAGCAGCAGCGGCAGCCCGCAGAAGGCCACCGCGAGGCAGATGGCCAGCAGCCGTCCGGTAGTCATCTGACGCGCCAGCCGGCTGACGATCAGCGCCGGCCAGGTTCGCGACATAAAGCACGCTGACCAGGGCGACCGCCAGGCCGCGGCCGAGGTGCACGTCGTCGTTGAGGTAGCTGGCCAGCCAGAAGCTCAGCGACCATTCCAGCGCGACCACGGCGAACACCACGACCAGCATCGGCGGCAGCCGGTGGCGGCCGGCGGCCCGCCCGGCCTGGGGCGATCCGTTGTGAGTGACAGCGGCCTCGGCCGGGATGCGGATGACCACCGAGGCCAGGACAACTCCGGCGGCAACGACGGCGCCGAGCAGGAACGCGGACGGCCAGCCGAGCACGGTGGCCGCCGCGCCGCTGACCGCGAACGGCACCACGATCCCGCCGGTGCTCACCGCGACCTCGCCCTCGGTCATGGCGAGGGTCCGGGCGGCCCGGTGCCGGTCGGCCAGCCCGGCCCAGAACCGGATCGTGGCCGAGGTGCCGAGCAGGCTCATGACGAACGCGGTGGCCACGCTCAGCGCGAACGCGTCCGCATAGGCGAAGCCGACGCCCGCCGCCGCCATCCCGGCCAAACCCGCGCGGAGGATCAGGGCGCGGCGGCCTGGTGGTATCCGGGCGGTGCTGAGCAGCCCGGCGGTTCCGCCGCCGACCGCGAAGGCGGCCTGGAGCAATCCTGCCGGAAGATAGGAGATGTGCTCTGCTGCGCGGATGTAGGGCAGCGCCGGGCCCAGCCCAGCCTGGAAGAACCCGACCGTGAACAGCCCGGCGAACGCGAGCCAGGTGAAGCTGTCGCGACGGTAGGCCGGGCGTCGCTGCCGCGGGAAGGTTACGTCCTCTACGCCTTCCCCAGTACCGCTCGCCTTGGTTTACGGTGGCGAGGCCGAATCCTGCTCAGCGCGCCGCTGCCGCGGAGGATAGCCAAGCAGGTCCTGCCCCCCATGATCGCCCTCGGTCAAACCCGAGACGAGCGCGGCAAAACTTGGCCGCACCGCCTGCACACGGGTGGTCATCAATGGCTGTGATCTCGGCTCCGATTCCATAGATGTCTTCGGGTGTCGCCCGCTGTCTACCCGCTTGGCAGCAGCGCTGGCAACAGTCGGCCATTCGTTCAGCTGAGCCGCTTACCCGGCTGCGAACGCGTCCGCCACAGCCTGCTGAAGGATTTCCTGGTCAACCTCACCACCGGCCAGGCCGCTCGCCCCGGCCGCTAAGGCGACTCTTCGTCTACCGAGTCGTTGGCGCTGCGCTGGTGGCCCCGGACGAGTGCCGTGACCTCTCGCGTGATACCGATCGAAGGGCCGCCGACCAGTTGCCATGCGCTGCCGATCCCGATCAGGAAGCAGACGACCACCAGGATCGCGATCGTGTTCACCGCGCCGGAGTCGCCCGGCTGGGTGATTACCTCTACTCCCTCGACCAGCTGGATCACGAACGTGACGGCCAGCCCGATCAGGAACAGCGCATCACGCAATGTGTCCCACCGCACCTGACGCAGGCGGATCAGCGATAGCAGTGCCGCCGCGACGAACATGAGCCCGACGATCGCCACGGCCGCCGCGGTCGGTCCGATCTTGTGCACGGGGATCAGGGCGAACAGTGACACTGCCAGCGCGTTGGTGAACGCCGTGATCGCCCCCGCCGCGCGTATGCGGTAGTGCTGCCCTTTAGCCTCTGCCCGGGCGAGCCGCTCGGACGCTACCGAGATGGCTACGAACAGCAGCCCGATCAGCGCGCCAGCCGCGCTTCCGCTCGCCACGAAGAAGTCATGGATGCTCTCAGGTACCACCTGATGATCCTCGCAGCCGGAAACCGGTGGGTGAGCACCGGCCAAGCCTTGGTGCCCCGGCAGTCTGCGTGACAACACAGGAGGGGTCGGGCCACGGCGGATCTTCGGCGAGGACTCCATGGACGGCAAGTGGACGCCGTAGGCTGCAAAACGTGGCTGCACTACCCACACACGGCCGGAGTAGGGATTCGGAAATCTGCTGCTGAGCTGGGAGCCGGCGAGGGGAGTCGAACCCCTGACCTGCGGTTTACAAGACCGCCGCTCTGCCTGCTGAGCTACACCGGCACGGGCAGCCGCCATCGTAGCCGACCCGTCAGCGGGCGGGCATACCGCGGCGGCGGGCGGCCTCGTGCAGGGCGATGCCGGCCGCGACGCCCGCGTTGAGCGACTCCGCCGCGCCGATCGGGATCCGGACGAGCAGGTCGCAGCGCTCGGCTACGACCCGGGACAGGCCCCGGCCCTCCGAGCCGGCGACGAGCACGAGCGGGCTTTCCGCGATCTCCATGTCGCGGATGTCCGTGCCGCCGTCGGCGGCGAGGCCGGCCACGAACAGGCCGGCCTGCTGGTAGACGGCCAGCGCGCGGGCCAGGTTCGGCGCCCGGGCTACCGGCAGCCTCGCCAGCGTGCCCGCGGATGCCTTCCAGGCGCCCGCGGTCACGCCGGCGCTGCGCCGCCCGGGAATCAGCACGCCGTGGCCGCCGAACGCGGCCGCCGAGCGCACGATGGCGCCCAGGTTCCGCGGGTCGGTGACCCCGTCGAGCGCGACGATCAGCGGCGGCTGGCCGGCGTCGGCGGCCAGCGCGGTGAGATCGTCCGGATGGGCGTACTGGTAGGGCCGGACGCGCAGCGCCAGGCCCTGGTGCACCGCGCCCTGGGTCAGCCGGTCCAGTTCGGCGCGGCCGGACTCGAGCACGGGCAGGCCGGCATCGGCGGCGAGCTGCACGGCCGAGCGGACCCGGTCGTCGGTGTCGGTCCGGTAGGCCACGTACAGGGTCGTCCCCGGCACGTTGGCCCGCAGCGCCTCGAGCACCGCGTTGCGCCCGGCCACCATTTCCGGGTCCGTGCCGCGCCCGGTCACCGTGCCGCGGGCCCCCGGCCCGGCCAGCGCCCCGGCCGCTTCCCGTGCCGCGGGCGCCAGCCTCGTCACGTCCGGCCCCGTCCCGGCGGTCGCGACCCTCGCCGCGGGCGGCCACGGCGGCCTGCCGCGCGGCGCGCCGCTGCGCCGGGTGGCCCGTCCGCATACGGGCCGGCGGAGTCGGCCCCTTGCCTTCCAGGCGGCGCCTGCCGTGCCCGCCGGTACCCGGGCGCGGCTTGCCCTTCTTGGTGACCCCGCCGCGGCCCTGGCGGCCCTGCCCGGAGCCGCCGGACCCGCCGGCCGCGCCGCGCCGGCTGTCCCGGCGGGGCTCATTGCTTGAGTTCCCAGCGCGGGCCCGCGGCGTGTCCTCGATGAGCACGCCCGCGGACCGCAGGTCGTCCCGGATCGCGTCGGCGGCCCGGTAGTCCTTGCGGTCGCGGGCCGCCTGCCGCTGGCTGAGCGCCACCCGGACCAGCGCATCGATCACCCCGCGCAGGTCCCCGTCGCGGCCCGGCGCGGACCACTCCCCGGCCAGCGGGTTGAGTCCCAGCACCGCGAGCATGGCCCGCAGCCGGGCCGCGGAGCTGGCGGTGCCGACGCGGTCCCCTGCGGCCAGGGCATTGTTGCCGCTCCTGAGCTCGGCATGCACCACGGCCAGGGCCTGCGGAACCGCGAGGTCATCGTCGAGAGCAGCGGCGAAGGCGGACGGCAGGTCACTCGGCCGCGGGTCCGGCCGCGGCACCGTCCTGCGCCGCGGCAGGCGGCTCGCCGGGTTCGCCGCAGACCTCGGCGGCCCGGATCACGAACCCCTCGATCCGCCGGTAGGCGGCGGCCGCCTCGGCCAGCGCGTCCGGCGAGAACTCGATCATCGAGCGGTAATGCGCCTGGCTCAGGTAGTAGCGGAGCTCGGCCGGCCGGACGCGGTCGAGCATCTCCCCGACCAGCAGGGAGTTGCCGAGCGACTTGCTCATCTTCTCCCCGGCCACGCCGACGAGGCCGTTGTGCACCCAGCCGCGGGCGAACCCGTATCCGGCCGAACGCGACTGCGCGATCTCGTTCTCGTGATGCGGGAACACCAGATCCAGGCCGCCCCCGTGCAGGTCGAAGGTCTCGCCCAGGTACTTCAGGGCCATGGCCGAGCACTCCAGGTGCCAGCCGGGCCGCCCGGGCCCCCAGGGCGTCTCCCAGAAAGGCTCGCCCGGCTTGGCCCCCTTCCACAGCGCGAAGTCGCGCGGGTCCCGCTTGCCGGCCGCACTGGAATCGTCGGCCGCC
Source organism: uncultured Actinomycetes bacterium (assembly GCA_963795575.1). Taxonomy (GTDB): domain Bacteria; phylum Actinomycetota; class Actinomycetes; order Streptosporangiales; family Streptosporangiaceae; genus PALSA-505. Next base: position 1,072 of record CAWCII010000013.1, on the reverse strand, counting down.
CGCATTTGCTCCAGCCGCTGTCCGGAGAGCGCGCCGTAACGGTCGTAAGAATGGACGTCGAAGTAGACGTCCCCGTCGGCCGGGTACGCGTGCCCGCGCTCGATCAGGCGGCGGATCATCGCGATCATCTCCGGCATGTGGCCGGTGGCCCGCGGCTCGACGTCGGGCGGCAGGCAGCCCAGCGCGTCGTAGGCACGGGTGAACGCACGCAGGTTCCGCTCGGCCACGGCCCACCAGGGCACGCCGTCACCGGCGGCAACCCGAAGAATCTTGTCGTCGATGTCGGTGACGTTCCGGCAGAACGTGACCTGATTCCCGCTAGCCCGCAGCCACCGGACCAGGATGTCGAAGCAGATGCCCGACCGGAGATGGCCGATGTGCGGCGGCGCCTGCACGGTGGCACCGCACAGGTACAGGGACACCTCCCCGGGAACGACCGGGTGGAATTCGCGCACCGTCCGGGTGGCGGTGTCGTGCAGGCGCAGGTTCACGTTGCACAGGCTACGGGATCGGACCCGGCCGCGCGGTGCCGCGCGACCCCCGCCGCGGGCGGTCGGGCGTGCGCCGGCCCACCCCGGCAGAAACCGGATAGGCAGGGGCGGCGCTAACGCACCGGCTTATCGCGCCCGGCCGCCTGCCGGCTGCTTCTGCCCGCGCGCTCGCGGGCGTCAGCCCCTGACCGGGTGACCAGGGCGACCGCGATGGCCGCCAGGCCTTCGCCGCGGCCGGTGAGGCCCAGGCCGTCCGTCGTGGTGGCGGACAGGCTGACCGGGGCACCGTCCAGCGCCCCGGCCAGGACCTTTTCCGCCTCCTCACGGCGCGGCGCGACCTTCGGCGAGTTGCCGATGACCTGGATGGACACGTTGCCGATCGCGAATCCCGCCGCGGCCACGAGCCGGGCCGCCTCGCCCAGCAGCACCGGGCCGGACGCTCCGGCCCATTCCGGCCGGGCGGTCCCGACGTTCGCGCCGAGATCGCCCAGCCCGGCCGCGGAGAACAGCGCGTCGCAGGCGGCGTGAGCGGCCACGTCGCCGTCCGAGTGGCCGATAAGGCCGGTCTCGCCGGGCCAGAG
>CAWCII010000012.1:0-140606 GCA_963795575.1 uncultured Actinomycetes bacterium | reverse complement strand
CAGCAGCGCGCCGGTAGCCTGTGCCAGGCTCATGACCCCCGCGCCCAAGCCCCCGCCTCCCGCGCGCGGGACATACGCGGGACGAATAATAATCGTCGGACGCCCCTAAGCTTGCCGTTTAACCTGCGCGTTCGCGTCGTGCCTTGAGGGTGCGTCTCCTTCTCGGTGGTTTAACCCACGTCATAGCGTGCGGCAGGGCGGCGGTTCTCTCGATCCTGGCGGCCGCCCGGGATTGTAATCTCAACGGTGTAATTCCTGAGATGAAGGAGACACCAGTGACTGACGTGACGATTAGCGAGAACCAGGATGCTGCGGAGCTGCGGCGAGCCAATGAGCAGGTTCTTCGACGCTGCCCACCGCGTCCACGCCCAGGTAGAAGACTGCGTGCGCACCCGGCAAAGACACAGGGATTGGCAGAACTCCCCCTCCACCTCGTTCGCCTTCAATCAGGCTTGGCTGGCCGCGTCCCTGGCCGCCGCCACCCTGCTGGCCTGGCTCAAGCTGCTCGCCTTCGACAGCGACCTAGCCAAGGCCGACCCAAGACCCTGCGCTACCGCATCCTGCACACTGCCGCCCGGCTGACCCGCAGCGGGCGGCACGGGTACCTGGAGGATCGCTGCAAACTGGCCCTGGGCACCGGTGATCGTCACCGCCTGGCAGCAGATCATCGCCTTGCCCCAAGCACCCTGACCAGCAGCAGACCATCCCTGCCGCCAAGGAAGGAGCAAGCCGAGCGGGGCCCGTGGAACCCCCGGCACCCGGCCCGCCAGCCAGGCCACCGTCATACCCCCACCCTAAAATCAAGATCGATTACACGGCTCGGCAGCTACCTCAGCCCAGCGACCGATCAGTGTGAATGATCAGGGCTAACCATCCTGAGCCACGTTGAATCGGCCGATGGCGCAGCTGATCTTGCTCAAGCCGGGCCAGCAATCAGTCCGCTGCGGAACTGGCGGCCGCTCCAAGGAGGCCGGCGCTCAGCGTGCCACGCGGTTCGGCGCGATGGGCGTCAGACCCGCTTGGTGGTGCCGGTCACGACGGTTCCCGGATCGGTCTGCAGATACTGGACTTCGGAAGCATGAGACGTGACCGTCATGTCGTAGTGAACGGTCTGCCCGGTGTTCGCATCGCGACCAGGGTCCCGGTGCAGTTCCGCTTCAAGGTGTAGGTGGTCTTGCTGGTGAAATGCACCGGTCCTTGCTTTTCGGTCATCACGGTGCCAACGGCGGAGGCTTTGCCGTTGCCGTGGAAGGTCACCAGGACCTGAAGGGCGAGCGGCCCGGTAGCGGTGGAGGTGCCGCTGAGGTTGCCCGCGTAGGTGCCGTGCAAGGTGTGCAGCGAGCATCCCCCATGGGCGCCCGCCCGCGTCCGGCCGGTTTGCGCCGCCGCGGGGCCGATCAGGAATCCCAGCGCGAGGCCAAGTGCGCCTAGTATGGGGGGGGGGAGGGAGGGGGGGGTGGGGGGAGGGGGGAAGGGGGGAGGGGGGGAGGGGGGGAGAAGGGGAGAGGAGGGGGGAGAGGGGGGGGGGGAGGGGGGGGGGGGAGGGAGAAGGAGGGGGGGGGGAAAGGGAGGGAGAGGGGGGGGGAGAGAGAGGAAGGGGGGAGAGGCGGTCGCCGTCAGCAGGCGTCGTCGGCCGAGGTGATCTCCTATTGCGTGTGTCATCACTACCTCCTGCGATTCGGATACAGGTCAGCCCGGCACGTCAAACCGCGATCCCGAACGTGACAACAGTTTCTCCCGGCGCCAGACCCTGAGCACCCGTTGAGCGTGTGGGAGTTCTTCTCTGCTGGATCGACGGTCCGCTGGTCTGAGGACCGGGCGCTCTTCGCCGCTGACCTGACATCCAACCTAATCGTGGGCCGAATACGCGTACAGAGCCACAGATCAGGCAGGGCTATCTGCTAACCCCAGAAAATGCAGGTTGGGTCGGCTTCGATTTCATTGAGCGCTTGCCGACGGGGCCGGGATCGAGGTCGTCATAGCGGTGCCATCGGCCGTTGCGGTCGGCCCAGTACAGGCTCCAGTGGTGGGTGTCGGCGCTGTAGCGCAGCTGGGCCACGCGTACCTTGGACCATTCGGTCAGGTTCGGGTGCCACGGCGGGCGGCAGTCGAAGATGGTGACCGAGTTGCCGTGGACGGCTGCTTCGACGCGGACCTGGTGGCGAAGGCGGGCTGGGACCCGGCTCGGCAGTACTTGCGGATCTTGGCGACGTCGGTCTCTGGCGGTGCGGGCACCCGACCACGCTAGAGCCTTAACTGGCTGGCCGTGGCTGTGATCGCCGGGGAGCCTCCTACGCCGAGGCGAATAGTCGAAAATTAGACTAGTACTGGCCTATACTTCTAACCATGTCGATAGCCGCGACGCCGGTGCCACTGTCCGAAGCCAAGGCACGCCTGTCTGAACTAGCCAGGCGAGTACGCCAGCAACATGAGCGGATCACCCTGACCCGCAACGGAGAGCCTGAGGCTGTCCTGCTCTCGGTCGATGATCTTGAGGGCCTGGAGATGACCTTGGAAATCCTCGGTGACGCCGAGGCTGTTGCGCGTATCTCGGAAAGCCTGGCCGCCCTGGAGCGCGGTGAGCCTGGCGCTGACATGGCCACCGTTCGCCAGGACTTGGCCCGGCGCCGCGTCACCGGCACGTGACAACGATCCCGGACAGCGATACGAGATCCGTTTCCAGCCTGCCGCACGGCGAGCGATCGCCCAGCGGCTCCCGGAAACCGTTGCCGCCGCCGTGCTGGAGTTCTGCGATGCCGCGCTTGCGGTCAACCCGCATCGGGTCGGCAAGCCGCTGTTCGGGCCGCTCGCCGGTTGTCACGGCGCTCGGCGCGGCACCTATCGCATCGTCTACCGGATCGACGAGAACAGCCGCGTCGTGCACGTCCTCGATATTGACCACCGCTCAGAGATCTACCACCGCCCGCGACGGTGACACTCGATACCGGTCGCAGCGAGCTTGATCATGCCAAATACGTGCCAAAATCGACGGCAACCATGATCGGATCCACTCGTCTCGCCCAGGTCAGCCACCCTGACGGGGGGCTGCTGGCCGCCCGGACTCATAATCCGCCGGTCCTGGGTTCGAGTCCCAGCCGCCCCACCCTGGAAAACCTCCAGGTGACCTGCAGAAGCACCTGGCCTGCAAGATCTTTTATTCCGCAAGGATGTGCGGCTATACGCGGCCCAACGCTGTCATCTGCGGGCTATCCGTGCCCAATACGTGCCTAAGTCCAAGATCATCGGTGTTACCGGCCCTCGTGTCAGTCCCGCCGCAATGCTTCGCTGCTTCTCCGCTTGGCGAGCTCGTCCTGACCCACAACGCACTTGGCGTAGATCCGCAGCAGGACGTTGACGCTGTCCCGGCCCACTCCGCCACCTGAGTCGGTAGACATCGCCGCTAAGCCACGTGGACAGGCAGGCATGCCGGAGGTTGTAGAGCCGCCGCGCGAGCGGCGATGCTTGCTCCGCCACGGTGAGCGCCAGCTGCCGCGCTCTGATCCAGACGCCGGTAGGTGATCGTCGGTAGTTCGCCGCCCGCACGCCGCCGAACAGGCGGCCGTCGGGAGCTGTGGCGAAATTGGCGAGGTGATCCCGGAGTTGCCAGGTGAGCTCAGGATGCACCGGAACGACGCGGCTGTCTTCCTCGGCACGGTGCTTCAGCTGTCGCATCTCACGTGCGCTGCCGTCGTCGGTCCATTCGCCGCCCGCATCGGGTGTCGCGCTGCGAATGTGCAGCTCGCCCCAGTCCTCGTCGTCCGGTCGGTCTTGAGGCAAGATCACGTTGTCTCTTCTGAGGTTGATCGCCTCTTCGGGGCGGAGCCCGGCGTAGTACATCACGGCGAAGAAGGTGACGAGCCGCGGCCCGCTCGGCGGGCACGACATCCCACCAGCGGTCCTGCATCCCCGCCGACCAGCCAGGGCACGGTCTTACCGTTCGGCCTCACAAGGCCTGGCGCTCCCAACAGGTGCTCACCGGCTGGCGGCTGGGACACCCAGTCTGCTCCAAAACGGGACGACCAGGCTTCTCCCATTAGAGCGCTCGCTGCGCTCGCGTCCTTCGGATGGCGCAACCGCCACCCTTGACTGTGATCTTCCCCGGCAAGACCATCGGCACCTGTCGGAAGGACGGGGCAGGCGAGGCGCACCGTCTCCGGGTGTCAACCGCGCTTGGTAAGTCTTCCTCCTCGGGGCTCCCGGGGGCGTGCTGCAAGCTAGCTCCGGGCGCTCGACTGAAGGATGTCGCGGCCGACCCAGAAGGGCAGCGCCGCCACCACGAACGGCGACACTGCCCACCCGTAGCCCTGAGAGAGCAGAAGGACGCTGAGGAAGACCGCCCACATACCAACGGTCAATTTCCGCGGCGCCGATGGTCCTGGGGTGGCGATAGCCGAATCCCCGCCCGGGAATTTCATGATCACGGATCGTGTGCGAGTGGCATGCCCTGTCGCGGTAGTCATCACGCTGCCTCCTCTGGTGCCTGGCCACGCTGGCGGCGGGGGCATGCGGTTTGTGTCGTACTCCGGAAGACCATCACAATTGCTGGAAATAATTTGCTAGTTTTCTGTTGCATGCGTAGACTGGGGCCAGTGCTGACGGCGGCGTTCGCCGTCGCAGCAAGTGAAGGACGCCCCTCGATCGGCGCCGACGGCGAACTGCCCGCGGGCGACGAAGAGGCAATCTTCAAGCACTACGTCTGGCCGACGAGCCAGGCGGCGGTGAGCGGCGGCTGGCCCGCCGCTGAGCCGCCCGACTGAGCGGAGGATCGGATGATTGCCCTTTTTCTACTGCTGGTGATCGCGGCGATCGTGCTGGGCATCGTGGGCGTGGTCGCGAAAGGCCTGCTGTTCCTGCTGTTCATCGGCATCGTCGTGTTCCTGGGCGCCCTTGTGCTGAGCGCCCTGCGGATGCGACGGCGGCCCGGCAGCCGCGCGGCCCGGTGATTCTCTCCGGTCATCGTTGAGGCAAGCGCCCGGCCGTGCCGGTTGCTGTCATCCACTTAGACTGGGACGGAACATTTACAGGCTGGCGGATGGCAGGACGCGAAGGTCGTACCCTCAGCCACGAACACCACAGGCGGGTCGTCTGCCAGGCGATTCGGCCGATGTACGGTGGGGTGGTTGGTATGGCAGTCGCGGAACGTCTGGACGGGTTTCAGCAGAAGCACCGGTGGGCCGGATTCCCGCTGGCGGTGTTGTTCAAGTACGTCGATGACTTCGGTACCTATCTGGCGGCGCTGCTCACCTACTACGGGTTCGTGTCCCTGTTTCCGTTGTTGCTGCTCATCTCGACGGTGCTGAGCTTTGTCCTGGCCGGTGATGCCAAGTTGCAGCACCAGGTACTCGCCTCGGCGCTGCACCAGTTTCCGGTGATCGGCGGGGATCTGGCGCAGCCGAAGCGCATCGGCGGCGGCCTTATCGGGCTGGCCGTCGGCATCCTTGGGTCCCTGTACGGCGGCCTGCGCGGGGCGCAGGCGTTCCAGTACGCGACGAACACGGTGTGGGGCGTGCCCCGCAACAGCCGGCCGAATTCGTTGAAGACCCGCGGCCGCAGCCTGCTGCTGCTGGCCAGCGCCGGACTGGCCATCCTGGCCACCACCGCCTTGTCGGTAGTGGGCGGCACCGGGCCGGCGCGTTGGGGACCGCCCTCAGGCTCGCGGTCCTCGCGGCGTCCGTGGTGATCAACATTGCCGTGTTCGTCTTCGGGTTCCGTTTTGCGGCCGCCCGGCGCCTGTCCGTGCGCGACGTGGCGCCGGGCGCGATAGCCGCCGCGGTCATCTGGCAGCTTCTGCAATCTTTCGGGGTCATCTACGTCGTGCACGTGGTCAGGCACGCCAGCGACACAAACGCGGTATTCGCCCTGGTGCTCGGCATGCTGGCGTTCCTCTACCTCAGCGCGACGGCGGTCCTGCTGTGCGTCGAGATCAACGTCGTGCGGGTCAGCCGCATCTATCCCAGGTCGCTCCTGACCCCATTCACCGACAAGGCCATCCTGACGACGGGGGACCGGCGCGCGTACTCTAAACAGGCCAAGGCTCAGCGCCGCAAGGGCTTCGAGCACGTCGACGTCAGCTTCGACCCGCCGTCCCCTGAGCCAGAACAAGACGCTCCCGACACCTGAGCCAACGGCACTCGACCCTTCTCGCCGAGACACGTACCTCCCAGATGCCCGGGTCTGGGCAGGCTCTCGCAGATGGCCCACTATTGAGTTATCAAGATTCGATGTAACGCACACGGCGGACCTGAGCCCGCTCATGTGACCTTGGTAGGCGCGCAACCTTAGTTGCAGTTCGTCTTCGCGCTCGCGTATTCGCGCGCGTCCGCACGAGCGGCCTGGCCAGCATGCGAGCACCGCCCGGCGCTTGAGATCCCCAAGCGGTCGTCCAGCTCGCGACTGCTGATCTTTGGCGAGTGATCTTCGGTATGGCTGGCCCCTCCAAGGCCGATCTTGCTAACGCATTGCTAACAACGGCTGTGGAAACGTGGGGTCAACCCTGGAGTCCGAAAAGGGCCAGCGCGCCGTACGCCCGGTCATATGGACAATGATGGACTCGCCTGGACTCGTAAATCCTCCTGAAGTCGGAAGGCACGGGATTCAAGATGGCCAGGTGAGGCGGGGCCGTCTTCTACCCCAGAAAATGCAGGTGGGGTCGGCTTCGATCTCTTTAAGCACATTGCCGACAGGGCCGGGGTCGAGGTCGTCATAGCGGTGCCAGCGGCCGTTGCGGTCGGCCCAGTACAGGCTCCAGTGGTGGCTGCTGGCGCTGTAGCGCAGCTGGGCCACGCGTACCTTGGACCATTCAGTCAGGTTCGGGTGCCACGGCGGGCGGCAGTCGAAGATGGTGACCGAATTGCCGCGGACTGCTGCCTCGATGCGGATCTGGTGGCGAAGGCGAGCGGGACGCGGGCTCGGCAGTACTTGCGGATCCTGCAACATCGGTCTCTGGCGGTGCGGGCACGTGACCACGCTAAGGCCTTGACTGGCTGGCCCTGGCCGTAATCGGCGCGGTTCCTGCTACGTCAAAGTGGTATGGACTCAGCGTGGCTGGCCGGTGTGATGCCCTCCGTCAGGCGCGGTCGGCGCGAACGGTCAGGCCACTGCAAGCGGATGTGCCTTGGCCTGTTCGTAAAGCGGCTCGGGCGCTAGGTCGATGCCGCCAGGCCACACCACAGTTCCCGCCTCCGGATCGACCTCAACCTGGGCGAAGTACGCCGGGTCATTCAGTCGTTCGAGCACCCCGGTCCATCGTTCGGACGAGAAGTTGACGTCCCCAACGGTGCCATCGCTGAACAGCAGGCGCAGCACACGGTCGCCGATCACTGCAACTCCAACCACGACGGGCAGGCAGTTCTCGTCCATGATCCCGATTCTAGGACAGCGGCGGGATGGCGAGCAGTGGCTCGTTCCTCCGCGCCCGTTCCCAGTTAGCCACGATCTCATCGTGCCGAAGACTGGCTCACTCCTGAACGAAACCGAGCGCACGGGGTTCCAGGCTGCCTGCGAGCACCGCAGGACCTTAAGAACTCCTGGGCGTCAGAGTCGAGGTCATCACGCGGAGGGTTCTCAAGCCGCGAGATGACTGCATTCGCGCCGAGGCCGTACAGCTATGGCCAGAGGAGTCGATCACTTCTTGGCGGATTTTAGCAGACCTGCATCGAAGCATGATCGTGCCCAATACGTGCCCAAATCGGGCTAACCATGGGCGCCTCAACTAATGTCTGCCCAGGTCAAGCACCCTAAAGATCGATGCTGGCCGTCTGGACTCATAATCCGCCGGTCCTGGGTTCGAGTCCCGGCCGCCCCACCAAGACATACTTGAACTGACCATACTCGAACAAATCTGTTATGGCATAATATACTTATGCCCCGTCGTCCTGAGTCGTTTAATGAGGTAGCTGATCTCTATGATCGTGCACGTCCGCTGTATCCGCAAGAACTTATTGATGATCTCTTCATCCTGACCGGCATCCGATCTGGTGATCGAATTCTAGAGATTGGCAGCGGCACAGGCCAGATTACTGTTCCGCTAGCAGAGCGAGGCTTGCATGTCATCGCACTGGAGCCTGGTAGTGAACTAGCCAAAATCGTACGGACGAAGGTCACTGCGAGGGCCGATATAGAGGTTATTGAGCAGAAGTTTGAAGATTACGAGCTGCCACCTCAGCCTTTCGATATGGTCGTGTCTGCGACGGCATTCCACTGGGTTGAACCGGCTGTCCGGACCACGAAGGCAGGTGCAGCGCTCCGGCCTGGAGGCTATCTCGCAATCATTGATACACACTGGGGGGTGAGCAAACACCGTGACGCATTCAGCACACGCAGTCAGGCGTGCTACCAACACTGGGACCCTGAGGCTCAGCCCGGTTTTGTGCCTCCGATTATATCCGAGCTTCCAACAACCCTTCCTGAGCTTGAGGAGAGCTTGGCCTTCACGTCCATGCAGCATCGTTTCTACAAGCAAATAAATCGCTACACCACAGGCAAGTATCTGGACCTCCTCCGTACGTTCTCAAACGTGCAAGGACTTGATTCAGCCAAGCGCGTCGGACTCCTGGCATGTCTGGAGCGACTGATCGATAATGAATTTGGTGGCAGGCTTAGTCGATCTGATCTTCGAGAGCTGTGGCTAGCTGAAGCTACCGGAGCAGCCGCTTGACGCTACTCAGACTGATCGCGTAGCGCTCGGCCAGCACATACTTTGGCGTACCGCTCACGAACTCCTTCTTGATGGTCTGGACATCTTCCGCTCCCAGCCGGTCGCGGATACGCCATGGTCGGACAGCGGGATGGGGTGATAGGTCTGGGGCACGCAACTGACCGATGGGAGCGGGTTGGAGGGCTGTGGGCGTCGAGACGGCGTCGCTGCGCCGCGGAGATATGGAGCTGCCGGAGATCCGGCGGCGGCATCGCGCGCGCGTCCAGTTTCCCGGCTTGCCGAACGGTGCCCACCTGGTGGCCCGACGCTGCTGCGCGCCTTGCTGCACTTCACGGTCGCGTCCCTGTCGATTGCGGGCGGCGTGATCTTGCTCGTGCTCGCCTTGTGGATGGTGCTCGGCCAGCCCACCGGCGGCCACCTCGCCGCGGGAAAGACCCGATGCAACTGGCGCAGTTCCCGCTGGCCGTGCCCTACCTGCTGAACCCGGTGGGCATCGTCGGCCTGGTGACGATCTCGGCCGAGGCGAAGTCGCTCAGCGTGCTGGCGGTGGCGATCGCCATCCTGGGGTTCGTCCTGTTGATGGACGTGGCGGTGTTCCGCTGGGCGAACCGGGTCGGTGCCAGGCTGGACGAGAACCGCATGCTGGTCACCGAGAAGGTCTTCGGTTTCCTCATCGCTGCGATCGCGGTGCAGCTGATCCTCGACGGCCTAGCCTCGGCCGGGGTCATCCCCCTATCGCGCACTGAGCCAACTCGCGGCTACAGTGATCCGTCCGGGAAGGTCAGCACGGTCTTGATGTCATCGGGCTGGCGGGTGTATGCATCGGCCCATCCGCTGATTGGCACCTGACGGGTGATTAGGCCAGTGAGCCAGCCTGGATCGGCCCGGGCGAGGGCCTGGGCGGCGAGTTGGTAGTGGTGCCGGTTGGCGTTGACGGGATCCGAACAACACAGAGTTCTGCAGCACCATGTTCCGGTTGAGGAGCCCGGGATCGACCGTAGACTCTGCCCCGGCCGAGGAGACGCCGGTGAGACAGGTGATCCGGTGGCGGACGTGCTGCGGGCCTACGTCAAGCAGCATCTGAACGAAGCCGGTGCACTCGATGACGACGTCTGCTTCGGCGGCTGCCTGGCCGAGTTCCCCGCGATGGAAGTAGGTTGCCCCGAGGCGGCGCACCATCTCTGGTTTGCGGCCCTCGGTAGCCAGGTCGAGCACGTAGGTCTCGTAGCCCCGCTGGGTGGACAGCAGGGCAGCGAGAAGCCCGATGGGCCCGGCGCCGGTGATGAGTACCTTGGCGGGTGTCCATGTCGCTCGGTGGCCGATTTTTTCGATGTGGTCCCAGGCTTTGGCGACAACGGTGGCGGGTTCCAGCAGCACGCCGAGGATCCCGAGGGCGGGGCCCACCGCAACCAGGTAGTCGGGGTGGATGCGGTAACGCTCGGAGGCATAGCCGTGCCGGGCCTTGATCCCTCGCTCGGTGTACTGGTCGTTGGTGCACATGTCCCAGTCCCCGGCGGCGCAGGCAGGGCAGGGAATCGGGTCGGGCCGCCGCACGATGCCGACGACAAGGTCACCGGCAGCGAATCCGGTCCCCGCCGGGGCCTCGACCACCTGGCCCAGCGATTCGTGCCCGATGATGAGGCGTTCCTGGCCTGGCGGTGCCCACCCGTAGTCACCGTTGATGATCTCCAGGTCGGTGCCGCAGATGCCGATCGCCCGGGTCTGGACCAGGACGGGTCCATCATCATGTGGCGGCTCGGGCATGTCAGTGGCCGCGACGGAGCCCTGCCGCCCGGGGATGACTGTTATGGCGCGCATGGCCTCACCGTAACGAATAAGGCCAGCCTTCTGCGGAGAACGGCCCGGCGGCCGCGTCCGTGCTGATGTCTTCCGCTACCTGCCAGACACCGACCGGCCAGCTTCTAGGTACCAGTGCTGGAAGCCCTTTGCTCGCAAGGGATGACGGCGTGGTGACAATCACCGGCTGCGCACGTTAGCATCCGGGCCAGTGGCCGGGGTCTCACGGCAACCCCATTGGTGCCGCTGCTTGCCCGGGTCAGCCGCCGCGGATTTCCGCGGATGCTCGGTCATGGCAGTCCGTCCAGACGGGTCGCACCGCCGCCGGGAGCCGACAGGAGCACCGCAGGATATCCGGCCTCGCCTATGCCGCGGAAGGTTTGTTATGGCGCAATCTGTGCTGGCCGACTGGATCGACGCGTAGTGACGGTCATGAATGGCATGCCGCACTGGCCGGATAATCCACCGACCGTGCTGGAACGGGTTATGGACCTGGGCCGCGGTGACGGCTGCAACGTTTCCCATCTGGCCATGGCGTGCACAGCAGCATCCGCGTGGAGCCTCCTGGAAGCGGAAGGTCGGCAGTTCGACCCTCCTGCGACCACCCCCTCTCGCGCCTTGGCGCCTGCGAGGATGGCCACTACGGGGCAACCGCACTACGCTTTCCTCACATCGGGGAGGCGCCAGTGGCGGCAAAGCCGGGAGACGAGATGACAGCAGCCACGGCTGGCCGCGGCCGCCTCCGGACGTCTCATGCCGACCGCGAGCACGTGCTCGACTTGCTCAAGGCCGCGTTCGTGGAGGGTCTGCTGACCAAGGACGAGTTTGACATGCGGGTGGGCCAGACGTTCGCCTCGCGGACCTATGCGGAACTGGCCGTGCTCACTGCCGACCTCCCCGCCGGGCTGATCGGGGCCCAGCCGCTGCGGAAGGCCGCCCGGGCGCAGGCCCCGCACTCGGAGAACAAGGTAGTCAATTCATGCGCATGTGCGACGCTTGCGCTAATCGCGCTGGCGGCCGCTTTGTTCACCGGTAATTTTGGATTGTTCTTCGTGGTCGTGGTCGCTATTTTGGGGGTCTTGTTCGTAGCGGGGGGCCGGATGGCCTACTCATCGCATAAGAAGCGCGCCAGCAGACAGTAATGGTAGAGGTCGCCACCTCGTGCGGGCGGTTAGAGTAGCCCGGCTCACAGCATCTGCAGTGTCGGCCGAGGAAGCTCCCACAGATCAATATGGCATCGTGCCTGCACCCTTCCAGACCCAGGTGCAACGCCGTGCCTGGGAAGGCGCATTAGAAGGTGCCGGGCCAGGGCCCCACCGACCATGTGCAGTTTACATTGTTGACTTGTCAAGTTGCTGGCGCTCAGAGCGCGGGGAGAGTCTGAGCCAGGCGCATGATCATGTCCAATGCGTGCCCCAATAGCTACTGGCCGGCCCGCACTCCCCGGGTGGACAGGCTGCCGCCGGCGGCGATATCGAACGCGGCCAGCCGCCGGCGAAGGACTCGGAGATGATCGGCGTCGAGTTGTCCGGCATGATCGCCATACCGTTGGGAAACGCGATGTCGTCAGCAGCCGTCGGGCAGCCAGTCGATCGGCCAGCCGAGGCGAGGCGGCCCGTGCCCGACGACCTCGCTGTTGCCGTTCGCACGCACGTCCATCCGGGGCCGCGGCCCGGTCCCGAGCAGCCACGAAGATGAACATGCCCGCCCTGAACGGTGATCCTTAATCCGTAAAAGCGAAAGGTCAGGCAGTTCAATCCCACCCTGATTACCGCTTTGACCAGGTGTAACGCTGCGGCGGGGGGAGCAAGCACACCATGTGCGTGAAGATGCGATAGTGAGCCGGAAGGAGGCGGGCATGGACATGCCAGATGTGTGGGTGGCTAACCACGATGGGAACGAGATCGTCCGGGCACGGGATATCAGCGAGGTGGGACTCGATTATGACGGCAACGTCACCGCGCGCCTGGCTGGGCGAGAGGGCACGGTAGTGACCCTCGTGGCCCATAGAGCGCATCACAACGAGCAGGAGCCCGGTGATCTTCACCGCCAGTTGATCCGGGTAGTTGCCGAGTTGTCCGATTCGTCAGGTGCTCATCTGGTACGGCCTGCGCACGCAGAGTCAAGCGGCTGGCAGTGGGTCAGCGAGCCGCTGTAGAGCGGTGCGCCGCGTTTGGCAACGTTTGCCCTGGCGAGACGCGGGTGAAGCCTCTTGTGATACGTCGATGCTGACGGCCTTCACCCTGTTCGCCCTGGCCCTGCCGGTCCTCCGGCAACCGCGCGACGAGTCACACACGCCAGCACGAACTTAGTCTGAGGGGACTGCCCCCAGCCCGGTTGACTCCTTACGTGTGAGGATCTTGTCCTCGGTGGAAGGATGCCTCTGCTCAGGTCGCCCGCGAACCGTGGCCGAAACTCCCGAGCTGGCAGCGCTTCCAAAGCCAAGCCAGGGCGATGGTCATGGCAGAAGGCGGTCGCCGCGTTGCGCTCGCATCGATTACCGACCCAGACTGGGGAGGACCCCGGCCCAGCCGATGAGCGAGGAGGCGGCCGTGAGCGAACTCGACCGACTGGAAGCGGCGGTCGGTGAATGCCGCGAGATGATCCGCGAAGCGCATGCCGCTACGAAGGATCTCCGGACTGCGGTCCGCGAGGCGAGGAGAGAGCTGGAGGACCTGGCGAAGGACGAGGTTGCTGCCCACATCCACCGTGAGGTGTCCCGCCAGCTCGAGGAGCTGGACGAACGGACCCGTGAGGCCGTGACTGCGGCAACGCAGAAGGTAATCGCTGAGTTCGACCGGTTCGGTGAGTCACTGCTGGGCAAAGAGACTTACTGGCAAACGGCGAGCGGCCGGCGTGCGGTCACCCGCCCCGACACTGATGTGGTGACGTTCGACGTCCCGCCCGGCGAAGAGAAAGCCTGAGCGGTAACGCCTGCATCAGCACAACAGCCGCGGCGGCGGCCGGGAAGACTCTCATTGATCCAATCCGCTCCTGGGGGAGCGATCACAAGAATCGGCCCGGGCGAGAGCGTAAGCGTACTTCTCATCAGCATCCGCGAAACTCTGCTAGCGGATCCTGGTCTCCTGTGCCCCGGATGCGCTGCTGATGATGCGTGCGATCAGCCGACGGCCACTCGGCCGGGCCGCAGCCAGGGTAACCAGGCAGGCCCCTGCGAGCAGGGCGTAGGGGACAGCGTCAGAGGTGGCTTGGGCTAGTGCGCCGCTCCCGGCAGCCGCGATGGCCTGCCCGCTGGCCCAGGCAAGATTACCCAACCCGAAGGCAAGTCCCTGGTTCAGCCGCAACCGGTGCGCGCCGGTGCTCAGCAGTGCCGTCGCCGGGGCAAAAAGCGTGCCGAAAGCAGGCATGCCCACGATCAACAGGGCGACGAGGTAGGGAGCGGGCTGGACTAGCGGCGCGAGGAGGCTGACTACTACCGCTCCGGCCAGTGACAGCTGAATAGGCACGAAGGCGCCGCGACGATCGGCCAGCCGGCCAGTGGTGACAGGGCAGATTCGATCGCCGCCGACGCCAGGAAGGTCGCACCGATGACCACCGCAGTGGCGCCCAGCTTGCTCAGTCGAAGCGGCGCCAGCACATCCAAGACTCCGAAGCCCAGGCCGGCCAGCATCGTCAGCCACATGCCGGCGCTAACCTGCCGATCCCGCGCCGCAGGCCAGAGCGCCCGCAGTCCCTGCTGGACCGAATCCTGCGGGACAGGCACGAGGAAAGCCATCACCATCAGCGCAGCGCCCGCTACAGCGGCAGCCGCGAACACCGGCCCGGTTCCTACCTGATCGGCGACGGCTCCGATCACCGGGCCGAAGAGCGCGCCGCCCACGGCAGCGCCCAGAGCGGTGCCCAGGAGCTCGCCCCGCCGCTCGAGTGGGGCGGATCCCCGCCAGCCAGGCCAGCCCCGCTGCCCACGTGCACGCTCCCGCCATGCCCTGGACGAACCGCGCGGCATCCAGCACCCCCGGGGCAGAGGCCCAGCCGAAGACGAAGGTCGATACGCTCATCAACGCCAGCCCGACCAAGACCACCGGGCGATCTCCCAGGCGGGCGGTGAGCAGGCCTCCGGGCAGCGCGCCGATCAGCGTGCCAGCCGGGTAGGCGGCAACCAAGATTCCCGCTCCCGCCTTGGACAGCCCCGCCACCTGCACGTAATGCGGCAACAGAGGAGTCAGCGCGGTAAAGAACATCGTGTTGACCAGCACCAGCGCGCAAACAAAGACAAGCAGGCTGCGTACCGGGCGTGCCAGCCTTGCCCGCGGCCGCGCCATCCGCTTCCTTCCGCTGCCCTCGTGAGTACCGTCTCCCGCGAGCCGGCTACGCGCAGACCGTACCCCATGGCTCCGGCTGCCCCGCCGTGCTGGGACGACGTCTTCGCAACACTCTGGATTCCCGGGGTCAAGCTCAAGGCCGTCGACCTGGTCGCGGCCCGGTTCCAGTACTGCCCGGTCGGCAGGCACTGGTCCCTGGTCACTCCCGTGCTGGACGACGACCTGACCGATGAGCAACGGCGATTCGCCTGGGAACACCACGACGTGCGGATCCCCTGATCGGCCCGACCCGGTCAGCGGCCTTGTCGCTGCCTTCGGACTTAGTTAGTGTTTTGCCTACCGCAAATCCCCGCTCACAAATCACGGAACGTTCGCTTTCTATCGGCGGAGGGTAATCATGCGTAAATTAGTGTTCGCGGCGCCGGCCATAGGGCTGGGGATTGCACTTAGCGTCCCGTACGCTGCGGCCGCCTCATCGCCCGCCACCATCGTGGTGGGTCCCGGCCAGTCGATCCAGGCGGCGGTCAACCAGGCCCGGCCGGGTGACACCGTGCTGGTGAAGCCCGGCGTGTACCGCCAGACCGTGCAGATCCGCACCGACGGGGTCACGCTGCGGGGGTCCGGGGACTTCCGCGGCGGCACGGTGATCGAGCCGCCGGCAAAGGCCAGCAACCTGTGCGCCTCTGCTTTCGGCCCGACCGGCGTGTGCATCCTGGCCAAGAAGCTGAACGTGACGACGGGAGCCGTTACCACGCCGGTCTACAACGACACGGTGACCGGCCTGTACGTCAACGGGTTCGCGGGCAACGGCGTCTTCGGCTACGGCACCTACGGCCTGACCGTGCAGCGCGTGGTGGCCGTCAACGACGGGGATTACGGCATTTCCCGGTTCGAGTCCACCAAGACCCTGTTCGCCAACGACACCGCGGTGGGCAACGACGAGGCCGGCTTCTACGTCGGGGACTCGCCGAACGCGGCCACGACGGTGCGCAATGACACCGCCATCGGGAACGAGTTCGGCATCTTCGTCCGGCACGCCAGGGGCGTGACCGTCATGCACAACCGCGTGTCCGGCAACTGCCAGGGCATCCTGGTGCTCGACGACGGCCAGCAGGGCGGCGCCGGCAATGCCGTCATCCAGGGCAACAGCGTGTTCCGCAACAACAAGTTCTGCCCGAAGAACGAGGAAACGCCGGTTGCCGTGCAAGGCGGCGGCATCCTGCTGCTCGGCGCCACCCAGACCAGGGTGTCGCAGAACAGCGTCGAAGGCAACGCGAGCAACAAGTTCAACTCGGGCGGGATCGTCGTGCTGAGCGCCGCTGCGCTCACCCACGGGAGCAACCCGAATTTCGACACGATCGTCCGCAACACCGCTTACCGTGACAAGCCGGCCGACCTGCGCTGGGACGGCACGGGGACCGATGTGAGGTTCATCGGGAACCGCTGCGCCACCTCGGCCCCGGCCGGGCTCTGCCATTAAGCACCACTGAGCGCCTGACCGCCGGTCCGCCGGGCTGCTGCCCGGCGGGCCGGCGGGCTCTGGAGGGCCTGCCGCCAGGGGATCACTCCGGAACCGGTGAGCTCGGTGAGGATCAGCTCAGGGGGCAGGCAAGGCTAGCGTGTTCGCTCGACGACCAGCAGGTAATCGCCAGCCGCGATCACCGGATCGTCGCCGATACCCATGCTGACCTGACCGTGGTGCACCAGGCCGAGCACCAGGCCGAGCCGCTCGTTCCTGATCGCGCTGAGCGGCCTGCCGTGCGTGGCCGCCTCGGCCTCGACCTCGGCGAGTCCGTGCTGGCCGCAGTCCACGATCTGGGTGACAAGGTCGCCGGCGTGCGGCGTCTCCATGCTCCTGGCCAGCGTGTGCGCGATCAGGTCGTCGGCCGAAATGGCGTGGACGCCGAGCTCGCGCAGCGCCTCCCTCACCGAAGCCGACCTGACCAGTGCGGTGAGCGGCAGGTCGGGCGCCTGCTCGCGGAGCAGCACCGTGCTGACGAGCACGTCGCTGTCGGTCTCGCCGGTGACCAGAGCCTGCTGTGCGCCGTCGGGGTGCGCCGAGCGGATCACGTCCGGCCGGGTGGGGTCGCCGCCGACCACGTGCACGTGCGGCGGCGCCTTCGCGGGATCGACGTCGGCGACCAGCACGACGGCTGCCTTGGCCACGGCCAGATCATCGAGCACGCCGGGAACGGCCGGGTGGCTGCCCACGACGAGCCGGTAGTCACCGGTCGGGAACGGGTTGCCCATGGTGAGGATCCTCCGTAGTCCGGCGGCCGCGGCCGCCCCCGTCACCAGGGCGAAGGCCGCGGCGAGCATCGGGATCGCGGTTAGCATGACCACGACGGCTACCACCCGGCTAGCCGGATTCTGCGGGGTCACATCCCCGTAGCCGACGGTGCTGGCCGTCGTGATCGCCCAGTACAGGCCGGTCGTGAAGGGCACCCTGGGCTGGGTGGCGGCGAAGACCGCGCCGCCGATGACGACCGAGGCGGCGACGCCGGCGAGCAGGATGATTACGTGCCGTCGGTGATTCTGGGACAGGACGCGTACGAGCAGGGACAGCACGCACCCATCGTGCCGTCATCCACTCCGGCTCGCCACGGCCGCAGCGTGCACTTGGCTGTCCCTAGGCCCAGCGTTGGTCCCAGCGTTGCGCGTTGTCGTCGGTGAGCGTGCCAGGCGGATCCGGCAGGACGCAGAACAGCAGCCCGGCCGGGTCGCGCATCACCCACCAGTGATGCACGCGCTCGACCCGCCGGGCGCCGAGCCGCTCCAGCCTGGCCACCTCGGCCTCCAGGTCATCGGTGTGAATGTCCGCGTGCATCCGGGCCGCGCCCTCGCCCAGCCGCTGGACGAGCAGCGCGAACTGCTGACCGTGCAACTCGGACCCGTGGTACTCGGGATACCTGGCCATCGGGTCCAGCGGCAGGCCGCTCGCTCCCCGCCAGAAGGCCAGTTCCTGGTCGTGGTCCGCGGACGGGACGTCAATGACCATCTTGAAGATCCGGCTGTAGTGCGTCACGGGCCGCCAACATACCCGCGGGTCAGGCGGGGCGGCACTGCACCAGGTAGCCGGCGGCTGCGGCCGGCCGCGACCACCTCGAGCCCGGCCTGGCCGGCCAGCTCGCGAAACTCGGCCAGCGTGCTGGTCCTGGCCCCGAGCAGCACCATCTCGATGGTGAGCCGCGGCGACGCGTCGTCCGGCGCGATCCCGCCGAGGATCACGATGCGGCCCGCGCGGCCGTCGTGGCCGGCCGCCTCGGCGCAGCGGCGCAGGATGGCGACCGTCTCCCGGTCCGGCCAGTCGTTGAGCACCTTCTTGAGCAGGTAGAGATCCGCTCCGGCGGGCAGCCGGTCGAAGAAGCTCTGCCCGGAGACAGAAGCCCGGCCGGCCAGCCCGGCGGCCCGGAACGTCTCGGCCGCCCGCGCCGCCGTCCCGGGCAGATCCACCAGGGTGCCGCGCAATCCCGGCCGTACACGCAGCAGCTCGGCGAGCATCGCGCCCGTCCCGCCGCCGACGTCCACCACGGTCCGGACCCCGTCCCAGCCGCCTGCCAGCTCGAACCGCGAGTCGGGAATCCCGTGCCCGGGCGGCCCCATCAGCGCGTCGAAGCTGGCGGCGACGTCCGGGTGGGCCGCCGAATCCTCCCAGAACGGCAGGCCGAACACCTCGTGGTAGCCCGGCCGGCCGGTGCGGACATAACCGAGCAGGCTGCTCCACACGCCGGCCATCCGGCCGGCGATGCCGCCGAGGTCGAGGAACGCGGCCGGATCGAGCAGGGCCCGGCCCGCATCGTTGAGCGCAAACCGGCCGGGGGACGGCTCCTCGAATATGCCCTGGGTCACCAGGTAGCCGAGCATGGCGCGCAACGCGTACGCGTCGCATCCGGCCGCCGCGGCCAGGTCGTCCGCCGCGCTGACGCCCGAGGCGATGTGCTGCGGTATCCGCAGCGTCGCCGCCACTAGCACGCACCAAGGTCGTTGCAGGTCGGTCAGAGAGTACGGGACGTCCGGCGGCCCGCCGCGGGGGGTCACGGTTTCCTTCACCCGGCCAGCGTAGGCCGGCGCCACGACACCGCGATGGGAGAAAATGGCCGGCCGCAGGGAACCCTGGCCTACATTGGGGTGATGCCGTCCGGTAAGGAACTGGAATACCCGCAGGGTACCGAGGACGAGCGGGAACTGCTGCTGCGGTGGCTAGCCTTCCTGCGCGCCGGCGTGCTGCGGAAGGTCGAGGGCATCAGCGACGACGAGGCCAGGTGGACGCCGCCCGGCAGCCTGATCCCGCTGCTCGGCATCGTCAGTCACCTGACGCACGTGGAATGGCGATGGATCGACGGCGGGATGCGCGGCGAGCAGACCAGCCGGAGCGAAGAGGAGTTCCGGCCCGGACCCGAGCTCACGGTGACCGCGGCCGTGGCCGCCTACCGGGAGCGGGCGGCCGCCACCGACGAGGCGGTCCGGTCGATTCCCTCGCTCGCCGAGCCGTGCCGTACCCAGGAGGGCGCCGACCTGCGCTGGGTGCTGCTGCACCTGATCAACGAGACGGCGCGGCACGCCGGGCACGCCGATGCGGTGCGGGAACTCCTGGACGGCAGCACCGGCCAGTAGTCATCGGCGGGGGCGGGCACCGCGCATGACCGGGCCTATCGCCGCGAAGCCGGGCACCGTTGAGACCATCCGCCGCCGTTCCCGCTGCGCAATCGTGTCAGCTATCGCCCGGAAGTCAAGGGATCCGTTGGGAGAACCGGCCCATTGCAACGGAACCCCTTGTCATGGGCGCCGGGTTCTGCCACGGTCAACGTCGCAGGGCAAAGGAGGAGCATGCGGAAATGACCGGTGCGCGGACTGCGCAGAGCACGCCGGAGGGCGAGACCAGCGGCGGGCGGCCGGCGGCATCCGATGCGGGCGGCAGCGACCTGGCGGCGATCGACCTGGTGGGCGTGGCCAAGGAGTTCACCGCCCGGCACGGCAACGTGGCTGCCGTCCGCGAAGTGGACCTGGAAATCCGGCGGGGGGAGTTCTTCTCCCTGCTCGGGCCCTCGGGCTGCGGCAAGACGACGACGCTGCGGATGATCGCCGGCTTCGAGGAGCCCACCCGCGGCCGGGTGGTTCTGTACGGCCAGGACGTCACCGGCGTGCCGCCGTACCGCCGCGACGTCAACATGGTGTTCCAGAGCTACGCCCTGTTCCCGCACATGACCGTGCAGGACAACATCGCGTTCGGGCTACGCCGCAAGGGCGTCGGCAAGGACGAGTCCGCCCGGCGGACCGGCGAGATGCTCGAACTGGTCGAGCTGACCGGCAAGGAAAACAGCAGGCCGCGCGAGCTGTCGGGCGGGCAGCAGCAGCGGGTGGCGCTGGCCCGTGCCCTGGTCAACCGCCCGCGCGCCCTGCTGCTGGACGAACCGCTCGGAGCGCTTGACCTCAAGCTCCGGCAGGCGATGCAGATCGAGCTCAAGCGGATCCAGCGCGATGTCGGCATCACGTTCGTCTACGTCACGCACGATCAGAACGAGGCGCTGACCATGTCTGACCGCCTCGCCGTGATGAACGACGGCCGGATCGAGCAGGAGGGCGGGCCGCAGGAGATCTACGAGCAGCCGGCCACCAGGTTCGTGGCGGGCTTCATCGGGACATCTAACCTGCTGGCCGGCCGGGTCAGCCGGGTCTCCGGCGAGCAGGCCGTGATCGAGCTGAGCCCGGACGAGCGGATCGTGCTGCCGCTGCGCCGGGACGTCGGCCCCGGGGACGAGCTCGAACTGACCGTGCGCCCGGAGAAGATCACGATTGCGGGCAGCCCGCCAGACGGGGATCGCTGCGTGCTGCGCGGGACCGTCGCCGAGGTGGTCTACCTCGGCACCTCCACGAATTTCTCGGTCATCACGACGACCGGCGCGGAGATCGTGGTCTTCCAGCAGAACTTGTCTTCCAGGCAGAGCCAGCCCGCCCGCGGCGAGACGGTCTGGCTGTCGTGGGATCCCCAGCATTCATACCCGATCGGGTAGGAGGAACGATGCGAGACCAGCGGAGCGGGGACGAGGCGCAGCAGGCGCAGCACGTTGACCCGTCGATCATGAGAGGGCTCACGCAGTCCCGGCTCTCGCGGCGGGACATGCTGAAGACCGCCGGCGCCGGCCTCGGCGCCCTCGGCCTGTCCGCGCTGGGCTCCGCCTGCGGCGTGCAGGGCGCCACCGCCACGTCGTCCCAGCCGGATGGCGTCGGCTCGCCGTCGTGGTGGGCCAAGCAGAAGCTGCACCACGTGGTGAACTTCGGCAACTGGCCGTACTACATCGACGTGCTGAAGGGCAAGCATCCCAGTCTGGAGCACTTCACCCAGCTGACCGGGATCAACGTCAACTACACCGAGCCGATCAACGACAACGTGCCGTTCTACGCGAAGATCCGGCCGTCGCTGCAGGCTAAGCAGTACACCGGCTACGACCTGATAGTGATGACCAACAACAGCCCGCCGCTCGGCTACCTGATCAGTCTCGGCTGGCTGACGCCGCTCGACCGCTCCATGATGACGAACTTCTACAAGTACGCCGGCCCGCTGGTGAAGAACCCGTCCTGGGACCCCGGCAACAAGTACACGATGGCCTGGCAGTCCGGGTGGACCGCGATCGGCTACAACTCCTCGGTGGTCAAGGACCCCGGGTCGAGCGTGGGCATCCTGTTCGACAAGCAGTACGCGGGCAAGGTCGGGATGATGAACGACCCGCAGGAGCTGGGTAGCCTCGGGCTGCTGGCCATCGGCGTCGAGCCGGCCACCTCGACCGAGTCTGACTGGGCTAAGGCGGCCAAGAGGCTGCAGCAGCAGAAGAGCGACGGGATCGTCCGCGCCTACTACGACCAGAGCTACATCGACCATCTCAAGAACGGCGACATCGTGGTCAGTCAGGCCTGGTCAGGCGACATCTTCCAGGCTGACCTGAACAGCAAGTACCGCGACCTCAAGCTGCTCATCCCCAGCGAGGGCGGCATGTTCTGGACCGACAACATGTGCATCCCGATGTACTCGCAGAATCCCAAGGACGCCATGACGCTGATGGATTACTACTATCAGCCGCAGGTCGAGGCCGTGGTGGAGTACTACAACGACTATGTCTGCCCGGTACCCGGCGCGAAGCAGGTGCTGCTGCACCCGGCCGGGTGGGCGGCGCAGGCGCTGGCCGAGATGAAGCCGAGCATCGGCCTGCCGACCTCTACCACGGCCGACGCGCCCACGGTGTTCCCGACGCCGGACTACATCCACCTGTCGAAGAACTACTACCAGTACAAATCCCAGGAAGAGCTGACGGCGTGGAACAATCTGTTCTTGCCGATCACCCAGGGGGCCTGAGCCGGCGCCGTGCGGGCAGGCCCCGCCCCGGGAAGGCGCTCGCTCCGTATCTACTGAGCCTGCCCGCTGGATTGTGGCTGCTGGCCCTGTTCGTGGTGCCTCTGGTGGTGATGCTGTCGCTGTCGCTGCAGACCTGTAACACCGCGACAGGATCGTGCGTGATGACGTGGCACTGGGGCGAGTTCGGCCAGCAGCTGAGCCTGTACCACGCGCAGTTCGTCAACAGCTTCTACTACGCGGGCGCGGCGACCCTGATCGACCTGGTGGTCTCGTTCCCGATCGCGTACTGGATCGCGTTCTACGGCGGGGCGAAGAAGAATTTCTTCCTGCTGATGCTGCTGG
Source organism: uncultured Actinomycetes bacterium (assembly GCA_963795575.1). GTDB lineage: Bacteria > Actinomycetota > Actinomycetes > Streptosporangiales > Streptosporangiaceae > PALSA-505. The sequence continues at coordinate 118,180 of CAWCII010000012.1, read as the reverse complement.
TGCCGTTCTTCGTCTCGTTCGTGATCCGCACCGTGGTATGGGAGTTCATCCTGTCCGACAACGGGGTCATCCTCGGCAGCCTGAAGAACGCTCACCTGCTGCCGCAGAACTTCCACGTGCTGGCCACCGGGTACGCGGTGGTGGCGGGGCTGGCGTACAACTACCTGCCGTTCACCGCACTGCCGTTGTACGTGGCGATCGAGCGGATCGACAAGCGGCTGCTGGACGCGGCCTATGACCTGTACGCGACCAGGCGGGAAGGGTTCCTGCGGGTGATCCTCCCGCTCACCGTTCCCGGGCTGTTCGCAGCGTTCCTGCTGACCTTCATCCCGGCGCTCGGTGACTACATCAACCAGCAGATCCTCGGCGGCACCAGCAACACGATGATCGGGACCGTCATCCAGAACGCGTTCCTGGTGAACCTGGATTACGCCGGCGGATCCGCGCTGTCGGCCGTGCTGATGGCGATCGCGCTGATCGGGATCTTCGCCTACGCGCGGCTGCTCGGCTCGCGGACGATCGAGGAATACCTGTGACCGCGGCCACCACGCCGCTGGACCGCGAGGCAGCCGCGCAAGCCCCGGCGAGTCCGCGACCGCGGCGGCGGTGGGGAAGGCTCCTGCTTCCGGCTTATTCCTGGCTGGTGATCGCCTACCTGGTGTTCCCGATCGCGGTGATGGTCCTCTACAGCTTCAACCGGGTAACCACGGGGCTGCCGCAGGTGAGCTTCGCCTGGAACGGGTTCACGCTCCAGTGGTACCGCGAGTGGAACAACATCCCCGGCCTCACCTCCGCATTCTGGCTGTCGATCCGGCTCGGCCTGGCCAGCACGCTGCTATCGACGGTGGTGGGCACGCTGCTGGCGCTGGCGCTGGTACGCTACCGGCCGCCGCGGTTCCGCGGCAAGGTGCTGTTCGAGCAGGTGCTGTTCCTGAACATCGCCGCCCCCGAGATCGTGCTCGGCGCCTCGCTGCTCGGGTTGTTCGTCACGATCAACGTGGCGCGCGGTTTCCTGACGCTGCTGCTGGCGCATGTCGCGTTCAGCATCGCCTACGTCGCGGTCACCGTTCGCGCCAGGATGGCCGGCTTCGACCAGTCGCTGGAGGAGGCCGCCCAAGACCTGGGCGCAGGCCCGTGGGTTACCTTCCGCAAGATCACGCTTCCGCTGATCATGCCCGGGGTGCTGGCCGGCGCCCTCATGGCCTTCGCGCTGTCCATCGACGACTTCGTCACGTCGAACTTCGTCAGCGGTGCCGCGGTCCCGTTCCCGGTCTGGGTCTACGGCGCCACCCGTATCGGCATCCCGCCCCAGGTCTTCGTGTTCGGCACCGCCATCTTCGCGGTCGGCATCCTCTGCGCTCTGTCCAGCATCGTTATCGGCAGGAAGAAAGCCTGAGGCGCGGAACCAGGGCCGAGGGCGGGCCCGCGGGCGGAAGGACAGGATCCAGCGATGACCGGACGGCCGCTGACCATCATGATGGCGCCGGAGAGCGCGTACGGACCGACCAACAACTGCGTCGGCATCGGCGATGTGCTGCGCCGCCGCGGTCACCGGGTCGTGTTCGCGGCCGAGGCGTCGTGGAAAGGACGCCTCCATGCGCTGGGCTTCGAGGAAGAGCTGGTCGATCTGGCCCCGCCGGCCACCCAGGACGCCGGCGCGGGACAGTTCTGGAAGGACTACATCGCGCAGACCGCGCCGGAATTCCGCAAGCCGACGATCGAGCAGCTGCAGACCTGGATCGAGCCGGTCTTCGCCGAGCTGATCCGGGGTGCGCGGTACTGCCAGCCCCAGCTGGAGGAGATCGTTGGCCGGGTCCGCCCCGATGTGATCGTGGAAGACAACGTGATCTGCTTCCCGGCCCTGCTGACCGCCGGGGTTCCGTTCGTGCGCATCGTGTCGTGCAACCCGCTGGAGGTCAAGGACCCGGGCATTCCCCCGGCCTTCTCCGGTTACCCGTCCGGCGACCCGGCCGGCTGGCGCCAGTTCCGTGCGGAGTACGAGCAGGTCCACCTGCCGCTGTGGGAGGACTTCAACGCCTGGGTTACCGCGGCCGGCGCCCCGCCGCTGCCGCGCCTGGAGTTCATCGGCGAGGGGACGGCTAACCTCTACGTCTATCCTGAGCTGGCCGACTACCCGCGGGAAACGGGCCTCGGGGCACGCTGGCACCGGGTTGACTCCTCGGTACGCCAGACCGACGGGCAATTCAGCCTGCCGGCCGGCCTGGCCAGCCGGGACGGCGCCTTGATCTACTTCTCGCTGGGCTCGCTCGGCTCTGCCGACACGGGCCTGATGCAGCGGGTGATCGACTGCCTGGCGGCCACGCCGCACCGTTATGTCGTGTCCCTGGGACCGCTGCATGAGGAGATCACCCTCGCACCCAACATGTGGGGCGCGGAGTTCGTCCCGCAGACCACGGTCATCCGGCTCGCCGACCTGGTGATCACCCACGGCGGGAACAACACCACCACCGAGTGCCTGCACTTCGGCAAGCCGATGATCGTGCTGCCGCTGTTCTGGGACCAGTACGACAACGCACAGCGGATGGCCGAACTCGGCCTCGGCGCGCGGCTTGACCCCTACAGGTTCACCGACGCCGACCTGCACGGCGCGCTGCGCCGGTTGCTCGGCGATACCGCGCTGCACGCCCGGCTGGCCCGCGCCGCGGCCGTCATCCAGCGACGCGACGGCGTGCGCAAGGCGGCCGCGGTCATCGAGTCAGCCGCGGCCGCGTAACCGCAACCAGCATCCCGGCCTGCTGCGTTCCCCGCCGGCGGCTGGCTGAGTCCAGTCCGGGACGCCACGGTCCGGCGGACAGTGTGACGGTTACCCGGACCGTCTAGCATCCTGGTATGGCGGCGTTGGGTGATCTTGACCGGGCGAGGATCGGTGAGCTGCATGCCCGGGAGGTGGCGCGGTTCCGGGAGGCCCGGCCCCGGTCGCTGGCCATGGTCGCCCGGGCGAGGGCGCATATGCCTAACGGCATGCCGATGGCGTGGATGGCCTCCGATTACGAGCAGCCGGTCTACATCGACCACGGCCGGGGCGCGGGTTTCACCGACGTTGACGGGTTCAGCTACGTTGATTTCAACGCCTCGGACATGGCGATGTTCTGCGGGCATGCGAACCCGGCGATCGTGGCCGCGGTGGCGGCCCAGGCGGCGCGGTCAACGCAGTTCCTGCTGCCGACCGAGGCCTCGGTGGAGGTGGCGGAGGAACTGGCCCGCCGGTATCCGGTTGGGCTGTGGCAGTTCACGCTGTCGGCCACGCAGGCCAATACCGAGGCGATCCGGCTGGCCCGGGCGGTCACCGGGCGCGAAGTGATCGTGTTGTTCCAGGGCCACTATCACGGCCATTTCGAGGAGGGCCTGGTGGACCTGGCGGGCGGCCAGGCCGGCCCGGTGCAGCGCGGTCTGGCCAAGGGCGTCACCGGCCGGGTGCGGATCGCTCAGTTCAACGACCCCGGGACGGTGCGGGCGGCGCTCGAGCCCGGGGATGTGGCCCTGGTGCTGACCGAGCCCGCGATGACCAACAGCATCCACCTGCTGCTGCCCGGGCCAGGCTGGCACGAGGCGCTGCGGGCCCTGACCCGCCAGTACGGCACCCTGCTGGCCGTTGACGAGACCCATACCCACGTGGTGGGGCCCGGCGGGGCGACCGGGATGTGGCACCTGGATCCGGACATAGTCACGATAGGCAAGGCCGTCGCCGGCGGGCTGCCGATGGGCGCCTACGGGGTCACCGCCGAGCTGGGCGAGCAGCTGGACGCCGCGCGCAACGTCGCGACCGGCGGCACCTTGTTCGGCAACCCGCTGTCGGCGGCGGCCGCCAGGGCGGCGCTGACTCAGGTGCTGATCCCCGGCGCGTACCAGCACGCGTCGGCACTGGGCCGGGAGCTGGGCGACGGGATCGAGGCGGCGATCGGCTCAGCCGGCCTGCCGTGGACGGTGATCCGGCTCGGCCCCCGGTCGGGACAGTGGTACGGGCCCGGGCCGCGCACGGGTGCCGAGGCGTATGCGCTCACCGACGATCAGCTCACCCGTCTCATCCGGATGTGGCTGGCCAATCGCGGCGTGTGGGAGGCCCTGCCCGGCGCGGGCCCCACCGTCCCCGTTCCCGCGACACACGCCGACGTGAACCGGTACATCGAGGCCTACGGCGAACTCCTGGCCCAGCTGCGCTGACCGGACCCGCCCGGCGTGCGATGGGTGGCCGGCGGAGGCGTGTCGGGATACCCGGCCCGGCCGGGGAAGGCGTCAGGCTCCGCGCCGGTCAGCCCGGACGGTTCCCTGCCCCGGACGTCGGGGGGCGCAGTCGTTCGGCAGGAAATGACCCTCAGATTCTGGTCCAGGCTTCGGTCAGGACGGCGCGCAGGATCTGTTCCATCTCGTCGAAGTGCTGCTGGCCGCAGATCAGCGGCGGGGACAGCTGGATGACGGGGTCGCCGCGGTCGTCGGTGCGGCAGACCAGGCCGGCGTCGAACAGGGCGTGCGACAAGAAGCCGCGCAGCAGCTGCTCGGACTCTTCGTCGGTGAACGTCTGCCGGGTGGTCTTGTCCTTGACCAGCTCGATCCCGTAGAAGTAGCCGTCGCCGCGCACGTCGCCCACGATGGGCAGGTCGGTGAGCTTCTCCAGGGTGGCCCGGAAGGCGGCTTCGTGGCCGCGGACGTTGCCGGGCAGGTCCTCCTTCTCGAACACGTCCAGGTTGGCCAGGGCGACCGCGCAGGACACCGGGTGGCCGGCGAACGTGACGCCGTGCAGGAAGGAGGCGGAGCCCTCGGTGAACGGCTCCATCAGCGCGTCGCTGGTGATCATGCCTCCGAGCGGGGCGTAGCCCGAGGTCGCGCCCTTGGCGAAGGTGATGATGTCGGGCTGGTAGCCGTAGCGCTGCGAGCCGAAGTAGTAGCCGAGCCGGCCGAACGCGCAGATCACCTCGTCGGAGACCAGCAGCACGCCGTGCTTGTCGCAGATCTCGCGGACCCGGGCGAAGTACCCGGGCGGCGGCGGGAAGCAGCCGCCCGAGTTCTGCACCGGCTCGACGAACACGGCCGCCACCGACTCCGGGCCCTCCCGCTCGATGGCCCGGTCGATCTCGTCGGCCGCCCACCGGCCGAACGCCTCCGCGTCGTCGGCGACGAAGCCGGGTGCCCGGTAGAAGTTGGTGTTCGGCACCCGGACGCCGCCGGGGGTCATCGGCTCGAACGGGGCCTTGATCGAGGCCAGCCCGGTGACCGCCAGCGCTCCCATCGAGGTGCCGTGGTAGGCGATCTCGCGGCTGATCACCTTGTACCGGCCCGGCTGGCCGATGGCCTTGAAGTACTGCTTGGCCAGCTTCCAGGCCGATTCCACCGCCTCCGAGCCGCTGGTGGTGAAGAACACCCGGTTCAGGTCGCCGGGGGCCAGGTCGGCCAGCCGGGCGGCCAGCTCGATCGCCCGCGGGTGGGCGTAGGACCACAGCGGGAAGTAGGCCAGCTCGGACGCCTGCCGCGCGGCCGCCTCGGCGACCTCGGCGCGGCCGTGCCCGATCTGGCTGACGAACAGGCCGGCCAGGCCGTCCAGGTAGCGCTGGCCGTGCTGGTCGTACACGTAGGCGCCGGAGCCGCGGACGATCACCGGCACCTCGGCGCCGGCGTAGGACGACATCCGGGTGAAGTGCAGCCACAGGTTGCGCTTGGCGGCCTCCTGCAGCGCGCTGTCGTCCGGCGGCTCGGGACTTGACTGGTGCGTCGTGGTCATCTGGTTCCCCATGAGTAGGTCTGCTTGCGGAGCTTGAGGTACACGAACGTCTCGGTGCTGGTCACGCTCGGCACCGCCCGCACCCGGCTCAGGATCTCCAGCAGGTGATCATCGTCCTCGCAGACGACCTCGATCAGCAGGTCGAACGACCCGGCCGTGATCACCACGTAGTCGATCTCATCCAGCACGGCCAGGTGCTCGGCTACCCGCTCCAGGTCACCCTCGCACCGGATCCCGATCATCGTCTGCCGGCGGAAGCCGAGGGTCAGCGGATCGGTCACCGCGACGATCTGCATCACTCCGCTCTCCAGCAGCCGCTGCACCCGCTGCCGGACCGCCGCCTCCGACAGCCCGACCGCCTTGCCGATCGCCGCATACGATCGCCGGCCATCGGCCTGCAATTGCTCGATGATCCCCTTGGCCGTATCATCCAGCACCACGGTCGGCCCGCTCACCGAGCCCTGGCTCCCGCCAGCACGGCGGCGGCGAGCTTCCGCCACCTGCAAAGTCCCGGGAGCATGCGCCATGCCGTCGCCTCCTTGTCATGGACATGCTCCCACGATCCGCAGGGTTGTCAACTGATTCCGTCGGTAATTCATCAAATCGCGACTGAATCAATCGCTATCTCAACTCTTTCCTGCGGGGTTCGTATCCATTCGGCCCGCGCAATGGCCGGAAATGGGCCGCGGGCCGACCGCGAGCAGGGCGGCAGGGCGGCCTATATACGATCACTAGCAGAAGCGGAACCGGCACCGAAGGGACGGGCGCATGGCTCTTGACCTGGCTGCGGCCGGTGAGCTGGCCCGCGCGCTGGCCACCGCGGTGGCCGTTCCCGTGACACCGCTACGGCCATCGGGAGAAGTTGACTGGGAAGCGCACGCCCGGGTGATCGGGCGCCTGGTTGACGGGGGGATGACAATCATCACGCCGAACGGGAACACCGGCGAATTCTACGCGCTCGGCCCCGCCGAGGCGCCGCGGGTGGTGGAATCCGCGGTGGCGGCGGCCGGCGGCCGGGCCACCGTGCTGGCCGGCGTCGGCCTGGATATCGCGACCGCGGCCGGCGCCGCCCGGCACGCCGCGCGGGCGGGCGCCCGGATGGTCATGGTGCACCAGCCGGTGCACCCGTACGTCTCGGGCGAGGGCTGGGTCGACTATCACGCGGCGGTGGCCGCCGCGGTGCCCGGCACCGGGATCGTGCTCTACGTCCGCAACCCGCGGGTCGGCGGCGCCGAGATCGGCCTGCTGGCCGACCGCTGCCCGAACGTGGTCGGGGTCAAGTACGCGGTGCCCGACGTGGTGCGGTTCGCCGGCGTGGCCAGGGACGCGGGCCTGGACCGGCTCACCTGGCTGGCCGGGTCGGCGGAACTGGCCGCGCCCGGCTACTGGGCCGTCGGGGCCAGGGGCTTCACCTCCGGGCTGGCCAACGTCGCGCCCGCGCTGTCGCTGGAGATGCTCGACGCGCTGCGCGGCGGGGACTTCCCGCGGGCGATGAAGGTCTGGGCGGCGGTCCGGCCGTTCGAGGAACTGCGCGCCGCGGACTCGTCGGCCGACAACGTCAGCGTGGTCAAGGAGGCCCTCGCTCAGCTCGGCGTGTGCGGCGCGGACGTCCGGCCGCCGAGCCGCCCGCTGCCGCCCGGCATCCGCGAGCAGATCCTCGGCCATCCTCGGCTCCTGGGGGCTCACCGGGACCGCGGCATGACGACCGGCGGCACCGGCGGCCGGCGGCACGGCCAGGAAGACTCCGGGGAGCTGCGCAGCTACCGGTGGTTCGGCGGCGACCAGCCGGGCGGGCTGCGCACCTTCGGCCACCGCTCCCGGATGCGCGGGCTCGGCTACCTCCCGGAGGAACACCTCGGCAAGCCGGTCATCGGCATCCTGAACCCCTGGTCTGACATCAACCCTTGCCACATGCACCTGCGCGAGCGGGCCCAGCAGGTCAAGCGGGGCGTCTGGCAGGCCGGCGGCTTCCCGCTCGAGTTCCCGGTGGCCACGCTGTCCGAGACGTACCAGAAGCCGACGCCCATGATGTACCGGAACCTGCTGGCGATGGAGACGGAGGAGCTGCTGCGCTCCTACCCCGTCGACGGCGCGGTGCTGATGGGCGGCTGCGACAAGACCACGCCGGCCCTGCTGATGGGCGCGGCCAGCGCGGGCATCCCGGCGATCTACCTGCCGGCCGGGCCGATGCTGCGCGGCAACTTCCGCGGCCAGCCGCTGGGCAGCGGCACCGACGTGTGGAAGTACTGGGATGACTACCGGGCCGGGCTGATCGGCGACTGCGAGCTGGCCGGGATCGAGTGCGGCATCGCCCGCTCGCCCGGTCACTGCATGACCATGGGCACCGCCTCGACCATGACCTCGGCGGCCGAGGCGCTGGGCATGACCCTGCCGGGCGCCGCCTCCATCCCGGCCGTGGACTCGGCGCACTACCGGATGGCGTCGGCCACCGGCAGCCGGATCGTCGACATGGTCTGGGAGGACCTCACCCCGGCCGGCATCGCGACCCGGGAGGCGTTCGAGGACGCGGTGGCCACGGTGCTCGCGCTCGGCGGGTCGACCAACGCGTTCATCCACCTCATCGCCATGGCGGGCCGCTGCGGCGTGCCGCTCACCCTGGACGACTTCGACGAGATCGCCCGGCGGGTGCCGGTGCTGGCGAACGTCAGGCCGAGCGGCGCGTACCTGATGGAGGACTTCTACTACGCCGGCGGCCTGCCCGCCCTGCTCGGGCGGCTGCTGACGGTCCCGGGGGCGCTGCACCCCGGCCGGGTGACGGTGACCGGCGGCGCGTTCGGCGAGCAGATCACCCGCGCGCCCGTGTACGACGAGGACGTGATCCGCACGCCGGAGACCGCCCTGTCCGCCGAGGGCGGCGTCGCGGTGCTGCGCGGCAACCTGGCGCCGGGCGGGGCGGTGATCAAGCACATCGCCGCCGATCCGCGGCTGCTCAAGCACACCGGCCCGGCGGTGGTGTTCGAGGACTACGCCCAGATGCAGGGGCAGATCGACGACCCGGCGCTGGGCATCACGCCGGACTCGGTGCTGGTGCTGCGCGAGGCCCGCCCCAGGGGCGGGCCGGGCATGCCGGAGTACGGGATGCTGCCGATCCCGCGTTACCTGCTCACCCGGGGCGTGCGGGACATGGTGCGGATCTCCGACGCGCGGATGAGCGGCACCAGCTACGGGGCCTGCGTCCTGCACGTGGCGCCGGAATCCCACGTCGGCGGCCCGCTGGCGCTCGTCCGCACCGGCGATCCGGTCACGCTGGACGTGGCGTCCCGCACCCTGAATATCAATATTCCCGAACGAGAGCTGGCCAGCCGCCGGGACCGGTGGCGGCCGCCCGCGGACAGATTCGAGCGCGGATACGGCGCCCTGTACAGCGAGCACATCACCCAGGCAGACCAGGGCTGTGACTTCGACTTCCTGGCCAGACGCGGCACCAGCCCGGATCCCGAGCCGAATCCGCAGTGAGCGCGGTGCCCGTGACGTGGCCGTGGCCGGACGGTAATCCAGCGATCATCCAGGCGCTAGGCCGCCGGAGCTCGGAGAGGCTCGGCCGCGCAGGCTTGAGCTGGTCATGGCGCCATGCGGCCGGGAAGCACGAGGGCTCCCTTCCTGAAACGCCACTGCGGGCGGGCCGGGCGAAATTCCGCCTGGACCGGCCGGAAACGGGTACTGTGCTAGGAATGTCAGCGCCGAACAACCGACTCGGTGCCATCTCCGTCCGCACCGGCAGCCCTTGATGTTTCTTGACCTGATTCGCGCTTTCTGCGCGGCCGTCGTCATCGTGGTGCTGCCAGGTTATTTCTGGGCCGCCGTCCTGTGCCCGACCCGCGGCATTGCCGAGCGGCTCGCATACTCCAGCGCGCTGTCGATGGCATCGGTGCCGGTGGTGGCGATAACGCTGGCGCGAATCGCGGGGACGGGGATCACCTGGTGGGTCGCCTTCGGGTCCGTGGCCGTCGTTCTCGGCTCGGGGATACTGGCCTTCGCGTGGAAAGGCGCAGTGTGCCGGGCCGGCCACGCCGGTCTTCCCCGGCCTCGCCGGCCATCAGGAGCACCTGGGCACTTGTCCTGCTCGCCATCGCTTGCCTGGCGGCTCTCGTCCTGGCGATCCACGGCCGCCTGCATCACGGCTGGCTGATCCTGCCTATCCTCGCGCTGCTGGTGCTGGCGGCGGTCCTGGCCGGGACAGCATCTGCCGCGTCCCCGTCAGGCCCCGCGACGGACGGTGCGGACCCGCCGGCCCGTCCGGTCCAGCCCCCGATCCCGCGCCAGACCGGGACGCGATGAGCACCCGTGGCCCCGGCACGCGGCCGCAGGCGGCGACGTCGGCCCCGGCCCGTCCCGCCGCCGCTACCCCGGCTGTCCCGCCGGCCGTGAGCACCCGTGGCCCCGGCGTGCGGCCGATGGCCGTCCTGCGCCTGGCAGCGCTTCCGGCCGTTCTCGTGCTCATCGCGTTCCGCGCCTATGCGCCGGTCATCCGGTACGACTGGCCCTCGATACGCGGGCTCGATCATTTTTCCCACGCGGTGATGACCGAGCAGATGCTCGCTCATGGCTCATACCCGACCTACCTGATCTACCCGCCGGGCTTCTCGACGATCAGCGCGGTCATCTGCAGGCTGTCCGGCCTGTCCCCGCTGGCCCTGTTCTCCGTTCTCGCGCCAGCATTGCTGGTGATCACGGCCCTGGGCGCGTACGCGCTGGCCACCAGGCTGTGGGGCTGGGCGTACGGGATCGCGGCGGCCGCGCTGGCAGGCCTGGTGCTGAACGGCGCTTACGCGGGTTTCGCCGACGGCCGGTATCCCGACCTGGTCAGCGCCTACTTCCTGATCACCATGGGTGTCGCCGCGCTGGTCACGCTGTATCAATGGCCGTCGCTGCGCTCGGTCGCGCTGGTGGCGGTTCTCGGCGCCGCCCCGGTCTTCTATCACCAGGTGGCCACCTTGTACGAGGCGCTGATCCTGGTCCTGGCCGCGGTCAGCTCCTTGCCGTACCTGCTGTACCGGCGACGCCGCGCGGACGCGCGGATGGTCCTGTGCGGGCTCGCGGGGGTGATAGTCCTGTCGGTCTGCTACGCGTGGTACACCTACGGCCTGGGCTGGCCTGTCATTCACCATTCCGCCTCGTCAGCGGCCGTGTCCATGGTGCTGGGCAGCCAGTCGGTCGCGCCCCGCCGCACGTGATCCCGGAACTGGCCCCGCCCATTATCTGGCTCGGCGTTCTCGGCGCGGCCGTGCTCGCGATGAGTCTCCTGCACGAGCGCAAGCCACCGCAGGTTGTCGCCGCCGTGACGATTCTGCTCTGGTGTCTGGCGATGTACCTCGGCGAGCCGGACGGCTGCGGACGGTTTTCCGCAGCGGTTCGAGCGCGATCTCGGCGCGCCCCTCTCGGTGGTCGGCGCGCTCGGCGCCGGCGTGATCATCAATTCGCTGCAGCTGGCATGGCAGCGAGCAAGGCTCACCCCCGCGGCCCCGGTCTCGCTGGCCGCGGCCGTCGCGGCCGCCATGGCCGTAGGCGTGCAAGCGATCGTGGGAGTACGGGGCGAGTCAGGACCGGCGAAGCTGCTGACTCCGTCCGTCACCGCCGCCGGGAGTTGGCTTGACCGGCACAACTCGGGCGGAACGATCGTGTCAACCGGCCTGAACGGCGGGATCACCGAGCGTGCGGCGCTCGCCATCAGCGGCTACCCCGGTCTGCAGTACTACGGCCCGGGGAACAGCCTGGATGCGCGATCCCTGCCCCCCGAGGGGCGCAAGCCGCTGATCGACTCGCAAGAAGTGCTCGAGCATCCTGGCAGCTGCGCGGCTGCCGAGGCCATTGACAGCGAGGACGTGCGGTATGTCATGCTCTACCGCGACGACAGCCAGCAATTCGACCTTGCCGCTTTCCGGGCCGACCCCGACAGGTATCACGAGGTATTCCAGAACCGGTCCGTGGTTATCTACGCGACGGCAGCTCAGCCGTGCCCGGATTGACGGCAGGCCTGAACGCCGCCACTTAGCCGGCCTCACCTAGTAAAACAGCCGGCTAGATATAGAAAGGGCCGGGGACGCTACCGTAGCGGGCGCTGGTGGCAGTAGTCTGACCAGAATGCCAGTCATCCTGATCACGGGGGCGGCCGGGCGCATCGGCGGCATGCTGCGCCCCCGGCTGGCCAGGCCCGACCGGACGCTGCGGCTGCTCGACAGCGCGCGGGTCACTCCGGGGCCCCGGGAGGAGGCCATCCAGGCCTCGGCCACCGACCTCGAGGCCATGACCCGGGCCTGCCAGGGCGCGGACGCGGTCATCCACCTGGCCGCGCAGGCGGGCGAGGCTCCGTGGGGCCGCATCCTCAAGGTCAACATCCACGGGACCTACGTGGCGTTCGAGGCGGCGCGCCGGGCCGGGGTGCCGCGGGTGATCTTCGCCTCGTCCAATCACGTCGTCGGCTTCGCCCCGAGGTCGGAGTTTCCCGTCCCCGACTACGCGTTCCCGGCCCCGGACACCTACTACGGCGTGTCCAAGGCGACCGGCGAGGCGATGGCCTCGCTGTACTACCACCGGTACGGGATGGACGCCATCTGCGTCCGCATCCTGACCTGCTCCGAACGTCCCTACGACGCGCGGATGCTGTCCACCTGGCTGTCCCCGGACGACGCCGGGCGGCTGTTCGACGCCTGCCTGACCGCGCCGAGCCCGGGGTTCCGGGTCATCTACGGGGTGTCGGCCAACACCAGGGGAGGATGGGTTTCGCTGGACGAGGCGCGGGCCCTTGGCTACCGGCCCAGGGACGACGCCGAGGCCTACGCGGAGGAGGTTCTCGCGACCTACGGCGAGGCCGAGCCCGGTGACGCGCTCTTCGATTACCTCGGCGGCGAGTTCACCTCGCACAGTCTCGACGTCGGCTATCCCACCTGAGCGCTCCGGCCCGCCCGTTCGTCCCGAAGGGGAGCCTTTCGATGATCCAGGGATATGACCCGCGCACCGGCTCGCCGGCCGGCGAGCCGGTGGCCGAGACCGCCGACGCCGAGGTCGATGCGATCACGGCCGCGGCCGCCGCGGCGGCGGGCCCGTGGGAGTCGACCGCGCCCGCGGCCCGGGCCGGGATCCTGACGGCCGTCGCCGCCGCGCTGGACGAGCGCTCGGCCGAGCTGGCCGAGCTGGCCGACACCGAGACCGCGCTCGGCGGCACCCGGCTCACCGGCGAGGTGGCTCGCGCGACCGGCCAGCTGCGCCTGTTCGCCGAGGTGCTCCGCGACGGCGGCTTCCTCGACGCGGCGGTGACCGAAGCCGGCGGCGGCGTGCCGGACCTGCACCGGGTCAGTCGGCCCGTCGGGCCGGTCGCGGTGTTCTCGGCGTCGAACTTCCCGTTCGCCTTCTCCGTGGCCGGCGGCGACACCGCGTCGGCGCTGGCCGCCGGGTGTCCGGTCGTGGTCAAGGCGCACGAGGGACACCCGCGGACCTCGGTGCTGACCGGCGAGGTGGTTACCGGGGCGCTGGCGGACGCGGGAGCGCCGGCCGGGGTGTTCGGCATCGTGCACGGGGTGCAGGCCGGGATCCGGTTGCTGCGCCACCCGGCGATCGCCGCGGCCGGCTTCACCGGGTCCGCCCGCGGCGGGCTGGCCCTGCAGCGGATCTGCGCGGAGAGGCCGGTCCCGATCCCGTTCTTCGGCGAGCTGGGCTCGGTGAACCCGGTCGTCATCCTGCCCGGGGCGGCCGCGTCCCGCGCCGAGGACATCGCCTCGGGGTACGCGGGCTCGCTGACCCTCGGCGTGGGCCAGTTCTGCACCAACCCCGGGCTGCTGTTCGTGCCCGAGGACGCCGGCCTGCTCCACGCGATCTCCGCGGCCGTCGCGGCGTCCCGGGGCGGTCCCATGCTGTCGGAGCGGATCCACGACGGGTTCGAGGCCGGGGCGCGCGAACTCGCCGGACACGAGACGGTCACGCCGCTGGCCGCCGGGCAGCCGGGCGACGGCCCGTGGGCAGGGACGCCGCAGGTCTTCCGCGTCGGCCTCGGCGAGTTCGCCGCCGGGCTCCCGGGCCTGGCCGGTGAGCGGTTCGGCCCGGCCGGCCTGCTGATCAGCTATCCCGGCGTGGCCGAGCTCACTGACGTCCTGGCCCGGCTCGGCGGCAACCTGGCCGGCTGCATTCACCTGGACCAGTCCGCGGCCGGCGACGTGGCGGCCGCGAAGCTGGTGATGGAGGTGTTCGGGCGCACCGTCGGCCGGGTCGTCGTCAACGGCTGGCCGACCGGGGTCGCCGTGGCCTGGGCCCAGCATCACGGCGGCCCGTGGCCCGCGACCACGGCGCCCGGCTATACCTCGGTGGGCGCCGCGGCCATCCGGCGCTGGCTGGTACCCGTGGTCTACCAGGACTGCCCGCCCATGCTTCTTCCTCCGGGCCTGCGCCCCGGCTCGCGCCCCCGGCGCGGCTCTGCGGAGTCAATGCCGCGGCATTGATTTCGGAGATCGTGATCCACAGATCCTGACCGCGGCTTCCTCGTCATCATTGTCTCGACGGGACTTCGGCATTGTCTCGACGGGACTTCGGCGAGGAACGCCAGGGTCGCCGGCGTCGTGGCGAGCGTTCCGGCACCGGCCGCTCACCGCGGCGGCCCCATTATTGTCTTCATAACATGTCATCAATGAGGACAGTAGGTCGTCATACCAACGACACAGACCTGTATCCGGATGTCAAGCTGGATCTGCGCCGGAGCCGGAGTCGCAGACGTCAGTTGCGGATCTCGTCGTACTGCTATAAGGCGATCAGCTGGCCGGAACGAGGTCGGTGACATCGGCATGGAGCGTGGCCAGGCCCGCGTCGAAGGTGGCAAGTCGGCCTGGGCGGACCCGGGCGAGATGTGCGAGGTAAGCGTCGGTGACCTGCCGGTGGCCGATGATGCCGGTCATCGGGACGTCGCGGTATGACGAGGTGTCCGGCCAGAACTCGTGGCGAGGGTCATCCGCCAGCGCTGACAGAATGGTCTTAGCGGTTTCGGCGGGCTGGCCTTTCTTGATAAGCAACCGGACCAGGCTGCCCTCGGTGATCGGGCATGTAGCGAAGTTTTCGCTGGTCCGCGTGAGCCATTTCTCCGCCGAAGCCAGTTGATGGAGATCGTCGGGAAGATCGACCGTCGTCCGCATGTTGGCATCATCGTATCAAATCATCATGATGCGCCGCTCCACTCCGCGGACCTGACATTCCGGGAGTGAGCGGAGCAGAGCCTGCCGCCGGGCAGGTCGCGGTTCGTGGCCGATCGCCGTCGCACCCGTCTTGCCTCGTGCTCTGTCCTGCGTCCGGTAGCGTCTCGTACACGCACGGCAGCCAGGGTCCAGAGCAGAAGGAGGCGCCGCCGTGGCGCGGACGGATGAGCAGGCCCGGTCGGCTGACGACGGAGACCTCGCGTACCGGCAGGGCGGAGGCGATCAGCCGACGCCCCCGCACCCGGCCGCCGACCGCCCGCGGCCCTGGTCACGCGAGGACATGCAGCAGCGCCTCGAACGGCTGCCACGAGGACATCCCAGTTCCCCCTGCAACGCCGACGGCTCCCGCAAGCCGCCCCCGCCCAGCCTGCGCGCCCTGGAACTTTCCCCGGACGACCCTCGCGAGCCCGCCGAACGCGGCCATGGCGACGCCCCCGCGCCAGCCGTCGAGCCCCTCACCGACGCCGAACACGCCGAGCACGTCGCCCAGGTACGCGACCGCTCATCTGGGCTAACGCTCAGGGCCTGTCCACGGCCGATCAGTTATTTCGACCCAGCTGACAACCGGTGGACGACCGAGCGCCAAGTTCTGCACCGCGAGTTGATCGACGAAATGTATTCGCAAGCTGCGATGTTCCTTGTGAACATAAGGCGATCATGGCAGGAGGACTAGGCGGTGCTGGCAAAACAACGGTATTGGAGGAGCACGCAGGAATCGACCGCTCCCAGTATCTGACGATAAACCCTGACGACATCAAGGAAGAACTGGCAGAACGTGGGCTGATCCCTGAGATTGAGGGGTTGTCTCCTATGGAGGCATCCGACCTTGTTCATGAAGAGTCTTCGTATATTGCTAAACGCCTTGCACGACGTGCCATGGACGACGGCAAGAACATTATCTGGGACATCACGATGGCGAGCAGGAAATCCACCGAGGATCGGCTCGATGCACTCGACAGAGCAGGCTACATTTCCACCGCAATCTTTGTAGACATCCCGGTGGAGGACAGCGTGCGGCGGGCCGACGGGAGGCACCGCGGAGGAAATGAAGACTATCGCAATGGTATGGCCTGGGAGGTAGGTACGTGCAACCCGAGGTGATCCGTTCCCAGGTGGACGCGGAGTGGGGGAGCGTGAACCGCCGCACTTTTGAGGAGTTCAAGGGCGGTTCGAGGCCTGGGATATGTACGACAACTCCGTGCCTGGCCGTGAGCCGGTGCTCGTCGCCTCCAGCAGCAAGAGCGCAGGATTTCAGGGAGGAAGCGTGAGCCATACGTCCCGCAGGAATGAGGTCACCGAGCTTATTACCGGTACAAGGCGGGTGAGCTGACGCTCGATGAGCTCGTCCGAACGGTTCCGCACCCGGCGATGGCCGCGTACGAAGCCGCCGCAGCCGCATGACCTATCCGGAGATTGGCCGCGCAGACGCAGGAGGATCCGAGACTGACGTGCCAGATTCGTTCGATGACGTTGAAGCTGCCTTCTTTCGGCGACGATTTGTCGGTCGAAGAGTACAACACGCTGAGGCGGCGATGGCTGGAGGCTCTCAAGGCCGAAGATCGCGGCGAGCTATAGGCTCCACGGGCGCGTTCCAGGAGGAGCTGGTCTATGTATGAGGGCCGCATGCGCCGGTCTCGGCGGCGACGGTCCATCATCATCGCGGTGGTCGTGGTCCTGGTCATAGCGGTGGGCGCGGTCGTGGGGAGCTACCTGCTGCGGCGCACCATCGGGAGCCCGAACCAGACCGCGGCCAGCTACCTGTCCGCGTGGCAGCGGGGGTCCTATCCTGCGATGGGCAAGGTCAGCGTGAACGTCCCGCGTCCCGGGCTGGCGGGCCCGCTGAAGCAGGCCTCGGCCGAACTCGGCGTCCGGCACCTCCGCCTGTCGCTCGGCCGGGTGACCACGGCCGGCGGTTCGGCCCAGGCGAACTTCACCGCGACCGCCGCGCTCGCCAGCGGCCACGCCTGGGCTTACCGGGGGCGGCTGCACCTGGTCGAGCAGGGCCGGCACTGGTGGGTGAGCTGGAGCCCGGCCGCGATCTACCCCGCGCTGCGCCCGGGCGAGCGGTTCGTGCTCCGCACCGCGTGGCCGGGCCGGGCGGCGGTGCTCGCGGCCGACGGTACCGCGCTGAGTTCGCCCGCGGTGATCGCGGAATCCGGTTCACTATCGCTGCTGACCGGCAACGTGGTCGCTGCCACCGCGGCGCAGGCGAAGAAACTGGGCGCCCCGTACCGGGCCGGGCGACCAGATCGGCCAGGGCGGGATCGAGCAGGCCTACCAGCATCAGCTGGCCGGCCGTCGCTGACCATCCGGATCGAGGGCCCCGGTCACCGGGTTGACGCCACGGCGACCCGCTTCCCGGCGGTGCCCGGAAAGCCCGTGCACACCAGCATCGACCTGCGCGACCAGCTGGCCGCGTCCCGGGCCGTCTCGTCCGCGGCGACGCACAAGCCCATCGACGTCGTGGCGATCCAGCCGTCCACGGGCAGGGTGCTGGCCGTTGTCGAGCGTCCTGGCGGGTTCGACCGAGCCCTGGAGGGCGTGTTCCCGCCGGGATCGACGTTCAAGGTCGTGACTGCCTCCGCTCTCGCGGAGAAGGGGATGCGCCCGTCCAGCACCGTGCAGTGCCCGAGCCAGGTGACGATCGGGGGCAGGACCTTCCACAACGACAACAACGAGCAATTCGGCACCACGACGCTGCGGACCGCCTTCGCGGCGTCCTGCAACTCTACGTTCGCCCTGCTCGCCTCGCAGCGGCTGGACGGGACCGCGCTCGCGTCGATGGCGACCGCGTTCGGCTTCAACACCCTGCCTTCGCTGGGCATCCCGGCCACCCTCGGCCGGTTCACCTCGCCGCGGGCGCCGGTCGATCTGGCCGCCGACGCCTTCGGCCAGGGAACCGACCTGGTCAACCCGCTCAGCCAGGCCAGCGTCGCGGCCGCGATCGAGGATGGCACCTGGCGGCCACCGAGGCTGGTCACCGGACCCGCGCCTGCGCAGGCCGCCCGGACGCGCCCCCTCCCGGCCACGGTCCTGGGCACGCTGCGCCCGATGATGAAGGCGGTCGTCACCATCGGGACCGCGGCCAGTGTCGGCTTCCCGCCGGGGGTGTACGGGAAGACCGGGACGGCCGAGTACGGCTCGGGTCCCAACCCGCCGGCGCACGGCTGGTTCATCGGCTACCGGGGAGATCTGGCCTTCGCGGTGCTGGTCGAGGGCGGAGGCACCGGAGCCGACAGCGCGGGCCCGATCGCCAACGCGTTCCTGCGCCGGCTGTGGTAGGCCGGCCAGGGTGGCACAGCCCCGGGCGCCGTGGCCGGGCAGTCTCCTGCATCAGGCAGCGGCGGCGCCACTCCCCGCTCGGGGTTGTCGATGGCGCATCGCAGCCCCGGGCGCCGTGGCCGGGCAGTCTCCTGTATCAGGCAGCGGCGGCGGCACTTCCCGGCTCGGGGTTGTCGATGGCGCATCGCCGTCCCTATAGGGGAGGTAACCGCACATCTATCTTGCCGGGCGGGCCGCCGCAGTCGGCGAGGCGTTCCCGCCCGCCGGGTCACCGGCTGTCCCGTCGTCCTGCAGGCTGTTCCGCCGGTCCTCGAGGAAAGCCCGCTCGGCGCCGTTGGCGGTCCGGGCGATGGCCGCGTCATAGGCGGCTGCGGCGTCCTCCGGCCGGCCCAGCCTGCGCAGCAGGTCGGCCCGGGTGGCATGGAACAGGTAGTAGCCGTCCAGGCTGAGCTGGCCGGCGAGTTCGAGCGCGGCGGCCGGGCCGTGCACCTCGGCCACGGCCACGCACCGGTTGAGAGCCACCACGGGCGTCGGCGCCATGGTGATCAGCTGGTCATACAGCGCGAGGATCTGTGCCCAGTCGGTCTGCGCGGCAGTGGGCGCGTCACTGTGCACGGCATTGATGGCGGCCTGAAGCTGGTAGGGCCCGGGGCAATTGCGGCGCAGGCAGGCCCGGACGAGTTCCTGACCCTCGGCGATCATCGCCCGGTCCCAGAGGGTCCGGTCCTGGCCGGGGAGCAGGACAAGTGAGCCGTCGGCCGTGATCCGCGCCCGGTGCCGCGCCCATATCAGCAGCAGCTGGGCGAGCAGGCCCGTCGCCTCCGGCTCGTCGGGCATCAGCCCGGCCACCAGCCGGGCCAGCCGGATGGCCTCCGCGCACAGCTCAGACCTGATCAGGCTGTCGCCGGCCGAGGCGGTGTACCCCTCGTTGAACACGAGGTAGATGACCGCGAGCACCAGCGGGAGCCGGTCGGGCAGTTCGGCGTCGCGCGGGATCCGGTAAGGGATGCCGGCCGCTCGGATCTTCCGCTTGGCCCGGACCAGGCGCTGAGCGATCGTCGCCTCGGGCAGCAGGAAGGCGCGGGCGATCTCCGCCGTCTGCAGCCCGGCGATGAGCCGCAGCGTGAGAGCAAGCTGGGCCTCCGGCGCCAGGGCGGGATGACAGCAGGTGAAGATCAGCCGGAGACGGTCGTCGCGCACCGGTCCCACCTCCGGCAGCCCGTCGCCGGCCTGCAGCAGGACGGCCTGAGTTTCCCGGCCGAAGCGGGACGATTCACGCCGCAGGCGATCACGGGCCTTGTTGCGGGCCGTGGTGACGATCCAGCCACCCGGGTTGGGTGGCACGCCGTCGGCCGGCCAGCGCTCGGTGGCCACGGCAAAGGCGTCCTGGACCGCCTCTTCGGCGAGGTCGATGTCGCCGAAGAGGCGGACCAGGGTGGCCACCGCGTGTCCCGAGCTTTCCCGGTACGCCCGTTCGACGGCGGCTGCGTCCGCGCACGGCACCAGCTACTCCTCCGGGGTTCTCCTGAAATGGCCGGACCTCCACCGGCCAGCCGCAGGCCTCGGCCCCCTTGGCGGCCCAGTCCAGCGCGCTGTCCAGGTCGGGAGCCTGGATGATCCAGAAGCCGCCGATCTGCTCCTTCGTCTCTGCGAACGGCCCGTCCGTAGTGATCACCTTGCCGCCCTGGGCGCGGACGACCGTGGACATGGAAGGCGGGTGCAGGCCGCCGGCGAACACCCAGGCCCCGGCCGCCTGGAGCTCCTTGTTGAACTCGGCGACCGCCGTCGTAGGCAGGCTCCGTCTCGTCCTCCGACGGGGCGGTGCCGCCCTCCCGGATGTGCACGGCCAGCAGGTACTGCTTCATGTCGGTTCTCCCTTCATCCGGGCCGGCACCACGCCGGCCCTTCATCCGTCTTCACGAACGGGAACCACCAGAATCGACACCCGCCAGGAAATTATCCAGCGTGCGGCAGACTAGGGGACATGACCGATCTACTCGCCCGCCATCGCGCCGTCATCCCGAACTGGGTGGCGCTCTACTACGATCACCCGCTCGAGATCACGAGCGGCAAGGGCTGCCGCGTCACCGACGCCGAGGGCCGCAGCTATCTCGACTTCTTCGGCGGCATCCTCACCAACATGCTCGGCTATGACGTGCCCGAAGTCCGGGAGGCGGTCGAGCGCCAGCTGGCCACCGGCGTGGTGCACACCTCCACGCTCTACCTGATCCGCCATCAGGTCGAGCTGGCCGAGAAGATCGCCCGGCTGTCCGGCATCCCGGACGCCAAGGTGTTCTTCGCCAACTCGGGCACCGAGGCGAACGAGACCGCGCTGCTGCTGGCCACCGCCGCCCGCGGGTCGAACCAGGTGCTCGCGCTGCGCAACAGCTATCACGGCCGCTCGTTCGGGGCCGTCGCCATCACCGGCAACCGGGCCTGGAAGAGCTCCGCGCTCTCTCCGGTCAACGTGCACTACCTGCACGGCACCGACCGCCATCTGCCGGCCTTCGCCGGCATGTCGGACGAGCAGTACACCGAAGCCGCCGTGGCCGACCTGCGGCACCTGCTCGCCACCGCCACCGCGGGCGACGTGGCCTGCTTCATCGCCGAGCCCGATCCAGGGCGTCGGCGGGTTCACCATGCCGCCGGACGGCCTGTTCGGCGCCTACAAGGAAGTGCTCGACGAGCGCGGCATCCTGTTCATCTCCGACGAGGTGCAGACCGGCTGGGGCCGCACCGGCGAGCACTTCTGGGGCATCGGCGCGCACGGCGTGACCCCGGACATGATGACCTTCGCCAAGGGAGCGGGCAACGGGTTCGCGATCGGCGGCGTGATCGCCCGCGGCGACCTGATGGACGGGCTGCAGGGCAACGGCATCTCCACGTTCGGCGGCAACCCGATCGCCACCGCCGCGGCGAACGCCACGCTCGACTACCTGCTCTCCCACGACCTGCAGGCCCGGGCCGGCGGCCCTCGGCCGGATGATCATCGGCGGCCTGCGCGAGGCCGCCGCCGCGCTGCCGGCCGTGGGCGAGGTCCGGGGGAAGGGCCTGATGTTCGCCGTGGACATGATCGACCCGGGCACCGGGCAGCCCAGCCCCGGCGCTGGCCACCGCGCTGCTCGAGGAGACCAGGGAGCGCGGGCTGCTGATCGGCAAGGGCGGCCTGTACGGGCACACGCTGCGGATGGCCCCGCCGCTCACCCTGACTGACGACGAGGCCAGGGAGGGCCTGGCCATCCTCGACCGACGCGATGCGCGCGGTCAGCGACCAGGCCACCGCAGCCGGGAGAGGACACGAGACATCCGGCGAGCCACGCGCCGAGACCGCGGAGCAGCGGGAGATGAAGCACGTCAGTCACTGGATCGGCGGCAAGTCATGGCCGGGCACGAGCGGCACCGCGGGTGACATCTACGATCCCGCCACCGGCCAGGTCACCGGCACGGTGGACTTCGCCTCCGCCGCCGAGGTGGACCACGCCGTCATCGGCGGCGGCCGAGGCGGCTGCCGCCTGGCGGAACGCCTCCCTGGCCCGGCGTACGCAGGTGATGTTCTCGTTCCGCGAGCTCGTCCGGTCCCACACCGACGAGCTGGCCGCGCTGATCAGCTCCGAGCACGGCAAGGTCACCAGCGACGCGGCCGGCGAGGTGACCCGCGGCCTGGAGGTGGTCGAGTTCGCCTGTGGCATCCCGCACCTGCTCAAGGGCTCCTACTCGGAGAACGTATCCACCCAGATGGACGCGTACTCGATCAGGCAGCCGCTCGGCGTGGTCGCCGTGGCATCACCCCGTTCAACTTCCCCGCCATGGTGCCGATGTGGATGTTCCCGCTGGCGATCGCCTGCGGCAACGCGTTCGTGCTTAAGCCGTCGGAGAAGGACCCGTCGGCGTCGGTCCTGCTCGCCGAGTTGCTGGCCGAGGCGGGCCTGCCTGACGGCGTGTTCAACGTGGTGCACGGCGACGCGGTCGCGGTCAACGCGCTGCTCACCCACCCGGGCGTGGCCGCGGTCAGCTTCGTCGGCTCCACCCCGATCGCCCGGCACGTGTACGAGGCGGCCACCGCGGCAGGCAAGCGGGTGCAGGCCCTCGGCGGCGCCAAGAACCACATGGTCGTGCTGGACGACGCCGACCTAGACAACGCTGCCGACGCCGCGGTCTCCGCCGGGTTCGGCTCGGCCGGGGAGCGGTGCATGGCGGTCTCCGTGGTCGTGGCCGCCGTAACCGGTGGCCGACGACGCTCGTCGGCAAGATCGCCGAGCGGGTGGCCAGGCTGCGCGTCGGCCCGGCCAGCGACGAGCAGCCGAGATGGGACCGCTGGTCACCGGCCCGCACCGGGACAAGGTCGCCAGCTACCTGGACCCGGGCGTGCGCGAGGGCGCGGTGCTCGCCGTGGACGGCCGCAACCACCCGGTCAACGGCGATCCCGGCGGCTTCTGGCTCGGCCCGTCCGTTCTCGACCACGTCACGCCGGACATGTCCTGCTACACCGACGAGATCTTCGGCCCGGTGCTGTCGGTCGTCCGGGTGCCCTCGCACGACGCCGCGCTCGACCTGGTCAACGCCAACCCGTACGGCAACGGCGTGGCCGTGTTCACCACCGAGGGCGGTGCCGCCCGCCGGTTCGTCAACGAGGTCACCGTCGGCATGGTCGGCGTCAACGTGCCGATCCCGGTGCCGATGGCCTACTACTCGTTCGGCGGCTGGAAGTCATCCCTGTTCGGCGACACGCACGTGCACGGCACCGAGGGCGTGCACTTCTACACCCGGGGCAAGGCCGTCACCTCCCGCTGGCCCGAGCCAGGCCCCGGTACGGTCAGCCTGCGGTTCCCGGTCAGCAGCTAGCAGGCCGGACGGCGCCGGGCGGCCTGACCGGCTGCTGACGGTCATCCACGCCCGGCCCCCTGGAACCTAGGCCGCTGACCTCCGGCGGCTTGGCCGGCATCACGTCCCAGCGCGCTCACTCGACGGCGACTAGGTGGATCGGCAGGCTTGCGCCTTCGTAGCGGACATCGGCATAATCACCAGCGCACGGTCGTCGGCAATCCGCCGCGGTGCTCGGCTAGGGGGGGTTTGGGTCATGGCTTTTTCGCGTGCAAGGGTGGCCGTCGTGGCGAGCGCGGTCACGGCCATAGCGGTCGCAGCCGGCGGCTCGGCTTCGGCGACGTCCGGGGGCCCGCCGGGCGTGCCCATCGGTCACGGCCAGCGGGCCGCAGGGCATGCCAGGTTCCCGGTCCGCCACGTCAGCCTGCCGGTGCGCGGGTTCAACGCCGCCCGGGCGCAACGCGCGGCCACCGCGGGCGCCACCGTGCCGCTGTGGAGCGACAGCATCGTCAGCGGCGGGAAGACCTACAAGTACCAGATGGTCGGCAAGAACCCGTTCGTCAAGCAGTCCTCGCCGAGCGTCAGCATCGGAGCGCCGATCATCCCGGTCGCCTTCAGCTTCCAGGGCGGCAACAAGGGCGGGGTCTTCAACCCGGCCAAGAAGGCCTGCAGCGAGTCGCTCAGCGACATCAACCTAGTCAAGCAGTCACCGATCTTCACGAAGATCACCTACACCGACGGCAGCGCGAAACTCGGCACCGGGGAGTACGTTGACATCTTCCAGCGGGCGAACTTCTGGAAGTACGTCGGCGGCTCGGCGAAGACCAACCCGAACTACGGGGTCAACCTGGCCGCGACGGTCAAGCCAGCGGTCACCGTCACGGTGGGCAGCAGCGCGGGGGAGGTTCTCGGCAGCGGATGCGGCGCGCTCGGCCTGATCAACATCAACACCTGGGACTCTTACCTGCGGAAAACTCTGATCCCCAAGCTGTCCAGCGAGATCTCGCCGACGAAGATACCGGTCTTCATCTTCCGCAACGTCGCGATGTACTCCAACAACAACCCTTCGGACTGCTGCGCCCTGGGATACCACTCCGGCTACACCAAGTCCAGCGGCACTCCGCAGTTCTACACCGTCACCGACATCGATGACAGCGGCGAGTTCAGCGGCGTCGAGGACGTCTCGGACCTGGCGCACGAGGTCGCCGAGTGGATGGACGACCCGTCGGGAAGCAACCCCACTCCGGCGTGGGGGCACGTGGGCCAGGACCCGAACAGCTGCCAGGCCAACCTGGAGGTCGGTGACCCGCTCACCGGTACCAACATCCCGGTCACGGCGGCGAACAAGATCACCTACCACCCGCAGGAACTCGCGTTCTTCTCCTGGTTCTACCGGCAGAAGCCGTCGATCGGCGTAAACGGCTTCTACTCGCTGGCGGGCACGTTCAGGGCCCCATCCAAGCCCTGTTCCTGACCTGCGGCGCAGCATCCCGGCCCGCTCTGCCACGGTTCCCCGGGCGCCGCGGCAGAGCGGGCCGGGATGAGGCATCTCCCCAGGCGGTGACCAACCGGCCTGATCACCGGCTGCGAGATGGCCATGGCTGCCGGGGAAGGCAGCACTGACGCGGAGAACGACGTTACGAGGTCAGCCCGGACCGGTTCAGGCGGCGACCCGCGGGGCGAGGTAGCCGAAGCAGCGCGTGCACGGCCGCACTCCACGGCCCGGCGGGACGGTGCACCGTGTCGCCGACGCGCACCGCCCCGACCGACGGTATCGCCCGCGCAGGCGGACCTCCCGATCACCATCACCCATCGGCCCCATCCTGCCCGCTCCCGGCGCCCGTCGGCCGCGCTGGCCGCCGCGACGGGCGCAGTGGCCGCCGAAGACTCCCTACGACTACCCGTCCCGGCACGGAACAGACGCATCAGACACGACCTGACCGGCGAATCAAGAGCCGGGCTCGGTCGCTATTGAGACCGTCCGAATCTGTCCGGATTCTCGTTCTAACTGGACGGCACAGTTGGCTCGGTCCGGCGCAGTGTGAGATAGTCGCGGCGTTGCTGCTCGAATTACTGCGCGCTGGCCGCACCAGAATGCAGCAGAAGCCCCGCCGCCCGTATGCCGCGGGCCGAACGCGAAGTGTACCTGCCCGATCCGGCAGGCCTTGACCTGCCAGCCATCCGCCCTACCCGTGACGATATCCACCGCCGCGTTCGCCAACTGCTCACCGAATTGACCTTCTGATGCGCAGCAAGGTTCCGACCGTTCAGGTCAGTCCGTAATTGTCGGATAGGCCTGTTCGCGGGGGTCGTTGACGGCGGCCCGGGTGGCTCAGAAGGCCCTGCCTCCTGAGCCACCCGGGCAACCGACGGGCATGTCAGGGCCGGTGGCGCAGCCCTGGCGCGCGACTCCGGAGAGTCATGGGGTGACGTAGTTGACCGAGGTTCCCCAGTTGGCGAGACCGTTTCTGGTTCCGTCGCAGGTACCGTTCACCAGCTTGAACGACGCCCCGGTGCAGTTCGGGTACTGGATGTAGTTGTTGGCGAAGTAGATCCGACCGCTGGTGCCGGGCACGAACAGGCCCCAGCTGTAGTCGCCCCAGCGGGGGCGGGTCGGGCCCGGGTAGCCCTGGTACTCGGTGAAGCCGTCCTGCGGAGACCTGCCCAGGGCCGCGATGTTGATCCTGGAGTTGAGCATGCCGCCGGAGGTGCTGGTGAGTCGGCCGAAGGCGGTGCTCGGGAAGAAGCCGCCGTGGTCGGCGCCGGTCGGCCCGCCGTCGCCGGACAGCGTGAACAGCAGGATCGCCTTGCCGCCACTGGCGGGGGTGGCGGCCATGGCCGGCATGGTGGTGTCTTCGTGCCTCGGCGAAACGTACCCCTGGCTGGTCAGGGTGAACCTGCGGCTCTTGTCGAACGACCTGGTGCCGACCACCCAGTACACCGTGCCATTGTGGATCTCCGCGTTGGCCCTGGTGTACGTCTGGGCGATCTGGGTAGTCGTGGCCGCCCACAGCTGGCCCTGCGCCTGCGAGACCTGCGTCAAGAAGTCGCCGTTGGTAGCGAGCCCGCCCTCCGGGCAGGAGGCGAACACGCTCAGGCCGGCCGCCCCGCACTCATCGCCCAGCGGTATCGGGCCGGTCCGCTGCGGGCTGAAGATCCCGCCGAAGTTGGCCAGCTCCGGGTTGTAGTACCGGTCGACGCCGGAGAAGAGCTGGCCGGTGAACCGGATGCTGGCGCCACAGCTGGCGCAGCCGCTGCTGTTGAGTGCCTTCAGCCCGGTCCAGGCCCACGCCGCGATCCGGTTGTCACCGGAAGTCGGCGAGACCGCCGCGAACCCGTAGAAGTCCAGCGTGCCCAGCATGAACCCGGTACCACCGTGGGCATTGTCGAACCGGCCCGCGACCGGCTGGCCCGGGATCACCGCCACCCAGCAGGTGATGCCGCCCTCGTGCAGCACCTTGTCGCGGGCGCACGTCCCGTCCGGGGTGCGGATCAGCCCCATGTTCTGCCTGGCCACCGTGACCGCGGGATTCGGTTTTCCGCTGGCCAGCTTGACCGGCAGGCCCTGCTCCAGCGCGCTCTTACGGAACGCGAACTCCTGCGCCCCGTTGAAGAAACCGCCGCCGAAGCCGGGCAGCGTCCCGGGCAGCAACGGGAACTCGTCGTAGAACATCAGGAATGCGTCCCGGGTCACCGAGATTTTCGCGAAGTCGTTGAGCAGGGACGGGTAGCCCGGCTCGGCCGGGTTGTAGTCGGCGCTGGAGAAGTACACGTGGTAGGGGCCGAACGGGCTGGAGCCGTCGGTTACCGCGATGCCTTCGTAGCAGGAGTTAGACACGCCGGCGAAGCAGCCGACGAACGCGCCGCCCTTGGATTCCGGGCTGGCCGAGACGATCTGGGTGAAGAACCAGTGCCCGCCGTTGGCCGGGTCATAGATGCAGGACGGATCCCCGCCGTTGCTCCAGTGCTTCTTCGTGAGTCCCATGATCGCGTCGAACGAGATCGGCGCGGACTCGCGCTTCAGCGCGGTGTTGAAGATCAGGATCTCGCCGATGTTGTTGGTCTCGACCACGAACCTGTTGCTGGCGCACAGACCCTGGTCCGGGGGCTCAACATTGCCGTCGCCGACGGGGTTGGTTGAGAGCTCGGCGCTGTCGACCGCGTTCAGGCCTTTCACGCTGGTGGCGCCACCCCTCGACGTGCTGATCCGGTCACAGCCCCGGCCCAGCGGCTGGCAACTGACCGACGGGAGCGGGTTGGACGGGCTGCTCTGAGCGAGCTGGCGCCGTTGAGCCGCGGAGATATGGAGCTGCCGGAGATCCGACGCCGGCGGCATGGCCTGCGGGCGCTCCACTTTCGTGGCTTGCCCAGTGGTGCCTACCGGGTGGCCCGATGCGGCCGCTGCGGTGGACGGTGTGTTGATCGGGCCGCTCAGCAAAGAGCAGTTGACCCGGCAGCCAGTCGCCGCCGGGCCGGCAAAGGTCGGCTTGAATGTCCCCAAGCTTGATGCGGTCACGGCGCTCGGCCGGGCCACGGTATGAGTCGTGGTGGCTGCCGTCGCTCCCCCGGGGACGCTGAGCAGTGCCACCGGAAGCGACAGTAATGCCAGCAGCGCAACCCGTGTGCGCACGATCCTGTGCATGCCGTCTCCCCTTACTGGGTGCTTGTTGATACCCCGCCATCGCAGGCTTCCGCCCGGAAAATCCGGGAACGATGCGCGCCCAGCATCCTGGCTCGGGCCCCCATCGTGCCCGCAACAGATGCCATTCTGGCTCCACGTCGATCGCTGAGACTGCTCATGGCGCTAGCGGGAATATACATCTCATAACGACCGGACAATAGGCCTATTCAGAGCAGATGCGGATTTTACCTGCTGCATAACTTACGCCCACCATCTGAGGACAGGCGCCTGAAGCGGTGCATATGGCCGAGCGCTGGCTGTGTCCCGTCACGTGGTTAGGCGGATCACTAGCGCGTTGAAACGGGCTGGCCGCTGCCATGTCCCGAACCTTGCCGCTGGGCGGACTCGCCGAGATCGCCCGGGCAGGTCCTCGGCTGGACCACCCCGAAACTCCCCGACGCGCAGGCGGCGGACCGCTGGACCTGGATCATCATCGCCTGCCACGCCCGGCTGCGCCTCGCCCGGCCGCTGGCAGCGGATCTGCGCCTGCCCCGGGAACGGCCCGCCCAGCCCGGGCGGCTGACCCCGGCCCGGATCCGCCACGGGTTCCGGAACATCCACGCCACCCTGCCCTGCCCGGCCGGCGCACCCAACCCGGCAAGCCCCGGCCCAGGCCGCCCGCCAGGATCGGAAAACCGCCGTCCCGCACCCCGCCACGACGTGGGGAAGACGACCAAGAGGAAACGTACGCTCAACACAAGACGCGAATACGCAGGTTAAACGCCAGGCTAGGTCGCGTCCGGGGCGTGGCTCACCGTTCCGCCTCCGCCTCCGCCTCCCCGTCGCGGGTTCCTGGCCGCCGGGGGCCAGGAACTCTTCCCTGATCTCCTTGGGACCGAACGGCCAGGAGTGCCCGGCGCGCGCCCAGATCAGGAACGCGATGATCCCGGCGGCGGTCCAGATGAGCATGATCCGGATGGCGCTCCAGCCGGACGCCTGGAAGATGTACACCCAGCCGATCAGCGCGAGCAGGCTCGGTACCGGATACAGCCACTGCCGGTACGGCCGGCGCAGGCCGGGCTGCTTGCGCCGCAGGATGGTCAGCGCGGCGATCTGGCCGATGAACTGCACCCAGATGACCAGGGCGATCAGCGCGTTGATGACGGTGGTCAGCGAGAAGAACGACGCGACCGCGGTGACCAGGCCCATCACCAGCAGCGAGATGTGCGGGAAGCGCAGCCGCGGGTGCAGGCGGCCGAACGGGCTGAAGAACAGCCGCTCCCGCGCGGCGCTGAACGGCAGCCGGGACGCGCCGAGCAGGCCGGTGTACACCGAGGCGAAGGCGGTCCAGATGATCAGGATCGTGATGGTGGCGCCGCCCGCCCCTCCCCACACGTGGTGCAGCAGGTCGGAGCCGATGGAGGTGGACTTCTCCGCCTGCCGCCACGGGATCACGCCGATCGTGCCGATGTTCATCGACAGGTCGATGACCATCACCGCGACGATGGAGATGATGATCGAGCGCGGGATCACCCGGCCCGGATCGCGGACCTCGTCGCCCAGGTAGGCGACCGTGTAGTAGCCGAGGTAGTCGTAGATCGCCAGCGTGAGGGCGGCGCCGAGCCCGGTCCAGAACGCGGTCTTGCCCAGGTCGAACGCGCCCGGCGGGAAACTGAACGCCACGCTCGGGTGGAAGTGCGAGTAGGCGGCCACCAGGTACAGCACGACCGTCACGATCATGCCGACCCAGAGGATCTTCGTGAACCGGGCCACCGAGTCGATCCGGCGGTAGAGCAGCGCGACGGTCAGCACCGTGAACCCGACCGCGATCCAGTGGCTCTGCATGCTGGTCATATGCCAGAAGTAGCCGAGGTAGTCGGTCATGCCGATCATCCCGGTGGCCATGATCAGCGGCGTGACCAGCAGAGTAGACCAGACGAACATGAACGGCATGAACTTGCCGGTCGAGTACTGGAAGGCCTCCCGCAGGAAGGTGTAGGTACCGCCCGCCCGCGGCATCGACGCGCCGAGCTCGGCCCAGACCAGGCCGTCGCACAGCGCGATCAGTGCCCCGATGACCCAGCCGATCATGACCTGGGGTCCGCCGATGGCCGAGATGATCAGGGGGATCGTGATGAACGGCCCGATCCCGACCATCTGCGCCATGTTCAGCGACGTCGCCGGGAACAGGCTCATCGCGCGGATGAACCCCTGCGAGTCTTCCGCCGGTGCTTGCGATTGTCCGCGGGTCGCCATCGTGGTCCTCCGGTCACTGGCTGGCGTCGGTCGGGCGCCGGCGCCAGCAGGCCTCCCCGCTTCCCCGGATGGACCCGGATGAACATCCGGGATCCGGCGGGGGAACGGCGCCGTTACGGCTGCAGCAGGGCCTTGACCGGATGCGAGGCGCCGTCCATGAGCTCGGTGAAGATCTGCGCGCCTGCCGACAGCGGGTACCGGGAGGCCCAGGTCAGGTCCCAGCCGGCCAGCAGGCGGGCCGCCTCGGCGAACTCCTGGTCGGAGTAGGCGAATGAGCCGATCACCCTCTTCTCGCTGCGGACCAGCCCGGCCGCGTCGTACCCGGGCTCGGCGTCGGCCAGCCCGAGCCACACGGCGAGGCCGCCAGGCCGCTGCCGGTGCACCGACTGGGCGCGGGTGGCGGCCAGGCCGACCGCGTCGAAGATGATGTCGAACTCGCCGTCCAGCTGGGTGCTGGCCGACGCCGCGCCCAGCCGCCGCGCGATGGCCAGCCGGGCCGGCGACAGGTCGGTCACGTGCGCCCTCCGCGCGCCGTTGGCCAGCGCGGCCAGCAGGCAGAACAGGCCGATGGCCCCGCACCCGATGACCCCGATGCGCGAGCTCGGCGTCGCGGGGGAGGCGGCCGTGGCGCGGTTCCAGGCGTGCACGGCGTTGGCGGCCGGCTCGATCAGCGCGGCGACCTCCATCGGCAGGTCCGGCGGCACGGTCCGCACCGCGGATTCGGGCACCGCCACCCGGTCGGCGAACCCTCCCGGACGGTGCACGCCGATGATGCGCCGGTGCCCGCAGATCTGACGCTGGCCGGACCGGCACAGGCGGCACCGGCCGCAGGACAGGATCGGGTTGACGACCACCCGGTCGCCCTGCTCGGTGACGCCGGCGAACTCGTGCCCCATGATCAGCGGGGGCTTGCGGAACCCCGGGGTGCGGGCCCCGTGCAGCTCGCTGCCGCAGATGCCGGCCGACCGCACGTGCACGAGCCGTTCGCCCTCGCCGACCAGCGGCTCGGGCTCATCGCGCAGTTCGACTGCGCCGGGGGCGACCAGGACCAGGGCCTTCACGCGTACCTCCGTAGGATCTCGGGCCAGTGCGGTGGCGCAGGCAGCGGCCGGTTCAGCCGCGGAACGGATGGGCGGGCAGGCCGGTCACCCCCGCCGGGAAGCGGTACAGCGCGCCCTCGGCCGCGCCCGGCCCGGCCGCCGCCGTGACGTACAGCAGGTCCAGCCCGGCGCCGCCGAACGCGCAGCTCGTCACGTTCACGTGCGGGACATCCACGATCCGGTCCAGCCGTCCGCCGGCGTCATACCGGTGCACGGCCGACCCGCCCCAGAGCGCGACCCAGACCCCGCCCTCGGCGTCCACGGTCAGCCCGTCCGGCACCGCATCCCCGCCCGGCCCCGCGTCTGGGTCCGGCACCCTGGTAAACGTCCGCCGCCCCCCGAACGTCCCCGTGGCCGGGTCGTAGTCGAACACGTCGATCCGCCCGGTGGGGGAGTCCACGTAGTACATCAGCCGCTCGTCCGGGCTCCACCCGATCCCGTTGGAGATGGTCACGTCCGCGATGACCCGGGTGACGGCCAGGTCCAGATCCAGCCGGTACAGCGCGCCCGCCCCCGGCTCGTCGTCCTCGGCCTTGGTGCCGGCGAAGAGCCGGCCGGCCCGGTCGCAGGCCCCGTCGTTCATCCGGTTCCCCGGCCGGTCAGCCTCGACCGCCGCCAGGGCAGCCGTCTCGCCGGTCCCGGGGTCCAGCGCCAGGAACCCGTCCCTGGCCGCGAGCACCAGCCCGCCGCCGGCCCGCGGGACGACCGCGCTGACCGGCTGTCCCGCCGCCCAGCTGCGCTGCCCGCCTGCCTCGCCCAGGAAGTGCACCCGCCCGGCCGGGATGTCCACCCAGTACAGCCCGCCCGCCCCGGCATCCCAGCAGGGCCCCTCAGCGAGCAAGCCCGCCGCCACCGGCACCCGGGCCAGCGCCCCGCCCATGAACGCCTCCCGCCGCCGAATTCCGGCATTCCGTATAACGGAACGTAATTCCATTACCAGTCTGTCCCACCCCCGGCACCCGCGTCAAGGCAGCACAGAGTCCGCCACCAGGCTGCCGGTTGACCGCCCCCCGCCGGTGCGCCGCCCCGCCGGACCGGTTGTGCCGGGTTCACCGCTGGTGCGGGGGTGGCGCTACCGAGCGCGATTCACGGGCCCTTCCAGGCGCGCGCAGCAAGGGTTCTCAGGTGCACCCGCGGAGTAGGCGATTAGCCCTGCTGCGGGGCGGTGAGCGGCCGGGCTTCGGTCCACTCGCCCATGCTGTGCCGGAGGAACTCGCCCAGCTCGGTGAGGCGGCTCGGGCCGGCCCGGGTGCCGAGCACGGTCACGCTGACCGCGGCCGCGGGAACGTCCCGGCCGAGGAAGATCGGCACCGCCGCGCACTGCACGCCGGCCTCGTTCTCTTCCACGTCGAGCGCGTAGCCGCGCTGCCGGACGGCCGCGAGCTCGGCGGCCAGACCGGGCACCGAGGTGATCGTGCCGGGGGTGCGCCTGGCCAGCGGCTGGTACCTGGCCGCCCACGCGGCCAGCGCGTCGTCGGCGGGATAGGTCCAGGCCAGCAGGGCCTTGCCGACACCGGTGGCGTGCGCCGGGTTGCGGCCGCCGATGACCGACGAGAGCTTGATCGTATGTGAGGACTCGATCTTGTCCTGGTAGACGATCTCGGCCCCGTCCAGGACGGCCATGTGCGTGGTCTCGTTCACCCCGGCGGCCAGCCGGGCCAGGTAGGGGCGGATCAGGGCCCGCAGGTCGAGCGCGTCGGAGAACCGGAACGCGGTGGCGAGCAGTTCCGTGCCCAGGAAGTACCGACCGCCCGGCTCCGGCTGGGCGACGAACCTGCGGTACTTCAGGGCGGCGAGGATGCGGTGCAGCGAGCTCTTGGGCACTTCGAGCCGGCCGGCCAGGTCGTCCAGCGACAGCCCGCGCGGCGCCTCGCTGACCACCGCGAGGATGCGCAGCGCGCGGTCGATGCTGGCCACCGGCGACTCCGGCATCGCTCACCTCGCTCGGGTCAGGCCCTGTCCCGCGGGCCGGCCGCCATCACCCTATGATTCCGCCATGCGGAATCATAGGCCATGTGCCGGAGCGGATGGTGGCCGGCGATGCGCGGGCTAGCGGGCAAGCGGGTCCTGGTCAGCGGGGGCAGCAGCGGGATAGGCCTGGCCGCCGCGCGGAGGTTCCTGGAGGAGGGCTGCCGCGTCTTCATCGCGGGCCTGGACCCGGCCGAGGTGGACGCGGCGGTGTCCGGGCTGCGCGATCTCGGCGACATCGCCGGGGCGGCCTGCGACGTCAGCCGCGAGACCGATGTCGCGGACATGACCGAGGCGGCCTGGCGCGCGCTGGGCGGCGTCGACGTCCTGATCAACAACGCGGGTACCGCCCGGCGGCAGCCGTTCCTGGAGATCACGCCGGCCGCGTGGGACCGGATTCTCGCGGTGAACCTGCGGGGCATGTTCCTGGCCGCCCGGGCCGCCGCGCGCCGGATGGCCGAGCAGGGCCGCGGCGGGGTCATCATCAACATGTCCTCCACCAACGGGATCGCGGGCGAGGAGGACTACGCCCACTACAACGCGTCCAAGGGCGGCGTGCTGCTGCTGACCAAGACCATGGCGGCCGAGCTCGGCCGGCGCGGCATCCGGGTGAACGCGCTGTGCCCGGGGTTCATCAGTACCCCGCTGAACGCGGCCATCGCCGCCGATCTGGGCGGCGGGAACTTCGAGGCGGAGTACGCCCGCCAGCGGATACCGCTCGGCCGGCCGGGGCGGGCCGAGGAGGTGGCCGCCGCCTACGCGTTCCTCGCCTCCGACGACGCCTCGTTCATCCACGGCACCGGCCTGGTCATCGACGGCGGCCAGCTCGCGGTGATGTGAGGCCCCGGCCCGGAAGCCTGACCGGCCGGTCAGAAGAAGATGTGACCACCCGGGTCAAGAAGAAGTGACCGCCCCGGTCAGAAGAACGTGTGCACGGCGTCCACGACGCGGTACTGGTCGTCCATCACCGGGATGACCCGCCACTTGTCGAAGGCCGTGCAGGGGTGCGAGATGCCCAGGCAGACCAGGTCCCCGGGGGCGAGGCCGGAGTCGGCCGGCACGCTCAGGTAGGCGTGCTGGTCGGCGAGCTGGGTGACCTGCATGCCGGCCGCCTCCGGCTGCGGCGCCCCGGGCGGGCGGCCCGCAGCGGGACCGGCATCCCCTGGTCGAAGGCCACGTCCCGGCGGCCCGCGCACAGCAGCGCGAGGCCGGGCTCGGGCCGGGACAGCACCTGGGCCCACAGCTCGAACGCGGGCGCGAGCGCGGGCCCGGGGCTGGCCAGGCGCCGGCCGCCCCGGGGGTGAGGCTGGCGTACAGGCCGTGGTCATGCGTGATGTAGGCGCCGCTGCGCAGCACGACCCGGTTCCGCCATCGCCGGATCCGGCCGCGGTCAGCTCCGCCGTCACGACGTCGAAATAGGCGCTCCCGCCGGCGCTGAGGATGAGCCGGCGGAGCCGTGCCCATCGGGCGCAGCTGCTCGGCGAGTCCGCGCAGCTCGCGGCAGAACGCGGCCACCGACTCCAGCGTGGCCGGGGAGCGGTCGTGGCCGATGCCGCCCTCGTAGCCGGCCGCCCCGGCCAGCCGGAGCGAGCCGGCCGCGGCGACCGCCGCGGCGACCCCGGCCGCCTGCGCGGCGGTCCGGCAGCCGGTGCGCCCGCCCGGGAAGCCCAGCTCGACCAGGACCGGCAGCGGCCGTGACGCACGGCCGGCCCGCAGCGCCTCGTCGAGCAGCCGCACGCCGTCGAGGCTGTCCGCGTACACGTAGCAGTCGAACCCGGGATCGGCGGTCATCTCGGCGGCCAGCCAGGCGATGCCCGCCCGGTCGGTCAGCTCGTTGGCGAGCAGGATCCGGGGCACGCCGAACGCGCGGTAGACCCGCATGTGCCCGGCCGTCGCCGCGGTCATCCCCCAGGCCCCGGCGGCGAGCTGGCGGGCGAAGAGCTGCGGCGCCATGGGCGTCTTGCCGTGCGGCGCGAGGTCCACCCCGGCTGCCGCGCACCAGGCGGCCATGGCCTCGACGTTCTGCCGCAGCGCGCTGTCCCGCAGCACCATCACCGGCAGGGTGAACGCCCCGGTCAGCAGGCCCGGCCGCTGTGCGGCCAGGCCCGCCGCGGTCACCGGGGCGATGCCGCCGAAGCCCTTGTCGCAGACGCTGATGGGCCGTTCCCGCAGTGCGGCGACGGCGGCCTCCAGCCGGTCCGTAGGCAGCCGGCCGGTGGGCAGGCGGCCCGCGGGATGTGCCATCACAGGCTGGCGAAGGCTTCCTCCAGGATGGTCAGTCCCTCGTCCAGCAGGTGCTCGGGGATGACCAGCGGCGGCAGGAACCGCAGCACGTTGCCGAACGTCCCGCAGGTCAGCACGACCAGGCCGGCCGCGTGGCAGGCCGCGGCCACCTTCCCGGCGGCGGCCGGGTCGGGCGTGAGGCCGCCCGGCTCGACCAGCTCGACCGCGAGCATCGCGCCGCGCCCGCGCACGTCGCCGATCACCGGGTACTTCTCGGCCAGCGCGTGCAGCCGGGGCAGCATGATCTCGCCGATCCGGCGGGCCCGGCCGGCAGGTCCTCGGCCTCCATGGTGGCGATCGCGCCGAGCGCGGCCGCGCAGGCGACCGGGTTCCCGCCGTAGGTGCCGCCCAGGCCGCCGGCGTGCACGGCGTCCATCAGCTCGGCGCGGCCGGTCACGCCGGCCAGCGGCAGCCCGCCCGCGATGCCCTTGGCCGTGGTGACCAGGTCGGGCACCACGCCCTCGTGCTCGCAGGCGAACCAGTCGCCGGTCCGGCAGAACCCGCTCTGGATTCTCGTCGGCGATCAGCACGATGCCGTGCGCGCGGCAGAACTCCGGCCAGCCCGGGCAGGAACCCGTCCGGCGGGACGATGAACCCGCCCTCGCCCTGGATCGGCTCGATGATCACCGCGGCCGTGTTCTGCTCGCCCACCTGGGCGTGGATCAGCCCGGTGACCACGTCGAGCGCCTCGGCCGCGCACCGGTCCGGGCCGCCCGGCCAGCGCAGCGGGTAGGCCATCGGCACCCGGTACACCTCGCTCGCGAACGGGCCGAACCGGTGCTTGTAGGGCATGTTCTTCGCGGTCAGCGCCATGGTGAGGTTGGTCCGCCCGTGGTAGGCGTGGTCGAACGCCACCACCGCCTGGCGCCCGGTGGCGTGCCGGGCGATCTTCACCGCGTTCTCCACCGCCTCCGCGCCCGAGTTCACCAGGATGGACCGCTTCTCGTGGTCGCCGGGGGTGCGCCGGGCCAGCTCCTCGCAGACCTCCACGTAGCTCTCGTACGGCGTGACCATGAAGCAGGTGTGGGTGAACCTGGCCGCCTGCTCCCTGACGCCCTCGACCACCCGCGGCGCGCTGTTGCCGACGGAGACCACGGCGATCCCGGAGCCGAAGTCGATCAGCGAGTTGCCGTCCACGTCGACCAGCACGCCGCCGCCGGCCTGCGTACGAACACGGGCAGCACGCTGCTGACCCCGCGGGCGACGCTGCGCTGCCGCCGTTCGAGCAGCGCGCGGGAGGCCGGACCGGGGATCTCGGTCACCAGGTTGCGCCGCTGGGGGAGGTCCGGGCCGGAGGCAAGAGCGGTCTGTTCGGTCATACCGCCGACAATAGGCCACAGGCCCAGAGCGATCTACCGCACGGAGAGCCACATGAGCGCCTACCGGCATGTCCCGCACCCGCACATCAAGCGCCGGAAGGCGGCGCGCCCGGCCAAGGTGGCCGACCAGTTCGCACGGACCGGTCCCATCACCCGGTTCAACACGGCCTTCGCCCTGAAGATCACGGCCGTCGTCGGCTCCATGTGGTGCGCGTATGTCTTCGCCGCCATAGCCCTGTTCGGCTTGCCGTCGGCCATCCGCGGCGGGGTGGGCGGCGTCGTGCAGTGGATCGCGCAGACCTTCCTCCAGCTGGTGCTGCTGTCGATCATCATCGTGGGCCAGAATGTCCAGGCCGCGGCGGCTGACGAGCGCGCCGAGAATACCTACCTGGACGCCGAGGCCGTCCTGCACGAAGCCCTGCAAATCCAGGACCACCTGCTCAGCCAGGACCAGGAGCTCGCGAAGCTCATCGCCGCCCTGGGCCCGACGCCGCCGAAGGGATGAGGAACAGATGGAGATCGCACGGTCCATTGGCCTGTTCATCGCGGCCGGGCTGGCCGAGATCGGCGGCGGCTACCTGGTGTGGCGCTGGCTGCGCGAGGGCGCGCCGCTGGTGGACCGGCCTGCTCGGCGCGGCCATCCTGATCGGCTACGGCGTGATCCCGACGCTGCAGCGCAGCGACTTCGGCCGGGTCTATGCCGCCTACGGCGGGGTGTTCGTCATCATGAGCCTGCTGTGGGGCTGGGGCCTGGACGGGCACGCGCCGGACCGGTTCGACTGGATCGGCGCCGCCCTGGTCGCCGCCGGCGTCGGCGTTATCTTCTTCGTGCCCCGGCACTGAGAGATCCGGCACTGAGACGATCCGGCACTGAGACGATAGGACAGTGACTAGCGACCCCGGCTCGTGCCCGTTCACTGTCGACCGGCCGATCATGCGGCAGCGCTGGGAGCGGCTGACGTTCCTGCACTGGCCCTTCGACCCCGCGGCCGTCCAGCGGCTGCTGCCGGACGGGCTGGAGGTGGACATGTTCGGCGGCGCGGCCTGGGTGGGGCTGGTGCCGTTCTTCATGCGGGTGGCGACGGCGGGCGGCGCCCGGGTGCCCTGGGCTCGAACTTCTGCGAGACCAACGTGCGCACCTATGCCCGCGACCGCGACGGGCGCACCGGGATCTGGTTCCTCTCGCTGGACGCCGCGCGGCTCGGGCGCGGTCAGCGTCGGCCCGCACGACCTACCGGCTGCCGTACTTCTGGTCGTCGATGCAGCTGGCCACACGGGGTAACGAGATCGGCTACGCCTGCCGCCGCCGCTGGCCGGGACCGCACGGCGCGACCAGCCGGGTCCGGGTCAGGCCGGGAGATGCCTACCAGCCCGGACGAGCTCGGCGAGCGGGATCACTTCCTCACCGCCCGCTGGATCCTGTTCAGCGTCAGCGGCGCCCAGCACCGGTTCGCCCGGGCCTGCGCACCAGCCCTGGCCACTGCA
The DNA here is from genome assembly GCA_963795575.1 of uncultured Actinomycetes bacterium. Classification (GTDB taxonomy): domain Bacteria; phylum Actinomycetota; class Actinomycetes; order Streptosporangiales; family Streptosporangiaceae; genus PALSA-505. Next base: position 80,117 of record CAWCII010000012.1, on the reverse strand, counting down.
CCGGGCCGGGTCCAGATCGTCGACGACCAGCTCATCCGCGGCGGCGGGCCTGCCGCCGCCGGAGCGGCGAACCGCTGGCGCACTACTCCCCGGGCGTGGACGTCCGCATCGGGCGGCCAGAAGCCTGCACTGGGCGTCCGAGCGAGAACATGTGTCCGTACAGGGAACCAGTGCGTCCGTGGTGGGAACATGGTGTCGTGCGCACTCAGGTCGGGATCGTCGGCGCCGGGCCAGCCGGGCTGCTGCTGTCGCACCTGCTGCACCTGCGCGGCATCGAGTCGGTGGTGCTGGAGGCGCGCAGCCGCGACTACGTGGAGAAGCGGGTCCGGGCCGGGCGTGCTCGAGCAGGGCACGGTGGACACCCTGGTCGCCACCGGCCTCGGCGACCGGCTGCTCCGGCCGAGGGGCTCGTGCACCACGGCATCGAGCTTCGTTTCGGCGGGCAGCTGCACCGCATCGCGTTCGAGCGCCTGGTCCCCGGCCGCGCCATCACCGTCTACGGCCAGCAGGAAGTGGTCAAGGACCTGATCGCGGCCCGGCTCGCGGCGGGCGGCAGATCCTGTTCGAGGTCGGCTGACGTGGTCCCGGCGACATCACGACCGAGCGCCCGGCGATCGGCTTCACCCACCGACGGCGAGCAGCAGACCGGCTGGACTGCGACTTCATCGCCGGCTGTGACGGCTTCCACGGGGTCTGCCGCCCGGCCATCCCGGACGGCGTGCTGACCGTGTTCGACCGGGAGTACCCGTTCGGCTGGCTCGGCGTGCTCGCCTACGTGGCCCCCGTCCTCGCATGAGCTGATCTACGCGCACACCGAGCGCGGCTTCGCGCTGCACAGCATGCGCAGCCCCACGGCTCAGCCGGTTCTACCTGCAGGTCGCCCCGGACGAGGACGTGGCGAAGTGGCCGGACGAGCGGTTCTACGACGAGCTGCGCGCCCGGCTCGAGACGGTGCCCGGCTGGCAGTTGCAGGACGGCCCGGTGCTGGAGAAGATCATGGCCCCGATGCGCAGCTTCGTCGCCGAGCCGATGCGTTACGGGCGGCTGTACCTGGCCGGGGACGCGGCGCACATCGTGCCGCCCACCGGCGCCAAGGGGCTGAACCTCGCCGCCTTCGACGTGGGCGTGCTGACCGAGGCGCTGGCCGCCTGGTACGCCGACGGCAGACACCGGGCTGCTCGACGCTACTCCGGCACCTGCCTGCGCCGGGTCTGGCGGGTGCAGCACTTCTCCTGGTGGATGACCACGCTGCTGCACACGTTCGACGATTGACGACCGCTACGACCGGCGGCTCCAGCTCTCGTACCTGGAGTACGTGTGCGGCTCGGACGCGGCGGCCACCTCGCTGGCCGAGAACTACGTCGGGCTGGCGCATGTCTGAGCGCGGCGGACTGTTCGCCGGGATCTTCGCCCGCGGCGGCGCCGAGGTCACCGCGACGCCGCCTGGCTGCAGGCGATGCTGGACACCGAGGCCGCGCTGGCCCGCGCGCTGGAACGGGCCGGGCTGGCCGAAGCCGGCGCCGGGCGCGGCGGTGACCGCGGCGGCGAAGGCGGACCAGTTCGACCCCGGCTGCGCTCGGGCGAGCAGGCCGCCCTCACCGGCAACCCGGTGCCCGCCCTGGTCAGGGCGCTGAACGGGATGCTGCCGCCATCGGCCGCCAGCGGCCGTGCACCAGGGCGCGACCAGCCAGGACATCATCGACACCGCGATGATGCTGCTGGCCAGGGCCGCGCTGGACCAGGTGCTCGCCAGCCTCGCCGAGGCCGCCGCCGCGGCCGCCGCCCGGCTCGCGGCCGAGCACCGGGGCACCGCGATGACCGGCCGGACCCTGCTGCAGCAGGCCGTGCCGGTGACCTTCGGCCTGGTCGCCGCCGGCTGGATGACCGGCCTCGACGAGGCCGGAGCGCGGCTGGCCGTGATCGCAGCGAACGGCTCGCCGTCCAGTTCGGCGGCGCCGCGGGCACGCTGGCCTCGCTCGGCGCCGACGGCCCCGCGGGTCGCCGCGCTGCTGGCCGGCGAACTGGGGCTGGCCGAGCCCGTGCTGCCCTGGCATACCGACCGGCTGCGGGTCGTCGAGCTCGCCGGCGCGCTGGCCGGGGGCTGCGCGGCCGCCGGCAAGATCGCCCGGGACGTGACGCTGCTGGCCCAGTCCGAGGTCGGCGAGGTGCGCGAGGGCGGCGGCGGGAATCGCGGCGGCTCGTCGGCCATGCCGCACAAGCAGAACCCGGTCGCCGCGGTCGCCGTCCTGGGCTGCACCAGGCAGGCGCCCGGCCTGCTGGCCACCCTGGCCGCCTGCGCCGAGCAGGAACACCAGCGGGCGGCCGGCGCCTGGCACGCCGAGTGGCAGCCGCTGGCCGCCCTGCTCCGGCTGACCGGCTCGGCCGCGTCCTGGTGCGCGGCCATGCTGGCCGGCCTGGAGGTGGACGCCGCCGCGATGCGGGCGAACCTGGATGCGGCGCGGCGGCCTGCCGCTGGCCGAGCACGTCACCGCCGTGCTCGCGCCGAAGCTGGGCAGGCTGGCCGCGCACGACCTGGTCGCCGGGGCGGCCGCCCGGGCGGCGCGCACGGGCCGGCCGTTCCGGGACGAACTGGCCGACGCCGGCCAGGGCCTGCGTCCCGGCGAGATCGACCGGGCCCTGGACCCGTCCGGCTACCTCGGCGCGGCGGGCGAGTTCACCGGGCGCGCGCTGGCGGCACACCGGCAGACGCAGGCCCGGCTGGCCGGCCGCGGCAGCTGACCGGCAGGCGGATGCGGCTTCCGGGCCGGCGGATGCGGCCTCCGGCAGGCGGATGCGGCCTCCGGGCGGCGGATGCGGCCTCCGGCCGGCGGCGGCTCAGGCCCCCAGGCGGGAGGAAGAACCGAGAACGCGCAGGCAGACGGCATAGCACAGCATCGCGACACAGGCGGCAATGGCCATGCCCAGGGACGAGGCGTTGTGCCCGTTCCGCAGGAAGCCGATGCCGTTGAACGCGGCGCCGAGGATGGCGATCAGGCCGATGGCCGAGGCCACCACGACCGGCCGGTACCGGACCAGGATGGCCCGGACCAGGAGGTCGATCGCGGCGATGATCAGGAGCAGGCCGAGTACCGAGTGCAGCGCGAGCAGCGGGCCGTTGGAGAACGCCTCGCTCACGCCGCCCTTGTCCGGCGTGATGTAGAGGTTGACCCCCACGCCCAGCGCGAACTGGATGACGAGCATGGCCAGCGCGCCCATGCTGGCGCTGCGCAGCCGGGCCATCGCCCGCGCCGCGTCCCTGGCCGCCACCCGGTCCGCGCTGCCGGTGCTGGTCATCCCCGGAGTGTATCTGGACTGGGCCGCTTCCCTCCGTACAGGTGAGCCCGCGAATACGGAGCAAGGGAGCACATCATGACCAGCCTTACTGCCGCCCCCGGCGACATCCTGGCCGTGTGGACCGGCGACGGCCTGATCCAGGACCTCATCCGGGTGGGAGAAGCGCTGCAGGGCAAGCCGGCGGTGGCCAACCATGTCATCGTGGTCACCCACCAGGACCAGGCCGGCCGCTGGATAGGCATCCAGGGACAGCCCGGCGGCGTCGGGCCGGTCAACTGCACGCCCTTCCTGTCCGACAGCCGCACCATGTCCAACCACGACGAGCCGAAGCCTGACGACCGGGACCAGCTGACCTCATTCCTGGCCAGCGCGGCGAAATCACTCGGCATCAGCTACGACTGGGTCGGCATCGCGGAGGACACGCTGGACGCTCTTCATGTCCATGATCTTTCCGGGCTGATCGACCCGCTGTGGCGCTGGCCCGGCCAGCACAACCTGCTGCCGGGACACGTCGTCTGTTCCAGTCTCGCCGCAATGCTGTACGACCTGCCGTCGGTCGGCTGGGCGCATCCCGATCTCGGTGACGAACGCGAGTGCGAGCCCGCCGACTGGTGGCGGTGGTCACAGGCTCAGCAGTGGAAGCTCAGCCAGCAGGCGTACGCGCAGGCCGGAAGCTAGTGCCCCGCGTCTGAGATCTTCTTACCGCTGGTTTTGCTGAGGATCTGGCTCGGCGAAGTAGCGATACTCGCCGCACCGAAACGGTGCCGGCATGATGATGGTCGACCTGAACCGTGAGTCGCCGGCATGGAGCGCCGCGATCTCAGCCGCCTCCCGCGGGGTGAGCAGCGGACTGGTCAGCGCGCAGCCTTAGCGGTCAAGCTCGGCGCGCACGGTATCCCAGTCGACGGCTTCGGCGCGGTCCCGCCCGGTCGCGGCGGGCGCTCCTGTGGCGGAGCGCTCGCGCCGATGACGCCCGCCAGGGCCCGGACGTGAGATGCGGCAGCAAATTGAATGCGCCGCCACGACCGGGGACCGGCCGTGGCGGCGCATTCGCGGTGGCCCGGACTTGCGGTCAGTTGTGCTCCGCGTACCAGGGCGCTCGCTCAGCAGCTCGGGTTGGGCAGGGGCGAGCTCGCGAAGTCGAACTGCCCCTTGAAGAACCCGTGCGGCACCAGGTGGGCGTACTGGCGGTCTCCGCCGAACCTGTTGCCGTTTCTCATGTTGCCGAACTCCCACACGCACAGCCCGCCGACCTTCGCCTGGGTGTAGTACGGGTAGAAGTGCCCTGGGCCCTTGGGCGGGACCGTGCAGCCTGCCGGAGTGTTCGGCCCGCAGGTGAACACCTCGCTCGCCGGAAGGTCGGTCTCGAACTGGATCTTCGAGTACCTGGCCCCGCCCACGGTCGTCGGCTGCCGCTGGAGGAACGTCGACGGCCACTTGTTGGGGACCGTCGAGGTCGGCCAGTCCGCGTAGTACGGCGTGCCGTCGAAGTCCAGGTCGCCATTCTGCGAGAAGTTGTCCTCGCAGCCGGTGACCAGGTTGGGCGGCGCCGTCCCGCCGTGCGTGTCGCCCTTCTTGTAGCAGAGCGCGTCCGACGCTTCCTGGCTCTTCTTGGTGCCGTCGGGCGGTCCCGCGTTCTCGTAGGCCCCGTGGCAGGTCGTCCAGGAGGTGTCGGACCCCACGGGGAACGGCCCGGTGACGCGCTTGCACGGGATGAAATGCCCGGTCTCGTACTCGGTGAGGATGCCGGACAGCAGCACCGACCAGCCGATCGAGTTCGCTACCCGGGCGGTGTTGAACAGCGGCTGGAAGTTGAACGGCGTGCCGGCGCAGGTGACGTAGTTGGTGTTCATGAAGCCGTTGGCGGCCGAGGCCTCCATGAACCCGCTCTGCCCGGTGGTCAGGTCGCTGATGACTATCTTGAACGCGCGCTTCCCGCCGCCGATGCTCGCGTCCCACATGTGGGTGCGCACGACGTCACCGGGGTTCATCATCAGCGTCTGGCTGTTGGGCGTGAACGTCGCCCCGTTGGAGAGCTGCGGGCTCGGCGGCCCGGCGGGCACGCCGTTGCGCTGGATGAAGGCGAAGTTCACCGGCTCCTCGCAGTGCGGGTTCGGGCCGCTGTGGTCGGTGGCCTCGAGCGAGTCGATGTTGAGCGCCGCGCACCAGTGGGTGTTGTTGCAGCTGATCGAGTCGCTGAACGGGGCGAAGCCGGGCGGGTAGAACTGCATCTCCATGAACGCGGCGCCGCCGCCAGGGAACGTGCCGTGCGGCGCGTTGTTGTCGCTGTTGGGCGTGCACTTGGTCTGCGGGTAGGAGTTCGGGTCACAGATGCTCATCCCGAACCACGGCGCCGGGGTCAGTTCGAACCAGTGGGTGACGTCGTGACCGGGATTGTTGTTGCCGGGCAAGGCCGCCGGATCCCGGGGAAGGGTCTCAGTGAAGGTCACGTTGTTGCCAGAGCCGGGCCGGTTGGACAGGAACCGGATCGATGGCTCGTCATGGCCGATGTAATGGCCGTTGTCGTAGAAGCGATGGTAGTAGCCGTTGATGCCACGGATGTCGGTGCAGAGCAGCTTGCGGGAAGCCGCCGGTTTCTGGATCGGGCTGTAACCGTTGCAGTCGAGTTCGCCCACGGCGTTCGGGCGCACGCCGTGCGACGCGGGCGCCGCGTTCGCGGTCACGCCGAACAGCGCCTGGGCCGCGAGCAGGCAGACGCCCGCTGCGGCTATTAACCACGTTCGCTTGGACAGACGAATGGGTCTGGTCATGGCGCTCCTTTCGTCGGGGACCCCTTCGTGCCCAACGTCAGGGGTCCGCCGGACCACCCTTCACCGCGGGATCCAAGCACTTATCCGCTAGCGGCACAAGGAGAGCCGTTCGGTACCTGTTGGCAGGGTCGGCTGCGCCGCTACCGCCGATAGCCGGGCCGTAGCGGCGCATTCCCGCCAATCCGGACGTTGCGGTCAGCGGTGCTGATCTCGAGTTCTCGTGCAGCGCGTCGTTAGTGGTTTTACCGTTGTGGGTGGGACGATGGGCCATGCCGAATCGTCCCTGCGGCCGCTTGGGGGCTGCGTGACGGAGATCGCGCGGAGCTTGAGCGGCTGACCCGGTCCTCGTCGGTGCGGGCCGGGCTGGCGCAGCGGGCGCGGATCGTGCTGCTGGCTGCCGATGGCCAGTCGGATACCGGCCGGGGTGTCGCGGCCGACGGTGATCGGGTGGCGGCGGCGGTACCGGACGGGAACCGCGGATTGGCCTGCCCGGGACGCTGACCGTCATTTCCGGGAAGCAGGCATGCCAGGCGGCCAGTCGCCCGGCGGTTACCGGGAGACCGCCCTTCCCGCCCCGTACTGGCTGCCGCCGGCCTGGCGCCGGTACCCCGAGCCAGAAGGGCAGGAGCCATGACGGATTCCGAACGGGCCAGCCAGGGCATGGCGGCCCGCCGGGACGTGCTCGGAGACGACCACGTGGACCGCGCGGTCGCGGGCACGACGCCGTTCACCGCCCCGTTCCAGGATCTGATCACCCGGTACGCGTGGGGCGAGATTCGGTCCCGCCCCGGCCTGTCCCGGGCCGAGCGCAGCATGATCACGCTCACCGCCCTGGCCGTGCTCCGGCAGGAAACCGAACTCGCCGTGCACACCAGGGCCGCGCTGCGCAACGGGCTCACTCCCGAGCAGATCCGGGAGGTGCTGCTGCAGGTCGCCGTGTACGCGGGCGTGCCCGCGGCCAACCGCGCGTTCGCCGTCGCCCAGGGAGTGCTCGCCGGGGAAGGGCAGGACGGGTAGCGTACGTATGGGCGCATTCCGTACGAGGAGCGAGGCGGCGGGACACGAGGCGGAGGCCATGGCCGGAAGCGCGGAACCAGCCCGGGCCGCGGGCTATACCGCTGACGAGATGATGACCGTCGCGGCCTCGCGTGCCCTGCGCGACGGCATGACCTGCTTCGTCGGCATCGGCCTGCCGAGCGCGGCGGCCAACCTGGCCCGGGCCACGCACGCGCCCCGGCTCGTGCTGATCTACGAGTCGGGCACGATCGGCACCAAGCCCGGCTGGCTGCCACTGTCGATCGGTGACGGCGTCCTGGCCGAGACCGCGGACTCCGTGGTCAGCGTGCCGGAGATCTTCAACTACTGGCTGCAGCCGGGCCGGATCGACGCGGGGTTCCTCGGCGCCGCCCAGATCGACCGGTTCGGGAACATCAACACGACGGTCATCGGCGCGGACTACGCCGAGCCCAAGACCAGGCTGCCGGGCGCGGGCGGCGCGCCGGAGATCGCGGCGTCCTGCCGGGAGGTGATCGTGGTGACCAGGCAGACCCGGCGATCCTTCGTTGACCGGGTGGACTTCGTCACGTCCGTCGGCTTCGGGTCCGGGCCCGGCGACCGGGCGCGGCTCGGGCTGACCGGCGCCGGCCCGCGGAAGGTCGTCACCGACCTGGGCATTCTCGAGCCCCACCCGGACACCTGCGAGCTGGTCCTGACCGGCCTGTACCCGGACGTGCCGGTTGACGACGTGCGCGCGAGCACCGGCTGGGACCTGGCCGTCGCCGAGGTGCTCGACCCGATCGCGCCGCCCGCGGGAAGCGAGCTGACCGCGCTGCGCAGGCTGCAGGCGGCCGGGCCGGCCGACCGGGAAGGAGCAGGCCGATGAGCACCGCCCGGCGGGCCGGAGACGGCACCTTCACGCTGCCTTCCTACCAGCGTCCCCGCGGGATGCACCCGCCGAACGACTTCCCCCAGTACCGGTCGTCGGCGCTGCGCGCGCCGCACCAGCCTCTCGTGCTGCTGCCGCACCGGCTGACCGAGATCACCGGGCCGCTGCTCGGCGAGGAGCGGGTGCGGCCCGCCGATGCCGACCTGACCGCGCAGCACCCGGGGGAGCCGCACGGGGAGCGGATCATCGTCACCGGCCGCGTACTCGACGGCGACGGCCGCCCGGTGCCCCGCAGCCTGGTCGAGATTCTGGCAGGCCAACGCGGCCGGCCGGTACCTGCACGCGAACGATCAGCACCCCGCGCCGCTGGATCCCAACTTCACCGGCCTCGGCCGGTGCCTGACCGACGACGAGGGCAGGTACCGGTTCGTCACGATCAAGCCGGGCTCCTACCCGTGGCGCAACCACCCGAATGCCTGGCGGCCCGCGCACATTCACTTCTCGCTGTTCGGCCGGTCGTTCACCCAGCGCCTGATCACCCAGATGTACTTTCCCGGCGACCCGCTGCAGCCGCTGGATCCGGTCCTCAACTCGGTGCCCGGCCGGGACGCCCGGCAGCGGCTGGTGGCCCGCTTCGACCTCGGGCTGACCGAGCCGGAGTGGGCCCTGGCCTACTCCTGGGACATCGTGCTGCGGGGCCGCGGCGCAACGCCGTCCGAGCCCCGGACGGGAGACCGGTGAACGGCCCCCCGCTCACCCCGTCGCAGACCGTGGGCCCGTTCTTCGCCATCGCCCTGCCCTGGCCGGACGGGCCGAACGTGGTGCCCGACGCAGCGGCGGGCGCGCTCGTGGTCACCGGGCGCGTCCTGGACGGCGCCGGCGCCCCGGTTCCCGATGCCCTGGTCGAGACCTGGCAGGCCGCCCCCGACGGGAGCTTCGGCCATCCCGACGATCCCCGGCAGACGGCCCGGGACCCGGCCGGCCGGCCGCCCGCTTCCGCCGGTTCGGCCGCTGCCCCACCGGTCCCGGCGGACAGTACCGGATCGTCACGCTGCGCCCGGCCCCGCTGCCCAGCGGCGACGGCCGCACCGAGGCGCCGCACCTGGACGTGTCCGTCTTCGCGCGCGGCCTGCTCGACCGGCTGGTGACCCGGATCTACTTCCCGGACGAGGAAGAGGCGAACGCCGCCGATCCGGTGCTGTCCGGCATTACCGAACGCAGCAGGCGGAACACCCTCATCGCCGCGCCGGCCGCCGCCGGGGAGTTCCGGTTCGACATCCGGCTGCAGGGCCAGGACGAGACGGTCTTCTTCGATGTCTGAGAGCGCCCGCCCGATGCCCGGGCCTGCCGGCGCCGGACTCGCCGGCGCCGCGCAGCGCCTGCCGCCCCGCGCTCCGCCTGGCCGCCTCGCTGGAGGGCGGCGACGGCCAGCCTGTGCTCGTGCTCGGCAACTCGCTCGGCACCTCCCGGGACGTCTGGGCCCCCCAGATTCCCGCGCTCGCCGCCCGCTTCCGGCTGCTGCGCTTCGAGCTGCCCGGGCACGGCCGCGGGCCGCACGACGCGCCGCCGGGCCCGTACACCGTCGCCGGCCTGGGCGCGGCCGTCCTTGCGCTGCTCGACGAGCACGGCGTCGGCCGGGCGCACTACTGCGGGATATCGCTGGGCGGGATGATCGGCATGTGGCTGGCGGCGCACGCCCCGGACCGGATCGCGGCGCTCGGGCTGTGCTGCACGTCGGCCTGGCTGCCGCCGGCCTCCGGCTGGGCCGCGCGCGCGGCCCAGGTGCGCGCGGCCGGCATGGCGTCGCTGACCGGGCAGGCGCTGGGCCGCTGGTTCACCCCGCCGTTCCTGCGGTCCTCGCCCCCGGCGACGGCGCTGGCCGCGCGGATGCTGGAAGCCACCGACCCGGAGGGCTATGCGGGCTGCTGCGAGGCGATCGCCGCGATGGATCTGCGCCCCGCGCTCGCCGCGGTCACCGCGCCCACGCTGGTCATCGCGGCCAGCGGGGATCCGGCCACGCCGCCCTCGCACGGCGCGCTGATCGCCCGGCAGGTCAGCGGGGCACGGCTGACGGTGGTCCGCGGCGCCGCGCACCTGGCCAACCTCCAGGCGCCTGGCCCGGTGACCGCCGCCCTGCTCGGCCACCTGGCGGGATAGGGCCCGACCGGCGCGTGCCGCGAAGGAGCGACCCGGCGTTACTGGTGGCGCCGGCGCCTGCCGGCTGGCGGCCAGCCCGACTCAGGCACCGGCGCCGGGCGGGCAGATCCGGGCTACTCCGGCTGCCCGCCGAGCAGCACCCGGGTGAGCTGGCTGCGGGTGTCGAGCAGCTGGTCGAGGGCCGCTCCCATGTGCGCATCGGTCACCCGCAGCGGGCCGTCCCGCCCGGCGCTGTCGTCGGCGGCGAACAGCGCCGCCGTGCGCAGCAACTCCTTGAGGAAGGAGGCGGTGACCCCCTCGGTGCGCTCGATCACCGCTGGCAGGCCGGCCAGATCCAGGTCCAGGTTCCCCTGGTAGAGCCGGATCAGCCTGCCCCGGGCCTCGGCGTCGGGCAGCGGTAGTTCGGCCGCGTGATCGACCCGGCCGGGCCGCTGGGCTAGCGCCTCCTCCAGCATGTTGACCCGGTTGGTGGTGAGCAGGAACGTCACGTTGACGTCCTCGCCGAGCCCGTCCATCTCGTTCAGCAGCTGGAACAGCAGCGGGTGCGGCTGACCCAGCATCATCGGGAGCGGGCCCATCCGGGGCGCGCGGTGCTCGGCGATCAGATCCACATCCTCGACCACGATGACCGACGGCTGCAGCATGCGCGCGACCGAGCATGCTTCCCCGATCATCTGCAGCGCGGTACCAGACAGGATCACGATCGTGGCCTGCGGCATCCGGCCCATCAGGTAGCCGACCGTGTACGTCTTCCCGGTCCCGGGAGCACCGTGCAGCAGCACGCCGCGCTTGAGGTGCTGCCCGCTGGCCAGCAGCCGGCGCGCGTGCTGCTGCACACCGAGCACCTGCCGTTCGATCCCGTCGAGCAGATCCGGCGGCAGGACCACGTCGTCGCGGGCCACCGCCGGGCGCTCCAGGAAGCTCAGCAGCCCGCCCCGGCCGTGCCCGAACATCTGGCCGCCGAAGGAGATCACATGACCGCGATAGACGTTACGCTCGACGGCGAGCTGCCGTATCTCGCCGAGGATCCGCTCCGCCCGCCCGGCGTCGGTCGCGGCGACCTCCAGGGTGATCTCTTCCATCGGGCCGTGATCGTCCGAGCCGCGCAGCAATAGCGCGTACCGGCCTTCGTCCTCGCTGATCAGGTAGAGACCGCACCGGACGCATGACCGGATTCGACCGCCCGGCCCCGCCGGAAGGGCGACGGTGGCCACGTTCCCGATGCCGAGCTCCAGGTCGAACCGGCCCGGCTCGGCCAGCTCGGCCAGGCCGAACGTGGAATGACGGAAACCGGTGATGCCGACCAGCTCGTGCCGCCGGCCTGGCCGGGCCAGCCAGGCGTCCAGGCCGATCTGCACGTTCACGTGGTCGTACTGCAGCCAGGATCCGCTGACGGCCGGCATGCTGCTCGTCCCCGGACCCAGGTGGTCGCGCAGGACGCGGAGCAGCGGCTGGTCCTCGGCCCGGGCCGCGGCCACCGCCCGGCGCATCAGCCGCCGTCCCAGCCGGAACGCATCGGCCAGCTCGGGCTGCAACCGGTCGTCGGGCGGTGCGCCGCCGCGGCCGGCGCTCACGCTGAAGGACGTCTGCTCCGTCATGGTCGCAGCCTACGCACAGCGGGGCGGGCCGGCGGCGTTCTAGCCGCGCCGCAGCAGGTCGCGGGCGGCGGCCTCGATGGCCTGCTCGGACAGCAGCACGGTGGCCGCCGCGTCGCCGAGCGGGATGAAGCTGTCCTCGCTCGTCACCCGGGCCAGCCGGCCGCCGAACCCGCCGTCGGCCAGGGCCGTGACCACCGCCTCGGACACGCCGCCGGTGCGCCGCGTCTCGTCGGCGACGAGCACCCGGCCGGTCACCGCCGCCTCGGCCAGGATGTCGGCGGCCGGCAGCGGCGCGAGCCAGCGCAGGTCCATCACCCGGCAGCCGGTCCCGACTCGCGCAGCCGCCGCGCCACCCGCAGGCTCAGCCGCAGCCCGTTGCCGAACGTGATGATCGAGAGATCGGCCGCGCCGCCCGGCCCCGGGTACACCCGGGCCCGCCCGGCCGGCACGTGCCCGGCCGCCCAGTCCCCGGGCGGCGGGTACGGCGCCAGCCAGCCGCCGTCGCCGTCGGCCGCGGCGTCCCGGGCGTGATACAGCGCGATCGGCTCGAGGAACACGCAGACGCTGCCGTCCGCCTCGGCCGCGGCCAGGCAGGTCCGCAGCATCGCGGCGGCGTCCTCCGGATGGGCCGGCACGGCGATGATCACGCCGGGGATGTCCCGGAGCGCCCCGACCGCGTTGTCATTGTGGAAATGCCCGCCGAATCCCTCCTGGTAGCCGAGCCCGGCGATCCGCACCACGACCGGGTTGCGGAACCTGCCCCGGGAGAACCAGGACAGCGTGGCCGCCTCGCCGCGGATCTGGTCGGCCGCGTTGTGCAGGTAGGCCAGGTACTGGATCTCCGGTACCGGCAGCATCCCGGTCAGGCCGGCGCCGAGCGCGAGGCCGAGGATGGCCTGCTCGTCCAGCGGGGTGTCGAACACCCGGCCCGCGCCGAACCGGCGCAGCAGCCCCCGGGTCACCCCGTACACCCCGCCCTTGCGCGCCACGTCCTCACCGAACACCAGCATCTGCGGCCGGGCCGCGAGCGCGTCGGCCAGCGCGGCGTTGACCGTCTGCGCCAGGGTGAGCGGGCCGGCCTGCTCCGGCAGCCGCCCGGCGAACGCAAGCTGCCGCTGCGGCGGCGTGGCCGCGACCGCGGCCCGGGCGGCCACCACGTCCGGCCGCCGGGGCGCCAGCGGCGCCATCACCTGGGCGGCGCTGGCCAGCCGCGGCTCTTCCGCCACCTCGGCGGCCAGCGCGAGCACGAGTTCCCGGGACCGTTCCCGCCGGGCGAGCGCCTCGCCGGAGGTGACCGCGCCCGCCTCGACGAGCAGCCGCGCGGTGCCGGTCAGCGGGTCGCGCGCGGCCGCATCGGCGATCTCCGCCGGGCTGCGGTAGGCGGCCTCGGCGTCCGAGCCGGCGTGCCCGCCGAGCCGGGTCACCGACAGGTGCAGGAACGCCGGGGCCCGGCGCTGCCGGACGAAGGCCGCGGCGGCGGTCGCGGTGTCGTAGACGTCGGCCAGGTCGGCGCCGTCGGCGTGGAAGTACTCCAGGCCCGGCCGGCCCGACCGCGCCGTCCGTATCCAGCCCGGCGGCGTGCGCACGCTGATGCCGAGCCCGTTGTCCTCGCAGACCAGCAGCAGCGGCAGCGGCAGGCCCTGGTAGGCGCAGTAGGCGGCGGTGTTGAACGCGCCGGCCGCGGTGGAGTGGTTCACCGACGCGTCGCCGAACGAGCACACCACGATCGAGTCGCCGGGCCAGCGCGGCACCGGCCAGCCGCGCCACGGCTCATCGCCCGGCCCGATGTCCGCCCGCCGGCCCTGGTCCAGCGCGAAGGCCAGGCCGACGGCCCGCGGCAGGTGGGAGGCGATGGTCGAGGTCTGCGGGATGATCGACAGCTCGGCGCGGCCGAACACCTTGTGCCGCCCGCCCGAGATCGGCTCGGCCGCGGCCGCGACCAGGCCGAGCAGCACGTCCCGCAGGCCGCCGCGCAGGGCATCCGGTGACGGGCTCGCCTGGCACGCCCGGGTCAGGTAGAACGCGCCGGACCGGTAGTGCAGCAGCGCGGGGTCGGTCACCCGCAGCGCGGCCGCGACGGCGGCGTTCCCCTCGTGCCCGGACGACCCGATCGTGTAGAAGCCCGCGGCCGCGCTCGCGCAGCCAGCCGGCGGCCAGGTCCAGGTGCCTGCTGCCCAGCTGCGCGTCGAACAGCTCCAGGCACAGCGCCACGCTCAGCGCAGAGCCCGGCCTGACCGCGGCGTGACGTTCACCGCGTGTCCCGAATGGCTGGCGCCCGGTCATCAGCGTGCTCTCCTCCTGCCTGACGGTAGCGGCCGCCGCGCAGCAGCGAGGCCGCGCCGGCCAGTACCGACAGGGCGGCGGACACGATAAACACCACCAGCAGGCCGTGCTGGAACGGCCCCGAGATCAGGTGCGGGAAGAACTCCCGGCCGGTGAGGATCTGCCGGTGCGCCGGCGACAGCGAGGACAGCACGCCGCCGGCCGCCAGCAGGTGCTGCACCGGGTTCACCCCGAGAACGGCCGCGAACAGGGACGACACCGGCGGCAGGGCGCCCGCCTGGTGGGCGATCGCGGACGGCACGCCCTGGCGCAGCAGCCCGTCGGCCAGCGTGCGCGGCAGGGTGCTCGCCAGCCCGGCGATCATCAGCGAGAAGAACACCCCGATCGACAGCGCCGTGCCGGAGTTCTGGTACGTCGAGCGCATCCCGGAGGCCACGCCGCGGTACCGGGGCGGGACGCTGCCCATGATCGAGGATGAGTTGGGCGCGGCGAACATCCCGCCGCCGATCCCGTTCAGGGCGGTGAGCAGGGCGAAGGCCCAGTAGGGAAAATCGACGGGCAGCAGCATGAGGCCGACGAAGCTGGCGCCGAAGACCGCCATCCCGGCGGTGGCGAAGCCGCGGGCGCCGAACCGGTCGGACAGCGCCCCCGACAGCGGGCCCGCGACGAGGATGCCGCCGGTGAGCGGCAGCAGGAAGATGCCTGCCCACAGCGGCGTGGCGCTGTAGTCGTAGCCGTGCAGCGGCAGCCAGACTCCCTGCAGCCAGATGATCAGCATGAACTGCAGGCCGCCGCGGGCGATGGCCACGGCCAGCCCCGCGATGTTGCCGGCCGTGAACGCCCGGATGCGGAACAGGCTGAGCTGGAACATCGGCTCGGCGACCCGGCTCTCGATCACGACGAAGGCGGTCAGCAGCACGACGCCGCCGGCCAGCAGGCCGGCGACCACGGGGTTGGTCCAGCCCATGGCGTGCTGCCGGTACGGCTGGATGCCGCTGGTGATGCCGATCAGGATGGCGCTCAGCCCGACGGCGAACGTGACGTTGCCCCACCAGTCGATGCGCCCGCGGTGCCGCTCGCCGGTGTCCCGGAGCTTGCGGTAGGCCCACAGCGTCCCGAACACCCCGACGGGCACGTTGATCCAGAACACGGCCCGCCAGTCCAGGGCGGCCAGCACGCCGCCCGCGACCAGCCCGATGAACTGCCCGGCGATCGCCGCGACCTGGTTGCTGCCCAGCGCGAACCCGCGCTGGCCGGAGGGGAACGCGTCGGTCAGGATGGCGGCCGAGTTGGCGGTCAGCATGGATCCGCCCAGGGCCTGCAGCACCCGCCAGCCGATCAGCCACAGCGCTCCGCGGCTGCCGCGGAACGGGTCGAAGGACAGCAGCACGGAGGCCGCCGTGAACACCGCGAAGCCCGCGTTGTAGATCCGCACCCGGCCGTA
Organism: uncultured Actinomycetes bacterium; assembly: GCA_963795575.1. Taxonomy (GTDB): domain Bacteria; phylum Actinomycetota; class Actinomycetes; order Streptosporangiales; family Streptosporangiaceae; genus PALSA-505. The sequence goes on along the minus strand of CAWCII010000012.1, from coordinate 64,685 downwards.
CATGTCGCCGAGCCGGCCGAGGTTGACCACGAGCACCGCCTGGACGAGCCGGTACCCCATGATCATCCACAGCAGGTAGACGACGTTGCCCGGCGCCAGCGGGTCGAGGTGGATGCCCCGGAAGATGGCCGGCAGCGCGATGATGACGATCGACCCGTCCAGCGCGGACATGAACACGGCCGCGGTCGTGTTCGACAGCGCCACCCACTTGTAGCGGTCGCCGGCCGCCGGGCCGCGGGCCGGCCGTCTTCCCGGTCCTGTCCGGCCGACGGCATCAGATGTTCTGCGCCAGCCGCTCGAGCAGCGGCGCCGCGGCCAGAAGCTGCCTGAGCTCCGCGGCGGTGAACCCGGCCGACAGGGCCTGCGCCAGCCGCTCGGTCCGCGCGTTCCGCTTGTCCCGCAGCGCCTGCTGCCCGGCGTCGGTGACCGACAGCACGACCCGCCGGCCGTCCCGCGGATCCGGGCGCCGCTCGATCAGGCCGCGCGCTTCCAGCACGCCGAGGGTCGCCCCCATCGACTGCGGGCTGATCTGCTCCAGCCGGGCCAGCTCGCTCGCGGCGGCCGGGCCGCCGCGGTCCAGGCGCAGCAGCGCCGAGCTCTCCGGCAGCGTGAGCTCGCCCTGGGGCTGCACCTGGCGCAGCCGCCGCAGCAGCAGGCCGATGCTCACCCGGAGCGCCCCGGCCACCTCGCCGGCGTCCACGGTCCCCCCGTCCGCGGTCCCGGCATCCAGGGCGCCACCCTCCGCGGTCCCGGCATTCACGGCGCCACCATCCGGATCCCGGCGTCCGCGGTCCCGGCATTCACGGCGCCACCGTCCGGGGTCCCGGCGTCCGCGGTCCCGGCGTCCACGGCGCCACCGTCCACGGTCATTCCTTCAGGCTAACCTGATAAGGCCAGCCTTAGCAAAGTGATGCAACCGCGGATGTGCCGCCAACGTCTCACCGGCATGAAGAAACCACGCGCAATGGCCGCGGCGGTGGCCGCGGTCGCTGCGCTGGCGGCCGGGTGCGGGGCCGCCCGCGCGGCGCAGCCGCCCGCCAGCCGGGGCACGACCGGCTGCTGCCAGCCGGGGCACGACCGGGCCTGCGCCGCCAGCCGGGGCACGACCGGGCCTGCCGCCGCCAGCCGGGGCACGACGGGGCCGCCGTCGCGGTCCGCCGGAGCAGGCTCGGGTCGTCCACCGCGGCCAGCGCCCGGCCGTTCGGAGCGGCGGACACCGCGTTCGGCCTGGACCTGCTGCGCGCCTGGTGCCGGAGCCAGCCGCGGTCCAACATCGTGTTCTCGCCGGCCAGCCTGGCCTCCGGGCTCGGCCTGGCCTACCTCGGCGCCCGCGGCGCGACCGCCGCGGCCATGGCCCGGGTGCTGCACCTGCCGGTCGCCGGCGGCCGCCGGCTGGAGGCCGGACTGCGGGCGCGGCAGTCGGCGCTCGGCCGGCTGGACGGCCCGGGCGTCACGGTCGACGGCAGCAACCGGGTCTGGGCCTGGCTCGTCCTCGCGGTTCCTGCGCAGCTACCTGGCGGCCGTGGCCGCCGCCTACGCGCGGCCCGGCACGGGTGCCGCTGCCGGCGGATCCGGTGAGGGCAGGGCAGATCATCAACGCGGCGATCGACCGCGACACCAGGGGCCATATCCCCAGCCTGCTGCCGCCGGGCGTGCTGGCCGGCGATGACTGGGTGCTGGCCGACGCCCTGTACCTGGACGCGGCCTGGGCCACGCCGTTCTCCCCGGGCCGTACCGGCCCCGGCCCGTTCCGGACGGCAGCCGGCGGCACGGCCACGGCGAGGTTCATGCACGGCAGCGGCTACCGCTACGCGACCTCGGACGGCTGGACGGCGGTCGCGCTGCCGTACCGGGGCGGCCGGCTGGCGATGACCGCGCTGCTGCCGCCGGCCCGGGTTCCTCCGGCTGCCAGGTGCCGGGCCCGCCCGTCCTGAGCAAGATCACCGGAGAGCTTGACGGCGCCGGGCCGGGGAAGGTGCCGCCCGTGCCGTCCGCAGCCGCCCGCGCGACGCGGGGGAGCCGGGCATCACGGCTGCCCTGGCCGGCATCGCGCTGCCCAGGGTGACTCTCGCCTCGCACCAGGAGATGAACGGCCTGCTCGCCCGGCTCGGCATGGCCATCGCGTTCTCCTCCGGCGCCGACTTCACCGCGATGTCGCCCGCGGCCTGCTGCATCTCGCTGGTCCAGCACGCGGCCACGCTGCAGGTGGGGGAGAAGGGCACGGTCGGCAGCGCAGCCACCGCCGCCGGCATGATGCCCGCGGACGTGCAGGTGGCGATTGGCCGCGAGATCGCGTTCGACCGCCCCTTCCTGATGCTCGTCCGCGGCACTGCGACCGGGGAGCCGCTGTTCCTGGCCCGGGTGGCCGATCCCGGTGCGTGAGGGCCCGGCGCGATCCCGTTCGGAATAAGAATGGAGGCGGCCCCGCGGTCCTGCCACACTGGGGCCACCGATGAGCAACCGATGGAGGCATCATGCTGCCCTGGTCCGCCGAATTCGCCGGGCGGTGGACGAGCACGTCATCAGCAGCGAGCTGCTGCGGGGGAACCCGCTCGGTGACCCCTGCGAGCGGCCGCTGTGGGTGTACCTGCCGCCGGGATACGACGAGGATCCCGGCCGGCGCTACCCGTCCGTCTACGTGATCCAGGGCTATACCGGCCACGTCGCCATGTGGGCGAACCGCAGTGCCTACCGGCAGCCGTTCCCGGAGACCGCGGACGCCATGTTCGCCCGCGGCGAGGCGCCGCCCGCGATCGTCGTCTACGTGGACGCCTGGACCGCCTACGGCGGCAGCCAGTTCGTCGAACTCGCCGGGCACCGGGAAGTACCACTCCTACCTGTGCGACGAGGTGGTGCCGTGGGTCGATGCCCGGTACCGCACCCGGCCCGACGCGGCACACCGGGCGATCATGGGCAAGTCCAGCGGCGGGTTCGGCGCCATGATCACGCCGATGCTGCGGCCCGACCTGTTCGGCGTGCTGGCCACGCACGCCGGCGACTCGCTGTACGAGATGTGCTACATCCCGGAGATGGGCAAGGCGGTGCGGCACCTGCGCGGTTACGACGGCGACATCTGGCGCTGGTGGGCGGATTTCACCGCCCGGATCTCCTTCACCAAGGAGGAGGACCACATACTGCTGATGACGCTGGGCGTGGCCGCCTGCTTCTCCGCGCGCGAGGACGGCACGGTGGACCTGCCGTTCGACCCGAAGACGGGGGTGCTGCGGCCGGACGTCTGGCAGCGCTGGCTCGACTGGGACCCGGTGCGGATGGTGCCGGACCACGCCGACGCGCTGCGCTCCCTGCGGGCGATATGGATCAACGCCGGCACCAGGGACGAGTGGTTCCTCGACCTCGGCGCCTCGGCCTTCCGGGACGCGCTGCTCGAGGCCGGGGTGAAGGAAGACATCATCCGCTTCGAGCTGTTCGAGGCCACCCACATGGCCATCGACTACCGGTACCCGATGTCACTGGCCTGGATGTGCCAGCAGATGGCGGACTGACCGGCCCACCGGGTTCCCGGAGCCCTGCTGTACGCTGCCCGGCCCGGGTGCCAGGATTACCAGCATGACGACGGACGCGCCGCCCGCGCCGGCTCAGCCGTGCAGCAGGGTCGCAGCCTGTTCGTCATCTACGCGCGCTGATGCTGGCGATCCTGCTGGCCGCGCTCGACCAGACGATCGTGTCCACCGCGCTGCCCACGATCGTCGGCGACCTGGGCGGGCTGAACCGGCTGTCCTGGGTGGTCACCGCGTACCTGCTGGCCAGCACGGTGGGCACCCCGCTGTGGGGCAAGCTCGGCGACCAGTACGGCCGCAAGGGGCTGTTCCAGGCGGCGATCGTGATCTTCCTCGCCGGCTCCGCGCTGTGCGGGCTGGCGCAGGACATGAACATGCTGATCGCCTTCCGCGCGCTGCAGGGACTGGGCGGCGGGGGGCTCATGGTGCTCGCCCAGGCCATCGTCGGCGACGTGGTCCCGCCCCGGGAGCGGGGACAGTACCAGGGGGCATTCGGCGCGGTCTTCGGCGTGGCCAGCGTGGCCGGCCCGCTGCTCGGCGGCTTCTTCGTGGACAACCTCAGCTGGCGCTGGGTGTTCTACATCAACCTGCCGATCGGCGTGGTCGCGCTCGCCGTGATCGCGGCGGTGCTGCCCGCCACCTCGACCCGAGTCGCACCACACCTCGACTACCCGGGCACGGTGCTGCTCGGCGGCGCGGCGACCTGCGTCGTGCTGCTCACCTCGTGGGGCGGCACCACCTACGCCTGGGGATCGCGGGTGATCATCGGCCTCGGGGTCGGCGCAGTCGCGCTGGCCGCCGGCTGGTGGCGGTCGGCGCACCGCGCGGCCGAGCCGGTGCTGCCGCCGCGGCTGTTCCGCGATCCGGTGTTCCCGATCGGCCCGGCCATCGGGTTCGCGGCCGGGTTCGCGATGTTCGGCGCGCTGTCGTTCCTGCCGCTGTACCTGCAGGTGGTGCGCGGCGTGTCGGCCACGCTCTCCGGGGTGTACCTGCTGCCGATGGTGGTCGGCATGCTGGTGACCTCGATCACCAGCGGACAGCTGATCAGCAGGCGCGGCCGGTACAAGGTGTTCCCGATCATCGGCACCGCGCTGCTCAGCCTGGCGATGTTCCTGCTGTCCCGGCTGAACGAGCTCGCCGACCGCTGTCATGTGGCTGTACTTCCTGATCCTGGGCCTCGGGCTCGGCCTGATCCTGCAGGTGCTCGTCATCGCGGTGCAGAACTCGGCCGACTACGCCGACCTGGGCGCGGCCACCTCGGGCGCGACGTTCTTCCGGTCCATCGGCGGCTCGTTCGGCGTGGCCATCTTCGGCTCGATCTTCTCCAACCGGCTGGCCAGCGAGATCGTCGCCGAGTTGCGCGGCGTCCGGCTGCCGGCCGGGTTCAACCCGGCCGAGGTGCAGGCCAAACCGATGCTGATCCGCAGGCTGCCTGCGGCGCTGCGGGGCGACGTGCTGCACGCCTTCTCGCTGTCCATGCAGACCGTGTTCCTGGCCGCGATACCGGTGGCGCTGATCGCCTTCGTGCTCTCCTGGTTCCTGCGCGAGGTGCCGCTGCGGGCGGCGGTCGGCGCAGCGGCCAACCCGGCCGACGTGGCGGACGGCCTCGGCGCCGCCGTCCGCGCACCGCTCCTCGGCGGGCGAGCTGGAGCGGGCGCTGGTCCAGTTGTCCGGCACCGACCTGCGGCGGCGCGGTTACGAGCGGATGGCCGCAGATGTCCGGCCTCGACCTGCCCGCGGGCAGCTGCTGGGTGCTCACCCACCTGGCCAAGCGGGATCACGTCGCCGGGCAGGAGCTGGCCCGGGAGGCCGGCGTCACGGTCGACCACGGCAGGCCGTTCGTGGACCTGCTGGTGGAGCGGGCATGGTCACCAGGGACAACGGCGCGCTGCAGCTCACCGAGCCGGGCACGCGGCCGCGGACCGGCTGTTCGCCGCCAAGCGTGACCTGCTGGAGCAGCTCATCGCCGACTGGTCACCCGAGCAGAACGACGAGGTAACCGAGCTGCTCACCAAGCTGTCCCGTGCGCTGCTCGGCGAGCATGCCGACCGGGGCCTGCTCACCAGCCCGGCCGCCGGGCCTTCCGTGGCCGCTGGCTAAGGGGGGACGCGCCGCCGGGTAACGGGGGACGCGCCGCCGGGTAAGGGGGGACGCGCCGCGGGCCTCGTGGGTAAAGGGGGACGCGCCGCCGGGTAAGCGGGGCGGGCACGAGGGCGCCACGGCCGGCGGCGGCGATAAGCTCACGGCAAGCCGCCGCGCGCCACGTCCGCCAGAAGGAGAACCACCAGGTGAGGCTCGCCACCATTGCCACCGCCACCGGGCCGCGGCTGCACGTGCGGGGACGGTCGGGTTACGTTGACGTCGCCGAGCCCGCGGGGCGATCGCGGTTCGCCTCGCTGGGGCTCCTTCCTGGCGGCGGGGCGGCAGCGCTGGACGCAGCGCGCGAGCTGACCGCACGCGAAGGTCGGCGGAGTACCAGCCGAGCTTCGGCCCGCCGTGCCCGCGCCCGAGCGCATCCTCTGCTTCGGCGTCAACTACAGCGACCACGCCATCGAGAGCCGCGGCGAGGTGCCAACCTGGCCCGAGGTGTTCGTGCGCGGCCACGGCACGGTGCTCGGCCCCTACGCCGACCTGGTCAAGCCCGCCCTGACCGAGCGCTTCGACTTCGAAGGCGAGCTAGGCGTCGTCATCGGCGCCGGCGGCCGCTACATCCCGGCCGGCAAAGCCCTGGACGCGGTGGCTGGCTTCGTCGTGCTGAACGACGCCTCGGCCCGCGACTGGCAGCGGGCCAACACCCAGTGGACACCGGGCAAGAACTTCGACGGCAGCATGCCGATCGGCCCCGAGCTGGTAACCACGGACGAGGCCGACGTGTCCGACGTGCCCCTGACCACCACGCTCAACGGCGAGGTCATGCAGTCCGCCCGGACCTCCCAGATGATCGTGGACATCCCCAGCGCTATCGAGTATCTCTCCTCGTTCACCACGCTGCTTCCCGGCGACGTGATCGCCACCGGCACTCCCGGCGGCGTCGGCTTCGCCCGCACCCCGCCGGTCTGGCTGACCCCCGGCGACATGATCGAGGTATCCGTCGAGGGGGTCGGCACCATCCGCAACCGGGTAGTCGCCGAAGAAGGCGCCCCGCGCCACCTGGCGCTGGCGCCCGGCCGCGGCTAAGCACCCTCCCTGCTCACTTTTTCGGCCCATGTCCGGAGCTCAGGCTTCTCCGGCTTCCCGTGGGCGAGGGCGGCCCTTCCCGCCTGCGGCCGGTCAGGTCGGGTGCTGGCTGGGCAGGGTCGTGTACCGGCGGCGGGCCGGGGTGAGCCAGGTCATGACGCCGGGGCTGGCCTGCTGGAGAGTCCAGCCCTCGGCTTGCTTGAGCCGGTGGCAATAGCGGCAGACCGGGGCCAGGTTTCATTCACAGGTGAACCCGCCGTCGTCGTAGGGGACCGTGTGGTCGAGGTCGCAGCGGCCGGCGGGGCGGCGGCAGCCGGGGCCGGAACAGGTGACGGTGCGGGCCCGGATGAGCCGCTGCAGGGCAGGGCTGGGCCGGTAGCCGGGCTCGCAATTGCGGTGGTCGCAGTGCCCGGTGGCGATGGGCTCGGCGGTGGACGCTCACCGCCCACGCGCCGTGTGGCCTGCCATCCGGGAGCGGGCCCGGGTCAGCTGTGCCGCTGCCGGGTGTGCCGCTGCCTGGGCTGCCTGGCCCGGCGGGGCCGCGGGCCTGGCCGTGGGCCAGGGCCTGCCCGCCTGGCCCGGTGACGGTGATCTGCCAGCGGGTCGCGCCGTGCCCGGCGGCCGCGCAGGCCAGCAGCCGGGCGGTGTCGGCGTCCAGCGGCCCGTATCCGGCGGCTGCGCCGGGCGCGTCAGCCAGGCCGAGCAGGGTGGCCAGCGGGACGGTCAGGTTGACCAGCCCGGCCAGCGACGGCAGCCCGCCCGCGCTGGGGCGGGCCAGCCCGGGCGGAGCCTGCGGCCCCCGAGCCGCCAACCCGCCGTCCACGCCGGGCACCGGCTCTGCGCGCCGGTCGTGGTGAAGGCCGGCCGTCGGCTCGCGGCCGGCGCCGGGTCCGTATTCCGCCGGGGCTCCCGGCGGCCGGGCAGCGCCCGCCCGGACCGCCGCGGCCGGGAGCGGGCATCACCGGCAGCAGACTGGCGGGCGGGACGTCCACATCCTGGCCGTTGAGCAGGGCCAGGTAGGCATGCGCGCGCAGCAGGTCCGTGCCGCCCTGGGCGCCCTGGTTCTTCCAGGCGCCGGCGATCTGGCCGAGCCGCTTGCTGGCGGTCAGCGCTGCCGCCGGGGGAAGGAATCGGCCGGCCAGGCTGCCGGTGCCCTCGGGGTCGGCCCAGTGCTCGACCCGGGCCTCCTTCTCCGCCTCCTCGCGCCGCCGCAGGGCGGCGTCCGGATCTACCTCCAGCACCGCACGCTGCAGCGCCGCGCGGAGCTGCCCGGCGGTCATTTCTCCTGCCCGCGGCAGGATCTCCGCCTCGACCGCGTCTGCATGCGCGGCAGGCAGCGGGCCCAGCAAGCCAATGATGATCTTGGCGCGGGGCAGGTCGATCCGGCCGGCCTCCAGCGCCGCGGCGGTCGCCGGACGGTCCGCCAGGTCAACGGCCAGGCCCAGCTCGGCCTGCGCGGCCTGGCCGGTCAGGGTGAGTGCGGCCGCGATCTCCGCGCTGATGAACTCGCTCAGCCGGGCCGGGAACTGCCCGGCCGCGGCCGCGGCCGGAGTGCCATCGGCGGGGCGGCGCCGGGCCAGCACGGCGACCGTGGCCAGTTCCCTGGCCTGCGCCCACGACGCCAGCCGCCGCCACGCCCGCAGCACTCCGACCAGGCAGTCATCATCCAGGTCCCCGGCCCGGCCGTCCGCGTCGTCGGCGAACCCGGCCAGCGCGATTCCGGCCGGCAGCACGTCCAGCTCACCGCCATCGGCGAACCCGGTCCCGCCGCCTGTGCCGTCCCGTTCCGCGAATCCGGCCGGCCACGCGGCCCCGCCCGGCGCGTCCGGGGACCGGTAGCTCAGCGGCCAGGCCAGGCGCTGCCGGCCGGGCCGGGACGTCGCCGAGCAGGTCCGCTAGCTCCGGCTCCGTCAGCGCCGGCCAGCTCCGCGGGCGGGTCGACCGCGGGGTCGAGCCAGCCGTAATCCTCCTCGGCCGGCGGGGCACCGGCCTCGGTGAGCGCGTCCAGTTCGGCATCCCAGATCTCCTCCCAGGACTCGGGCCGACGGGCGGCGGTCACGGGGCGCCTCCGAAGATATGACCAACGGGCTACTTCACGTACATTATTCGAACACTATACCGTGCCGACGCTCACCGGGCGGCGAAACGGCTCGCGACACGCGGGACAATCGCGACCTGCTGTCGGGGCGATCGGGCCATGACATGACCGCGCCTGCTGTTGACCGTCAGTCTTGGAGGGGTTACGTTCAGCGCCGGGAAGGGTGCGCCGCCGGCCCGGCGGCCGCGCCGGTCCCCGGTGTCGGTGCACAGAACAGGGAGGCAGGCGGGGGGCGAGGAGGAGGCAGGCTCATGGCTCGCACGGCAGGCTCTCGTCACCCGCGCAACCGGTCGTTTCTTGCGGTCAGCCTGGCCGCGGCCGTGCTGGCCGGCGTCCAGCTATTAGCGGCGCCCGGCACCGGCCTGGCCGCGTCCCGGGGCCAGGCGAGCATCATCGCACGGCCAGGCGAGCTCATCGCACGGCCGGGCCGCCGCATCTCATGCCCGTCCGGCCGCGTCAGGCATCAGGCCGGTCGGGGAGCTGGACTGCAACGGCTACAGTCCCGTGCAGCGGCCGGTCAAGCCCGGCGGCACCATCTGCGCGGAGGTGCACGGCGGCAGCGAGTACGGGCACCTGTACGACAACGGCCACTACATCGGCCACGACGAGCCGACGATGCAGTTCTACTCGCGCCGGCCTGGCTCCTCGACCGACGTCACCTGGGTGCAGACGCTGCCCCGGGATCCGCGCAGGCCGCCCACGGTCCGCGGCCCGCGCAAGGACATCACGCATTTCTTCGAGCTGATGCCGTCGTTGTGGTACTCCATGGACCTGTGCGACCCGGAGTCGTACCCGCTACTGCCGTGCAAGCCGGACAGTGACACGAACTCGCCCCATGGCAGCTACCCCGGCGGCGGCAGCGCCTTCCTGGAACTGCAGTTCTACCCGCCCGGGTTCCCGCCGCTCGCGGACGGCCTGAGCTGCGACGACGCGCACTGGTGCGCGGCGCTGACGATCGACTCGCTGGAGTGCACGCCTGGCTTCAGCACCTGCAACAACCGCTGCATCGAGCCGGTGAACTTCGCCTTCGTGCAGACCAACGGCGTGCCCACCGGGCCGCCCAGCCCGCAGCGGGCCGACCTCAACACCTTGACGCCGAACCAGCGCACCCTGTTGATGAATCCCGGCGACAAGCTCCGGATCCGGATCTTCGACAACCGGAAGGCGGGCGCGCTGGAAACCCGGATCCGGGATCTCAGTTCCGGCCGGACCGGGTTCATGCTGGCCTCGGCCGGGAACGGGTTCATGAACACCTCGATCGCCAACTGCAGCGGCACGCCATGGAGCTTCCGGCCGCTGTACTCGACCGCCAGGCAGGTCAACGACGGCGGCTGGGCGGTGGCGAACATCAACGTCGCCTACGAGGTCGGGCACTTCACCCCCTGCACCCGGCTGCAGGACTACGCGCCGGTCCAGGTGGGCAGCTTCGCCGACCCGGCCTGGCAGATCTGCCGCGGGCCGTACGAGAACGCCGGGCCGCCGGACGGAACGAATCCCAGCGGAGAGCGGAACGACGGCATCTGCTTCAAGGCCGGGGATACCCACGGCCAGCTCAACTCCGCCCCGGACCTGGCCACCGGCTGCACCGGCGCCGACCTCGACTACGACGGCACCTCGTACTGGCCCGACTGGCCGGACTCGGTCACGCCGGGCATGTTCCCGTCGCCGCTGACCATGCGGCAGCCCACCACCGTGAACGGGAAACGCTACCCGCGGATGCAGTTCCTGACCGACAACCCCGCCACCAACAACCGCTGCAGCCCGGCGCACCTGGCCAGGTGCGTGGTGCCGCCGCCCCAGGCGCCCGGTCATTTCTACCCCTACTGGACCCAGGCCAGGGTGCACGGCGCCTGCGTGTGGGAGTTCGGGCAGATGCCCAACGGCAACGCCTTCGGCAAGGACAAGCAGTACGGCAAGCCGACGGTGCTGTCGAAGATCATCAACCTCGGGATCATGGACGAGGGCCCGATCATGCCCAACCCGGACTGCTGACCTGGCCGGGGACGAGCCCGGCCGTGCTACTGCCGCCGGGCCGGGTCAGCGACCGCACCCCCGGGGTCCGGTGCTGTCCTGCTCAGGTAATGACCTGGAGCATGCCCGGGAGTACCCGGATGCGCAGCGCGGCGCCCGGCTGCAGCGGCCTGGCGCAGGGCGGCAGCTCGCCGTCGGCGCCGCCGGGCCCGCCGGTACATGGTTGAGCCCGACGGACACGACGCAGCCCGCCCGGTCAAGGTTGAGACGGTGCGCGGGCCGGGCCGGGCGTACGATCAGGTCCCATGGCGTCTCAGGGCAGCGCGGCACCCCTCCGGGGAGCTCGGGGCTGCGGGGCGAGTATCTCCAGGTCCAGACGACCACGGACTCGCGGGCGGAAGCGATGGAGCTGGGCCGCGCCGCCGTCGAGGCGCAGGCTGGCCGCGTGCGCGCAGGTGGCCGGGCCGGTCGCCAGCACGTACTGGTGGGAAGGCGGCATCGAGCGGGCCGAGGAATGGCTGGTGCTGCTCAAGCTGCCGGCCGACCGGCTCGGCGAGCTCACGGACCTTCCTCACCGAGCGGCACAGCTATGACGAGCCGGAGATCGTGGCCCTGCCCATCGTCGCGGGCTCGCCTTCCTACCTGAGCTGGCTCCGGGAGGAAACCGTCCCGCGCTGACCCAGAAGGAGCGGCGCCATGGCAGCAGCCGAGCCTGGCCCGGACCTGCCGGCCCCAGCGCTGACCGCGGCCTGTTCGGTCCGGGCTCGGTGACCTGGCGCATCATGGACGAACCGGTGATGTGGGTGGCCGGGTTCCGCGCTCTCTACCTGCAGGCGCTGCATCCCGCGGGTGATGCGGGGCACCTGGCAGAACACGGCGTTCCTGGACCGGAAGCAGGCCTTGGGCCGGTTCATCCGGACCAGCCAGTTCGTCGGGGTCCGCAGCTACGGCAGCACCGCCGAGGCGGAGCGCGCCGCGCGGCGGGTTCGCAAGATCCACGCCACGCTGCGGGGCACCGACCCGGACGGCACGACGTTCCGGCTGGACGAGCCCGAGTTGCTGCTCTGGGTGCACTGCGCCGAGATCGACTCCTACGCCGACATCGCCAGGCGCAGCGGCATGCCGGTGTCGGCGGCCGACCTCGACACATTCGTGGCCGAACAGCGGCGCAGCGCCGCCCTGGTCGGCCTGGACCCGGCGCCGTGCCCGGTTCGCATGGCCGACCTCGACGCCTACTACGCGCGGATCCGGCCCCGCCTGCATGCCTGCCCGGAGGCGAAGCAGGCGCTGCTCGCGTCCTACCACCCGCCGGTCCCGCGTTCGCTGCTGCCGCTGAAGGTTGTCCTGCCGCCGTTCAACACGCTCGCCTTCGCCACCCTGCCGCGCTGGGCACGCCGGATGTACGGCGTCCCGGACACCCCGGCCACCGACCTGGCCGCCACCGCGGCGCTGCGCGCGCCCGCCGCGCCTCGACCGGCCTGGCCGGGCGGCTGGTCTACGAGCCCGCGCTGCGGCGGATCTTCGCGCGGCCAGGAAGGACGCCGCGGAGCCATAGCCGGACGCCGCCAAGCCCGCCGCGGCAGCTCCGGTCGCCGCGGGGTGAGGCACATCCGGGCGGCACCCGTGATGAGCACCGCCGCCGCGCTCGGACGCGCCGCCGCGCTGGCGCGTCGCCCCGGGCCGCGGCGCATGCTCGGCCTGGCCGGGCCGCCCGGGGCGGGCAAGAGCACGCTCGCGGCCCTGCTGGCCGCCGCGGCCTGGGCCGCGCTGGCGGTCGTCGTGCCGCTCGACGGGTTCCACCTGGCAGAGCGGAACTCATCCGGCTCGGGCGGCTCGGCCGCAAGGGTGCACCGGACACCTTCGACGCCGGCGGGTACATCGCGCTGCTGGACCGGCTCCGCCGGGCCGAGCCCGGCGTAACTGTGTACGCCCCATCGTTCGTTCAGGCAAATCGAGCAGCCCGTCGCGGGCAGCATCCCGGTCCCGTCGGATATCCGCCTGGTGATCACGGAAGGGAATTACCTGCTGTTCGGCGAGCCGCCTGGACCGGTCGCGCGGCCGCTGCTCGATGAGGTGTGGTGGGTGGAACTGGGCGCGCGCGAGCGGCGCGCGCGGCTGGTGGCGCGGCACGTGCGGTGGGGCAAGACCCAGGCGCAGGCCGAGCGGTTCGTCGCCCGCTCCGACGAGGCCAACGCCCGCGCGGTGGCGCCGGGCCGGCGCGCGCGGACCGCATCGTCGGCCGGCTGACCGCCTCCGGGGCCGGCCGGGCCTGCGTCCGCGCCGGGCCGCCGGCCCGTGTCGCCGGAGCCTGCCGAAGTAATGCGAGGTTAGCTACCCGGACGGTGAATCCCAGGTCAGCGGCTTGCTCACTGATCGGCAGCGGTTGCTTCAGCGGCAGCCTAGCCGGGCGGGACGTTCCAGCTGGTGATGACCGGCTCGTCGTGCTCGGTGCCCAGCGTGCTGATGGTGCCGGTGTCCAGCCGGAACAGGCGCCCGCCGGCGGGCCCAGGCCGAGCCAGCGGGCGGTGAGCACGCGCAGGATGTGGCCGTGGGCCACCAGGACCACGTCGCCGTCCGCCAGGGCGAGCAGCGGCCTGCACCCGGCCGAGCACCGCGTCCGCCCTGGCGCCGACCTGGGCGATGGTCTCGCCCGGATGCGCGGCGTCCGCCGGGGATGACCCCGTCGCGCCAGAGGTACCAGCCCGGCCGCTCCAGCCGGATGTCGGCGGTGGTGCGGCCCTCGTAGCCGCCGTAGTCCCATTCCCACAGGTCGGGGTCCTGCTTGCGTCTCGGCCAGCCCGGCCAGCTCGGCGGTCCGCACCGCGCGCTGGGCCGGGCTGGTGAAGGCGGCCTGGATCTGCCGCCTGGCCAAGCCCCGGCGCGGGCCGGCCGCGGCCTGCCTCGCCGCGCGGCGGTGAGCGGGATGTCGGTGCGGCCGGTGTGCCGTGCCGGCCATGCTCCACTCGGTCTCCCCGTGCCTGAGCAGTACCAGTTGTCCCATCGGCCACTCCAGTTCATGTAGTCGTTGCTTGCCCCCGGTCTCCGGCGGGTTGGTGACGAGCGCGCTGCACCCGCACCACCCCCGCGTGCCTGAATCTCAGCGTCAGCGTGATCACCTTGCCGTTCTGCAGGCGCTCGATGCCGCTGATCAGCAGGTGCGGGCCGTCCGGGACGAGCCGGACGGTCATTGGCCGGGATACCGATCGCGGCCACGGTGTGCATCTGGCCACCGCCGTGGCCGGGCTCCGGAAGGTCACCCGGCCGCCGACGCTGGTGGCCGAGACCCAGGCTGTCCGGACGGCTGGCGTAGTTCCTGATCACCAGGTAGGCCGAGGTCAGCCCCGGCGTGACCGGCACCGGCACGTACGCCGTGGCCGCCTGGACGGCCGGGGTCTGTCCCGCGATCGCCCCGGCGCAGCCCGCGCTGCCCAGGGTGGCGGCCAGGCCGGCGGTGGTCAGCGCCGCGGCCAGCCGCGGCCGGCGTCCTGGCCCGCCGCGCGATCTGAGCATGCCGTCCTCACGTCTGCCGGGCTTGCTGGCGATGCCCCCACCGTATCGCCCGCCGGCCGGGCCCCGCATCGTGCCCGGGCCGCGGCCGGGCTACCCGCGCTCGATCGCGGTGCCGAGCAGCCCCAGCGGCGGGGCGCCCAGATCCATCAGCGCCGCGTGGAACCTGCGCAGCGTGAAGGCCGCCCCCCAGTTCTTCCTGGCCCGCTCCCGCAGGTCCATGATCACCAGCTTGCCCCAGGTGTAGCGGCCGTAGCCGGGATCGAAGGTGGCCCGCCGGGCCTCGGAGAGCGCGGCCGGCCCGGCCAGGTGGGTGTCCGCCTCGAACCTGCGGGCCCCCTCCTCGACCGTCATGCCGGCCGTGTGCACGCCGATGGCACAGGCCAGCCGGGTAACCCGGACGAGCGCCTCCAGCCAGACCCCGATCGCGAACCGCGGGTCGGCCGAGCAGAAGCCCTCCTCGACACACAGCTCTTCCGCGTAGTGCGCCCATCCCTCGATGAACGCCGTCGAGTGCAGTACCCGCCGGACCTCGGTGGGCGCGCGGCGGAGCGCCCGGCCGTGCGAGAAGTGCCCGGGTGCGACCTCGTGCACGGTGATCCCGGGCAGGGTGGTCGCGCTGAACACCTCGAGCCATTCCTCGATCTCGGCGGCGGCCCAGGACTCCTCCGGCGGGGTGATCTGGTACCAGGACGGTCCCTCCGGCTCGCCCGGCGCGTTCGAGCTCATCATCGCCATCGCCCAGCGGCGGGACGGCGGGGCGAGCCCGACCAGGCACTCGCCGTCGTGGTACGGCACCAGGTCACGATCACGGGTGAACTCGGTCGCCCGCTCCGTCCAGTGCCGGGCGGCGTCGATCACCCCGGCGGCGTCAGGATGATCACGGACCAGCGTGCGGGCCACCTCGAGCGGCGGCCGGCCCGGGTCGATCAGCGCGCAGCTGTCGGCGAGCCGCTCGCGCAGCCGGTCCCGCTCGGCGTCCGCCTGCTCGGCCAGCCGGCCCAGGTCCAGCCGGATGCCCTCCGCGCTGCTCATCAGCGTGGTCAGCCCGGCCGGGCCCAGGGCGGTGTCGGATCCGGCCCGGGCGGCCGCGCGCTCCAGGTGGGCCACGAGCCGCTCGTGCGCGGCCAGCGCCGCGCCGCTGATCCGGTCGTCCGCGTCGCCGGGAATGCCTGTGGCCAGGCCGCGGGCGGCATCCAGCAGGGCCGCGGCCACCGGCCCGCTGACCCGGTCGAGCGCGGCGATGGCGTTGTCCACCGCGTGCGGCCAGGCGGCCAGGTGCGCCAGCCGGGCGGCGGCCCGCTGCTCCGGCGGCGCGTAGTCCCTGTCGTAGCTGGCCAGGTCGAGCTCGCCGAGGTGTAGAGCGGATTGCGCCGGTGCAGCTCGAGCGCGCCGAACTCGGCCCGGGCCAGGTTCTCGAACACGGCCAGGTGCGCCTCGTCGTGCCGGTCGCCCAGCGGGGCAGCGCCGGACCGGGCGCGTTCCAGCCGGGCCAGCCCGGAGCGGACGCCGTCCGGTGGACAGATCCTGGATCTCGCCGTCGTACTCGTGACGGCCGCTCGACTCGCGCACGCCGGCTACGTACAGGTCGCACACGGCACGCAGCCGGGGGGATAGCTCTTCCATGCGGTCAGACGTTACCGGCGGCGCATACCGTGACCGCGACCGGCGCGCCCGTGGGCGGCGGGCCTCGCTAACGTCAGGGACCATGACCTCTCCCTTCACCACCCGGCCCGAGCTGGCCGGCACGTTCGGGATGGTGGCCTCGACGCACTGGCTGGCGTCGGCGGCCGGCATGGCCGTGCTGGAGCAGGGCGGCAACGCCTTCGACGCCGCGGTGGCGGCCGGGCTTGGTGCTGCAGGTAGTCGAGCCGCACCTGAACGGGCCGGGCGGCGAGGTCCCGGTCATCGGGTTCGACGCGGCCGCGCGGCGAGACGTTCGTCCTGGGCGGGCAGGGGCCGGCGCCCGCGGCGGCCACGCTGGCCGCGTTCGACGGCCTCGGCCTGGATCTCGTGCCGGGCAACGGCCTGCTGGCGGCCTGCGTGCCCGCCGCGTTCGGGACCTGGATGCTGCTGCTGCGCGACCGCGGCCGCCTGCCGCTGCGCGCCGTGCTCGACCGCGCCATCGGGTACGCGGCCGGCGGCTACCCGGTGGTGCCCGCGATCAGCACGGGCATCGCGAGCGTGGCCGGGCTGTTCCGCGAGCACTGGCCGTCCTCGGCCGAGATCTACCTGGGCCACGGCGGCCCGGCGGCGTTCCCGCGCCGGGAACCAGGCTCGCCAATCCCGTGCTGGCCGCCACCTACCGGCGGATCCTGGCCGAGGCCGAAGCCGCGGGCCCGGACCGGGACGAGCAGATCGAGGCGGCGCGGCAGGCGTTCTACCGGGGGTTCGTCGCCGAGGCCATCGCCGGCTGGCTGGCCCGGGCCGAGGTGCTTGACGTCACCGGGGACCGCCACCGCGCCCTGCTCGGCTACGACGACCTGGCCGGCTGGCGGCCGCCGCCGAGCCGCCGGCGACCCTGGACTACCAGGGCCTGACCGTGTGCAAGACGCCGCCCTGGGGGCAGGGCCCGGTGTTCCTGCAGCAGCTGGCCCTGCTGGCCGGGTTCGACCTGGCGGGCATGGGCCCGGGCAGCGCCGAGCTCATCCACGTCGTGGTGGAGTGCGCGAAGCTGGCCTTCGCGGACCGCGAGGCGTGGTACGGAGACCCGCGGTTCACCGACGTCCCGCTGGACGACCTGCTGTCGCCCGGGTACGCGGCGCGAGCGCCGCGGGCTGGTCGGCGCCAGCGCCCGGCCCGACCTGGTTCCCGGGGCACCGGGCGGCCGCGCGCCGCGGCTGCCCCGGTTCGCGCCGGCCGCCTCCGCCGCGGCCGGGCCCGGCCGGCGGCGGCGCTCGACCCGGGCACCGGGGAGCCGCTGAGCCGGGCGGCGGCGGGCCGGCCGGGACGGGCGACACCTGCCACCTGGACGTGGCGGACCGGTTCGGGAACCTGGTGTCCGCCACGCCGAGCGGCGGCTGGCTGCAGAGCTCGCCGGTCATCCCCGGGCTCGGCTTCGGCCTGGGCACCCGGGCGCAGATGTTCACTCTCACCCCCGGGCTGCCCGGCACGCTGGCCCCCGGCAAGCGGCCGCGCACCACGCTCAGCCCGGGCCTGGCGCTGCGCGGCGGCGAGCCGTATCTCGCGTTCGGCACGCCGGGCGGTGACCAGCAGGACCAGTGGACCCTGGGGTTCTTCCTCAACCACGTGCAGTTCGGCATGAACCTGCAGCAGGCGATCGACGCGCCCGCCTTCCACACCCGGCACTTCCCGTCCTCGTTCTACCCGCGCGAGTCCTGCCCGCTGGCCGTTGACGTCGAGGAGCGGGCCGGCCCGGAGGTGATCGCCGCGCTTCGCGCCCGGGGGCACCAGGTGACGGTCGTGCCGCCGTGGTCGCTCGGCCGGGTCAGCGCGGCGGCCCGGTCCGGCGGGTTCCTGTACGCGGCCGCGAACCCGCGGGGGATGCAGGGCTACGCGGTCGGCCGCTAGGCTCGCGACGGCCCCGGCCGGCCCGGAACACGGCGGGGGCGGCCGGTCGTTTAACCGGTACGAGACCAGATGTGGTTCAGTTAGGGCAATGCGGTTCACGGCGTAACGGCCCCTGCCGGGCCAGGGGAAGGCGGAGATGACGAACCATATGAAGTTCGCGATCGGCGGGATCATCATCGGGCTGATCCTGCTCATCGTCCTGCCCGCGTGGGCGGTAATCCTGATCATCGCGGCCGCGATAGCCATCCCGGCCGCGGCCTACTTCATGCTCGACCCGTCCCAGCGGCGCCGGCTGCGCCAGCAGCGCCGCCGCCAGCTCGGCGACCGGTAGCGCCAGCCCGAGCTGGCGGCTGCCCGGCGGAGGGCTGCCCTCCGGGCGGGTGACTTCCTGGCGGCTGTCCGCCCGCGGCCAGAGCCGCGCCGCGGGTTACCCGCGGGCCCTGGCGGCGGCCTTCTGCTCCCGCTTGTACGCCCGGACCCGGGCGAGCGACTCCGCATCGACGATGTCGGCGACCGAGCGGCAGGCGGCGCGGTCGCCGAACGATCCCGCCGCCGCGCGCCATCCCTTCGGCCGCACGCCCAGCTGCTTGCCCAGCAGGGCGACGAAGATCTGCGCCTTCTGCGCGCCGAACCCGGGCAGCCCGGCCACCCGCCCGGCCAGCTCGGCCCCGGATTTGGCGCCGGACCAGATCAGCTCCGGGTCGCCGTCGTAGCGGTCGGCGATCACGCGGCACAGCTCCTGCACCCGGGCGGCCATGGCCCGCGGGTACCGGTGCAGGGCGGGCCGCTGCGCGAAGACCGCGGCCAGCGCCTCGGGGTCATAGCCGGCCAGCTCGCGGGCGTCCGGCTCGTGGCCGAGCCGCCCGACCAGGACGGCCGGCGAGCCGAACGCCTTCTCTATCGTCACCTGCTGGTCCAGCAGCATCCCGATCAGCAGCGCGAGCGGGCTGCGCGACAGCAGCGCGTTGGCGTCGTCGCTCACCGGCAGCGAGAGTGTCATCCCGGCCCTCCACGGTCACCAGGAGACCATCATGCAGCATCGCCGTCCGGGTCAGGCACCCGCGGCGGCCCCGCGGTCTACACCGGCCCGGCGCCCGGGGATACAGTCGGGTCACCGCGGCCGCACGTCAACCGAGGAGACCGCCGTCATGCCCGTCCGCCGGCGAGCTACGCTGTGCCTCCACGCTCACCGACGTGTCGCCGCGCCACGGCCTTCTACCCGGTGCATCCGGCGCGGCAGGTCGCCGTAGTCCTCGATCAGGTAGCGCTGGGTCGCCCGGTTGTCCCACACCGCGAGGTCGCCCGGCGCCCAGCGCCACCTCACCGTGTTCTCCAGCCGGGTCACCTGCCGGCCGAACAGCCCGAGCAGGTACGCGGAGTCGGCCGCGGGGACGCTCAGGATGCGACGGGCGAACCGGCCGAGCAGCAGCGTGCGCTCGCCGGTGGCCGGGTGGACCCGCACCACCGGGTGCTCGGTCTGGTACCCGCCGGCGCCGCTCGCCCCGTCGCCACCGGGGCCGGCGTGGGTCCAGTCGTCGGTGTGCAGCGCCCACAGCCGCTCGGCGAGCTCCCGCAGATCCGGGGCCAGGGCCCGGTAGGCGGCCGCCGTGTTCGCCCAGGCGGTGTCGCCCCCGAAGGGCGGGACCGTGACCGCGCGGCCGAAGGACAGGCGGGCGGGCGGTCCACGAACGTCACGTCGCTGTGCCAGCCGCGGGCCGGGCCGCCGCCGGGCTCAGCGTCCAGCCCGGCCCGCCGCGGTCCCCGGCCTGCCCCGCCGCCGGATGCGGCCGGGCCAGGTACCCGAACAGCCGGGCGAACCCGGACTGGCGCTGGTCATCGAGGTGATCCTGGCCGCGGAAGAAGATCACCTTGTGCTCGTACAGCGCGTTCCGGATGATCTCCATGATCGGCCGGGCAGGTCGCGGGCCCACCCGGATGCCGGTGACCTCGGCTCCGATGTGCCCGGCGACCTGCCGCACGTCGATGCTCGGCTGATGTGGGTCACGGGCGCTCCTCCTCCGGGCCGGAAGGCGATTACGCCTTCCACGTAAGCACCCGCGTGAGGCATTGTTAATTATTCCGATTGAATTAATAGACTGAGGAACGGGCCTAGCTCGCCCGGCAGCCGGGGGTACGGAGCGCGAGCTGATCCGGTTCCGCGGCGGCCCCGCGCGGTCTACACCGGGCCGCCGCCCGGAGATACAGTCGGGTAACCGCGCCGCACGTCAACCGAGGAGACCCCGTCATGCCCGTCCGCCGGCTCAACCACGCCGTGCTCTACGTCAGCGACGTGTCCCGCGCCGTGGCCTTCTACCGCGAGATGCTCGGCTTCGAGGTCCGCACCGAGTACCCGGGGCAGGCCGCCTTCCTGGGCGCGCCCGGATCGGCCAACGACCACGACCTGGGCCTGTTCCAGATCGGCCCGGCCCGCGCCGGCCGCGGAGCGGCAGGCCGGGCTGTACCACCTCGCCTGGGAGGTGGGCACGCTGGGCGAGCTGGCCGAGATCCGCGGCAGGCTGGACGCGGGCGGCGCGCTGGTCGGCGCCAGCGACCACCGGGTGTCCAAGTCGCTGTACGCCAGGGACCCGGACGGGATCGAGTTCGAGGTTATGTGGCGGGTCCCGGCCCAGGACTGGGAGAGTGAGATGGCCAAGGGCGACATGATCGCCCCGCTCGACCTGGACGACGCGCTGGCCCGCTGGGGCGACCAGGTGACCGGCGCCGCGGCGGGCTCAGCCACCTGACGGGAGACCGACAGCCATGAGCGACAACCCCTCGGCCGGGTTCGACCCGGCCGCCATCACCGCCGACCGCGACCGGCTGCGGTCGCAGTACCTGCGCCAGGACCGGCCGGCCAGCTCGGCGCGCGGCGTGCATCACGTCGCGCTGCTGTCCTCCGACGTCGAGCGCACGATCCGGTTCTACCAGGGCATGCTCGAGTTCCCGCTGACCGAGATCTTCGAGAACCGCGACTACGCCGGGCTCCAACCACTTCTTCTTCGACCTGGGCCACGGCAACCTGCTGGCCTTCTTCGACTTCCCCGGGCTCGACCTGGGGCCGTACGACGAGGTCCTCGGCGGCCTGCATCACGTGGCGATCTCGGTCGAGCCCGGGCGGTGGGCGCGGCTGCGCGACAAGCTCTACGAGGCCGGGGTGGGCTACCAGGAAGAGAGCGGCACGTCGCTGTACTTCAACGATCCCGACGGCGCCCGCATCGAGCTGATCGCCGACGCGCTCGGCACCATGTACGGCAACGAGGTCGGTTACCGCCCCGGAGCGCGCGGCTCTGGCTGATCTCGCGCCCGGTCTCCGGCGGCCGGGTGCTGGTCTCGATGGTGCCCTTGTAGGCGACCCCGCGGACGTGCACCACGGGGGCGTCCCGCGGAAGCTGGCTCTCCCACTCCTCCTCGGCCGACCAGCCCTTGGACACGCCGAACCCGTCCATCTCCACCCGCACGCCGGGCGGCACGAGAATGTCGATGCGCGACTTGTACGCGACGGCCACGACGGTGGTCACCGGCTCGGTCAGCTCGGCCGCGCGCAGGTCGATCCAGCCGCTTCCCTTGTAGACCACGGGCGTGAACCGGCCGGGAACCCGCCAGCGTCCGCCGCGGCGGATCGAGTTCTTGTACGCGACCGCGTACCTGCCGGGCTCCGGCAGCGCGGCGGGCCGGCGCCGCGGCCGGCGCCGCGGGAAGGTCCGCGGAAAGCTGGTCGAGTTCGGGGCGGGTCACCGCGGTCAGCGCCGTGCGCATCCGCCGGTCGAACTCGGCATCGTCCAGCCGGCCCTCGGCGAACGCGGCCTGCAGCCGGTGCGTGGCCTCCTCCCGGTCCTGGTCGGATGCCCGCATGGCGGGTGGCTCCTGCCGGGCCGGCGGTTCGGCGGCATCCATGGCCGTCCTCCTTCGCTCCGTACCGCTCCCATCTCCAGTCGAGATATATCGTAACGTGCCGGAGCGGCGGCGGCGAGGGCGGCCGGCCATCCGGCCGGGCCGGGAGAGACGGCGCCGGGGCTCAGCCCGCCCGGCCGGCCGTTCTCGGTGCGGCCGCCTCCGGCGAGGGGGCGTACATCCGCCGCGCGGCCAGCCGGGTCGCCAGCAGCCGCGCGGTCGACATCGCGACACCCGTCACCACGGCCCAGCCGATCGCCTCCGCCCACCCGACGTCCGGGTTCTCCGGATGCTCGGGCGGCTCCTTGCCGGTGATCTTCTTCCAGGCCAGCGTCACTACCTTGCGGGTGACGAATCCGGCGCCGATGGCGGCGATCCCGGCGACCGCGCGGCTGCCGATGTCCCCGCGCTTGTCTGCCATCTATCCTCCTTGACGCCGGGCCCGTACCCGGATGGTCGGTGCCCGGCCGTTCCTGATCATCTCACGCGGCTGCGGTCGGCACGCCCTAGTCCCGGGAGGCCATCGCGGCCCGTGACCTCTCGATCGCGTCGGCCAGGCGGGCGGGCTGCCTGGTGCCGATCAGAAGGTACGGCCACCGGGCATCTGCCCCGATGACCTCGACGTACACCGACTCCCTGAGATAGGGCCTGATCAGCAGGTAGGCATCCGGATCCGCGTGCGGCCCGCGCATCGCCCTGGTCTGCGCCTCGTCGAGCGGCCGCACCAGGCCGGCCGTGGCCAGCGGCAGCCGCGCCGCCGCCCGCGACCTGGACGCGAACGGACGCCAGGGCAGCCTGGCCGTCAGTGCGCCGAGGGCCCTGGCCAGCGGCCACCGGGCCGCGTCCACGCGCAGTTCGGCCCCGCTGACGCTCACCACGGGCCCGCCCCAGTGCAGCAGCGTCACGGCGCAGATCAGCGCGAGGACGACGTAGACCGCCACGCCCACGGCCAGGCTGAAACCGGCGAACAGCTCGGTACCGAGGATGAGGACGCACATGCCGCTGATCAGCCACCAGCCGATCGGCGCGCGCAGCCGTTCGCGGTAGTCGCGCATGGGTCTACGGTAGTTGGTTAGGTGGGAACATGGCCTGGCGGATCTGGCGCGGGGAGCAGGGGCAGGACGCGGCATGGCCACGGCTGCGCAGGACGGCCGGGCGGCCGCGGTGGCCCGCCGGGCCCGGGCCTTGCCCGCGGAGGCCGACGAGCTCGGCGGCGAGCACGTCCCGAGGTAAGGTCTGCGGGTGAATCCGATGGAAGCGGACGAGCCGGCGCGGCAGGACGGCCGGGCGGACGTGCTGATCCGGCGCCTGGATCCGGGAGTGCCGCTGCCCGGGTACGCTCATCCAGGGGACGCCGGAGCCGACCTGGTGACGGCGGCCGACGTCGAGCTGGCCCCCGGCCAGCGCGCCATCGTCCCCACCGGACTGGCGATAGCATTGCCCGCGGGCTATGCCGCCTTCGTTCATCCGCGCTCGGGCCTCGCGGCCAGGCACGGGGTGACGATCGTGAACGCGCCGGGAACGGTGGACGCCGGGTACCGGGGCGAGATCAAGGTCACGATGCTGAACACGGACGCCACCCAGACCGTCCGCTTCCTGCGCGGTGACCGCGTCGCGCAGCTGGTGATCCAGCGGGTCGAGCAGGCCCTGTTTCACGAGGTCGAGGTCCTGCCGGGGTCGGCGCGGGGAGACGGCGGATTCGGCTCGACCGGCGGTCACGCGGGAACGGCGCAAGCCCCCGCGGGCCAGGACGTACAGACAGTGACGCACAGACAGTGGACTACAGACAGTGACGTACGACAGTGACAGACGGATCGTAGGGGGCGAGCGGAGTGTTCCGGCGGCGCCGCCAGGCGGGCGAGAACGAGCCGATGCCCGAGGGCAGGACGGATACCGGGCCCGCCCGGCGAAGACGAGCCGGCCGGACCGGCAGACGCTGACCCGGGGGATGACCTGTACCCCGATGACGACTACGCCGGCGACGGCTACCCCGATGACCAGGACATGGCCGGCGAGGAGGCTGCCCGGCCGCCGGTGCCCGGCTCTGGCCCCTGGGATTCCCGCGAGCCGTACCCGCAGCGTCAGCGCGTCGATCTCGGCAGCCTGCTGGTCCCGGTGAGCCCGGACACCGAAGTCCAGCTCAACGTGGCCGGCGAGCAGATCGTCGCGGCCAGCGTGACTCTCAGCGACAGCGCCCTGCAGGTGCAGGCGTTCGCCGCGCCCAAGAGCGGCGGCCTGTGGGAGGACGTCCGCGGCGAGATCGCCGAGGAGATCCGCAGTGTCGGCGGCGAGTCGCAGGAGGCGGAGGGCCCGTTCGGCCCCGAGCTGCTGGCCCGCGTGCCCACCGAGCCGGGCGGCGTGCCGCTGGACCTGCAGCCTGCCCGCTACCTGGGCGTGGACGGCCCGCGCTGGCTGCTCCGGGGCACGATCAGCGGCCAGGCCGCCAGCCGTCCCGAGCTCGCCGGGCCGCTGGAGGAGATCTTCGCCGACATCGTGGTGGTCCGCGGCGACCACCCGGCCCCGCCGCGCGATCTGCTGGAAATCCAGCTTCCGGCCGAGATGCGCCAGGCGATCGAGGACGAGATGGCGCAGGCCCAGGAGCGCGGCGAGTATCCCAGCCCGTTCGAGCGGGGCCCGGAGATCACCGAGACGCGCTGACCCGGATAACGGGCGGCAGATTGGCCCGCAATAGCCGGGAATGGCCGGCCGATCGGGCGCGCCCGTACGCGGATGACGGCAACCTGGCCCGGGTGCGCTGCCGCCCGGCAGGGCGCTACTGCGCGGAGAGCAGCTCGCCGAGCTGGTCCTCGACGTCCTCGTTCGTCACGAACAGCAGCTCGTCCCCGGTCTCCAGCGGGTCGTCGGCGTGCGGCACGATCACCCGGCCCTCGCGCAGGATGGCCACCAGCGCGGTGTCCACCGGCCAGTCGATGTCCCCGACCCGCTGCCCGGCCAGCGGGGCATCGGCCGGCATGGTCAGCTCCACCAGGTTGGCGTTGCTCTGCCGGAACGTCATCAGCCTGACCAGGTCGCCCACGCTGACCGCCTCCTCGACGAGCGCGGAGAGCAGCCGGGGAGTGGAGACGGCGACGTCGATGCCCCAGGACTCGTTGAACAGCCACTCGTTCTTGGGGTCATTGACCCGGGCGACGACCCGCGGGACGCCGTACTCGGTCTTCGCCAGCAGCGAGACGACCAGGTTCACCTTGTCGTCGCCGGTCGCGCAGATCACCACGTTGCAGCGTTCCAGCCCGGCATCGTCCAGCGACGTGATCTCGCAGGCGTCGGCGAGCAGCCATTCCGCCCGCGGCACGCTGTCCACCTGGATGGACCGGGCGCTCTTGTCGATGAGCAGGACCTCATGGCCGTTTTCCAGCAGCTCGGTGGCGATGGACTTGCCGACCGCGCCGGCGCCGGCGATCGCGACCCGCATCAGTGGCCTCCCGGCGTCCGCTTGGCCAGCTCCGCGGTGATCCGCTCGAGGTCGGTCTCCTCGGCGATCACGTGGATCAGGTCACCCTCCTGCAGGACGGTGCCCGGCTCGGGCATCACGGCCTGGCCGAGCCGGGAGATAAACGCGATCCTGGCCCCGGTGGCCTGCTCGAGCAGCTTGACCTTCTCGCCCAGCCACCGCTCGGAATAGGCCACCTCGGCCAGCACGATCTTCCCGGTGGGGTCGCGCCACAGCGACTCCGCGCCGTCGGGCACCAGCGCGCGCAGCATCTGGTCGGCGGTCCAGCGCACCGTGGCCACGGTGGGTATGCCGAGCCGCTGGTACACCTCGGCCCGGCGCGGGTCGTAGATCCGTGCGGCGACCCGCTGGATCCCGAACGACTCCCGCACCACCCGCGCCGAGATGATGTTGGAGTTGTCGCCGCTGCTCACCGCGGCGAACGCGTCGGCCTCCTCGATCCCCGCCTCGATCAGCACGTCCCGGTCGAAGCCGGAGCCGGTGATCTTCCGGCCCTTGAAGCCCGAACGGAGCTTGCGGAAGGCGTCCGCGTCCTGGTCGATGACGGCCACCGAGTGACCCTGGTCCTCGAGGATGTGAGCCAGGGTCGATCCGACCCGGCCACACCCCATGATCACGATATGCACGGCCGTCCTTCCGGCGATTCCGTTGCCCGCCCACGGTATTCCCCGCGGTCAGGCGGCGCAGACCCGGGATAGCTGAACACTTACCCTGGCGTAGGCTGCTCAGCCGGGGGCGCTGACCAGAGTGAGGGGAATTGTCGCGATCCACGGGCGGCGCGGCGCCGGGCGAGATGCTCGAGCTGACCGTCACCGAGGCGGCCCACGGCGGCTGGTGCGTGGCTCGCAGCGCCGCGCCCGGCGGCGAGGGCAAGGTGGTGTTCGTCCGGCACGCGCTGCCCGGCGAGCGGGTCCGCGCCCGGGTGACCAGCAGCACGGCCAGGTTCGCCCGCGCCGAGGCCGTCGAGATACTCCAGCCGTCCCCGGACCGGGTCGAGCCGCCTTGCCCGTACGCGCGCCCGGACGGGTGCGGCGGCTGCGACCTGCAGCATGCCCGCCCGGCCGCGCAGCGGGCGATCAAGGCCCAGGTCATCAGCCAGCAGCTGCGCCGCATCGCCGGGATCGAGCGGGCGGTGGCGGTGGAGGCGCTGCCCGGCGACCCGGCGGGCCTGGGCTGGCGCACCAGGGTCGGCTTCGCGGTCGGCCCGGACGGCACGGCGGGCCTGCGCAAGCACCGCTCGCGCGAGGTCATCGGCATCACCGACTGCCTGATCGCGCATCCGCTCGTGCGTGACGCCGGCGTCCCGGCGCGGCGCTGGCCGGGCGCCCGCGGCGTCGAGGTGACCGCCTCGCCCGGATCGCGGCAGCGGTCGGTGGCGGTGTCGGGGCTGCCCCCGGCGGCCGGCGAGCGCGCCCGGCCGTGGCTCACTCAGCACGCGGCCGGCCGGGCCTGGCGGGTGAGCGCCGGGGTGTTCTGGCAGGTGCACCCGGCCGCCGCCGGCGTGCTGACCGAGGCGGTGCTGGCCGCGCTGCGCCCCCGGCCCGGCGATGCCGCGCTCGACCTGTACTGCGGCGCGGGCCTGTTCGCCGCGGCCCTGGCCGAGGCGGTCGGGCCCGCCGGGCGGGTCACCGGGGTGGAATCCGGCGTGGCGGCGGTGCGCGACGCGCGCCGTAACCTGGCCGGCTTCCCGCAGGTCAGGGTGCATCGCGGCGACGCCGCGCAGGTGCTGCGGCGGCACCGGCTGGGCGGCGCGAGCCTGGCCGTCCTCGATCCGCCCAGGACGGGGGCAGGCCGGCCGGTCATCGAGATGCTCGCCGCCCGGCCCGGATCCGGGCCGGGCGGTCCGTCCGGCCCGCCTGCCGCCGGGCTGCGGCGGATCGCCTACGTGTCGTGCGACCCGGCCACCCTCGCGCGGGATCTGGCCGTGTTCGGCGGCCTGGGCTGGCGGCTGGACGACCTGCGCGCGTTCGACGCGTTCCCGATGACCCATCACGTCGAGTGCGTCGCGGCGCTGATCCCCTCGTGATCGCGAAGACTCGGCCCGGCCGCGCCCAGGTCTTCGACCCGCCCTGACCGCGCCGATCACCAGGCGAGGGGACCTCATCCAGGGAACCCGCGGCGCGGGCCGGAAGGTATCTCCGGTGTAGTACGGGATGACGCCCTGGCGGACCTCGGTCCAGGTGGCATGCGCTCATGGCCACCCTACCGGGCCCGGCCGTCGCGGGCTCCGGCCCGAGCCGCGCTGCGAAGGCAAGATGTACCCATGCGACTACGGATCTTCACCGAGCCCCAGCAGGGGGCCAGCTACGCCACCCTGCGGCGGGTGGCGCAGGCCGCCGAGCGGCTCGGCTTCGACGCGTTCTTCCGCTCCGACCACTACCTGGACATGGGCCACGGCAGCGGGCTGCCCGGCCCGACCGACGCCTGGACGACGCTGGCCGCGCTGGCCGTCGAGACCAGCCGGATCCGGCTCGGCACGCTGATGAGCCCGGTGACGTTCCGGCTGCCCGGGCCGCTGGCCATCGCCGTGGCCCAGGCCGACCAGATGAGCGGCGGGCGGGTCGAGCTGGGCCTCGGCACCGGCTGGTTCGACGCCGAGCACGCCGCCTACGGGATCCCGTTCCCGCCGCTGGCCGAGCGGTTCGGCCAGCTCGAGGAGCAGCTCGCGATCATCACCGGGCTGTGGACCACGCCGGAGAAGGAGACGTTCTCGTTCCGCGGTTCGCACTACCAGGTGACCGACTCGCCCGCGCTGCCCAAGCCGGCCCAGCGGCCGCGCCCGCCGGTGCTGATCGGCGGGGCGGGCCCGCGCCGCACCCCGCGGCTGGCGGCCGCCTACGCCGACGAGTACAACGTGGCGTTCAGCGGGGTGCAGGACACGGCGGCCGCGTTCGGCCGGGTGCGCGAGGCGTGCGCGGCGGCCGGCCGGGACGCCGCGTCGATGCGCTACTCGGTGGCGCAGACGGTGTGCTGCGGCCGGGACGCCGCCGAGCTGGAACGGCGGGCCGCCGCGATCGGCCAGCCCCTCGGCCAGCTGCGCGCGCACGGGGTGGCCGGGACTCCGGCCGAGGTCACCGACCGGATCGGGGCCGTACGGCGAGATCGGGGCGGACGGGATCTACCTGCAGGTTCTCGACCTGGACGACATCGACCAGCTGGAGCTGATCGCGGCCGAGGTACTGCCGCGGGTAACGTGAGGCTGGCCGGCGAGCAGGCACGGCGGCGGCTCGGCGAGGCGCGGGTGGCCCGGCTGGCCACCGTCGGCGGGGGCGGCCGGCCGCACATCGTTCCGGTCACCTTCGCCCTGGCGGGCGACCGCATCTACAGCGCCGTTGACGCCAAGCCGAAGACCACCCGCGACCTGCGGCGGCTGCGCAATATCCGGGACTGCCCGCAGGTCGCCGTGCTGGCCGACCACTACGAGGAGGACTGGTCGCTGCTGTGGTGGGTGCGCGCGGACGGCCGCGCCTCCATCCTGGCCGTCCCGGACGAGATGGCCGGCCCGGTC
Source organism: uncultured Actinomycetes bacterium (assembly GCA_963795575.1). Taxonomy (GTDB): domain Bacteria; phylum Actinomycetota; class Actinomycetes; order Streptosporangiales; family Streptosporangiaceae; genus PALSA-505. The sequence continues at coordinate 36,012 of CAWCII010000012.1, read as the reverse complement.
CGGCTGCTGGCCGGCCGGTACCCGCAGTACCGCTCCAGCCCGCCGGCCGGCCCGGTGATCTGCGTCCAGGTGGAGCACTGGTCCGGCTGGGCCGCGGCGGCCGGCTAGCCGCCCCGGACCTGGCGGTGCCGCCGGCGGTGCGCGGTTGCGGCCGGGCCGGATGGATGCGACCGTGAAACGGCGGCCGGCAAGGAAGGGCGCAGGCCGTCCCTCTCGGCCGGCAGCAGGCGGAATCGGGCCGGTTCTGGCACAGTTGGGGAGACCGTGCGCGGCCCCGCCGTGGGCCTGACGGGCCAGTCACGGTGCAGGGCGGGAGAAGAGAGAAAATGCTGGGACTTCCTGACTCGACGCAAGCGTGCCTGTTCGACCTGGACGGCGTCGTCACCAAGACGGCCCTCGTGCACGCGGCGGCCTGGAAACAGATGTTCGACGACTTCCTCCGCGAGCACGCCGAGGCCGCCGGCACCGAGTTCGTGCCCTTCGACCAGGTCCGCGAGTACGACCAGTACGTGGACGGCAAGCCGCGGCTGGACGGGACCCGGACGTTCCTGCAGGCCCGGGGCATCGAGCTGCCCGAGGGCAACCCGGATGACCCGCCCACCGCGCACACCGTCAACGGGCTGAGCAACCGCAAGAACGCGCTCGTGCTCGAGATGATCGACAAGATGGGGTCCAGGTCTACCAGGGCTCGGTCCGCTACATCAGGCGGGTCCGCGAGGCGGGGCTGCGCACCGCGGTCGTCTCCTCCAGCGCCAACACCGTCCAGGTGCTCCAGGTGGCCGGGATCACCGGCCTGTTCGACGCGCGCATCGACGGCGTGGTGGCCAAGCAGCGGGGGCTGCCGGGCAAGCCCGCCCCGGACACGTTCCTGGCCGGGGCGCAGGCGCTGAACGTCCCGCCCGCGCGGGCCGTGGTGTTCGAAGACGCGCTGGCCGGGGTCGAGGCGGGCCGGGCCGGCCACTTCGGCCGCGTGATCGGCGTGAACCGGACGGGGCAGGCACGGGAGCTGGCCGAGCACGGCGCGGACATCGTGGTCAACGACCTGGGGGAGTTGCTGGACCGGTGAGCGGGACGACGAGGAACGGACGGCAGGGGGCAAGGTCCGGCCGGTGCCTAGTGAGCGGGGCGCCTCGGCGGGTACAAACATTGCTGGGTCGGTTGACCAGGGAGTGCGGATGATCAAGCACACGGCCTACGGGGTCGAACCGTGGGCATCACGGAATCCGAGCTCAACCTCGACGTGCTCGCGCAGAGCGAGTCGGTCTTCGCGCTGTCGAACGGGCACATCGGGCTGCGCGGGAACCTGGACGAGGGCGAGCCGCACGGCCTGCCGGGCACCTACCTGAACTCGCTGTACGAGCTGCGGCCGCTGCCGTACGCGGAGGCCGGCTACGGGTACCCGGAATCGGGCCAGACGATCATCAACGTCACCAACGGCAAGCTGATCCGGCTGCACGTCAACGACGAGCCGTTCGACGTCAGGTACGGCATCGTGCACTCGCACGTGCGCCGGCTCGACCTGCGCGCGGGGACGCTGACCCGCGAGGTGGAGTGGAGCTCGCCGGCCGGCGACCGGGTGAAGATCACGTCGGTGCGGCTGGTCTCGCTCAGCCAGCGCGCGCTCGCCGCCATCCGCTACACGGTCGAGCCGGTCGGCGAGCCGATGCGGCTCGTCGTGCAGTCCGAGCTGGTGGCCAACGAGGCGCTGCCCGACATGGGCAAGGATCCCCGGGTCGCGGCGGTGCTCGAGTCGCCGCTGGTCAGCGAGGAGAATGTCGCCGCCAACGACGACCAGCAGCGGGTCATCCTGGTGCACCGCACCAAGGCGAGCGGCCTGATGCTCGCCGCCGGAATGTCGCACGAGGTGACCGGGCCGGAGAAGATGTTGGTGCGCACCGAGTGCAGCCCCGACCTCGGCCGGACCACCGTGGCGGCCCGGGTGGCGGCGGGGGAGCGGCTGGAGGTGGTCAAGTACATCGGCTACGGCTGGTCCAGCACGCGGTCCAGGCCCGCGCTGCACGACCAGGTCACCGGGGCGCTCGCGCTGGCCCGGCTGACCGGCTGGGACGGCCTGCTGGCCGAGCAGCGGGACTACCTCGACGAGTTCTGGGCGGGCGCCGACGTCATGGTGGAGGGCGACCCGGAGATCCAGCAGGCGGTGCGGTTCGGGCTGTTCCACATCCTGCAGGCCGGCGCCCGGGCCGAGCACCGGCCGATCGCCGCCAAGGGCCTGACCGGCCCGGGCTACGACGGGCACACCTTCTGGGACACCGAGACGTTCGTGCTGCCGGTGCTGACCTACACCCACCCGGACGCGGTCGCGGACGCGCTCCGCTGGCGGCACCTGCTGCTGCCCCAGGCCCGGCAGCACGCGATCGACCTGGGCCTGGCCGGCGCGGCCTACCCGTGGCGGACGATCAGGGGCCAGGAGTGCTCGGGGTACTGGCCGGCCGGCACGGCCGCGTTCCACATCAACGCCGACATCGCCGACGCGGTCCTGCGCTACCTGGACGCCACCCAGGACACCGACTTCGAGCGCGAGTACGGCCTGGAGATGCTGGTGGAGACCGCGCGGCTGTGGCGCAAGCTCGGCCACCACGACGCCGACGGCCGGTTCCGCATCGACGGCGTGACCGGGCCGGACGAGTACAGCGCGATCGTGGACAACAACGTCTACACGAACCTGATGGCGCAGCAGAACCTGGTCGCGGCCGCGGACGCCGCGGGCCGGTACATGGACGAGGCGGGCGCGCTCGGCGTCACGACCGAGGAGGCGGCGGCCTGGCGGGACGCGGCCGCCGCGATGGTCATCCCGTACGACGAGCGGCTCGGCGTGCACCCCCAGGCCGAGCGGTTCACCGACCACGCCCGCTGGGACTTCGCGCACACCCCGGCGGACAAGTACCCGCTGCTGCTGCACTACCCGTACTTCGAGCTGTACCGGACGCAGGTGGTCAAGCAGGCCGACCTGGTGCTCGCCATGCACCTGCGCGGCGACGCGTTCACCCCCGAGCAGAAGGCGCGCAACTTCGCCTACTACGAGGCGCTGACCGTGCGGGACTCCTCGCTGTCGGCGTGCACCCAGGCGGTGATCGCCGCCGAGGTCGGGCACCTGGAGCTCGCGCACGACTACCTGGCCGAGGCCGCGCTGATGGACCTGCACGACGTGCAGCACAACACCCGCGACGGCCTGCACATGGCCTCGCTGGCCGGCGCGTGGACCGCGCTGGTCGCCGGGTTCGGCGGGATGCGGCCGGCCGATGACACGCTGGCGTTCAGCCCGCGGCTGCCGGGCGGCATCACCCGGCTGGCGTTCCGGCTGCGCTACCGCGGCCGCAGGCTCAGCGTCTCCATCTCGCGCCGGGAGGCCCGCTACGAGCTGCTGGACGGCGAGCCGCTGCCGCTGCTGCACCACGGCGAACAGCTGACGCTGGAGGACAAGCCGGTGGTCTGCGACGTGCCTGCCGCCCCGTCCCTGCCCGCGCCGCACCAGCCCGCGGACCGGGCGCCGATCACCCACCGCACGGTCTGACCCGGGCGAGCGGGCCGGCCCCGCCCGTTCGGTATCCAGATTTACCAAATATTCCGAGAGAACCGCCGTAGGCCTATACACAATGAATATGCCTAACGGCTGCCGGTTGCGCTCTGACGCGGTGATGCCCGAAGTTTGCGCTACAGGTTGCATCGCAGTAGAGGGGTCTGGCCATGACGACCAGCACGCACGAACCGGGCACCGCAGAACTGACCGCCGACGAGACCGCGGCCGGCCTGGCCCCGGACCAGCTGAGGCAGCTCGTCGGGCTGGTCGACTACGACGCGTCCGCGGACCCGTTCCCGGTGACCGCGCTGGACGCGGTCGTCTTCGCGGTCGGCAACGCCACCCAGACCGCGCACTACTACCAGGCCGTGTTCGGGATGGACCTGGTCGCCTACCGCGGCCCGGAGACGGGCAGCCACGAGTTCAAGTCCTACGTGCTGAAGTCGGGCTCCGCGCGGTTCGTGATCAACGGCGGGGTGCGCCCGGGGCACTGGATGCTCGATCATCACCACGCGCACGGCGACGGCGTCACCGACCTGCCGCTTTCCGTGCCCGACGTGGACAAGTGCGTGCGGCACGCGCGGGCGCGCGGCGCGACCGTCCTGGCCGAGCCGCACGACGAGTCCGACGCCCACGGCACCGTGCGGATCGCGGCCATCGCGGCCTACGGCGACACCCGGCACACGCTGGTCGACCGGACCCGCTACCACGGCCCGTACCTGCCCGGCTACGTCGCCGCCGGGACCGCGGTCCGCCGGGCCGGCGGCGAGCCGGAGCGGCTGTTGGCGGCCATCGACCACGCCGTCGGCAACGTCGAGCTGGGCCAGATGGACGCCTGGGTCGCCTTCTACAACGAGGTCATGGGCTTCGTGAACATGGCCGAGTTCGTCGGCGACGACATCGCCACCAACTACTCGGCGCTGATGTCCAAGGTCGTGGCCAACGGCAACCACCGGGTGAAGTTCCCGCTCAACGAGCCGGCCGTCGGCAAGCGCAAGTCGCAGATCGACGAGTTCCTCGAGTTCTACGGCGGGCCGGGCGTGCAGCACGTCGCGCTGGCCACCGGCGACATCCTGACCGCGGTGGACGTGCTGCGGGCGCGCGGCGTGCCGTTCCTCGACACCCCGGACAGCTACTACACCGACCCCGAGCTGCGGGCGCGGATCGGCCAGGTCCGGGTCCGTGTCGAGGAGCTGCAGTCGCGCGGCATCCTGGTGGACCGGGACGAGGACGGCTACCTGCTGCAGATCTTCACCGCGCCGCTGGGCGACCGGCCGACGGTGTTCTTCGAGCTGATCGAGCGGCACGGGTCGCTGGGCTTCGGCAAGGGCAACTTCAAGGCGCTGTTCGAGTCGATCGAGCGCGAGCAGGAGCGCCGCGGCAACCTCTGACCCCGCCGCCCATCCGCCGGCCGGCCTTTCCCGGTTACCTGCTCACCGGCCGGCCCGGCGGCGGCCCTCAGCGCTGGATGAGAGCGCAGCCTAATGATGGACACAATGCCCCCGGCCGGGAATACTAATGCGCAATAGCGGGCACCGCGGCTGGGCGAGGGCTGCCTCAGCCTCAGCGTCAGGCCGCGCGTCACTCCAGGGAAAGGATCTCGCCTGTGATCAGAATCTGGACCGTCGGCGACGGCGCTGTGAGCGCCGCACTGCGGGCGATGAAGCACTTCCGGCCGTGGAGTGCAGTAGGGGCCGCCGCGAGCGCCGGAGCACTGCTGGCCCTGGCAGCCCTGGCTCCGGCCCAGGCCGCGGCCGGGACGGCCACGGCCCGCGCTGCGACCGGGCCTGCGCACGTCGCAGCGCCTGGGCCGCGGACTCTCTTCACCTGCCCCGGCCGTTCGATCTGCCTTTTCCGCAACACCAACCTCACCGGGCAACACCGTTACTGGAACACCAAGATTAGCGGCGGCCACTGGATAGACCTGCACAGCCGCAACATTGTTCCGCATCGTTCCGTAAACAATAACAGTGGATCGGATGTGTGGCTGGACTACCGGAACGCGAACCGGGAATTCTGCGTCAAGCCAGGAGCTCGCGGCAATTTCGCCGGGAAGTACGTCCATGAGGAAGTTTATTCCGGATACATGTGGATCCGGTACGGTGTCAATAACTGCAATAACCCGCCGCCGCATGGTCCCTGAACCCGGGCAGGCTGCTGGCGGGATGAGCGTCACCGGCTCATGATCGCCCGGGCCACGGCCGCCTGATGACCCGGCGCATGGCCAGGATCGTCCGGGTACCAGCCCGCACCGAGCTGGTCGATGGCGCACCGCCGCCCCTCCAGGCGGCGGTGCGCCATCGCCTGCGCCGGCGTCGCCGCCGGGCTTGTCTGCTCAGATAGCTTGATGTCAAGATATGATTTCCTGGAGGGTCGAGTAGCGCCCGGACCTCGGGCAGCAGACGCCGAGCGGCAGATGTTCAGGGAGGTCGGTGCGGATGACCGCGGACAGCTTCGGCAGCCGGGCCACGCTGCGGGCGGGCGAGGAGTCGTACCAGATATACCGGCTGGACGCGGTGGACGGGCGCCCAGCACGCTGCCGTTCAGCCTGAAGATCCTGCTGGAGAACCTGCTGCGCACCGAGGACGGGGCGAACGTCACCGCCGATCACGTGCGCGCGCTGGCCGGCTGGGACCCGGGGGCCGAGCCCGGACACCGAGATCCAGTTCACCCCGGCCCGGGTGATCATGCAGGACCTGACCGGCGTGCCCGCCGTGGTGGACCTGGCCACCATGCGGGAGGCCATGCGGGATCTGGGCGGCGACGCCGCCAGGATCAACCCGCTGGTCCCGGCCGAGCTGGTCATCGACCACTCGGTGGTGGCCGACGTGTTCGGCCGCCCGGACGCGTTCCAGCGCAACGTGGACCTGGAGTTCGAGCGGAACGCCGAGCGGTTCGGCTTCCTGCGCTGGGGCCAGGAGGCGTTCGACGGCTTCAAGGTGGTGCCGCCCGGCACCGGGATCGTGCACCAGGTGAACATCGAGCACCTGGCCCGGGTGGTGATGACCGCGGGCGGCGCCGCCTACCCGGACACCTGCGTGGGCACCGACTCGCACACCACCATGCAGAACGGGCTCGGCATCCTCGGCTGGGGCGTCGGCGGCATCGAGGCCGAGGCGGCCATGCTCGGCCAGCCGATCTCCATGCTGATCCCGCGGGTGGTCGGGTTCCGGCTCACCGGCGAGCTGCCCGGCGGCGCCACGGCCACCGACCTGGTGCTGCACATCACCGAGCTGCTGCGGCGGCACGGCGTGGTCGGCAAGTTCGTCGAGTTCTGCGGCGAGGGAGTGGCCGCGGTGCCGGTGGCCAACCGGGCGACGATCGGGAACATGAGCCCGGAGTTCGGCTCCACCTGCGCGATCTTCCCGATCGACGAGCTGACCCTCGACTACCTGCGGCTCACCGGCCGCCCGCGCAGCAGGTGGCCCTGGTCGAGGCGTACGCCAAGGAGCAGGGCCTGTGGCACGAGCCGGGCCGGGAGGCCAGGTACTCCGAGGAACTCGAGCTCGACCTGTCCACCGTGGTGCCGTCGCTGGCCGGACCGAAGCGGCCGCAGGACCGGGTGGCGCTGGCCGACGCCAAGGCGTCGTTCCGCGAGGCGCTCGGCGCCTACGTGTCCGAGCCGAGCCTGGACAACGGCATCGCCGGCACGTTCCCGGCCTCCGACCCGGTGGCCTCGAGCCGCAGGACCAGCGCGGCGGGAGCCGGCGGGCCGTCGCTCGCCGGGAGCTGCCTCCCGCCGCCGAGGTCACCCTGGAGGACGGGACGCAGATCACCGTCGACCACGGCTCGGTGGTGATCGCCGCCATCACCTCCTGCACCAACACCTCCAACCCGTCGGTCATGGTGGGCGCCGCGCTGCTGGCCCGCAAGGCGGTGGAGGCCGGGCTGGCCCGCAAGCCCTGGGTGAAGACCACGCTCGCGCCCGGCTCCAAGGTGGTCATGGACTACTACGAGCGCTCCGGCCTGCTGCCCTACCTGGAGAAGCTCGGCTTCAACCTGGTCGGCTACGGCTGCACCACCTGCATCGGCAACTCCGGCCCGCTGCCCGAGGCGATCAGCGAGGCGGTCAACGACAGCGACCTGGCCGTGGTCTCGGTGCTGTCCGGCAACCGGAACTTCGAGGGCCGGATCAACCCGGACGTGAAGATGAACTACCTGGCCTCGCCGCCGCTGGTGGTGGCCTACGCGCTGGCCGGGACGATGGACATCGACCTGACCTCCGAGCCGCTCGGCGCGGGCGCCGGCGGCGAGCCGGTCTACCTGGCCGACATCTGGCCGTCGCCGGACGAGATCGCCTCGGTGGTGGACAGCGCGGTGGCCGCCGAGATGTTCACCCGCGACTACGCCGACGTGTTCACCGGGGACGAGCGGTGGCGCTCGCTGGACGTGCCCACCGGCGACACCTACGAGTGGGACCGCCGACTCCACCTACGTCCGGCGGCCGCCGTACTTCGAGGACATGCCGGCCGAGCCCGAGCCGGTGGCCGACATCCACGGCGCCCGGGTGCTCGCCCTGCTGGGCGACTCGGTGACCACCGACCACATCTCGCCGGCCGGCGCGATCAGGCCGGACAGCCCGGCCGGGCAGTACCTGCATCCCACGGCGTGCAGCGGCGCGACTTCAACTCCTACGGGTCCCGGCGCGGCAACCACGAGGTGATGATCAGGGGCACGTTCGGCAACATCCGGCTGCGCAACCTGCTGGCCCCCGGCACCGAGGGCGGCGTCACGCTGAAGCTGCCCGAGGGCGAGCAGACGAGCATCTTCGAGGCGTCCCGGCGCTACATCGCCGACGGCACGCCGCTGATCGTGCTGGGCGGCAAGGAGTACGGCTCCGGCTCGTCCCGGGACTGGGCGGCCAAGGGCACCGCGCTGCTCGGCGTGCGGGCCGTGCTGGTCGAGTCGTTCGAGCGCATCCACCGGTCGAACCTGATCGGGATGGGCGTGCTGCCGCTGCAGTTCCGCCCGGGTGAGTCGGTGGCCTCGCTGGGCCTGACCGGGCACGAGGTGTTCGACGTGACTCGGGATCGAGGCAGATCAGCTCGGGCCCGGTGCCGCGCGAGGTCACCGTGACGGCGCGCGGTGATGACGGCGAGCGAGCGCGAGTTCCGCGCGCGTGGTCCGGATCGACACCCCGGGTGAGGCCGAGTACTTCAGGCACGGCGGGATCATGCAGTTCGTGCTGCGGACGCTTGCTGGCCAGGAGCTGAGCACTCGATCCGCCGCCGTTCGCGGCTCCAGGCCGGCCGGCGAACGCGGGCCCCGGTACCGCGCGCCGGGCGGGCGCCGCGCTGCTCGTGACCGGCATCCTCGTGCTCGCGCTCAACCTGCGGGCCGCGATCACCAGCCTGCCGCCGGTGTTCCCCGAACTGGCCGCGCGGCTGCACCTGTCCGCGACGGCGATCACCGTGCTGGCCACCATCCCGGTGCTGTGCTTCGGCCTGTTCTCCGGTCGTCGCGGCGCCGCTGAGCCGCAGGTTCGGCGAGGAGCGGGTGCTGCTCGGCGCGCTCGCCCTGCTGGCCGCCGGGCTGGTCCTGCGCGGCGCGCTGCCCGGGGCCCTGCTGTACCCGGGGACCGTGCTCGCCTGCGGCGCGATCGCGCTGATGAACGTGCTGCTGCCCAGCCTGATCAAGCGGCGCCAGCCGGGCCGGGCCGGGCTGCTGATCGGCATCTACCTGCTCTGCCTGGCGGTCGGCTCGGTGCTGGGCTCGCTGCTGGCCGTGCCCGCCTACCGGGACACGGCGCACGCCGCCTGGCTCGGCGGGCCGGTCCGGTTCTGCCTCTGGCTGTGGGCGGTGCCGGCCGCGGTGATCGCGTTCGCGGTCTGGCTGCCGCAGTGGCGCTACCGGACGCACGCCCGGCCCGGCGCAGGGCGGCCGGGCGGCCAGGCGGGCCGGGCTCGGGTCGCCGTGGCCAGGCACGCGCTGGCCTGGCAGGTGACCGCGTTCATGGGCCTGCAGAGCCTGTCCTACTACGCCGCGCTGTCCTGGCTGCCCACGCTGCTCCGGGACCGCGGCGTGAGCGCGGCGCACGCCGGCGACCTGCTCGCCCTGATGAACTTCGGCAACGCGGTGACCGGCATGCTCATCCCGGTGCTCGCGCACCGGATGGCCGGGCAGCGGCGTGCTGGTCGTGCCCACCGTCATCGCCACCGCGGCCGGCATCGCCGGGGCGCTGTACGCCCCGCTCGGCGGCGCCTGGGCCTGGATGCTGCTGCTCGGCCTGGCCCAGGGCGTCCTCGCTCGGCCTGGCGCATCTTCTTCACCATGGCCCGGGCCCCCGACCCGGTGACCGCCGCCTCGCTGTCCGCGCTGGCGCAGGGCGGCGGCTACCTGCTGGCCACCGCTGGGCCCGCTCGCGGTCGGGCTGCTGCACGCGGCACCGGCGGCTGGGACGTCCCGGTCGCCCTGCTGCTCGTCCTGTGCGCCGCCGAGCTGGCCGCCGGCTGGCTGGCCGCCCGCGGACCGCGGCTGACTCCGGCACGCCGCGGATCGTCATGCCGCCGTGAGCCGGGCGCCCTGAAGCGCCGGGATGCGCTAGCGCTAGGATGCCGCGGTGCTCTCGGTCGTGTTTGCCCTGCTGACCGCGCTGGCCAACGGGTCGGCGTCGGTGCTGCCAGCGGCTTGCCGCCCGGGACGCGCCGCCGTCCAAGGCGCTGCACCTGTCGCTGTTCGGCTACCTGGTCAGGCGCAAGGTGTGGCTGGCGGGCATCGGGCTGATCATCGTCGCGGCGGTGTGCCAGGCCGTCGCGCTGGCCAACGGCCCGGTCGCCCTGGTGCAGCCGATCTTCATCATCGAGCTGCCGTTCACCCTGCTGCTGGCCAGCAGGCTCGTCCGCCGCCCGCTGCCCCGCCTGACCTGGGGGGCGGTGATCCTGGTCACGGTCAGCCTGGGCGCGGGCCTGGCCGCCGCCGCGCCGTCCGGCGGCGGGACGCACGCCCCGCCGCACGTCTGGGTGGTCGACCCTGATCGTCACCGGGTGCTTCGAGGCGGTGGTGATCGCCGCCGGCGTCCGGCTGCGCGGCAACCCGCGGGCCGCGGCGTTCGCGCTGGCCGCGGCGTGCGGCTACGCGCTCACCGCCGCGCTGATGAAGGGCGCGATGGCCGCGCTGAGCCAGGGCGTCGTGCCGTTCTTCACCTCGCTGGCAGCTGTACGGCACCGCGGTGGCCGGGGTCGGCGCGCTGTTCCTGCTGCAGAACAGCCTGCAGGCCGGCTCGCTGGTCGCGGCGCAGCCGCCGCTCACCCTGGGCGACGCGCTGATCAGCGTGGCCTACGGGGTGACCGTGTTCGGCGAGGACCTGCGGACCGGCGGCTGGCTGGCGGTCGAGATCGTGGCCGTGCTGCTGATCGCGGTCGGCTGCGTCGAGCTGTCCCGCTCGCTGGCCCGCGCCCAGGCGGCGGACAGCGGCCGCTCAGCCGTGCCCGGCGGCGCGCCGACGCCTGGCGCGTGAGCCGCCGCATCGCCGCCGGGCGCAGCCCGCTAACCGGCATAAGCGTTGGCCGGCAGGCCGCTGGACGCCCGTTGCCGCTGACCACGAAGACCGATCCGGCCAGCGGCTGGCCGGCCAGGTCGCTCGTCGGTCGAGACCCTCCCGCGACGTGGTCACGTACAGGTCGGCCGAGGCCGGCGCCGCCGAACGTGACGCTGGTGACCAGCCGGACCGGGAACTCGATCACGAGGTCCAGGCTGGCCGTCCGGCGGTGTACCGGCGGACGGCGCCGCCGCGGGACATGGCGATCCAGACGGCGCCCTCGGCTGTCCACGGTCAGGCCGTCGGGGCGGCCGGGCACGTCGTGCAGGTCCACGAACGAGCCGGCGGCCGGTGGCCGTCGCCGGTCGCCGGGTCGTAGTCCAGGCACGTCCACCCGCTCCGGCGGGGTGTCGGCGTAGTACATCAGGTCGCCCGCCGGGCTCCAGCCCAGGCCGTTGGACAGCGTGACGCCGCCGAGCAGGGTGCTCACCCGTCCGCCGGCCGTTCGCCGGGACCGCGGGCCGGGTCCAGCCGGTACAGCGCGCAGGCGCCGGGGTCGCGGGCGTAGGTGAGCGTGCCGGCCAGGAACCGGCCCGCCGGGTCGCACTTGCCGTCGTTCATCCTGTCCCCGCGGCCGCCCGTCCCACAGCCAGCTCGAGCGCGCCGGACCGCTCGTCCAGGGTGGCGAAGCCCGACCCCCGCGGCGAGGACCAGCCCGCCAGCGCGCCGCGCCGGCCACCGCGCCGACCGGGACGCCGACGTGCGTCTTGCGTGTCCTGGCCGCTGGCCGGGTCGAGCCGGTGCACGTCACCGGCCATGATGTCCACCCAGAGCAGGGTCCGGCGCGGCGGCATCCCAGACCGGGCTCTCGGCCAGGTAGCGCCGGCCGGGTGACCGGGACCGGCCGGGCGGCTGCGGTCATCGGCCGGCCGCGGCGCCAGGCCGGGCCGGTCGGCCCTCGGCGGCCAGGACCGCCGCGAGCCTGGCCGCCTCGCCGGCGGACAGCGCGGTGCCGGGCGGGACCGGATGGGCGGCGCAGACGCCGGCGATCTCGCAGGGCGGCCTTCCAGCCCGCCGGGGCGTAGCCGGCCCGGCAGGCGGTCGACGATCCGGGCGAGCCGCTGCTGCAGGCTCAGCGCCTCGGCCGTCTGGCCGGCCGGAAGGCCCGGTACACGCCGGCGATCAGGTCCGGGCACCAGGTTGGCGCTGGCCGCGATGGTGCCGGCCGCGCCGAGCGTCGAGGCTCGGCACCAGCAGCGTGTCGGTGCCGGTGAGCACGCTGAAGTCGGCGCCGGCCGTGGCCGTAGATGATCTGCTGGCTGGTAGCTCCATGTCCCGGCTGGAATCCTTGATCCCGGCGACGGCCGGATGACGCGGCCAGCCGGCCGACCACCGCCGGGCGCGATCGATGACCTTGGTGAAGACCGGGATGTTGTAGAGCACCAGCGGGATGGGGGTGCGCTCGGCCAGGGTCTCGTAGACCCGCAGCACGCCGTCGTCGGACAGCGGGTAGTACGACGGCGCCGCCACCAGCGCGGCGGTGGCCCCGGCCTCGGCCAGCGCCGTCCAGCTCGGCCCGGCCCTCGGCCAGGGTGACCAGGGGGACGCCCGGGGATCACCGGCATGCCGGGCGGGGCCAGCTCGCGCACCCGGCGGCATACGGCCAGCCGCTGCGCGCGGGTGAGCAGGGCGCCCTCGCCGGTGGAGCCGACCGGGCTGATCCCGTCCACGCCGCCGGAGACCACCCGGCTGCACGAGCCGTTCGAGCCCGCCCTCGTCGAGGGTCCCGTCCGCGTGCACCGGGGTGGCCAGCGCCACCATCGCGCCTGGCCGGGAGGAAGGTCGCCCCCGCCGTCATCGGTGTCCCTCTCGGTGGGTACCTGGCGGACGCGTGCCCCCCGGACACGCCCGTCACGCAGATGCCGATGGTACCCGGCGCTGCGGCGGCCCCGGGACGTCGCCGCGCGCTACTGCCGCTGCTGCCGCTGCACGTAGGCCACGTTGACGAGGCCGATGACGATCCAGATCAGCGCGGTGAGCATGAGCGCCGCGCCGCCCGGGCCGGACCGGCTGGTGCTCCCTGTTCGTATCGTCTGGATCCGCGCTCGCCGATCAGCACGATCGCGCTGGCCACGTGGCGACCACCATCGAGCCCAGCATCAGCAGGACGGACGGCCGCCCGGAGCGCGCCCGGCCCGGGCCCGGCCCGGCGCACGGTGCGGCCCGGCACGTGCCGGAGCATGCTGGTCCAGTCCCGTGGCCGACCCGGCCGTCGACCTCCGCCGAGACGCGGCTGATCGATCTGGGCCTGGTGATCCGGTCGTCGATCTCCGCGCCGATGCGCTCCACCAGGCCCTCGGCCAGCGCCTGCTCGTAGCCGGGGCCGAGATGTCTGATGGGCGGCCACCGATGCGGCGATCTCGCTCGCGGCGATCCGTGTCCATGACCCCTCCGTCATCGCCCGTCCTGGCCGCACGCTACGGACGGCGGGCCGGCCCGGCGGAATGCGGCTAGCCCCCGGGTCAGCCCGGGGGATATCCCCACCCGCCCGGCGGCGGCAATGAGCTGCCCGGACAAGGCGTAAAACCCGGGGCTGGGTAGGAGCGGTGCGAGCGTAGCGATCGGAGGTTGACCGATGGCAACCGCGTCCGAGGCCCAGACCCGCCCATCAGGAGCCTGATTCCCGCCCGCATCGACCGGCTGGGCTGGTCGCGGTTCCACACCAAGATGGTGATTGCGCTCGGGGTGGCCTGGATCCTGGACGGCCTGGAGATCACCGATCGCCAGCAACCTGACCGCCGCCCTGACCCAGAAGTCCACGCTGAACATGTCGGCGGCGGGCGTCGCCGACATCGCCACCTGGTACCTGATCGGCGAGATCATCGGGGCCCTGTTCTTCGGCCGGCTCTCCGACAAGCTGGGCCGCAAGAACCTGTTCATGGTCACGCTCGGCGTCTACCTGATCGGCAGCGGCCTTACCGCCGCCACGATGGCGGGCGCGGGCGGCTGGGTGGTCGTTCCTGTACGCCACCCGGGTCATCGCGGGCGCCGGCATCGGCGGCGAGTACGCGGCGATCAACTCCGCGATCGACGAGATGATGCCGGCCCGGTACCGGGGCCGGATCGACATCGCGGTCAACGGCACCTACTGGGCGGGCGCGCTGATCGGCACCACGGCCACGCTGGTGCTGCTCAACCACCTCCCGCCCGACCTCGGCTGGCGGACGGCCTTCTTCGTCGGCCCCGCGCTCGGACTGTGCATCATCCTCGTCCGGCGCCACCTGCCGGAGAGCCCCCGCTGGCAGATCATGCACGGCCGGGAGGAGGAGGCCGAGGCGTCCATCGCGCAGATCGAGGCCGAGTCCGACGCCGGTGCCGACAGCTCCCCCCGCTGGACGAGAGCAAGGCGATCGAGATCGTCCCGACCAAGCGCATCGGCTACCTGTCGCTGGTCAGGGTGCTGTTCTCGCACTACCCGGACCGCAGCATCCTGGTCGCCGCGCTGATGATCACCCAGTCCTTCCTGTATAACGCGATCTTCTTCACCTACGGCCTGGTGCTGGCCAAGTTCTTCCACGTGCCGGCCAATCAGGTGCCGTACTACTTCTACGCCTTCGCCGCCGGGAACCTGCTCGGGCCGCTGACCATCGGCCGGCTGTTCGACACCCTCGGCCGGAAGAAGATGATCGCCGGCACCTACATCCTGTCCGGCATCCTGCTGCTGATCACCGCCCAGCTGTTCAAGAACGGCCAGCTGAACGCGACCACCCAGACGCTGTGCTGGGCGGTGGTCTTCTTCTTCGCCTCGGCGGGCGCGAGCGCGGGCTACCTCACCGCCAGCGAGGTGTTCCCGCTCGAGGTGCGGGCGCAGGCCATCGCCGTGTTCTTCGCCATCGCGCAGGGCTTCGGCGCGCTCGGGTCGCACCTGTACGGCCACCTGATCGGCAACGGAAGCGACCCGAACAAGCTCTACGTCGGCTATCTCATCGGGGCCGGGGCGATGATCGTCGGCGGGCTGGTCGAGGCCTTCCTCGGCGTTGCCGCGGAAGGCAAATCCCTCGAGGACGTGGCCAGCCCGCTGTCCATGGTGCGCGGGCCGGGCGCGCCGATCTCCGGCCCGGCCGGGGGCGGCGGCAGCGGCGCGGTGCCGCAGAGCCCGGGGGCCTAGCGGTGCCGGCCGCAGGCGGCAGGCGCGGCCGCGCCCGGCTCGCGCTATTCTCCGAGCACAGTGGTAAGACCGCTATCCGCAGGAGGGCACATGCCGGATGAGCCACGGGCTTCCTGGTGCACCGGGACGGCGACCTGGTCGGCGTCGCGGTGCGGGATCTCGATCCGGGACCGGTGCGGGGCGGCTGCCTGAGCGGGCCGGAGCCGGTCCGCGTCCGGCTCACCGAGGCGGTGCCGCTCGGCCACAAGCTGGCCCTGGCCGACATCGCGGCCGGGCGCGAGATCATCGAGTACGGCCAGCCGGTGGGCATCGCCACCAGGGATATCAGCCAGGGCGATCATGTGCACGTGCACAACGTGAGGAGCGCACGGCTGTGAAGCAGCCCGCGCTGACCGGATTCCGCCGGGAGAACGGCGCGGTCGGGATCAGGAACCACACCGTCATCCTGCCGGTCGACGACCTGTCGAACGCCGCGGCCGAGGCCGTGGCGAGGCTGGTCCCGGGCACGCTGGCGCTGCCGCACGCCTACGGCAGGCTGCAGTTCGGCGCCGACCTGGACCTCACCTTCGCGACCCTCGCGGGCACCGCGGCCAACGCCAATGTCGCCTCGGCCGTGGTCATCGGCATCGAGCCCAGCTGGACCGAGCGGCTGGTCACCGGCATCGCCAAGACCGGCAAGAAGGTGCAGGGCTTCGCCATCGAGCGGCACGGCGACCTGCGCACGGTCGAGAGCGCCGCCCGGGTGGCCGCCCAGTTCCTGCGCGATGATTCCGAACGGACCCGAGAAGAGGCAGCGCGGCACGAGATCATGCTCTCGGTCAAGTGCGGCGAGTCGGACACCACGAGCGGCCTCGGTTCCTGCCCGGCCACCGCGCAGGCCGTTGACCGGTGGGTCGAGGCGGGCGGGACGGTGCTGTTCGGTGAGACCAGCGAGCTGACCGGCGGCGAGCACCTCATCGCCCGGCGGTGCGCCAGCGACGCGGTGCGGCAGAAGTTCCAGCGCATCTACGACCGGTACATGGAGATGATCGCCCGGGCCGGCGCGGATCTGCTCGGCTCGCAGCCCACCCAGGGCAACATCCGCGGCGGCCTGTCCACCATCGAGGAGAAGGCGATGGGCAACATCGCCAAGACGGGCACCAAGCCGGTGGTGGGCGCGCTCGAGGCCGCGGAGGTTCCCGCGTCCGGGCCCGGCCTGTACTTCATGGACACCTCGTCGGCCGCGGCCGAGTGCGTCACGCTGATGGCCGCGGCCGGCGCGGTGCTGCACCTGTTTCCCACCGGGCAGGGCAACGTGATCGGGCACCCGGTCGAGCCGGTGATCAAGCTGACCGCGAACCCGCTCACCGCGCAGACCATGGCCGAGCACATCGACCTGGACTGCGCCGGGCTGCTGACCCGGCAATACGACCTGGCCACGGCGGGCGACCGGCTGATGGCGATCTGCGACCGGACCATCAACGGCCGGCTCGACCTGCGCCGAGGCCATCGGACACCGGGAGTTCGCCCTGACCCGGCTCTACCCGAGCGCCTGACATGCCAGACCGGGTGCGGTGGGGGATCATCGGAACAGCCAACATCGCCCGCAGGGCCTTCCTGCCCGCGGTGGCCGAGGCGGGCGGGATCGCCGCCGCCGTGGCCGGCCGTGACCCGGGCCGCAGCACGCAGTGGGCGCGGGACAACGGAGTCGGCCGGGGCATCGCCGGCTACCAGCAGCTCGTGGACGACCCGCAGGTGGACGCCGTCTACATCCCGCTGCCCAACAGCCTGCACGCCGAGTGGACGATCAAGGCCCTCCGGGCGGGGAAGCCGGTGCTGTGCGAGAAGCCACTCACCGTGTCGCCGGCCGAGACCGACCAGGTCCTCGCCGTGGCCGCCCAGACCGGCACCCCGCTGTGGGAGGCGTTCGTCTTTCCCTTCCACGACCAGATGAACCGGATCCGCGCCCTGCTCGCCGACGGGGTCATCGGCGAGCTGCGCGAGATCCAGTCGAATTTCCATTTCGCCCTGAGCAGTGCCTCGGCCCGGACCCGGCTATCGGCCAGCCTGGCCGGCGGCGCGCTCAACGACGTGGGCTGCTACCCGGTCCGGCTGGCCCTCGACCTGTTCGCCGCCGGGCACGACGCGGCGTCGGCCAGCGCGATCTGGGACCCATCCGGGGTGGATCTGGAGACCTGGGGCTGGCTTGGCTTCCCCGGTGAGCGCAGGCTGCTGCTGTCCTGCGGTTTCCGCCGGGCTCAGGACACGTTCAGCCGGCTGATGGGCACCGCCGGGCAGATCGGCATCAGCAACCCGTTCCACCCCGCGGCGCGCGACAGCTTCCAGGTGCACGTGCCCGGCCGGGATCCGGTCAGCTACCCGGGAACCGGGCCGTACCGGTACTCGTTCACCCCCGCGGTCCGGCACATCCAGGCCGTCATCGCGGGCCGGGAACCGCCGCGCTGGCTGGCCGCCGGCACGTCGCCCGGCTCCGCCCGCGCCCTGGCCGGCCTGGCGGCCAGCTCCGGCCGGCCTGCCGAGAAGCCTGAGGTGAGAACCTTTGCCCTGCTGCGCGCCGCCCAGACGGCCGCTGGCTGCGTTCTCGCTCGGTTGCTGAGTACCTCCGGCTGGGCGCCCTCGCTCCGCCTGGCCAGGAGCCGCCTGGGCCGCCGCTCGCGACGAGGATGGGTTCTCGAACAGGCTGTGAGCCCGGGTCCGCGCGGTCAGTGCACGGCCAGCTCGTCGAGCAGATCCGCCACGGCCGCCGTGACATCGCCCGTGACCTGGTCCAGTGGCACGACCTCGCGCTCGTCCCGGTCGCGTCGCTTCACCTCGGCGCCGCCGTGGGCCAGAGACCTCTCGCTGACGGTGACCCTGACCGGCAGCCCGATGAGGTCGGCATCGGCGAACTGCACTCCCGGGCGCTCGCCGCGGTCGTCGTAGAGCACCTCGGTGCCCTGCGCGGTCAGCCGCTTGTAGAGATCATCGGCTGTGGTCCTGATACCAGAGTCGCCGCCGGTCAGGGCGCACAGGTGAACATGGGCCGGGGCGATGGTGGCCGGCAGGCGCAGCCCGCGGTCGTCGTGGTGTTCCTCCGCCGCGCAGGCGAGCAGCCGGCCGACGCCGATGCCGTAGCTGCCCATCACGATCGGCTGCGGCTGCCCGTCGGCGCCGAGGAAGGTCGCGCCCACCGCGGCGGAGTAGCGAGTGCCCAGCTTGAATATGTTGCCCACTTCCACCCCGCGGGTGGTTCTCAGCCCGGCCCCGCAGTTGACGCACGGATCACCGTCGCCGGCGGCGGCGATGTCGGCGACGACATCGGCGGCGTAGTCACGGCCGAGGTTGGCGTGACGGAAGTGGTAACCCTCCTCGTTGGCCCCCGCCACCAGGTTGGCCGTGGCCGCCACGAGCTCATCGGCCACGACGGTGGCGCCGGCGGTGCCGATCGGGGATCCGTAGCCGGCCACGGCGCCGATCGCGGTGATCTCTTCCGCGGTCATCGGCCGCAGGGCTGGGGCAGCCACGGCATTGGCGAGCTTCGTCTCGTTCAGCTCGCAGTCGCCGCGGACGACCGCCACGATCGGCTGCACGGTGAGGCTGCCGTCCGGCTGCTCGCGCTCGGCGGCCATGAACAGCGCCTTGGCCGTCTGGCCGGCCGGCACCTGCAGGAATCCGGCGAGGTCGTCGATCGTGGCCGTCCCGGGGGTGGCGACCCGCTCCAGCGGGAGCGGTGCGGCGTCCGGCGCCTGCGGCCGGGCGGACGACGCGACCTGCCGGTTGGCGGCGTACCCGCAGGCGTCGCAGAGCACCAGGGTGTCCTCGCCCACCGGCGTGAGGTACATGTACTCGTGGGCCAGGCTCCCGCCCATCATGCCGACGTCGGAGCCGACCGCGATGACCGGCAGGCCGCACCGGGCGAACACGTTGAAGTACGCCTGGTGCAGCGTGCGGTACTGGGCGTCCAGCCCCGCCTCGTCCGCGTCGAGGGTGTACGCGTCCTTCATGATGAACTCGCGCACCCGGATGAGGCCGGCCCGGGGCCGCGGGTCATCGCGGAACTTCGTCTGGATCTGGTACACCAGCCGGGGCAGGTCGCGGTAGGAGCTGATATCGCTGCGGCAGAGCTCGGCGATGACCTCCTCGTGAGTCATCGCCAGCACCATGTCCCGGCCCCGGCGGTCGTGGAAGCGGGTCAGCTCCGGACCGACTGTGTGATACCGGCCGCTGGCCTTCCAGAATCTCGGCCGGGTGGACCACGGGCAGGGACAGCTCCTGGCCGCCGGCCGCGTCCATCTCCTGCCGCAGGATGTTCTCGATCTTCCGCACGCTGCGCCAGCCGAGCGGGAGCCAGGAGAAGATGCCCTGGCCGAGCTGGCGGACGAAGCCGGCCCGGACCAGCATCTGATGCCCCTCGGCCTCGGTCTTGCCCGGGGCCGCCCGTAGCGTCAGGCCGAACTGGCTGGACATTCTCATGGCAGACGGACTCTCTGTGTTACCGCGGACGTGGGTCCTTCAGGGCGTGCCTCGTAGAATCTTCTGCGGCGCGGACCGGCGCCCAGACGACGACCGGCGCCAGAAAAGCCGGCCCGGCGTCGCCCACCCCGGCGAGAACGCCGCCGCGTTTTCGCGGGGGCCCGGCGTCGCCGACCACAGCTCCGCGATGGGCTCCTCCGCCTTTCCGGACGCCGCGCGACCACCGCTCCGTCGCGCCGCAGGCGCGCCAGCAAGCGGCGTCACCAAAATCCACGAGACACGCCCTAGCTTGCCACAACCAGTTCGCCGACCGCCGCACGCAGCGGAACCAGCCGGGCGGCGGCGGCCCGCCGGGCGCCGGCCAGCCCGTCGGCCGCGGGCTCGACGACCTCCAAGTACACCTTGAGCTTGGGCTCGGTGCCGCTGGGCCGGATGACCGCCCTGGCCCCGGCCAGCCGGTAGATGATCACGTCAGACGGCGGCAGGCCGCCGCTCCCGGCGGCCAGATCCTCGGCCGAGGCAACCGGCTGGCCGGCCAGCGACGCCGGGGGAGCGGCCCGCAGGGCGGTCATGACGTCGCCCGGCGATCCGGTGCGCAGCGTGAGCTGCGCGGTCAGGTGCACCCCGTGCGCTGCCTCCAGAGCGTCGTAGGCATCGAGCAGCGAGCGGCCGGCCGCCCGCTCGCGCGCCGCGAGGCCGAGCACGGCCAGGGCGGCGCCGATGCCGTCCTTGTCGCGGACCACGCCGCCGACCGCGTAGCCGAGCGCCTCCTCGTAGCCGAACAGGAACCGGCGGCCCGGCACGTCCTGCCCGCCGCGGACGATCCACTTGAACCCGGTCAGCGTCTGCGCGTAGCGCGCGCCCGCCGCGGCGGCGATCTTCGACAGCATGGTCGACGAGACGATCGTGGTCACCACGAGCCGGCGCCCCGGGTCGGGCCGCGCGGCGGTCCGGTCCAGCAGGTAGCTGCCGAGCAGCGTGCCCAGCTGGTCCCCGGTCAGCCGCCGCCAGCCGCCGGCCGCCGGGTCGGGCACCGCCACGGCCAGCCGGTCGCCGTCCGGATCGCTGGCCAGCACCAGGTCGGCGCCGCTCCGGCGGGCTTGGTCCAGGGCGAGGTCGAGCGCCCCGGGCTCCTCGGGGTTGGGGAAGGCGACGGTGGGGAAGTCCGGGTCGGGGCCGGCCTGGGCGGCGACCACGTCCGGGGCGGGGAACCCGGCCCGGGCGATGGCCTCGAGCATCAGAGGGCCGGCCACCCCGTGCATCGCGGTGTAGACGACCCGCGGCGAGGTGCTGCCGGATGGGCCGCTGTCTCCGGATGGGCCGCCGTCACGGGCTGGCTCGCCGTCACGGGTCAGGGGACCGTCGCTCAGCGGATAGGCGGCCTCCGCGGTGATCGCCGTCAGGTAGGCATCGGCGATCTGCGTGCCGTGCCGGGTGACGAGCGGGCCGTCGAGCGAGCCGACGGGCACCTCAGACAGCGGTCCGAGGGCGAGGATCGCGGCCTCGATCTGCGCGTCGGCGGGCGGGATGATCTGCGCACCGTCGCCGAGATAGAGCTTGTACCCGTTGTCCGCGGCCGGGTTGTGGCTCGCGGTGATCATGATACCGGCCGCGGCGGACAGCTGCCGGACGGAGAAGGCGAGCAGCGGGGTCGGGCACGGCCGCGGCAGCAGGTGGACGCGCAGCCCGGCCCCGGCCAGCACCCGCGCCGCCTCGTCGGCGAAATCGGCCGACCGGTGCCGGGCGTCACAGCCGATCACCACGCCCGCGCCGCCCGCACCGGGCTCCCGCTCGCGCAGCCAGCCGGCCAGCGCGGCGGTGGCGCCGCGCACGACCGCGCGGTTCATCCGGTTCGGCCCGGCCGCCACCACGCCGCGCAGCCCCGCGGTGCCGAACTCCAGCCTGCCGCCGAACCTGTCCGCCAGCCCGGCCGCGGCCGCCGCGCCGCCGTCGGCCAGCAAAGCGCGCAGCTCGGCCCGGTCGCCGGGGTCGGGGTCATCGGCGATCCACGCCTGGGCCGCTGACCGCAACCCGGCACTAATCGCGCCCCCGCCCTCTCCCCTCACGTTCGCGGTCCCGCCCCGGCACCAAGATCAATTGCCGATGATCCCGTTGACGACACGATCACGAGGACTGGCCGGGCGGGGCGGCCTGCGGAGATCACCTCAGCAGGCCCGGGGCAGGATCGCGGCGAGCAGCGCGCCCATCCGGTCCGCGGCGGCCTTGCCCGCGGCGACCACCTCGGAGTGGTCGAGCTCCGGGCCGCCCAGGCCGGCCGCGGCGTTGGTGACCAGCGACAGGCCCAGCACCTCGGCGCCCAGGTGGCGGGCGGCTATCGCCTCCAGCACGGTGGACATGCCGACCAGGTCGGCGCCGAGGGTGCGGAGCATCCGGATCTCGGCCGGCGTCTCGTAGTGCGGTCCGGGCAGCCCGGCGTAGACGCCGTCGGGCAGGCCGGGATCCGCTTCCCGCGCCAGGCCGCGCAACCGGGCCGAGTATGCCTCGGTGAGGTCGGCGAACCGGGCCGGCAGCCCGTCCGGCGGGGGCGGGCCGGCCAGCGGCGAGCGGCCGGTGAGGTTCAGGTGATCGCGGATGATGACCGGCTGCCCGACCGGGTAGCCGCCGATCCCGCCGGCCGCATTGGTCAGCACGATCACCCGGCAGCCCGCGGCGACCGCGGTGCGCACCCCGTGCACCACCGTCGCCGGCGAGTGGCCCTCGTACAGGTGCGCTCGGCCGAGGAAGACCAGCACCCGGGCCTGCCCGGCGGGCACCGAGCGGATCAGCCCGGCGTGCCCGGCCACCGTGGGCGGGGGGAATCCGCCCACGTCGGCCAGCGGGATCTCGGCCGCGGACGGCCCGATCGCCGCGGCGGCCGACGCCCAGCCCGAGCCGAGCACGACGGCCGCCTCGTGCCGCGGCCGTCCGGTCAGCTCGGCCAGCCGCGCCGCGCTCGCCGCCGCGGCGGCGTAAGGGTCGTCGGCCGGCTCGGACCGCGGTGCCCGCGGGCCGGTCATGACCGCAGGTACGGTTTGCCGTCGGCGGCCGGGGCCCGGACCCGGCCGACCAGCCCGGCCACGGCGATGATCGTGGCCACATACGGCAGCATCGCCAGCAGGAAGGGGGAGATCGGCACGCTGATGCTGCCCATGAAGCTCCCCAGTGCCTCGGTGAAACCGAACAGCAGGGCCGCGGCGGTGGCGCCCAGCGGGGTCCACCGGCCGAAGATCATCGCGGCCAGGGCGATGTACCCGAGCCCGGAGGACATGTCCTTGCTGAACGTCCCGACCGACCCGATCGTCAGGTAGGCGCCGCCGATCCCGGCGAGCATGCCGCCGATGATGATGTTGCCGTACCTGATGCCCAGCACCTTGATGCCCACGGTGTCGGCGGCGGTGGGGTGCTCCCCGACGGCGCGCACGCGCAGCCCCCAGCGGGTGCTGAACAGCCCGACCTGGACCGCGACGATCGCGGCGTAGGTGATGTAGAGGAAGATCGTCGAGTCGAAGAAGATCGGCCCGAGGATCGGGATGTCGCCCAGCCCGGGGATCTTGACCGTGCTGAACGTGGTCGCGTTGTTGTAGGTGGTCGCCTGCGGCACCAGCAGCCGGTCGTAGAGGTAGCCGGTGATCCCGCTGATCAGCAGGTTGAGCACCACGCCCAGGATGATCTGGTCGACGAGGAAGCGGATCGCGAACAGCGCGAGGACGGCGCCGACCAGGCCGCCCGCCAGTGACCCGCTGACCAGGCCGAGCCAGAGCACGCCGACCGCGCTGGCGACCACGGCGGCGGTAAAGGCGCCGAGTAGCAGCTGGCCCTCGATCGCGATGTTGATCACCCCGGCGCGCTCGCCCATGCACCCGGCGAGGGCGCCGAGGATCAGCGGTATCGAGGCGGTCAGCGTGTTCTGCAGCAGGCTGACCACGTTGACCGGGATGCCGTTGGCCCAGCTGCCGGCGTCGGCCCAGGTGAGCAGGCAGATGACGAAGAACAGCAGGACCAGGCCGATGCTGACCCGCTTGAAGACGGCCGATTCGTCGATGACCGCGCGGGCGACGCCGAGCAGGATCGACAGAGCACCGAGGACGTAGGACGTCTGGGCGGCGGGCGCGTGAGATGCTCGGCACGTGCACCGAGGCGCCGGGCAGGACGAGCGCGAACGTGGCGTCGCCCTTATGCGCGAACAGCCCGAACCCGAAGATGTCGATGAGGCCGAACAGCACGAACACCGCCGCGGCCAGGTACTTGCGGTTGATGGTGACCGGGGCGCGGGTGACGCTGGCGAGCGCGGTCATCCGTTCCACCCCTTCGCGACCGCTTCCATCCCGCCCGCCCTGGCCTGCCGCAGCCGGAACACCGCCCGGATCAGCGGCGGCGCCGCCACGAACAAGACGATCAGGCCCTGGATGACCTCGGTGATGTCAACCGGAACCGAGGTGGCGGCCTGCATGACGGTGCTGCCGGCGTCCAGGGCGCCGAACAGCAGCGCGGCCAGCACGACGCCGAACGGCTTGGCCCGGCCGAGCAGGGCGACGGTGATGCCGGTGATGCCGTAGGTGCCGTAACTCTGGAAGTTGAGGCTGCCGAAGGTGCCCTGGATGGCCACGGCGCCGGACAGGCCCGCCAGGCC
Organism: uncultured Actinomycetes bacterium; assembly: GCA_963795575.1. Classification (GTDB taxonomy): domain Bacteria; phylum Actinomycetota; class Actinomycetes; order Streptosporangiales; family Streptosporangiaceae; genus PALSA-505. The sequence continues at coordinate 11,747 of CAWCII010000012.1, read as the reverse complement.
CCCGGCGATCAGCATGACCATGACCCAGGTCCGTCCCACGCTCATCCCGGCGCTGCGGGCCGCGCTCGGGTTGGCCCCGACGGCGCGGAACTCGAATCCCGTGGTGCTGCGCGACAGCAGCCACCACACCCCGGCCGCCGCCGCGATGGCGACGAGGAAGCCGACGCCGACCTGCGGCGGCGGCCCGCCGACGTGCGGCAGCTGGGCGTTAGCCGCGATGTTCGGGCTGATCAGGTTGTCCTGATGCGGTAGCTGCAGCGCGGTCGGGGTGCCGAGCAGGTAGGAGAGCAGGTTGTACATCACGTAGTTGAGCATGATCGTCACGATCACCTCATGCGCCCCGGTCCGCGCCTTGAGGTCGCCGACCAGCCAGCCCAGCACCGCGCCGCCGGCGAACCCGCCGGCCAGGCAGACGATCGCGTGGATGACCAGGGGCATGCTGACGGCGAAGCCGAGGTAGGTGACGACGATCGCGCCGCCGATCCACTGGCTGGCCGCGCCGATGTTGAACAGGCCCGCCCGGAAGGCGAGGGCCACCGACAGCCCGGTGAGAATCAGCGGGGTGGCCTGGGACGCGGTCTGCGAGAGCGGGTAGAAGATGGCGCCGACCGAGCCGCCGTGGAAGGCCGCCGCGATCGTGTGCGGGTTGACGATCGCGCCCTCGAACAACGCCGAGTAGGCGGATGCGACCGACTGCCAGGTCGCGGAGACCGCCGCCCCGGGCGCGGCGAAGAAGGTGCTCCAGGCGTGCAGCACGGTCGTGTCGCTGAACGCGATGATCAGCCCGCCGATGACCAGGGCGAGGAAGATCGCCAGCGTCGTGACGATGGCCGGGCTGCCCTGCGTGACCGCATCGATGATCGTGCGGTTCAGGCCCTGCCCCCTCGGCGCCCCGGCGGTCTCGGCGGCAGCCGGGGCAGTCCGGGTGGTGACGTCCGCGCCGCCGGAGCCGGGGTCCTGGGGCCGGCCTGGCCGGGGTTCTCAGCGGCCCCCCGGTCCGGCTGATGACTGGCGCCCTGGCCGGGGTCCGGGGGCAGGCCGCTTGGTTCATCGCTCATGTCGGCTCCGCTCGCCCGTCCGGTCCGCCGGCCGCCGCTCCGCCCGCCGGGTCACCGCTGACCGGCGAGTCATCGCCGGCCGTCCGGTCAACGGCAACCGCCGGGTCGATGGTGGCGGCCGGGTCGACGCTGACAGTCGGGTCAACCCCGAACGCCGGGTTGCCGGCCCCGGTGACCGGGACCGGGACCGCGCCGTCCGGCCCCATCTTGCCGAGGGCGGCGGGACCGTCCCCGGACTCGTCCATGACGCCGGCCATGAGCAGGCCGAGCTCGGCCACCGGCACCGTCGGCGGCCGGAAGCCGGTGAATTTGCCCTCGTACATGACCGCGATCCGGTCGGCGAGCGCGTAGATCTCGTCGAGCTCCGACGAGATGATGATCACCGCGGTTCCCTGGTCGCGCTCCTCGACGATCCGGCGGTGCACGAACTCGATCGACCCGACATCCAGTCCCCGGGTGGGCTGGCTGGCCAGCAGCAGCCGGAGCTTGCGGCCCACCTCCCGGGCCAGGATCACCTTCTGCTGGTTGCCGCCGGACAGGGTGCCGACCGGGGTGTCGATCGAGGACGTCCGCACGTCGAACTCGGTGACCAGGCTTTCCGCGTTCCGGCGGATCGCCGGCAGGTCCATCGCGATCCCCGAGGCGTTCGGCGGCCGGTCGTAGGTGTCGAGAATCAGGTTGTCCGCGACCGAGAAGTCCGCGACGATCCCGTCCTCCCGGCGGTCCTCCGGTATGTACCCGATCCCGGCGCGCAGCCTGTCCCTGGGCCTGGCGCGGCTGATGTCCCGGCCCTCCAGGCGCACGCTCCCGGTGGCGGGCAGCAGACCCATCAGCGCCTCGCACAGTTCGGTCTGGCCGTTGCCCTGCACCCCGGCGACGCCCAGGATCTCCCCGGCGCGGACCTGGAACGAGATTCCGTCCACGGCGCTCCGGCCGGGGCCGGTCTCGTCGAGCACCTGGCCGCCGGCCACGGTCAGGTCGCTGACATCGAGCACGACCTCGCCCGGGCTGGCCGGTTCCTTGCTGACCCGCAGTTCCACCGCCCGGCCCACCATGAGCGCGGCGAGCTCGGCGTCGCTGGCGGTCGGCGGCCGGTCACCGACCACCTTCCCGCGGCGGATGACGGTGATGTGGTCCGCGATCGCCTGGACTTCCTTGAGCTTGTGCGAGATGAACACGATCGACCGGCCTCCGGAACGCAGCTCGCGCATGATCCGGAATAGGTCCTCGGTCTCGCCCGGGGTGAGCACCGCGGTGGGCTCGTCGAGGATCAGCACGCTGGCCTGGCGCAGCAGCGCCTTGATGATCTCGACGCGCTGCTGCACCCCGACCGGAAGGTCCTCGATCATGGCATCCGGGTTGACCTGAAGCCCGTAGCGCTCGGAGAGCTCCCGGACCTGGCGCGCGGCCCGCCGCCGGTCCAGCAGGCCCGGCCAGCGCCCGCGGACAGGCTCCACGCCGAGCATGACGTTCTCGGCGACGGTGAACACCGGGACGAGCATGAAGTGCTGGTGGACCATGCCGATCCTGGCGTTGATCGCGTCCTTGGGGGAGTGGATCGTCACCGGCTTGCCGTCAACCCGGATCTCCCCCTCGTCCGGCTGCACGAGCCCGTAGAGGACGTTCATCAGCGTGGTCTTGCCGGCCCCGTTCTCGCCGAGCAGGCCGCGGATCTCGCCTGGGGCCACCCGCAGGTCGATGTGGTCGTTGGCCACGAGGCGGCCGAAGCGCTTCGTGATGCCGCGCAGCTCAAGTTCCAACCGCAGTCCCTCTGCTGGTGCTTCCGCCGGCCAGACGGCCCGCGGCGCCCGGGGCGCCGCCGCGTCAGCGCGGCGCTTAGGCCCAGTGTGGCCCTGGCCGGGCCGGGCCGCCAGAGTCGGCCCGGCCCGGGGGAACCGGGGGGCTACACCGGGCTCTTGGTGGCCGGCTTGATCTTGCCGCTGATGATCTGGCCCTTGATCGTGCTGATCTCGGCCTGCAGGCTGGCCGGGATCTTGCTGGCGAAGTCGTGGTAGGGGGCGAGCGTGACGCCGCCGTTGGCCAGCGTGCCGACGTAGGTGCCGCCCTTGAACTTGCCGTTGGCCGCGTCCAGGACGGAGGTCTTCACCGCGGTCTGGATGCCCTTCTCCACGCTGGTGATGAAGTACTTGCAGTACTGCGCCGCGCTCACGCAGCCGTCGGTGTCCACCCACATCATGTTGACCTTCTGCGTGCCCGCCGCGTTGTCGGCGTCCTGCACGGCCTTCATGGCGCCGAGGCCCACGCCGCCGGCCACCGGGAAGATGATGTCCGCGCCCTCGGTGATGAACTGCTGGGTGATCGTCTGGCCCATGCTCAGGTTGGTGAAGCTGTTGGTGAACTCACCGCTCTGGCTCTGCTCGTTCCAGCCGAGCACCTGCACGTGGGTGTGGTGCTGGGAGTTGTAGTACTGCACGCCGTCCCAGAAGCCGTCCATGTAGATCGTCACCGTGGGCAGCTTCTCGCCGCCGAACGTGGCGACCTTCCCGGTCTTGGTCATGCCGGCGGCCAGGTAGCCGCCGAGGAACCCGTCCTGCACGGTGTTGAACACCAGCGAGTCGACGTTCTTCGGCGGGGTGGATGGCTTTCCTGACGCGCTCACCGGGCAGTTCGCCGTGGCGATGGCGCAGTCCACGATCGCGAACTTCTCGCTTCGAGTTGGCGCTGGCCGCCGTCCCGGTGGCGCCGGCCATCAGGAACCCGACGGTGACGATGATCCCGCACTTCTGGCCGAGGAATGCCGAGATGTTCGAGGCGTAGTCGGCCGACGAGGTGGACTGCAGGTACTTGACCGTGACCTTGCTCGGGTCGGCGGCCGACGCTTGCTGCATGCCCTGCCAGGATGAGGCGTTGAACGACTTGTCGTCGATGCCGCCGGTGTCTGTGACCATGCATCCAAGGAACTTGCCTGCCGTCGACGCGGACGAGGAACTGCTCGAGCTCGACGATGAGCCCGGCGACGAACTGGTGGTTGACCCGCACGCGGCGGACAGCAGGGCCGCGACGGCCAGGACCGCGCCGACCCGAATGGATTGCCTCACTGCTTACCTCCTCTTCCGGGGCGCCTGTGGCCGCCGGCTCCCGGGGCGGTACTCGACGTTCACATCATCGACCCCGTCCTCCACCCGAGCGCCGGGGCGAGAAGGTCCTCGGCACCCTGCCGCTTCGGGGCTGATCGCAGGCTAGACCTGGTCAGCCTTGCGCGGAAGGTTGCGCGCAGTGAACCACCCGGCCGTTGCCAAATCGAGACTCGCTGCCTGCTGGTTGATGACGATGGTGACCCTGCTACCCTCCCCGCGGGAGGTGCTGGCATGGCGGGCGCGGCGATCGACTGGGCGGGGCTGCGGGCCGCGGCCACCGAAGCAGCCTCCCGGGCGTACGCCCCCTACTCCCGGCTGCGGGTGGGTGCGGCCGGCCAGGCGGCCGACGGCCGGGTGGTGGTCGGCTGCAACGTGGAGAACGCCTCCTACGGGCTCACACTCTGCGCTGAGTGCGGCCTGGTGTCCGCGCTGCACGGGGCCGGACCGCCGGGGTCACCGGGCGCCGCCGGACCGCCGGGTCGCCGGGCGCCCGCCCTGGTCGCGGTGAGCGTGGTGGCCACCGACGGCGCCCCGCTGCTGCCCTGCGGTCGGTGCCGTCAGCTGCTGCTCGAGGCGGGCGGCCCCGGGCTGCTCGTCGACACCGCGGACGGCCCGCAAGAACTCGGCCGCCTGCTGCCGGCCGCCTTCGACCCCGGCGAGCTGGCCGCCCGGCGGGAGTAGGGCGTGTCTCGCAGGTCTTGGCGACACTGCTTGCGGGCACGTCTCCGGCGCGATGGCGCGGCGATCCAGGCGGCGTACGGCAGGCGGAGGAGGAGCCGATAGTGGGGCGGTCGGCGACGACGTCACGGTACTGGCCTCTTCTGCCGCCCCTCGTCGCCCGGGCGACGATCCGCGCCGTTGAAGATCTGCGAAAGGCACCCTGCCATGCCTGAGACCATCGACCTCATCCTGGCCAAGCGGGATGGCCGGCGCCTGGCCGACGACGACATCCGCTGGCTGATCGCCGCCCACGCCCGTGGTGACGTCCCGGACGAGCAGATGTCCGCGCTGCTGATGGCCATCTACTTCCGCGGCCTCGAGCCGGCCGAGCTGCGCACCTGGACCGCGGCCATGGTCGCCTCCGGCGAGCGGCTGGATCTCGGCTCGGTGCCGTGGCCGACCGTGGACAAGCACTCCACCGGCGGCGTCGGCGACAAGGTCTCCCTGATCCTCGCGCCGCTGGTCGCCAGCTGCGGAGCCGCTGTCCCGCAGCTGTCCGGGCGCGGCCTCGGTCACACCGGCGGCACGCTGGACAAGCTCGAGTCCATTCCCGGCTGGCGGGCCGCCCTCCCGCCGGACGAAATGATCTCGGTTCTCGGCGGAGGTCGGCTGTGTCATCTGCGCGGCGGGCCCGGGCCTAGCCCCGGCCGACCGCAGGCTCTACGCGCTGCGCGACGTCACCGGGACGGTCGAGTCGATCCCGCTGATCGCGAGTTCCATCATGTCCAAGAAGATCGCCGAGGGCACCGCGGCGCTCGTCCTGGACGTGAAGGTCGGCAGCGGGGCGTTCATCGGGATCCGGACGGCGCCAGGCGGCTCGCGCAGACCATGGTGACGCTCGGCGCCGAGCACGGCGTGCGGACCTCCGCGCTGCTCACCCGGATGGACGCGCCGCTCGGCCGGGCCGTCGGCAACGCGGTCGAGGTGGCCGAGTCGGTTGACACGCTGCGCGGCGAGGGCCCGGCGGACCTGGTCGAGGTGACGCTCGCGCTGGCCACCGAGATGCTCCGGCTGGCCGGGGTGGACGCCGATCCGGCGGCGGCGCTGGCCGACGGCCGCGCGCTGCGGAAGTACCGGGACATGATCGCGGCCCAGGGCGGCGATCCGGACGCCCCGCTGCCGCAGGCCGTGCACGACCAGACGGTGACCGCGCCGGAATCGGGCTGGCTGCGCCGGCTGGACGCGCGGGCCGTCGGCGTGGCCGCCTGGCGGCTCGGCGCGGGCCGGTCTCGCAAGGAGGATCCGGTTGATCCGGCGGCCGGCCTGTACTGCCTGGTCAAGCCCGGCGACCCGGTGGAGCGCGGTCAGCCCATCCTGGATCTGCGCGGCAACGACGTCGGCCGCTTCGCCGGCGCGCGGCAGGCGCTCGAGGGAGCCGTCGAGATCGGGCCGGAGCCCCCGCCCGCCCCGTCGCACATCCTGGAACGCATCGGCCCCTGATCATCCGCCGGGCAACACCTGCCGGGCAACACCCGGCGGGCAACATCTCCGGCAACACCCGGCGGGCAACATCTCCGGCAATACCCGCCGGGCAACATCTCCGGCAACACCCGCCGGGCAACATCTCCGGCAATACCCGCCGGGCAACATCTCCGGCAACACCCGCCGGCAACGCCCCCGGCAACACCCGCCGGGCGATAATGGGAGCGTGCCGCAGACTGTGGAGGAATTCCGGGCCGTGCCCAAGGTGCTCTTGCATGATCACCTGGACGGCGGGCTGAGACCGTCCACCGTCGTCGAGCTGGCCCGCGAGACCGGGTACGACAAGCTGCCGTCGGCCGACCCGGACGAGGTGGCCGCGTGGCTGACCCGCGGCGCGCGGCGGGGTCACCTCAAGTACTACCTGGACGCGTTCCAGCACACGGTGGCGGTCATGCAGACGCGCGAGGCGCTGGTCCGGGTGGCCGCCGAGTGCGCCGAGGATCTCGCCGCCGACGGGGTGGTCTACGCCGAGGTCAGGTTCGCCCCCGAGCTGCACGTGGCCGGCGGGCTGAGCCTGGACGAGGTGGTCGAGGCCGTGCTCGAAGGGTTCAGGCGCGGCAGCAGCGGCCGGGGCATCACCGTCTACGCGCTGCTCACCGCCATGCGGACGGCCGCGCGCTCGCTGGAGATCGCCGAGCTCGCGGTGCGCCACCGCGACCAGGGGGTCGTCGGGTTCGACATCGCGGGGGCCGAGGCGGGCAGCCCGCCGAGCAGGCACCTGGACGCCTTCCAGTACGTGGCGCGGGAGAACTTCCACATCACCATCCACGCCGGCGAGGGGTTCGGCCTGCCCTCGATCTGGGAGGCGCTGCAGTGGTGCGGGGCCGAGCGCCTCGGGCACGGGGTCAGGATCGTCGACGACATCCGCGTCTCCACCGACGGCACCGTGTCGCTGGGCCGGCTGGCCAGCTACGTCCGGGACCGGCGGATCCCGCTCGAGCTGTGCCCGACGTCCAACGTGCAGACCGGGGCCGCGCCGTCGATCGCGGAGCACCCGATCGGCCTGCTGCGCCAGCTGTCCTTCCGGGTGACGGTCAATACCGACAACAGGCTGATGAGCGCGGTATCCCTGTCGTCGGAGTTCCAGGCCCTGGCGGAGACGTTCGGCTACGGCTGGTCGGACTTCGAATGGCTGTACCATCAACGCGATGAAGAGCGCGTTCGCTCACTTCGACCAGCGACTGCATATCATCAACACCGTGATCAAGCCCGGCTACGCGATCGCCAGGGCGGCCAGCGACGCGGTGGTGCGCTCGATGCTTCCGCCGGCCGTGCTGGCCCGGGGGGGCGACCCCCCGGAGCCCCCCGCGAGGTAGCGTCGGAACGTGGCTATCGATTCGAGTACCGGGACGGTCGCGCACCGGCAGTGGCCGGCCGGGGCGGTCGGCGCCGAGATCTCTGATGCCGCGCTCCGGCAGGTGCTGCACGGCCTGCCCGGCGTTGACCAGGTGGCCACGGCCGAGCGGGCGGCGAGCCTGGCCACGCGATCGATCAAGCGGGACGCCAAGCTGTGGGCGCTCACCATGGCGATCCGCATGGTGGACCTGACCACGCTGGAGGGCGCGGACACGCCCGGCAAGGTGCGCGATCTGTGCGTGAAGGCGCGCAGGCCCGACCCGGCGGACCCGGGGGTGCCGCCGGTGGCGGCGGTGTGCGTCTACCCGGACCTGGTCCGCGCGGCCCGCGCCGGGGTGGAAGGCACCCAGATCGCGGTGGCCTCGGTGGCCACCGCCTTCCCGTCCGGCCGCGCTTCCCTCGCGGTGAAGCTGGCCGACGTGGCCGATGCGACGGCGGCCGGCGCCGACGAGGTGGACATGGTCATCGACCGGGGCGCGTTCCTGGCCGGGCGGTACGGGCAGGTCTACGAGGAGATCCGCGCGGTCCGCGAGGCCTGCGGCCGGGCGCACCTCAAGGTGATCCTGGAGACCGGCGAGCTGGCCACTCTGGACAACGTCGCGCGCGCTTCCTGGCTGGCGATGCTGGCCGGAGCCGACTTCATCAAGACGTCCACCGGCAAGGTGTCGCCGGCCGCCACGCCCGCGGTCACCCACGTCATGCTGGCCGCCGTGCGCGATTTCGCCGACGCCGCCGGCCGCCGGGTGGGGGTGAAGGTGGCGGGCGGCGTGCGGACGGCCAAGGACGCGATCCGCTACCTCGTGCTGGTGCGGGAGACCGCGGGCGAGGAATGGCTCACCCCCGGCCTGTTCCGTATCGGCGCCTCCAGCCTGCTGAACGACCTGCTCATGCAGCGCAGCAAGCAGCTCGCCGGCGTCTACGCCAGCCCCGACTACTTCACCCTGGGGTGACCCGCTTCCGTGCCTGACGCTTCCGTGACCGACTGCCTTCCGTGCCTGACGCTTCCGTGCCTGACACCGTTTCCTGGCAGTACGCCCCCGCGCCGCAGGAGCGGGGGATCGTGTCCATCGCGCCGTCCTATGGCCTGTTCGCGGGCGGGGAGTTCACCCCGGCGGCCGACGGCCGCACCTTCGCCACGGTCAACCCGGCGACCGAGGAGCCGCTGGCCGAGGTCGCGCTGGCGGGCGAGGCGGACGTGGACCGCGCCGTGCGGGCCGCCCGGCACGCCTTCGACCGGGTCTGGGGGCCGATGCCGGGCGCCCAGCGGGCTAAGTACATCTACCGCATAGCCCGGCTCATCGCCGAGCGCGCCCGCGAGTTCGCCGTGCTGGAGAGCCTCGATAACGGCAAGCCGATCAAGGAGTCCCGTGACGTCAACGTGCCGCTCGCCAGCGCGCACTTCTTCTATTACGCGGGCTGGGCGGACAAGCTCGAGTACGCGGGGCTCGGCCCGGCCCCGCGCCCGGCCGGCGTCGCCGGCCAGGTCATCCCGTGGAACTTTCCGCTGCTCATGGCGGCATGGAAGCTGGCCCCCGCGCTGGCCGCGGGGAACACGTGCGTGCTGAAGCCGGCCGAGACCACCCCGCTGTCCGCGCTGCTGCTGGCCGAGGTGTGCCAGCAGGCCGATCTGCCGCCGGGAGTGGTGAACATCGTGACCGGCGCCGGGGATACCGGCGCGGCGCTGGTCACCCACCCCGGGGTGGACAAGATCGCGTTCACCGGCTCGACCGAGGTGGGCAAGCAGATCCTGCGCGCGGCCGCGGGGACCGGCAAGAAGCTGACCATGGAACTCGGCGGCAAGGCGGCCAACGTGGTCTTCGAGGACGCGCCCCTGGAAGGCGCGGTCGAGGGAATCGTCAACGGCATCTTCTTCAACCAGGGACATGTCTGCTGCGCCGGGTCCCGGCTGCTGGTACAGGAGTCCGTGGCAAACACCCTCCTTGACCGGCTCCGGCGGCGGCTTGGCACGCTGCGGCTCGGTGATCCGCTGGACAAGAACACCGACATCGGCGCGATCAACTCGCGCGAGCAGCTGGATAAGATCAAGGACCTGTCCGCGGCCGGGGAAACCGAGGGCGCGGAGCGCTGGTCGCCGCCCTGCGCGCTGCCGGAGCGGGGCTACTGGTTCCCGCCGACGCTGTTCACCGGGGTCAGCCAGTCGCACCGGATCGCCCGCGAGGAGATCTTCGGCCCGGTGCTGTCCGTGCTCACGTTCCGCACCCCAGCCGAGGCGGTGGCCAAGGCGAACAACACGCCGTACGGCCTGTCGGCCGGGGTCTGGACGGAGAAGGGCAGCCGGATCCTGTGGATGGCCCAGCGGATGAGGGCCGGCGTGGTGTGGGCCAACACCTACAACCGGTTCGACCCGGCGAGCCCGTTCGGCGGCTACCGCGAGTCGGGCTTCGGCCGCGAGGGCGGGCGGCACGGCCTGGAGGCCTACCTCGATGCCTGACCAGCGCAGCAGTTCCCGCCGCGCCGCCGCGGCCAAGAGTTCCCGGGTTCCCGGGGGAGCGTCAGCGTCCCCGGCGAAGCGGGCCGCCGCCGCGGCCAAGAGTTCCCGGGTTCCCGGGGGAGCGTCAGCGTCCCCGGCGAAGCGGGCCGCCGCCGCGGCCAAGAGTTCCCGGGTTCCCGGGGGAGCGTCAGCGTCCCCGGCGAAGCGGGCCGCCGCCGCGGCCAAGAGTTCCCGGGTTCCCGCGGAAACGTCACCTTCCCCGGCGGGCACCCCGGCGAAACGACCCGCCGCCCGGGACGGTCGGCTCGCGGTGCGCAAGACCTACAAGCTGTTCATCGGCGGGGCGTTCCCCCGGTCGGAGTCCGGCCGGGTCTACCCGGTCACCGGCGACGGCGGGAAGCTGCTCGGCAACGCCGCGCAGGCGTCCCGGAAGGACGCCAGGGACGCGGTCACTGCCGCCCGCGCGGCGGCCGGCCCGTGGTCGGGCGCCACCGCGTACAACCGCGGGCAGGTGCTCTACCGGGTGGCCGAGATGCTCGAGGGCCGTGCCGCGCAGTTCACCGCCGACGTCGCCTCGGCCGAGGACATCGCGGCGCGGGAGGCCGGCCGCCAGGTGGATGCGGCCATCGACCGATGGGTCTGGTACGCCGGCTGGACGGACAAGGTCGCCCAGGTCGCCGGCGGGGCGAACCCGGTGGCGGGCCCCTACTTCAACTTCAGCGTGCCCGAGCCGACCGGGGTGGTGGCGGTCATCGCCCCGCAGGAGTCAAGCCTGCTCGGCCTGGTCAGCGTGCTGGCCCCGGTCATCGCGACCGGCAACGCGGCCGTGGTGGTGGCCAGCCAGGACCGGCCGCTGCCCGCCGTGAGCCTGGCCGAGGTGCTCGCCACCTCCGACATCCCGGGCGGCGTGGTCAACCTGCTCACCGGCGCCACCGACGAGCTGGCGCCGGTCCTGGCCGGGCACATGGACGTGAACGCGATCGACGTCACCGGCGTGCAGCCTGCCGGGCGGGCCGAGCTGGAGCGGCTGGCCGCAGACAGCGTCAAGCGCGTGTTCGCCGCCGAGGAGGACTGGGGCGGGCCGCCCGCTCCCCGGCGGATGCTCGCCTTCCTGGAGACGAAGACAGTCTGGCACCCCATGGGGATGTAGCGGCCGCGTCAGGCGGCGCGGGTGTCCTCGGGGGTCCCGGCGGCGCGGTTGACGATCTGCCGGACCATCGCCCCGCCGATCCCCCATGCTGCCGAGGCCGGCGCTGGACGCGCGCCGCGCGACCGGCTCGGCCACCGCCATCGCCTCGGCGAGCATCCGGCGCGCCTCGGGCGAGGCGATGATCGCGTTGACCGAAGCCTTCAGCCGGTCCACGCCGCCCTTGCCCCTCACGGGCACCGACCAGGTAGCCGACCACAAAACCGATGAGCGTTTCCATCCGTCACATCTCGCGAAGCTCGAGATAGCGCTTCACGTCGGGCAGCGACTGCACGATCAGGGCCAGGACCGCCGCGACCAGCGCTGCCTTGATGAGGTTACGATCATGCCTCTTCCTCCTTCGGCTCAATCTCGTCGGGTGCGAAATACAGGAA
>CAWCII010000011.1:0-126081 GCA_963795575.1 uncultured Actinomycetes bacterium | reverse complement strand
CGCACGACCGGGCCTCCGGGATCCGTTGAAACCAAAAATCAAGGGAAAACTGATCGATGCTCGGTGCCACACGGAGCCGAAGTGCCGGGTGGCCGCGGACACAAAGGAGTACGGGATTATCATCCCGGACGGCACCTTTCTGGTGTTCGACGAGGGCGGGAATGAGAAGGTGCGCCGGTTCCTTGACGAATCGGATCGCGGCAGGAAACTGCTGCAAGCCAAACCCGGTAAAGCAAAGCGGATTATGATTATTGCCAGCGGAACGCGCACCGGCAATACCTACAATCTGGAATCGATCGCAATGGCGAAATAAGTTCCGGACTGCGATCTTTACAAACGGGTCGGCGCTGGTTTAGCGATTCCTCACAGCTCGTGCAGGTTGTTATGAATCGCGTACAGCGCGAGTTCGAGGCGGTCTGAAACGCCCAGCTTGTCGAAAATGTTGTGGAGATGATTCTTCACGGTCTGTTCGCTGATGAACATCCGCTCGGCCATCTCTTTGTTCTTGAAACCCTGCGCCACGAGTGAAACGATCTCGCGCTCGCGCTGGCTGAGAGCTGTTGCCCTGGTCGCGATTGCCCTGGCGCAGACGGGCGCCGGAAGCGTCGGCCCGCCATTTTTGCGCGCGAAACGCCGGATGATTTCGGCCGATGTCATTGGGTCCAGCCACAGTTCGCCCGCATGGACTCTGCGGATGCTTTTGAGCAGCATCTCCGTGGCCGAGCTTCTGGGAACGATTCCGCAGCAGCCCTGCCGCACCGCTTCGAACTGATCGTCCCTGCCGCCTTCGCTTGTCAGAAGGATAATGCGGGACGGCAATTTTCCGTCGCGAACCGTGGTGAATATCCGCTGGCTGCCGGCGGAATTTCCCGGCCAGCCGAGAAGGACGATATCGGGCTTGAGGCGCGTGATCTGATCCACCGCATGCACTGCCGATTCGGCCGTTCCAATCATTTCGAAATCGGCCTGGTTCGACAGGCTTCCCACCAGCCCATCCCGCATCAGACTTTGATCGTCGATGACGAATATGCGAATGGCTCGTTCAGAGCCATTTTTTACTATCCCGTTTCCGTTCGAATCCGGTGTAATGGTTGTAACAAAAGAATCCAATTTTGGCCCTTTGGTCAGTCTAAAGTTCTAGTACGGTACTTGTCAATACATCTTTTATCACTTATATGGGCTATGTCCGAAGTAGTACGCCTCGGCTACCCTCTCCTGCGCGCGGACTCTATCGGATACATTGAATGACGATGAATCAGGATTTGTCCGAGGTCGAATACCAGCGGTTCTGGCGCGGCCTCCAGCAGCTTGGATTGAACGCCTATGAAGCCCGCTCCTACCTCGTGCTTCTGGGCCATTCGCGTTTCAAGGCATTGGAACTGGCGCCCCGGGCTCATGTTCCCCGGCAGAAAATCTATGAGGTGCTCGACAGCCTCGTGGAAAAAGGCTTTGCGCGCGTCGTTCAGGACCGGACCAAGCTTTTTTCCGCCGTGGAGCCGAATCTGGCCATTCCTGCATTTCTGGCTCGAAACGGCAGTTGCTCGAGCATGAGCTAACCGACCAGGCGCGCTCCGCCAGCAATCTGATGGAGGACCTGAACGGCCTCTATTCGGAGGGCAAAGGCGGCCGCGGAACACTCGATTTCCTGCGAATCGTCGCCGAACCTGCCCAGACGGCCGCCGAATACCGGCGGATGCTGGCCGAGGCGACAACGGATTATCTGGAATTCCACGGCCGCCGTACGCGGTCGACCCGCTCGACATCCGCGGCCTGAGCAGCGCGGCAGGCTCAAGTTACAACGGAGGACGCCGCTATCTTCGAGGCAAGCCACTGACTGCCTCGCCACCCGGGAACAGCATGCCTCCAGTCGCCCCATTGCGTACATCCGCCTACATGGTCGCCGGACCGCACGGGGGCTTTTCCGATGACGATGGGACGGCCCCCGCGCAGCTTCTCATGCAGGGGATGCTGGAGCGGATCGCCGCTGCGCGCGGCACCTGCAGCTCGGAGACGAGTCCGAAAGCGAGCGCCTGTTACATGCCGCGGTGAGATTGCTGGCGAATTGCGCAGGCGGCTGGACGTACGGGGCGGTGACCCGCTCGTCGCCCATCTGGATGACCAGTATGACTACCTGTCCCGGCGCCTGCTTTGTCCGCCGCAGGCTGCACGAATCAGCTGTGGCCGGCCTCGATGAGGTGGCGGATCTGCTGCGGGAGATGCAATGTGCGTGGGTAGCCATGTCGCACGAGCGACCTGCAGCTGCAGATCTGCGGCGCTGGGGTAGAGTCATCGTGCTGCACTCCCGGCCGCAGACGAGGGACCCGTTTATGTATGACGGCGCCGATACGGTCGTTCTCTACGAAGAGCTGGCATTCCAGGACGTTCTGCCCGTGCAGTGGCGCCCGCTCGCCCCCGCCGCGGACCGCGAGATCGCCAGCGCCTACGATGAGCGCAACATCCGCCTGCTTGCAGGCCTGGGATGCGATGGACGAGCATCCACCGATCGAGAAGACGGATGACCCGACGCACGCATCCGAGATTCTGCGCCTCGACCTGAAGGTCAACCTGTTGCTCGATCTGGTCGGCCAGCTCGTAGCGGCGAGCCACCCGCGGCCGGCCGCCGACCCCGGTGCGCTTCAACGCCCTCGGAGCCGTCTGGCGTGGCACCGGCCCCCTTCCCGAAGCCGGGCGCCTTGGGTCATCACCGAGATCTACCTGCGTGATTGCCTGGCCGAGCCGCTGCGGTCTTGCCGGGCGGATCACGAGTGTCACGCCCGATGGTCACATCAAGGTGAAATTCCTGCCCCTGACGGAAGCGGTCGCCGATCTCATCGAGAAGCTCGCTTTCCGTCGCCATCGCCGACAGATCGCCGAAGCCCGCCAGCCCCGCCGCGGTCCCTAGTGCAGGCCAGCTGCGCCCGACGCCGGCGCGGCGTGACCGGGTTCACGCAGGACACCGTGGCACAGGCCCCGCAGCCGGAAGTGCTTCACAGCATTACTGCTGCGCTCCGGTCAACATAAGCGCCGCAGTCGAGCTGGGAGCCTGCCGCTACCTGCGGGCGGACTGAAAGAAAAACGTGGAGTCGGAATGTCGGTAGCGGAATCAGCTCTGTTTCCCGAGTTGCTGCGCAACGAGGCAGGCACCGGGGCAACCCCACAGCGCGATCGATGAGCGCAGGGTGCGCATTCCGACGGGCACCTCCGATCTGATCCGCGAAGTGATCGCCCTGATCCGCCAGGTCGCCGGCCACGATTCCACCGTGCTGGTCCTCGGGGAATCCGGCACCGGCAAGGAAGTCGCCGCACGCGCCATCCACGATCTGAGCCCGCGGCGCAACCGCCCTTTCGTTGCCGTGAACTGCGGCGCCATCCCCGCCGACCTGCTCGAATCGGAGCTGTTCGGCCACGAGCGCGGCGCGTTCACCGGCGCGGTCGCAGCCCGCAAGGGTCGCTTCGAGATCGCCGAGGGCGGCACGCTGTTCCTCGATGAGATCGGCGACATGAGCCCCACCATGCAGGTGAAGCTGCTGCGCGTGCTGCAGGAGCGCGTCTTCGAGCGTGTCGGCAATCACGTGCCCGATCCGCTGCAACGTGCGCATCATCGCCGCCACGCATCGCAATCTCGAGGAATCGATCGCGCGGCAGAGCTTCCGCGAGGATCTGTTTCACCGGCTCAACGTCTTTCCGATCGAGATGCCGGCGCTGCGCGCGCGCATCGAGGATCTCCCGCTGCTCGTGCGCGATTGCATCGCGGCCAACCTCGCCGAAGGGCCGCGGACGCGTGCAGCTCTCGCCGCGAGCGCTCGGCGCGCTCGCCCTGTGTCGCTGGACCGGCAACGTCCGCGAGCTCGCCAACCTCATCGAGCGTCTGTCGATCGTCTGCGCCGGTCGCGTGATCGACGTGCGCGATCTGCCGCCCAAATACCGGCCGCCGGAGAACTGGACGCTCGAAGTTGCCGCGCTCGACAACTCGCTGCGGAGCGCATCGCTGGACGATGCCGCCGCGGCGCATCGTCCGTGCTGGACAACGCACGGTAATTGATGATGAGCCAGCGCTGCCCGTCGCCGTGCAAGGCATGCGCCGGGCGCGGATTCCTGTCAGCTGCAACTTCCGCAAGAGGGCATCGATCTGCGCGCCCATCTGCTTGCGATCGAGCGCCAGCTGATCGAGCAGGCGCTGGAGCGCTCCCGCGGCACCGTCGCGCACGCCGCGCGGCTGTTGAATCTGCGGCGCACGACGCTGGTCGAGAAGATGCGCAAGCTGGCGATGCCCACCAGCGCTGGCGAGGATCCGTCCGCCGACTGAAGGCAATCCGGCGCCGGAAGATTGACGCTGGCGCGGCACAACTCCTGCCGCCCGCGTGATTCTCGTCACGCTTTGACCTGCCTCCCGACCCGGCACAGCTCTTGCAGTTCCGTCCTGCCAGGCACTCATGTGCGTCGGAGGTTGAATGACCGAAGTCCAGATCGAAAAGCAGACGGCGAGCGCGTGTGTGACCCGCGTCGAGCCCGAGCCGGTTGCCTGCGCACCCACCTCGATGCGTCTGATCGATCTCGCGCGGCGCGTGGCCGCGAGCGACTGCACCGTGCTGATCGTCGGGGAGTCCGGCACCGGCAAGGAAGTGCTGGCCCGCTACATCCACCGCCACTCGACGCGCGGCACGCCAGCCTTTCGTCGCGGTCAACTGCGCCGCGATCCCCGAGAACATGCTCGAGGCCATGCTGTTCGGCTATGAGCGCGGCGCTTTCACCGGCGCGCACGCGGCGCATCCCGGGCAAGTTCGAGCAGGCACAGGCCGGCACGCTGCTGCTCGATGAGGTCACCGAGATGCCGCTCGGGCTGCAGGCGAAACTGCTGCGCGTGCTGCAGGAGCGCGAAGTGGAGCGGCTGGGCGGACGCACGGCCATTGCCCTCGACGTGCGCGTGCTGGCGACCACCAACCGTCGGCTGCGCGAAGATGTCGCGGCCGGGCGCTTTCGCGAGGATCTCTACTATCGGCTGAATGTGTTCCCTCTGGTCATCGCACCCTTGCGGCTGCGGCGCGAGGATGTTCTGCCGCTTGGCGATGCAGTTGCTGAGCTCGCGGTGCCGCCCCGGGGAGCGCATTCCGGCGCTCAGCGCCGAGGCGGCGCATCTGCTGCTCACCTACGGCTGGCCCGGCAATGTGCGCGAGCTCGACAACCTGCTGCAGCGCGCGCTGATTCTGCTGAACGGACCGGTGATTCATCCGGAGCACATCCAGTTCGAGCTCGCCAACGATGCGCGCCGCGTCCGAGCCGCACGCCGCTTCGATGCCGGCCGCTCGCCCGGACTTCGCCGATGCGCCTCCGAGCACGCCCGCACCGGGCTCGCTCGCCAACACGCTGGGAGAGCGCGAGCGCGATCTGATTCTCGATGCGCTGCGCAGCGGCCAGGGCAACCGGCGCGAAGCCGCGCAGCGGCTGGGAATCAGTCAACGCACCTTGCGCTACAAGCTGGCGCGGCTGAGACAGGCCGGAATCGACGTTCCGGCCGCCTGAGATTCGATCGGAGATTACCCATGAGCCAGTTGCAGATCGATGCCGTTCTCGCCCAGATCCGCTCGCTGTCGGCCCAGGCACAGGGCGGCGCGCCGCAGGCGAGCCCGGCTCGCAACAGAGCGGGCCGAGCGAGTTCGCCAACATCCTGAGCAAGGGCATCGACCAGGTGAATCAGGGCGAGCAGCGCGCGACGCAGCTGGCCGAGGCCTTCGAGCGCGGCGCACCCGGTGTCGAGCTGCCACAGGTGATGCTCGAGATGCAAAAGGCGAGTCTGTCCTTCCACGCGTTGACCGAAGTGCGTAACCGCCTCGTCAGCGCGTATCAGGACATCATGAACATGCAACTGTGAGCGATGACTCAACATGAGCGGCGGGCTTTGCAATGAATGCTGAAGTGGCTCAATTGCCTGCGCCTTCCGGGCTGTCCGCGAGTCTGAAGCCGTTGTTGCTGCTCGTGGGCATCGCCATGGCCGTGGCCGCCGGCGTGACGGTCGTGCTGTGGTCGCGTGGACCCACCTACAGCCTGCTGTATGCCAACCTTGCCGCCGAGGACCAGGCGCAGATCACCCAGGCGCTCGAGTCGGCGCAGATTCCCTACCGGATGGCCGCAGGCTCGAATGCGATCGAAGTGCCGTCGGATCGGCTGAGCGATGCGCGTCTGAAGCTCGCCGGACAGGGATTGCCCGAAGCCGGGCGGCGGCTTCTCCATGATGGAGAAGGACCCGGGCTTCGGTGTCAGCTCAGTTCATGGAGAACGCGCGCTACCAGCATGCGCTCGAAACCGAGCTTGCGCGCACCATCGCCGCCCTGCGGCCGGTCGATGCGGCGCGGGTGCATCTGGCCGTTCCGCGCCAGTCGGCGTTCATCCGCGATCACAAAGGCGCCAGTGCCTCGGTATTCCTGCAGCTCAAGCAGGGGCGGCGGCTCGAGCCCGAACAGGTCCAGGCGATCGTGAATCTCGTGGCCTCCAGCATCCCGGAGCTCGAACCGAGCCAGGTGACCGTGGTCGACCAGCAGGGGCGGCTGCTCTCCTCGCCGGAAGGTCACGATCAGTTCGGCGTGCGCGAACAGCAGTACGACATGATCCATCGCCTCGAGGACGACTATGCGCAGCGCATCGAGGCGCTGCTCACGCCGCTGGTAGGGGCCGGCCGCGTGCGCGCGCAGGTGGTGGCGCAGATGGACATGGCGGTAACGGAAGAGGCGCGCGAGCAGTACCGCCCGGAAAGTCAGGTCGTGCGCAGCGAGCAGAGCTCGGAGTCGACCAGCCGCGATGCGAGTGCCGGGCGGGGTGCCGGGCTGCTTTGAGCAATCAGCCTCCGGCGCCGGGTGTGGCCCAACCGCCGGCCGCCGCGGGCGCGCCCACCGGCGCGCCCAAATCCCCTGCCACACCGGGCGCACCGCAAAATGGCGCGGCGGCGGCAGCGCAGCGACGCAACCGATCGCCGGAGCCGGCGCGGGCGGTACCGACAGCATCTCCAAGCAGTCCACCAAGAACTACGAGATCGATCGCACGCTCAACTACACCCGCCAGCCCGGCGGGCGTCTGCGGCGGCTGACGGTGGCGGTGCTGATCGACAACGTGCGCAGCCTCGGCAAGGACGGCAAGGTCAAGGAAACTCCGCTGAGCAAGGAGCAGCTCGAGCACGTCAACCAGCTGGTGAAGGATGCCGTCGGCTTCGACGAAGTCGCGCGGCGACAATGTCAACGTGGTGAATGCCTCGTTCACCGCAGGAGACCCCGGCCGCCGATCCCGAGGGAGCGATGGAAACACGCAAGTTCTGGGAATCACCGCTCTTTCAGGACATGGCCAAGATCGTGGCCGGCGTGCTCGTGCTGCTGGTGCTGGTGCTGTCGGTGTTGCGTCCGCTCGTGAAATCGCTCATCGGACCGGTGCGCGCGGCGGTCAGCGTGCTGCCGCGTGCCGCCGAGCCTGCGCCGGTGGCAATCGAGCGCAAGCGCTGCGGCAGCCAATCACGAACAGCAGATCGCCCAGGCCCGCACCCTCGTGAACCAGGATCCGAAGCGCGTCGCGCAGGTCGTGCGCGGCTGGGTGGCCCAGGATGAATGACAGGCGCGAAGCGCAGCGCACCGGCACGGAGCGTGCGGCGATCCTTGCTGCTCACACTCGGCGAGCAGGAAGCAGCTCAGGTGCTCAAGCATATGGGCGCGAAGGAAGTGCAGCGCATCGGCGTAGCGATGGCGAGTCTGACCAACGTCTCGCGTGAAGAAGTGAGCGGTGTGATCACCAGTTCGCCACCTCCGTGGAGACGCAGACCTCCGTCGGCATCGGCGCGGAGGACTTCCTGCGCAAGGTGCTGGTGGACGCGCTCGGCCAGGAGAAGGCCTCCAACATCATCGACCGCATCAGCATCGGCCGCTCGACGAAGGGTCTGGAGGCGCTGAAGTGGATGGATGCGCGGGCGGTCTCCGAGCTGATCCGCCAGGAGCATCCGCAGATCATTGCGATCGTGCTCGCCTATCTCGAAGCGGACCAGTCCGCCGAGGTGCTGGCCTGCCTGCCGGCGGAGATCCGCTCGGAGATCCTGGTGCGCATCGCCACGCTCGATGGCGTGCAGCCGACAGCACTCACCGAGCTCGATGACATCATGGAGAAGCAGTTCGCGGGCAAGAGCACGACACGCACCTCCTCGCTCGGCGGAGCCAAGGCCGCCGCCAACATCATCAACAACCTCGAGCCCAGCCAGGAGGGCGCGATCATGGAGGAGATCGCCCAGACCGACGAGGCCTTGAGCGCGCGCATCCAGGATCTGATCTTCGTCTTCGACAATCTGCTGGAGATCGATGATCGCAGCATGCAGGAGCTGCTGCGCCAGGTGCCGAGCGACAAGCTGCTGCTCGCCATGAAGGGCTGCGATGAGGCGATGAAAGCGAAGATCTTCAAGAACATGTCCCAGCGCGCAGCCGAGATGCTCAAGGACGACCTGGAATCCAAGGGCCCGGTGCGCATCTCGGAAGTGGAAGCCTCGCAGAAGGAGATCCTGCAGACCGCCCGCAAGCTCGCGGAAGCCGGCACGATCGCGCTGGCGGGCAAGGGCGAGGAGTATGTCTGAGACACGACGGCCCCGCGGCGCAGCAAGACGGCCGTCGAGCGCTGGACCCTGCCCGATGTCGATGGGCCGCTCGTGGCTCGCCGCGGGTGATCACCAACAAGCCCAGCAGCGCGCATGCTGCGCGCGGCGCGCTCAGGAAAGCGAGGCACGCGGCTACCAGGCCGGGCATCGCGCGCGCACAAGCCGAGATGCAGGCGCAGAACGATGCCCTGGAGGCCCGCGTGCGCCAGCTGGATTCGGTGTGCGAGCTGCTCGCCAATCCGTTGCAGGCGCTCGATACGCACGTGGAGCAGGAGCTGTTGCAGCTCGCGCTGGCCGTTGGCAAGCAGCTCGCCCGCCGTGAGCTGCAAGTCGATCCCGCCCAGGTCATCGGCATCTTGCGCGAATCCCTCGGACAGCTGCCCGCCTCCGCACGGGACGTGAGAGTTCACCTGCATCCGGAGGATGCCGCCACGGTCCGCGAACGGCTCGCCGCCCCGGAGCACGAGCGTGCCTGGACGATCGTCGAGGATGCAACGCTCACTCGGGGCGGATGCATGGTGCGCACCGAATCCTCGCAGATCGACGTGCGGCTCGAGAGCCGTGTCAGAGCGGTGATCGCCAGCGCCTTTGGGCGAGGAACGCGCGCGCGGCGCGGCCCGACCGCGGACGCTCCGGAGAGCCGAACCGTGACGGATCTCGGCCCGCGCCCGTGCGCATCTGTGGAGCGAGAAGCTCGCGTTGCGCACCCGTCGGGTCCGGCAGACCCCACCTCCGCCGATCGAAGGCTCCCTCACGCGCATGGTCGGGCTGACGCTCGAAGCGGTCGGCTGCCAGGCCTCCATCGGGGATTACTGCGACGTCATCACCGGCGACGGCCATCGCGTCGAGTCCGAAGTGGTGGGTTTCGCCGGCGATCGGCTTTTTCTGATGCCCACGGGAGATGCTCAGGGGCTTGGCCCCGGGGCCCGGGTCATTCCCCGCCAGCGGGCGGGCACCGTGCGCGTCGGCCCGCAGCTTCTGGGCCGGATCGTCGATGGCGCCGCGCAGCCGCTCGATGGCCTTGGGCCGCTCGAGTGCGAGGCGCGCGTGCGTCTGACCGGCAAGCCGATCAATCCGCTCTCGCGCCAGCCGATCACCGAGCCGCTGGACGTGGGCATTCGCGCCATCAACTCCCTGCTGACGATCGGACGCGGCCAGCGCGTCGGCCTGTTTGCCGGCAGCGGCGTCGGCAAGAGCGTTCTGCTGGGCATGATGGCGCGCTATACGAGCGCGGATGTGATCGTCGTGGGTCTGATCGGCGAGCGCGGCCGCGAGGTCAAGGAGTTCGTCGAGCGCATCCTCGGGCCGCAGGACCGCGCGTCGCGCCGTGATCGTCGCAACGCCCGCTGACCATCCGCCGCTCATGCGCCTGCATGGCGCGTGGCTCGCCACCGCCATCGCGGAATATTTTCGCGACCAGGGCCGGAACGTGCTGCTGTTGATGGATTCACTGACGCGATTCGCGCAGGCGCAACGTGAGATCGGGCTTGCCATCGGCGAGGCGCCCGCGACGAAGGGCTATCCCCCTTCGGTTTTCGCCCGGCTGCCGCAGCTCGTGGAGCGCGCGGGCAACGGCCCGAGGGCAGCGGCTCGATCACCGCCTTCTACACCGTGCTCACCGAAGGCGACGATCACAGCAACGATCCGGTTGCGGATGCCGCACGCGCCATTCTCGATGGGCACATCGTGCTCGCGCGGCGCATCGCCGAGAGCGGCCATTTTCCGGCGATCGACGTGGAAGCCTCCGTCAGCCGCGCGATGCATGAGATCGCAGCCCAGGGCCAGATTCGAGCTCGCCCGGCAGTTCCGCCAGACGCTCGCGACGTATCAGCAGCACCGCGATCTCATCGCCATCGGCGCCTATCAGCGCGGCAGCGATCCGCGGGTCGATAACGCCGTCACACTCTGGCCGCGCATGCAGCGCTTTCTGCAGCAGGACATGCACGAGCGTGTGGATTTCGCGGCGAGCCTCACAGCATTACGGGCGACTCTGGCCGAGAGTGAGGCCCCAAAGCCCGAGCCGGCGAAACCTGCCTGATGGGATGACCGATGAAGCGCGCACAGAGACTGGAGATGGTGCAGCGGGTCGTGAACGATCACGAGCGCCGCCGTGCCGAAGCGCTCGCCAGCAGCGAGCACCGACTCACCGAGAGCGAGGCCAAGCTGCGCGAGCTCGAGCATTACCAGGCCGGCTATGCGCGCGATTTCGCGCTGCGCGCCGAGTCGGGCATGGATGGGGCGCTGGCGCGCGACTATCAGGTCTTCCTGGCGCGCCTCGAGGAGGCGCTGCGGCAGCAGAGTGCAGGCCGTCACGCGCGCGCGGGCCCAGCGCGACGGCGAGCTGCAGAGCTGGCAGGGCGCCGCACAGCGCGCCGAGGCCGTTGGCCAGATGCTCAGGCGCTTTCAGACCGAAGAGGAGCGCGCGTTCGATCGGCGCGAGCAGTACGAGTCTGACGAGCGCGCGCAACGATCCTGGTGCGATGCCATGGTGCTGCGTGGCGCTTGAGATTGCGACGATCGCACCGCCACGGCCGGTGACGAGTGCGTCCCGGGGCTCGGGTGGCCTGCGAGTGCCGCGGCAGGCGGCGCAGATGGCGCCGTGGGCCTGCGGCACCGCACGATCAGCGCCGCACGAGGCGCCGGCGCGGCCTCACGGCACACGTGACCGCCGCACCCTCGCCGCTCGCCACCAACGAAGCGAGCGCGGGCCACACACCGAGCCGCATACACCGCCATCCGCATGCGAAGTGACGCCGCAAGCCCGACGGCCACCGCCAGCGTCGACCGCCTCCAACGCGACGCCGCCGCGACCCGCAGCCCGCGGCAAGGGCGCCGCAGCCGGCGTGTGGCAAGGTTGCGAAACGGCGCACGGCTGCTCGGACGAGACCAGCTCTGCCGTCCGGACCGGCCGCTGCCACCGGCGCCCCGGGCCTGAATTTCATGCAAACGCTGGCGATGAGCCTCAACGCCGGCGCCGCGAGCGCCACCGGCCGGGGTGCGCGCCGCAGAGCACGCCGGCGCAGCGCGAGCGACTCGCCGCAGCCGGGCCTGCCCCGAATGCCGCGCGCAGGCGACACCGGTGAGCCCGTCTCCGGATCGTTCCTCAGGCACTGGACTCGCAATCGCTGGCCGGCTCATTGGGACTTGCACCGGGACTGACCCCCGTGCCCGTCCTGCCTGCGCAGGCGCTGCACAGCACCGCCCCGCACTGCGCGATTCGAGCAACGCCGCCGCCAGCCGCGGCGCGGATGCAGCGCTTCGATGCGGTCAGTCTCTCGAGCGCATCCACGGTTGCCGATCTCGTGCAGGCCCTGACGCAGGGCATCGCTGCCGATCTCAAGGACAAGGGGGCGGTCCCCTCGCCGGCCGGCACCCGTCACGGCGGACGCCACTTTCCACGGCTGACGCACTTTCCACCGCTGGCTGCTCCCGCTCCGGCCGGCCGCCTCCGATCCCGCCACCCAGATGGCAAACATGGGCATCGCCGCACACTTCTCCGTTCAGCACCCGCAGGCAGATTCCAACACGGCCGCTGCGATCCTGCGGCGCCAGGTCGGCACCCCCGCCTGGAACGACGAGCTCGGCGGTCAGCTCACCTGGATGGCAGCCCAGGGGGTGCAGTCGGCTTCCCTGCGCCTCTCGCCCGATCATCTCGGACCGCTCGAGGTGCACATCTCCGTGCAGAACGGCAATGCCAGTGTTTGGTTCGGTGCGACGCAGCTCGACACGCGCGCCGCACTGGAACAGGCGCTGCCGCGGCTGCGGGAGATGTTCGCCAGCCAAGGCCTCACGCTTGCCGACTCCGGAGTCTCGCGCGAGCCGCCGCGCAACCCCAGCCGCTCTGGCGCTGCCGATCCCGCACGAATCTGCGGCGGTCAGCGACACTGAGCTGCCCGACCGCCTCCGTCACCTCACTCAGCGTCGGCCTCCTCGATACCTACGCCTGAGGGCGCAGCGCCAGGATTCCGTCGCCTGCGACGCGGAGTCACACTCTCTCGAAGCGCACAAATCCCTGTCTTTAGCGTGACTTACACGTGCCGCGAGGCCCGTGGCATGCACGTTGCAAAAACCGGGAGCGAGCAGTTGCCGCATCCACGGAGCAATCAACACGATGAGCGATGTACCCGTGCTGGCCCCGGCGCAGGAAGCCTCAGCGGCTCCGACCGGCAGGCGGAAATGGCTGATCATCGGCAGCGCTGCGTGCGTGGTACTCGCCGGTGCCGGCGTCGGCACCTGGATGCTGTGGCCGCAGCCGGCATCGCACGCCGGCAAGGCGGAAAAGCCCAAGGAGCCGCTCGCACCGGCGCTGTATGTCGGCACTCGATCCGCCGTTCGTCGTCAATTTCAACGGCGAGCAATCCGCCCGCTTCCTGCAGGTCGCGGTGCAGGTCATGACCCGCGATCCGGCAACCCTCGAGCTGCTCAAGGCAAATGATCCGGTGGTGCGCAACGACCTGCTGCTGCTGTTGGGCAACCAGAAGGTGGACGTCGTCTCCACGCGTGAGGGCAAGGAGCACCTGCGGGCCGATGCGCTCGCTGCCGTGCGCAACATCGTGGCAGGCGCCGGCGGTCATCCCGACCACGTCGAAGCGGTGTACTTCACCAGCTTCGTCATGCAGTAACCGGAAAGCGCACATGAGCTCGGACAAGATCCTCGATCAGGCAGAGATCGATGCGCTGATTCACGGCGTGGATTCCGGCGCCGTCAGCACCGATCCCGCGCCCGGCGCCGGATGAGGTGCTCGTCCTTCGACTTCACCAACCAGATGCGCATCGTGCGCGGGCGCATGCCCACGCTCGAGATGATCAACGATCGCTTCGCGCGGCTGTTTCGCGTGAGTCTCTACAATCTGCTCAACCGCACTCCGGAGATCGCCGTCGAGCCGATCGCCGTGAAGAAATTCAGCGAGTACGTGCACTCGCTGCACGTGCCGACCAGCCTGAATCTGGTGAAGATCAACCCGTTTCGCGGCACGGCCCTCGTCGTGCTCGATCCCAAGCTCGTGTTCGCGATGGTCGACAACTTCTTCGGCGGCAGCGGCCGTCACGTGAAGATCGAGGGGCGCGAATTCACCGCCACCGAGCAACGCATCATCCACATGATGCTGCGCAGCGTCTTCGCCGATCTGCACGAGGCGTGGTCGCACATTGCCCAGATCGAAGTCGAGTTCCTGCAGTCCGAGATCAACCCCAACTTCGCCAACATCGTCTCGCCGTCCGAGATCGTCGTGGTCACGAGCTTTCACATCGAGCTCGAGGGCGGCGGCGGCAACCTGCACGTGACGATGCCCTACTCGATGCTCGAGCCGATGCGCGAGATCCTCGATGCCGGCGTCGCCAGCGATCGGGTCGAGAAGGATGAGCGCTGGCTGACGAGCATGCGCGAGGAAATCGAGGATGCGGAAGTACAGCTCACGACGCGCCTCGGGCACACCTGCATCAGCTCTCGCCGCACTGTTGAATCTGAAGCCCGGCGACATGCTGCCCTGCGATTTCGGCGGCAAGGTCACCGTCCTCGCCGAGGACGTACCGGTGTTTCGCGGCAGCTTCGGGCTGTCCCGCGGCCTGCAGGCCGTCAAGGTCGAGGAGCGCATGCGCCGCAGCACCCTGCTCGGCAACCAACTGAACCTCAAGAGGAGCTGAGCAAGCCCACATGAACGCCACTGCCGCTGAGCCTCGCGCCGCCGAATTCGACACCCTGCAGGATGAGGGCTCGCCATCCGGCCGCGACGTCAATCTGGAGGTCATCCTGGATGTGCCCGTGACGCTTTCCATGGAAGTCGGGCGCACCCGGATTCCGATCCGCAACCTGCTGCAGCTGAATCAGGGCTCGGTCATCGAGCTCGATCGCGCAGCCGGCGAGCCGCTCGATGTGTTCGTGAACGGCACGCTGGTCGCACACGGCGAGGTCGTCGTGGTGAACGAGAAGTTCGGTATCCGGCTCACGGACGTTATCAGTCCCGCCGAGCGCATCCGCAAGTTGAAGTGAGCGTGCGCTCGGCAGTCGCCATCTTCGCGCCGCTGATCATGGGCGCCTGCTCGCTGTGGCTCGGCGCTCCCGTCGTGGCGGCTGCCGGCCAGCCGTAGCTGCCGCAGCCATGCCGCCGCGCGCAGCGTTTGCCGCGCCCCAGGCAGCGGGGCAGATCGCGCCCGTCCGGGACCGTGGGCTCGGTCAGGTGACGCTGGCGCTGCTCGCCGTGCTGGCCGCCGTGTTCGCTGTGGCGTGGCTCGTGCGTCGCGTGCGCGGTTTCGGCAACCGGGTTGGCACGGCGATCGACGTGCTCGCCGAGGTCCCTCTGGGCCCGAAGGAGCGCGCGGTACTGCTCAAGGTGGGGCAGGCGCAGATCCTGCTCGGCGTGGCACCCGGGACGCGTGTCCACGCTGCATGTGCTCGCGGAGCCGCTCGAGCTGACCAAGCCGCGCTGCCGCCTCGATGGAGCGGCCCTCATTTCGCGCACTGATGTTGCGCAGCCTGGGCAAATGATGGGCACACGCGGCATCAGCACTGCCCTGCGGACCGCGCTTTGCGCCGTGCTGCTGTTGCCGGCGAGCGTCATGGCCGACCCGGGAATTCCCGCCCTGTCCGTGCAGACGGCTGCCAGCGGCGGCGGCCAGACCTATACGCTGACGCTGCAGGTGCTGGCGCTGATGACGGCGCTGACGCTGCTGCCGGCGATCCTGTTGATGATGACCGCCTTCACCCGGATCATCATCGTGCTCGGAATCCTGCGCCAGGCGCTCGGCGCGGGCCAGACCCCGCCCAACCAGGTGCTGCTGGGACTTGCCCTGTTCCTCACCTTCTTCGTCATGACGCCGGTCATCGACCGCATCAACGACGATGCGTTCCGGCCCTACTCCGCCGGCACGATCGATGCCACGCGCAGCTCTGGAGCGCGCCGTCGTGCCGCTGAAGAACTTCATGCTCGATCAGACCCGCGAGAGTGACATCGCCACCTTCGTGCGCATCTCCGGCGGCAAGGGATTTGCGACGCCGCAGGATGTTCCGCTGACGCTGCTCGTGCCGGCCTTCGTCACCAGCGAGCTGAAGACCGCCTTCGTCATCGGCTTTCTGCTGTTCATTCCGTTCGTGATCATCGACCTGGTGGTGGCGAGCGTGCTGATGTCCATGGGCATGATGATGCTCTCGCCGGTGCTGATCTCCCTGCCCTTCAAGCTCATGCTGTTCGTGCTCGTCGATGGCTGGTCGCTGGTCATGGGCACGATCGCCTCGAGCTTCTACAACTGACGGATCGAACATGACACCCGAAACCGTGATGACCATCGGCAGCCGCGCACTCGAGATCACCCTGATGCTCGCCGCGCCGCTGCTGCTCGTGGCGCTGCTGATGGGCCTCCTCGTCGGCGCCTTCCAGGCTGCGACGCAGATCAACGAGATGACGCTGTCCTTCATTCCCGAAGCTGCTGGCGCATGGCGCTCGCGCTCGTGATCGCCGGCCCCTGGATGCTCAAGACCCTGATCGGCTACACGCGCGAGCTGTTCGAGAGCATCCCCGGACTGATCAACTGAGCAGGCGGCCGATCCTTGCCACATGATCACCCTCACCACAGGACAGCTCGAGGCCTGGCTCGCGCAGCTGCTCTGGCCGTTCGTGCGCATCGGCGCCTGCTTCATGGTCGCCCCGGTGTTCGGTGCACTGTTCGTCCCGGCGCGCATCCGCATCGTGCTCGCCGGCGGCATCGCCCTGGTGGTCGCCCCGCTCATTCCGCACCGCCGCATGCGATCGCCCCGTTTTCGGCCGACGGTCTCGTCGTCACCGCGCAGCAGCTGATCATCGGCGTCGCGCTGGGCTTCAGCCTGCAGCTGATGTTCGACATGGTGACCCTCGGCGGCCAGCTGCTCGCCAACAGCATGGGCCTGTCCTTCGCCTACAACATCGATCCCATGCACGGGGAGGAAGTCGCCGGCGCTCGGCCAGCTGTACTCGATGCTCGTGATGCTCACGTTTCTGGCGCTCGACGGCCATCTCGCCCTGATCGAAGTGCTGGTCGATGGCTTTCGCACCCTGCCGATCGGCACGACCGGGTTGGGTCAGGACGGGCTGTGGACCGTCGTCGACTGGGGACAGCAGCTGTTCTCCGGCGCCCTGGCCATCGCCCTGCCCGGCATCACGGCACTGCTGATCGTGAACCTCGCCTTCGGCGTGATCAGCCGTGCCGCACCGCAGCTGAACCTGTTCGCGGTGGGCTTTCCGATCTCGCTGCTCTTCGGCCTGGTGATCGTGCTGGCCGGGCAGTCCCGATGCAGAGCACGTTCACGCGCCTGCTCGCGGATGGTTTGCAGATGCTGCGGCAGTCTGACGGTCCCAGGAGCCTGAGCCGTGGCTGAGAGCGCACAGGAACGCACCGAACAACCGACTCCGAAGCGCCTCGAGGAGGCGCGGCGGCAGGGCCAGGTGCCGCGCTCGACGGAGTTGACCTCCGCGGCCGTGCTGCTGGTGGCCGGGGCGGATCTGCATTTTCTCGGGCAGCTACGTCGGCGGCCGGCTGCACGGCCTCGATGCGTCGAGCCTCGCCCTCAGTCGCGAGCAGTCACTCGATGAGAGGCTGATGGTGCCCGGCATTCGGCGCGGAGCTGGCGCGGGCGCTGCTGGCCTGTGCGCCGATTCTCGGACTGACGCTCGCTCGCCGCCCTGACCGCCCCGATGCTGCTCGGCGGCTGGAATCTGAGCGTCGCGGCGCTGGCGCCGGATTTCACCCGGCTCAATCCCGCGACGGCTTGGCGCGCATGTTCTCCGCGCGCGGACTGGTCGAGCTCGGCCAAGGCGTTCGCCAAGTTCAGCGCGCTGGCGCATCGTCGCGGTCTGCGTGCTGCGGCAGAAATCCGCGAGCTCATGGGGCTCGGCACCGAGCCCACGGAGCGTCGCCATCGCGCACGCCGCCGCGCTGACCGGCTCTGCCTTCCTGATGCTCGCCGGCACGCTCGGCCTCATCGCCGCGGTCGATGTGCCCTGGCAGCTGTACCAACACTAGCAGCGGCTGCGCATGAGCCGCGAGGAGGTCCGCGAGGAGCACAAGGAAAGCGAGGGCTCGCCGGAGATCAAGGGCCGCATCCGCAACCTGCAGCGTGAGCGCGCCAGGCGCCGGCATGATGCAGGAGGTGCCGAAAGCGGACGTCGTGATCACCAACCCGACGCATTTCGCCGTGGCGCTGCGCTATGACGAGCGGCGCATGCGCGCACCGATCGTCGTGGCGAAGGGCGCCGACCTGATCGCCGCGCGCATCCGCGAAGTCGCCGACGAGCACCGGGTGCCGATCTTCGAGGCGCCGCCACTCGCGCGCGCGCTGTTTCGCAACGTGGAGATCGGCGGCGAGATCCCGGCCACGCTGTACGTCGCCGTGGCGCAGGTGCTCACCTACATCTATCAGCTGAAGACCGCGCGCAGCACCGGCTGCAGCCTCCCGACGCCCCCGGTCATCGACCCGGCGATCGACAGCCGCCGTCGACCCGACCAGACATTAGAGCACAGCACAGATCATGGCCAGCGCATCTCCCCCAACACCTCGCCGGCATCGCCTGCCGCCCCTGCGCGACCTCCTGCGCGCGGGCGTGGGCGTGCCGGTGGGCGTACTGGCCGTGCTCGCGATGGTCGTGCTGCCGCTGCCGCCCATGGCGCTGGATGTGCTGTTCACCTTCAACATCGCGCTGTCCCTCGTGATCGTCATGGCGGTGTTCTATGTGTCGCGGCCGGTCGAGTTCGGCGTGTTTCCGACGGTGCTGCTGCTGGCCACGCTGCTGCGGCTGGCGCTGAACGTCGCCTCCACGCGCGTCGTGCTGCTGAATGGGCACAGCGGCCCGCAGGCTGCCGGCCACGTCATCCAGTCCTTCGGGGAATTCGTCATCGGCGGCAATTTTGCCGTCGGTGTCGTCGTGTTCATCATTCTGACGATCATCAACTTCGTCGTGGTCACCAAAGGCTCCGGGCGCATCTCCGAAGTGAGCGCCCGCTTCACCCTGGATGCCATGCCGGGCAAACAGATGGCCATCGACGCCGATCTGAATGCCGGCCTGATCACCCAGGACGAAGCGCGCGCACGGCGGCTCGAAGTGCGCTCGGAAGCGGACTTCTACGGCTCCATGGATGGCGCCAGCAAGTTCGTGCGCGGCGATGCCGTCGCCGGCATCCTCATCCTGTTCATCAACATCATCGGCGGCCTGGCGATCGGCACGATTGCGCACGGACTGCCGATCGCGGCGGCCGGGCGCACCTACACGCTGCTGACGATCGGCGATGGCCTGGTCACGCAGATTCCGGCGCTGCTGCTGTCCACGGCGGTGGCGTTGCTCGTGACCCGCATGTCGCGTGCCCAGGACATGGGCGGGGAGCTCACCCGCCAGCTGTTCGGTCATCCCAAGGCCCTCGGGGTGGCCGCCGGCCTGCTCGGGCATCATCGGCCTCGTCCCGGGATGCCGAATTTCGCCTTTCTGCATGATGTCCGCGCTGTGCGGCGGCGGGCGCGTATCTGCTCGCGCGGCGCCGCGCGCAGGCTCCCGCGGCGCCCTCGGCACCGAGCATTGCCGGTGGTGGCGCCCGAATCGCGCGAGCTGAGCTGGGATGATGTGCAGACGGTCGATCTGATCGGACTGGAAGTGGGCTACCGGCTGGTGCCGCTGGTGGACAAGAAACAGAGCGGGGATCTGCTGGCCCGCGTGCGCGGGGTACGCCGCAAGCTCTCCCAGGAGCTCGGCTTCCTGATTCCCGCCGTGCACATCCGCGACAACCTCGATCTGGCACCGAACGTCTATCGCATCAACCTCGCCGGTGTGCCCGTCGGCGAAAGCATCATCTATCCCGAGCGCGAGCTCGCCATCAATCCCGGCCGCGTGTTCGGCGCCAATCCAGGGAATTGCCACGCGCGATCCGGCCTTCGGCATGGAAGCGCTGTGGATCGAGCCCTCCGGACGCGACCATGCGCAGACACTCGGCTATACGGTCGTGGATCCGAGCACGGTGATCGCCACGCATCTGAGCTTCATCATCCAATCGCATGCGCACGAGATCCTCGGACACGAGGAAGTGCAGCATCTGCTCAACACGCTGGCGAAGACGGCCCCGAAGCTAGTCGAGGATCTCGTGCCGCGGGTCCTGCCGCTGTCGATTCTCGTGCGGGTGTTGCAGGGGCTGCTCGCCGAGCGAGTGCCGATCCGCAACGTGCGCACGATCATCGAGACGCTGGCCGAGCACGCGCCGAAATCGCAGGATCCGGCGGTGCTGCAGGGTCACGTGCGCGTCGCACTCGGTCGGCAGATCGTGCAGGACATCGCCGGCGTCGGGGCCGAGCTGCCCGTCATCACGCTCGAGCCGGAGCTCGAGCGGCTGCTGCAGAACTCCCTCGCGGCCAACACGGCGACCCCGGGACTCGAGCCCGGCATTGCCGAGCGGCTGCAGCGGCGGGTGGCCGAGTCCGCCCGCCGCCAGGAAGGTGCCGGCGAGCCGGCCGTACTGCTCGTGCCACCGCAGCTGCGACCAGATGCTCGCCCGATTCATGCGCTCGAGCCTGCCGAATCTGCACGTGCTGGCCTGGAACGAAGTTCCCGACAACCGCAAGGTCCGGCTGGTCACGGCCGTCGGGAAATAACTGAACCGCCTGGAGTAGTCAGATGAAGATCATTCGACACACCGCTCGTGACATGCGCCAGGCGCTGCGCGCCGTGCGCGAGCAACTGGGCGAGGATGCGGTCATCCTGTCCTCGCGCCGTACCAACGAAGGTGTCGAGGTGACGGCCGCAGTAGATTTCGACGCCGCGACGCTCGAGGCCGGCGGTTTCGCGGACATACCTGCGGCATCCGCATGCGCGCATCCGCGCCCGCGCCCGCGGCGCGCGCGCCGCACAGACAACTGCGGCGACGCGTGGGCTGGTGCAACCCGCCGAGCGCCGAGTGGATTTGCCCTGCTGCGCGCGAGGCTGTCGCAGCGCATGCGCAGTCGGTGGCGACCGTGCGGCCGAAGCGTGTTGCCGCAGCTTTGCGCGACGGCGGAGCCGATCGTGCTCGACGAGGACCCGCCCGCCCTTCCAGCTGCCCCGATCCTGGCGCCTGCCCCGATCCTGGCGCCTGCATCTGCACCACCTGCCTCGCTGCCACCACCCCTGCTCCATCGATCGCACCGGCGCTCTCGCCCGCCGCACGGTCCTACTTCCATGCCGCCGGTGTCCCGATCGCAGCGCGCACGGACCTCCCGGTGTTTCGGGCCGATGGCATCGTCGAGCAGGCGTGCCTCTCGCTCGCTCTCGCCATTCGATGTGCCGTCCGGCAGCGACGACCCAGCGTAGCGCCGATGAGGCCGATGGCACTGAGCGGGCTCAAGTCAGGAGGCGATGGGCCACGAGCTGAAGGCCTTGCGCCGCATGCTCGAAACACAGCTGGCGCAGCTGGCCTGGAATGACCGGATGCGCCGCGCGCCCATCCACACGGAAATCCTGCGCGAGCTCACCGAGATCGGCATCGCCCCGGATCTCGCCGAGCGGCTGGTGAAACAACTTCCAGACGATACCGATCTCACGTTCGCGCGGCGCTTCACGATTGCCGGGCTGTCCCAGTACCTGCAGGTCACCGGTGACCGATGGCTCGATGAGGGTGGCCGGGTGGCGTTCGCCGGTGCCACGGGCGCCGGCAAGACCACGACGCTTGCCAAGGTCGCCGTGCGCTGGGTCCTGCGGCACGGGCCGCGCTCAGTCGCTTTGGTCGCAGGCGATGGAGTTCGCATCGGGGCCCAAGACCAGCTGCACTCCCTCGGGCAGTTGCTCGGCGTGCCGGTCTACAGTCCCGGAGAGCCTCGAGGCCCTGCCCTCGCTGTTGTCACGGCTCGATGAGCGACTCGTGCTCATCGATACCCCCGGATCCGGTGCGCGCGATGCGCAGCTCAGCGCACGACTCGCCGTGCTTGCCAACGCGGACCCGAAGGTCCAAACGGCGCTCGTGCTGTCCGCGAGCATGCAGGCCGGCGCGCTGGATGAAGCCGTGCGGCGCTTCGCGACCGGCCAACCCCTGCGTGTTGCATTCTCACGAAGCTCGACGAGGCGGCAAGCCTTGGTGGGCTGCTGTCGATTCTGATCGGTGCCAGGCTGCCCATTTCGTACACGAGCGAAGGGCAACGCGTGCCGGAAGACTTGCGTCCGGCACGGGCGCTCGAGCTGGTGTCGGCGGCCGTGCAGCTCGCGAAGGCGAGCGGCGCTGCCGCCGATGAAGATCTATTGCGCAGACGTTTCGGAAAGAGCGCCCATGGCACCTGATCTCAACATCATTCAACAACACGAAGCTCGAGGCCTCGTTCAGCCCGTGCAGGTGATCGCGGTCACCGGCGGCAAGGGTGGCGTCGGCAAAACCAGTGTCTCCGTCAATCTGGCCTGCCGCGCTCGCCGCTTCCGGCAAGCGCGTCGTGCTGCTCGATGGCGATCTGGGACTGGCGAACGCCGACGTCTTCCTGGGCCTCTCCCCGCGCTATACGCTCGCCCATGTGATCAGCGGCGAGCGCACGCTCGATGAGGTGCTGATCGCGGCGCCGCAGGGTTTCCACGTCGTCCCGGCCGCCTCCGGCGCCGCCGACATGGCCAACATGGGCGAGGCGGAGCATCTTGGGCTCGTGCAGGCCTTCAGCACTCTTGCCGCCCGAGTGGATGTCCTGATCGTCGATACGGCCGCCGGCATCGCCCATAGTGTGCTGCAGTTCTCACAGGCCTCCCAGCAAGTGCTCGTGGTCGTCTGCGATGAGCCCGCCTCGTTAACCGATGCCTATGCGCTCGTCAAGGTCCTGAGTCGCAATCATGGCGTCAGCCGCTTTCGCGTGCTCGCCAATCAGGTGCGGGTGCCCGGCGCAGGCGCGGAGCTGTTCCGGCGCTTCGAGCTGGTCACCGCGCGTTTCCTCGAGGTAGTGCTGGAGTTCGCAGGCGAAATCCCCGAGGACGAGTACCTTCGGCGCTCGGTGCGGGAGCAACGTCCGGTTTTCGACGCGTATCCGTCGTGTCCGGCCGCGCGCGCATTTCAGAAAGCTGGCTGCGCGCGCCGACAAGTGGCCGGTGCCGGCTGGCCCGCGGGGCAACATCGAATTTTTCGTCGAACGGCTGGTGCGCAAGAGCGTCGGTCGCGGCTGGAAGCGGTGCGATGAACGCGGCGAGCGCCTACAGCTCGAGGCGCACGTCGGACGAAGCCGACCGGCTCGTGCTGCAGCACGCCGAGCTGGTCAAGCGTATCGCCTACCACCTCGCCGGCAGGCTGCCGCCGTCGGTGGAGGTCGATGATCTGATCCAGGCGGGCATGCTGGGTCTGCTCGAGGCGGCGGCGAACTACGCGGCCAACCGCGGCGCGAGCTTCGAGACGTATGCGGGAATCCGCATCCGCGGCGCGATGATCGATGCCTTGCGCAAGCTCGACTGGGCGCCCCGCTCGGTGCATCGCAAGGCGCGGGCGGTCGCGGCGGTGGTGCAGGAGATCGAGCGGCGCACGGGACGCGATGCGCGCGATGCGGAGATTGCCGCAGGCGATGGGTGTCTCCCTCGATGAATACCACTCGATCGTGCAGGACGCAGCGAGCTGCCGCCTCGCGAGCCTGGACGATGCGACGGCCGCGACTGCGGCGGGATCGGCGGATCCTTTCCGCGAAGCCGCGGACGAGCGGTTCCGCGTCGGCGCTGACCCGCGCAATCGCGGGTCTGCCGGAGCGCGAGCGGCTGGTGATGTCGCTGTACTACAGCGAAGAGCTGAATCTGAAGGAGATCGGCGCGGTGTTGAATGTGACGGAATCGCGCGTCTGCCAGCTTCACGGGCAGGCGCTGGTGAGATTGAAGGCGCGCCTCGCGGACTGGCGCGATGCGCGCCTGGATGAGCGGGCGTGAGCGGTCGGATGCCTCGGAATACGGGAGAGCGAGCAGTGAGTAAAGACCTGAGATTTCTGGTGGTCGATGATTTCTCCACCATGCGCCGGATCGTCAAGAACCTGCTGCATGATCTTGGCTATCCGAACGTCGCGGAGGCCGACGACGGGGTAACCGCGCTGCCGCTGCTGAAGCAGGGCGACGTCGACTTCCTGATCACCGACTGGAACATGCCGGGCATGCCGGGCCTCGATCTGATCAAGGCGGTGCGTGCCGATGCGAAGCTCGCCAAGCTTCCAGTGCTGATGCTGACCGCGGAGGCCAAACGCGAGCAGATCATCGAGGCGGCGCAGGCCGGCGTGAACGGCTACGTCATCAAGCCGTTCACGGCCGAGACACTCAAGGAAAAGCTCGACAAGATCCTCGGCGCGGGCAAGTGAGCGAAAGTCACGCCTTTCGCGCACGGACCGAAAGCGCCGCAGGCGACTTTCGACAGTAAGGCAAGTGAGCGAAAGGTCAAGCGAGGTCAACATGTCGAGTTTTGCGGTTCTGAAACTGGAATACAGCGCCTGCGTCGAGGCGCTGACGAGGCGCTGCGCAACGAGGATGAATCGGCCTTCTTCGCAGCCGTCGATCACATCGTGCACATGCGCGAGCCGGGGATGTTCACCGAGCTGCGCAAGCTCACCGGTGATCTGCAGCAGGCACTGGAGCGCTTCAGCGTCGAATCGCGCCTGCAGGACATCGCCGAGAACGAGATACCCGATGCACGGGCGCGGCTCATCCACGTGATGGGCATGACCGATGCTGCGGCGCATCGCACCATGGATCTCGTCGAGCAGTCCGGCCCGCCTGGCGGAACGAACCGCGCGCCAGGCAATGAGCCTGATGCGCTCACTGCAGGAGATGCAAGGACCATGCCGGCAGCGGCGGACGGACTCGCCGGGCATGGCGAGATCCATCAATGCGCTCGTGCCCCTCGTGCAGCAGATGGAGCAATTCCTGCCCGCGGCCTGTGCCGATGCGGAGCTCATCCGCAAGAACCTCGCGGACGTACTGCTCGCCCAGGGCTACCAGGATCTGACGGGGCAGATCATCCGCAGCGTGATGAAGCTCGTCAGCGAGCTCGAAGTCGGCACTGGCGAATCTGGCCCGTCTCTCGGGTGACCTCGTCGAGCACGCCACGATGGGCGAGTCACCGGACGCCGGCCAGGGCCCGGCGATTCCCGGCGTCACCAAGGGCGAGATCGCCTCCGGCCAGGGGAAGTGGACGCCCTGCTTGTCGGGGATCTTCAAGCTGAGGTGATCGGTTGGACATTCTGAGCATCATCGGCCTGGTGCTCGCCCTCAATGCCGTACTGATCGGCGCGGTGCTGAAAGGGGCGGGACTGATGGCGCTCGTCTCGGCCGCCGCGTTCATGATCGTGGTGGTCGGCACCGTCGCGGCCATCTTCATCCAGACACCCCTGGCGGTGATGCGGCGCGCGCTCGCGAATGTTTCCGTGGATCATGCGCCCCCCGCTGCGAGACGGACAGCTGCTCATCGCGAAGATCGTCGAGTGGAGCAACATCGCACGCCGCCAGGGTCTGCTCGGGCTCGAGTCCATGATCGATCGCGAGCCGGATGACTTCGTGCAAAAGGCGCTGCAGCTGGTCGTGGACGGCACCGAGCCCGAGGGCATCAGCAGCGTGATGTACGTCGATCTCAACATGCGCGAGCATGCGGACACCACCGCCGCCAAGGTATTCGAGGGCATGGGCGTGTATTCGCCCGACCCTGGGCATCATCGGCGCGGTGCTCGGACTGATGGCGGTACTGCAGAACCTCGCCGATCCCGACCAAGCTCGGACACGGTATCGCTGCGGCGTTCACTGCAACCGTGTATGGCATCGGCCTTGCCAACCTGTTCTTCCTGCCCGTCGCCGCGAAACTCAAGGGCATCGTGCAGCGCCAGACGCAGTTTCGCGAAATGGTCGTCGACGGAATGCTGTGCATCGCGCAGGGCGAAAATCCGCGCGCCATCGAAGCGAAGCTGCAGGGGTATCTGCATTGACACGCGTCGCGGCACACGAGTGGCCGGCGGGCGCAGGAAGCCCGAAGAGCACGCCAATCACGAGGCGTGGGCGATCCCGTACGCGGATCTGCTGACGCTGTTGCTGGCCTTCTTTGTCGTGATGTATGCCATCTCCTCCGTCAACGCCGGCAAGTACCGCGTGCTGTCGGATTCGCTGTTCGCCGCCTTCCGCGGGGAACCGCGCGCCGCCCACCCCATCGAAGTCGGCGAAAAGCAGGCTGCCGCGGACGCCACCGGCTGCGCAACCCGGCACAGCCTCGGCGCGCGCAGCAGCGTAGAGCGCATCAGTCGGCACCCGCTCCCGACGGCGGCGCGGACCGGTCTTCTTCCCGTGGCAGCCGACCCCCGGATCGCCGGCAAACTGCCGGCGCAGGCCGCGGCGGCGGCGCACGCCCTTGCGCATGTTGCCGATGAAGTCGAGAAGGCGATGGATCAGCTCGTCAGGAAGGACCTGGTGACGATCCGTCGCAACGACTTCTGGATCGAAGTCGAAATGCGCACGGACATCCTCTTCCCCAGCGGCAGCGCCCGTCTTGCCGGCAGCGCCGTGGGCGTGCTCGAGCGCCTCGGCAGCGTTCTCGCACCGTTTCCGAACCCCATCCGTGTCGAAGGGCACACGGACAACGTACCGATCCGTACGGCCGTATTTTCTTCCAACTGGGAACTGTCCGCTGCGCGCGCCGCCAGCGTCGTGCGCGTGCTGGCAACGCATGGCGTCGCGCCCCCCGGCTCGCCGTCGTCGGTTACGGCGAGCAGCGCCCCCTGAAGGCCAACGGCACCGCCGAGGGACGCAACGCGAACCGCCGCGTCGTCGTCGTCATTCTGTCCACGCGAGCTGATGCGGCAGAGCGATCCGGCCATGCTGCCCGCCGCCCGAGCCGATGCGGCGGTCTGCCTTCCCAGGCGAATCGGCGCAGGCGGCTGGCG
Organism: uncultured Actinomycetes bacterium; assembly: GCA_963795575.1. Classification (GTDB taxonomy): domain Bacteria; phylum Actinomycetota; class Actinomycetes; order Streptosporangiales; family Streptosporangiaceae; genus PALSA-505. The sequence goes on along the minus strand of CAWCII010000011.1, from coordinate 99,634 downwards.
CCCCTGAGCCGCCGGCGCGGCAAGCCAACACTGGCACGGAACCTGCACCCTAGAATCGCCCAGCGCACGCGGCGGCGGAAATCCGACATTTGCCGCCGGCGCGATGCGCGGGATCAAGTGTGAACTCGGTCACGGGAGATCAGTGCTCATGCCGGTGCCTTCAGTTGAAATGATGCTCATCGCCGGGCGCGCGGTGTTTCTCGTTTTCTCCTTCGTCGTCGCAGCGGTCACACTCATGCGCTGGCGCAACGCGGCACGTGCACAGACCGAGGAAATCCTCGCGCACAACGCAGTCGTCCTGCAGCGCCTGGCGGACCTCGAAGCACGGATCGATGCCGCGAGGCTCGCCATGTCTGAGCTCATCGAGCACGTCGGCCGCCCGTCACGGGTCGGCGATGCCCCCGGGCTCTGGCGCCCCGGGCTACCAGATTGCCATCCGCCTCGCCCGGGGAGGCGCTTCGCGCGAGGAGTTGATTTCCGGCTGCGGCCTCTCGCTGCACGAGGCAGAGCTCGTACAGCGGCTGCACGGCCGGGCCTCGGCAGGCCAGATCCGCCTGAGACGAGGTTCACGCCGTTTCGGTGCCATCTCAGGCAGGTGCCGGCGCCGGTTCAAGCCCGCCCTGTGCCGATAGCTCAACAGCAGCCACCTGAGGCCATTGGCCCCCAGTTCATGAAAAAGCGCCGTCAAGGGAATTCCCGGCAAGCCGTGCGCGCGGCGCATACCCTGTCGCTCCGCCGTCCACAGCCCGCAAGCGTGCAACGAAAAGTGCCCAAGGCACGCTGGTGCTGACCGAGGACTGCGTCGTGACCGGCGTCGGTGCGTTGAAGGCGCAGCTCCAGAGCATCCTCGGCAGATCGCCATGGTCACGCTCGATGTGACGCGCGTGACGCGGATCGACACGGCGGGCCTGCAGCTGCTGGCTGCGTTCGTCCGCGAGCGAGCAATGCACGATAGACCGGTGCACTGGCGCGGTGAATCTGCGGCACTGTCGATGGCGGCACAGCTGCTCGGTCTGAGCGCGGTGCTCGGATCTGGCGTCCAGTCCCTGCCGGGCGGCGCATCCCACGGTGGGAATGCCGCCGTGACGGTGGATCTGAAGCAGTTCCATGGGGCCTTCTTCGAGGAGAGCTTCGAGGCGATCGACTCCATGGAAGCCGCGCTTCTGAGACTCGACGCGGGCGCACCCGACCGGGAGCTGATCAACACGATCTTTCGCGTCGCCCATTCGATCAAGGGCGGCAGCGCAACCTTCGGCTTCGGCGAGATCGCCTCGTTCACGCACAGCCTGGAAACGCTGCTCGATGAGCTGCGAAGCGGCAGCATGCAGGTCACGGTGGCCGACCTCCGATCTGCTGTTGAAATCCGTCGACGTGATGCGCGAGATGCTGCGCTGCGTGCAATCGGGTCAGCCGATCGATGCCCAGCGCGTGTCCGATCTGCAATTTGACCTGGAGCTTTTGATCGCTCGCAAGTCTGCGGTCACTGCCGCGCAAACGGCAGCCCTCGAGGCGAGTGCTACGCAGCCGCCGCTCATGGCCGTCACCGCGCGCGTCGCGCTGGCGGATCGCTTTTCGCCCTTTCCCGCAGCTGTTTGCGCGGGGGATCGACCCGCTGCGCATGCTGCGGGAGTTGTCCTCACTCGGGGAGCTGCAGATTCGCGCCGAGCTCACCGACATGCCGCGCTTCGAGGCCCTGGATCCGCGGTCCTGTTATCTCGCCTGGAGCCTCGAGCTGACCGGCGCGGTGACGCACGGGGACATCGGTCAGGTGTTTGAATGGGCGGAAGGGGACTGCGCTCTGGAGATCGAGGCCCTCGATACGCCCCTGCGGGAGCCGCCCGCGGCTGCAGCTACCGCGCCGCCCCCGGCATCCGCCCAGCCGCCAGGTCCGTCTTCCTCCGAGCCTGCCGCCGCGCTCGCGAAACCCAACTCCGACACGGCGCAAGTCCCGGCCCCCGATTCGGGCTCCATCCGGGTGAGCGTCGAGAAGATCGATGAGCTGATGAATACCGTCGGTGAGCTCGTCATCACCCAGTCGATGTTGAGTCAGCTTGGAGCGGCGATCGAGGGGCCCGAGGCCCAGAAACTGCGCGCCGGGCTGGCGCAGCTCGAGCGCAACATGCGCGAGCTGCAGGAAAGCGTCATGCGCGTGCGCATGTTGCCCATCAATGTCGTCTTCAGCCGCTTCCCGCGAATGGTGCGCGATCTGGCGCAGCGGCTCGGAAAGCAGATCGAGCTCAGGCTCACCGGTGAGCAGACCGAGCTCGACAAGACCGTGCTGGAGAAGATCGGCGATCCGCTCGTGCATCTGGTGCGCAACAGCATCGACCACGGCATCGAGCTGCCGGATGCGCGGGCGGCGGCCGGCAAGCCGCCCATCGGAGTCGTGCACATGGATGCTTGCCACCGCGGGGGCAACATCGCCGTGGAGGTGAGGGATGATGGCGCCGGACTCGACCGAAACCGCATCCTCGCGAAGGCGAGGGAGCGCGGCCTCGTCGCCTCCCAGGATGTTCTGACCGATGAGCAGATCTACGAGCTCGTGTTCGTGCCCGGCTTCTCCACCTCCGACCAGGCGACCGATGTCTCGGGTCGTGGTGTCGGAATGGATGTGGTGCGGCGCAACGTGATGGAGCTCGGTGGGCAGATCGAGTTGCGCAGCGAGCCCGGCATTGGCTCGAAGTGCACGATCACGCTGCCCCTGACGCTCGCCATCGTCGAGGGCCAGTCGGTCGCGGTCGGGAGCGAGACATACATCATCCCGCTCATCTCGATGGTCGAGTCGATGCAGCTGCGCTCATCCAGCGTCAGCCGTGTGGCCGGCCGCGGCGAGGTGTTTCTCTTCCGCGGCTACTACCTGCCGATCGTGAGACTGCACGAGCTGTTCGGCGTCGAGCCGCGTAACCGGGATCTGGATGAGGGTCTGGTCGTGGTGGCGGAAGGCGAGAGCCATCAGCGAATCGGTCTATTCGTGGATGACCTGCTCAGTCAGCAGCAGGTGGTGATCAAGTCGCTGGAAGCCAATTACGGTTACGTCGAGGGCGTCTCCGGCGCCACGATCCTCGGTGATGGCTCGGTGGCGCTGATTCTGGACATTGCGGCCATCATCCGAGCGCTCTCGGTGCGCGCCGCGGCGTGACCTTCGACGCACGAGGAACACTCATGGCAGCCCACGAAAGTCCCGACAACAAAGCGGACGGCGGATCGCGTCAGATCCTGACCTTCGTTCTCGGCGCGGAAACGTATGGCCTGGACATCCTGCGGGTACAGGAGATCCGCGGCTGGTCGAGCGTCACGAAAATTCCGTATGCACCAGCTCATGTGCTCGGCGTGCTCAATCTGCGCGGCTCGATCGTGCCCATCATCGACCTGCGCATGCGCTTTGCCCTCGAGCGGGCGGAATATACGGCCATCACCGTGATCATCGTGGTCTCGGTCAACTCCGCGGCCGGCCGGCGGGAATTCGGCATCGTGGTCGATGGCGTTTCCGATGTGGTCGACGTGAACCCGGCGGAGGTGAAAGCGGCACCGGATTTCGGCGTGCGGGTGGCAACGCGACTGCATTCGCGGACTCGTCTCGGTGGCCGAGCGGATGGTCGTGCTGCTCGATATCGACCGGCTCATCGGCATCGACGGCGGCGAGGCGCCCGCTCGATCGGTCGATGCAGCGGCCGCCCCCGCGGCCGCCTGAAGGAGCTGACCGATCGTGCGTACCGCCATCCGCTTCGTCCTGGTCCTGCTCTCCCGCATGCGACTGTGGCAGAAGCTCGCCGTGCTCGCCTTCTCGATGGCCGTGCCGGTGTTTCTGCTCGGCTGCTTCTATTTCTCCCAGGCCACCGCCAGCCTGCGCCAGGTCAACGATGAGCTGGCCGGGAGCCGCTATCTCAAGGCGCTCAGTGCCGTGTATGGCGAGATGCTGACGCATCGCGGCCGTGCGTACGCCTATCTAAGTGGCGACAGGACGCGCCGCGCGGACGTGGTTTCCCAGGAGAGCACCGTCGACGCCCAGATCGCCAGCGGTCGATGCGATCGATTCGGAGTGGGGCGCGCACTTCGGCTCGTCTGCCGGGTGGCAGGCCATCAAGCTGGAATGGGCCGCGCTTCGGGCGAATACGCTGCAACAGGCAGCGGAGGAAAACGAGGCGGCGCATGCGCTGCTGACCCGACACGTCGAAAAGCTCGCCGCGGACATCGGTGCGGCCTCGATGACTTCCTTCGATCCAGACCCGGCCACGCACGCCCTGGGTGATATTGCCGTCGAGCTCGCTCCGGCGCTGCGCCTGACATCGGTCGAGATGCGTCGCTACGCGGTCCGGGCCGCCTCCAAGGGCTACCTCGGCGGGGATGACCGGACCGGGATCCGCGTTTTTCGTGAGCGGCAGCTCGCGCTGACGCAGAGCCTGGAAAGCCGCATGCTGCAGTTGCCCGCTACCACCACCCAGACCCTGCGCTCCGCGGTCAGCTCGGCAAAGACCGTGAGTGATGCCTTCTACGCGCTGGTGCAGTCGCGAATCCTCACCGCGGCCAGCCTCGACATCAGCGCAGGTCAGGTCTATGACGCGGGGGTGCCTGCGAATCGCGCCTGGAAAGCGGTTTCCATCGCCAGCCAAGATGATCTCACGAGTTCGCTTCGTCTGCGCTCGGCGCAACTGAGCCGCGCGCGCGCGCTCGCCGCGACGCTCACCGCCACCGCACTCGCCTTTGCGCTGCTGCTTGCCTGGTTCATTCATCGCTCGATCTCACGGCCTCTGACCCATGTGATGGATGTGTTTGCCGCGATTTCCGCAGGAAGTTACGCAAATGCGATCGAGGCGCGTGGCGTGGATGAGGTTCATCAGGTCCTGGGCGCGCTTGGAATCATGCAGAACAAGCTGCGCGCGCAGATCGAGACCGAGCGCGCTGTCGCGGCCGAAAGCTCCCGGATCCGGCACGCTCTGGACAAAGCCTCCAGCGCCGTCTTGCTGGCCGACGCGGACCATCGGGTCATCTACCTGAACGACACTGCCGTTGCGCTCTTCACGCAGGCACGGGACGAAATCCGTCGTTCGCTGCCGGGGGTCGAGGCGCAGGCGCTGCGCGGCTCGCCTCTCGAGGCGCTCTCGCGTGATCCGGCACAGGAGCGCGCGGCGCTTACGACGCTGAATGGCACGCGTGTGCAGGAACGTCAGCTTGGTTCACTGACGTTTTGCACCATCAGCAATCCGGTGCTCGATGCCGAAGGGGCACGAATCGGCACGGTCATGGAATGGACGGACCGGACCCAGGAGGTGGCGGTCGAGCGCGAGATGCAGGGCCTGCTCGGCGCTGCATTGCAGGGAGATCTGAGCAGCCGCATCGAGCTGGCGGGCAAGAGCGGCTTCTTTGCCGCGGCAAGCCGCGGCATCAACCAGCTCGCCGACAACCTGGCGACGATCGTCGCGAAAGTGAAGGATGCCGCTGGCGAGATCTATCGCGGCTCCAGGGAAATCGCCGCCGGCAACCAGAATCTGCAGGCACGCACGGAGGAGCAGGCAGGCTCACTGGAACAGACCGCTGCCTCCATGAAGGAGATGATGGGGACCGTCCGCCAGAATGCCGATAACGCCGGCAGAGCCAACCAGCTCGCGATGGCAGCCCGTGAACAGGCGGAGCGAGGCGGCAACGAGGTCGGCAAGGCGGTCGGGGCCATGGCGGGTATCAACGACTCGGCTGCCCGCATCGCCGACATCATCGGCGTCATCGATGAGATCGCCTTCCAGACCAACCTCCTGGCACTGAACGCGGCGGTGGAAGCGGCACGCGCGGGGGAGCAGGGACGTGGGTTCGCGGTGGTTGCGACCGAAGTGCGCACCCTCGCAGGTCGCTCCGCAACCGCTGCGAGGGAAATCAAGGAACTGATCCAGGACAGCGTCCGGAAAGTCTCGGATGGCTCGGTTCTCGTCACGCAGTCCGGACGTACGCTCGAGCAGATCGTGACATCGGTGAAAAAGGTCTCGGACATCGTGGCCGAGATCGCCGCGGCATCGCGGGAGCAATCCGCGGGAATCAGCCAGGTGGACCGCGCGGTCGAGCAGATGGATGGGTTGACCCAGCAAAATGCCGCCCTGGTCGCGCAGGCCACCGTGGCATCGCTGGCGATGGCCCGCGAAGCGCAGGCGTTGCACGAGATGGTGAGCAGCTTCCGTCTCGGCAATGGCGCGCGCATGGATGACGCCTCGCCGGCGCCGCCGCAGCCGCACGCCGCTCGCGAGCCGGCCGTCCCCAAACCGCAACGAGAGAAGACACCGCGAGCCAGTGTCAACGCCAGCGGCCATGCCGCGGCAGCGGCGTCAGGCGCGGCCACGTTGCCCGCCGAGGACGCCGATGGCGAGTGGCAGGAATTCTGAACGGTCGATGCCAATGAGCAGTCCATGAACCTTCTGAATCGATTGACCCTCTGGCAGAAGCTTGCGGCGCTCGTGGCGGCGATGAGCGCACCGAGTATTCTGCTGGGCACCTTCTACCTGCGCGGTGCCGAGGCGCAGGTCGCCCTCGCCCAGAACGAGATCGAAGCGGCCCGTTATATCCAGGCCGTCGGCACGGTGCTGGTTCAGATCGCCGGGCATCGCGGTACGTTGTTCGCGGTTTTGACCGGGGATGCCGCCGCACGCGATGCCCTCGCCACGGCGGAGTCCGAGATCGACCAGCGCATCGACACGGTGAATGCGCTCGATGCGGGGGTGGGCAACCGGTTCAATGTCGCGCAGAGCTGGCGCTCGATCCGCAGTGACTGGCAGCAGCTCGAGAAAGACGGCGGGAAGCTCGCTCCCGATGAGGCCATCGGACGCCACAACGAGTTGCTCGGGCGCATTCTCGCCCTGGACGAGGCGCTCACGACCGGATCGGGATTGAATGTCGATCCGTCCGCAAAAACGGCGGAGGTCATTCGCGTTGCCACGATCAACGTGCCCGCCGCCCTCATCGCCTCTGGCGATGTCAGGTTCTATGCGGCCCGCGCCAGCATCAAGGGCTATCTGGGTGCCGATGACCGCATGGCCATTCAACTTTCGCGCGACACCTTCGATCAGCAGCTCGAGCTGGCCTACACAATAAGTCGAGACGTCCGACCGCGAGGATGCCCTCACCGACTGGCTTGACGAGCACGGGGTGGCGGCGGGGTGGGACCTCGCGGCCGTGTTCACCCAGGCCGGCCTGGACGACGCCTGGCTGGACCGGGTCACCGCGACCATGGCCGAGGCTGCGAGCCCGTCTGGGGACCTCGTCGGGTCAGGGAGCGGGCCATCGGCGCCCGGATGGCAGGGCGGAGGAGGAGCCGATAGCGGGCCTATCGGCGACGACGACAACGCCGCCAGCCGGGATGCGGGGGCCCGCGAGCCGGGCAGGGGTTCCCGGACGGGCTCTGCGGCCGGGGCTGACCTGGACGGCGCGCTGCGCTGGCTGGGGTACACCGTGGAGTCCGAGCTGCTGATGAACGAGATCGCCGACTCGGTGACCCGGATCTCGGCCCTGGTGGACGCGGCCAAGCAGTACTCGCAGCTGGACCGGGCGCCGTACCAGGTGGTGGACGTGCACGAGCTGCTCGACAGCACGCTGGTGATGCTCGGCGGCAAGATCCCGCCCGGGATCACGGTGGCCAGGGACTACGATCGCGGGCTGCCGCGGATCCCGGGCTACCCCGGTGAGCTCAACCAGGTCTGGACGAACCTGATCGACAATGCGGTCGCGGCCATGGGCGAGACGGGCACGCTGACCGTGCGGACCGCGCTGGACCGCGACCATGACCAGCTGCTGGCCGAATTCGGGGACACCGGCCCCGGCATCCCGCCCGAGATCAAGGAGAGGATCTTCGAGCCGTTCTTCACCACCAAGGCGGTGGGCGAGGGCACCGGGCTCGGGCTCGACATCTCGTGGCGGATCGTGGTCGGCAGGCATCACGGCGATCTGCGGGTGGAATCGGTCCCCGGCGATACGCGCTTCGCGGTGCGGCTCCCGCTCACCGCCCCAGAGGGACGAGCCGAGGAGGGCACGTGACAGAGCTGCCAGGAATCGATCCGTCGGTCCCGCCCAGCGGGACCGGCTGCGCCGAATGCGACGCCAGCGGCGGCTGGTGGGTTCACCTGCGCCGCTGCACGCAGTGCGGGCACATCGGCTGCTGCGACACCTCGCCGTCTCAGCACGCCAGCGCGCACGCGGCCGCGACCGGGCACCCGGTCATCAGGAGCTTCGAGCCCGGCGAGAGCTGGCTCTGGAATTTCCAGACCCAGGAGATGTATGAGGGCGGCCCGGCGCTGGCCCCGCCGCAGCACCATCCGGCCGATCAGCCGGTGCCCGGCCCGGCCGGCCGGGTCCCCCGCGACTGGCAGGCCCACTTGCACTAATCACGGAGCGCCAGGGAGCGCTTGCTATTATCGCAGCGCGCGCGATTTCTGGAGTACGGCAGCTCGCCGCTTCGGCCTCATCTGATTGATTTCCGAGGTAGTCCGATGGCAGACCCACCTCAGCAGCCGCCCGGCCCCGGCGGCTACCGGCCCATGCCGCCCGCCCAGGGCGGATACGGCACCCCGCAGAAGCAGGTACCGTCCAAGACGCCGCTGGTACTGGCGATCATCGGCATCATCTGCTGGTTCGTCTTCTCCCCCGCGTCGATCGTTCTGGGCCTGATCGCCCAGAGCCAGTACCGCAGATACGAACGACCCGACACGCTCGCGAAGGTCGTCTGGATCGGCGGCATCGTCGTGACCATCCTGTACATCGTCCTCGTCGTTACCCACCACTCCGCAGCGCCCATCCACCACACCGGTAGCGGGTAAAGATCCCCTGTCGCTGACCATCACCGAACCGGACAACTCCGCGTCCCATCCTCAGTCACTGGGCTCCAGCCGTACCTGGCTGGTGGTGGATCCCTGCCTTGCTGCCCGCCGGAAGGCGCTGATCCGCGGTTTGATCACCCATGGGCGCCATTCCTGGGACCGCTCGCGCATCGAGCGCCTTGCCGGGGCGCGATATACCCGGCCAGAGGTCAGCCGGCACTCGTGGTCGCGCCGCCGGAGGCCGGGCCGACCAGCCGCGCGTACTTGCGCAGCACCCGCGACCGGGCCGGCGGCCCGGCCGGAGCCGGCGTCCGGGTGGCCAGGTCCGCGTCTTCCACGTCGAGCCTGCGCGCGTCCACGTTGACGACCACCGTGTCCCCGTCCCGCAGCCGCGACAGCGGGCCGCCGGCGGCGGCCTCGGGGCAGGCATGACCCACCATCAGCCCGCGGGTGGCCCCGCTGAACCGCCCGTCGGTAACCAGCGCGACGGACTGGCCCAGTCCCTCACCGATCAGCGCGGCCGTGACCAGCAGCATCTCCCGCATCCCGGGTCCGCCTCGCGGGCCCTCGTTCCGGATCACCACGGTGGCGCCCGGCGTGACCCGCTGGCTGAGAACGGCCTCGCTCGCATCCTCCTCGCAGTCGAAGACCTGGGCCGGGCCGCGGTGGAAGCGCGGCGTCTTGGGCGACACCTTCACCACCGAGCCGTCCGGAGCGAGGTTCCCGGTCAGGATGCACAGGCTTCCGCCCGCCATCAGCGGCGCATCGGCCGGGCTGATCACCTGCTGGCCGGGGACCGGGCGGGCCGTCGCTGCCTCTTCGCCCAGGGTCCGGCCGGTGACCGTCAGGCAGTCCGGGTCGATGTGGCCTGCCTCGATCAGCACCCGGACCAGGGCGGGCACCCCGCCGGCCGCGTGCAGCTCGCTGGCGGTGAACGAGCCGCCGGGCTTGAGGTCGCACAGCAGCGGCGTGCGCCGGGCGACCGACTCGAAGTCGGCGATGGTGAAATCGATCCCGGCTTCGCGGGCCAGGGCCAGCAGGTGCAGCACCACGTTGGTGGAGCCGCCCGAGGCCACCGCGGCCGCCGCCGCGTTGCCGAACGCAGGGCGGCTGAGGATGGCACTCGGCCGGCGGCGGCGCCGAGCGCGGCCATGATGAGCTCGCCGGACTGGTGCGCGACCCGCGGCTTGGCCTCGTCGGCTGCGGGCACGCTGTTGTACCCCAGCGGGGACAGCCCGAGCACCTCCATGGTCATGGACATGGTGTTGGCGGTGTACTGGCCGCCGCAGGCGCCAGGTCCCGGGCAGGCTACCCGCTCCAGCTCGTCCAGGTCGTCCCGGCTCATCCGCCCGGCCGCCACGGCCCCGATCGCCTCGAACACGTCCCCGACGGCCACTGTGCGGCCGCGGAAGTGGCCGGGGGCGATCGTCCCGCTGTACAGGATGACGCCGGGCACGTCGAGCCGGGCCAGCGCCATCGCGGCGGCCGGCGTGGTCTTGTCGCAGCCCGTGATGCAGACCATCGCGTCGAACATGTGCGAGTCGGCCACCAGCTCGATCGAGTCAGCGATCACCTCGCGGCTGACCAGGGACCCCTTCATGCCCTGCGTGCCCATGGTGATGCCGTCGGAAACGGCGATCGTGCTGAACTCCATCGGCGTGCCGCCGCGGGCCCGGACGCCGCGCTTGGCCGCATCGGCCAGGGCGCGGTGGTTGAAGTTGCACGGCATGGTGTCGGTCCAGCCGTGAGTCACCCCGATGATGGGCTGGCTGAGATCTTCGCGGGTGTAGCCCAGGGCGTACAGGAAGGACCGGGCGCCCGCCCGGTGGTCCCCGGCGAAGATCGTACTGCTGCGCAGCCCGGGCGTGGTCACCGTAGCTCACTCTCCCGATCGCACGGGCAGCGTTCCGAGGATGGCCGCCGCGAACACCGCGGGCGCCTCGAGCGGCATGAAATGCCCGATGCCGTCCACCCCGCGCAGGTCGAAGCGGGCCAGGAACTCATCCAGCCGGTCGGACCAGCTGCGCGGGAACAGCGGGTCATGTTCGGCCAGAGCACCGTGACCGGGACCGCGAGCCGGTCACCCGGCGCAGGTGCTCGTTCGCGGGCGGACGTGGCGACGGTGCCGGCCCCGGCCCGGTACCAGCCGATGGACGCGGTGAACGCACCCGGCGGGCCGTACGCGGCCGTAAGGTGGTCGAGGTCGGCTTCGGCCGGGGTGAACGAGGGGCCGGACCAGTGGGACCAGAAGTGCCGCAGGTAGGCGCGTACCGCGTCCGGGCGCCCGTCGATCAGCTGCACGGCGAGGTCGAGCCGGTGGAAGGCCTGGTACCAGAATTCCCGCTGGGCCTCGACGCCGAACACCCGATCCCCCGCGCCGGGCAGCGGCGGAGCGATCACCAGGGCGCGCAGCCGTTCGGGGAGAATGCGGGCTACCGCCTGGGCGACACGGCTGCCGACGTCGTACCCGGCGAGCACCGGGCGGCGCAGGCCGAGCTCGTCGATCAGGCCGGCCACGCTGCGGGCCTGCGCGTCCGCCGAGTAGGCGTCGGCGGGCGGCCGGTCATGCTTGTCGGACTCCCCGAAACCGCGCAGATCCGGCACGACCACCTCGGCCGAGGCGGCGAGACGGGGGACGACGTCGCGGTAGTCGGTGCGATCCCCGGGCCAGCCGTGCAGCAGGACCACCGGCGGTCCCGCGCCGGCCCGGTCGTAGGCCAGCCGGAACCCGTCAACTGCGGAACTGAGGAGCATCGGCCCAGCCTACGGCGGCCAGCGAGGCGGCCGCGGCCGCAGGGCCGGGCCAGCCCTGCAGGACCGGGGCCAGCCCTGCATGACCGGGGCCAGCCCTGCATGACCGGGGCCAGCCCTGCATGACCGGGGCCCAGCCGTGCAATACCGGGCCATCCCGCATGGCCAGGGCCGGCTCTGCATGGCCGGGGCCAGCCCTGCATGACCGGGCCAGTCCTGCATGACCGGGCCAGCCCTGCCTGGCCGCGGGGCGGGGGGACGGCGGACAGGCCGCCGGGGACCGGGCCGCCTCGATTCGCTCTTCGTACCTCTTCCTGCCGATTTATGCCGTCACGCACCCGCTCATCACGCCAGGCCATCACGGCGCCATTTCCGCCTGGAGATCCGTTCTGATGGAGCCAGCGTTCTCTAATGTTCCTGAACAGTTTGAACGTTGCGCCCGCGGGCAGTTGCCCTGCTGCCCTAGAATCACCGCGATCCTGAGTACCGGGCCGGCTGCGCCCGGCAAGACCTGCGGAGGCAGCAGATGCGGATCGGTTCCATAATTCTTGCGGTATGGCTGATCATCGGCGCCATCGCGGGCGCTCAGCGCCATTACTACAGCGGATCATCGGCGACCTGCGCCAAAGCGGGCACGATCGTGGTCACCATCCTCGCCGGGCCGCTGAATTATCTCGGCGTAAACCCGAAAATCTCCTGCCCGAAGCCCAGTAAGTGACGAGCAGGCCCTGAACTCTTCGCTGGCTTCCGGACCAGCGAAGACAGGATGCCTGCCGCAGTCACTGCCATTGAGGCTTGTGCAAACCTCTGCTTTCCAAGATCGGCAGTCTTTGGATCCGCAGGTCAGAGCGGTGGAGCATGATCCGCGGGGAGTTTGCATAACGCTCATTGTCTTTGGTCATCGTTTTCGCGATTAAGAATTACCATCCCGCTTCCTCCCCGCTGAGCGCAGCGGCCCGGCCCCGCCGGCCTCGTCCCGCGCCTGGCGCGTTCCGGCCCGGCTAAGCGGCCCCGGCCGCCGGCCTCGTCCCGCGCCTGGCGCGTTCCGGCCCGGCTGAGCGGTCCCCGCCGCCCGGCCCATGGCATGACGGGCCGTTGTGTACCACCCTGGAAGGGGACGGAGGGAGGCAGCGACGTGACCAGCGTCCCTGATGCGCAGCGGCGAACGGCGGCGGAGGACGGCGACGGCCGCCTCGGCGTGCTGCGGGAGGTCGAGCAGCGGGTGCTGTGGCTGTCGACGGCGATCGTCGATCACGCCAACCGGGTCCGGCCGAACCCGTCCGGGCTCAAGGTCGGCGGCCACCAGGCGTCCAGCGCCTCGATGGTGTCGATCATGACCTCGCTGTGGTTCGACCAGCTGCGCGCAGAGCGACCGGGTGTCGGTCAAGCCGCACGCCTCGCCGGTGCTGCACGCGATCAACTACCTGCTCGGCGAGCTGGACGAGTCGTACCTGACCACGCTGCGCGAGTTCGGCGGCCTGCAGAGCTACCCGAGCCGGTCCAAGGACCCGGACCCGGCCGACTACTCGACCGGCTCGGTGGGCATCGGCGCGACCGCCCCGATCTGGGGTGCGCTGGCCCGCCGCTACGTCAACACCCAGTTCGGCGCGGCGGGCACCGGGCGGCAGTACTCGCTGGTCGGCGACGCCGAGCTCGACGAGGGCGCGGTCTGGGAGGCCGTGCTCGACCCGATGGTCGCCGAGCTGGGCGAGGTCGTCTGGATCGTCGACCTCAACCGGCAGTCGCTGGACCGGGTGGTCCCCACCATCGGCGCGACCCGGCTGCAGGGCATGTTCGCCGCCGCGGGCTGGCAGGTGCTCACCGTCAAGTACGGCCGCCTGCTCGAGGAGCTGTTCGGCCGGCCCGGCGGCGCGCGCGCTGCGCGGCCGGATCGACGAGATGCCCAACCCGGAGTACCAGCGGCTGCTGCGCTGCACGGCCGCCGAGCTGCGCGACCGGCTGCCCGGCGACGGGCCGGCGCCGCCGCGATCACGGCGCTGCTCGCCGACGTGTCCCGACGAGGACCTGCACGCGGCGATCCGCAACCTCGGCGGCCACGACCTCGCCGCGCTGCGCGACGCGTTCGCGGCGATCGACGACACCCGGCCGACGGTGATCTTCGCCTACACGGTCAAGGGCTACGGGCTGGCGATCGAGGGCCACCCGCAGAACCACTCGGCGCTGCTCACCGCGAGCCAGCTCGCGGAGCTGGCCGCCCGGTCGGGCGTCGATCCCGGACCGCCCGTGGCAGCGTTCCCCGCCGGCTACCGCCGAGGACGGGCTGTGCGCCGGCCACCGCCGCCGCGGCTGCGCCGCGAGCCGCCGCTCCGGCCGCGCCGGCCCCGACGTGCCCGCCGACCTCGGCCGCACCCCGACCGGCGTGGCCACCACCCAGGCCGCGCTGGGCCGGACGCTGCTCGACCTGAACCGCGCCGCGCCCGAGGTGGGCCGGCGGATCGTCACGGTCAGCCCGGACGTCGGCTCCAGCACCAACCTCGGCGGCTGGGTGAACAAGGTCGGCGTCTGGTCGCAGGACGAGCGGTCCGACTGGTTCGCCGACGACGCCGAGACGATCCTGCACTGGCGGGAGAAGCCGTCCGGCCAGCACATCGAGCTGGGCATCGCCGAGACCAACCTGGTCGGCCTGCTCGGTGAGCTGGGCGCGACCTGGAGCCGGTGGGGCCAGCCGCTGCTGCCGATCGGCGTGCTGTACGACCCGTTCGTGGAGCGGGCGCTGGAGCCGTGGTCGTTCGGCATCTACGCCGGCGGCCAGTCGATCCTGGTCGGCACGCCGTCCGGGGTGACGCTCGCCCCCGAGGGCGGCGCGCACCAGTCGATCAAGACGCCGTCGATCGGGCTGGAGCAGCCGGGCTGCGTCACCTACGAGCCCGCGTTCGCGCTGGACACCGAGTGGGTGCTGCTGGCCGCCTGGCCCGGCTCGGCCGCCCGGACGGCAGCTCGGCCTACCTGCGGCTGTCCACCCGGCCGGTGACCAGGCGCTGGCCGCCGTGCCGGCCGACCCCGGCCGCGCGCGAGCGGCGCCGGCGCAGCGTGGTCGCCGGCGGCTACGCCGCTGCGCCGGCACGCCGGCCCGGCGGTCACGATCTGCGCGATGGGCGCGCTGGTGCCCGAGGCGCTGGCCGCCGCCGACCGGCTGGACGCGCTCGGGCTTCGGCGCCGACGTGTTGTGCGTGACCAGCCCGGACCTGCTGTTCCGCGCGGTGCAGGCCCGCCGCGGCTATGGCCGACGCCGACGACCTGGATCCTGGACGTCGCTGTTCCCCGCCGACCGGGCCGCGCCGATGGTCACCGTGCTCGACGGCCACCCGCACACGCTGGCCTTCCTGGCCGGGGTCAACGGCGTGCCCGCCACGCACCTCGGGCGTCACCCGGTTCGGCCAGTCCGGCGACCTGGACGACGTCTACCGCTACCACGGCCTGGACGCCGACAGCATCGTCGCCGCCGCCCTCGACCTCGTGGACTGAGCGGTTAGTACTGCAACGGCACCTATCTCATGCCGGCGGCTTGACCGGCGGGCAGCTGGTCGCGGGAGCCGAGTCACGTCTCCGGGCCCTCGGGCGGTTTTGCGGATGCGCCGGCCTTGGGCCGTGGCAGCATCAGAGTCGCCCGGCATAACCAATAGGTACCGCTGGCTCTGTCACCCACGTGACCTGCGCAGATAGGCGGTTGGCATCGTGATCAACATACAGGTTATTTTTGGGACGAGCCCATAGCGGTCAACCCGCGTCCATTGAGCATCACCGTGGGCTCCCTTCGCCAGGGCCGCCGCAGCGCTGATGCCGGGAAGCGCTCCGACTTTGGTGGCCCCGCCCGCCGGACCTGACGGCTGCCCGGCGCCTCGCTCAGGGACGGGCTGACAGGGCGGCCGCCGCCTCCTCGGCGCCCAGGCAGGCCAGCTGGTCGGCGCGCTCGTTCTCCGGGTGCCCGGCGTGGCCCTTGACCCAGAACCACTGCACGTCGTGACCCTGCGCCGCCGCGTCGAGCCGGGTCCACAGGTTGACGTTCTTGACCGGCTTCTTCTGGCTGGTCTTCCAGCCGTTCCGCTTCCAGGCGGGCAGCCACTCGGTGATGCCCCGGCGCAGGTACTGGCTGTCGGTGTAGATGTGCACGGCCGAGGGCCGGGTGAGGCTCTCCAGCCCCCTGGATGGCGGCCATGAGCTCCATCCGGTTGTTCGTGGTGGCCGGCTCGCCGCCGTGGATCTCCTTTTCGTGGCGGCCGGAGCGCAGGATGGCGCCCCACCCGCCGGGGCCCGGATTGCTCAGGCACGCGCCGTCGGTGAAAATCTCGACGACCTGGCCGGCTTGGCCTGCTGGCATCGTCCGCCTTCCGCGAGCCCCGCTGGGGGTGAGGTGATCCCGGCGTGATGCCGCCGAGGGTGGTCTCCGCGAGCTGGCCTCAGCCGGGGAGGCCTGGCTGACCGGTGCTCACGCAGGTCCGGGCCGTCGCCGTGGCGCAGTCAGCCTTGTCCTCGGTGACATCCGCTTGAGTGTAGTGACGGCACGGCGGCGGCGGACACCGCGGCGTGGCCGGGCAGCACCAGGCCGCCGCCGGCTGCGAGAGCAGCGGGCCGCCCGGTCAGCGGGATTGCGCTACGCCTGCGAGTCGTAGCGGAAGCCGTCGAGAAAGCGGCGGAATACGCCCCCTTCACGCTGCAGCGCAGGTCCCGGCGGAGGAGCCACGGGACGTTCCCTGACCTCGGGCTGGTCGTAATCGGCTCGTGCGATGGCGTCCACGACCTGAGCCTCGTCGAAGGTCTCGGACCCGGGAATTTCGGGCAC
The DNA here is from genome assembly GCA_963795575.1 of uncultured Actinomycetes bacterium. Classification (GTDB taxonomy): domain Bacteria; phylum Actinomycetota; class Actinomycetes; order Streptosporangiales; family Streptosporangiaceae; genus PALSA-505. The sequence goes on along the minus strand of CAWCII010000011.1, from coordinate 83,293 downwards.
GAAGCCGACCAGATCCCCGTCCCGCAGGACCTCGGCCTCCAGGCTGGCCGTGCCCTCCCGACCCCAGATCGCCTGCCGCCCGTCCCCTACCGAAACGCGTACCCCGTACACGTTGACGCCCCCCTTGTCCAGGTGCGCGTTGACGCCGCGGTCCCTGAGCGCATCGGCTACCCGCCGTGCCCGGTTCTCGTCCATGCGCCAAACTTACCGTCGGAAATCTGCGCGCCCGCTCAGGTTTTCCTGTGGCCGGCTCAGGGGCGGACCAGAGTGCCGGCCTGCGACCTGGCGGCGGGCTCGGCCTGCGCCCGGCCCGGGCCCGGCCGGGCCACGCCGCGGCCGGGCCGGCGACCGCCCGCTAGCCTGCGGGCATGGTCAGCCGGGCGGAGCGGGCGATGTCCTTCGGAACGATCGCGGACGACTACAACCGGGTGCGTCCCGGGCCGCCGGGCGAAGCGGTCAGCTGGCTGGTGCCCGCGGGCTGCCGGATCGCGGTCGACCTCGGCGCCGGCACCGGCCTGCTGTCGCGCGCGCTGGCCGGCCGGGTCGAGCGGGTCATGGCGGTGGAGCCCGATCCGCGGATGAGAGCGGTGCTGCATGCCCGCTCGCCCGGAGTCCGGGTCATGGCGGGCACAGGCGAGGCGGTCCCGCTGCCCGACGCCAGCGCGGACGGGGTGTTCGTGTCGTCCGCGTGGCACTGGATGGATCCCGGCCGGGCCGTTCCCGAGATCGCCCGGGTGCTGCGGGACGGCGGCCGGCTTGGCGTGATCTGGACCGGCCGTGACCGGGAGTCCGGCTGGCTGCGGGAGCTCGACCTGGGCCGCCCGGGCGCGAACCCTGCCCCGGATGCCCCGGCCGCCCGGCCCGGGCAGCAGGAGAGCGCGCTGCCCGCCTTCCGGCATCACCGGGTCGAGCTGCCCGAAGACGGGCTGTTCGTCCGGGCCGAGACCCGGTCTTTCACATTCAGCCGGGCCATGACCGTCGAACGAATTCGTGGACATGCACGCCAGCTACAGCCGCCTGATCACGGCCAGCCCGGCAGGACCGGGCGGCCGAACTGGCCCGGGCACGAGCCGTGCTGCAGGAACGGTTTCCCGGCGCCGCCGAGATCGACGTGCCGATGCGATCCCGGTGCTGGCGCGGTGACCGGGCCGACCCCCGGCCGGCGACCGGCCCGGCCCGGGCACCCCCCGGCCCGCGACCGCCCGACGGGGGCGACCCGCCCGGGCCGGGGCGACCCGCCCGGCCGGGGCGACCCGCCCGGCCGGGGCGACCAGGGCTACCAGGGCCACGGGGCGGACGGGTAACGGGCCGCGGCCCGGCGCCGCCGGCCTGACCTGCCGGGCCGTGCTCGTCATCACCGGGCGCTAGCGCAGATCTCGATCAGCAGGACCCACGCGTTCAGCAGCCCGGAAAGGATGCCTATCAGTACGGCGGGCACCAGCCAGTACAAGCCGCCACCGCCGCCGGCCAGCAGCGAGATACCGGCGGCGATCACGCATCCGCAGCCCACGACGGCCGGGAATATGCGGCTGAGCAGCCAGCTGGCCAGTGTCTCGTGCTGCGATCACCCGGCGCGGTGGTCGATCAGCAGCTGGAATCCGACGATGACCAGCCCTGTGATGGTGAGCTCCCAGCCCAGCGCCGTCCGGCCCTGACCGGGGACCAGCACGAACAGCGTCACCACCAGCGGCGTGACGAACAGGATCAGGGTCTGCCCGGCGCGCCCCGGCAGGTTCCGGAACTCGAGAATCCGGCGCAGGTTGATCGACACGGCCACGAACAGCAGCCCGACCAGGGCGGCCACGGCCGCCGCGACCGCGGCGGCGAAGCCGTCCCAGTCCGCCGCGGTGAGCGCGGTCATGCCCCAACGCCAAGAAGATCACCGCCGTCACGGTACGCCGCCCGCCCACCGCAGCCACCTCTCTCCTGCCTAGTCCCTCCTGTGCCTGGGCCCTCCTGCCTGGACCTTCCCGCCCGGGCGGCCTCCCTCATCGTGATCATTACAACTTTGCACACGTTTCGACCGCGGAACCGGGACAAACCGGGCGGGTCTTTGGTCGGAACGTGTCGAAGGGTCGATGATCACGGAGATGAGCGGCCAACGCGGGCGGCCCGGCCGGTCACCGGGACTGGGGGAGCTTGACCGAGCCGGGCTTGGTACGCAGGGCCGACGGCGGCGGCACGACCGGGCCGATGTCCCCGTCCCGCGCCTCGTCCAGGTTGACGATCACCGGGGCGTGGTCGCTGGGCGCGGTGCCCTTGCGGGCCTGCCGGTCCACCCACGCGGCTCGCACCCGGCCGGCCACCGGGGCCGTGGCCAGCACCAGGTCGATCCGCATCCCGAGATCGCGGTGGAACATCCCGGCCCGGTAGTCCCAGTAGGTGAACACCCGCTCGCCGGGCCACCGGTCCCGCACGACGTCCCGCAGGCCGAGCGCCTGCAGCTCGGCCAGCGCGGCCCGTTCCGGCGCCGTGACGTGAGTCTGGCCGATGTAGGCTCCGGGGTCGAACACGTCGGCGTCGGCCGGCGCGATGTTCATGTCCCCGCAGACGATCGCCGCCTCCGGCCCGGCGGCGACTACCTCGCGCAGCGCGGCCAGCCAGGCTAGCTTGTAGCGGTAGTGATCGGAGCCCGGCACCCGCCCGTTCGGCACGTAGACCGAGTGCAGCCGGATCCCGCCGCAGGTCGCGGCCACGGCCCGGGCCTCGGGGGCCGGGAACCCGGGGGCGCCGGAGATTCCGGTCACGACGTCGTCCAGCCCCACCCGGGACAAGATCGCCACGCCGTTCCACTGCACCTCACCGTGCAGGCCGAGCGCATAGCCCCGGCCGGCGAGCTCGTCGCCGAGCAGCTTGGTGAAGGCATCATCGGCGAGCTTGGTCTCCTGCAGGCAGACGACGTCGGGCTGCCGCTGATCCAGCCAGGGCAGCAGCCTCGGTACCCGCTGCTTGACCGAGTTCACGTTCCAGGTCGCTACCCGCACCCGGCCCACGGTAGCGGGTCCGGGCGCCAGCCCCCGGCACGCCGGGGCGAGTACCTGGCCGACCGCGGCGGCGGCCCGCGGCGGCGGCCCGCGCGAGCGGCCGGAATCCTAAGCTGGGGCCGATAGCCTGTCGACGGGCCGCCGCCGGCCTGAACGGAGCGAACGCGCCGATGCACGAGGTCGTCACCATCTCCACCCCCGGACTCGGGGACCGCAGCTATCTCGCCCACGACGGCGAGACGGGCATCGTCGTGGACGCCCAGCGGGACATCGACCGGTTCCTGACCGCGGCCGCCGAAGCCGGGGTCCGCATCACGCACGTGCTGGAGACCCACATCCACAACGACTACGTGACCGGGGGCTACGCCCTGGCCCGGGAGACCGGAGCCGATTACGTGGTCGCCGGGTCGGAGGACGTCGGCTTCGAGCGCACCCCGGCCCGGGACCGCGAGACGTTCGGCGCAGGCCGTCTCCGGTGACCCCGGTGCACACACCGGGTCACACGCCGGGGCACCTGTCCTACCTGCTCAGCGAGGGCCCGGACGGGCCCGTCGCGGTGTTCACCGGCGGGTCGATGCTGTTCGGGGCGGTCGGCCGCACCGACCTGATCGGGCCCGGCCAGACCGACCAGCTGACCCGGGCCCAGTACCGCTCGGTGCGGCGGCTGGCCGGTGAGCTGCCCGACCACGTGGCGGTGTATCCCACGCACGGCTTCGGCAGCTTCTGCTCCGCCACCCCGACCAGCGGCGAGGAGTCCACGATCGGGCGCGAGCGCGAGATCAACGCCGCCCTGCTCCAGGCGGACGAAGATGCCTTCACCAAGGAGCTGGTCGCCGGCCTGAGTGCCTACCCGCGCTACTACGTGCACATGGATCCGGCCAACCGCGGCGGCCCGGATGCCGCCGACCTCTCCCCGCCGGCACCGGCCAGCCCGGCGGGCATCCGGCGGCGGATCGACGACGGCGAGTGGGTGGTGGACCTGCGCAGCCGGCGGGCCTTTTCCCGGCTGCACCTCACCGGGACGATCTCGGTGGAGCTCGGAGACCCGTTCGCCACCTACCTGGGCTGGGTGCACCCCCGGGGCAGGCCGCTCACCCTGATCGGCGACAGCCCGGACGACGTGACCGAGGCGCAGCGCCAGCTCGCCCGGATCGGCGTCGAGCCGATCGCCGCCGCCGCCGGGCCGACCGCGACCCTGGCCGACGGCAGGCTGGCCGGTTACCCGGTGACCGATTTCCCCGGCCTGGCCGAGGCCTTCGGCCGCCCGGGTCTCGTCGTGCTCGACGTGCGCCGGCCGGACGAATGGCAGTCCGGCCACCTGGCCGGCGCGGCGCACATCCCGTTCTGGGAACTGGAAGAGCGGGCCAGCGAGGTGCCTGGGGGCGAAGTCTGGGTGCATTGCGCCAGCGGATTCCGCGCTTCCATCGGCGCGTCGATCCTGGACCGCGCCGGGCGCTCCGTGGTCCACGTTGACGATGACTGGAGCCGGGCCGTCGACATCGGCCTGCCGCTGGCCCCGGTGACGCAGGCGTAGGCTGGGGGGTCGCCCGCTGGCCCCGTGCCGCGCCCGCGGGGCCAGCATCGCGGGCGCAGGACCACCGCCTCGGCCGCGGATCACCGCTGCGGGCGCAGGAACCGTAGGGCAGGAGAAGCAGCGTGGAACAGCAGCAGGCCGTCCGTCTGCAGCCCGGCGTGACGCTGGGCGGTACCCGTCTGCAGCTGGTCGGCCGGGCCCGGGTGTACGCGTGCGGCATCACCCCCTATGACGTGACGCATCTCGGCCACGCGGCCACCTACGTCTGGATCGACGTGCTGGCCCGGGTGCTGGCCGCGGCCGGGGTCGAGGTCACCGTCTGCCGCAACGTCACCAACGTGGACGACGTGCTCACCGCGGCCGCCAGCCGGGCTGGTTCCCCGTATGACGAGTTCGCCGCCATCGGCCAGTTCTATTTCGACAGCGACATGACGGCGCTCGGGGTCCGGCGGCCGTCCCTGGAACCGCGCGCCCACGCGCACGTCCAGCAGGTGATCGAGCTGGCCGCCGGCCTGCTGCAGCGGGGGGCCGCCTACCAGCGCGACGGGCAGGTCTACTTCCGCGGCGCGGGGATGCCGGGCCGCGCGGGCCTGGACCGGCACACCGCGCTGCGGCTGTCGGAGGAGTACGGCGACCAGCCCGGCGACGCGGCCAGGGACGACCCGTTCGACGTGCCCGTGTGGCAGTCCTCGCACGGCGACGAGCCCGCCTGGGACAGCCCGTGGGGCCCGGGCCGCCCCGGCTGGCATGCCGAGTGCGCGGCGATGGCGCTGGACGCGTTCGGCCCGGCCGTGGATGTGCAGGCCGGAGGGGCCGACCTGCGTTTCCCGCATCACGCCTACCAGGCCGCCCTGGCCGAGGCGCTGACCGGCGTGACCCCGTTCGCCCGGGCCCGGCTGCAGTCGGCCGTGGTCACCGTCGGCGGGGCCAAGATGGCCAAGTCGGCCGGCAACCTGGTGCTGGTCAAGGACCTGCTGGCCCGGTACCCCGCGGCGGCGGTGCGGATGCTGATCCTCGACCGCCGGTGGGCCGCGGACTGGGATTACGACCCGCGCGACCTGGAGCACGCGGCGGCCCGGGTGGAACGGCTCAGCGCCGCGGCGGGCAGGCCGTCCCGCGGCGCGCCCGGGTCCGGCGACGCGATCCGCACCGCCCTGGCCCGCGACCTGGATGTGCCGGCCGCCCTGGAGATCGCCGAGGAAGCCGGCGGCCAGGCCGCGCGGGAACTCGGCGCGTTCCTCAGCCTGCTGTAGCGCCGTGGCCGCAGGCGGCGCTGCGGCCGTCAGCCGCCCCCCTGGCCGTGCCGCCCCGGTCATCTCCCGGGTGATCGCCCAGCGCTCGTGCCCCCGCCAGGCGTCGTCGATGAACAGATAGTGCGGCGAATAGCCCTCGTTGCGGAAGCCTGCCGCTGCACCAGCCGGATGGAAGCCTGGTTGCCCGGCTGGATGTTGGCCTCCAGCCGGTGCAGGCCGAGCGGGCCGAAGGCATAGCCGATGGCCAGCGTGAGCGCTTCGGACATGTAGCCGCGGCCGGCCGCTGGGGCGAACGCCCAGTAGCCGAGGAGACCGTTCTGGAACCGGCCGTAGCACGATGTTGTTGATGTTGATCCCGCCGACGATCGCGCCGGAGCCGGTCGCAGACCACCAGCCCGATGTTGGACCGTCCCGGCAGCCGGCCGTAGCGACAGGTACCGCGAACTCCTCCGGCGTGGCTCGGGCAGCGTCATCCACGGGTGGTGCAGGTCGGCGCTGGCCCGGACCAGCCGGGTGAACTCGGCCGGTCCTCGGCGGGCGACGGGACGCAGGCAGACCCGCGGGCCGCTGGCCGGATCCAGACAATCGGCCACTACCGGCCTGTCCCTGTCCGCGCGCACCCGGACCCGGCCCGGCCGGGCCTTCGGCACCACCTCGCCGACCAGGGCCGCGGCCAGCCCGCGCCCGGCCAGGTCGGCGCAGCAGCGCGGCACCGCGGCGGGCGGCTGCCGCCAGCAGCAGCCCGCCCGAGGTCTGCGCGTCGTGCAGCAGGATGGTCACCTCCGGCGGCACGTCGCCGTCCACCGCGACGACCTCGTTCATCCGGGCGATGTTGGCCCGGGTGCCGCCGGAGACGAAGCCGTGCGGCGGCCAGCCCGGCGGCGCCGGGCAGCAGCGGCACCCGGCCGGCGTCCAGCACGGCCGCCGCGCCGCTGGCCGACAGCATCCGGTGCAGGTGGCCGAGCAGCCCGAACCCGGTGACGTCGGTGCCGGCCCGCACGCCAGCCGCCAGCGCCGCCTCGCTGGCCCCCGCGTTGAGCAGCGTCATCGACGCCACCGCGGCCCGCAGCACCCGGTCGTCCACGGTGGCGCGCTTGAGCGCGGTCGCGATGATGCCGGTGCCCAGCGGCTTGGTCAGGATCAGCCGGTCGCCCGGGCCGCGCGCGGTCGATGGTGATCAGCCGGCCCGGGTCGGCCATGCCCGACCACCGCCATGCCGTACTTGGGCACCGGGTCGTCGATGGTGTGGCCGCCGGCCACCAGGCAGCCGGCCGACGCCGCCACCTCGGCGCCGCCGCGCAGCACCTCGGCGAGCATCTCCAGCGGCAGCCCGTCGCCCGGCCATCCGGCGAGGTTCACCGCGAACAGCGGCCGGCCGCCCATCGCGTAGACGTCAGACATCGCGTTGGCGGCCGCGATCGCGCCCCAGTCCCCCGGGTCATCGACGATCGGCGTGAAGAAGTCCGTGGTCAGCACCAGGGCACGGTCGTCGTCCAGCCGGAGCACGGCGGCGTCGTCGCCCTCGAGCGCCCCGATGAGCAGGTCGCCGGAGGCCGGCTCGATGCCGCCGACGGCCGCGAACACCGCCTCGAGCTTGGCCAGCGGGAGCTTGCAGGCACAGCCGGCGCCCGGCGACAGGGACGTCAGCCGCGGAACCGCCGCCGCGGGTATGGCCATCCGGCCCGCCTCCCGGAATCTGCGTGCTCAGGAACTTGTCACGAACGGTACGCCGCCCGGCGGTGTCCGGGTAAACAGATTTTCGGTCCGAACGGGCGGCGCCGGCGCCGCGCTCCCGGACGGCCGCAGTCATGGCTGGGCCACCCGGAGCACCGCGAGTTCCAGCTGGCTGTACGTGGTGCGGCCGAAATAGGCCCAGGCGATCCGGCCGCGGGCGTCGAGGATGTAGGTGGACGGCGTCGCGGTGGGCGCGATCGGGCCGAAGGCGGCGGCGATCAGGTTGCTGGGGTCGCTGATGCTCGGGAACGGGATGTGGTACGCCTGCTCGAACGCGAGCCCGGCGGACGGGTTGTCGCGGACGTCGATGCCGACGAAGTGCACGCCGAGGCGGCGGGTGCCGGCGGCGACGCGGGCCAGGACCGGCGCTTCCGCCTGGCACGGGCCGCACCACGATCCCCAGAAATTGACCACCACGGGCGCGCCGCGCAGGCTGGCCACGTTCAGGTGCGCCCCGGCCAGGGTCGGGCCGGAGATGTCCGGGGCCCTGGGGCGCTGCGCATGCGGGAATGACCGAGCCGACCTCGGGCAGCCCGGCCTTGGCCGCGGTCAGGTGCGACACGGCGAAGGCAACCGCGATGACGGCCACCGCCACGGCCAGGATGATCGTGACGCGCCGTCTCACCGCTGGCTCGTCCTGTTCTGGTAGCCGACCGCCGAGGCCAGGCCGGCGAACATCAGCCAGCGCAGCAAGGCAAGGACCCAGAGTCCCGGGCTTGACACCGCGCCATGCTACGGGACGCGGCCGGCCGGTCCGGTCACGGGCCGGAACGCGCGCCCGCCGTCGCGCCCGTTCCGGCCGGCGGTCAGGACGTCAGCGTGGCGTAGACGACGACATTGCTCAGGTAATGGTGCGTCTGCGGTCGAAGGTCCCGCCGCAGGTGATCAGGCGCAGCTGGGGTGTCGGCGCCGGGCCGTACACCTTGAGCGTCGGGAAGCCGGTCTTGCTGTACTGGTGCACCGAGTTGACGCGGAACACGGCGATCCGGCCGTCCTTCTGCTTCGACGTAGACCCGGTCGCCGGAGTGCAGCAGGTCCAGCCGGTAGAAGACCCCGGGGGCGATGTAGGAGTTGACGTGGCCGGCGATCACCGAGGAGCCGACGGCGCCGGGAGGCGGGCTGCCGGTGTACCAGCCCGCCACCGACGTGGTGGGCGGCACCTGCAGGCGCGCCGGACCTGGTGATCCCCAGGCGGATGAGCCGGGCACGCACGCCGATCACCGGGATGGTGAGCGACACCGGAGGAGAGACGTTATCGGACGTCTCCGGCGGCGGCGTCTGCGGCGTCCCCGACCGGCGGCAGCACCGGCTTGGCCGGCGCGACGTGCGGCGGCAGGTAAGCGGCGGTGGCTGGCCATCAGCAGGCCAGCCGTACCCGCGCCGGCAATGAGCAGGCCGGCGCCCACCGCGACGGCGGCGGGCCGGCCAGCGCCAGCGGGCCCGCCGCTTGCGGTGCGTGCGGCGACCCGGGGGCGGCGTGGCCGCCTGGCCGTCCGGCGCGGTCCGGGCGTAGTCCGGGGGCGCCGCCCGGGCAGCGGCCAGCCGCGGGCCAGGCCGTCGCGGCCCGCGGCTGGTCATGCCCATGTCAGCGCGCGTGCGACCCGCGGACCGCCCAGGAGCGCCTGCGGCCGCGAAGCCGCATCGCTCCTCCGACGGCGACGACGGCACCCAGCGTCACGGCCGCCGCCCACGGCAGCGGCGAGGAGCCCGGGCGCGGCGCCATGCCGCCGAATCCCGTCGCGGCGCCGCCGGACGGCATCAGGTTGCTGCCGGCCGCGTCGGTCAGGGGGTCGATGGCCAGGTGACCGGGGTCATCCAGCACCACGACCGTGTGCGTGGTGTCGGCGGGCAGGCTGACGTCCTTGGACGCGCGTCATCGACTCCGCCGGCCACCGTGACGTTCCACTTGCCGGGGGCCACGGACACGTAGGAGGTCACGCTGCCGAAGGCGAGGTTGTTCGCCAGCGTCTGGCCGGCGGCGGTCACCGTGACCTTCTTCTCCTTCAGCGAGGCCTGGATGACCCGGACCAGCGACCGGCCCTTCGGGGTGGTCAGCGTGTCGTCGAGGACCTGCAGCCGCAGCCCTGACGCCGGGCCCAGGCCGGCGACCGTGTACGCGTGGCCCGGCCTGAATCCGGACGCTGGTGGACAGCACCGGCGGCGAGCCCGACGGCTTGCCCGCCCCCCGCATGGCGACGGTGTAGTCGCCGGCCGGGACCGTCTCGTACGGGGACACGGTCCCGTAGCTGACGTGATGCAGCACGATCATGGCGTTGGAGTTGCCGACCGAGTACAGGTAGACGTCAACCGCGGGCGTATTCGGGGACAGGTGCGCGAGGCGGAGGTAGCCGGTCGCCCGGTGGGTTGTCGCGGCTGAGGACGCCAGCGCGGCGGGAGCGGACGCGGCGAGCCATCCGATCAGGACGGCGGACGCGGCGAGCAGGCGGATAATCCGGCGGACCGGAGCCTGGTGGTTCATCATTCCTCTTTTCTCGGCCGCCTCGCACGATGGCGGCCCTTCGTCATCACCGTGAGGGAATCTTGACAACGGGGGGACCCGAGCCCAGCAGCCCTGGCGGGCTGGGCGCGGCGTACTGGATGCGCAGGGCGCTTTGCCCGGACGCACCCGGAACGATCTGGATGTTCGCGGGAAGGTAGGAACCCCGCTGGACCAGCCAGAAGTGGCGCAACTCGGTCAGCAGGGCGGTGGATGCGGCCGACCCGTTCGCGGTGCCGTAGATAACCGCCGAGCGCAGCGGAACCCCGGGGGTCGCGCCCGGCCCGGCGCTGCCGAACGACAGGATCCGCACCGGGTGCACCTCCTCGGCCGCGGTCGCTATCGTGGCCAGGAGCTGCGAATCCACCATCCCGCTGGCGAGCTGGCGCCGGGCGGCAGGCCCGGCCTGGATCTTGGAGTTGTGCAGGATGGCGTTCCCGTAGGACCTTCCGCTCCGCCAGGTCTTCGCGGAACTGGCGCATGTAGGCGGGGCTGCCGTCCGACGCGACGACCCGGATGTTGACCTCGGCGGTTCCGAAGCCGAACCTGGAGATGACGACGGGCGCGTAGACCGAGTCCAGACGCGACCCGAACTGGCTCCGCAGCACGGCGGTCGCGGCGATCAGGTTGGAATCGAGCGGGTCAGGCGCGTTCGGCCCGAGCGGGTCCAGGTTGCCCGCCGGGAAGCCACGGGCCAGCAGGGCCGAGCACATCACCGGATCGCAGGACACGATCGTCCCCCGCCCGACCTGCTGGCTGATCCAGGCCGCCGCCTGGGTGCGGGCGGCCTGCGCGCTGAGCACCGGGTTAGCCCCGCTGCGCTGTCCTGAGGCGTTCGGGGCCGGGGAGCTCGTGCCGAGGCGCGACAGCGCCAGGCCGAGTCCCGCCGCCAGGAGCAGCACGACCGCCACGGCGGCCAGCCGGATCCACTGCGCGCCGTGCGCGGCATCTCCGGTAGCGCCGGCGCGGTGCGTCCGCCGCTGCGCCCATAGCCGGATGGTGGTGACGAGGACGGCCGGCCAGGATGGCTCCGCCGGGGCGCGAGGCGCCGGGCGGGCGGCCCGGCTGGCCGCATCCCCGGCACGAACTCGTCCTGGTCATGACCTGCCGGGCCGGGGGCAGGCCGGTCCTCGGCCGGGCGGACCTCCGGGGGGGCCCGGCTCCCGGCCGCGGACGGCGGGGCGGTGCTGGCATCTTCCGGGCTCCGGCCGGCCCGCTGGGGCGGGCGGGCCACGGTGCGCCACGGCGAGGCCGGCCGACTCGGCTGCGGCGGAGCCGCCGGGGCAGCAGGTTCCTCGTCCGCCGCCCGAGGCGTGACTCTGCCGTCCTGGTCACCGCCTGCGGCGGACGGCTTACCCGCGGGTGGCGCGGCGACCGCAGCCGCGTCAGCTGCATCGTCGTGGTCATCATCCGTGCCCCCGGGCTGGCCCGGCGGGGCGGCGACCCGGGCACGGCCGTCCTGGTCACCGCCTGCGGCGGACGGCTTACCCGCGGGTGGCGCGGTGACCGCAGCCGCGTCAGCTGCATCGTCGTGGTCATCGTCCGTGCCCCCGGGCTGGCCCGGCGGGGCGGCGACCCGGGCACGGCCGTCCTGGTCACCGCCTGCGGCGGACGGCTTACCCGCGGGTGGCGCGGTGACCGCAGCCGCGTCAGCTGCATCGTCGTGGTCATCGTCCGTGCCCCCGGGCTGGCCCGGCGGGGCGGCGACCGGGGCGCCGCCGTGATGATTGCCCGCCTGGTGGCGATGGCCCGCCTGGTTACTGCCCGGCGGCCGCGGGGGCCGGGCAGGATGAACCCTGACCGTCGGCCGGGGCGCGGACTTGGCCTCGTCGGGGTCGCTGGCGCGCGGGCGCGGGCGGGCGGAACGCTGGTTCACCGGCGGCTGCGGCACGGTCCGGGCAGCGCTACCTCCGGCCTTGCCCGGCTGCGCGGCCAGCACCGACCGTCGGTCTGGCCCCGGATCTGCCGCCGCCCCTGGCGACCGCAGCGGCGCCCCTCGTTTCCACGTGGCCATGGGCCTGCCCCCCCAGAGGCCGCGACGGCGGGGTGACGCGACCCTGAGAATAGTCGAACACGGTTACGATCTGCATTTCCACCGAACTGACGAAATTCGTCGGTCTTGTTACCGTCGTAGGTATGCCGTTCACAGCTGTCCTGCTGCCCCGGCGGCGAGCGGGTAATCACGCTCCTCGGTTGCCCGTGCCTTCACCGTTCTGCGCCGGAACGGCCGGCCGGCCCGGCCCCGGACGCAGCCCGCGACGTCGGCATCCCTTCCTCCCCCCGGGCCTGCCGCCGGCGCGCGGATGGTTGAGCATATCGGGTTGCCCGGCCCCCGGTACATACGTGACACTAGTTCGGTTTGACCATGTCGCGAGGATTGATGCCCGGCGGATTCCAGGCCCCGGCAAAGCCGCCATCACCGCCTGGGCGCCGCGGCACGGGACGCGACCAGCGGCCTGCCGGATCGATGACCGGCGGGTACCGGGAGGAGAGTCGTGAAGGAAGCGGGCAACAGAAGCGGCCTGCTGGCTCTGGCGTGCGCGCTCGTCGTCTCGGCGGCCGTGCCGGCGAGCGTCGCCGCGCCAGCGGATGCCGTCGTGGCCCCGGTCGGCTCCGCCACCGCTGGCATTCGCTCCGCTGACGTTAACCCGGCGGGGAGGCAGCATCGCATCAAGGTGCTCACCGCCGTGCTGCGGAACATGCAGAAAAATTACAAAAAATACCGCTTTGATACTCCCGGCCCGCAAGACATCCTCGACTACCAGATCGGCAATCTGTGGAAGCAGGACATCGACGGGTACGGGACGACCGTCGCCGTCATCGAAGGCTGGGATGACCCGGGCATCGACAAGGCCGTTGACGGCTTTGACCAGAGTTACGGTCTGCCGGCCCCGCAGATCACGACCATCTTCCCGTCCGGGCCGCTGCCGTCCAAGTGCCCGCCCGGCATGGTCAGGCTGGGTAGCTACGGATCGTGCTCGGCGTGGAAGGGCGAGCTCACCCTCGACGTGCTGGCCGTGCACCTGATCGCGCCGTATGCCAAGATCGTGATCTCCGCGACCCCGGCAGACAGCGAGATCACCGACGACGCCGCCAGCCAGGTCGCCCCGCCGGAGATGATGCGGGCGCTGGAGTACATCAGCAGCTAATCACCTGGCCAATGCGATCTCGATCAGCGACGGCACCGGTGAGGTCACCTACAGCCACGGCCAGGAGGAGATCACCGCGCAGGACCCCGGCGAGCTGGCGGCCGCCGCGGCGGGCATCCCGGTCATGGTCGCCACCGGCGACTGCGGGGTCGTGCAGAACCTGGCCGTGGCCAACGGCCAGTGCGAGGACGTGTCGGCCACCCCGGACACGGCGGCCTGGGACGACTCCCCGTGGGTCACCGCCGTGGGCGGCAGCGTGCCGAACCTCACCGCCACGGGACGCAAGGCCGGCCCCGACCCGCTGTGGCATCAGGGCGTGTTCTCAGAGGGTGCCGGGTTCTCTTCGGTATTCCAGCGTCCCGCCTATCAGAACGCGGTGGCCAGCGTTACCGGCAGCCCGATGCGGTCGGTGCCCGACATCACCATGGACGCGCAGGACGGCACGTCCGAGGCAGCCCCGCTGCTCGCCGGCGTGCTCGCCCTGGCCACCCAGCTGAACCACGCGAACGTCGGGCCGGTCAACCCCGCCCTGTACGGGATCCTGGGACCGGCGGGCGCGGCGGACGGGGTAGCCGACGTCGTGAAGGGAAATAACTCCACGCCAAAGGTCACCGGATTCTCCGCGGCCCGGGGATTCGACGTGGCCAGCGGCTGGGGCACGATCAACGCGAGCAGGTTCGTGCCGAGCCTGGTCACCGCGACCCGCGCTGAGAACCAGGAGTCTTTCGCACGGCGTCAGGCCGCCAGGCAGCTGAAGCAAATCGAGCACGGCATCGGCCTGTCGCCCGCCGATATTCCCGCGGGTCATGCGGCGTACATGCTCGACACCGGCTTCCTGCCCGGCCACCCGGTCGGACTGTACATCGACAACGTCCTGATCGCGACGCTCACCGCCAGCACGTCCGGGTACGTCACCTACATGATCAACCCGTCGAAGCTGAAGCTGGCCCCCGGAACCCACGTGCTGAGGCTGAAGAGCATGCTCGTCACCGCCACCAGGACCTTCATCAGCAGCTAGACCAAGATTATTCCCGCTCTTCATGCAGTAGCCGGCCGAATCCGGGACAATGGGACACTGAATGGTCGTCATGCATGATAAGCCGTTTCACCTGGGCGGATGGTCGCGCGGGCGGGAAAAGCGACCAGGCCGTGCGGGTGAGGCTGGGACCGGGGCCGCTGCCGCCTGCCTGGCTCAGGTGGGTTATCTTCCGGTCAGTGGCATCGGAGGGGCCAGGTTATGTCTGCTGTCTTGCCGTCTCTTACTTATCAGCGGGGATTCGGTAACGAGCATGTCAGCGAGGCGGTGGCCGGGGCCCTGCCCGCGGGCCGCAACTCGCCGCAGAAGGCACCGCTCGGGCTATACGCCGAGCAGATCAGCGGAACCGCGTTCACCCAGCCCCGGGCGGTGAACCGGCGCACCTGGGTGTACCGCATCCTGCCGTCCGCGGCGCATCCGCCGTTCGCAGGATCGGCAACGGCCTGCTGCGCAGCGCGCCGTTCCGGGAGGTCGAGCCGAACCCCAACCGGCTGCGCTGGGATCCGCCGGCCATCCCGCCGCCCGGGCACCGACTTCGTGGACGGCCTGCAGTACGGTCGGCGGCAACGGCGACACGCTCAGCCACGCCGGGATCGGGATCCACTGGTACGCGGCGAGCGCGTCCATGGTGGACCGCTACTTCGTGGACGCCGACGGCGAGCTGCTGATCGTGCCGGAATCCGGCCGCCTGCTGCTGCACACCGAGCTGGGCGTCGCTGCAGGTGGCGCCCGGGGAGTTCGCGCGTGATCCCGCGCGGCATCAGGTTCCGGGCCGAGCTGCCGGACCAGGCGGCGCGCGGGTACATCTGCGAGAACTACGGCGCCCTGCTTCACCCTGCCCGAGCGCGGTCCGATCGGCGCGAACGGGCTGGCGAACGAGCGGGACTTCCTCGCCCCGGTCGCGGCCTACGAGGACGTCCGGCGCGACCGTCCAGGTGGTCGAGAAGTTCGGCGGCAACCTGTGGGCGGCGGACTACGACCATTCCCCCCTCGACGTGGTCGGCTGGCACGGCGACTACACCCCGTACAAGTACGACCTGGCCAACTTCATGGTCATCGGCACGATCAGCTTCGACCACCCGGATCCGTCGATCTTCACCGTGCTGACCTCGCCCACCGACTCCCCCGGCCTGGCCAACGCCGACTTCGTCGCCTTCGCGCCGCGCTGGCTGGTCGGCGAGGACACGTTCCGGCCGCCCGTGGTTCCACCGCAACATCATGAGCGAGTTCATGGGACTGGTACGCGGCGTCTACGACGCCAAGGCGGAGGGCTTCCTGCCCGGCGGGGCCAGCCTGCACAACTCGTTCAGCTCGCACGGCCCCGACGCGGAGACGTTCGAGCGGGCCAGCACCGCCGACCTCGTCCCGCAGAAGGTCGATGACACGCTGGCCTTCATGTTCGAGACCCGCTGGCCGGTGGTGCCCACCCGGCACGCGATGGACGCCCCGCACCGCCAGCGCGACTACGACGAGGTGTGGCGCGGCCTGGCCCCGCGCTTCGGGCCGAGCTGACCGGCCGGGATGCCAGCTTCCTGGCGGCGCAGCGCCCGCGGCATCGACAGGATTCGTCCGGCTCTGGCCAAGACTGTCCTAGCCGGAAACTCTTCGGCCAACACTGGCGGCGTGCCTGGTCGCGGCGGTGATACTGGCGCCATGCACAGCAACCGGCAGGCTGCGCTCGGCGGCAGAACGGCCGCGGCTCCTGGCTGACGGCCCGGGGGGCGTTGCGGGTTCCCGAGATCACGGTCTACTTCTGGGTGATCAAGGCCCTGTCCACCGCGCTGGGCGAGGCCACGTCCGACTTCCTGGTCCACCGGCTTCGGCCCGGTACCTGCCGTGCTGCTCGGCTTCACCGGCTTTCGTGGTCGCGCTGGTCGCTGCAGCTTCTGCATGCGCCGGTACGTGGCCTGGACCTACTGGTTCGCCGTGGTCATGGTCGGCGTGTTCGGCACGATGGCCGCCGACGTGCTGCACGTCGGCTTCCGAGTGCCCTACATCGCCTCGCTCGATCGCTGTACGCGATCGTGCTGGCCGCGGTGTTCATCAGCTGGCAGCGCACCGAGCGGACGCTGTCCATCCACAGCATCGACACGCACGCGCCGGGAGGCGTTCTACTGGGCCGCGGTGGTGGCCACCTTCGCGATGGGCACCGCGCTGGGCGACCTGACCGCGGTCACCTTCCACCTGGGCTACTTCATCTCGGGCGTGATGTTCGCCGCGTTGATCCTGATCCCGGCCGATCGGCTACCGGCTGGTTCGGGATGAACCCGATCCTGGCGTTCTGGACCGCCTACGTGCTGACCCGGCCGGTCGGCGCCTCGTTCGCCGACTGGTTCGGCAAGCCGGTCGCCGTCC
Source organism: uncultured Actinomycetes bacterium (assembly GCA_963795575.1). Classification (GTDB taxonomy): domain Bacteria; phylum Actinomycetota; class Actinomycetes; order Streptosporangiales; family Streptosporangiaceae; genus PALSA-505. The sequence continues at coordinate 66,751 of CAWCII010000011.1, read as the reverse complement.
GCGGCCTGGGCTACGGCGAGCGGCGACCGTCGCCGCGTGCTGGCGTCATCATCTTCTCCTGGTCGCCTACCTGGCCATCACCCACGCCGACGTGCAGAAAGCGGCCAGCCCCGCAGCGAGCGGGACAGCCGGCGGCCAGCGGCCGAGGACACCGTCCGCTACGCCTGCGGGCCCGCTGTGCTAGAGGGCTCTGGCTGGGAGCGGGGCCACCGCGCGCGGTATCTGCTCACGCGGCAAGCTGCGCGCGCCAGCACCTGGTCACGTACGGCAGCCAGATCTCGGCAGCCCCGGCAACGTCTGGATGGGTGCCGAGCAGGTGCCGCACGCGGGACAGGACGGCCGCCCGCTCGGGCGGCGGCATCGTGATGATGTAGCTGCGCGAGGAGACCAGCTCGATGATCTCGTCCGGCGTGGCAGGGCCTGCCCCACTCGACGTCGAACCGTTCGGCCGGCCCGAACGGAGGCCCGACCTCGGCGGGCCTCGCTGACCTGGTCGGACCGGCTGTGCGGTCCGGATCGTCGTGGCCGTGCGGTCGTGCCCAGCTCGGCCACCCAGTCCGCCCGCTCGTCCCGGATGTTCCACAGCAGGCCGAGCCGCCCGCCGGGGGCGAGCACCCGGGCCGCCTCGGGTACCGCGCGGGCCGGGTCGACCCAGTGCCAGGCCTGCGCCACCAGCACGGCGTCGACGGCGTGATCGGCGAGCGGGATCTCCTCGGCCGTGCCGGCCAGGACCGTCACCCCGGGCAGCACCCGGGCCAGCTGGTCGCGCATCCCGGCCGAGGGCTCGACGGCGACGACGCCGAGCCCGCGGCCGACCAGCCCGCGGGTGAGCTTGCCGGTGCCCGCGCCGAGATCGAGCACGCGCCGCGCGCCCGGCGGCAGCAGCCAGCCGATAGCCTCGTCCGGATAGGACGGCCGGGCCCGCTCGTAGGTCGCGGCGGCGGCCCCGAACGAAGCGGCCTGGGCTTTCCTGCGCTCGGTGCCGGGCATGAGTCGATTATGGCCGCGAGCGGCGGTTAGGCTCGCTGCATGCACATTCCCAGCCCGTCGATCAGCGGTTTCCACATCGGCCCGGTCGAGATTCACTTCTACGCGCTGATGTACCTGGTCGGCATCGCGGCGGCGATCCTGATCACCCGGCGCCGGTGGCGGGCCGTCGGCGGCAACCCGGACCTGGTCGGCGACGTGGCCATCTGGGCGGTCCCCGCGGGGATCATCGGCGGCCGGATCTACTTCGACATCACCACGCCCATGGACATCCCGCACGTGTGGTACGGGGTGTTCGCCGTCTGGGACGGCGGCCTGGGCATCTGGGGCGGCATCGCCCTGGCCGCCGTGGTGGGCTCCTGGCGGGTCCGCCGGGCCGGCGCGAGCGTGGCGGTGTTCATGGACGCCGTGGCGCCCGCGCTGCTGGTCGCCCAGGCGTATCGGCCGGATCGGCAACTACTTCAACAAGGAGCTGTTCGGCAAGCCGACCGGCCTGCCCTGGGGACTGGAGATCCCGTACTCCTACCGGCCGCCCGGCTACACGGCAGTACAGCACGTTCCAGCCGTCGTTCCTGTACGAGCTGATCTTCGACCTGCTGCTCGCCGCCGTGCTCGTCTGGCTGGGCCATCACCGCCGGGTCAAGCCGCCGGGACTGTTCGCGCTGTACGTGGCCGGCTACTCGGCCTACCGGATCTTCGAGGAGACGATCCGGATCGACTCCTCGGAGCATTTCCTCGGCCTGCGGCTCAACATGTACATCGCGATCGCGCTCACCCTGATCGGCGCGGGCTGGTTCGCCTGGACCCAGCTCAAGGGGCAGCACAGCCCCGATGAGAGGGCGGACGGCCCGGCGACGGTCCCGGCGTCACCGGCAGGCCCGGAAGACCCGGCGGACCCGGCGGACGAGACGGCGGACGGGCCCGCGCGGCCGCCGCGGCCGAGTGCCCCGGCGGACGCCGCAGCGCACGGTCACGGGCCGGCAGGGCGGCCGCCACGCGCGAGCCGCACGCGGCCGAGTGACTCGCCGGGCCACAGGACCGCCGGACCGCAGGGGCCCGGGCCGCAGGGACCGCCGGACCACAGGGGCCCCCGGATCACAGGGATACGGTCCGGTGGCTAGCGTCGCCCGGTCCACGATCAGGACGGAGCCGTTCGGTATGACGCTCCACCCGTCCTGCGGCCAGCCGGTGGAGCCGACCACGACCGCGTCGGCGCGCACCAGGTAGGCGAGGTCGAAATAGTAGTCGGGGTCTTCGGTCGAGCCCCGGGCCCTGATGGCCTCGTGCGGGATGCGCTGCGGATCATGCCAGGCGATGGCGTACAGGGCGCCCGGAGCCAGCAGGATCGCGTTCAGGCTGTTGGGCGTGTAGCAGCGGCGGATGTGCCGCACGGTGTCGGCCACGGCCGCGGCCACGTCGCCCCCGCACGGATCGAGCCGGGACATGATGTGCAGGAAGTAACGCTCGCTGTCGGTGCAGCCGCGCAGCCGCTGCTCCCAGGCGGACGGGAGCATGTCGGGCAGCTTGTCCTGCGGGTGGATGGCCCCGTTGTGCGCCAGGGCGAAGTCGCCGCGGACGAACGGGTGAGTGTTGCGGTCCCCGACCGGCAGTCCGGGGGTTGCCCACCGGAGGTGGACCAGGCCGATATCGCCCAGCGGCTCCATGGTCATCCGCTGGTAGTCGGGGTCGTCGCTGGCCCGGTGCGGGGACTTGGCCATGCGCAGCCCGGCACCGTCCCGCGCGGCCATGCCCCAGCCGTCCGCGTGCCATTGCGACAGCGCGGTGAACCCGCGCAGCGCGGGCTCTCCGACGAGGTCAGCCACCGAGGCGTCGCGGCGCGACACGTAGCCCAGCACCCGGCACATGCCTACTGATACTTCCCCAAATCAGCGGTCCGTGCACCCGGTTAACGAAGGGTGCGCGCCGTCATTGGTGCACGTACGTACCGGGCGCCGGGCCCAGCGGCGGGTACTTCCTGTTGCCCAGCGCGCGGGGTGCTTTCTTCTCATCCCCGGACCGGGGGACCAGCCATTCGGCCCAGCGCGGCCACCAGGATCCCTCACGGAAGGGAGCCGATGCCAGCCACCGGTCCGGGTCGGGCCCGGACGGCGGCGCGTCCCAGTAGCCGTACTTGGCGGTCTTCGCCGGGTTCACGAACGACTGGATGTGTCCCGACTTGACCACGACCTGCTCTTTCTCGCCGCCGAGCTGCTGAGCCGAGGAATAGCACGCCCGCCACGGCGTGATGTGGTCGGTGTAGCCGGCCGCGTGGAAGCTGTCGCAGTCGGCCTTGGCCAGGTCGACGGGCGTGCCGAGGACCGTGAGCGGCTCCGCCGCGTCGCGCTCCACCAGCACCCGGGCCATGTCGGCCGACAGCTTGGCGGTGATGCTGGTGGCGTCGTCATTCCAGGCCAGGACGTCGAACGCGGACGGATCCTCGCCCAGCAGCCACCCGCTGACCAGGTAGTTGAACACGAGATCATTCGGGCGCAGCCAGGCGAAGGTGGAGCGCAGCGTCCGGCCCGGGATGACCTCGCCGCCGCCGGCCGCCCGGCTCAGCATGCCGCGCCCGGCCGGGCTGTCGAGCATGCCGATGACATTGGGAAGCTCGCTGCTCAGTATGGTGACGATGTACGTTGCCGAGGCCGCCGACGTGTCCCCCGTGGCCGCCAGGTAGGCGAGGATGAGCGCGGTCGTGATGCCGCCCGCGCACAGCCCCAGCCAGTTGACGGTGTCGCTGCGGGTGATCTTCCGCACCACCTCGGCGGCCTGCAGCTCCGCGGCCAGGTAGTCGTCAAGCCCCCAGCGGCCGTGCCCCAGCTCGGCGCGCGGGTTCCGCCAGACGATCATGAATGTCTGGATGCCGTTCTGCACCGCGAATTCCACCATGCTGCGCCCCGGCCGCAGGTCGAGCACGTAGTAGCGGTTCAGCTCGGGCGGCACCATGAGCAGCGGCCGGGCCCGGACGGCCGGGGTAGCCGGGGCGTACTGCAGCAGCTCGAATATGTCATCCCGGTACACGACCGCGCCCGGCGTGCAGGCGAGCTTCTCGCCCACCGGGAACGGCCTGCGGTCGGCCATGCTCGGCATGCCGCCGTTGGCGAGGTCGCGAATCATGTTCCGCCCGCCGTGCAGCAGGGACAGGCCGCCGGTCTCGAACGCACGCTTGAGCGCGGCCGGGTTGGTGGGCAGGAAGTTGGACGGGGCGAGCGCGGCGGTGGTGACGTTGGCCAGGAACCGGGCCCGGGCCTGCCGTTCCCACGGGCCGTCCACGGCATCGACCATCCGGCCGGTCCCTTCCTCGAACAGCCGGTAACCCTGGCTGAGCAGCCGGAAGAGCGGGTTTTCCCGCCAGGTGGCGTCCGCGAACCGCGGATCCTTCTCGCTGACCGAGATGCCTGACTGGCCGAGCATGATCTTCAGCAGCTCGCCGGCCAGCCAGGGCAGCTCCCTGGCGGCAGCGGCGGGGTTGACCAGGTCGCCCGCCGATTCCAGTGTGCTGAGCAGATCAAGGGGCTGGCCGGGGAAGACCGGATAGCCGGACCCCACCGGGGTTTCATCACGATCTTCCATAGCTGCTCCCGGAGGCGGCTCAGTTCTTCCCAATCTGTCAGCCCCGCCGCAGAGGGGTCAAGACTGCGGGTTCCCGCTACCCGCCGAGCCCGTCGGCATGCGGACTCACCGGTACTTCCGCGCCGCCCGGCGGGCGAGCTCACCGGTACTTCCGCGCCGCCCGGCGGGCGAGCTCACCGGTACTTCCGCGCCGCCCGGCATGCGAGCTCACCGGTACTTCCCGCGCCGCCCGGCATGCGAGCTCACAGGTACTTCCCCATGCCGCCGGCGACGTCGATGGACGCGCCGGTGATATAGCCGGCCCGGTCGCTGGCCAGAAACGCCACGATCCCGGCTACCTCGTCGGGCTGGCCGAACCGGCCGAGCGGCACCTCCTGCGCCGCGAGCTGCCCGAAGAACTCCTCGGCCGGCGTGTCAGGCGCCCGGCGGGCGCGGATGTTCTCCCACTGCGGGGTGACCACGAAGCCGATGTTCACGCTGTTGACCAGGATCCTCTCCCGGCCGAGCTCGATGGACAGCGCCTTGGACAGGCTCAGGCAGGACGCCCGGTTCACCGACGAGGCCAGGAAGACCGGGTCCGGGTACCGGGCGTACACCGCGTTGATATTGATCACCCGCGGCGCCGGGCTCTGCCGCAGGTGCGGCAGGGCCGCCCGGGTGCACCGGATCTGGGAGAACAGCTTGACCTCGATGTCACCCTGCCAGGCGTCGTCGGTCAGGTCGGCGAACCGGCCCGGCCGGGCTGCTCCGGCGTTGTTCACGAGGATGTCGGTGCCGCCGAGCACGGACGTGGCGGCTGCGATGAACGACTCGACCTGCGCCGCGTCGGTGACGTCGCACGGCAGCGCGGTCACCTTGCCGCCGGCGGCAGCCAGTTCCGCGGCCGTCTCGTCGAGTTCCGCCTGATGACGGGAGCAGATGACCACGGCCGCCCCCTCGGCCACCAGTTCGGCCGCGATCGCCTTGCCCAGCCCCTTCGAGCCGCCGGTCACGATCGCGCGCCGGCCGTCCAGGCCGAGGTCCATCAGGCCGGGCCGCCCCGGCCCTCGCCCGGTCCCGGGCCTCGCCGCCCCGGCCCTCGCCGTCCTGGGCCTGCTCGCCCTGGGCCCCGGCCAGGGCGAGCAGGGTCTTCCGGGGCGGGCAGAAAATGTCCAGCTCAATGCAGTGGCTGTCGGTCGTCCAGGCCCCGTGCGGCACCCAGGCGGGAACGACCGCGACATCGCCCTTCCGCATCACGCGCACGTCGCCGTCCAGGTCGAAGGTGAACTCGCCGTCCAGGACGATGACGATCTGCTCTTCCTCGTGCACGTGCCGCGGCGCCTCGACGCCCGGCGCGAAGTCCACGAAGTTGGCCATGGCCCGCAGGCCGAGCACGGGACGGAAGCCGAGCCCGGGGACGAACTCGGCGGACGTGATCGAGTCGATGTTGACGTACCGGCCGGGCCCGGCCGGCTCGCCGAGCGCCTCGGCGGTGAAGTGGGCGGCGGCGTCACTCAAGATCTCCTCCACGGCGTTGCTGGTGACGGCGTTGCTAGTGAGCGTGGCCAGCCGGCGCACGCCCTCGGTGATCAGGTCATCGCTGACCCGGCTGTAGGCCAGCCGCAGCTGGCGCACCCCGGAGCCGTCCGGATAGAACGGCCGGCCGGGAACGTAGGCGACCTTGGCGGCGCGGGCGTCCGGCGTGAGGGCCACGGCGTCCACTCCCTCCGGCAGCGTCACCCAGGTGAAGAACCCGCCGCGCGGCGTGGTCCAGGTGGTCCCGGCCGGCATGTACTCGGCCAGCGCCGCCGTGATGCGCCCGGCGCGGCGCTCGTACAGCGCCCGGGACGCGACCAGCTGAGTGTCCAGGTGGCCGCCGCGCCCGTACTCTTCGAGCATCCGCTGGCCGAGCGCTCCTGAGCACTGGTCGGAGTTCTGCTTGGCCACGGCCAGCTGGGTGATGATCTGGGACGGCCCGGCCGCCCAGCCGAGCCGGACTCCGGGAAAGAAGATCTTGGAGAAGGTCCCGGCCTGCACGACCACGTCCGGGGCGAGCGCCCACAGGCTGGGCGGGCGGGCGTCGCCGAAGCCGAGCTCGCGGTAGGCGACGTCCTCGAGGATCAGGAACCCGTAGCGGCGGGCCAGGTCCACCAGGACGGGCCGGCGGTCGGCCGCCAGGGACAGGCCGGTGGGATTCTGGAAGTCGGGAATCGTATAGAGCACCTTGGGCCGCAGGCCGCCCGGAGCAGATCCCCGAGCGCGTCAACCCGCATGCCGCCGGCGTCCATCGGCACGCCGCGCACGTCGGCCTCGTAGCCGCGGAAGGCCATGATCGCGCCGAGGTAGGTCGGCGCCTCCACGGCGACCACGTCACCTTGGTCGATCGAAGCTCTTGGCCAGCAGTTCCATGCAGTCGATGCCGCCGCTGGTCACCATCAGCTCGCCGGGCCCCGGCCGCACGCCTTCCAGCGATTCCAGCAGGCCGGCCAGGTACTCGCGCAGGCTGGCCAGCCCCTCGGTCGCCGAGTACTGCAGCGCCACCGCCGCGTCCTGCGCCACCAGCCGGCCGGATATCTCGGCCAGCAGCCCGGCCGGGAAGGTCTCCGGGGCCGGGAACCCGCCGGAGAACGTGATGACGTCGGTCGCGCCGGCCAGGGCCAGGATCGCGGTGATCTCGCCGCCGCCCAGCGCACGGGTCCGGCGGGCGAAGCTCGCGGACCAGTCGCGCTCCTGCCGCCTCGGGCCTGACAGCAGATACCGGGGCGGCCATCGTGCCTCCGTCTCCCCTGACAATCATCTCTTGACAGTGACCCTGTCAAACGTAAGAATCACCTGCAAAGTGATATTCGTTTGACATCTCTGCACCGCATCATACTCGACGTTATCAGGCCTCGACGGCAGGAATTTCTGGCACGTGACACGGATCTCAGGCCCCCTGGCCGGGCTCGCCGAGCTCGCCACCCCGACCGCGCCGAAGATCGAGGTGGATGATCTCGACCTTGCCCTGCTGCGCGCGCTGGCCGTGGACGCGCGGCAGTCGCAGCGGGCCCTGGCCCGCGCGGTCGGCATGTCGCCGCCGGCGATCGCGGACCGGCTGGCCCGGCTGGAGCGGGCCGGCGCGATCCGCGGCTACCGGGCCGACATCGACTGGGCGGCGCTCGGGATACCCGGTCGTGGTCTACCTCGCCGTGACCGCCGGCCCGGGGATGGAGCTGAGCCGGATCATCAGCGCCATCCGCGAGCTGCCGGAGACCGCAGGACATGAGCGTGGTCACCGGCGGCCCTCGACCTGCTGGTCCGGCTGCGGGTCCGGGACCACGATGCACCTGCGGGATCTGCTGCTGAACAACATCTTCCAGATCCCCGGCGTGCAGCGGACCGAGACCTTCCTGTCGCTCGCCGACGTCGAGCCCGCCAACTTCACCCTCGGCCTGCTGGACCAGATGGCCGAGCGGAGCGGGCGTGACCGCGCCATCTGATCGGAGGACGGATAGGTGAGCACTTCATCCGCGGAGCCCGCGCGGTCCCCGCCGGCACCGCGGCCGGCCAGCTCCGCCGGGACGGCGGCGTCGGCCAGCCAGGGTTCGTCGCCCGGCACGGCCTGCTCAGCCGAGGAGCAGGCCAGCGCGGCGCAGGAGGTCATCCGCCGGATCCGCGAGCTCGACCTGCGCACCGTGCGGTTCGTGGTCGCCGACCAGCACGGCTCGCCGCGCAGCAGGTCGCTGTCCGCGCAGGCGGCGACCGACGTGTTCGCCAACGGGCTGGACTTCTCCGGCGCCATCTACAGCCTGGACACGGGCAACAACGTGTTCGTGCCGCCGTTCGCCGCGCGGCGGCGGGTTCGGCATCGAGGAGTTCACCGGCTTCCCCGACGTGGTCCTGGTGCCCGACCCGGCCACCTTCCGGGTGCTGCCGTGGGCGGACCGCACCGGCTGGATCCTGTGCGACGTCTACTTCGGCAACGGCCAGCCGGTGCCGCTGGACGGCCGCGGCCTGATGCGCCGCATGCTGGCCGAGCTCGCCGAGGCCGGCTACGACTACCTGGCCGGCCTCGAGGTCGAGTACTACATCGTCAAGCTGGACGAGCAGCCGCTGACGCCGGAGAACGCCGGGTTCACCCCGGCCCCGCCGCAGGTCAGCGTGTTCGAGCGGGGCTACCAGTTCCTCTCCGAGGTGCGGCTGGACAGCGTGGCCGGCACGCTGGAGGCGCTGCGCGACGGCCTGACCGCGGTCGGGCTGCCGCCCCGCTCGATGGAGGACGAGTGGGGCCCGGGCCAGATGGAGTTCACCTTCTCCCCGATGGCCGGGCTGGCCGCCGCCGACGCGGCCGTGCTGTTCCGGTCCGCGGTCAAGCAGATCTGCCAGCGGCGCGGGCTGCTGGCCACGTTCATGTGCACGCCCGGCCTGCCGAACTTCTTCTCCTCCGGCTGGCACCTGCACCAGTCGCTGACCCGGCGCCCCGGCGGGCAGAACGCGTTCGCCAGCCCCGACGGGCCGCTGTCGGCCGATGGGCGGCAGTACGTCTCCGGGCTGCTCGACCACGCGCTGCCGATGATGCTGTTCGCCGCGCCGACGGTGAACGGCTACCGGCGCTTCCGCCCGTACTCGTTCGCCCCCGACCGGGTGTGCTGGGCGGTGGAGAACCGCGGCGCGCATGGTCCGGGTGCAGGGCTCGCCGGGCGACGCCAGCAGCCACGTGGAGAACCGGATCGGCGAGCCCGCCGCCAACCCGTACCTGTACATGGCGGCCAACATCGCCGCCGGGCTGGACGGCATCCGGCGCGGCCTGGACGTCGCGCCGGTGGAGGAGGACCCGTACGCCGCCGCAGGCGCGCCATGCTGCCGACGTCACTGGCCGAGGCGGCCGACGCCCTGGACAAGGACGACTTTTACCGGCAGGCGTTCGGCAAGACTCTCGTCGACTATCTGCTGATGATGAAGCGGGCCGAGCTGAAACGGTATACCGAACCGCGATGGCCGAGAACCCGCCCGCCGAAGACCAGCCGGTCACCGACTGGGAAATGCGCGAGTACTTCGAGTTCTTCTAAAGGATGCCGTCGTGACCCTGCAGCACATTGTCCTGTTCAGCTTCCCCCGGCCGCTGGAGGCCGCGGAGGAAGAGCAGATGCGGGCGATGGTCGCGTCCTGGCCGGAGGAGATCGGGCTGATGACGAAGTGCCGGTTCGGCACCGACATCACCGGCGCGCGGACCCGCGGGTACGGCTATCTCCTGTACACCGAGTTCGCCGACATGGAAACGATGGCCCGCTACCGGGACCACCCGGTCCACCAGCGGTTCATCGACTGGATCACCGAGCGCGACTGCACGCCGCTCGCGTTCGACTACTACCTGGACGAAAGGACCGTCCTCGCCGACGAATGAGGATTTCCCCGAACGGTACGGGGCGAAAGGAAGTGCAGAATGGCGGACACCGATAGGGCCCTGCTGGCATCCACGGGCCAGGATGAACTCGCCCACGGCTCGCTCCGGGTGTGGGACGCCATCGCGATCTCGGTGTCGCTGATCGCGCCGGGAATGGCGATGCTGCTCAACACGTCCGGCGTGGCCGTTGCCGCCGGCGGCTCCACGCCGCTGGCCTTCCTGCTGGGCGGCATCGGCTGCCTGGCGCTGGCCTTCGTGGTCATCGGCTTCAGCCGCCGGATGGCGTCGGCGGGGTACGCGTACACCTACGCGAGCCGGAGCCTGGGCAAGGAGGGCGGCTTCATCGCCGGCTGGCTGTACTTCTTCGGCATGATCTGCTTCGTGCCCATGACCATGTCCGGCGTGGGCTACCTGGCCGCGGACCTGCTCGGCATCAACCCGAAGTGGTGGATCGCGTTCTTCTTCATCGGCATGGCGCTGCTCGTCCTGCTGTCGGTGATCAGGATCAAGGTGACGACCCGGACCCAGCTGATCGTCGGGATCATCACCGTCGCCCTCATCGTGCTCGTCGACCTGGTCACCATCGGCAAGGGCGGCGCCCACGGCCAGGCGCCGTCGGCGCTTCACCTTCCAGCACACGGTCAAGGGCGGCTTCAACGGCGTGTTCTACGGCATCATCTTCGGCGTCACCTCCTACATCGGGTTCGAGACCGCCGCCGACTTCGGCGAGGAGACCGCCAACCCGCGCCGGAACATCCCGATCGCGGTCATCGCCGCGACCGGCTTCGTCGTGGTGCTCTACCTGGTGGACCACGTACGCGATGGCGATCGGGTTCGGCGTGAACAACGGCGCCGCGTGGGCCGCCGACCCGACCGCGCTGAAGACCATCGCGGACACGTTCGTCGGGCACTGGTTCGGCACGCTGATCGAGATCGGCGGCATGTGCGCGGCGTTCATCGTGTGCGTGGCCTGCGCCACCGCCGCCACCAGGACGCTGTTCGCCATGGGCCGCGAGAGCGTGCTGCCCAGGTGGTTCGGCCACACCCACCCGCGGTTCAAGACGCCGGTCAACGCGACGATCGCGGTGGCGGTGGTCGCGACCGGGATGGCGCTGCTCATCGGCTACCCGCTGTCGGACAGCCTCTTCGGCCAGCCGTTCAGCAACTACTACTTCTGGGCCACCCTCGGCACGCTCGCCATCATCGTGGTCTACGTCATGCTGTGCCTGGGCGGCATCGTGTTCTTCGCCAAGACCAGGGCCACCAGGCGGTGGAACCCGCTGGTGCACGTGCTGGTGCCGCTGATCGGCGCGGTCGTGTTCGGCGCGGCGCTGTACGGGTCGGTCCACCCGGCGCCGCCCGGCATCCTCGCGCTGGACGCCCTACGTGGCGCTGGTCTGGCTGGTGCTGGGCGTCGGCGTGGTGCTCTGGCTGCGCGCGCGGCGGCCGGACGCGGTGGCGCAGGATCGGCTCCATCCTCGGCGAGGAGGGCGGCGAGGACGCGGCCCTGCTCGACACCAGCAACTGACCGGCGGCGCGGCCGCCAGGCTGTGAACGCACGCGGCGGGAGCCCGTCCCGGTGGACGTGATCGAGGTGCGGTCCGGCCACCACGTGGACGACGCCGCCCAGATCTGGGCCGAGGCCACGGCGGCCAGGGACGGCGACGACGAGGTTCCCGGGCTGGCGCTGTCCCGGCCGGTTATCCAGCGCGTGCTGGATTCCTCGCCCCGGGCGGTGCTGCTCATCGCGCGCCTGGCCGGCGGGGTGACCGCCGGGTTCGCCGCCGTCGAGCCGCTGGACGGGACGAGCGAGACCGTGGCCGAGGTGCGGTACCTGGGCGTGCGCCCGCAGGTGTGGGGGCACGGCGTCGGTGAATCGCTGCTGCGCGCGCTGGCGCGGCGGCTGCGGGCGGCCGGGTTCCGCCGGGTGGTGCTGTCGGTGTACACCGACAATGGCCGGGCCACGGCGCTGTACGAGCGCCTGGGCTGGAAGCCGAGCGGCCAGGCCACCCGGCACGCCCGTTCCGGCCAGCCGGAGCAGCGCTACGAACTGGCCCTGTGACGGCTCCGCCGGGCCTGGTGACGGCCTCGGCCGGCCGGTGACGGCTCGGCCGGCCCGGCACGGCTCGGCCGGCCCGGTGACGGCTCGGCCGGCCCGGTGACGGCACTACGGGGTCGACCGGCGGGTGACCGCGAGGACGTGCGCGTGATCGCGCACGTCCTCGCGGGCGGGACAGCCCCGTCAGCGGCCTGCCCGGGACAGGCTCGGCGCGGCTCCGCCCCGGTCGGCCTGGCTCATCCGGGGGCCGCCTCGGCCGGGATGGCTCCGGCCGGGACGGCTCCGGCCGGGACGGGAGCGGGGGCCGTACGCCGGGCGCGGCGCCGCGGGATGACCACGGCGGCGACCGCCGCCGCGGCGACGACCCCGGCGCCGACCCACACCGCGGCGTCCAGCCCGTGGCCGAACGACGCCGGCGAGGCGTAGCTGCCGACTGGGAGAACACCGAGGCGAGGATCGCGATCCCGAAGACGCCACCCAGCTCGCGGATCGCGTTGTTGGCCCCGGACGCGATCCCCTCCTGCTCGGGGCGCACCGAGCCGAGCACGGTGTTGGCCACCGGCACGAAGAACAGCGCCATGCCGATACCGGAGATCACGAACGGCATGATCAGGCTGGTGTAGGCGACGCCGGGCGCGGTGACCAAGGCCAGCCAGGCCAGCCCGGCCGCCTGCAGCACCAGGCCGGTGATGATCAGCGGGCGGCCGCCCAAGCGATCCGACAGCGGCCCGGCGATCGGCGCCACGATCATCGGCATCCCGGTCCACGGCAGCGTGCGCAGGCCCGCGCTCAGCGGCGAGAAGTGGTCGGCGACCTGCAGGAACTGGGCCAGCAGGAAGATCGAGCCGAACATCCCGGCGGAGAACAGGAACGACGCGACGTTGGTGGCGGTGAACCCCCGGCTGGCGAACAGCCGCAGCGGCAGCATCGGCGTGGGTGCCCGCAGCTCCCAGGCGGCGAACGCGGCCAGCAGGATGACGCCGGCGACGATCGGGCCGAGCACCTGAGCGCTGGTCCAGCCGTGCTCGTTGCCGCGGACCAGGCCGAACACCACGCCGAGCAGTCCAGTGCTGACCAGGCCGACACCGAGCAGGTCGAGCGGGCTGGGCGACGGCGCGGCCTCGGGGCAGCAGGCGCGCGGCGGCCGGGACCATGGCCAGGCCGATCGGCACGTTCAGCCAGAAGATCCACTGCCAGGATGCGCCTTCGGTGACCGCTCCGCCGACGACCGGCCCGACCGCGACGGCCAGCCCGCTCATCGCGCCCCAGAAGCCGAGCGCCGCGCCCCGCCGGGCGGCCGGCACCGCGGAGCTGAGGATGGTCAGGCTGAGCGGAAGAACGAGCGCGCCACCGGCGCCCTGAACGGCCCGGGCGGCGACGAGCACGCCGGCGTTCGGCGCCAGCGCCGCGGCCGCCGACGCCAGCGTGAAGACCGCCAGGCCGATGGTGAATATCCGCCGCCGGCCGAACCGCTCGCCGAGGGTCGCCCCGGTCAGCAGCAGCACCGCGAAGGTGAGCGTGTAGGCGTTGACCGTCCACTCCAGGCTCTCAGCGAGGCGTGCAGGTGCTCCTTGATGGACGGCAGCGCCATCGTCACGACCAGGTTGTCGAGCGAGACCATGAAGACGGCGACCGAGGTGATCGACGAGCGTCCAGATCATCGTCCGCCGGCTGATAGTTGGTGGTGATTGCACCGCAGTCTCCTTCCGCTGGTCGGCAGAGTAGTGAGTAGTCACTTACTTTGCGTAGTCAAAAAAATTCCGCGATTCACGCTCGGGCCTCCCGGTCCTCCGCGCGAGACGCGGCGGATCTTGGCACTCGCCGTGCGCACGAGCCTGCGCCCACGAGTCGTCGCCCAGGCTCGTCCAGCCCGGCAGGTCGAGCGCGACCGCCACATTCCACAGCATGCCCATGGCGAAGAACATCCGCAGCGTGTCGGTGTCCGCACCGCTGCGCGCCTCGGCCAGCCGCCAAGCCTGCCCGTAGCAACTCCGGGCCGCCGCCTGCACCTCGGGGTCCCCGCAGGCGGCGTAGGTGTGCAGCTGGCACAGCAGCAGATCGCGGTCAGCGAGCAGGTCGTGGTAGGCGCCGGCCATCGCGTCGAGCGCCTCGTCACCAGTCAGCCCCTCGGACGCCTCGACGAACCGGCTCTCGATGCGGACGAAGGCCCGCTGGTAAGCCGCGATGAACAGATCCTTCTTCCGCGGGAAAAGCCGGAACAGGTACGGCTGGGAGATCCCGGCCCGTGCCGCGATCGCCTCGGTCGAGGTGCCGGCCAGGCCCGCCCTTGGCGAACTCGGCCACCGCGGCGTCGAGCACAGCCTCCCTGCGCTCCTCCGCACTCATCCGCGCCGATCCCATAGCCCGTAAGTTAGTGATGACTCACTACTTTGTCAAGAGGGTGCAGCCGGGACCGTCCATGCGCTGCTGGCCTTCTCCGCTAGGCGTTGCGCGCGGCCGGCATAACCTGGCGTCAGGCGAGCGGCAGGGGTTGCAGATGAGTCCTGGCAGCCAGGGCGTGCGGGTCCGGGTCGAGGACCGGGTGCTCACGGTGACCAACCTGGACAAGGTGCTGTACCCGGAGGCCGGGTTCACCAAGGGCCAGGTGATCGATTACTACCTGCGCATCGCGCCGGTCCTGCTCCCGCATATCGCCGGGCGGCCGCTCACCTTGAAGCGGTACCCCAACGGCGTGCTCGGAGACTACTTCTACGAGAAGCACGCCCCCTCGCACCGGCCGGACTGGGTGCCGACCGCGGCCGTGGACTCGCCCAGCTCGGGCAAGTCCAGCAAGTCGGTCCGCTACGTGGTGGCGGGCGACCTGCCCACCCTGATCTGGCTGGCCAACCTGGCCTGCCTGGAGATCCACACGCCGATGTGGCAGATACCGTACGTAGGCGAGCCCGACCGGCTGATGTTCGACCTCGACCCGGGGCCGCCCGCCACGATCGTCGAATGCTGCCAGGTCGCGCTGCTGCTGCGGCCGCTGCTGGAGGAGCGCGGGCTGCAGCCGTTCGCGAAGACCTCCGGCGGCAAGGGCATGCAGCTGTACGCCGCCATCGCCGGGCACACCTCGCAGCGGGCGAGTGACCTGGCCCGCGGTCTCGCCGAGCAGCTCGAACGGGAGCACCGCGGGCTGGTCGTCTCCCGGATGATCAAGGTGCTCCGGCCCGGCAAGGTGCTGATCGACTGGAGCCAGAACAACGCGAAGAAGAACACGGTGGCCCCGTACTCGCTGCGGGCGAGACGACCAGCCCACCGTGTCTGCCCCGGTGACGCTGGGAGGAAGTGGCTGCGTGCCGCCACCCGGCCGACCTGATCTTTACCAGCGACGACGTCCTGGGCCGGGTGGCCCGCCTCGGCGACCTGCAGAGCCCGCTGCTGGGCGGGTAACCTCGGTGCGATGGACGAGGCCCGGGCGGCGACTTCGGCTCCGCGCCGCACGCTGCGCCAGCGGCATCCGTGGCTGGTATCCGGCAGCCTGCTGCTGCTCCTGACCCTGCTGACCATCAACGTGCTGGCCGACGGCCCGCTGATCCCGGTGGACCGGCGGATCCACAAGGCCGTGCACCACACGGCGAACTCGCCGGACTGGCGGTGGCTCAAGAACGGCCCGGCCACGCCCGCCCGGATCCTGATCGATCTGGGCAACGTCCGGTTCGCCTTCCCGATCCTCCTGGCCATCGCGGGCTACGTCGCGTTCCGCCGCCGCAGCGTGCGCCCGCTGGTCACCGCGATCACCGGCATGGTGCTCATCCTCGCGATCGTCGTGCCCGCGAAGATCCTGATCGGGCGGCCGAACCCCGGCTACAGTCACCTCCCGCCGCATCACCTGCTGGGCGCCTTCCCGTCCGGCCACACTACGACCGCGTGCGTCTGCTACATCCTCGCCGTGCTGATCGTCTTCCCGCGCCCGGGCCGCCGGGCCCGGCAGATCTGGCTGCGGGTGGCCGCGGTGCTGGGCTTCCTGATCGGGATGGCCATGATGTGGTGCAACCTGCACTGGTTCACCGACGTCATCGCGGGATTCGCGCTTTCGGCGCTGATCATCCCGCTCACCATGTGGCTGACCTGCCGCTTCGGCAGGCCGGGAGGGCCGGGCCAGCCGCCGCCGGACGAATCGCGCACGCTGGCGGCCTCCGCCGAGCTGCGGGGCCGGGACAGACCCTAGTGGTCACTCTTACCGACCACTAACTTAGCCGCGGTCCGGGCTGCGGCCGGCGGCGATGGCCGCCACCACCCCGTAGGGCAGGTACCGGGAGTGCACGAGCAGGGCCCGGGCCACCTGGCGGATCTCCAGCCGCCGCGGGATCAGCACCCCCTCGCTGTAGCGCCAGGCGGCGCACTCGTCGGGGCCGAAGCGGCCGGCGAGGGACCGGCGGAAGCGCCGCGCGTCACCGCCGTCTGCGTGCCACGTCGGCAGCCATGCGCGCAGGTCGTCGTCGCCGTCCAGCGTGGTCCAGTTCATCAGCTGCTCGGCGATCTGGCCGGCCGCGTCGATGACGAACGCCAGGTCGGTGTCGGCCCTGATGCCGTTGACCCGGCCTTCGCTCCCGTGACCGTGGTGGATGCTGGCCGAGTTGAAACGCACCCCCACCGCCAGCGCGGCCACCGCATGACCGGCCTCGTGCCAGGCCGTCCGGACAGTGGCCTTCCGGGCCAGGGCCAGGCCGGGAAAACAGCCGCAGTCGTAGCGCTGCCTGATCCACTTGTCGTGCACGATGGACTCGTCGTCGTAACGGATGACCCGGCTCAGCCGGGCCTGGATCCCGGCTAGCACGCGCTTCTCGGCAGGCTTCATGGGCGCAACACCGCCGAGCCTATCGCCAGGTGCATATGCTCAAGACTTAAAATCGGGAGCACTCGCGCAAACCAGACGAATCGTACGATCTGATCGAGGCATGCAGCCCCCGCACCGTTCCTCGAACTGTTCGCACGCTACGTGCATAAGGCTGGTCAGCGGGGTGACGAGATCACGGCCGGACGTCACACCGCGCGGCTGCCGGGCGTGCGGATGAGACTACTGGCGTGACAGGGACTGGGGAGGCAAGATTCAACGATGACGAAGGTGCCGAGTCTCCCCCGGGGCAAGCGGCTGCGCGACCAGGAACGGTCCGACGTTGCCGCCGAACTGCTCCGCCGCTACAACAGCGGCGAGAGCATCCGGGAAATCTGCGCCGAGACGGGTTACAGCATCGGGCGGGTGCGGCGGCTGCTCGAAGAGGCCGGGGTCGAGTTCCGGCGACGAGGCGGCGCGACGCGAGGCAGGAGCGCCCGATCCTGACCCACAGGCTCGCTGTCGGCGGCCCCGGGAACTGTGCCTTGATCAGCTACCATGTTAGCGATAACAATTGCCGGCTGCCTGGCCGCGCGCGGCGGTAATGAGCCGCCGACCGGACGGGCCCGGCCCGGTCGGCGGGTGAATGCGCCCGAAGCGGCGAGGGGAGGCGCGTTGGGGCCCGCGGCGAGGGGAGGCGCGTTGGGGCCCGCGGCGAGGGGAGGCGCGCTGGGGCCCGCGGCGAGCGATCCGGCGGTGCGCCAGGCGCCGCCCGACCCAGCCGCGCGCCAGGCGCCGCCCGACCCAGCCGCGCGCCACGAGAGGGCCGTGCCCGCAGCCGGCGAAGTCACCGGCTCGGCGGCCTCCGCCGAGCCCGGTGCCGCGGCCCGCGCGGCCGGCCCGGCCCGGCCGCCGGTCATGGCCGATGTCGCGAAGCTGGCCGGGGTCTCCCACCAGACCGTTTCCCGCGTGCTCAACGACCACCCGAACGTCCGCCAGCAGACCAGGGACCGGGTCCTCGCCGTCATCGGGCAGCTCGGCTACCGGCCGAACGCGGCGGCCCGCACCCTGGTCACCCGGCGCACCCGCACCCTCGGGGTGATCAGCTTCGACACCACGCTCTACGGGCCGGCCTCGATGCTCTACGGCATCGAGCAGGCGGCCAGCCATTCCTACTCGGTGTCGATCGCCAGCCTGCCGGCGCTGGACCGCCGGTCCGTGCTCGGCGCGGTGGACAAGTTCCTCGACCAGGCGGTCGAGGGGATCATCGTGATCGCGCCGCAGACCACGGCGGTGGCCGCGCTGGGCCATGTGCCCGCCGACATCCCGCTGGTCGCCGTCGGCTGCGGCACGCACGCGTCGCTGGCCTCGGTGGCCATCGACAACGCGGCGGGCGCCGCGCTGGCCACCCGGCACCTGCTCGACCTCGGCCACCAGACCGTGCACCACCTGGCCGGGCCGCGCTCCTGGCTGGACGCCCGGGAGCGGATCGACGGCTGGCGGCAGGCGCTGCGGGCGGCGGGAGCACCGCAGCCCGCCATGCTGGCCGGCGACTGGTCGTCGGCCTCCGGCTACCAGATCGGCCACCAGCTCGCCACGATGCCCGGGGTCACCGCGGTGTTCTGCGGCAACGACCACATGGCCCTCGGCCTGCTGCGGGCGCTATACGAGCAGGGGCGGCGGGTGCCCGGGGACATCAGCGTGGTCGGCTTCGACGACATCCCCGAGTCCGCCTACTTCCTGCCGCCGCTGACCACGGTGCGCCAGGACTTCGGCGAGCTCGGCCGGCGGGCGCTGCGCAGGCTGCTGGGCCGGATCAGCAACGGCGACGAGTCCGGGCCGCAGCCGGTGCCGTGGGTGCCGATCGCGCCCGAGCTGGTGGTGCGCACGAGCACGGCCAGGCCCGGCGGCTAGCCCGGCGGCGGTCCCGTGACCGGAAGGAGCAATGACGATACATGTCGGCCGTTAGCGCTCACGATCAGGAGCCGGGGCGTGACCAGTACGTCGTCGGGGTGGACTTCGGCACGCTGTCCGCCCGGGCGCTCGTCGTGGCGGCCAGTGACGGCAGCCAGGCCGGCACGGCGATCCACGAGTACGCCCACCAGGTCATGGACGCCGAGCTCGCCGCCACCGGCGAGCCGCTCCCCCCGGACTGGGCGCTGCAGGACCCGGAAGACTACCGGGACGCGCTGCGGGCCGCCGTGCCCGCGGCGGTCAAGGACGCCGGGATCCGGCCGGAGCAGGTCATCGGCGTCGGCACCGACTTCACCGCGAGCACCGTGCTCCCGGTGCTGGCCGACGGGACCCCGCTCTGCCAGCTCGACGAGCTGAAGGGCGACAAGCACGCCTACGTCAAGCTCTGGAAGCACCACGCGGCCCAGCGGCACGCGGACCGGATCAACGAGCTGGCCGCCGAACGCGGCGAGCCGTGGCTGCCCCGGTACGGCGGGAAGATCTCCTCCGAATGGCAGTTCGCCAAGGCCCTGCAGCTGCTGGACGAGGCGCCCGGGATCTACCAGCGGGCCGAGCGGTGGATCGAGGCGGCCGACTGGATCATCTGGCAGCTCACCGGCACGGAGACCAGGAACGCCTGCACGGCCGGCGTACAAGGGCATCCGGCAGGACGGCAGCTATCCGTCCCGGGACTTCCTGGCCGCGCTCGACCCCAGGTTCGAGATGTTCGCCGCCGGCAAGCTGGAGCACCCGGTAGCCGCGCTCGGCAGCCGGGCCGGCTCGCTGACCGCGCAGGCGGCCGGATGGACGGGCCTGCCCGAGGGGATCCCGGTCGCGGTCGGCAACGTGGACGCGCACGTCACCGCCCCGGCGGCCGGCGGCATCCGGCCGGGCCAGATGGTCGCCATCACCGGCACCTCCACCTGCCACGTGATGAACTCGGCCGAGCTGGCCGAGGTACCCGGCATGTGCGGGGTCGTGGACGGCGGCATCGTGGCCGGGCTGTGGGGATACGAGGCGGGGCAGAGCGCCGTGGGCGACATCTTCGCCGCCTTCGTCCATCACGGCGTGCCCGCCTGCTACTTCGAGGAGGCCAGGCAGCGCGGGGTGTCCGTGCACGACGTGCTGTCCGGGCAGGCGCTCCGGCGCCCGGCCGGCGCATCCGGGCTGATCGCGCTGGACTGGGCCGGGGGCAACCGGTCGGTGCTCGTCGACCACCGCCTGTCCGGCGCGATCGTGGGCCTGACGCTGGCCACCACCCCGCCGGAGGTCTACCGCGCGCTGATCGAGGCCACCGCGTTCGGCACCCGGGTCATCATCGACACGTTCAGCGCGGCCGGCGTCAGGGTGGACGAGCTGATCATGGCCGGCGGGCTGCTGAAGAACGAGCTGTTCATGCAGGTCTACGCGGACGTGATGCGCCGGCCGCTGGGCGTGATCGGCACCGATCAGGGGCCGGCGCTCGGCTCGGCCATCCACGCCGCGGTGGCGGCCGAAGGCTACCGCGACGTGCCCGAGGCCGCGGCGGCGATGGGCAGCATGCACCGCGACGTCTACCGGCCCGACCCGGCCAGCGCGGACGTCTACGACGAGCTGTACGCCGAGTACGTCACGCTGCACGACTACTTCGGCGGCGGCGGCAACGAGGTCATGCACCGGCTGCGCGACCTGCGCGACCGGGTGCTGGCAGGCCGGCCGCAGGAAGGCGGAAACCGATGATCATCCCGAACGCCGCTTCGCGGGGGTGCCAGCCAGTCCGCAGGCGCCACGGCCAGGTGGTCGATGTGCCATTGCCGACACCTCAGGGGAGGCAATGGCACATCCACGACATGGCCGCTGGCGAACGCCACGGCCGGGGCGGAGGGTCCGGGTGAGCGGCGACGGCAGGCGGGGCGCCGGCCGCGGGGTGCCGGACGAGCTGCTCGACGAGATCCGGGCCGAGGTGTGCGCGCTGCACGCCGAACTGCCCCGTTACGGGCTGGTCGCCTGGACGTCGGGCAACGTCTCGGCCCGGGTGCCGGGCACCGACCTCATCGTGATCAAGCCGAGCGGCGTCAGCTACGACGACCTGACCCCCGAGTCGATGGTGGTCTGCGACACCGACGGCACCCCGGTGGCCGGCCCGCTCAGCCCGTCCAGCGACACCGGGGCGCACGCTTACATCTACCGGCACATGCCCGGGGTCGGCGGGGTGGTGCACACGCACTCGGCCTACGCCACCGCGTGGGCGGCCCGCGGCGAGCCGATCCCGTGCGTGCTGACCGCGATCGCGGACGAGTTCGGCGGCGAGATCCCGGTCGGGCCGTTCGCGCTGATCGGCGGGGACGAGATCGGCAAGGGCGTGGTGGCCACGCTGACCGGGCACCGCTCCCCCGCCGTGCTGATGCGCAGCCACGGCGTGTTCAGCATCGGGCCGACCGCCCGGGATGCCACGGCGGCGGCGGTGATGTGCGAGGACGCGGCCCGGACCGTGCACCTCGCCCGCGCGTACGGCGACCTCGCGCCGCTGGAGGCCGGCCAGATCGACGCGCTGCACGAGCGCTACACCCGGCACTACGGCCAGCGCTGACGCGTGTGGCCCGGCCCCGCACCGTTAGGAGAAACCATGGTCTCGGACAAGCCCAGAATCGGGATCCTGGGGATCATGCAAGATCTCTACGACGAGATGATTCCCGGCATCGCCGAGCGGCAGGCCGGCTACGCCGCCGAGCTCGCGGCGCAGCTGGCCGACGTGGGCGAGTTCATCCCCGGCGACCCGGCCAAGTACCGGGCGGACGCCGAGCGGGTGATGGGCGAGTTCGAGGCGGGCGGCCTGGACGGGGTGCTGGTCGTGATGCTCACCTACGGGCCGGCCATGCGGGTGGCCCGGCTGCTGGCGCAGTCGCGGCTGCCGATCTGCCTGGCCAACATCCAGCCTGAGCCCGCGGTGACCCCGGCCTGGGATATGGCCGACATGACCTACAACCAGGGCGTGCACGGCGCGCAGGACACGGCCAACGCCATGGTCCGCGCCGGGCGGCCGTTTCACGTGCTGACCGACGACTGGCGGGCGGAGTCGTTCCGGTCGGGCGTGGCGCGGTGGGCGCGCGCGGCGGCCGCGGTGACGCGGTGGAAGTCGCTGAAGGTCGCGATATTCGGCTACGCCATGAACGACATGGGCGACATCAGGGTGGACGAGAGCGCCCTGGTCAGGAGCCTGGGACCGGAGATCCTCGCGGTCGCGCCCGGCGACCTGTACCGGGCCATGGGGCACGTCACCGTCGGTGAGGTCACCGACGTGATCGCGTTCGAGGACGAGGCCTTCGAGATCGATCCGCGGCTGTCGGACGAAGAGCGGGAGGACCACGCGCGGATGCAGGTGGCGATCCAGCGGATCCTGGACGACCGGGGGTTCGGCGCGTACACGGCGCACTTCGGCGCGATCGGCGAGGACGGGCGGTTTGCCCGGCTGCCGCTGGCCGCCGCGTCCACGCTGATGGCCCGGGGGTACGGGTACGCGGCGGAGGGCGACGTGCTGACCGCGTGCCTGGTGTCGGCCGGCCACACGCTGATCGGGGACGCGCACTTCACCGAGATGTACGCGATGGACTTCCCGTCCGATTCGGTGCTGATGAGCCACATGGGCGAGGGCAACTGGAAGGTCGCCCGGCGGGACCGGCCGGTCCGGCTGATCAAGCGGCCGCTGGGCATCGGGAGGCTGGACGACCCGCCGACGTTCCTGTTCCAGTACCAGCCGGGGCCCGCCACCCTGGCCACGCTGGTGTCGCTGGAGGGCGAGCGGTTCCGGCTGGTGGTGGCCGAGGGCGAGAACCTGGACAGCCAGCAGCTGCCCGCGCTGGAGATGCCGTACGGCCAGTTCCGGCCGGCCACCGGGCTGCGGGCCTGCCTGAACGGCTGGCTGCGGGCCGGAGGGCCGCATCACGAGGTGATGAACCTCGGCCATCACGCCGCCGACTGGCGGGTGTTCTGCGAGCTGGCCGGCGTCGAGTTCGTGCAGGTGTAGCCCGCCGTCAGTCACAGGCCACCGTGATCTCGCGACACCGCGGTCCCGGCCTGAGCGCCGGGACCGCGGTGCGCGGGGAGGGTCAGGACGGCGGCTGGCCGTCGGTGGTGAAGGCGTACAGATCACCGTTGTGGCCACCCGCGTAGACGGTTCCGTCCACCACCACCGGCGGCGTCAGCACCCCGCCTGAGGTGGAGCGCTCCCAGAGCCGCTCGCCGCTGGTGACGCGCCCGGCACCGAACACCCCGTTAGAGGTGTCGCACACGTAGGTCGCGTAGGCGGCCGCGACCCCGGTGACGGGACTGCCGATGGGCGCCTTCCACAGTACGGTGCCCTTGTTTGCGTCCAGCCCGTAGACGTGCTTGTCGGCCGAGCCCGCCAGCAGGATCGGCCCGCGGGTGGTATCGGTCAGCGCGAGCGAGTTGCCGATCGCCCCGCCGGTCTTGGCTGACCACTCCGCCGACCCGGTGGTCTCGCCGATGGCGTAGGCCGAGTTGCCGGCCCCGACATAGACCGTTCCGCCGGAGATGGTCGGCGGCGTGCTCACCGCGCTGCCGACGGAGTGGGTCCACTTGCTCGCTCCGGAGGACGCCGACAGCGCCTGGACGTCACCGTTGGACTCGCCGGCCACGAGCAGGCCGGCGGCCGTGTCCAGCGCGGGAGCCGTGGATGCGGGGTTCGCCAGGCTTCCGGACCACACCTTCTTCCCCGTGGTCTCGCTGACGGCTTCGACGGTGCCGGTGCTGGTGGTCACGTAGACGCGCTCGCCGCCGTACACCGGGGCGGACACGTCACCGCCGACGGCATCCGACCAGACCTTCTTCCCGGTATAGGCCGAGATGGCGTTGAGCGTGCCGTCGTTCGCCCCCACGAACACCAGGCCGTGCACGGTGTCGACGGCCGGGGCGCCGTCCAGCGCCGCCCCCGACGGGAGGGACCAGGTCCAGATCGGAGCACCATTGTGCACGCTGACCGCGGCCAGCTTTCCTGCGGTGTCAGCGACGTAGGCCACGGTGTCGGCCACCGCGGGCTCGGCGCCGACCGGCGCGCTGGACCGGTAGGCCCAGGACAGGTTCATGTAGGTGCCATTGCCGGCCGCGATGCTGCCGTAGATGTCCGGGTCGTTGGGCTCATAGCCGGTGTGACCCGGATCGTACCCGTCCTGGGCCCACTTGTTGGCCACCGTCACCCCGGCGGTGGCGGTGTTCCCCGAGCCCTGGCCGGTCACCGTGAGCGAGGTCAGCCCGAACGGACTGCTGGCCGGGATCGTCACCTTGGCCGCCACCTTCCCGGAGGCGGTCGTCTTTGCCGTGCCGATCTTCTTGCCCGCCAGGGTGATGGTGACCGTCTCGGAGTCGCCGAACCCGCTGCCGGACAACGTCGTCTGCGCCCCGGGCGGCACGAACCGCGGGCTCGCCTGAACCTGCGGACTGTCGGTCGAGGGCAGGACCGAGAAGTTGGACTGGCCGACACGGATGCCGGACTGGCCCGACTTCGAAACGGTGTACGCCGTGACCTGGTAGGTGCCGCCCGCGGCCGGCACGGGGTAGGAGAACTTCCACCCGCTCGAGGTGCCGCCCGGGCTGCTCACGGTGGCGGGGTTGCCGGCCGGCCCGGACACCCACTTGCCGGCGGCGGCGTCCCACCACGAGCCGCCCACCGGACTGCTCTCCTGCACCGCCACGACCACCCGGGCGACGCCGGCCGGAGCGGCGGCCGAGCCGGTCACGGTCAGGTTGCCGTCGGGGTTGTGAACCTGTGAGGAGTCCTTGGGTGAGGTCACGGTGGCGGTGGGCAGGGTAGCCGAGTTCCCGCCGCCGGCCGCGAAGTCGTACAGGAAACCATCCGCCGACCCGATCACGATATTCCCGCCCGACACGGCCGGCGAGGCCGTGATGTACTGCCCGGTCTGGTAGTGGTACAGCTGCTTGCCGGAGGCCAGCGAATCGACCTCGAACCCGCCGGCCAGATCCCCCACCGCCACGACCTGCGACCCGGCGGGCCCGGCGATGGCCGGGGAGGAGTCCACTCCCGTGCTCGCGGGGTTGTGGTTGCTCCAGAGCACCTTACCGTTGATCGGGTTCAGGTCCGCCAGCCCGGTCTCGTCGCCCAGGACCAGGTTCTTGCCCGCCAGCGCCGCAGTGGAGATGTTGCGGCCGATGCTGTGGATCTCCCTGGTGTAGTCGGCGGACCACAATTTCGCCCCGGTCGTGAGGTTGAGCCCGTACATGATCCCGTACTTGGACTCCACGTAGGCCGCACCGTCGGCGAAGCCGTTCTTGCCCGGGGCGGTAACCACCACGCCCGCGCCTATGTCGTAGGTGTGAGGCGGCGGGTTGTCAATGGCGTAGTGCCAGACCTCCTTGCCGGTCACGGCGTCGAGCGCATAGACCTTGGAGTCCACGTCGGAGGTGCCGAACAGCACGAGCGGCTCCCCCTTCGCGTCGACCACGTAGGACAGCGGATCCCAGCTTCCGGTGATCTCTACGTAGCCGGTAAACGACCACTCCTTCGCGCAGTTGCTCTGCTTGAGGGCGTAGACCGGCCCGCTCGCGGTGTTGGTGTCGTTCGCGCCGAAGTACACCGACGGCACCCCGCCGGGCGGCGTCGCCGCGACCGGCGACCCCTCGATCTGCTCCGGCGAGGCCACCGAGCACGCCACCACGCCGGTGGCTGCGTTCAGCTTGTACATCCGGGTGCTGTTGAACGTGGCCACGAACACCGAGCCGTTGACCACCAGCGGGGTGGACCGGATCTCTGACCCCAGCCACATCGACCACACGATGTGCCCGGTGGCCATGTTGACCGCCACCAGATCCCCGTTCAGGGTGCCGATGTAGGCCAGCTTCTCGTGCAGGGTGGAGTTGTAGGCCACCACCGGTGAGCCCACCGCCGCCCCGTACAGATCCGTCGCCCACTTCACGCCCAGCTTCGAGGCATTCTTGGTCGTCACCGAGCTGTTGGCCGCCCAGCCCTGCAGCCCCGGCCCGCCGTGAAACGTCGCCCAGTCATCGCTGGAGCTGCCCGCCCCCGCGGCCCGGGAATGGTTCCCGAGCGCAGCCGCGTATGCGCTCCCCCCGCCACCACGGGAACGATGCACAGCAGCATTGCGGCCAGCACCACCGGAACGCGGGTCAGTCCCCGCCGCGCGCGACCTCGGAATCTTCTCAGCATCAGACTCTGCCCCTCCTCAGGCGACCGACCCGTGACCCGCGGCCTGCTGCCGATCCTCCGGCAACTCGTTCCTTGAAACGCCATTCCAGCGGTGATCTTCAGATCGTTTAGGTACGGCCATTATGAAAATGTTCTGGAGCTTCGCTGGCACGCCTGCACCGATCTACGCTGGGAAGCGAGCCCGGCGCCGCGCAGCCAGGCATATGGAAACGTGCTCATGGCGCTCATCAGCACCTGCCGCCCAGGAGCCAGAAACGGATGATAACGCACATAACCATATGATTCGGGTGGCTATCGTGAATCTCCCATCACTGGGGGACTCGATGGGAAGACGCGTAAACGGGCCTGCCGGTTTACCTCATCGTCGGGTAAAGTACACCCGAGCCGCAGCTGATCATTCCGGAACGCGGCATTAGCCCGCTGACCAGCACGATCGTCGGCGGCGCGGTCAGCGTGAAGCGGCAGGAGCCAACAACGGCACCGGGTCTTCGCGTTGTCGAGCCCGCGCTCGCTGGTCGCTACCAGGGCGGGCGAGCTACCAATTACCCCTCCGGTCCCGTACGACCACCTGGCGGACCCGGTCATCTCGTCGATGACGTAGACCGGGTCGCCCGGCACCGACATAGACCGTTCCACCCGAGATCGTCGCGGGCGTGGTCACCGCGCCGCCAGCGGGAGTGGCATAGGCCCACTGGCTGGCGCCGGACGTCGGCAGCGCGGTGACGTCGCCGCCGGACTCGTTGACCGCCACCAGCCGCCCGCCGGCATCAGGGACGTAGGCCACGGTATCCGCCACCCCCGGCGGGCTGACCGGCACGGCCGCCCGCCGCCCGCCGTGGCGGCCGCCGACCGGAGCCCGCAGGATCGCCCAGCGGAAATGTCGGCGCCTGGAGGTAGGTTGGCTGCGTGCTTGAGTCGTTTCACCCTGCCGTCAGGGCCTGGTTCGAGCGCCGGTTCCCCGCCGGGCCGACCGCGCCGCAGCAGGGCGGCTGGCGCGAGATCGCGGCGGCGAACCACACGCTGATCGCGGCGCCGACCGGCTCGGGGAAGACCCTGGCCGCCTTCCTGGTCTGCATCGACCGGCTGTGCCGCGCCGGGGCGACCGACGACCAGGCCCGGGCAGCCCGCGGCGCCGGAGCCGCCGACGGCGCGGTGGCCAATGGAGGCCGGACGCTGGATCGGACCGGAGCGGCCGGCGACAGCCCGGCGGCGGGCGGAGCCGCAGCACCGCGCGGCCCCCAGGTGGTGTACGTCTCGCCGCTGAAGGCGCTGGCCGTCGACATCCAGCAGAACCTGGACGCTCCGCTGCGCGAGATCGGCGAGATCGCCGCCGAGCTGGGGCTGGCCGTGCCGGACATCCGGGTGGCGGTCCGGACCGGCGACACGGCAGCGGCGGAGCGCGCCGCGATGCTGCGCAGGCCGCCCGACTTCCTGGTCACCACCCCGGAATCGCTGTACCTGCTGGTGACCTCGGAGCGCAGCCGGGAGATGCTGCGCGGCGTCCAGACGGTCATCGTCGACGAGATCCACGCGGTGGCGGGCAACAAGCGCGGGTCGCACCTGTCCATCACGCTGGAGCGGCTCGCCCACCTGGCCGACGGGCCGGTGCAGCGGGTCGGCCTGTCCGCCACCCAGCGCCCGATCGAGACCATCGCCCGGCTGCTGGTCGGGGCGGGCCCCGACCGCGACCGCGGCGGATGGCTCGCCACGGTGCGCGATCGTCGACTCCGGCCACCGGCGCGAGCTGGATCTCGCCCTGCAGCTGCCCGACGACGAGCTCGAGGCCGTGCCCTCGACCGAGCAGATGGCCCAGATCCTCGACCTCATCGCCGCCGAGGTGGAGCAGCGCAGGACCACGCTGGTGTTCGTCAACACCCGGCGGATGTCCGAGCGGGTGGCCCACCAGCTCGGCGAGCGGCTCGGCGAGGACCAGGTGGCCGCGCACCACGGCAGCCTGTCGGCGGGCCGGCGGCAGCGGGTCGAGGCCCGGCTGCGGGCCGGCGACCTGCGGGCCCTGGTGGCCACCGCCTCGCTGGAGCTGGGCATCGACGTCGGGCCGGTGGAGCTGGTCTGCCAGATCGGCTCGCCGCGCAGCTTCGCCACGTTCCTGCAGCGGGTCGGCCGGTCCAACCACACCCTCAGCGGGATCCCCACCGGGCGGCTGTACCCGACCACACGGGACGAGCTGGTCGAGTGCGCGGCCCTGCTGCGCGGGGTCAGGGCGGGCCGGCTGGACGCGATCATCGTGCCGGACCGGCCGCTGGACATCGTGGCGCAGCAGGTGGTGGCCGAGTGCGCGGCCGAGGACTGGCCGGAGGACGGCCTGTTCGAGCTGATCACCGGGGCGGCGCCGTTCGCCGGCCTGCCGCGGGAGGACTTCGACGAGGTCGTCGAGCTGATGTCCGAGGGCATCCGCACCGGGCGCGGCCGCCGCGCGGCCTACCTGCACCGCGACCAGGTCAACGGCCAGCTGCGGGCCAGGCGCGGGGCCCGGCTGGCGGCGCTCACCTCCGGCGGGGCCATCCCCGAGCTGGGCGACTACCGGGTGGTGGCCGAGCCGGACGAGACCCCGGTCGGCACGGTCAACGAGGACTGGGCCATCGAGAGCCAGGCCGGCGACGTGTTCCTGCTCGGCACCACGTCCTGGCGGATCCGCAAGGTGGAGCCCGGCACCGTCCGGGTGGTGGACGCGCACGGTGCGCCGCCCTCCGCGCCGTTCTGGCTGGGCGAGGCGCCGGGCCGGACGGCCGAGCTCTCCGACGAGGTCTCCAGGCTCAGCCAAGAAATCGCCGAACGGCTCGCCAGCCGACGACGAACGTCAGGCCGACGCGCCAGGCGGACGCATCAGGCGCAGGCGGCGATGTCGCAGGCGGCAGTCTGCCGCTGGCTGGAGACAGGCTGCGGGCATCGGGCCCGTGGCGGCGGAGACGATCGTGCGCTACCTGGGCACCGGGCTGGCCGAGCTGGGCACGCTGCCCACCATGGACACGATCGTGCTGGAGCGGTTCTTCGACCCCAGCGGCGGCATGCAGCTCGTCGGGCACGTGCCCTACGGCGCCCGGCTGAACCGCGCGCTCGGCCTGGCCCTGCGCAAGCGGTTCTGCGTGACGTTCGACTTCGAGCTGCAGGCGGCGGCGAGCGACGACGCGATCCTGCTCTCGCTCGGCCCGCAGCACAGCTTCCCGCTGGAGCGGGTGCCGAAGTTCCTGGCCTCCAAGACGGTGGAGACCGTGGTCCGGCAGGCGGTGCTCACCTCGCCGATGTTCCAGGCGCGCTGGCGGTGGAACCTGAACACCTCGCTGACCGTGCTGCGGATGCGCGGCGGCAAGAAGAACCCGCCGGCCATCCAGCGGATGGAGGCCGACGACCTGATGGCCGCGGTGTTCCCCACCCTGGCCGCCTGCCAGGAGAACGTCGCCCCCGGCCCGATCGACATCCCCGACCACCCGCTGGTCCGGCAGACGCTGGACGACTGCCTGCACGAGGCCATGGACATCGAGGGCCTGAAGGAGCTGGTGGGCAAGATCGAGTCGGGCACGGTCAGCGTGGTCGTGCGCGACACCACCGAGCCCTCGGTGCTGGCCCACGAGATCCTGAACGGGCGGCCGTTCACCTACCTGGACGACGCGCCGCTGGAGGAGCGGCGCAGCAGGCAGGTGCACGCTGCGCCGCGGCCTGCCGGTGGAGGCCCGGGACCTGGCCAGCCTCGACCCGGCCGCGATCGAGCGGGTGCGCGACCAGGTCAGGCCCGAGGTCCGCGACGCCGATGAGCTGCACGACCTGCTGATGACCGTGCTCGGGCACCGTCCCGCGGCGGAGTGGGAGCCCTGGTTCGGCGCGCTGGTGGCCGCCGGGCGGGCGGTCACGCTGCACGCCCCGGGCGGCGACCTGTGGTGCGCGGTCGAGCGCCGGCCCCGGCTGGAGGCGCTGTTCCCCGGCGCCGAGGTGACGCCCGACCACCCCTCCCCGGTGCGCCGCCGCGGAGCTGGAGCCCGACGAGGTGGCCGCGCAGATGCTCCGCGGCCACCTGGAGTACCTGGGGCCGTCCACGGTGGCCGGCCTGGCCGCATGCGACCGGGCTCGGCGGGTCCGACGTGCTGCGCGCGCTGGTCCGGCTGGAGACCGAGGGCTTCGCGCTGCAGGGTCACTTCACCGCCCCGGACAGCCCGGACGAGTACTGCGCCCGGCGGGTGCTGGCCCGGATCCACGCCTACACCCGGGAGCGGAAGCGCCGGGAGATCGAGCCGGTCACCGCGCGGGACTACATGCGGTTCCTGCTGCGCTGGCAGCACGTCGCCCCGGCAGCAGGCTGGAGGGCCGGTTCGGCGTGCTCCCGGTGGTCGAGCAGCTGCAGGGATTCGAGCTGGCCGCGGGCGCGTGGGAAGCCATCCTGGCCGCCCGGGTGGAGGGTTACCGCACCGAGTGGCTGGACGAGACCTGCCTGTCCGGCCAGGTCGCCTGGGGCCGGCTGTCGATCCGCAGCAGCGAGCCCGACGCCGTGCCCCGGCGCGGCGGGCTGACCCCGTCTCGGGCGACCCCGATCACCCTCGTGCGTCCGGGACGACCTGCCCTGGCTGCTCACCGCGGCGCGCGGCGACCGGCACCCCGCCCAGCCCGGTCCCGGCCGCACCCGGGACGTGCTCGACGCGCTGGCCGAGCGCGGCGCGCTGTTCCAGTCGGACCTCGTCACGCTGACCAGGCGGCTGCCCGCCGAGGTCGAGGAGGCGCTCTGGGACGGGGTGGCCCGCGGGCTGGTCACGGCCGACGGCTTCCGGGCCATCCGGTCGCTGCTCGGCCGCCGCGCCGCCAGCGCGGCGCGGGGCGCAGGCTGCGCCGGGCCGGGCGGGGCCTGGCGACGGGTTCGGCCGGGCGGTGGTCGCTGCTGCCCGGCGCGATGGCCGCCGAGGACCCGGACGAGCTGGCCGAGGCCGTCGCCGAGCAGCTGGTCGCCCGCTGGGGCGTGCTCTTCCGTGACCTGATGACCAGGGAGAACATCGCCGTGAGCTGGCGGGACCTGCTCTGGGCGATGCGGCGGATGGAGGCACGCGGGACGATCAGGGGCGGCCGGTTCGTCACCGGGTTCAGCGGCGAGCAGTTCGCGCTGCCCGAGGCGGTCGATGCGCTGCGTTCGGTGCGCAAGCTGAAGCTGACCGGGGAACGGATCACGGATCTCGGCCGCCGACCCGCTGAACCTGGCCGGGATCGTGCTGCCCGGGCCGCGGGTGCCCGCGCTGCCGACGAATTCGGTCACCTACGTCGACGGCATCGTCGCGGCCGACGGGGACGTCGCCGCCCGGGGCTGAGCGCCTGAGAGATCCCGGCCGGCCGGGCTGGCCGGGCGGGCCGAGCCGCGCTCGTACCCGAGCCAGCCTGCCTCAGTTCTCGAGCCGCTCTTGCAGGTGGACGGTGACGCTGTCGCCCGCCTCCTTACGGATGGCCTGGCGCACGCCGGACTTGACCGGCAGCTTGTGCGTGCCGTCGCCCATGGCCATGAACGAGCTCCGGAACGGGTGGCCGTCGATCGTGCCGCGCACCTTGACCAGCCCCCGGGTGCCGAAGTACTCCACAGAATCGGGCATGACCACGTACGTCCAGGCGCCGTTGTTCCCGCCCTTCTGCAGGGTCGCGGTGAACCGCTTGTCGATCGCCATCGGAGCTCCCCTTTCTGGCGCGGCGCTGGCTCTCATCATGGTTGACCATGACCCGGCGCAAACCT
Source organism: uncultured Actinomycetes bacterium (assembly GCA_963795575.1). Taxonomy (GTDB): domain Bacteria; phylum Actinomycetota; class Actinomycetes; order Streptosporangiales; family Streptosporangiaceae; genus PALSA-505. The sequence continues at coordinate 35,147 of CAWCII010000011.1, read as the reverse complement.
CATCGCGACGGGCCGGCGAAGCTACTTCGTCGCGCTCGACGGCCCGGATGATGACCGCGTAGACGTCGTGCCACTTCGGGGAACGGAACCCGGCGGCCATCGCTTCTGATCATCTGGCGCGCTGACGGCCGGGTAGGGTTCCCCCGTGCAGCCGTGCGAGCCGTGGAGCGCGATGAGCGGAACTGATCCCGACGAGCGGGCCCGGGAGCTAGCGGGCGAGGCCCGCGCGGCCGGAGACGCGCCGGGTGGTTCGAGCGGCTCTACGCGGCGGCGGAGGCGGGCGAGGAGGTCGTGCCGTGGGACCGCGGGGGGCCGCACCGGATGCTGGTCGGGTGGGCCCGGGAGCGCGGGATCAGCGGCACCGGCCACCGCGCGCTGGTGGTCGGCTGCGGCCTCGGTGATGATGCCGAGTACATCGCGGGCCTGGGGTTCGGCACGGTCGCCTTCGACATATCGGCGAGCGCCATCCGGGCGGCCCGGCGCCGCTATCCGGGCAGCAACCTACGCTACGTCGTCGCGGACCTGCTGGACCCTCCCGCCGATGGCGGCAGGCCTTCGACCTGGTGGTGGAGAGCCTCACCCTGCAGTCGCTGCCTGACCCGCCGCGGCGGGACGCCATCGCCGGCGTCGGGCGGATGGTGACGCCGGGCGGGACGCTGATCGTAAACGCGCGCGCCCGGGACGAGGAGACGGCCGGGCCAGGGGCCGCCGTGGGCGCTCACCCGGGCGGAGATCGACGGCATCGCCGCGAGCGGCCTGGCGGCGGTGCGGATCGAGGACATCCGCGAGCCGGGGTTGCCCCGGCGCTGGCGGGCCGAGTTCCGCCGCCCGGCGGGCGGACGGTAATCGCGGGACCGTCGCCCGGGAAGGTCGCGCGCCGCGGGCCGCACGCCGTCCGCGACCGCGGAACGTGCCTGGCCCGGTCCGGGAGGGTCATCCCCGGCAGAGCTCGGCGACGCGGAAGGCCAGGTCGAGTGACTGGCCTGCGGTTCAGCCGCGGGTCGCAGGCGGTCTCGTACCGGTCGGCGAGGTCGGCCTCGGTCGATCCCGTCGGCTGCCGCCGAGGCACTCGGTCACGTCGTCGCCGGTGAACTCGATGTGCATGCCGCCGGGACAGGTGCCGAGCGCGCGGTGCACCTCGAAGAAGCCCGCGACCTCGGCGAGGACGTCGTCGAAGCGCCGCGTCTTGTGCCCGTCCGGCGCCTCGATGGTGTTGCCGTGCATCGGGTCGCAGACCCAGGCGACCTGCGCGCCGCTCGCCGCGACCTTCTCCACCAGCGGCGGCAGCGCGTCCCGGATCCGGCCGGCGCCCATCCGGGTGATGAAGGTCAGCCGGCCCGGCTCGCGGTCCGGGTCGAGCCGCTCGACCAGCGCGAGCGCGTCCTCGGGCGTGGTCGTCGGGCCGAGCTTGACGCCGATCGGGTTGCGGACGTGGCGGACGAACTCGACGTGCGCGCCGTCCAGCTCCCGGGTGCGCTCGCCGATCCAGAGCATGTGGGCGGAGATGTCGTAGGGCAGGCCGGTGCGCGAGTCGATCCGGGTCAGCGCCCGCTCGTACTCCAGCAGCAGCGCCTCGTGGCTGGAGTAGAACTCGACCGGTCCGGAACTCGGCCGGGTCGATGCCGCTGGCGTGCATGAAGGTCAGCGCGCGATCGATCTCCCCGGCCAGCGCCTCGTAGCGCTGGCCGGCCGGCTGACCGCCACGAAGTCGGTGTTCCACGCGTGCACCTGGCGCAGGTCGGCGAAGCCGCCGGGGGTGAAGGCCCGGCACAGGTTGAGCGTGGCCGCCGAGTAGTGGCAGGCCCGCACCAGCCGCTGCGGGTCCGGCGTCCGGGCCTGCGGCGGTGAACTCCAGCCCGTTGACCGCGTCGCCGCGGTAGGACGGCAGTTCGGCCCCGTCGCGGATCTCGGTGTCGGCGAGCGCGGCTTGGCGAACTGGCCGGCCAGCCGGCCGATCTTGACCACCGGCACGCTGGCGGCGTAGGTGAGCACGACCGCCATCTGCAGCAGGGTCCGCACCTTGTCGCGGATCGCGTCGGCGGTGCCCCGGCGAAGGTCTCCGCGCAGTCGCCGCCCTGCAGCAGGAACGCCTCGCCACGGGCCACCGCGGCCAGCCGGGCCTTCAGGTTGTCGCACTCGCCGGCGAACACCAGCGGCGGGATCCGGGCGAGCTCGCCGGTGACCGCCGTGACCGCCGCCGGTCGGGCCAGTCGGGCTGCTGCGCCGCGGGCAGGTCCCGCCAGGCGTCGAGCGCACCGGGATTCATGCCTCACCTGTCCAGGTCGCGGGCTCTGTGCGCGCACGGGTCTAGGTCACGGGCTAGCCGGGCGCCAGCTGCCATTTGTCCCTTCCCGGCATGCTGCAATCGAGTCCGGCCGCGGTCAGGGTGTCGCGGATCGCGTCCGCGGCAGGTAGCTGTCCGCACGGCGGAGCGCGGCCCGCCCGCCGGGGCCCTCCCGGCCACGGTAACCGAACCGCGGAACCGGCCCGCCGACGAGGCGCTCCGTGGCGAATGCGTGGCGGTCAGGTGCTCGGCACGGATGCCGCGGCGGGGACGGCGGAGCAGGCTGCGAGGCAGGCAGAGGCCACCGGCCGGCATCATCGAGAAAGAGAACGACGATGAGCGTTACCGACGAGCACGAGGCCCTATTCGCGTCCGCGCTCCAGAGCTCGGACTCGCCACCCCCGAAGCGGTAGCCGAGGCGATCCGGCGCACCGTGCGGCGGTTCGGCCGGCCCGCTGCGCGGGCAGGATGGCACAGGAGTTCGGCGATCACCCGGAGGCGGCCGCCGAGCGCATGACGCGGGTTCGCCAGGTCGTCGCCCAGGCTCCCGCCGTGGCGTACTGACGGCGGCGGGCGCGATTGCCGTGCCCGCGCGGTCAATACGGAATTCAGTGCGCGGCTTCGTACTGCGCTACGACTGCGGCCGGAATTCGGCCCCGCTCGCTCACCGACAGACCCTGTTCAGCAGCCCAGGCGCGGATAGCACTGGATCTTTCCGTGACGTTCTGACGCGAACTGAGCGAGGTACCCTGACGTCCTACCCGGCGACCGGAGTCGATGAACGGCTGAAGGCCCCTCTTGAACTTGTCGTGGTTCTTTTTGCCGAGGTCAATCTCGTAGCTCTGCCCTGCGAAACTGAAGGAGACGGTCTCGCGCCCTCAGAACCATCGATGTCATCGGTGATAGTTACAACCGTAGTTTTTGCCATATCTGGATGGTCGGGGTTCAACGGCCAATTTGTCAAAGTGACTCGCTGTGGAGCGACGGTGTCGTTCCGGTAATTCCGGGGCAATGGGGCAGTTAGCGTCCCTCGGCGTGCCGGATGACGGGCCGCTGGCATACCGGGAGCATGGCTGCCGACGGCGGACCCGATCAGATGCGGTCTGCTGCGATGGTGCTGCTGCTAGGGAGCTGGACGGCTCACAGCGCCTGCTCGCGGGGCGGCGGTTCGCCGACCATCCGCGGGCGAGCTGCACTTCGCCTGGGAGGGGCCGGTCACGCCGGGCACCCGGCATTACTACCGGGTGCAGGGCGACGACCTGCTGATCGAGTACGACAACACCAGCGACGACGGCAATCACGTACACACCGTGCTGCGCCGCCCGCGCAGCGACTTCGGCGACGACGTGCTCGCCAGCCACTACCGCCAGGCGCACCGGTGACGCCTGGCGGTGACCCGCGCCGCCGTTACGGCGCGTCGAACGGGCGCAGGTAGGGCGCCGGGGTGAACCGCTGGAAGGCCGGCGGGGTCGCGGACCAGCTTGCCGCTGCTGCCGTACACGTTGTAGGCCGGGCCGAGCGCCCCGGCCCGCGCGTTCAGCATGGCCGGGGTGAGCCCGCCGTCGTTCCACTGGCCGGTCTTGAGCCGGTTCAGCAGCACCTTGGCGGCGGTGATGGTCTCGGCCGGGGTGAAGGCGCAGTGCCCGGCGCGGTCCACGAAGACCTGCCGCAGCAGCGCCGACTCGCCCGCCTTCGCGACGGCGCGCGCGTAGGCCGCCTCGTTCTCCGGGACGACCAGACCGTCGCCGATGGTGTGCATGGTGAGCACCGGCATGCTCAGGTTGCCGTTGTAGGTGATGTGCTTGCGCAGATAGGTCAGCGCCGCCGGGTCGGCCGAGACGCGCGCGGCGCGGCGTCCAGCTTGGCCAGGTCAGCGTTCAGGTTGAGGTGGGCCTTGTGGTAAAGCGCGACGACTTCGGCGAGGTTGGCCGACTTGAGCAGGTCCTTGAAGTAGTTGACGCCGGTGTTCCAGGACGGGTTGCCGCCTGCCTCGGCCTCAAGCTGCGCACGGAGCGCGAACACGAACGGGAAGTCGACCTGGGAGTCCCACAGGTACTGGTTGGCCTCCTGGCCCGAGTAGTCATTCGACGCGGGCTGCGCCGACAGCGGGGTGAACCAGCCGGGGGTGTCCGACAGCGCCGCGCCGAGCGCGATCCTGGCCCGGCCCGCCGCGGTCTTCTGCGCGGCCTGGGCTGCCGTCAGCGCGTTCTCCAGGTTGGCCCCCGGGTTGGTGATGTTCACCACCTGGACGGAGGGGTCGAGGAGCTGCTGGAAGGCGAACTCGGCGTCGAGTGCGGTGTTCCAGGTCGCGACGCCGCCGGACACCACGCCGCACATGGGCAGCGCGGCGTTGAACCGGCTCGGGTACTGCTGGGCCAGGCCCGCTGTGATCATGCCGCCGAGCGAGTGGCCCCAGGCGATCGTCGTCGTGGGCTTCTTGCCGACGAGCTTGCTGAAGACGTTGAGGGTGTGGATCTGATCGGGCAGCGCCGCAGCGACCGCCCACCCGGTTGTCGCGTAGGACGAGCCCGCCAGAGCGTAACCGTGATTGAGCATCCAGGCGCCGGTGTCCGCGTCGCCGACGTCCATCGCCGGGTTGTTCGCGCCGGGGACAACGTAACCGTGGCTGTAGAGGAACAGCGTCCCGTTCCACTTCGACGGGACCTGGATCAGGTACGTCGCGCCGTCTTTGAACTTCCCTGTGTACTTCGTGACGCCGGCCGTCGGCCGTCGGTGCCGGCCGTCGCCGTGGCGCCGGCCAGCGCGGGCGCGGCCGCGACCGGGCTGAGCACGGCCGCGAGCAGCGCGGCGGGGACAGCAGGCGCAGGGCTCTGTTGATGCGAGACACGATCACGCTCCTGGGGCTGGGGAGATTCCGCACGGGGCTGTGCTGGACTTTAGCCCTATCCAGGCAGGTGCGGTAGATCTCGGGCGTTAACGTTCCGAAGGATCACCCCTTGTGCTCATGCCGCCCCGCGGCCGCCGGCTAGCCGTTCGGCAGCATGTCGGTGCCCGCATTCAGGTTCCCGGGAGCGCGGCCTGGCCGATTGCCCTGGCCTGAGGCCTGGCCCGGGTTCCACTTGACGGCCCGGTCGGAGGCCAGGCGATCGCGTGCTGGAGCCGGGCGTTCTCCAGCTCGTTGCGGACGCTGCGGGCGTTGGCGAACTGCGGCTTGCTGCATCCGCGCGGGCGAGGTAGGCACGCAGCGCCGCCTCGCCGCGTCCGGACAGGTAGTAGCGTCGACTGCTCCAGCATCAGCCGCCCGATGGCGGCCAGCTCGTCTATCTCGTAGGCGGCGAAATCGAGGTGGTGCGCGATCCGGGAACTCATCCCGGGATTGGACGTCGAAGAAGAAGTCCATCCGGTCCTCATCCGGCCAGGATCACCACCAGCCTGTCGCGCTCGTTCTCCATCACCTGCATCAGGATGTCGATGCCCTCCTGGCCGTAGTCCCGCGCGTCCGCGTCCCGGTACAGCGTGTACGCCTCGTCCATGAACAGCACCCCGCCCATCGCCCGGTCCAGGACCCGCCTTGTCTTCGGCGCCGTCTGGCCGATGTACTCCCCGACCAGGTCGTCCCGCATGGCCTGCACCACCTGGCCCTTTTCCAGGTAGCCGAGCCGGTGCATCAGGTCGGCCATCCGCAGCGCCACCGTGGTCTTCCCGGTTCCCGGGCGCGCCGGTGAAGCACATGTGCAGGTTCGGCCGGGCGCCTCGCAGCCCCGAACCTCTCCGCGGCCCGGTCCACCAGCAGCAGCGAGCCGATCTCCTGGTATCTTCTTCTTCCACCGGAGCAGCCCGATCAGCTCACCGGTCGAGGGAGGCGATGACTCTCGTCGATTCCGCCGCCCGCTGCCATCGCCCGCTGAGCCGCCGCGGCTTGCCTTCCGCCAGCAGCGGCGCCCGGCGGTCACTCCCGCGCCCGCCCCGGCGGGGCGCGAACACGCCGCTCATCTCACCGCGGCCGGGCCGGTTTCGGTGGCCCTGCCGTCCCGATCTGCAGCGATCGCACCAGCAGCCACCCGAGATCCACTTCTCGGCCGACGGTCCTGCGACACTGCACAAGGTACGTTGCCGTCGTCGCACACCGCCACGCCGTCATGCCGGCCTCGCCGGCACAGACTGTCACTGACAAACCACGAAGGTGCCCGTCCGGGTGTCAGCCCCCGATCAGCGACCGCGCACCCGGGCACGGAAGCCGGGCTGAGTGCCTCGAGCCGTGCCGCACCGCGAATTGCCCGTGCCAGGTTCATGCCCCGGCGCTGTACGACGACTTCGACGTACGGCCGCGCCGTGGACGTCGGCCGTCCCCGCCCGCATCGCTGACCTCCAGGCCAGGCGCGGCGGGCGACCCGGGGCGGCGGGCCAGCAGCCGGGGCTAGTGGCCGCGGACGGCGCGCAGCGACTCGCGCAGCGAGCCCATCGTGGCCAGGACCGCGGACGGCTCGTAGCCGCAGTGCGCCATGCAGTTCGCGCAGCGCGGGTCCTTGCCCCGGCCGTAGGCGTCCCAGTCGGTGGTCTCGATCAGCTCCTTGTAGGTCTTCACGTAACCGTCGGACATCAGGTAGCAGGGCTTCTGCCAGCCGAGCAGCGAGTACGACGGGATGCCCCACGCGGTGCAGCCGAAGTCCGCCTTGCCCTCGAGGAAGTCGAGGAACAGCGGCGAGTGGTTCAGCCGCCACCGCTTCCTGTTGCCGTTGGCGAACGCCTTCTTGAACAGCTCCCTGGTCTCGGTCACGCCGAGGAAGTGCTCCTGGTCGGGCGCCTTCTCGTACGCGTAGGCCGGCGAGATCTGCATCTCGTCGATGCCCGAGGTCGTCGTTGAGGTAGTTGAGCACGTCGATGACGGTCTGCGGGGTGTCGGTGTTGAAGAACGTGGTGTTCGTGTTGACCTTGAACCCGCGGCTCTTGGCCAGCTTGATCGCCGCGACCGCCTGGTCGAACACGCCTTCCTTGCAGACCGACTCGTCGTGCCGCTCGCGCAGGCCGTCGATGTGCACCACGAAGGCGAAGTACGGCGACGGCTTGAACTTGTCCAGCTTCTTGGGCAGCAGCAGCGCGTTCGTGCACAGGAACACGAACTTCTTCTTGGCCATGAGCTGGCGGACGATCTCGTCGATCTGCGGGTGCATCAGCGGCTCGCCGCCGGCGATCGACACCATCGGCGCGCCGCATTCCTCGATCGCGGCGATGGCCTGCTCGACCGGCATGCGCTGCTTCAGCACGTCGTGCGGCTGCTGGATCTTGCCGCAGCCCGCGCACTTCAGGTTGCAGGCGAACAGCGGCTCGAGCTCGACCAGCAGCGGGAACTTCGGATTGCGGGCCAGCTTCTGGCGGATCAGGTAGGACCCGATCCGCAGGCTCTGGCGCAGTCGGCATGCTCATTAGTCCCGTACCTCCTGCGAGGGATTTGCCGTTAACTGCGGCGCGGATGGTTACCCCGGCCTGACTTCCCGGGGCAGGCCGAAACGGATGGATTCGGTGGTGATCACGCGCTCGCTGACCTGCACCGGGCCGAGCCCGGCCAGCGCGTCGATGATCTCCTCGACCACCGCGGGCGGCGCGGACGCGCCCGCGGTCAGGCCGATCGTGGACACGCCCTCCAGCCAGCCGAGCTGGATGTCCTCGGGGCCGTCGATCAGGTGCGCGGGCGTGCCCGCCCGCTCCGCCCGCTCGACCAGGCGCACCGAGTTGGACGAGTTCGCCGAGCCCGGCCACCAGCACCAGGTCGGCCTCGGCGGCGACCGCCCGGACGGCGTTCTGCCGGTTGGTGGTCGCGTAGCAGATGTCGTCGCTGCGCGGGCCGCGGGCGTCCGGGAACCGGCTGGTGATGGCCTCGGCGATGCCGCTGGCCTCGTCCGCGGCCAGCGTGGTCTGCATCAGGTAGGCGACCTTGCCCTGCTGCGGCGGCGCCAGCTTGGCCACGTCGGCGACGGTCTCGACGAGCACGGTGGACTGCGGCGCCTCGCCGATCGTGCCCTCGACCTCCTCGTGGCCGGCGTGCCCGATCAGCGCGACCAGGTAGCCGTCGTCGGCGAACCGCCGGGCCTCCGCGTGCACCTTGGACACCAGCGGGCAGGTCGCGTCCACCGCGGCCAGGCCGCGCGCCGCCGCCTCCGCCCGCACCGCGGGCGACACGCCATGCGCGGAGAACACCACGGTCGCGCCGTCCGGCACCTCGTCCAGCTCGTCCACGAAGATCGCGCCGCGGCGCTCGAGGTCGGTCACCACGCGGGTGTTGTGCACGATCTGCTTGCGCACGTAGACCGGCGGGCCCTGCCGGTCGAGCACCCGCTCGACGATCTCGATGGCCCGCTCCACCCCGGCGCAGAACGACCGCGGCCCGGCCAGCAGCACCTGCCGCTCCCCGGCCGCGGCCGCCCACCGGTCCAGCACCGGGCCGACGGCGCGCAGCGAGCGCAGCGCGGCGAGCCCGCCGGTCACCGTGCGCGGGTGCAGCAGCGTCTGGCCCGCAATGTCGGAGATGGCCCGGATCACGGCCACCGGCCGCCCGGCGGCCGCGGCGGCGAGCGGCGCGGACTCCATGTCGGCCGCCACCGCGCCGCCGCGGGCCAGGCGGCCCCGGTCCGCGTCGCTGACCAGGTGATCAACGGTGACGATGGCGCCGGCGCGGGCCCGCAGCCCGGCCCGGCGCAGCTCCCCGGCCAGCAGCGGCGCCGACGGGCAGGCCGCGGCGGCCGTCCCGCCGCCGTCCGCCGTCACCTCGGTGCCGACGACCAGATCTCCCGGGCTTGAGATCGGGGTCCAGGCCGGCGCCACGCCCGCGACGGCCATCATCCCGAACGGGGAGGCGCCGATGTCCGCGGCCCGCCGCCGTGACCGGCGCGGGCCGTACCCGGTGCGGACCACCCGGCTCGCGTCACCGCCGGCCCGGCGCAGCCCGCGCCGCAGTGCCCGCGCCTCGATTCCCAGCGGCGCGCAGACGACCAGTGGGCTTTCGTCCCGCCCCGTCGTCCGGTTGACTGCCGGGCCGGTCACGCCGCTCCCTCCGCGATGCGCAGGTACCGGCCCAGCGCGCTGACCGGGAAGACCAGCCGGTACAGGTGGTAGTTGATGTAGAAGTCGCCGGGGAACCCGGTCCCGGTGTACTGCGGCTCGTCCCAGCGTGCCGTCGTCGCGCTGGGCCGCGGCCAGCCAGCCGACCCCCCGCCGCACCGCCTCACTCCGCGCCGCCCCGGCTCCCCGGGCGGCCAGCAGCGCGAGCAGCGCCCAGGCGGTCTGCGAGGCGGTGGACTCGCCCCGCCCGGCCAGTCCCGGGTCGTCGTAGGAGCGCAGGTCCTCGCCCCAGCCGCCGTCGGCGTTCTGGTGCTCTTCCAGCCAGGCCACGGCCCGCCGGATGCACGGCTTGCCCGGCCGCACCCCGGCGGCGATCAGCGCCGGCACGACCGCCCCGGTGCCGTACACGTAGTTGGCGCCCCACCGGCCGAACCAGGACCCGTCCGCTTCCTGCGCGCGCAGCAGCCAGGCCACCCCCCGCCGCGCCGCCCGGCACCCCGCCATCCCCTCGCCCGCCAGCGCCTCCACGATGTGCGCGGTCACGTCGGCCGACGGCGGGTCGATGACCGCCCCGAAGTCGCAGAACGGCAGCTTGTTCACCAGCTGCGGGTCGTTGTCGGCGTCGAACGCGCCCCAGCCGCCGTCCTTGGACTGCATGCCCACCAGCCACCGGATCCCCCGCCCGATGGCCTCCTCGGCTCTTTGCCCAGGACCGGAAAGCGGGACAGCACCGCCTCGATCCTGGCCTGCCGGCGAGGCTGACGGCCAGGATCCGAGCCGTCCCGCCCCGCTGGCCACACTTTCCGCAGGGCCAGCACGACCTCGGCGGTGTCGTCGGTGTCGGGTAGCCGTCGTTGTCGAACTCGAAGGCCCAGCCGCCCGGCTCCAGGCCCGGCCGCCGTACCTGCCAGTCTCCCGGCCCGGGGATCTCCTCGTCGAGCACCCAGCGCGCCGCCTGCGCCAGCGCCGGGTCGGCCGGCTCGAGCCCGGCGTCCCCCAGCGCGATCATAGCCAGCACCGTGTCCCACACCGGCGACTGGCAGGCCTCCATCCGCCGGACCGGTCCCTCCGGCGTGTCCTCCCTGATCGTGAACCGCTCCAGCCCGGCGATCCCCCGCGCCAGCACCGGGTGATCCAGCCGGTACCCGAGCAGGTGCAGCGCGATCAGCGAGTACACCCACGGCGGCTGGATCCCGCCCCAGCACCCGTCCCGCTCCTGCCGCGCGATGATCCACTCCGCGCACCGCCGCAGCGCGGCCCGCCGGACGGCGGCGGCCGGGGTGCGGGCGCGCCATCGGCCGGGGGAAGCGGGACTGGCGGCGCTCCGCGGAAGGAATGCAGGAGCTCTCGGGCGCTCGCCCGGCGTGGCGGAGTCGCTCGGCTGCCGTAGGAATGGAGGGCTCGCCGCGTGCCCGTCTGGCGTAGCGGCGCCGGCCGCGGCCGTAGGAATGCAGGGCTCGCCGGGTGCCCGTCTGGCGTAGCGGCGCCAGCCGGCAGGCCGCCCGGCGCAGCCGGCAGGCCCGCAGCCGGGTGGTGCCGTCGCGCCCCGAACGCTGTCTTCTCGTAGACGTGCAGCGCCCTGTCGAGCCCGTTGAACACGATCGCCCAGGGATCCCGCTCCGCGTTCTCCGGACGGACGCCGGTGAACAGTTCGTCCAGCCCGAATGGCAGCGGGCGGGAGGGCCGGAAGGACCCGACCACGGCCAGCGGCACGATGGTCTGCCGGGCCCAGCATGCCCAGTCGTAGACGTTCAGCGGGAACCAGGCGGGCAGGTAGATCAGCTCGGGCGGGATGACCGGCAGGTCGTCCCAGGACCATTGCCCGAGCATGGCCAGCCAGATCCGGGTGAACACCCGGGTGGCCTCGATCCCGCCCCGGTCGCGGATCCAGTGCGCCGCCGCCGCCATGTGCGGTGCGGCCGGCGCGTCCCCGGCCAGCCGCAGCGCGACGTACGCCTCGACGGTCGTGGACAGGTCGCCCGGCCCGCCGTGGAAGTTAGCCCAGGTGCCGTCCGCCCGCTGCTGGGACCGGATCCAGCGGGCCGCCGCAGCGGTGTCGGCATCGGTCCTGATGCCGAGGAACTCGCGGAGCATCAGGTCCTCGGCGTCCATGGTGACGTTGGTCTCCAGCTCGCCCTGCCACCAGCCGGCCTCGTGCTGCAGGCCGATCAGGTGGTCGCGGGCCCGGTCCAGCGTCGGCCGGGCGCCCTGGAGCGGGCCGGGCGAGCCTGGCCCGCGGTCCCGATTGCGTCAGCGTCATCTGCCGTCTCAGCTCTGCCTGGTGGTTATGAACTGGGCGATCGCGGAGAACTCTGCCCGCACGCCGTCCGGCATGTCGGTCTCGGCCAGGCAGCGTTCAGCCTCGGCGAGCTGGGTGTCCGCCTCGGCCTCGGTCCACCGCTTGCCGTCCGCCTCCTCGACCAGCTTGGCCGCGAGCACCAGATCCTCCTCGGTGAGCGGGTCCGGCCTGGCGAGCAGATCGCCGAGCTGACGACCCTGGCCGGTGCCGCTGGTCAGCGCCGCGACCACGGGCAGCGACTTCTTCCTGGCCCGCAGGTCGGCCCGGACCGGCTTGCCGGTGATCTCCGGGGCTCCCCAGATGCCGAGCAGGTCGTCGGTCAGCTGGAAGGCCAGCCCGGCGTGCGCGCCGAACCCGGCCAGTCCCATGGCCAGCGCGGGCGGCGCGCCGAGGTAGACCGCGCCGATGCTGCACGCGCAGGCCATCAGCGCGGCGGTCTTGTCGCCGGCCATGGTCATGCACTCGCTCAGCGTGACGTCGTCGCGCTGCTCGAACGCCAGGTCCGCGCCCTGGCCTGCGATCAGCCGCAGCACCGCCGCGGACAGGCAGCGGGCGGCCCAGGCCCCCTGCGGACCGGACTCCTCCAGCAGGATGTCCTGGGCCAGGGCGAGCAGGGCGTCGCCGGCCAGGATGGCCGGGCCGACGCCGTACACCTTCCAGGCCGTCGGCCGGTGCCTGCGCTCGACGTCGCCGTCCATGATGTCGTCGTGCAGCAGCGAGAAGTTGTGCACGAGCTCGACGGCGACGGCCGCGGGCACGCCGCGCTGCGGCGGCGCGCCGGCGGCCCGGGCCGACAGCAGCGCCAGGGCCGGCCGCAGCGCCTTGCCGCCCGAACCGGACGGTCGCCCGCCGGAATCGGTCAGGCCGAGGTGATAGGCGGACACCGCCCGCACCTCGGGGGTCAGCCGGTCGATCGAGGCGGCCAGCGCCGGCCCGACGAGGTCGCGGGCCAGCGCCACGCCCTCGGGCATCACGGCGGTCATGCGTCCGCTCCGCGGACTTCGGCCGTGCCGCCTGGGTATGGCACGGCCTGCTGCCGCCCCGGCGCCATCATGCGTCCGCCCCGAAGGCTCCGGCTGGCTGGGGCACGGCCCGGGTCCGCCGGGGCGCGCCCAGCGCCCGGCGCAGCTCCCGCGCCGCATTCAGTCCGCTTCGCACGGCTCCCTCCATCGTGTCGGGCCACCCGGTATCGGCCCACGCCCCGGCCACCGTCAGCCCGGGCAGCGCGGTGGCGGCCGCCGGCCGCAACCGCTCGCAGCCGGGCGCCTGGCGGAACGTGGCGCGTCGTTCCCTGGTGACGAAGAAATCGGTGACCCGCGCGGTGCGGGTCGCCGGGAACAGCTCGGCCAGTGCGGGCAGGAAGATCTCGCGCAGCCGCCCGGCCGGCATGTCCACCATCTCGTCGGCGGCCGATACCGACACCGCGAGATACTGGCCAGCCGACCGGGCCCGGTCGCGGGCCAGCCCGGACTGCCCGGTCCGGTCAAACACCCACTGGACGGCGGAATCGGCGGCCGCCGCGAACGGCAGCCGCATCACCCGCCGGTCGTACACCGTGTGCACGTTGAGGATCGGCGAGGATCCGAGGCTCCGGCACGCCGCGGACGGCACGCCGGCCGCCTCCGGTAGCAGCCGCGCCGCCTGGTCGGGCGGCACCGCGACGACCACGCCGTCCGCCTCGATCGCCATCCCGGCTGCCGCCCGCGACGCCGCGTCCTGGCCGGCCTGGCGGCCGAGCCGGACGGTGAACATCCGGCCGATCCCGGGCAGCCGGTCCGGCGCGACCTCGATCGCCGCGACCTTGGCACCCAGCCGGACCCGCGCGCCGAGCCGGTGCAGCAGGTCCATTCCGGCTTGGCCGTGCAGGTCGCCGAGCGGTACCGCGGGCACCCCGATGTCGGCCGCGTCCCGCGCGCCGAGCAGCGCGGTCTTCACCACGGTCGCGGCCAGCGCCAGGTTCGCGTCGTCGCCCGCGATGTTGAGCGCGGACACGGTGAACAGATCCCACAGCGCGCGGCGGGACCGCTCGTCCTGGCCGCGGGCGGCCAGCCAGTCGCCGAGCCGCTGCCGGTCCAGCGCCGGATCGGCCGGGTCGAGACGCTTCATCGCCAGCGCGGCGCGGCCGACCCTGAGCCGTTCGGAAACCGAAAGCAGCCGGTAGCCGGACAGCGCCGGGCCCATGTGCAGCGGACCGGGCAGGCTGGTCCGGCGCAGCCGGGCCTGGCGCGGCCCAGAGGCGGCCGGGCCGGGCCGCAGCACGGTCACGTCGAACCGGTCCTGCAGCCGGGTCGCGCCGGTCATGCCCAGCCGGTCCAGCAACCCGCGGTAAGCGGTGCAGCAGCGGAGGAAGACGTGCTGGCCGTTGTCCACCACCAGGCCATCGCGGGTGAACGAGCAGGTCGCGCCGCCCAGCCGCGGCCTGGCCTCGAGCAGGGTGACATCGGCCCCGGACTCGAGCAGCGCGACGGCGGCGGTGATGCCGGCCAGGCCGCCGCCGATGACCACCACGCGGTGCGGGCCGCGGCCGGTCATCCCGGCTCCCCGGCGGCGGACGCCGGCACCGGGCCCGGCCGGGGCCGCACCGCCATCCCGCCGAGCGACCGCGCGGCCACCGCGATCTTCTCGCCGGCGGACAGCGAGAGCCTGCCCTTGAGCACCTCGGCCGGCGCCGCCGCGATCCGCTCGAGCAGCCGCCGGTAGATGCCGGCCATCGCGGCGGCCGACGCGGCGCTGCGCCGGTCCAGCATCGGCAGCAGCCGCATGCCGGCCGCGTACCAGGTCCGGGCGCGCTCGGCCTCGAAGCCGACCAGCCTGGCCAGCGGCTCGGATGCCCGGGGCATCCCCTGGCCGGCGTTCGCGCTGGTCACCCCGTTCACGTCGTCGAGGCTGCAGCCGAACCGGCCGAGATCCTCTGACGGCAGGTACACCCGGCCGTTCTGGTAGTCCTCGCGGATGTCCCGCAGGATGTTGGTGAGCTGGAGCGCCACGCCGAGCGCGTCGGCCAGCGGCGCCGCCTGAGCCTGGTCGGCGGCGCCGAACACGCCGAGCGAGAGGCGGCCGACCGAGCCCGCGACGCACCGGCAGTAGTGCAGCAGCTCGTCGAAGGTGGCATAGCTGGTGCCCTGCACGTCGGCGACGCAGCCGTCCACGATCTCGCCGAAGGCCTCGACCGGGATCGGGAAGCGGCGGGCCGCGTCGTTCAGCGCGACCAGGACGGGGTCGGTGGCGGGCGGCCGGCCGCCCGCCAGCGCCTGGACGACGGTCCGGGCCTCGGCCAGGGCGGCGAGCTTGTCGGCGGCGGGCAGCGGGCCGTCACCGATGTCGTCGATGCGGCGGGCGAAGGCGTAGACGGCCGACAGCGCGCGCCGCTTGGCCGGCGGCAGCAGCTTGATGCCGTAGGAGAAGTTCCTCGCCTCGGTCGAGGTGACCTGCTCGCAGTGCCGGTACGCGGTGGCTGCGTCCATGACCGTCGTCACCTCCCCCTCGCGTAGGCGCGGGCCAGCCCGGCGGCGGTGCGGCGCTTGCCCGGGCGCGGGGCGCCGGCCAGCACGTCGTAGCCGGCGGCCTTGATCGCGGCGAGCGCGGCCCGGCCGCCGGCGACGTAGCCGGCCACCGCGACCCGTGCCGCGCCGTGCAGCGTGGCGATCAGCGGCGAGCCCGCGGACAGCAGCGCCGATGCCCGCGCCACCTGGAAGGACATCAGCGCGCGGACCTCCGGGCCCGCGGCCGGCTCGCCGAGCGCCTGCTCCGTGCAGCCGAACCGGGCGAGATCGTCGAGCGGCAGGTAGATCCGGCCGGCCCGCAGGTCTTCGGCTACGTCCTGCCAGTGCTCGGCCAGCTGCAGCGCGGTGCAGACGTGATCGGAGAGCCGGGCTCGCCGCGGCGTGTGGGCGCCGAAGACGTGCAGCACGATCCGGCCCACCGGGTTGGCGGACAGCTCGCAGTAGCCGGCCAGGTCATCGAACGTCTGATAACGGCCGGTCAGCTGGTCCTGCCGGTTGGCCTGGATCAGATCCCGCAGCGGCCGGCCGGGAACGCCGCATGCGGCCACGGTCGCGGCGAGCTGGCCGATGACCTCGAGCCGGGGGGCTCGCCGCGGTAGAGCCGGCCCAGGTCGTCCTCGAGCTCGTCCAGCAGCCGCAGCCGCTCCGCCGCCTGTCCGCCTCGGTCCGGGCCAGCCTGGCCTGCGGCCGCGGCGGGCAGCGGCGCGTCGCCGATGTCATCCACGGTCCGGGCGAACCGGTAGACCGCCATCAGGTGCTGCCGGTACCGCGCGGGCAGCAGCCGGAGCGCGACCGGGAAATTCTCCGCGGCCGCCTGGGCGGCGGAACGGGCGGCGATGACGCCGGCCGTCGCGTCGGCGGGGACGCTGGCCGGCGTGCCTGCGGGCGCGCCGCCGGACGGGCTGGGGGCAGGATCAGGCGCAGGGCTCACGCCGGTCCCCCGCCAGCGACCCGCACCGGGCACCTTCGCACCGGGCACGCTGAGAGGACCGCGCCCATGGCTGACTGGTGTCGCGCCGCGCGTCACGCTGTCTATTTCTGCACAGCTTCCAAAGAAATGCAAATAATGACGTGCGCGTCACATGACAGGCGTGTCGTTTTTGCCCGCTCGGCGGCGGCATTAATGACGCCAGCGTCACATGACGCCGGCGTCGTTTCGCCCCCGGGGCCTCCCCTGACCCGGGCCGACCGCGACCCGGCTCCGATGCCGGTGACACATCTGGGCCGGCCGTAATCTCCTGATCCCGGCCGGTCGGGGCGATAGTACCTGCCTCCGCGCGTGGTTACTGCCTCGTCCGGGACGTTAGGCTGGTCATCCACCGGACGGCCCTGTCACGCCAGTCAGGGAACTCCCTCGTGGCGGCAAAGATGAATTATCGCCGCCGGTCAGCTAATGGCGTAAAACAATTTGCGGGACGGGCGGGGATGGCTTTATGGAACGCCAGGGCCGCGGTCCGGTCAGGCAGGCCGCGGGCTCGGTGCCGTGACAGGGCGCGAGCGCCGCGGGCCTGCCGGCGATCTTTCGCCGCCGCGTCATCCTGCGTTCAAGCCGCTGGCTTAACTTCTCGAGTCAGGCCCTGGACAGCCGCCGGGATTCATGCTGGGATCGCGGGCGGGGTCTTCCGATGGAGGTGGCATCATGCGGTTCAGCAGGCTGGCAGGACAGGCCGGGATCCTGACCGCGGCAGCGCTCGCGGTCAGCGGGATGGCCGCCGGGGTCTCCTCGGCACGGCCCGTTACCGCCGCCTCCGGGAGGGCAGGCACGGCCGGCTGCGTGCTCCGCGGCCACGCGGGCACGCCGGTCAGGCACGTGATCTACCTGCAGTTCGACAACGTCCACTACACCCGCGACGACCCGAACGTGCCGAGCGACCTGGAGCAGATGCCCAACCTGCTGCACTTCATCACCGGCCAGGGAACGCTCGTCAGCCACGAGCACACGCCGCTCATCGCGCACACCGCCGACGACATCGTGACCTCCGAGACCGGCCTGTACGGCAGCGACCAGGGCATCCCGATCGCCAATGAGTACAACTACTACAAGCCGGACGGCAGCACCGACACGGCAGGCTCATTCGGCTACTGGACCGACCCGATCGTCGACTATGACACCCCGGCCTCCGCGCCGGTGGGCGACAGGACGCCGATGATGATCACGCAGAGCGGGCGCAACACGCCCGCGCCGTGGGTCCCGTACACCCGCGCAGGCTGTGATTTCGGCACGGTCGCCGCGGCCAACACCGAGCTGGAGAACACGGTTCCCGACGTGCCGCGGGTCTTCGGCGCCCACTCGCCCGAGGCGAAAGAGGCGGAGAATCCCAAGCTGCAGAACAAGGCGGCGGCCGACTTCGAGGGCCTGGCCGTGCACTGCGCCCATGGCAGCGCGGTGTGCTCGGCGGCCCGCGGCGGCCGGCCGGACGTGCTGCCCGACGAGCCAGGCGGCTATCACGGCTACCAGGCGCTGTACGGGAACAAGTTCGTCCAGCCGGTGATCAGCCCCACCGGGCCGGTGCGCAACCTCGACGGCCAGGTCATGAAGGACTCCAGCGGCGACATCGGCTTCCCCGGCTACGACGGCATGATCGGCCCGAACGCGCTGGCGTACACGCTCGACATGCAGACGCACGGCGTCCCGGTGACCTTCACCTACCTCAGCGACCTGCACGACTCGTGGCAGACGGGCGCCGGGCTCGGCTCCGGCTCGGCCACCTACGAGCATCAGCTCCGCCGGGAGAACGCCGCGTTCGGCACCTTCTTCCGCGAGCTCGCGGCGCACGGGATCACCCGCGCGAACACGCTGTTCGTGATCACCGCGGACGAGGGCGACCACTTCGTCGGCGGCCCGCCGTCTCCGGCCGGCTGCAATGGGGTGCAGATCCTCTGCACCTACTCGAAGGTCGGCGAGGTGGACGGGAACCTGACCGGCATGCTCGCCGCGAAGGGCGTCACGACCCCGTTCGACGTGGAGGCCGACTCCGCGCCGGCGATCTACGTGCACGGCCAGCCGGGCCGGACCGCCAGCCGGGTTCGGGCGCTCGAGCAGGCCACGGCGCGGCTGACCGCGGCTCGACCTGGCCACGAACAAGACGGTGCGGCTGACCCGCTACCTGGCCGACCCGGTAGAGCTGAAGCTCCTGCACATGATCACCGGAGACCCGAAGACGAACCCCGTCGTTCGTCATGTTCGCCAACCCGGATTTCTACCTGAGCAGCGGGCCGGCGAACTGCGGCTCGTCGTGCGTCAGCGAGCCCTCCGGCGGGGACGCCTGGAATCACGGTGACGTGAGCCAGCGGATCAACACCACCTGGCTCGGGCTGGCCGGGCCGGGCGTGCGTCACCTCGGCACCGACGGCGGGCTGTGGTCAGATCACACCGACATCCAGCCCACGATGATGGAGCTGCTGGGACTGCACGACGATTACACCCCGGACGGGAGGGTGCTCACCGAGGTTCTCGACCGCGCGGCCTTGCCCGCCGCTATGCGAGCGCACATCGGCACCCTGGTCCGGCTCGGACAGGCGTATACCCAGATTGAGGCCGCGGTAGGTGCCTTCGGCCTGGACACGCTGCAGGCATCCACCACGGCCCTGGCCAGCGAGTCGGCACACGACGCCGATTACACCAGGCTCGAGGGCCGGCTGCAGCGGCTGGGGGCGGCCCGGGACGCGCTGGCCGTGAAGATGCGGTCCGCCCTGCTCGGCGCCGCGTTCTCCGGCCGGGCCCTCAATGAGCGGCAGGCCCGTGCGTTCATCGCACGGGGTGACCGCCTGCTCGGCGAGGCGGCGGTGCTCGCAGCAGGTCCCGCCCGGTAAGGACGCCGTCAAGCGCCCGCCGCCATCCGGGCAGGTAATATTATTTCACCGGCTATTGATTACAGGCCATTCATGTACCGTGATTGGCAGGCCGGTTAATTCTGCCCGCGGCTGCCTGAGCCGCTTGTCTCACAACTCGACAGCTGACGTGCGAGCGGTCGTTATGATAATGACGCCGGCCCGGCAGCCGGGCATGACTTGCCGTACCGAAACACCCCGATGTCAATGATTGCCCGCGGTACCGGCACATGATTGTCGTGGGAAGAGGGCTGTCGTGGGGGATCCAGAGAGCGGAATGAGGCGGCGGAGGGCGGTCGGGACGCGCGACCGGATCATGACCCACCTCGCACTGGCCGGCGAGGTCACGGACAAAGCCGGCCTGGCCAGCACCGTACTGGCCGCGCAGGTCGGCTACCCGGGTTCCAGCATCGCGTTCGCGCAACTGCTGTCCGGGATGCAACGGTCCGGCCTCATCGAGCGCGAGGTGCGGGGTAAGCGGACCTACCGGATCGCCGCGGTCGCCGGGGCTTCCGCTCAGGCGGACGCCGCCTCGTCGGCCAAACCGGCCCGGCAGGCTCAGGGATCGCAGCAGGCATCGGAACAGGCGGAGCACGGCGGAGTCACGGCGCGGCTGGCCGACGCCGGAGGCGGCCCGCGTCTGTCCGCGCCGGGCCCGGGCGACTTCGACTATGACGAGCTGGCCCGGCGGCTGCTGGTCCAGGTGGTCCGGCGGCTGGCCTCCGCCCCCGGGGACAGGCATCCGCCCGCCGAGCCGGCCGGCACCGCGCTCGAGCAGACCGTGGCCGGTCTCGAACAGGAACTGGCCAGCGTCCGGATGCTGCACGGCACCCTCACGGCCGAGAACGCGCGGCTTCGCGAGCAACTGCGCGCCGCGCGCCGGAGCCTCGCGCTCGCCCAGGGCCGCACCAGCCGCCGGCCGCTGGCCGGGCAGTGGGACGCGGCCGAGTCGGGGGTGCTGGAGCGCCTGCTCGCCTCCTCCGGGAAGCAAGAGGGGGCCGAGGACGCCGGGACCGGCTAGCCGGGCTGGGGACCCGGCTGGGAGACTGCGGAAATAACCTGCTTCCGCTCACGGAGCAAGCCGTTGACCTGCTGCTTCACCGTTCTGGGTAGCTAATTTCGGCGTTACTTCAGCACGCTCCTAGCGGCCCGCACTCGTCCCGTTCGGGCGCCGTTGGCCAGCCTCGTGGAGGGTCAGCAGCGTGCGCATCCTGCCGTCCAGGTGCCTGAACATGGCATCGGCCGCCGCCTCGGGATCGCGGGCGATGACGGCCTTGAGTATTTCCTCGTGCTCGGCACCGCCGTTCAGCGCCCGGTCCGGCTCGGCGATGACCGAGTGCGCCACGTAGAGCGCGGACAGATCCCTGAGGTTCTTCAGGATCGCGACCAGCCGGGGCCCGCTGCCCGCTTCCTCGATCACGCTGTGAAAGCTGTCGTTGTACTCCGCCCACCGCTGGCCGTCGGTCTCGCACTCCATCGCCGCGAGCAGCTCCACGGCCCGCAGGATGCTGTCGCGGCCCGCGTACCTCGCGGCCCGTGCCGTCGCGACCGGCTCGAGCAGCTTGCGGATCTCGTACAGATCCTCGAGTTCGGCCCGGCTGAGCTCGTGGACCACGGCGACGCCGTCCTGGCCGAACCGGACGAGCCCGTCGGCGGCCAGTTCCCGGAGCGCGTCACGGACCGCCCCGGGGCCGACGCCGAGTTCGGCGGCGACGCTGGACTGGACAAGCCGCGTCCCGCCCGGGATCGTTCCTGTCACGATGCCCCGGCGCAGGACCGTCCGGACCGTGTCCCTGGCGCTGGGCCGCCGGCTGCCGGGGCGGCGGGCGGCGGCGGACTCGCGCCGTGCCGGGCCGGCCTGCCGCCGGAGGCCTTCCCCATGCCGCCTTCCTTCCGGTGCTCGTCGCGACCATGGCCGTCCGAACTCACTGGCCGGGCTTACCCGGGCCGGGACCAGCAAAACGCAGGCGCCCCCCGGCGGGGATGACCCGGGCGGTGAGCCGCCCGCGGGGCTCACGAGCGCCAGATGAGCACGAGGGCGCAGTCGTCGGAGCTGCCGATGTCCTCCTGCATGGCCCGGACCAGCGCCTCCGCGCCGTCCTTGAATCCGGTGATGACCATCCGGTCCGCCTCGCCGAGCAGGCCGGAGATGCCCGAGTCGATGTCCCGGCCCGGCGCCTCGACCAGCCCGTCGGTGTAGAGCATCAGGGCGTCGCCCGGGCGCAGCAGCCCGTGCTCGGGGACCGACCGGGTGTCCGCGACCACGCCGAGCACGACGCCGTGCGCCTTGGTGATCCGCCAGCTGCCGCTGCCCGCGTCGAAGTGCACCGCGGGCGGGTGCCCGGCGGACGCGATCACGTACTCCCCCGTCGCCAGGTCCAGCGCGAGGTGCACGGCGGTGACGAAGCCCTCCGAGGCCGCCACCCGGCGCAGGTAGGAATTGCAGGCGGCGAGGAACTCCTCGCGCGGGACGGACCCGAGCAGCCCGCCGAACGCCCCGGACAGCAGCAGCGCCCGGGTCCCGGCGTCGAGCCCCTTGCCGGACACGTCCACCAGGGCGACCTCGAGCGTCTTGCCGTCGCACGCCGACACCACGAAGTCACCGCCGAACGACGCCCCGCCGGCCGGCCTGCAGGATCGAGACCGAATCCCAGCCGTCGCCGAGGTCGGGCAGCATGCCCTGGGCGCGGATCCGGTTCCGCAGTTCGATGAGCATGTGATCCCCCCGCAGCGCCTGCATGCCGAGCTTCTCCCTGGTCCTCGCCAGCACGTCGGCGAAGATCGCGGTCACCGCGATCGTGGCGATGATGCCCGGCCCGGCCCGCCCCTTCACCGTGTCGTAGATCAGCGCCGCCGCGGCCACGCCGAACAGGATCCGCAGCGCCCGCGGCCAGAGCAGCAGGCCCCCCGCCAGGATCGGCAGGATCATCACCCCGGGTGAGAACCACGACACGGACACGTGCACCGCCAGGACGGCGATGGCCACGGTGACCAGGGCGAGCAGGAAGGCGAACCGCCGGTTCCCGGTGATGAACTGCCTGCCCACCGTGCCCCGGATCCACTCCGCGCCCCGGCGCACCCAGCCCGGCAGGCTCGGCGGGCGGAAGCGCGGGGAGGAAACCATGATGGCCGCACTGTATCGGCCAGCCGTGATTCTGGCACGCTGCCCGGGTCCGCAGTCCCGGGTTAAATGAGTCGCCGTGACCGCGCTGCCCGGGTAGTAAGGCAGGCATGGCAGATCCGTACCCGATCCGGCCGGTGGGCCCGGATGACTTCGATGCCCTCTACGCGGTTGACCAGCATGCCTTCCACGGGCGGCCGCTGCCGGAGCGGCGCCGCGCGGAGATCATCCGGCATTTCGAGTTCGACCGGAGCCTGGTGGCTTTCGACGGCGACGCCCCGGTCGGGGTCGCCGGCGCCTACAGCCTCCGGCTTTGCCTGCCCGGGGCGATGGCCCCGGCGGCCGGGGTGACGTTCATCGCGGTCCTGCCGACGTACCGGCGCCGCGGCATCCTGTCCAGCCTGATCCGCCGCCAGTTCGCGGAGATCAGGGAGCGCGGCGAGGCCATCGCCGCGCTGTGGGCCTCGGAGTCGGGGATCTACGGACGGTACGGCTACGGCCCTGCCTCCTGGCAGGCGAGCCTCAGCTTCGGGCGCGGCGAGGGCCAGCTCGGCCGGCCCGCGCCGTCCGCCGGGCCCGGGCTGCGGCTGAGGCTCACCGAACCTGAATCCGTCCGGGCCGAGCTGGCCAAGGTCTACGAGGCGATGCTGCCCACCAGGCCGGGCATGTTCGCCCGGGACGAGCTGTGGTGGAACCGGGTCCTGGCCACCGCTGACGACGGCCTGGTGGACGCAGACCCGCTGCGCTGCCTGCTCGCCGAGGACGGCAATGGCCCGCGGGGCTATGCGATCTACTCGGGGACCGGCAGGTGGGACGGGCCGTCGTTCCTGCCGGACAGCTCGCTGAGCATCAGGGAGATGATCGCGACCGATCCGGGGGCCACCGCGGCGATCTGGGCCGACCTGCTCAGCCGGGACCTGACCACCGAGTTCACCGCGGCCCTGCAGCCGGTTGACGACCCGTTGCTGCATCTGCTGGCCGACCCGCGCCGGGCCCGGCCGCGGGTCGCGGACGGGCTCTGGGTGCGCCTGGTGGACCTGCCCAGGGCCCTCGCCCAGCGAAGGTACGCGGGCCCGGCCGATGTGGCCATCGAGGTGTCTGACCCGCTGCTGGCGGCGAACCGGGGGACTTGGCGGCTGCGCACCGAAGCCGCGGGCCCGGCGCGGGCGACGGGGCCGGGCTGGCGGCTACCTGTGAGCCCGCCGCCGGCCCGCCCGACCTGGCCGTCGACGTCAGCGCGCTCGGCGCCGCCTACCTGGGCGGCACCCGGCTCGGCTCGCTGGCGGGCGCCGGGCTGGTCACCGAGCGTCGCCGGGGAGCGCTGGCCGCGCTCTCTACCGCCATGTCCTGGGATCCGGCGCCCTGGTGCCCGCAGATCTTCTGAGCTGGCCCGCCGGGCCGCCGGGCTAGGACGGCCCAGACGGGCTAGGACGGCGCGGCCAGGTCCACCGGGCTCGGGGCCGCGAACTCGATCTGCACGGCGGTCCGCCCATCTGGCAGTGACGCGGTCTGGATGTGCGCGGGGCGGTACAACCGGGGCCGGGAGTTCAGGTGGCTGATCATCGGCTGTACGTTCGCCGAGTTCATGACCAGGTCCGCCGAGGCGGAGCGGAACGCCCGGGCTCGCGCCGGGTCCCGAATCGCCGAACGCCTGGACGGATATCGGGTGCGTCGCAGCCAGGTCGTCGATGGCGACCAGGAGCCGCAAGTCGACCCGGCCGTCGGCCAGCTGCGTCATGCGCGGCGGGCGAGATCCTGATCCGCGGGCTGTCCAGCGACGTGGCCCCACCCGCTTTGAGGGCCTGCACGTCCGCGTGCAGCATGGCCAGGTAGGCGGCGGCTCCGTGCGGGGCGATCGCGCGGATGTCGATGCGCCCGTTTCCGGAGCCGAAGCTGGCCAGGATAACGGGGGCGTAGACCGAGCTGAGGCGCCGGCCGAGCTGCCTGCGGACGACGCCGGTCGCGACGATGACGACCGAGCGGAGCGGGTCGGTCCTTCCCGGGCTCAGCGTGAGCAGGCCGGCGGCCGGGACCCCGTGCGCCCGGAGCGCCCGGCACATCACGGGATCACAGGACACGACGACGCGCCTGCTGACCTGCTCGGCGACCCAGGACGCCGCACGGTTGCGGACGACGGCCTGCGAGGCCGCGGCGGGCGGAGGGGCCCGGTGGCCATCGCCGGCCGCATGCCGGGACAGCGCGAACGCCACCGACCCGGTAGCGAGCAGGACCACCACCGAGCCGAGGACACCGGCCACCCGGTGGCGCCGCGCGGCAGGCGCCCGCCGGCCCGCGGGGCGGCCAGAGCCAGCGGCCGGCGCGGGCACGCTGCGCGTGCTGGCCGACGGCACCCTGGGCGTGCTGGCCGGCGCTCGCGGGCGGGGCACTGCGGCATGAGCCCGCGGGCGGGCCGCGGCGCCGGGCGCTGGCGGGCGGGGTGCTGGCTCACGCAGACGGGGTACTGGCTCAGGCGGACCGGGTACTGGCTCAGGCGCCGGCGCAGCGGCAGCCGGTCCACGGTGCGCTGACGCTGCTGCGGCGCCGGGCCGCGTATCCCGCTCGGGCTGCGCGCCGGCCTCATGCTGAGCCGGATGCGCCTGGTCGCCGACCGCGGGCGTAGAGATGGCCCGGAACGGCTGCGTGTCGTCGTCCGGGTCGGCCGGGAACCGGTGCGACGCGGGTGTGGCTGGGCTCGCGGCCCGGCCAGGCGGAGCAGACGGCTTCGGGAGGTCGTCCGGCTCTGGAAGCCCGGCCGCCTCTGGGAGCCCGGCCGCCTCGGAAGCCCGGCCGCCTCTGGAGGCCCGGTGGGCCTCTGGAGGCCCGGCCGGCCCTGGAAGCCCGGGCGGCTCCCGGATGGCGGCGAGCTCCTGAAGGGCGGCTTGCTCCCGGAAATCGGTCAGCTCCAGGAGTGCGGCCTGCTCCGGGGAACCGGCGAGTTCCCGGAGGGGCGCGTGCTCTTGGAGGACCGCAGCCGGCTCCTGGACGCCGGCCTGATCCTGCTCACGGGCGGCTTCCAGCGCGGCGCGGACCCGCTGCACGACAGACTCGGGCAATACCGGCCGCGTGTACTTCACCCCGGGCCTCGGCCCGCCGCTTTCGCCCGGCGCACGCTGGGACAGCGGCGGAACGCGGCCGCTATCGACCATGCCACCACCCCCAGGGGACGCGTGCGGGATTCGCGTCTACCCCAAGGACAGCCGAGCACACGTTGGAGGCCCCGGCAACCGGAAAGGTCTAGTTGTAGCTATATAGCGACCTTGTCCGCACCTCGACGGCTCAGGGGCGGAACAGCGTCAGCGGGGCGGCGCTGACCTGGAACGCCGATTCGGCCACCTCGTTGCCCTCGATGCGCCAGTCCTGGTGCAAGACTCCCCCGTGCTGGTCCTTGTCGAACCAGATCAGCCCGAGTTCCCCGCCCCGGCGAATGCCACCGAACAGCTCAGCGATCTTGAAGAACTGGCCGGCGCGGGGTCCCACGGCGGTCTCGGACAACAGCACCGGCTTGTCGGTGAAGGCCCGCACCTGGTCGATGGTGCGGCCGAAGGCGCTGGCGAACGTGTCGGACGGCCGGAAGTAGTAGCCGTCGATGCCGACCCAGGAAACGTACCTCGCTCCCGGCCACCACAGCCTGACCGGCCCGGTGTCAGCCCGGTCCTGGTTAATGGTCCATAGCCAGGTGACATTGTCGGCGCCCTGCTCGCGGAACAGCGTCACGACGTGCCGCCACGCGGCCACGAACGTTGACGGCTGGACATGCCCGTACCCCCATTGGTACCAGGGGGCATTCATCTCGTGCCCGAAGCCGATCACCACCGCATGCCCGAAGTCCCGGACGCTGTCGGCGTATTGGCGCAGGTAGCCGTCATAGTCGCCGGCCGCGATCCCCGCGACCGACGCCAAGGTGGGATCGATCTGCACGCACGGGATCATGCCGTGGCTGAGCAGTGTCCGCGCGAACGACGCCGCGAAGGGCTCGGCCCAGCCGCTGTAATAGCTGACCATGTTCGGCTGCTTGCCGGCCGCCTGGGCGAAATCCCTGATCGGATCGTAATCGGGCGGTGCCCCGGTCTCGAAGACGCCGAGATAAGAGATCGGAGTCGGCGGCAGAGACGCGTGCGCGGACGGCGGCGGGGAAGGCAGGAAGATGAAGCGGGCCCCCGTGTAGGTGAGGGCGACGGCCGCCGCCAGCAGCGCCGCCAGCACCACCATGTTGGATCTCATGCCGTCCTGCCTCCGGGGAAGATGACGCGGCTCACCACGGCGAGGTTCAGCACGCCGAAGAGGACCAGGACGGCGAATTGCGCCGAGCCGAGGGTCGCGGTCCGCCATATGGCCAGGGCCGCCCAGAGCAGGGCGGTGCCGCCGCTCCACCCGATGACGCACGCCCGGAACCGGCGCAGGGCGCTGCCCGGCGTGCGGGACGGATGCCAGCTCATCGTCTTGCCCCGGGCACTGTCCCAGATGGAGAACACGTGCGCCCAGCCCCGGGCGATCCCCAGCGGCCACACCGACGGCCCGTATTTCGAGCGGTGCCAGAGCGGGTAGAGCACGAACCCGGCGATCATGGCCGGCCCGAGGACGATGAAGTTCCGTAGCCGGATCTGGCCGGGCAGGAACGCCAGCATGACGATGGGGATGACCGGCCCGAAGAACGTGAGCAGGCCGGTGTAGGCGTAGTAGAAGAACCCGGAGATGTAGGTGAGCCGGGCCGGGATGGTCATCGGCACGGCCCACATCCGGCGCGAGAACACGATGCCCGCGTTCCCGGTGCACCACCGGTACTGCTGCCGCACGAACGCGTCGAGGTCGCCGGGGCAGATGCCAGCCGTGAGCACGATGGGCAGGTAGATCATGGACGAGCCGGTACGGCGCACGTCGAGTCCGGTATGCACGTCCTCGGCGTACGGGATGAGCGTCGGGCCGCCGTGCGGCTCCAGCGCGGCCCGGCGGTAGACCGCGGACGTTCCGACGCAGATGGCCTGGCCGAACCGGTCGCGGGCCACCTGGATCGACCGGTAGAACACCTCCTGGATGGCCCCGGCCGCGTTCTCGATCCACGTCTGCCCGGCGCTCTGGCGGAAGTACTGAGGCGTCTGGACGATCGCTATCGCCGGGTCGTCCAGGTAGGGCAGCGTCTCGGCCAGGAAGTCACAGCGCGGCGCGAAGTCGGAATCGAAGATGACGATGTACTTACCCGCGGTGCGGGCGAAGGCGTACCGCAGGTTCCCGCTTTTCTTGCAGACTCGCGCGTCGGGCCGGCGGACGTAGCAGAAGCCGTAGGCCTCGCAGGCGGAACGGGCCTCGTCGCTGGGCCCGTCGTCGAGGACATAGGCCTGGGCCGGGCCCGGGTAGCCCGCGATGAGCTCGAACACGGCGCTCCAG
Source organism: uncultured Actinomycetes bacterium (assembly GCA_963795575.1). Taxonomy (GTDB): domain Bacteria; phylum Actinomycetota; class Actinomycetes; order Streptosporangiales; family Streptosporangiaceae; genus PALSA-505. Next base: position 7,710 of record CAWCII010000011.1, on the reverse strand, counting down.
GTGTTGCGGAGCAATTCGATCGGCTCACCGCAGATCGGCAGGTAGATGTCGACGCTGGGGTAGCTGCGCGGATGCCAGGCCGCGATGCGCGCCCGGTGGGCGGCCAGGTCGAACCCTCGGCCGGTGAAATTTACGGGCAGGCTGATCGCCTGGTAGGCGACGTAAGTGGCGGTGAAAACTCCGAACGGCGCCAGCGCGAGGTCGTGCAGCTCGAACCGGATCTGGCTGATGACGAGGCAGGCCGCGCCGACGACCAGCGTGATTGTAAGGTACGGCAGGTTCCGCTGGATGTAGGCGTACTTCTCGCTGTCGCTGGGGGGCGGGGGGAGGATCAGGGCGGGCTGAGGGCGTGGCGCCCCTGCCGTGGTGGCCGCGCTCCCGAGGGTCTTTCCAGCGAGGTTGGCTCGGTGGTGCTCACGGCTCGTATTTCCAGATGATGTAGGTGCCCTGGCCGATGGGCGGGATCTCGATGCCGTAGGGGACGACGTCGATGATGCGGTAGTGATGGCTGCGGCGCAGGTCGGTGGTGATCTGGTGGTCCAGGGCGGTGGTGTCGGCGTAGTTCAGCGCGACGTAGGAGAAGTAGCCGCGGGTGATGAACTCGGCGAACACCCCGGCGTTGCCAGTCGCCGGTGACTCCGGCGGCGCTGGTCGGGCCGCCCGTGTTGACCCCGGAGGGCAAGACGATGTTGCGGGTGCTGGACCACCGCTGCCACTGGCGGCCCGGCGGGCAGGTAGTACCGCGCGATGGAGGCGTCCTCGACCAGCAGGTGCCCGCTGGCCGTGGTCGGCCAGCGGCCGGAATATCGCGATGAAGCTGGACGCGTTGGGCCAGTCAGTGGAGAACGTCCGCGACTGGCTGGCACCCAGCGCGGCCGGGAAAATCAGCGCGACCACGCAGGCGCCCGCGGTCACCGCCCGCGACCGGCCGGCCGACGCGGCCGCGATGAACCGGTCCACTGCGTAGCCCGCGGCGATGGCAGCGAACCAGGCTCCCAGGCCCACGTGCTTGTTCAGCGAGGCCACGGTCTGCAGCCGCGCCTGCTCCAGCGGCCCCAGCACCCCGGCGGCCGCGAACACCGCCAGCAGCCACGTCTGCACCCGCCACTGCCGCCTGGCCGCAGCTGACGATGACCGCGCACACCGCCAGGACGATGACCACGCCGGTCCACGACCAGGCATCGGACAGCACGGACAGCGGGGAGTTGTTTCCGGCGACCCGGGCCAGCGTCGTCTGCTCGATGCCGGTGCGGTAGGAGCTGCCGCCGATCAGCAATCCCGCCGTGACCAGTACCACCACGACCATCAACAGGATCGCGCACCGCCGGGCCGCGAGCCTGCCGCTGGGGAGTGCGGTGAGCAGCGCGAGCAGGAGCACGACCAGGTCGAACAGACCCGACGAATACGCCGCGGCATTGGCCACCGCCAGCGCCACGCCCGCTGTGACCATCCACCCGGTCCCCTCCCGCCGGTGCCCGGCCCGCACCACGCACCAGGCCGACAGCGCGATCAGGAATACGGCCAGCGCGTCATACGTGGCGAATGCCCCCAGGTGCAACGTCGGGCCCAGCACCGCGAACAGCGCGGCGGCGAAAAACGCGGCCCGCCGTCCGAACAGCCGGCCCGCCGTCCCCCACAACAGAACCGTCGCCCCGAGCATGAACACCAGCGACAGGATGCGCGCCGCAGCCAACCCGCCGATACTGTCGGCCAGCGCGCCGATCGGCGGGTAGATCACCGGTGCCCCGGAAAAGTAGGACGAGAACTGCGGGATCACCGCGCCGTGCAGCCAGTGCGCCCACTCCAGATGCCCCGCCCACAAGTACGCCGCCTCATCCTGGAACGCCGTGTCCGCCCACACCAACCGCAGCGACAGCGCCGTCTGCACCGCCAGCACGGCCAGCAGCGGCCAGGCACTCGGAACGCCCAACCCCCGGACGCTCGGCCAGCGATCACGTCTCCGCCGGCCTGACGCAGCTAGCCCGCCCGCGGACGTACTTACATCAGCCGGATCTGTTACCCCCGGGCTGACCTCGACGCCAGCTCTTCCGGTTCTCGGTCCCCCCCTCCAGCCTGAACCCGTTGGCGGCTGCGATGCTGAAGGCAGCCCGCCGCCCGTCATCGCGTCATAACCCATAGACCGCTCCCGCCCGTCTCAGGGGCGTACCAGGGAGGCCGCAACTCCGCCCTTACACCACGTATCAGCGACATCACATGCTGTGGCGAAGTTCCCTCAATAGGACTTCTGCATAGGTAACCTACCGGCCGGCTGATGCAACCGAGGGGCATTTGCTGGAAATTTCTAGTCACAGTTCGCTGAGCCACGGGCCGCCCGCGCGTCCACGTTGGCCAAACAGTCATTGCCCGGCGGTGACGAAGTGCCAGTTCCTGGCAGGGTGAGACACAGCCGATTGCTCATGACGCAGGCCTTTTCAACATCGCGGCGCCACGGCGGAATGCAGCGAATGCAGCCGGACTGCTGATCCGCCAGTCCTGGCCACTGTTGGCGTCGAACCACACCAATCCCAGCAATCCGTAAGCGCGAATCCCCGCGAAAAGATCAGGGATCTTCGCCGACTGGGTTCCGTCCGGAGCAGCTGTCTCTGAAATTAGTATCGGATCGAGGGTAAGTGCACGTACGGCTTTGATAGTGGGCCCGAACAAGGAAGCAAATTTCCAAGATGGCTTATAGTAGTAACCATCAATTCCTACCCAGTTCACGTACGGGCTGCCGGGCCACCAACGGGCCGGAGGCTCGATGCGGCAACGGCACTGGCTGATGTTAATCGTCCACAGCCAGGTCACGTTCCGCGCGCCTGATGCGCGGAATACGCTGACGAGATGCCGCCAGGCGGCTATGAATACCGCCGGTGATGTATGACGGTAGCCCCACGAGTACCAAGTGCCATTCATCTCATGACCAAACGAAAGAATAACATGACGGCCAAACGCCCTCACATCAGCGGCGTAAGAGCGCAAGTAAGCGTCATAATGTCCCGATGCGATCGCCCTGAGGTTAATCCCGCCCGGGTCAATTTGCACCAGCGGCACTGCATCGTGGCGTGCCGCGATGGCAGCGAATTTTACCTGGAATTTTTCGAGCCATCCACTGTAGTAAACGACCACTCCTGGCCTGATGCCGGTAGCTGCGGCGAAAGCCCTCACTCCTGCGTATGATCCGGGGACCCCAGGCGTGTATACCCCGAGATAACTCCCGGGGCCAACGGGAGTGGCCGCTGATGTGGGTGCGGCCGGATTGACGGTCCTGTCTGCTGCGGACTTGCCATGGAGGACACCAGCCAGGATGATCGCAGCGACGGTGATCGTCGCGGCGACAGCCACAACGCCCGTTAGCAGTATCTGGTTACCCCTCCTACCATCCTGGCGTGGTTGCGACTTTGGGCAGGAGCTACTCCGCTCTTCACCCCTAGTGGTAGCCGGTCCCGCCGCGGAGCCGGACAAGATCCCCGAAAAGCGACGAGCTCTTCCGATGGTTTCCCGAGCGCTCCTGGTCGGGGAAAACCGATGCCTCCCTTCGGGGGGGCTGTGCCGTGGATACCTGCTGTTCATGAACCCAGCCTCTTATACGCCTTGGCGCCTCGACTGTACGCGGCGAGAGCCGCAGGGCTGGTGATGCGAAAGTCCCTGAGCCCGGGGGCATCAAACCATATAAATCCCAGCAGCTCATAAGCGTGAATGCCAGCGAACAGATCCTCGATCTTCGTCGGCTGACCAATCGCAGGCGCGGCGCCTGTCTCGGCAATAAGTATGGGATCAAGGGTCAGCCCGCGTATGACCTTAATCGTCGGGCCAAACAAAGGAGCGAATGTCCAGGACGACCTTAGGAAATAACCATCAATCCCTACCCAGGTCACATACGAGCTCCCCGGCCACCAGCGAACAGGCGAAGGAATGCCGCCGCCAATACGTATGATGTTGACCGTCCATAGCCAAGTCACGTTATAGGTGCCCTGCCGGCGAAATACATCAACGATATGTCGCCAGGCTGCGACGAAGACCGCCGGCCTGGTGTGCTTCCATCCCCACGGGTACCAGAAGCCGTTCATTTCGTGACCGAAGCTGATAACGACGCCCTTTCCGGTCCGATGGCCGTACTCGTTGACTGCGTCCGCGTAGGAGGTCAGGTAGCTGTCATACCGGCCTGCGGCGATCGCCGCGACGCTGACACCTCGCGGGTCAAGTTGGATAGCCGGGACAGCGTCATGAGCAGCCGCTTCGTCGGCAAATGAGGTGTTGAATGGCTGGTACCAGCCGCTGTAGTACGAGGCGAGATCCGGCTCGTGCCCCGTCTCGGAGGCGAATTTCTCGATGCTGACGTAGCTCTCCGGGACGTGAGGCGTGTAGATGCCGAGCCAGGATTCCGGTCGGGTCGGCAGGGTGATGTGGATTGCCCCAAGGGAAGGAGCGTCAGCTGCCTGCCGTTCTGTTGATGAGCCGGGCGAGTGGGGCCACAAGGCCAGTACCCCCGCGAAAGCGCCACCCACTGCCGCAGCGACCGTAACGATCGCGAGCGCAAGCGCCATCAGCGGGTCGTCCCTCGCCAGTAGCTGAGCACGCTGAGTGATCCGGATGAAGCGGCGGCGAGTCCATGATGGGGAGGCGAGGTCTTTCCTATGCGATCGGGACCTCGGCCCGTCGGACGGTCGCGTCACGACGCATTCCTTCCGGGAAACATCAGGCGCAAGACGACGGCGGCCTGGACAAGGCCGAGAACGCCGAGCACGACGAAACGGGCTGATCCAGTCTGGTAGATGCGCACGCCGGCGAGAGCCAGCCAGGCAATCGTAGTGCCGCCGTTCCAGACGCGCACGCCCCACCACAGCCGCCGTAGCGGGCTCACCTTCGAGCCAGTCGGCTGCCAGCCCATGATCTTGCCACGCGAGTAGTCCCAGATGGACAGGGCGGTCGCCCACCCTCGCAGCAACTGAAGCGGGATAGTGTCGCGCAGCCGGTAGTCATTCATGTGCCACAGTGGATAGAGCACCAGACCCGTAAACATGGCGGGCAGCAAGACGATCCAATTGCTGAGCCGGATCGTTGCCGCGCTGTAAGTGAGCATGACCAGCGGCACCAAGGGCGAGACGGCCACGGTGGCTGCGGCGACGATATTGAAGATCGACCCCGAGAAGTATGCAAGTTTGGTTCGCATTGACACGGGGGCGTCCCAGAGTCGTCGGGTAAAGCCGACACTCAGCGTCCCCGCCGACCACCGGTACTGCTGCCGCGCATAGGCATTGACGTTATCGGGGCATGTCCCCGCGGCGAGCACAACCGGGATGAACACTAGCCTGGCACCGCTGCGGATCGCATCCAGGCCTGTATGCACGTCCTCGGCGTAGGACACCTGCGCTATGCCACCGACATAGTCCAGCGAGCGGCGACGGTAGATCACGTTGGAGCCGACGCACATGGATGCGCCATACTGGTTGCGGGTGACCTGTATGGCCCGGAAGAAGATCTCCTGCATAGCACCAGAACCGCGTTCCACCCATGTCTGGTCGGGACTGGTCCGGAAGAACTGCGGAGTCTGGACGATCCCCACCTGCGGGTCGTCGAAGTAGGGCATCGTCTCGGTGAGGAAATCCGCCCTCGGTGCGAAGTCAGCGTCGAGGACAAGGAATACATCACCGTCGGTCTTCCTGAAAGCATATCGCAGGTTACCGGCCTTGTTGAATTCTCCTCGGGTGGGACGCACGATGTATGCGAAGCCAAAATCCTCGGCGAGTCCCTGCGCCTTGGATCGTTGCCATCATCCAGCACGTATGGTCGGACAGCGCCCGGATAAGCATCGGCCATCTGCTCACGGCCAACCATGTGTTGGCTAGCAACGCGAGGGGCTCGCGGCAGTATTGGCAGATAGACGTCAACGCTCGGATACCTGCGTGGAGACCACGCTGCAACAAGCTCCTTGTGAGCCACGAGATCAAAGCTGCGACCTCCGAAGTTCACATATAGGTTAAGTACCTGGTTGGTGAAGTACAGCAGAGAGAAAGCCACGAACGGCAAGGCGATGTAGTGATATGCCTCCAGCAAGATCTGCCCGGTGAGAACTGACACCGCTCCAATGACAAGCGTGCTGAGCAATAGGGGCATCGCGCGATCGGTCCGCGAGTATTTCTCGGCATTCGTCGGTGGTGGCGGAAGTTCGAGCTTGCGGCGGTGACGCCCTGCCGCCACAGTTGAAGCGGTCACGGTTTCCTTATTGGGCTGATGGCCCAGATCTCGATGGGTCGCGCGGCCGAGGACATGTCGTCGGGTAGCACAGCCACGAGGTGGTACCCGGCCGCACGTGCAGCGGAGATTACGGGCGCGTAAAAAGGCGAACGCGCGGACGGTTCTTCATTAGGATCAGCCTCGATCCAGGCGAAGTAGTGGTGGCGAATGGCAAACACATATGCTGCTGTCCGAATAGCTCGCGCCGCTTTGGGCATCCCAGTGAGCAAGAAATACGATCCGTGCAAGTATCAGGAGTCGGCACCTCGAGGGGGAGGTAGTAGCTGATGACCTCGTTCTCTGACGCAAGGCATTTCTCCGGATTCTGGCGGGCCACCGTCGCTATTCTTGCATGGCCGAGGACATGTTCGGCCAAAGGCGGAACATGTCTGATGACTGGAAGAGGCCGACGATGAGTACAAACGGCAGCGCGACGGCAGCGAGCCGCCAGCCTCTCGTGCGGTTGTAATCTGCCATCCATCCGATGGCATAGCCTGCAACAATTGCCCGAACCAGGCACCGAAATCTACGTGTTTCTGTAGGCTAGTCAGGGTCCCGATCGGGGCTTGTTCGAGTGGGGACAGGACCATGGCGACGGTCAGGGCCATGACGTTACCCGGTTCGCCACGGCCGTACGAAACTGAACGCCACGCCGAGCAGGGCCAGCACCAAAATTGCGCCGATCCAGTCGTACGCCCTACCCATCACGGCATGCGCGGCGCTGTGCTCGATGCCCGGGTCAACGTCGTGAAAGTGATTCCCTTCCAGTAGGCGTGCCCGGCGACCAACACGGCTGCACAGAGAATCACCGCGAGGTAGAGCGCGAGGCGCAAGCCCCTGCGACGGCGCGCAGCCAGCCGCCGCGCCTCGAAGGGTCATGGCCAGAACGATGATCACCGGATCCCACAGGGCCGACGCGTACTTGGTGGCATCGGCTAGGGCCATCGTCAGCGCGGCGGCGATGAGCAGCGGCTCGCTCAGCCAGTCTTGGGCACGAATCACCAGCCATGCCGCAAGCGCGGTCAGAAATAGGGCTAGCGCATCGTAGGTGGCGAAGGCGCCAAGGTTCTGCGTAGCGCCCAGTACGGCAAAAAGAGCCGCTCCGGCTAGCGCTGCTCTGCGATCAAACAGGCGGCCAGCGGCAGCGTAGAGGAGGACCGTCGCGCCTAGCATGAAACAGAGGGAAAGCAGCCGGGCACCGGCCAAGCCGCCGAGGCTGTCGGCCAAGGCTCCGAGCGGCGGGTAAATGACAGGAGCACCGGAAAAGTAAGTCGGGAAGAATGCGACCGCGCTGCCATAGGTTCCATGAAACCAGTGTGCAATCTCAATATGACCAGCGCGCAGATACAGCGCCTCATCCATGAACGCTGTATTTGACCAGATGAACCGCAGCGACAAGTCCGCCTGGACAAAAAGGATCGCCAGCAATGGCAGGAGGTGAAATCCTCGCTGAGGCTTTTCTCCCCGCGGTGCGCT
>CAWCII010000010.1:0-204705 GCA_963795575.1 uncultured Actinomycetes bacterium | reverse complement strand
GAACGAGCGGCCCAGCCTGGCGTCGGTCCGCGGCGCGGACTCCACCGTCACGCCCGGGGCGGCGGCGGTGTCCACCCGCACCTTGCCCTCGGCGAGCGGGGTGTCGCCCGCCAGGTCCCGCAGCCGGCGCAGCGGCGTGAACCGCCACTCCTCCTCGCGCCCGGTGGGTACGGGGAAGTCGGCGAGGTCGAACGACTGCCGCTCGTGCAGCCTGGAAACGGGCGCCGTGTCCTGCGGCGCCCGGCCGATCCCGGCCATCAGCCGACCGCCCCCTCCATCTGCAGCTCGATCAGCCGGTTCAGCTCGAGCGCGTACTCCATCGGCAGCTCGCGGGCGATCGGCTCGACGAAGCCGCGGACGATCGTGGCCGCGGCCTCGTCCTCGGTCATGCCCCGGCTCATCAGGTAGAAGAGCTGGTCCTCGGAGATCTTGGAGACCGAGGCCTCGTGACCCATCTCCACGTCGTCCTCGCGGACGTCCACATACGGATAGGTGTCCGAACGGCTGACCGTATCCACCAGCAGCGCGTCGCACTTCACCGTGGACTTGGAGTGCTCGGCGCCCTCCTGCACGTTGACCAGGCCCCGGTAGGAGGTCCGGCCGCCGGCCCGGGCCACCGACTTCGAGATGATCTGGGACGACGTGTTCGGAGCGCAGTGCACCATCTTGGCGCCGGCGTCCTGGTGCTGGCCGGTGCCGGCGAACGCCACCGACAGGGTCTCACCCCTGGCGTGCTCGCCCATCAGGTAGACCGCCGGGTACTTCATGGTGACCTTGGAGCCGATGTTCCCGTCCACCCATTCCATGCTCGCCCCGGCCTGCGCGACGGCCCGCTTGGTGACCAGGTTGTAGACGTTGTTCGACCAGTTCTGGATGGTGGTGTACCGGCAGTGCGCGTCCTTCTTCACGATGATCTCGACCACCGCCGAGTGCAGCGAGTCGGACTTGTAGATCGGCGCGGTGCAGCCCTCGACGTAGTGCACGCTAGGCGCCCTCGTCGACGATGATCAGGGTCCGCTCGAACTGGCCCATGTTCTCGGTGTTGATCCGGAAGTAGGCCTGCAGCGGGATCTCCACGTGCACGCCCTTCGGCACGTAGATGAAGCTGCCGCCGGACCAGACCGCGGTGTTGAGCGCGGCGAACTTGTTGTCGCCCGGCGGGATCACCGTGGCGAAGTATTCCCGGAACAGTTCCGGGTGCTCCCTCAGCGCGGTGTCGGTGTCCAGGAAGATGACGCCCTTGTCCTCCAGATCCTCGCGGATCTTGTGGTAGACGACCTCGGACTCGTACTGCGCCGCGACGCCGGCGATGAGCCGCTGCTTCTCCGCCTCCGGGATGCCGAGCCTGTCGTAGGTGTTCTTGATGTCGGCCGGCAGCTCGTCCCAGCTGGCCGCCTGCTTCTCGGTCGACCGGACGAAGTACTTGATGTTGCCGAAGTCGATGCCGGACAGGTCGGCGCCCCAGGTGGGCAGCGGCTTGCGGCCGAACATCCGCAGCCCGCGCAGCCGCAGGTCCAGCATCCACTCCGGCTCGTTCTTCTTGCCCGAGATGTCCCGGACCACTTCCTCGGACAGGCCGCGGCGCGCGGCCTCGCCCGCGACGTCGGAGTCAGCCCAGCCGAACTTGTAGCTGCCCAGGCCCTCGAGCTCAGAAGGTGCGGTAGTCGTCATATCGAAGAGCCCTCCGGACTCTGTGCATCTGTCATCGGTTCCTGGCCTCGCGGCCCCTTGCGTGTCCCGCCGGCGGCGAGCGAACGGTCGGTCACGTGCGTGGTGCACACGCCATCGCCGCGGGCGATGGTAGCCAGCCGCTGCACCGGGGTGCCGAGCAGCCGGCCGAACGCTTCGGTCTCCGCCTCGCACAGCTCGGGGAACTCCGCCGCCACGTGGGCGACCGGGCAGTGATGCTGGCAGAGCTGCTCGCCCGTGCCGCCCGCCGGGGTGCCGGTGGCGGAGGCCGCGTAGCCGTCGGCCGACAACGCCTCGGCCAGCGCCTGCACCCGCCGCTGCTGCGGCGCGCCCGCGACCACGGGCGCGTAGCTGTGCTCCAGGTCGGCCAGCTGGCGCCGGGCGAACTCCGCCACCGCGGCCGGGCCGCCGGTCTCGGCGAGAAACCGCAGCGCGCCGGTGGCCAGGTCGTCGTAGGCGTGCTCGAACGCGCTCCGCCCGGCGTCGGTGATCGTGAACAGCCGGGCCGGCCTGCCGCGTCCCCGGCCGCGCTGGGCCCGGGCCATCCGCGTCTCGACCATGCCGTCGGCGAGCAAGTTGTCCAGGTGGCGCCGGATCGCGGCCGGCGTCAGCCCCAGCCGGTCGCCGAGCGACGCCGCGGTGGACGGGCCGAGCTCCAGGATCAGGCGGGCCACCCTGGCCCGGGTCCCGCGTTCCGACCACCCCTGCTCGGGCACGCCGGAACCCCCGGCGCCCGCTGTAGTCGCGCCGGGCGCCGCTGAAGTCGTCACCCGCACGTATTTCACAACATCAGTGTGCCGTAAATCGTTCCTTCGCCGCAACACGAACGCGTGTGACGGCCCGCACATGCCCGCCGCGGTGATTCAGGCGGCCGGTGATGTCGTTGGGGCGGCGATTTCGTGGCATTGGCGCAATTCTTGCCCGATTCCGGGCAGGTTCCTTGACCCAAGGCAGGAGGTCTGGCACGCTCACCTGACGTGAGCCCCCCTGCACCGCAGGATCTGGTCCGGCACGTGGTCGTCTCCACGGGGCTGCCGCAGGCCACCGCCGCCCGGCGTCGTCAGTGACGTGATCGGCTACTTCGCGGAGACAACGGAGCAGTTCGTCCGCCGGCGGCACGCCGAGCTGCACCGCCACCACCGCAACGACCAGATCTGGGCGATCATCGCCGCCGAGCTGGCAGGCCTGCCGGTGTCAGCACCCCGCATTTCGCAGCGGCAGCTGCGCCGGATCGTGTACGGCTGATCAGGGCTGATCGCGACCGCGCAGCAGCAAGCGAGGAAGGAACGGCACATGTGCGGGATCGTCGGTTATGTCGGGCAGCGCGAGGCCACCCCCATCCTGCTCGAGGGCCTGCGCAGGCTGGAGTACCGCGGCTACGACTCGGCCGGCCTGGCCGTGGCGGCCCGCGGCAGGCTGCGGGTGACCAAGGCCGCGGTGCGGGTCGCGGGCCTGCGCGAGCTGGTCGGCGCCCCGGCCCCGGCGACCTCGGGCATCGCGCACACCCGGTGGGCGACGCACGGCGAGCCGACCGACGTCAACGCCCACCCGCACACCGACGCCAGCGGCCGGGTGGCCGTGGTGCACAACGGCATCATCGAGAATTCCGAACGGCTCCGCGCCGAGCTGGCCGCGCGCGGCGTCACGTTCCGCTCCGATACCGACACCGAGGCCCTCGCGCACCTGATCGCGGCGGCGCTCGGGGCCGGCGCCGGCTCCCTCGAGGAAGCGGTCCGGGCCGCCCTGGCGCGGGTCGAGGGCACTTACGGGCTGGTCGTGCTGGACGCCAGGCGGCCGGGCGAGCTGGTCGCGGCCCGCAACGGCAGCCCGATGGTCATCGGCATCGGCGAGGGCGAGACGCTGGTGGCCTCCGACGTGGCCGCGCTGGTGCGGCACACCCAGCGGGTGGCCTACCTGGAAGACGGCGAGCTCGCCACGCTGACCGCCACGGACTTCCGCACCAGCACCCGCGAGGCGCGGCCCATCGACCGGCAGACCACGACGGTCGAGGTGACCGCGGAGGACTACGAGCTGGGCGACTGGCCGGACTTCATGCACAAGGAGATGCACGAGCAGCCGGCCGCCGTCAGCCGGGCCCTGGCGGGCCGGCTCGACGACCAGTTCGCCACGGCCCGGCTGGGCGGCATCGAGGTCACCGCGAGGGACGTGCACGCGATCCGCCGGGTGAAGTTCCTCGGCTGCGGGTCGGCCTACTACGCGGCGCAGCTCGGCGCCGGCCTGATGGAGGAGCTGGCCCGGCTGCCGGCCGACGCCGAGCCGGCCTCGGAGTTCCGCTACCGCAACCCGGTCATCGACCCGGACACGCTGTTCATCGCGGTCAGCCAGTCGGGCGAGACGCTCGACACGCTGGCCGCGGTCGGCGAGCTGGAGCGCAAGGGCGGCCGGCTGCTCGGCGCGGTCAACGTGGTCGGCAGCGCGATCGCCCGCGCCTGCGGGAACGGGATCTTCCTGCACGCCGGGCCCGAGGTGGCGGTCGCGTCGACCAAGGCGGTCACCAACATGGCGGTCACGTTCGCCATGCTCGGCCTGCTCTTCGGCCGGGTGCGCGACCTGTCCTTCGCCGACGGCCAGCGGATGGTGAACGGCCTGCGCGCGCTGCCGGACCAGATCGCCGAGGTGCTGGCCGGCGAGGCCGAGATCGCCGAGGTGGCCAAGCGGTACTCCGGCGCGCAGCACATGTTCTTCACCGGCCGGGTCCGCGGCTGGCCGGTCGCCCGTGAGGGCGCGCAGAAGCTCAAGGAGATCTCCTACCTGCACGCCGAGGCCTATCAGGCGTCAGAGCTCAAGCACGGCCCGCTCGCGCTGATCGACCCGGACATGCCGACGGTCGCGGTCATCCCGGGCGACGAGCTGGTGGCCAAGAACATCGGCACGGTGGAAGAGGTCAAGGCCCGGGGCGGCCCGGTGATCGCGGTCACCAGCGCCGAGCTGCCCGACGGGCTGGCCGACGCGGTGATCCGGGTACCGCGGACCGAGCCGGAGCTGAACCCGATCCTGCTCACCATCCCGCTGCAGCTGTTCGCCTACCACATCGCGGTCACCCTCGGCCGGGACATCGACAAGCCGCGCAACCTGGCCAAGAGCGTCACCGTCGAGTAGCGCCACCGGCCGGCCCGGCCGGCCCCGCGCGGTGGTCGATGGCACATCGCCTGCCCGGGAGGGGAGGCAAGGGCACATCGACCGCATGGGTTCCGGGGGCGCGGTCGGCTCCGGTCCGACGTCAGGCGAGGAAGCCGCGGAGCAGGGCGGCGGTGCCCTCCAGGTGCTCGGTGACCGCCTGCCTGGCCGCCTCCGGGTCACCGGCCAGGATGGCCTCCGCGATCATGGCGTGCTGGACGGCGGTGTGATCGATGTTGTGCCGCAGGATCGGGATCGCGTTGAGGAAGTCGTTCAGCCGCAGCCGCGCGTCCGCGGCCGCGGCGGCCAGCAGGCCGGATCCGGTCAGCTCGGCGATTGCCAGGTGGAAGAGGGTGTCCAGCCGCCGGTAGTCACGGGGCGCCGCGCCGTTGACGTCGGCCAGGCGCCGGGACAGCACCGTGCGCGCCTGCTCTGCCTCGCCGCCCGGCAGCTGCCCGGCGACCAGCTGGGCCAGCGTCTGCGCCGCGCCGGTGTCGATGGCCAGCCGGAATATCAGCGCGTCGGCCAGGCTGCCGGACTGCTCGCGCGCGATCCGCCGCGCCTCGCCGCGGCTGGGTGCCGGGGGCGCGGTGGTGACGAAGGTACCGCCGTGCCGCCCCCGGCGTGATTCCACGTAACCGGCCGCCTGCAGCTCGCGGATGGCCTCGCGCAGGGTGATCCGGCTTATCCCGAGCTGATTGGCGAACTCCCGTTCGGGGGGAAACCTCTCCCCCGGCCCGACCACGCCCAGCCGGATGGCGGTCAGCAGCCGCTCGACGGTCTCCTCGAAGGCGTTCCCGGCCCGCACCGGGCGCAGCAGGCTGGCCAGCCTGGGTCCCTCGGTCACTGCGACAGCCCTCCGCCCGCGACGCCTCCGTGGCGCCGAGCCTACGTGCGCCCTCGGCGGCCCCGGCCGCTCCTCGGCCTGCGGGGCCGACTGCGCGGCACCGATCGCAGCCGGGGTCTTGACATCGCCAGGGTTCTAGCCGCAAATGGTCTCATATCAGACCATTAAGCGCACGGTCTCGACGGGCACGTCTGGGCCGGCCCGCTCGGCGCCACCCGCCGGGGCTCCCGGCGCGCGGCCCGCTGACGTGAGGGAGCACGCCGTGTCGGTCAACGAGCAAGCCGCCGGGGCGGCCGGGGCAGCCGGGACGCTCACCGATGACGAGCAACGCCTGCACGAGCTCGGCTACGCGCAGGAACTGCGCCGGCGGATGTCCGGCTTCTCCAACTTCGCCGTGTCGTTCACGATCATCTCGATCCTGTCCGGCTGCCTGACCCTGTACGGCTACGGAATGCTCACCGGCGGGCCCGCGATCATCGTCTGGGGCTGGCCCATCGTCGGCATCATGACCCTGTTCGTCGGACTGGCCATGGCCGAGGTCTGCTCCAGTTTTCCCGACGGCCGGCGGGCTGTACTACTGGTCCGCCAAGCTCGCCCGGCGCAACGCGGCCGCCTGGTCCTGGTTCACCGGCTGGTTCAACTTCCTCGGCCAGGTGGCGGTGACCGCCGGCATCGACTTCGGCTGCGCGTTCTTCATCAACGCGCTGCTGAACCTGCAGTTCGGGACGCCCACCTACCACTGGGTGACGATCCTGATCTTCGCCGCGGTGCTGCTGGTGCACGGCCTGCTGAACCAGTTCGGCATCCGGCTGGTCGCGCTGCTGAACGACGTCAGCGTGTGGTGGCACATCCTCGGCGTGCTGATCATCGTCAGCGTGCTCGCCTTCGTGCCGTCGCACCATCAGTCGGCCAGCTTCGTGTTCACGTCCACCTTCAACGGCACCGGCTGGCACAGCACCTTCTATGTGCTGCTGCTCGGCCTGCTGCTGGCCCAGTACACCTTCACCGGCTACGACGCCTCGGCGCACATGACCGAGGAGACCCACGAAGCCTCGCGCAGCGGCCCGCGCGGCATCGTGATGTCGATCCTGGTATCGCTGTTTGCCGGCTGGCTGCTGCTGATCGGCATCACGTTCGCGATCCAGCACTACACAGCCACGCTGAACTCGCCCACGGGGGTCCCGCCCGCGCAGATCTTCATCGACGCGGTCGGGTCGGCGGGAGGCAAGCTGCTGCTGCTGGTCGCGATCGGCGCGCAGCTGTTCTGCGGCATGTCCTCGGTGACGGCCAACTCGCGGATGATCTACGCTTTCTCCCGCGACGGCGCGCTGCCGGCGTCCGGGTTCTGGCACCGGGTGAACAAGCGGACCCGGACGCCGACCAACGCGATCTGGCTGGCCGCGGCGGGCGCGCTGATCCTCGGGCTGCCCTACCTGTGGAACTCCACGGCCTATGCTGCGGTCACCTCGATCGCCGTGATCGGCCTGTACATCGCCTACGTGCTGCCGACCTTCCTGCGGCTGCGCCAGGGCGCCAGCTTCAAGCGCGGCCCCTGGCACCTGGGCAGGTGGAGCGTGCCGATCGGCGTCACCGCCGTGACCTGGGTGGTGTTCATCACCATCTTGTTCATGCTCCCCACGGCCAGCCCGATCACCTGGAAGACCTTCAACTACACGGTGGTCGCGGTCGTCGCCGTCCTCGGATTCGCCGGGATCTGGTGGCTCATGTCGGCGCGGAACTGGTTCACCGGCCCGAAGGTCCAGGGCACCGCGGAGGAGCTGGCCGCCATCGAACGGGAGCTCGTGAGCTAAGGCGGGAGGCGGATGACCGACCGAGGCGGGGGGAACGACACCGGCCGGCGGCGCGGGCTGCTCACGGTGGAGCAGCTGCGCGTCGAGGCCGAGGCCGCGGCGATCGACACGGTCCTGGTCGCCTTCACCGACATGCAGGGACGGCTGGCGGGCAAGCGGCTGTCCGCCGAGTTCTTCCTGGACGAGGTGCTGGCCAGCGGGCACGCCGAGGGCTGCAACTACCTGCTCGCGGTGGACGTGGACATGAACACCGTCGACGGGTACGCGATGTCCTCCTGGGACCGCGGCTACGGCGACTTCCTCCTGGTCCCCGACCTGAGCACGCTGCGCAGGGTCCCCTGGCACCCGGCCACGGCGCTGGTCATCGCGGACCTGGCCTGGGACGACGGGGCGCCGGTGGTCGCATCGCCCCGGCAGATCCTGCGGGCGCAGGTGCAGCGGCTGGCCGGCCGTGGCTGGCAGGCGATGGCCGGCACCGAGCTGGAGTTCCTGGTCTTCCGCGACTCCTACGAGGAGGCGCACGCGAAGCAGTACCGGGACCTCACCCCGGCCAACCAGTACAACGTGGACTACTCGATCCTCGGCACCGCCCGGATCGAGCCGCTGCTGCGCCGGATCCGCAACGGCATGGCCGGCGCGGGCATGTACGTCGAGTCGGCCAAGGGCGAGTGCAACCTCGGCCAGCACGAGATCGCCTTCCGCTACGCCGACGCCGTCACCACCTGCGACAACCACTCGATCTACAAGACCGGCACCAAGGAGATCGCGGCGCAGGAGGGCATGAGCATCACGTTCATGGCCAAGCCGAACGAGCGGGAGGGCAACTCCTGCCACATCCACCTGTCGCTGCGGACGGACGACGGCGAGCCGCTGCTGGCCGGCGACGGCCCGCACGGGCTGTCGCCGGCCGGGCAGCACTTCCTGGCCGGCCAGCTGGCCGCGCTGCGCGAGCTGACCCTCTGCTACGCGCCGAACGTGAACTCCTACAAGCGCTATCAGGCGGGCAGCTTCGCGCCCACCGCGGTCCGCTGGGGCGTGGACAACCGGACCTGCGCGCTGCGGCTGGTCGGGCACGGCTCCGGGCTGCGGGTGGAGAACCGCGCGCCGGGCGGCGACGTGAACCCGCACCTGGCCGTCGCCGCCATGATCGCCGCCGGCCTGCACGGCATCGACAGCCAGCTGCCGCTCGAGCCGGCCTTCACCCGCAACGCCTACGCCGACGACGGCCCGCGGCTGCCGCGCAGCCTGGCCGACGCGCTCGAGCTGTGGCAGAAGAGCGACCTGGCGGTGAGCGCCTTCGGCCGCGAGGTGGTCGACCATTACGCGAATTACGCCCGGACGGAGCTCGACGCCTTCGACTCCGCCGTGACCGACTGGGAACTGCGGCGCGGCTTCGAGCGGTTGTAACCACAGCGCACCTCCGACGGGAGCAGATCCGGATGTCCGAGTTCACCGTCCTGAACCCCGCCACCGAGCAGCCGGTCGCCACCGTGCCGGCCTCGTCCGCGGAGCAGGCGGACGAGGCGGTCGCGCGCGCCGTGGCGGCGCAGCCCGGCTGGCGGGCGGTCGCCCCGGCCGACCGGGCCAGGCTGCTCCGCGACTTCGCCGCCGCCGTGGACGACGCACGCCGAAGAGCTGGCCGGGCTGGAGATCGCGAACTCCGGCCATCCCGTCGGCCAGGCCCGGTGGGAGGCCGGGCACGTCGCCGACGTGCTGCGCTACTACTCCGCCGCGCCGGAACGGCTCTGCGGCCGGCAGATCCCGGTGCCCGGCGGGCTCGACGTCACGTTCCCCGAGCCGGTCGGGGTGGTCGGCCTGATCGTGCCGTGGAACTTCCCGATGCCGATCCTGGCCTGGGGGCTGGCCCCGGCGCTGGCCGCGGGCAACCCGGTGATCGCCAAGCCGGCCGAGCTGACCCCGCTGACCGCGATGCGGATCGCCGAGCTCGGGCTGGAAGCCGGCCTGCCGCCCGGGGTGTTCCAGGTCCTGCCGGGCAAGGGCAGCGTGGTCGGCAGCCGCCTGGTCGACCACCCGTCGGTCCGCAAGATCGTGTTCACCGGGTCCACCGAGACCGGACGGCAGGTCATGGCCGGCTGCGCGGCCAGCGTGAAGCGGCTGACCCTGGAGCTCGGCGGCAAGTCCGCCAACATCGTGTTCGCCGACGCGCGGCCTGGACCGGGCCGCGGCCACCGCCCCGCAGGCCGTGTTCGACAACGCCGGGCAGGACTGCTGCGCCCGGTCCCGGATCCTCGTGCAAGCGCAGCGTGTTCTCCGAGTTCATGGAGCTGCTCGAGCCGGCCGTGACCGGCATCCGGTGGGCGACCCGGCCCGCGCCGACACCGTGATGGGCCCGCTGATCTCCGCCGGCCACCGGGACCGGGTCGCCTCGTACGTGCCGGACGGCGCGCCGGTGGCGGTCCGCGGCTCGGCCCCGGCCGGGCCGGGGTTCTGGTATCCGCCGACGGTGCTGGCCCCGGTGCGCCGCGACGACCGGGCGTTCACCGAGGAGATATTCGGCCCGGTGGTCACCGTGGTGCCGTTCGAGGACGAGGCCGAGGCGGTCTGCGATCGCGAACGACACGCCGTACGGCCTGTCCGGCTCGATCTGGACCCAGGACGTGGGCCGGGCGCTGCGCGTGGCGCGGGCCGTGGAGTCCGGCAACCTGTCGGTGAACTCGCATTCGTCGGTCCGCTACTGGACGCCGTTCGGCGGGTTCAAGCAGTCCGGGCTCGGCCGGGAGCTGGGGCCGGACGCCCTGGACGCCTTCACCGAGACCAAGAACCTCTTCATCGCGACGGAGGACTGAGGACATGCGGGGCCTGGCGGACCGGGTGGCGGTGATCACCGGCGCGGGCAGCGGGATCGGGCTGGCCACCGCGATGCGGCTGGCCGGCGAGGGCTCCAGGATCGTCGCGGTGGACGTGGACGAGGCGGCCGGGAAGGCGGCCGCCGACGAGACCGGCGGCCTGTTCATCCGCGCCGACGTGTCCGTCGAGGAGGACGTCCGGCGGATTTACGCCACCGCGCACGAGACCTACGGCAGCGTGGACATCGCCTTCAACAACGCCGGCATCTCGCCGGCCGACGACGACTCGATCCTGACCACCGGCCTGGACGCGTGGCAGCGGGTCCAGCAGGTCAACCTCACCTCCGTGTACCTGTGCTGCAAGCACGCGATCGGCTACATGCGGCGCCAGGGCGGGGGATCGGTCATCAACACCGCGTCGTTCGTGGCCGTGATGGGCTCGGCCACCTCGCAGATCTCCTACACCGCGTCCAAGGGCGGCGTGCTCGCGCTCAGCCGCGAGCTCGGGGTGCAGTTCGCCCGCGAGGGCGTCCGGGTGAACGCGCTGTGCCCGGGGCCGGTGAACACGCCGCTGCTGCGCGAGCTGTTCGCCGCCGATCCGGAGCAGGCGGCCCGGCGGCTGGTGCACGTGCCGATGGGCCGGTTCGCCGAGGCCGAGGAGATCGCCGCCGCGGTCGCGTTCCTGGCCAGCGACGACGCCTCGTTCATCACCGCCTCCTGCTTCATGGTGGACGGCGGCATCTCGGCGGCCTACGTCACTCCGCTCTAATCCTGCGCGCCGCCCGCGCCCGGCCCCGCGCTGTCACATCGGCCGGCATACAACCCCGACACACCCGCGATGTCACATCGACCGGGCTCGGGGCCGGTTCGGGCCGCGCCGGCAGTCAGGCCGGACCGGGGACATGACCTGCCCGTACCGGCCACGGGGCCAGCATCAGCCGGGTAACCTCGACGATCGTGACAACCGAGGCGGCACAGGACGCCGGCCCGCGCCCAGGCGCCGGGCGCGACCGCGGGCGGGCCGGCCGTCCCGTCATCGGGATCAGCTCGTACGCCGAGCAGGCCCGGTGGGGGGCGTGGGATACTCCCGGCCGTGCTGCTGCCCCGCCGGTACGCTGACAGCATCGCCGCCGCCGGCGCGAGCCCGGTGCTGCTGCCGCCGGTGCCCGGCGTCGAGCACGCGCTGGCCCGGCTGGACGGGCTGGTGCTGGCCGGCGGCGGGGACATCGACCCGGCCGCGTTCGGCGCGCAGGCTCACCCGAAGACCACCAGCATCCGGCCGGACCGCGACGCCGCCGAGTTCGCGCTCGCCTCGGCCGCGCTCGAGCGCGGGCTGCCGTTCCTCGGCATCTGCCGCGGGCTGCAGGTGCTGAACGTGGTCCGCGGCGGC
Organism: uncultured Actinomycetes bacterium; assembly: GCA_963795575.1. Lineage (GTDB taxonomy): Bacteria > Actinomycetota > Actinomycetes > Streptosporangiales > Streptosporangiaceae > PALSA-505. The sequence goes on along the minus strand of CAWCII010000010.1, from coordinate 193,023 downwards.
ACGCTGCACCAGCACCTGCCCGGCCTGGTCGGCCACGACGAGCACGCGCCCGTGCCCGGCGGCTTCGGAGCTCACCCGGTCCGGGTCGCGCCGGGCAGCAGGCTGGCCGGGTGCTCGGCGACCCGGGGCCCGGCGACGGGTTTACCGTTCCCACCCACCACCATCAGGCCATCGAACGTCTCGGCGAGGGCCTGGCCGCCAGCGCGTGGGCCGCCGACGGGGTGATCGAGGCGGTCGAGTTCGCCGGGCCCGGGCCGGACGGCCGCGACGCCAGCGGGCCCGGGTTCGCGCTCGCCGTGCAGTGGCATCCCGAGGCCGGCGACGACCCTCGGCTGTTCCGGGCCCTCGTCGCCGCGGCCAGCCGCCAGCTGCACGCCTGAGGCCCAGAGCAGCCCGCCGCGGCGGGGCAGCCAGCGGGCCCGTGGCCGGCGGCCCATAGACTCGGCTTCCGTGAGCAGCCCCCCGGCCGTCATGGTCACCGGCCTGGTCAAGCGCTATGGCGGCGCGGCCGCGGTGGACGGGCTGACGCTGGCCGCCGGCCGGGCGAAGGTCACCGCGCTGCTCGGGCCGAACGGCGCGGGCAAGACCACCACGATCGAGATCTGCGAGGGCTACCGGCGGGCCGATGAGGGCACCGTGCGCGTGCTCGGCCTCGACCCGGTCCGCGACGCCCGCGCGCTGCGGCCCCGGGTCGGCGTCATGCTCCAGTCCGGCGGCCTGCCGCAGGCGGTCCGGGCGGGCGACTACCTGCGGGTGATGGCGAGCTTCTACGCCCATCCGCTGGATCCGGCGGCCCTGCTCGGCCGGCTCGGCCTCACCGGCTGCGCCCGCATCCCGTGCCGGCGGCTGTCCGGCGGGCAGCAGCAGCGGCTGTCCCTCGCCGCCGCCGTCATCGGCCGGCCAGAACTGGTCTTCCTCGACGAGCCGACGGCCGGCCTCGACCCGCAGGCCCGGCACGCCACCTGGGACCTGATCGCCGAGCTGCGGGCCGCGGGCGTCAGCGTGATCCTGACCACGCACTTCATGGAGGAAGCCGAACGGCTAGCCGATGACGTCGTCATCGTGGACCACGGCCAGCTGGTCGCGGAGGGAACCCCGGCCGAGCTGACCGGCACCGACGGCCAGCTCAGGTTCCGGGCCCAGCCGGGGCTGAGCACCGACAGCCTGCTCGCGGCGCTGCCCGGCGGCACCGCCGCCAAGGAATCACCCGAGGGCCACTACGTGATCGAGGTGCAGGGCCGGGTGGATCCGCAGCTGCTCGCCGCGGTCACCGCCTGGTGCGCCGAGCACGGCGTGCTGGCCAAGGATCTGCGGGTGGAGAGCCGCACCCTGGAAGACGTCTTCCTGGAGCTGACCGGCCGGGAACTGCGCTCGTGACCTCGCCGCCCCGCGCCGAAGCCGGGCCCGGCCCCCCCGCCGGGCCGTCGGAGTTCCGGCCCGAGCCGGGAGCCGCGCCGCTGCCGCGCATGGTCGCGGCGCAGGCGTCGCTCGAGGCCAGGACGCTGGTGCGCAACGGCGAGCAGCTGCTGCTCATCCTGATCATCCCGGTACTGCTGCTGGTCGGCGTCAGCCTGGAGTCCTTCGTCAGCATCGGCTCCGGGCCGCGGCCGACCGGGTGGACTTCCTGGTGCCGGGCATCATCGCGCTGGCCGTCATGTCCACCGCGTTCACCAGCCAGGCGATCGCGACCGGGTTCGAGCGCCGCTACGGCGTGCTCAAGCGGCTCGGCGCCACCCCGCTGTCCCGGATAGGGCTGATCGCCGCCAAGACCTGCACGGTCATCGCGGTCGAGCTGGCCCAGGCGGTGATCATCATCGGGACCGGCCTGGCCCTCGGCTGGTCGCCGGACACCACGGCCGCGGGCGCCGCCTGGGCCGTGCTGCTCGTGGCCGTCGGCACCGCGGCCTTCAGCGGGCTGGCGCTGCTGCTGGCGGGCACGCTGCGCGCCGAGGCCACCCTGGCCGCGGCCAACCTTGTCTACCTGGTCCTGCTCGGCGTGGGCGGGGTGCTCTTCTCGCTGAACAAGTTCCCGTCCGGCGCGCGCGGGCCGCTCAAGCTGCTGCCCTCCGGCGCGCTGTCCGACGGGCTGCACAGCGTGCTGCAGCACGCAGGCGGGCCGCCGGCGGGCGATCTCGCCGTGCTCGCCGTCTGGGCGGCGGTGACGATCGCGCTGGCCGCGCGCACGTTCCGGTGGGAGTGAGCTCGCCGGGGGTCCGGGCGGGGCGGGCAGCACCACTCGACCGCCAGCCGCCGAGCCGGACGGCGGCGGAAGGCAGGCGTGACGGCACATCCGACCGGCGCCGGCCAGCCGCCGGACGCCGTGGACCGCCGGTGCGGCCCCGCCGGTGCTGGCGCTGACCGGCGATCGTGTCGCTGCAGTTCGGCGCGGCCCTGGCCGGGAGGCTGTTCGGCACGGTGCCGGTGGCCGGAGTGACGGGGCTGCGGCTGTGGTCGGCGGCGCTGGTCTTGATGGGGTGCTCGGGGCGCGGGGGGTGCGGCGGTGCGGTGGCCGACCACCCGCTGCGCCGGGCCTGGCGGGACTGGGTGGTCGTCGCGTCGTTCGGCGTCATTCTCGGATTGATGAACTACTCGATCTACCAGGCGTTCGCGCGGATACCGCTGGGGATCGCGGTCACGATCGAGTTCCTCGGGCCGCTGGCGGTGGCGGTGGCGTCGTCGCGGCGGGTGATCGACCTGCTGTGGGTGGGGCTGGCAGGCGCCGGCGTGCTGCTGCTGAGCCGGGGCGGGACCGGCACGGCCCATGACAGCGCGCTGGCCGGCGGCGGGCACGGGGCGGAGGTGGCCGGGGTGATCTTCGCGTTGGTGTCGGCGGGGTGCTGGGCGGCGTACATATTGCTGAGCCGGGCCACCGGGCGCCGGTTCGCGGGGTCGTCCGGGCTGGTCATCGCCATGATCATTGCGGCGGTGCTGGTGACGCCGCCGGCCGTGGTCGCCGGCGGCGCGGCGCTGCTGCGGCCCGGGGTGATCGCGACCGGCGTCGGCATCGGGCTGCTCTCCTCGGTCATCCCCTACCGGCTGGAGCTGGAGACGCTGCGCCGCGTCCCGGCCCGGGTGTTCGGCATCTGGATGAGCCTGGAGCCGGCCGTGGCCGCGCTGGCCGGCCTGGTCATACTCGGCGAGGTCCTCGCCCCGCGGGAGTGGCTCGCGGTCGGCTGCGTCGTGGCGGCCTGCGCGGGCACGGCGCGCACCGCCGGACCTGGCCCGGGTAGGCGCCGGAGGCCGGTGCGGGTTGTGCTCGGCCCGAGCACGTTACGCACCCTCAGAGCCGGGACCCGGCACGCCGGACGCCGGGCGATCCTACGATGGGGGGGTGCCCGCGGACGTTGCCTCGCCAGCCGCGCCGCCGCGCCCCGCACGCGGCGCGGCCGTGCGGCGCGAACTCGCCCGGATCGCGGCACCGGTGCTGTGGCCCACGGCCGCGTCGATGCGCGCCATCGCCCTGGCCGGCGTGATCGCCACGGCCGGGAGCATCGTCACCGGCGCGGCCGTCCGGCTGAGCGAGTCCGGGCTCGGCTGCCCGGACTGGCCGCAGTGCACCGGCGCAGCCTGGTCGCCGCGAGCTCCGCGGCGACGCGGCCTGGTGCACGCGTGGGTCGAGTTCGGCAACCGGCTGTTCGTGACGCTGGTCATGATCGTGGCCGTGGCCGTCCTGGTCGCGGCGTGGCGTTTCGCCCGCGGCTACCGGCGGCCGGAGGCCCGCCGGGGTACGGCAGGCGCCGCAGCAGGTCACCGCCGCCGGAAGGAACTGCCGTACAGCCGATCCGCCGGGCGCCGGAACCTTCGCTGCGCCCGAGCGGCCGAACTCTGCGAACGGATGGCCGGCGCCGCAGCCGCGGGAGGCGCCGCGGGCCGGCCGCGGGCCTGATCTGGCTGGCCGCGGTGCAGCCGGCCGGGGTCGTGCTGCAGGCCGTCCTCGGCGGGATCGTGGTGCTGACCAAGCTCGACCCGGTTACCGTCTCCGTCCACTTCCTGGCCTCGATTGCGATCCTGGCCGCGGCCGTCGCGCTGTATGCCCGGTTCGCCGAGCCTGCGGCCGCCGGCCGCCGCCGTCCGCAGCGACCTGCCGTGGCTGTCGGCCGGGCTGGTCGCGGCCACCGGGCTGATGCTCGCCGCGGGCACCGTGGTGACCGGCACCGGCCCGCTGGCCGGCGCCGCCCGGTGCCGCGCTATCACCTGCCGCTGGAGGGCGCGACCCAGTTCCACGCCGACATCGGCTGGCTGCTGTTCGGCCTCGCCGTCGCCATGGTGATCGCGCTGCGTCGGCCCGGGCCGCCGCCCGCGGCCATGCGCCGGGGCTGGGCGCTGTTCGGCCTGATCGTCGTCCAGGGCATCATCGGCTACGCGCAGTACTTCAGCGGCCTGCCGGCCGGCCTGGTCTGGGTGCACGTGCTCGGCGCGACGCTGATCTGGATCGTCGCGCTGCGGCTGTTCTTCGCGCTTGCATCCGCTGCGCCTGGTCCGGGCCGGTCCGGCCGCACGCGCCGCCGCCCGCTAGCCCGGAGCGGGCGACGGCCGCTGGCTCCCCGGGGGCGGGCCGACGGCCCCGCTGGCATGGGGGCGGCGACCCCCCTAGCCCGGGGGGCGACCCCAGGCCCGGCGGTGCGAGGCCCGCGTACGCCGCGCCGAGGCCGGTCATCGACGTGAATAGCGGGGTGCGCGAACGGAGACAGCAGCGCCGCGCAGCACGAACGTGAACTCCCAGCGAGCTTCACGCCGCCGCCGGCCGCGGCTGCGGGCAGGCGCCTCGGTGTACTAGCCGACGTTCTCAATCATCCGCGAGCGCCGAGTCCCACCATGGCCGCGTAGATGATCCCGGCGGTAGGCGCCATCCGGCGCCGGCCGGCGACGCCACGGCAGCCACCAGGCGCGCAGGCCCTCGAGGGACCGCCAGCAGGGCGTCGAAGGCCGGCGGAATGAGCACGCGGCCAGGAGCCGCCGCCGGTGCGTGGCCGGTGGCGCACCAGCGCCCGGCCGGACTTGCTCACCGCCGCGCGCGGCGGTGCCAGCGCCCGGCGGGCGAGCCCGGGAGCGGCCGGCGTCCCGGCCGGCGAAGCAGAACCGTGCCCGGCGGGGGCAGCCGGCAGCAGCACCAGCGATCAGCAGCGGCACCGGCAGCGGAGCCAGCGCCACAGCGGCACGCTGTCCGCGGCTGTCAACCGCCATGTCGATGCCCAGGAGGACCACCGCGCAGCCAGCCCGGCCGCCACGCCGGCGATCAGCCGCGGCGCACGGGCGCCCTCGATCACCGCGAGCGGGTCCTGGGTCAGCATGCCAGGAAGCGTACTGACCGGATACGGGTAGGTTGCCCGGCCAGGCAGGCAGATAGGGTCTACAAGCGTGATGAATCCCGGCGGCCGCGCCTGCTGGCCTGTGCCCGCCGCGCTTGCAAAGGAGCGCTGATCTCACGGTGAGCAACGCATCTGGCGCGGAGCTGGTGTGGTCAGACCCGACCAGCGGGCGGTGGACCTGATCCGCGTGCTGGCGATGGACGCGGTCGAGAAGGCCGGGTCCGGCCACCCGGGCACGGCGATGAGCCTGGCGCCCGCCGCGTACCTGCTGTTCCAGCGCATCCTCCGGCACGACCCGGCCGACCCGCACTGGCTGGGCCGGGACCGGTTCGTGCTGTCCTGCGGGCACTCCAGCCTCACCCTCTACATCCAGCTGTACCTGTCCGGCTACGGGCTGACCCTGGACGACCTCGAGCACTACCGGTGCTGGGGCAGCCAGCACCCCCGGCCACCCCGAGCACGGCCTCACCCCCGGGGTGGAGACCACCACCGGCCCGCTCGGGCAGGGCATTGGCAACGCGGTCGGCATGGCCATGGCCGCCCGCCGGGAGCGCGGCCTGCTCGACCCCGACGCGGCGCCCGGGCACCAGCCCGTTCGACCACCACATCTACGTGTTCGTGCTCCGACGGCGACATCGAGGAGGGCATCAGCCACGAGGCCTCGCTCGCTCGCCGGCACCAGCAGCTCGGCAACCTGATCGCTGCTCTACGACGACAACACATCTCCATCGAGGACGACACCAACATCGCCAAGTCGGAGGACGTCGCGGCCCGGTACGAGGCCTACGGCTGGCACGTGCAGCGGGTGAGCTGGCGCACGGCCGACGGCTACCACGAGGACGTCGCGAGGCGCTGTACCGCGCGTTCGTGGCCGCCCGCGAGCAACACCGGCCGGCCCTCGTTCATCGCGCTGCGGACCATCATCGGCTGGCCGGCGCCGAACAAGCAGAACACCGGCGAGGCGCACGGGTCCGCGCTGGGCGAGGAGGAGGTGGCCGCGACCAAGAAGATCCTCGGCTTCGACCCCGCGGTGAACTTCCCCGCCGAGGACGAGGCGGTGGCCCACGCCCGCCGGGTCGCCGACCGCGGCAAGCGGGCTGCACGCCGAGTGGGACGAGAAGTTCGCCGCCTGGGCGCAGGCGAACCCGGAGCGCGCGGCAGCTGCTCGACCGGCTGGCCGCGCGGCGGCTGCCGGACGGCTGGGCCGGCGCGCTGCCCGTCCTTCCCGCCGGACCAGAAGGGCGTGGCCACCCGGAAGGCCTCCGGCAAGGTGCTCAACGCGCTGGCGCCGGTGCTGCCCGAGCTGTGGGGCGGCTCGGCCGACCTGGCCGGCAGCAACGACACCACCATGAAGGGCGAGCCGTCCTTCATCCCGGTCGAGCACCAGACCGCGATGTTCCCGGGCAACCCGTTCGGCCGGACCCTGCACTTCGGCATCCGCGAGCACGCCATGGGCGCGATCTGCAACGGCATCGCGCTGCACGGCGGCACCCGGCCCTACGGCGGCACGTTCCTGGTGTTCAGCGACTACATGCGGCCCGCGGTGCGGCTCGCCGCGCTGATGGGAGCGGCCGGTGACGTTCGTGTGGACGCACGACTCGATCGGGCTCGGCGAGGACGGCCCCACCCACCAGCCGGTCGAGCACCTGTGGGCGCTGCGGGCGATCCCGGGGCTGGAGGTCGTCCGGCCGGGCGACGCCAACGAGACCGCGGTCGCCTGGCGGACCATCCTCGAGCGCACGACCAGCCGGCCGGGCTGTGCCTGACCAGGCAGAACGTCCCGGTATTCGACCGGTCCGGCGCAGCTCGCCAGCGCGGACCAGGCGGCCAGGGGCGGGTACGTGCTGGCCGAGGCCGCGGGCGGCAGCCCCGAAGTGATCATCATCGGCACCGGCAGCGAGGTGCAGATCGCGCTGGCCGCGCGCGACCTGCTGGCCGAAGGCGGAACCCGCGCCCGGGTCGTCTCCATGCCGTGCGTGGAGTGGTTCCGCGAGCAGGACGAGGACTACCGGCAGCCAGGTACTGCCGCCGCAGGTGCGGGCGCGGGTATCGGTCGAGGCCGGCATTGCGCAGGGCTGGCGCGAGTTCACCGGCGATGCGGGGGAATGTGTCAGCTTGGAGCACTTTGGCGCGTCCGCCGACTACCAGAAACTGTACGAGGAATTCGGGCTCACGGCGGAGCGGGTGGCCGCGGCGGCGCGCTCCAGCCTGGCCCGGACCAACGGCTCGGAAGGATGACGGACCTCATGACCACCAACCCCGACGACACGCTGCAGCAGCTCTCCGACGCCGGCGTCTCGATCTGGCTCGACGACATCAGCCGCGACCGGCTGCGCACCGGCAACCTCGCCACGCTGATCCGCGACATGCACGTGGTCGGCGTGACCTCCAACCCGACGATCTTCGCGCACGCGCTGAGCTCGGGCGATGCGTACGACGAGCAGATCTCCGACCTGGCCGTGCGCGGCGTCTCCGTGGAGGAGGCATCGCGGGCCATCACGACGTACGACATCCGCTGGGCCTGCGACGTGCTCCGCCCGGTCTACGACGCGACCGGCGGACTGGACGGCCGGGTCTCGCTCGAGGTGGATCCCCGGCTCGCGACCGACGACACCCGCAAGACCGTGGCCGAGGCCCGGGCGCTGTGGTGGCTGGTGGACCGGCCGAACCTGTACATCAAGATCCCGGCCACCGTCGAGGGGCTGCCCGCGATCACGCAGTGCCTGGCCGACGGGATCAGCGTCAACGTCACGCTGATCTTCTCCCTGGAACGCTACGGCCAGGTCATGGACGCGTTCATGGACGGGCTCGAACAGGCCGCCGCGAACGGCCACGACCTGTCGGCGATCGGCTCGGTGGCGTCGTTCTTCGTCAGCCGGGTGGACACCGAGGTGGACAACCGGCTGGACAAGCTGGGCACCGCCGAGGCCCGGGCGCTGCGCGGCAAGGCCGCGATCGCCAACGCCAGGCTCGCCTACCAGCTGTACGAGGAGAGGTTCGCCGCCCCGCGGTGGGAGGCGCTCCGGTCGGCCGGGGCGCGGCCGCAGCGTCCGCTCTGGGCCTCGACGAGCACCAAGGACCCCGAGTTCGACGACACCATGTACGTGGTGGAGCTGGTGGCCCCGGGCACGGTGAACACGATGCCGGAGGCCACGCTGCACGCGACCGCGGCGCACGCGAAACTGCGCGGCAACACCGCGGCGAGCGGCTACGGCGAGGCCAGGCAGGTCTTCGACGACCTGGAAGGCCTCGGCATCGGCTACGACGACGTGGTGCGGGTGATCGAGGAGGAGGGCGTGGCCAAGTTCGTCGCGTCCTGGAACGAGCTGCTTGACACGATCAAGAAGGAGATGGGAGCTTCCGGCTCGAGCCCGGGGGCGGGTGGCCAGTGAGCGTGCAGGCCAGCCAGCCGCCGGCCGATGAGCCGCCGGCGGCCGGCTGGTCCGGGGCTTACACCGGGCGGGTCACCTCGGGCGGCGGTGTCACGGTCAACACCCGCGGGATGGCCGTGATGGACGCGGAGCAGCAGTCCGCCGCGGCGCTCATCTCCGACGGCGTGCCCGCCGCGCTGGTCGCGAAGGACCCGGGGCTGTGGGGGCCGGCCGCCGCGGAGGACGCGGCGGCCAGGCTGGGCTGGCTGACCGCGCCGCGCAGCTCCCGGGCCCTGCTGGGCCCGGTCTCGGTGCTTTGCGCGCAGGCGCGTGAGGACGGCCTGGACCACGTGGTGCTGTCCGGGATGGGCGGCTCGTCGCTGGCCGCGGAGGTGATCAGCCGCAGCGCCGGGGTGCCGCTGACCGTGCTGGACACCACCGACCCGCACCAGGTGGCCCGGGCGATCCGGCGACCGGCTGGAGAGCACGCTCGTGGTCGTGTCGAGCAAGAGCGGCTCGACCGTCGAGACCGACAGCCACCGCCGCATCTTCGAGCGGGCCCTCGCCGACCTCGGGCTGTCACCCGAGCAGGTGGCCCGCAGGTTCGTGATCGTCACCGACCCGGGATCCCCGCTGGAGAAGATCGCCGACGAGGCCGGCTACCACGTGGTGCTGGCCGACCCGAACGTGGGCGGACGGTACAGCGCGCTGACCGCGTTCGGCCTGGTGCCCGCCGCCCTGGCGGGCGCGGACGTCACCCGGCTGCTCGACGCGGCCGATGCCGCCGCGTCCGTGCTGGCCGGCACTTCGGACAATCCGGGGCTGGCGCTGGGGGCGGCGCTCGGCGGCTACGCCCTGGCCGGCCACGACAAGGCGGTGCTGGCCGACTGCGGTTCCGGGCTTACCGGGTTCGGCGACTGGGCCGAGCAGCTGATCGCCGAGTCCACCGGCAAGGACGGCCGCGGAATCCTGCCCGTCGTGGTGGAGGACGAGGACGCGCCCGGGTTCTCGCCGGGGCCCGACGTTCACCTGCTCGCCCTCGGCGACCCGGCCGGGCCCGTGGACACCGTGCTCTCCGGCCCGCTCGGCGGCCAGTTCCTCGTCTGGGAGTACGCCGTGGCGGTGGCGGGCAGGCTGCTCGGCATCAATCCGTTCGACCAGCCGAACGTCGCCGAGTCCAAGGACAACACCAGGCAGCTGCTCGCCGAGGCCGGCGACGGCCCGCTGCCGGCCGGCGAGCCGGTCTTCACCGACGGCGCCGTTGACGTGTACGGGGACGCGGGCTTTCTCAGCGGGGCCGGGGATCTGGCCGGCGTGCTCGATGCCGTCCTGTTGTCGATGCCCGAGTCCGGCTACCTCGCGATCATGGCCTACCTGGACCGGGCGGGGGACGCCGACGTGCAGCGGCTGCGCACCGCGCTGGCGGCGCGGACCCCCCATCCGGTCACGTTCGGCTGGGGCCCAAGGTTCCTGCACTCCACCGGCCAGTACCATAAGGGCGGTCCCGCGTCGGGCGTCTTCCTGCAGGTCACCGGCGCGCTCGCGGAAGATGTCAGGGTGCCGGGACAGCCGTACACGCTGGGCAGGCTCCAGCTCGCCCAGGCGCTGGGCGACCTCGGCGCGCTGCGGCGGCGGGGCAGGCCGGCCGTCCGGCTGCACCTGCGCGACCGCGCCGCCGGCGCCGCTCAGCTGCTCGCCTCCGCGTCCACGGAAGGAGCCAGATGATGACACCGGATGCAGGCCTCGTCGCGGCCAACCCGCTGCGCGACGCTCGCGACCGGCGCATCCCCCGGGTCGCCGGGCCGTGCGTGCTGGTCATGTTCGGCGTCACCGGCGACCTGGCCCGCAAGAAGCTGCTCCCGGCCATCTACGACCTCGCCAACCGGGGCCTGCTGCCGCCTGGCTTCTCGCTGGTCGGCTTCGCCCGCCGCGACTGGGAGCACGAGGACTTCGCGCAGCTCACCTACGACGCCGTGAAGGAGCACGCGCGCACCCCGTTCCGGGACACGGTCTGGCAGCAGGTCAGCGAGGGGGTGCGGTTCGTGCCGGGCGAGTTCGGCGATGACGCCGCGTTCGACCGCCTGGCCGAGACCGTGTCCCAGCTCGACACCGAGCGCGGCACCGGCGGCAACTACGCCTTCTACCTGTCGATCCCGCCCAAGTCCTTCCCCGAAGTCGTCGGGCAGCTGAAGCGGTCCGGCCTGTCCGACCCGGGCGAGGGCCGCGGGGGCACCCGGCCGTGGCGGCGGGTGGTCATCGAGAAGCCGTTCGGCCACGACCTGGCCAGCGCCAGGGAACTGAACGCGATGCTCGACGCGGTCTTCCCCGCCCATGCCGTCTTCCGCATCGACCACTACCTCGGCAAGGAGACGGTGCAGAACATCCTGGCGCTGCGCTTCGCCAACACGCTCTGGGAGCCGATCTGGAACCGCAGCTACGTGGACCACGTGCAGATCACCATGGCCGAGGACATCGGGATCGGCGGGCGGGCCGGCTACTACGACGGCATCGGCGCGGCCCGCGACGTGATCCAGAACCATCTGCTCCAGCTGCTCGCCCTCACCGCGATGGAGGAGCCGCTCTCGTTCGACGCGGACTCGCTGCGCGCGGAGAAGGAGAAGGCGCTGAGCGCCATCCGGCTACCGGACGACCTGGCCACGGGTACCGCGCGGGGCCAGTACGCGGCGGGCTGGCAGGGCGGCATCGAGGTGCCCGGCTTCCTCGAGGAGGAGGGGATCGCCCCCGACTCCCGGACCGAGACCTACGCCGCGATGCGGCTGGGCGTGGATACCCGGCGGTGGGCGGGAGTCCCGTTCTACCTGCGCACCGGCAAGCGGCTGCCGCGCCGGATGACGGAGATCGCGCTGATCTTCCAGCGCGCGCCGCACCTGCCGTTTACCGCCACCGACACCGAGGAACTCGGCCAGAACGCGCTGGTGATCAGGGTCCAGCCGGACGAGGGCGTCACCGTGCGGTTCGGCTCCAAGGTGCCCGGGGCGGCCATGGAGGTCCGCGACGTGAACATGGACTTCGCTTACGGCGAGTCGTTCACCGAGTCCAGCCCGGAGGCCTACGAGCGGCTGCTGCTGGATGTGCTGATCGGTGATCCGCCGCTGTTCCCGCGGCAGGAGGAGGTCGAGCTGTCCTGGCAGATCCTCGATCCGGTCGAGCATTTCTGGGCCGAGCACACCAAGCCCGAGCCGTACCCGGCCGGCTCGCCCGGGCCGCCCGGCGCGGACGCGCTCATGGGCCCCGGCCGGGCCTGGCGCCGGCTGTAACGGAGGGAAACGGCGATGATGATCGACCTGACGGAGACCACCACCGGGGCGATCCAGGCCACGCTGATGCAGGCGCGGCACCGGCTCGGCGGCCCCGCGCTCGGGATGGTGCTCACGCTGATCATCGTGACCGACGAGTCCGCCCAGTACGACGCGGTGCGCGCGGCCAGCCAGGCCGCCCGCGAGCATCCCTGCCGGGTGCTCGGGGTGATCACCCGCAACCCGGCGGGCCGGTCCCGGCTCGACGCCGAGATCCGGATGGGCGACAGCGGTCCCGGCGAGACCCTGCTGCTGCGCATGCACGGCCCGCTCGGCGAGCACGCCGACTCCGTGGTGGCCCCGCTGATCCTGCCCGACACGCCGGTCGTCACCTGGTGGCCGGGCCCGGCGCCGGCCATTCCCAGCGCCGACCCGCTGGGCACGCTCGCCCAGCGCCGGGTCACCGACGCGGCCGCCAGCGACAAGCCGCGACACAGTCTCACCGCCCTCGCGTCCGGCTACCGGCCGGGAGACACCGACCTCAGCTGGACCCGGGCGACGTCATGGCGGTCGCTGCTCGCCGCCACGCTGGACCAGCCGTATTCCGAGATGATCCGCGGCGCGGTGAGCGCGGAGGAGCACAACCCGAGCGCCGACCTCATCGCCACCTGGCTCGCGGGCCAGCTCCGAATCCCAGTATCCCGGGAGATCTCCGGCGGCCCGGGCATCACCGAGGTGACCTTCGTCACGGCCGAGGGGGACATCACGCTGTCCCGGCCGGACGGCCGTACCGCCACGCTGAGCAAGCCCGGCCAGCCGGATCGCCGGGTGGCGCTGCACCGCAGGGACACCGCCGAGCTGCTCACCGAGGAGCTGCGCAGGCTCGACCCGGACCTGGTGTACGCCGAGGCGCTGGGCAGGTTTGCCGATCATCGGCTCGGCGAGGATGCCGCGGCGTGAGCGCCCCCGAGGTCCTCGTCCATCGCGACGCCCCGCTGCTGGCCAAGGCGGTCGCCGCCCGCCTGGTCACCCGGCTGGTCGACGCGGCCGCCGCCCGCGGCACCGGGTCGGTCGTACTGACCGGCGGCGGGATCGGCACCGCGGTGCTGGCCGAACTGTCGGCGGCGCCCGCCGCCGACGCGGTTGAACTGGCAGCATCTGGACGTGTGGTGGGGAGACGAGCGGTTCCTGCCCGCCGGCCACCCGGAACGGAACGAGACCGGGGCACGGGACGTGCTGCTGGAGAAGGTGGACGTCGATCCCGACCGGGTCCATCCGATGCCCGGGCCGGACGGCCCGGACGGCGACGACCCGGAGGCGGCGGCGGCCCGCTACGCGGCCTGGCTCGCCGCCGCGGCGCGCCCGGAGGATCACGGACAGGTGCCCTCGTTCGACGTCCTGCTGCTCGGGATAGGCCCGGAGGGCCATGTGGCCTCGCTGTTCCCCGGCATGCCCGCCCTCTATGACGACCGGCCGGTGGTCGCGGTGCGCGGGTCACCCAAGCCGCCGCCCATCCGGCTGTCCCTGACCCTGCCCGCGATCTGCGCGGCACGTGAGGTCTGGGTGATCGCGGCCGGCGAGGAGAAGGCCGGCGCGGTCCAGCTCGCGCTGTCCGGCGCGGGCCCGGTCCAGGTGCCTGCGGCGGCGGCGCGCGGCCGGCAGCGCACCCTGTTCCTGCTGGACCGGGCGGCCGGCGGGCGGCTGCCGCCCGAGCTTGGCCGGCCCGCCTCGCCATGACCGGGCGGATCCGGACCGGCCCGGCAGTCTCAGTGCGGGCTGTCGCCCGGTCCCGGTCCGGGACCGCCAGGTCCCGGACCGCGGCGGGAGCGCATTCCGGCCAGGCGCAGGCACACCAGAAGAAGAATGATCATGGGGACGACCAGCCCGGTCGCATGCATCGCTCCGGCCAGGACCAGCCAGAACAGGGCGATGGGCAGGAACGGGACGAAAACCGGCCCATGGCGGTGCGGCCCCGGCCCGGTCCCCGACGGCTCACCCGCTTCCGGCTGTCCCGGAAGCGCCGCGGCCGCACGGGGCTTTTCGATGTCCGCCCCTAGCACCGCGTCCGCCGGCAGGTCACGGGTGAGCTCGCGCAGGCCGGCCCAGGTTCTCGTGGCGTAGGCGGCGGTCGTTCGCTGGTCGAACTCCTCGAGGTCAAGCCGGCCCTCGGTGTAGGCCTGGCGCAGGACTTCGACGACCCTTTCCCGGTCGGAGTCCGATGCCCGGATCGCCCCGTCATAACCCACGGCCAGGCCTCCCTGAGCGCTCGCATCTCCTGTTGCGATTCTAACCCGTGTCCTGGCCAGCAAGCCCTGGCTGCCCGGCTTGTCTTGACCAGGATCATGCGCGCGGACGCCCAGGACCGGATGTTCGTGCTTGGGCACCGGGGCCGGCCTCGGCCGCGTCCGGCCCGGAGCAGGCCACCCGGCGGCGGGCGGCTCGTCGCCGGCGCCCGGCCCGGCGGGCGAATCCCGGTCTCCCGGATAGGCGGATCCGCCCGGTCCGTCCTTCTCGTCCGGAAAAGGCCCGAACTTCCCATATTCCGTAAGGCGCGGGTCTCCCCGAAAGCACACTGCGAGCGTTACGCTCAGGGCAGATCTTCCCCGTGGTTCTTCTGAGCCGCCTGTGAATGTAAGGAAGGCCCGCATGAACCGCTGCGTGCCGGTCCGAAACGTCCGGTACGGGCCCTTGCCCGCGGCCGCCCGTGTCAGCCCGGACGGACATTCCGGCCGAGGCCGCCGCGCCGTCCCCCACCGCCACGCGTCCGGCTTTCATCGGCATAGGCGCCGGCCGATACGCGTACCCTTCCGGGAGGAATCACCTTGAGCGTCAATGACGATCGCACCACCCCAGCGGTAGCCGCCTCCCCCATCGCCGACCCGGCACCGCTCGGGCTGGCCGCCTTCGCCCTCACCACGTTCCTGCTGTCGGCGTTCAATGCTGGCTGGATGACCAAGGCGAGCGGGCTGGCCTGGCTGGGCTACGCGTTCGCCTACGGCGGCCTCGCCCAGCTGCTGGCCGGGATGTGGGAATTCCGGAACAGGAACGTGTTCGGGGCGACGGCGTTCGGCTCCTACGGAGCCTTCTGGATCGGGCTCGGACTCTATGTTCAGCTCGTCGGGGCTAAGCTGCTGGCCCACCCCGTCACGGCCCCGCTCTTCAATCGCGACGTCGGCTGGATCCTGCTGGCCTTGGCCATCTTCAACACCTACATGCTGATGTGGAGCGCGGCCGTCAACACGGCCGTGTTCGCGGTGTTCCTCACCCTGGAGCTCACCGAGATCATCCTGTTCGCCGGCAACTTCGCCCTCAGCACCGGCACCATCAAGTTCGGCGGGTACGTCGGCGTCCTCACCGCCCTCGTGGCCTGGTATACCTCCGCCGCGGGCGTGTTCAACGGCATGCGCGGCACGACCGTGGTGCCCGTGGGCAGGCCAATCATCAGATAACGGCCGCACCACAGGCAGCGTTACGGGTGGTCCCGGGGACCCGGCCGTCCCCGGGACCACCCGCGTCTACCCTCGGGGGAATGGACCTTCGCAACAGCGCACGCTGGACTCCGAGCGGCTAGCCGGACAGCGGGCACGGGTGAAGGCCAGAACACGGCCCTGGCGCTCGATCATCGCCTCGGGTGCCCGCGATCGCCCCGGCGATCATCAACCACGAGCAGGGCCTGCCCAACTCGCAGGTACTAGCGGCCGCGGTGGGACCGCTGCCGGCAGCCTACGGACCAGCCGGCTGACCGGCGCCGCGATGGGCCTAAGGTGTCCCTGGATCTGGGTGACGCTGCTTACTGGCGCGCCTCCGGCGCGGCGGAGCGGTGATCGCGCGGCGTCCGGCAAGGCGGAGAGGAGTCGATAGCGGAGCTATCGGCGACCCCGGGCCCTGGCGAAACGCGGCCGCGTTTCGTTGGGGCGGAGCGTCACTGTACTGGCCTTTCCTGGCGCCGGTTGTCACCTGGGCACCGGTCCGCGCCGCAGGAGATCCAGGAAACATACCCTGGGCCTAGCCCCGGTCTTTCTCGAACCCGGCGAGCACGTGGCCCGGGATCCGCCCGCGGTCGCTGACCTCGAGCCCGCTGCGCTTGGCCCACGCGCGGATCTCGGCGCTTCGCTGCCGGTTGGCGGATGTCCGCCGCCGCCGCCGTTTGGCTCCCCTCACCGAGGCCTTGCGCGCGTGCTCGGCGAACTTTCCGACGGCTTCGGTGAGCCGCTGACTGTGCCTCCCGCACAGGTCAATCTCGTACTCCTGGCCGTCGATGCCAAACGTAATTTTCCGCTGCTGGCCGTCTGGAATCTCTTTATCGTCGTAGTCGCACGCGTATGTGACGGACACTTTCTGCGCCACTAGCGGGCCCCCCTTCTCTCGCGGTAGATATATCCCGCTGGAACGCAGCATAACCGCCAGGGCTGCAATCGGCCGGCAATCCGTGATCGGCCGCACATCGTCGCATCGCCCTCATCCGCGCGAGTGGCTGCCTTCGCCCGGCACTACGGCGCCACCGCAGCGGCTGCCATTTTGCTACCGCATCCGGGAGCGCATCGCAGTAAACTCACCAACCGCTTACTTACCGTCGCCAGAAGGGTCCGCGGCAGCCGTGGCGGCGCCGCGGCCGGCACCGGCCTGGCGAGCGGGCGCCGAGAACGCACGCCGCGGTTAGCCGGAAGGGCGGGGCAGGCGGCCCGGAAGGGCGGGGCAGGCGGCCCGGAAGGGCGGCCGGGTCGGCCGGGAGGGCTGAAGGGCCGGTGCGGAGGTCGCCTCCTCGGCGATAGGCGCGACGCGGCTCCAGCCGAACGGTATTCCGCGAAGGCAACAGGTGCGGCCCGGGGCACTCAGCCGCACCGGCCGTCAGTCAGAACGGCCACCGGAGTGACCGTATTCCCGCTCCCGGTGCGCGCCTGCGCCCGGGCCGAGCGGGTCCTCCGGCGGATCGCGCGGGCCGGCGTGCCCGGCCGGAAAGCGGCTCGGGTGGCCCGGGCCGGCCGGGCCGGCCCTACCCGGCGTGCTGACCGCTCTGGCCGCGGTAATCCCCGCCCGGCGGCGCGGCCGGGAACATGTCGGTGGGGGGGCTGGGCAGGTAGCCCTGCTCCGCCTCACCGCGGTACCCGCCGCTCAGCGGGTCGTCCGGAACATGTCGGCGGGCGGGCTGGGCAGGTAGCCCTGCTCCGCCTCGGCCGCCGTACCCCTCGCCCGGCGGCGCGGCCGGGAAGTCATCTCCCGGCTGCGCTTCCGGGTACCCGGCTGCCGGGTACCCGCCGCTCGGCTCGTCCGCGTGCCATCGCCCGACCGGCAACGGCCCGGTCGGCGGGTACGTAGCCTCGTCCTGGTCACCCGCGAACGGGGCAGGCGCGCCGGGAGAACCCGGGTAGCCGTCACCCGGGGCGGCGTAACCGTCTGCCGGGGCATAGTCCCGGTAGCCACCGCCTGGCGGGGCGTCCGGGTAACCGGCAGGCGGGGAGGCCCGGCGTAACCGGCGGGCGGGGCGCCCGGGTAACCGGCAGGCGGGGCGGTCCCGGTAACCGCCGGCGGGGGGTCCGGGTAACCGGCGGGCGGGACGTCCGGGTAGCGGGCGTCCTGGGTAACCGGCGGCGGGGTCCGGGTAACCGGCCGGCGGGGGTCCGGGTAACCGCCGGCGGGGCGCCCGGGTAACCGGCCGGCGGGGCCCCGGGTAACCGGCCGGCGGCGCGCCCGGGTAACCGGCCGGCGGCGCGTCCGGGTAACCGGCCGGGCGGGGCGCCCGGGTAACCGGCCGGGGGAAGGTTCTGGTACCCGGCAGGCGGCAGGTCCTGATAATCAGCGGTCGGCACGTTCTGGCGGCTGCCTGACGCAGGATCCTCGTACCCGCCCGGGCGCAGGGCCGGCCGGCTGCCCGGCGGTACGTGCTGATAGCCGTCCGGCGAGAACGCCGCAGGCTCTCCTGGCCGCGCGTCCTGACGGTCGTCCGGCCGCGTGTCCTCGTATCGGTCCGCCGCGGCACCGTAGCCGCCTGCGGAGCCGAGTCCCAGTAGCCGCCGGGCGCGGAGGCCGGGTAGCGGGCCGCTGGAGCATCTCCGCGCGGCTCGCCCGGCGGCATCCCTTCGTAAACCGGTGCTGTCGCGGAGTAGTCGTCGCCGGGCTGGCCCGCGGATGAGGCCGGCCTTGCCGCCGGACCCACCGCGGCCGCCGGCCGACCCGGATCAGCCAGCCGCAGATCAGGGTCGGCGGCCGGGGACTCTGGCTGCGCCGGCGCCCTGGGATAGCGCTTCGACCATCCGGGGCAGGTCCGGGATCGGCAGCCGGAAGGTGCCGGTGCAGGTGTCCCCCTGCCAGATGCTGAACACCGCCACCCCGGTGCCGGCGTACCAGCTCACTCTCATGGTGCGCGATTCGCCGCGCACGTCGAAGAAGACTTCGCCAAGGCGGGGCAAAGGGGCTGCGTCCGACGCAGACATGGTGCCCATCGTGACCTGAACCTCCGGGCTTGTCTAGCTGATCGACGGACACCGGGCCGTCACCTGCAGGTGCGCTGGGCAATCAGCCTGTCAGCCAGGCAAATTTGCCGCCCTGGCTGCGCGGGACCGGTGCCGGCTGGCATGATTAGGCGCCGGAGCACAGGTCCGGATCATGCCGCGTGCCGGGTGGCGTCCCGCGTCCGCCGCCATTCCCGGGCGTCACGCATGGTACCTGCCCGCAGGACCGGTCTGCGCGTGCGGGAACACCGCGGCGGCACGGCACGTTGCACTTTATGCGACGGGGTTATTGCCGCGAGCACGTAAGGATCGTGTGCGCACGAGCCGAGCGCTCCGAGGAGCGAAGGACCCACTGAACTGGTTGAGGTGATTGATTCATGTCTGAGGCACGTCGGCATGCAGCTGTGCTCCCCCGGCCGAACTGGGAGTGGCAGGATGCTGCCGCATGCCGCGGCGACGATCTCCTCCTGTTTTTCGGACCGGATGGCGAGCGCCAGCCCGAGCGGGAACTGCGCGAGCGCAAGGCTAAGGCGGTCTGCTTGAGCTGCCCGGTCCGCGCCGAATGTCTCAACTACGCGGTCTCCCGGCCGGAGAAGTACGGCACCTGGGGCGGCCTGAACGAGGACGAGCGCTCGTCCGAGCGCCGTCGCCGGATGCGCCGGGCCAACGCGGCCTGAGCCCCTCCCGCGCCCTTCCCCGCTCGCACCCCCCTCACCGAAGCTCACGCTCTCCCGGTGTGCTTGCTGCCCGGCCCGGGTAGCGGGCGGGAGAAGCCCTGGATCAGGATTGACGATCAGCCGCGGCGGGGGCCCGGTCAAGCAGCGCCAGCACGTCAGCGTCGGTGAGCTGGCTGAACGAAACGTACCACTCCCCTACTGCGCGGAACGTTCCCGGCAGGGCCAGCGCGACGACGTCGTCCGCCTCACCGAGCATCGCCGCTGCCGACGACGGCGCCGCCACCGGGACGGCCAGCACTATCCGTCCGGCCGACCGGCCCCGCAGCGCGCGCACGGCGGCTCGCGCCGTCCCGCCGGTCGCCAGGCCGTCGTCTACCAGGATTACCGCCCGCCCGGCCACCTCGGGCGCCGGGCGTCCGCCGCGGTACACCTTCACCCGCCGGTCCAGCTCGGCGCGTTCGCGCGCGACCACCGGCCTCAGATCGGAGCGGCCGAGGCCGAGCCGGGCGAGAAGCTCGTCGTCATAGACCGGCTCGCCATCCTCCGCTATGGCTCCCACGCCGAGTTCCGGCTGGTAGGGGTATCCGATCTTCCTGGTAACGAGGACATCGAGGGGGACTGACAGCGCGTCGGCCACCTCGCGGGCGACCGGCACGCCGCCGCGCGGCAGGGCCAGCACGAGCGGCGCGGCGCTGTCCGCCGCCACCCCGGCCCCGGCTTCCCCGGGCGCCGTCTCCCCAGCCTCCGGGCTGCCCGGCACGGCCAGGGCAGGCCGAAGCCGCGCCGCCAGCATCCTCCCGGCCGTCCGCCGGTCGGCGAAGAGCGGCGCGGCGGTCGCGGGCACGTTCCCGGACAACTCGGTGATCCGCTCGGCTCCAAACAAAGTCTCCGATGTGCCCCTACCCAGGCCGGGCGCCCTCACGCGCGCCGCGGCGCGGACCGCCGGCAGCCGCACGCCGGGCCGGGCCGCAGGCAGAGGAGCAGAATGTCAGCATGATCTGCGTTTCGTGCCGGCGGCGCCAGCACGAGAACTGCCCGGGCGGCACATGGTGTGACTGTCAGCACGAGCAGCCGCCGGACCCGCCCGAGCCGGCGCTCGGCTGGCTGCGCCAGGGCTGACCGTACCCAGCCGGGATGTGCCGAGGGCCGGAATTCGCGCGCCGGCCGGAATAGAGTCTGCGCCGGACGCGGTTGCCCTGTCTGTGACACCTCTCCAGGGCCTGTCTATGGTGCCTGCCGGCTCGCGCCGGAATTGTCCTGGACATTGCCCGTTGCTGTCGTGTGATCCTCAATCTGTGGGTACCGCGGATCCGCTTCTCGTCGCGCGCAGGCACGTTCACCTGCAGCGTGTCCGCAGTGCCATGTGTTGCCGCCGCCGCTGATCACCGCCCGCAAGGTAAGCCGGGCGCGTGCGGCGGCCCGCCCCGATCCGCCGCGCGCCCCCCCTGCGCCTGGCAATCCGGGCGGCCCGGGCCGTGCGCGTCCCCTGAGCCGGAAGGACGCCCCGATGACGGCAACCACCCAGGAAGTCCCCGCAAGGCTGCCCCGAGAACGCGAGTCCGGCCCCGGCCCGGCCATCGCGCTCGCGCGGCGAGGGGCAGTGGGCCCTCGGTTACCGCGAGCCGCTGAACAAGAACGAGGAAAACAAGAAGAACGACGACGGGCTGAACGTCCGCCAGCGGATCATCGATGTCTACTCCAGGCAGGGCTTCGATTCCATCGACCCGGCCGACCTGCGCGGCAGGTTCCGCTGGTACGGGCTCTACACCCAGCGCAAGCCCGGCATCGGCGGCGGCAAGACGGCAGTGCTGGAGCCCGAAGAACTCGACGACCGCTACTTCATGCTCCGGATCCGGATCGACGGCGGCCAGCTGGACTGCAGGCAGCTTCGGGTGATCGGCGATGTGTCACGCCGGTTCGCTCGCGGCACGGCCGACATCACCGACCGGCAGAACATCCAGCTGCACTGGGTGCGGATCGAGGACGTCCCGGCCATCTGGGAGGCCCTGGAGAGCGTCGGCCTGTCCACCACCGAGGCGTGCGGCGACACCCCCCGGGTGATGCTCGGCTGCCCGGTGGCCGGCATCGACGACGGCGAGATCATCGACGCCACTCCGGAGATCCGCGAGACCGTTGACCGCTACCTGGGCGATCCCGCCTTCTCCAACCTGCCCCGCAAGTTCAAGACCGCGATGAGCGGCTGCGCGGCGCAGTGCACGGTGCACGAGATCAACGACGTCGCGTTCGTCGGGGTGCACGGCCCGGACGGCCGGCCAGGCTATGACCTGTGGGTCGGCGGCGGGCTGTCCACCAATCCGAAGATCGGGGTACGCCTCGGCGTGTTCGTCACGCCCGGTCAGGTAGCCGGGGTCTGGGCCGGGGTCACCTCGGTATTCAGGGACTACGGGTACCGGCGGCTGCGGCACCGGGCCCGGCTGAAGTTCCTGGTCGCCGACTGGGGTGCCGCCAGGTTCCGCGAGGTCCTGGAGAAGGAGTACCTGGGCTACGCGCTGCCGGACGGCCCGCCGCCGGGGCCGCCGAGCGCGGGCCGGCGTGACCACGTCGGCGTGCACCGACAGCGAGACGGCCTGTATTACGTCGGCTTCGCCCCCCGGGTGGGCCGCCTGTCCGGTGACCAGCTCGGCCGGATCGCCGAGCTCGCCGCCAGGTACGGCAGCGGCCGGGTGCGGACCACCACCGAGCAGAAGATGATCATCCTGGACGTGCCGGCGGACGGCACCGGTGGGCTAGCCGCCGATCTGGAGCAGAATCACCTGCAGGTCACCCCCAGCGTGTTCCGCCGGCACACCATGGCCTGCACCGGCATCGAGTTCTGCAAGCTGGCCATCGTGGAGACCAAGCAGCGGGCGTCCGACCTGATCGACGAGCTCGAGAGGCGCCTGCCGGGGTTCGGCGTGCCGGTCACCATCAACGTGAACGGCTGCCCCAACTCCTGCGCTCGCATCCAGACCGCCGACATCGGCCTCAAGGGGTCGCTGGTCACCGACGCCGACGGCCGCCAGGTCGAGGGGTTCCAGATTCACCTGGGCGGCGCCCTGAACGGCGGTGACGCCTGCGGGTCGGGCTTCGGCCGGAAGGTCCGCGGGCTGAAGACCACGGCCGAGCAGCTGCCCGGCTACGTGGAGCGGGTGCTGCGCAGGTTCGCGGCGGACCGGAATCCGGATGAGTCCTTCGCCGCGTGGGTCAGCCGGGCCAGCGAAGCGGACATCTCGTGACAGAACGCGCCGTTCCGTTTTACTGCCCCTACTGCGGTGAAGAAGATCTGCGACCCGACACCAGGGAAGCCCGCTGGCAATGTCGCAGTTGCACAAGGTCTTTCCGGCTAAGCTTCGCAGGGACCGGAGTTTTCCCTGCGACGTCCGTGCCCGCCCGCCTGGGGGCTGAGACGGCCTCGATGGCGCCGGAAGCCCCGACCGACGCTCCACCGACCTGGAGGGACGACCCCGCATGACAGCGCTAGCCCCGGGAGGAGACACCCCGCAGCCCCCCGAGGATTCTGGCCGCGCAGGCCGCGCAGGAACTGGCCGGCGCCTCCGCCGGGGAGATCATGCAGTGGGCAGCAAACGCCTTCGATGACCGGCTGTGCCTGACCTCGTCGATGACCGACGCGGTGCTCATCCACCTCGCCTCGGTGGTCCAGCCGGGCATTGACGTGATCTTCCTGGACACCGGGTACCACTTCGCCGAGACCATCGGCATGCGTGACGCGGTCGCGGCCGTGTACCCGGTCAACGTGGTGAACGTCACCCCGGAGCGGACCGTGGCCGAGCAGGACGCCGAGTTCGGGCCGCGGCTGTATGCCCGCGACCCTGACCTCTGCTGCCAGATGCGGAAGGTCCAGCCGCTTGAGCGCACTCTGCGGCAGTACGACGCGTGGATCACCGGCGTCCGGCGGGACGAGGCGCCGTCCCGCCGGAACGCGAAGGCCGTGGAGTGGGACGCCAGGCGCCAGATGGTCAAGGTGAACCCGATCGTCAGCTGGACCCAGGCGCAGGTGGACGAGTACATCATCGCCCACGGCATCCTGGTGAACCCGCTGGTCTCCGACGGGTACCCGTCGATCGGCTGCGCCACGTGCACGCGCCGGGTCGAGCAGGGTGCCGACCCTCGCAGCGGCCGCTGGGCGGGCACGGGCAAGAGCGAGTGCGGCATCCACGACTGACCCGGTCCGCCCGCTCTGTTCCCCGCCGCGCTACCGACGGTACGTTCGGTGGGCGCCGGTGAACACCCAACGGCCGTCGATGGCCTTCGGCGCACCGGCGGTGACGGGACGGTGAGCCTGCCGCCGCTGGTGACGGTGGCTCACGGCAGCCGTGATCCCCGGGCCGCCGCGACGATCGAGGAGCTGCTTGACCTGGTCCGCGTGCGGGCGGCCGGCCACGGGCTGGCCGGGCTGGCGGTCAGCCCCGCCTACCTGGGGCACGCGCCGCCATCGCCCGCGCAGGCGCTGGGCGCGCTCCCCCAGGGTCCGGTCGTGGTGCTGCCGCTGCTGCTGACCGACGCCTACCACACCAAGATCGACATTCCGGCCGCGCTGCGGGCCGCCTGGCCAGGGCCCGATGGCCGGCTGGAGATCATTTACGGTGATCCGCTCGGCCCGCATCCGCTGCTCATCACCGCGCTGGAGCGCCGGCTGGCCGAGGCGGGCGTGCCCGCGGGCGACCCTGCCACCTCGGTGGTGCTCGCCGCGGCCGGATCCAGCGACCCGGCCGCGTCCGCCGCCATCGCCCGCCTGGCCGCGCAGTGCCGGGCGCGGCGCGGCTGGCGGGACGTCGTCCCGGCTTACGCCAGCGCCGCCACGCCGTCGCCGGCCGAGGCGGTATCCGCCCTGCGGGCCGCCGGCGCGCGCCGCGTCGCGGTAGCCAGTTACCTGCTCGCCCCCGGCAGGTTCGCCGCCGCCGTCCGCGACGGCGCGCTCGCCGCCGGAGCCGCCGCCGTCTGCGAGCCGCTCGGCGCCGCGCCCGAGCTGGCCGACATCGTCCTCGCCCGGTACGCCGCCGCCCGCGCCGGGCAGGCCGCCGCGGCGGCGGCCCGGATAGCCTGACCCTTATGACCGGATCGCGCGCCACTCACGAGGTGCTCAACCAGGTTCCGCCGCTGGCCGGGCATGACGTGGCCGCCGACCCCGCGCTGCTGGCGGCGCTGGACCGCGAGGGCGGCGGCGCCGTGCTCGCCGAACTGCACGAGCTCGGCACGCTGGCCGGCTCCGAGCAGGCGCAGCAGCAGGCCAGGCTGGCCAACGACCACGTGCCCAGGCTGCGCACGCACGACCGGTACGGTCACCGGATCGACGAGGTGGAGTACCACCCGGCCTGGCACGCCCTGATGTCGGTGGCCGTCAGCCACGGCCTGCACGCGGCCCCGTGGGCGGACGGCGGGCCCGGCGCTCACCTGGCCCGCGCGGCGAAGTTCTACGTGTGGAGCCAGGCCGAGGCCGGCCACGGCTGCCCGGTCTCGATGACGTACGCGGCGGTGCCCGCGCTGCGGCACGCGCCCGGCCTGGCCCGCCAGTTCGAGCCGCTGCTCGCCTCGCGCGCCTACGACCCGGGACTGCGCGCGCCGCAAGCCAAGGCCGGGCTGCTGTCCGGCATGGGCATGACCGAGAAGCAGGGCGGCTCGGACGTGCGGGCCAGCACCACCCGCGCCGAGCCCGTCCCGGACGCGGGCGACGACGCGCACCTGCTCACCGGGCACAAGTGGTTCAACTCGGCGCCGATGTGCGACCTGTTCCTGGTGCTGGCCCAGGGCCCGGACGGGCTCACCTGCTTCCTGCTCCCCCGGGTGCTGCCGGATGGCACGCGCAACGCGATGCGGATCCAGCGGCTCAAGGACAAGCTGGGCAACCGGTCCAACGCGTCCGCCGAGGTGGAGTACGACAGGGCGCTGGCCTGGCAGGTCGGGGAGGCCGGCCCGCGGCGTGCGCACGATCATCGATATGGTGACCGCGACCCGGCTGGACTGCGTGCTCGGCAGCGCCGCCGCGATGCGCCGCGGCACGGTGGCCGCCGTGCACCACTGCGCGCACCGGCAGGCATTCGGCCGCAGTCTCGTCGATCAGCCGCTGATGACCTGCGTCCTCGCCGACCTGACGGTGGAATCCGAGGCGGCGACCGCGCTGGCGATCCGGCTGGCCGCCGGGGCCCAGCGAGCCATGGACTCCGGCGGCGAGGCCGCCCTGTTGCGGGTCGCGCTGCCCGCCGCCAAGTACTGGGTCTGCAAGCGGGCCGTGGCGCACGCCGCCGAGGTGCTGGAGTGCCACGGCGGCAACGGCTACGTGGAGGAGTCCGGGCTGCCCGGGCTCTACCGGGAGGTGCCGCTGAACTCGATCTGGGAAGGCTCGGGCAACGTGACCGCGCTGGACGTGCTGCGCGCGCTGCGCCGCTCGCCCGGGTCGGCCGACGCACTGCTGGCCGAGCTTGACCTGGCGGCGGGCGGCGACAAGCGGCTGGACGAGGCGACCGCGGAGCTGCGCCGCATGCTCTCGGGGCTGGCCGGGCTGGCGGAGTCGGCACCCGGGCCTGCCGGCGGCGTCGCGGCGGAATACCAGGCCCGGCGGCTGGCCGGCCTGATCGCGTCGCTGCTGCAGGGCGCGCTGCTGGTCCGGCACGGGCCGGCGGCCGTCGCCGACGCGTTCTGCGCCTCCCGGCTCGGATCGGCCAGCGCGGGCGGTCCGGGGTACGCGTTCGGCACACTGCCGGACGGACTGGACGTACCGTCCGTAGTTGACCGGGCGCGGGTAAGCGTTCCGGCGGCCGGCTGACGCTAGACTGACCCACCGGGCGAGCGTAGGGCAGGCCCGGGTGAGGAAGATGAATGCGCGTCTGGCCAGGGAGCCCGTATCCGCTCGGCGCGACCTGGGACGGCGCGGGCACCAACTTCGCCCTGTTCTCCCGGGTGGCTGAGCGGGTAGAGCTGTGCCTGTTCGGGGGGGACGGTCCGGCGCAGTCCGCCCCGGAGACACGCGCTGAGCTGACTGAGGCGGACGGGTTCGTGTGGCACGGCTACCTGCCGGGCATCGGACCCGGCCAGCGGTACGGCTACCGGGTGCACGGACCGTACGAGCCCGGCCGCGGGCTCCGGTGCAACCCGGCCAAGCTGCTGCTCGACCCGTACGCCAAGGCGGTGGAGGGCGCGGTCAGGCGGTCCCGGGCGGTGTACGGCCACCGGCCGGAGGATCCCTCGGCGCCAAGCACGGCCGACAGCGCCCCGTACGTGCCGCGCGGCGTGGTGGCCGGCACCGACTTCGACTGGGGCGATGACCGGCCGCCCCGCACGCCAGCCCAGGACACCCTCATCTACGAGGCGCACGCGCGCGGCCTGACCATCCGCCACCCGCACATCCCGGCTGAGCTGCGAGGCAGCTACGCCGCGGTCGGGCACCCCGCGATGATCGAGCACCTGCTCCGGCTCGGCGTCACCGCCGTGGAACTCCTGCCGGTTCACCAGTTCCTGCCCGAGCCCGCGCTGGCGCAGCGCGGGCTGGTCAACTACTGGGGCTACAACTCGATCTGCTTCCTTGCCCCGCACAACGCGTACTCCTCGGCCGGCCAGCGCGGTGAGCAGGTCCGCGAGTTCAAGGCGATGGTGCGGGCGCTGCATCAGGCCGGCCTTGAGGTGCTCCTGGACGTGGTGTACAACCACACCGCGGAAGCCTGCCCGCTCGGCCCGACGCTGAGCCTCCGCGGCATCGACAACGCCGCCTACTACCGGCTGCACGGCGACGACCCGAGCCGCTACGTGGACGACACCGGCTGCGGCAACAGCCTGAACGTCCGGCATCCGCGGGCGCTGCAGCTGATCATGGACTCGCTGCGGTACTGGGTGCTCGACATGCACGTGGACGGGTTCCGCCTTGATCTCGCGCCGGCGCTGACCCGCGAGCGGGGCGAGGCGGACCGCTGCGCGGCATTCCTGCGCATGGTCGGCCAGGATCCGGTGGTGTCCCAGGTGAAGCTGATCGCCGAGCCGTGGGATGTCGGCCCCGGCGGCTACCAGCTGGGCAGCTTCCCCGCGCCGTGGGCGGAGTGGAACGGGCAGTACGTGGGCGCGGTTCGTGACTACTGGCGCGGCCAGCCCGGCTCCCTGCCCGAGTTCGCCTCCCGGCTGGCCGGGTCGAGCCAGACGTTCCAGGCCAGCGGCCGCAGGCCGGCCGCGTCGGTCAACTACGTCACCTGCCACGACGGCTTCACGCTGCAGGACCTGGTCAGCTACGACCGCAAGCACAACCTGGCCAACGGCGAGCAGGACCGGGATGGCAGCGACGACAACCGGTCGTGGAACTGCGGGGTCGAGGGGCCGTCCGGCGACCCGGAGATCACCCGGCTGCGAGCCCGGCAGAAGCGCAATTTCCTGGTCTCGCTGATGTGCTCGCAGGGCATGCCGATGCTGCTGGCCGGGGACGAGCTCGGCCGCAGCCAGGCAGGCAACAACAACGCCTACTGCCAGGACAACGAGCTGACCTGGCTGGACTGGGAGCTGTCGCCGGCCGGGGAGGAATTCCTCGGCTTCGTCCGGGCGGTGACCGGCCTGCGCCGGGCGCATCGTGTCTTCCGCCGCCGCACGTTCTTCCGCGGCCGGCCGCCCGGCGCCCCGCGCGGCGGGCCCGCCGACGTCATCTGGTTCCTCCCGTCAGGGAAGGAGCTGGCCGGACCGGACTGGAACGCTCCCGACGGTGGCTGCCTGGGGGTCTTCCTGGACGGCCGGGATGCGGCGCGCGCGTCCGACGCGGCCGGCCCCGGTGACCAGGACGCCGCCCCCACCGACAGCTTCCTGCTACTGTTCAACCCCCGCTGCGAGCCGGTGACCTTCGCGCTGCCGGACGCGCGGTTCGGCCCGGGCTGGGAGGTCGCGCTCGACACCGCGGCCGGGGAGTCAGCCGGGCCCGGCGGGGCGGCCGAGGGTCAGGCGGGGCCATCCGGCGGCCGAGGGGTCAGGCGTGCTCAGCCCGGCGGCCCAGGCCAGTGTCGCCAGCAGGTCGGTCCTGGTGCTCCGCGCCGTGGGCCCGGCCCCGGCCGTCGGCTAGAGATTTGTAATTGTGCAGGTGGCGCGGGCGCATCCTACGCCATGCCGCTGTCAACCGGGGGCGGGCCTGGCGCGTCGAAACTTTGAGGCCCCGCTCGGCTTCCTGTGGTGACCGGCTGACGGCTGATGCTGCCGGGAACGCGGAACGAGAGGACGTTCGATGAGGGCAACGCGGGTCACGGGTGCGGTCAGGTTAAGGCGGGGCGTGCCGACCCTGCTGGTGCCGGAGGGTCCCTAGACCTTTTGCCGCCCGATATCCCCGCCGTGGCTTGATCCGCCGCACGGAGCCGGGGCCCGGTCTGGTTGACTGCTCATCGTGCGACTGATCTTCCCGCCTCAGGTCGAATCCGGGGACGACGGCCCTGCCGACCTCACCCGGCCTGAACTCGCCAGGCTGTACGCGTATCCGGACACCGACCAGGCCTGGGTGCGCGCGAACATGGTGGCCAGCGCCGACGGCGCCGCGACGATCCGCGGCCGCAGCGCCGGCCTGTCCAGCGACGCGGACCGCAGCCTGTTCGCGTTAATGCGCACCCTCTGCGACGTGATCCTCGTGGGCGCGGGCACGGCCCGCGCCGAGCGGTACGCCGCCGTCCGCCCCGAGGAGCTGTGGCCCGGCCTGCGCGACGGCGCGGCCCCGGTGCCGGCCATAGCGGTGGTCACCAGGCGGGTCAGCCTCGACCTGTCCAGCCCGCTGCTGACCGCCGCGCTACCCGGGGCCCGGACCATCCTGATCACCACCGAGCAGGCGCCGGCCGAGCTGCGCACCGAAGCGCTGAAGAACGCCGACGTCATCGTGGCCGGCGACGACACCGCCGACCTCGGCCTCGCCCTGCAGGCGCTGGCTGACCGGGGTCACCGGCGGATCCTCGCCGAGGGCGGGCCGCAGCTGCTCGGCGAGCTGGCCGCGACCGAACTGCTCGATGAGCTCTGCCTCACGATCAGCCCGCTAGTGGCCAGCGGCGGGGCCGGCCGGATCGCCATGGGCGACAGCGCGGTGCAGTCGGGCCGGCTCGTGCTGCGGCACGTGCTCGAGGAACAGGGGCATCTGTTCTGCCGCTACACCCGGCGGCGCCCGGCGATAGCCTGACCCGCGCTGCCGTCAGCCGAGCCCGAGGATGCGGGCCGCGTTGTCGCGCAGCACCTGGTCCATGACCTCGGCCGGCAGGTCCAGGCCGGCGAGCTCGGCCAGGCAGCGTTCCGGGGTGATGAACGGGAAGTCGCTGCCCCATACGAACTGCCCCGCCAGCCGCCCGCGCAGTTCACGGATCACCTCGGCCGGGATCCGGCGCGGCGACCAGCCGGAGATGTCGATGTACACGTTGGTCTTGTGCAGTGCGATGGCGATCAGGTCCATCTGCCACGGCCAGCCGAAATGCGCGGCGACCACGGTCAGCGCGGGGTGAGCGGCGGCCACCGCGTCGAGCCTGAGCGGATGGGCGTAGTCGATCCGGATCCCCTGGCCGCCGGGCTGGCGGGCGCCGATCCCGCTGGTCCCGGTGTGGAACAGCGCGAGCAGGCCGTGTTGCTCGCACGCGGCGAAGATCGGCCAGTAGGCGGGATCATCGGGCGAAAAGGCCTGCAGCGACGGGTGGAACTTGACGCCTCGCAGGCCCAGCGCGGCGATGTTGGCCACCTCCGCGACGGCCGCCTCGCCCTTGTGCGGGTCGACCGAGCCGAGGCCGGTGAACGCGTCCGGGTACTGGCGGCAGGCCGCGGCCACGGTTTCGCTGGGCACCCGGGGCCGGCCCGTGGCCGTCTCGGCGTCCCAGGCCAGCAGGACCGCCTTCACCTCCAGTTCACGGTACCTGGCCGCCAGCTCATCCAGCGACTGCCGCTGCACGGTGGACCTGAAGTACGCCTCCGCGGCCTCGACGTAGCCGGCCATGCTGCCGTCCAGCCAGTCCGGAGTGGGCAGGTGCACGTGGAAATCGACGGCTCGCAACGGCACCGGCTCATCGTAGTGCCCGGCCGCCCCGCGCGAGCCCGGTCCCGTCGCTTCACCTAGACTCGGGCGTGTCGAGCACGGCGTCGCCGGAAGGAGGCGGGCGTGATGAACACTCCGGCAGGCGGGCAGGACCCGGGCGTCCTGGGTGGCCCAGAGCCCGACGAGCAGCGGACCGACGTGTACGGCGGCTCCGAGCCGGCCAGCGACGAGCTGGGCGGGCCAGAGCCCGACGAGCAGCGGACCGACCTGCTGGGCGGCTCCGAGCCGGCCAGCGACGAGCTGGGCGGGCCAGAGCCCGACGAGCAGCGGACCGACCTGCTGGGCGGCTCCGAGCCGGGCTGACCGCCCGGGCTGGGCGGGCCAGAGCCCGACGAGCAGCGGACCGACCTGCTGGGCGGCCCCGAGCCGGGCTGACCGCCGGGTCGGCGGCGGGCAGATTTTAGAACAGAGTTTCGCGCCTGGCTGCCGGCGGGCTATGCTGTAGGCATGGACAGTCCGATCGCGGTGCGGACGCAGCACCGGGCCCGGCCCGGGCGGCGGACGATCGTGGCCACCGACCTGTCCAGCCTGCGCGGCCCGGTCCGTGGCGCGATGACGCTGCCGCTGCGGCTGTTCTGGAGCCCGGCCGGGCAGCCATTCGACCTGGACAAGCCGTTCATGCTGCGGTTGATGTACGAGACCGTCCTGCAGGAAGCGGCCTGCCCGGAAGAACTCACCAGCTACCTGAACGGAGACATGCTGATCGCGGTGTGGCCGGAGCTGTTCTTGCCCAGGGGCGTGCGGCAAGCCTGGGAGGAACGGCACTCGGTGCTCCGCGGCGCGGTAGCGGTCACCTGATGCCGGTCAGCGAGGTGCACGCCCGGGTCGCCACGATCGCCCTGGGTGCGGCAGCCCGGCACGGATTTGCTCTCGGCGGCGGTAACGCGCTGCTCGCGCACGGGCTTATCACCCGTCGTACCGAGGATGTTGACCTGTTCACCAACCAGGTCAGCGGCGTGCAGGCCGCCGCGGACGGGGTGCAGGCCGCGCTGCGCGGCGCGGGCTTCTCGGCCCAGCGGGTGGACAAGGTCGCCGGGCTGGCTGACATCTTCCCCGGCATGGGCGAGGGACTGGCCGAGTGGGCTGTGACCGCTCCCGGCGGGGAGAAGATGGCCCTGCAGATGGCCTACTTCGACCGCGGCCGTGAGCCGGTGGTCATGGAGATCGGCCCCGTCCTCGACTTGGAAGACGTGACCGGCGGGAAAGTGTGCGCGCTGGCGTCCCGGGCCTATCCGCGCGATTACGTTGACACCGCGGCCGCGCTGGGGTATTACGGCACCGATGAGCTGATCGGTTTCGCCCGGCGGCTGGATCCCGGCCTGGCCGAGCGAGACTTCGCGGATGCCGGGCGGCGGCTCGATCAGATGCCCGATGAGGTATTCGCCCAGTTCGGGCTCACCCCGCAAAACGTCGCCACCCTGCGGGAAAGGTTCGCTCCCTGGCCGCGCTCCTGGTCGGCGGCTGACCCCTGATCCCGGCGGCTGGCGGGCCGCGGCGGGCGAGCGGGGCGGCGGCGGTCCCGGCTGGCGTCCCCCGGCGTCAGGCCCGGTGATGCAGCCGCTGCAGCGCCTCAGCCAGGATCGCCGCCCCGTCGGCGTCGCTGCGCCGCTCTTTCACGTACGCGAGGTGGGTCTTGTACGGTTCGGCGCGCGGTGGGGCCGGCGGGCTGTGCTCATCCTGCCCGGCAGGGAATCCGCACCGCGGACATTCCCACGTCTCGGGCACCTGGGCGTCGGTGGCGAAGCTCGGCCGCGTCTCGTGCCGGTTCGAGCACCAGAAGGACACCCACACCCGCGGCGCTGACTCGCCGCGCTCGGCCTCGCCCATGGGGCCCGCGCCTACCCTGCTGCCGCGGATGGCGTTGCCACTGCTCACGGAATACCCCTTGTCTCGTGGGTTTACTTTCTCACCCCGTGCTTGCGTGCGTAACGTCGCCTCATGCCTGTGCGGGTGTCGTGCATTGCATGGGGATCGTGCTGACGCCCGGGAACTACCTATGGAGGATGCCGAGGCCGACGATGCAGAGGAACCAGATAATACCCGTGAAGATCGTCAGCCGGTCGAGGTTTCGCTCAACAACGGAGGATGAGCCGAGCGACGATGTCACCCCCCCGCCGAAGAGGTCGGAGAGCCCGCCGCCCTTGCCCCGGTGCAGCAGCACCAGCACGATCATGAGCAGGCTTGTAATGATCAAGACGATGGAGAGTCCGACGGTCACGGCTGTTCTCTGGTCCTTCCGGCCTTGCGCTCAGGCGTGATGCCCTGCCATTTCACCGTACCTGCATATTCTCGCAAATTCACCGGCATCCAGGCTCGCACCACCGACAAGTGCGCCGTCGATGTCGTGCTGCTCCATGATCGCAGCGATGCTATCCGCTTTGACTGATCCGCCATAGAGGATACGCACGCCGGCGGCCGTTTCGCCCCCCTGCACCTCGGAAAGCCTGGTCCGGATGGCTGCGCACACCTGCTGCGCGTCGTCGGGAGTGGCCACCTCGCCGGTGCCGATGGCCCAGACCGGCTCGTAGGCGACGACCATCCCGGCCACCTGCCCGGCGGCCAGTCCCGCGAGCCCGCCGTCGAGCTGGGCGAGCACGTGCGGCACGCAGTCTCCCGCCTGCCGCACTTCCAGGCTCTCCCCCACGCAGAGGATAGGCGTGAGCCCGGCCCCCAGCAGCGCCCTGACCTTGGCGTTGATCAGGGCATCGTCCTCGCCGTGGTACTGCCGGCGCTCGGAGTGGCCGGCCAGCCCGTAACCGCAGCCGAGCTTGGCCAGCATGAACGCGCTGATGTCGCCGGTGTAGGCGCCGTTGTCGTGCGGTGACACGTCCTGCGCGCCGTAGCCGATCCGCAGCCGGTCGCCGAGCACCAGCGTCTGCACGCTCCGCAGCGCGGTGAACGGCGGCAGCACCACCACGTCGACCGCACCGAAGTCCTTGTCGGTCAGCGTGAACGCCAGCTTCTGCACCAGTGCTATCGCCTCGAGGTGGGTTCCGTTCATCTTCCAGTTCCCGGCGATCAGCGGCATCCGGGCCGGGCGGCTGCTCACCGGTCATCTCCGAGCGCGGTCAGCCCGGGCAGCGTGCGGCCCTCCAGGTACTCCAGGCTGGCGCCGCCGCCGGTCGAGATATGGCCGAACGCGTCCTCGCCGAGGCCGAGCTGCCGGACGGCCGCGGCCGAGTCCCCGCCGCCGACGACGGTCAGCCCGGACACGCCGCTGATGGCCTTCGCGACGGCCAGGGTCCCGGCCGCGAACGCGGGGAACTCGAACACGCCCATCGGCCCGTTCCAGAACACCGTCCTCGCGTCGGCCAGCTTCTGCGCGAACAGCGCGCGGGTCGCGGGGCCGATGTCCATGCCCTCGCGGTCGGCCGGGAACGCGGTGGCCGGCACCACGTCATGGTCCGCGTCGGCCGCGAAGTGCGTGGCCGCGACGATGTCGGCCGGCAGGACGATCTCCACGCCGCGCCGGGATGCCTCCTCCATCAGGCTGGTCACGTGCGGGATCTGGGACGCCTCCAGCAGCGACTTGCCGACCTCGTGCCCCTGCGCGGCCAGGAACGTGTAGGACATGCCGCCGCCGATCAGCAGCCGGTCCGCCTGGCCGAGCAGGTTGCCGATCACGCCCAGCTTGTCCGACGGCTTGGCGCCGCCGAGCACGACCACGTACGGCCGCTGCGGGCCGGTGGTCAGCTTGCGCAGCACCTCGACCTCGGCCAGCACCAGGTCGCCGGCCGCGTGCGGCAGCAGCCAGCGGCAGGTCGTACACGCTGGCGTGCTTGCGGTGCACCGCGCCGAACCCGTCGCCGACGTACAGCGGCTCGCCCGCCGCGGCATCGCCCATGGCCCGGGCGCCCACCGCGGCGAGCCTGCCGGCCAGCGCGGCCCGCTCCTGTTCGTCCTGGCTGGTCTCGGCCGGCTCGAAGCGCACGTTCTCCAGCAGCGCGACGTCACCGTCGCGGAGGCGCGGCGGCGGCCGCCGCGGCGGACGGCCCGGCCACGTCGGCGGCGAACGCGGACCGGCCGGCCCAGCAGCCGGCCCAGGTGGCCGGCGACCGGCTCCAGCGAGGGGCCGCCCGCGGCCCGTCCGGCGAAACCGGCGCCCTGACGGCCGGCCCAGGTGGGCGAGCACGATGACCCGGGCGCCCCGCCCGGCCAGCCTGGGATGGTGGGCAGGCTGGCCCGGATCCGCCCGTCGTCGGTGATCCGGGTGCCGTCCAGCGGCACGTTGAGGTCGGCGCGCAGCAGCACCGCCCGCCCGCCGACCTCCTCGTCGTCGATACCTCTCATCGGCCTTCCCGTCGGCTCGCGGATGCCGAAGTCAGCTCAGCCGGGAACCGACCAGGCGCACCGCGTCGGCGAGCCGGGACGAGTAACCCCACTCGTTGTCGTACCAGCCGATCACCTTCACCTGGTCGGCCGTCGGCCATGGTGAGCGAGGAGTCGAAGGCGCACGAGGCGGGCGAGCCGACGATGTCGGACGACACGATCGGGTCGCTGGTGTAGGTCAGGTAGCCCTTCAGCGGGCCGTCGGCCGCGGCGCGGAAGGCGGCGTTCACCTCGTCCTTGGTGACCTCGCGGCCGAGCTGCGCGACCAGGTCGGTGACCGAGCCGTCCGGCACCGGGACCCGCAGCGAGATGCCGTCCATCTTGCCCTTGAGCTCGGGCAGCACCAGCGCGGTGGCCTTGGCCGCCCCGGTGGTGGTGGGGATGATGTTGATCGCGGCGGCCCGCGCCCGGCGCAGGTCCTTGTGCGGGAAGTCCTGCAGCACCTGGTCGCTGGTGTAGGCGTGCACCGTGGTCATCAGGCCGCGCACGATGCCGAAGTTGTCCAGCAGCACCTTGGCCATCGGCGCGACGCAGTTCGTGGTGCACGAGGCATTGGAGATGATCTCGTGCCGGGCCGGGTCGTAGGCGTCGTCGTTGACCCCCATGACGATGGTGAGGTCCTCGCCCTTGGCCGGCGCCGAGATGATCACCTTCCTGGCGCCGCCGGCGATGTGCTTGCGGGCGTCGTCGGCGTTGGTGAACCGGCCGGTCGATTCGACCACGACGTCCACGCCGAGCTCGGCCCAGGGCAGGTCGGCCGGGTCCCGCTCGGCCAGTATCTTGATCGACTGGGCGCCGGCCCGGATCGAGTCGCCGTCGGCCGTGACATCCTGCGCGAGGTTGCCGAGCACGCTGTCGTACTTGAGCAGGTGCGCCATGGTCGCGACGTCGCCGAGGTCGTTGGCCGCGACAACCTGTATGTCGCCGGCCGCTCCGCCGTGCTCGCCAGCCGTGGCGCTGGCGGCACGCCAGAAGTTGCGCCCGATCCGGCCGAATCCGTTGATGCCCACCCGAATGGTCACAGCAGCGCTCTCCTCAAGGCTTCCTGATGGTCATGCGCGGCGCCCGGCGCGCCGCCCGATGACGCCGCCCGATGACCGAGCAGTCCCCGCGCCGAACCCTACCGGAACTACATCAGCATGTCGGGAGTGAGCCCGGCCTCCGTGCTGGGGACGCCGAGTTCTTCGGCCCGGCGGTCGGCCATCGCCAGCAGCCGCCGGATCCGGCCCGCGATCGCGTCCTTGGTCATCGGGGGGTCGGCGAGCTGGCCGAGTTCTTCCAGGCTCGCCTGCCGGTTCGCGATGCGCAGCCGCCCCGCGTCACACAGGTGCGCGGGCACGTCGTCGCCCAGGATCTCCAGCGCCCGCTCCACCCGCGCGCCCGCGGCCACCGCGGCCCGGGCGCTGCGCCGGAGGTTGGCGTCGTCGAAATTGGCCAGCCGGTTGGCCGTGGCCCGGACCTCGCGGCGGACCCGCCGTTCCTCCCAGGCCAGCACGCTGTCATGCGCCCCCAGCCGGGTCAGCAGCGCGCTGATCGCGTCGCCGTCCTTCACCACGACCCGGTCCACCCCCCGGACGTCCCGGGCCTTGGCCTGGATCTTCAGCCGCCGCGCCGCCCCGACGAGGGCGAGCGCCGCCTCCGGGCCCGGACAGGTGATCTCCAGTGACATCGAGCGGCCCGGCTCGGTCAGCGAGCCGTGAGCAAGGAATGCGGCCCGCCAGGCCGCTTCGCAGTCACAGCTGCCGCCGGCCACCACCTGCCGGGGCAGCCCGCGCACCGGCCGGCCGTAGCTGTCCACCAGGCCGGCCTGGCGGGCCAGGCTGTCGCCGTCCTTGGCCACCCGGACGACGTACCTGTTCCCCTTCCGCAGCCCGCTCGGCGCGAGTACGAGCAGCTCGGAGCGGTGCCCGAACACCTCGGCGATATCCTTGCGGAGCCTGCGGGCCACCGCCCCGGTGTCGAGCTCGGCCTCGATGACGATGTGCCCGCTGGCCAGGTGCAGCCCGCCGGCGAACCTGAGCAGGGTGGACACCTCCGCCTTGCGGCAGCACGGCTTGACCACGCTGACCCGGCTCAGTTCGTCCTTCACGAGG
Organism: uncultured Actinomycetes bacterium; assembly: GCA_963795575.1. GTDB lineage: Bacteria > Actinomycetota > Actinomycetes > Streptosporangiales > Streptosporangiaceae > PALSA-505. Next base: position 156,509 of record CAWCII010000010.1, on the reverse strand, counting down.
CCGGTCATCGCCATCTGCGTCACTCCCCCTCGAATATCTGAGCGTAGACCCCGGCCAGCCGCGCCGGGTCGTGCCGGGGCGCCCCGTCCCCCTGGGCCACGTCGGCGACGAGCAGCCTGCCGCCCAGCAGGCCTGCGGCCTTCTCCAGGTCAGCCGTCCCGCCGCCGGCGGCGGCCTGGCGGTCGGCCAGGATCACGTCCACCGCGAGGCCGGGCGCGTGGTCGGCCAGCGCCTCCAGCTGGGCGCTCGGCGAGAGTCCTTCCGTCTCCCGGTCCTGCGGCGCGAGGTTGAGCACCACCACCCGGCGCGCCCTGGTCGCGAGCATGGCGTCGGCCAGGTCGGGCACCAGCAGGTGCGGCAGCACGCTGGTGAACCACGAGCCCGGGCCGAGCACCACCCAGTCCGCGTCCCGCACGGCGGTGACCGCCTCCGGACGGGCGGCCGGCTCGGCGGGCTCGAGCGCTATCGAGCGGATCTGCCCCGCCGTGGTGGCACAGGCGACCTGCCCCCGGACGGTGGTCAGCTGGTAGGGGCGAGCCGGATCGGCCCCCTCCACCTGCGCGGTGATGTCCAGCGGCACGGCCGCCATGGGCAGCACCCGGCCGTGCGCGCCGAGCAGCCGCCCCACCCAGTCCAGCCCGGCGACCGTGTCCCCGAGCAGCTCCCACAGGGCCACGATGAGCAGGTTGCCGACGGCGTGCCCGGCCAGCTCGCCGTCGCCGCCGAACCTGTGCTGGACCACCCGGCTCCAGGTGGTTCCCCAGTCGTCGTCGCCGCACAGCGCGGCCAGGGCCATCCGCAGGTCGCCGGGCGGCAGCACGCCGAAATCGTGCCGCAGCCTGCCGCTGGAGCCGCCGTCGTCGGCCACCGTGACCACGGCGGTCAGCGTGCCGCTGACCCGGCGCAGCGCCGACAGCGACGCGAACAGGCCATGGCCGCCGCCGAGCGCCACCACCCTGGGCCCGGGCCCGGCCGGACGTCAGGCAGGCTCCTCACTCGCGCCCCAGGTCCCTGTGCGTCACCTGGACTTCGGCCCCCGGCCTCGGCCAGCCTGGCCGCCAGCTGCTCGGCCATCGCGACGCTGCGGTGCTTGCCCCCGGTGCAGCCCACGGCGAGCGTCAGGAAGCGCTTGCCCTCGCGCTCGAAGCCGGCCAGCGCCGCCTGCATCGCCTCGACGAAGGCATCGAGGAACTCCTTGGCGCCCGGCTGGCCGAGCACGAAGTCGCGGACCGGCGCATCCAGCCCGGTGAGCGGGGCCAGTTCCTCGATCCAGTGCGGGTTGGGCAGGAACCGGCAGTCGGCCACGATGTCCGCGTCCACCGGCAGGCCGTACTTGTAGCCGAACGACACCACGTTGATGCGCAGGCCGGCGGCGCCGGTCCCGCCGAAGAAGCCCTGCATCCTGGCGCGCAGCTCGTGCACGTTGAGGGCGGAGGTGTCGATCACCAGGTCCGCCTCGCCCCGCACGCCGCGCAGCAGCTCGCGCTCGGCGGCGATGCCCTCGCTGACCCCGCCGTCGCCCTGCAGCGGATGCGGCCGCCGGACGCTGTCGAACCGGCGCATCAGCGTGTCGTCGGCGGCCTCGAGGAACACCACCCGGGGCGGGGCGCCGCGGCCGGCCAGCTCGCCGAGGGCGGCGTCCAGGTCGGTGGTGAAGGCCCGGCTGCGGACGTCCACCACCGCGGCGACCCTGGGCACCGCGCCGCCCGACCGCGCGGCCAGGTCCACCATGGTGGGCAGCAGCCCGGGCGGCAGGTTGTCCACCACGAACCAGCCCAGGTCCTCCAGCGCATTCGCCGCGGTGCTCCGGCCGGCCCCGGACATGCCCCGTGACGATCACGATGGCTGGGGGCGTCCGCCTCCCGGTAGCCGTCGCCGTGGCCGTTCCTCACCGCTCTCCCCCGTCCGCCGCGACCCGCTCGATCGCCCGCCGCGCGATCCTGGCCGCAGGGCGGCGACCACCGCCTCGGCCACGCCGGGCCCGATCCCGGGCAGGCCGGCGATCTCCTCCGCGCTGGCCGCCGCCAGGCTTGCGCACCGAGCCGAAGTGACGCAGCAGCATCGCCCGCCGGGCCGGGCCCAGGCCGGGCACGCCGTCCAGCTCGCTGGCCGTCAGCGCCTTCGACCTCTTGGCCCGATGGTAGGTGATCGCGAACCTGTGCGCCTCGTCCCGCACCCGCTGCAGCAGGTAGAGGCCCTCGCTGGTGCGGGACAGGATGACCGGTGGTCCTCGCCGGGCAGCCAGACTTCCTCCAGCCGCTTGGCCAGCCCGCAGACCGCGACGTCGTCGATGCCGAGCTCGGCCAGGGCCCGCTGGGCGGCCGCCGCCTGGGCGGGCCCCCCGTCCACCACGACGAGATTGGGCGGGTAGGCGAACTTGCGCTTGGGATCGGCGATCAGGCCGGCCGCAGGCTGTCCTCCTCCCGGTCGCCGAGCGTGTCGAGCTCGCCGGTCTCCTCCCGCTCCTCCAGGTACCGGCGGAACCTGCGGGTGATCACCTCGTGGATGGCGGAGATGTCATCGGTGCCGTCGGCGCCCCGGATGCTGAACCGCCGGTACTCGCTCTTGCGGGCCAGCCCGTCCTCGAACACCACCATGGACGCCACCACGTGCGTGCCCTGCAGGTTCGAGACGTCGTAGCACTCGATCCGCAGCGGCGCCTCGGCCAGGCCGAGCCCGTCCTGGATCTCCTGCAGCGCCCGGCTGCGGGTGGTCAGGTCGCTGGCCCGCCTGGTCTTGTGCAGGGCCAGCGACTCGGCGGCGTTCCTGGCCACGGTGTCCAGCAGCGCCCGCTTGTCCCCGCGCCGGGGCACCCGCAGGTCCACCCGGCCGCCGCGCCGGGCGCCCAGCGCCAGCCAGTCGCGCATGGCATCGGCGCCGGGCGGCAGCACCGGCACCAGCACCTCGCGCGGCACGCCGCCGGGCGCGCCCGGGCCCGCGCGCCGTCGGCCCCGGCGGGCCGTCCGCCGGACCGCCGTCGCCGTAGACCTGGCCGAGGAAATGCTCCACGAGCTCGGCCGGGCTGACGTCCTCGACCTTGTCCACCACCCAGCCCCGCTGCCCGCGCACCCGGCCGCCGCGCACGTAGAACACCTGGACGGCGGCCTCGAGCTGGTCCTCGGCCAGCGCGATCACGTCGCAGTCGGTGCCGTCGCCGAGCACGACCGCCTGCTTTTCCAGGGCGCGCTGCAGTGCCTTGACGTCGTCGCGCAGCCGGGCGGCCCGCTCGAACTCCTCGGCCGCCGCGGCCGCGCGCATCTGGTTCTCCAGCGCCCGGATGAAGCGGGCGGTCTGGCCGGCCATGAAGTCGCAGAAGTCCTCGGCCAGCAGCCGGTGCTCGGCCTCGGTCACCCGGCCCACGCACGGCGCCGAGCACTTGCCGATGTAGCCGAGCAGGCACGGCCGGCCGATCTGGCCTGCCCGCTTGAACACGCCGGCCGAGCAGGTCCGCACCGGGAAGACGCGCAGCAGCGTGTCGACCGTCTCCCGGATCGCCCAGGCGTGCGAGTACGGCCCGAAGTACCTGACCCCGCGCCGCTTGGCTCCGCGCATCACCATGACCCGCGGGTAGTCCTCGTCCATGGTGACCGCGAGGTAGGGGTAGCTCTTGTCGTCTCGGTACCTGACGTTGAACCGGGGATCGAACTCCTTGATCCAGGAGTACTCGAGCTGCAGCGCCTCGACCTCGGTGCCGACCACCGTCCAGTCCACCTTGGCCGCGGCCCGCAGCATGCCCTGGGTGCGCGGGTGCTGCGTGGCGAAGTCGGCGAAGTAGGAGTTCAGCCGGGCCCGCAGCGATTTCGCCTTGCCGACGTAGATCACCCGGCCGCGTCCGTCCCGGAACCGGTAGACGCCGGGAGACTCGGGGACCGAGCCGGGGGCGGGGCGATAGTCGTGCGGATCCGACACGTAGCAACTCTACGCAGAGAACGCGCGCCCGCCGGCCGCCTCGCGGGCATCGTAGGCGGCCCGGGCGGCGTCGATCTCGTCCAGGTGCGCGTGCGCCCAGCGGACCAGGGTGCAGGCGGCGTCGAGCAGCGTGTTCCCCATCGGGGTCAGCGCGTAGTCAACCCGGGGCGGCATGACCGCGTACATGGTCCGGGTGACGATGCCGTCCCGCTCCAGCCCGCGCAGGGTGACGGTGAGCATCCGCTGGCTGATGCCCTCGATATCGCGCTTCAGGTCGGTGAACCGCTTGGTCCCGCCGCCGAGGCAGAAGATCACCTGCAGCGACCACTTGTCTCCCACCCGGCCCAGCACCTCGCTGGCGCGGCACGGCCGCCGGGGCAAGCCTGTGCCACCCGGCGGATCTGGGCCGGGCGGCCGTTCCGGGCCGGGACCCGAGCCGGGGCTGGCACCGGATCCGGCACCTGGCAGGTGAGCATCCCCCGCGTGCATGGTTACCTCCAGGTGACCAGGATACCTGCATGTGCCGGTCTTGCGCCTGGCGAGCGCGCGTACCAGGGTAGGGTACAGTTCCTATTAGGAACTAGAGAACGATTAAATACCGACATACTCCCCAGAACCCCTGCACGCACGCAACAAGGAGAGAAATGACCACCGCAGCTGTCGAGATACCCGGCTACGTGGCCGGCAAGTGGGTCATCGACCCCGTCCACTCGGACGTATCGTTCCTGGCCAGGCACATGATGGTGAGCAAGGTGCGCGGGCACTTCACCAAGTTCGAGGGCGAGCTGGTCACCGCCGGGGACCCGCTGCAGTCCACCGTCACCGCGACGATCGACCTGAACTCGATCAGCACGAACAACGAGATGCGTGACAATCACATCCGCTCGGCCGACTTCTTCGAGGTCGAGACGTACCCGGAGATGACCTACCGGTCCGCCGGCCTCAGGCGCGACGGCGACGACTTCGTCCTCGACGGCGAGCTCACCCTCAAGGGCGTGACCCTGCCGGTTCCGCTGAAGCTCGAGGTCAACGGGTTCGGCCCGGATTCCCAGGGCAACACCCGGGCCGGGTTCTCCGCGACCGGCGAGATCAACCGGATGGACTTCGGCGTCAGCTACAACGGCCCGATCCCGGGCGGCGGCGTGGCCGTCAGCGAGAAGATCCAGCTCGTGCTGGAGGTCGAGGCCGTCCTGCAGTCCGACAGCTAGCCTGCGCCGGGTACCGGTCCCGGCCGGCGGTCGCCGGGCGGTCTCGGCCCGGCCGGCCGTGACATCGCCGCTGGGCGTGCAGCGATGTCACGCCGGCCGTTCTCATCCGGCAGCAGTGACGGAGCGGTCAGCCGGCCGGCCACTCGGCCGGGAAGGCCTCGGTGTCGCTTCCGGTGACGTCGCGGAACCGCGCGCGGAAGCTGGCCAGCAGGTCGTCCCCCCAGGCGTACCCGGCCGGCACGCGCACCGCCTGCGCCAGCACGTCCCGCAGTTCCCGGGTCCTGGCCCCGCCCCGGGCCAGCGGGACCGCGGCCAGCGCGTACATGTGGTCGAGGGCGCCGAACACCTCGTTGGTGAGCAGCGGCAGCGTGCCGTGGCAGACGGCCGACTCCACGAACCCTTCCCACCATGCGGGCTCGCCGGGCGAGCCGTCGCCGCCGAATGCGCGGCGCAGCCGCATCCGCACCGCCGCGGCCACCGCGGGGTCGGGGTGCTCGAGGCCGTGCTGCCACGCCCGGGCCGACTCCTCCTCCCGCTCGCACAGCGGCAGGGTCCGGGCCAGCAGCTCGATGGCGAGCGGCACGATGCCGGCGTCGCCGGACGCCGCGGCCTCGGTGAATGCGGCCTCGGTGAACGCGGCCACCGCCTGCTCCAGGTGCGCGATGCCCTCCGCGACACGCCCGGCCGCACCTGCCGCGGGCGACTTGGCGCCGGGCAGATCGTCGTCGGCCCGATCGTCCTCAGCCGGGCTGGCGGGCGGATCGTCCTCAGCCGGGCTGGCGGGCGGATCGGCGGCAGGCGGACCGGCCTCCGGCGCCGCGCCCGCTCCGGTATCACCCTCAGCGGTCATGCCCGAAGCGTAGAGCCAAGCGGGCGGCCCCGGCCAGGCGGCCCGGGCCGCTACGAGCCGTCCCGGTCCTCGAACGCCGAAGGCGGCGGGCAGGCGCAGACGAGGTTCCGGTCGCCGTAGGCCTGGTCGATCCGCCGCACCGGCGGCCAGTACTTGGCCTGCCGGCCGCCGCGCCCCGGGTAGGCCGCCTCCTCCCGCGGGTAAGGGTGCTTCCAGTCACCCGTGATGAGCATCTCCGCGGTGTGCGGCGCGTTCTTCAGCGGGTTGTCCTGCGGGTCGTACTCGCCGGATGCGACCCGGGTGATCTCCTCCCTGATCGCGATCATCGCCTCGCAGAACCGGTCAAGCTCGGCCAGCTCCTCGCTCTCGGTCGGCTCGATCATCAGGGTCCCGGCTACCGGGAACGACATCGTGGGCGCGTGGAACCCGTAGTCGATGAGCCTCTTGGCCACGTCCTCCACGGTGACCCCGGTGTCCCGGGTGATAGCCCGCAGGTCGATCACGCACTCGTGCGCCACCAGGCCGCCCCGGCCGGTGTACAGGACCGGGTAGTACGGCGCCAGCCGAGCGGCCACGTAGTTGGCGGCCAGGATCGCCACCAGCGTGGCCTGGCGCAGGCCCTCGGAGCCCATCATCCGGATGTAGGCCCAGGAGATCGGCAGGATCCCGGCCGACCCGAACGGCGTCGCGGCCACGTCGCCGGCCTCCCGGCCGGGCAGGAACGGGGCCAGGTGCGCCCGCACGCCCACCGGCCCCACGCCCGGCCCGCCGCCGCCGTGCGGGATGCAGAACGTCTTGTGCAGGTTGAGGTGGGATACGTCAGCGCCGAACGCCGCGGGGCGGGCCAGCCCGACCAGCGCGTTCAGGTTGGCCCCGTCGATGTAGACCTGGCCGCCCGCGGCGTGCACGGTCTCGCAGACCTCGGTGACGTTCTCCTCGTACACCCCGCTGGTGGACGGGTAGGTGAGCATGATCGCGGCGACCCGGACGCCGAGCGAGTCGAGCTTGGCGCGCAGGTCGCCGGCATCGACCGCCCCGTCCGCCCCGCACTTGACCACGGTCACCCGCATCCCGGCCAGCACGGCGCTGGCCGCGTTGGTGCCGTGCGCCGACTCGGGGATCAGGCAGGTGTCGCGCTCCGGCTCGCCGCGCGACGCGTGGTAGGCGCGGATCGCCAGCAGGCCGGCCAGCTCGCCCTGGGAGCCCGCGTTCGGCTGCACCGAGACCGCGTCGTAGCCGGTGATCTCGGCCAGCAGCCGCTCGAGCTCGCCGATCAGCTCGCCGTAGCCGCCGGCCTGGATGGCCGGGACGAACGGGTGCAGGTCGGCGAACTGCGGCCAGCTGATGGGCTCCATCTCGGCCGCCGCGTTCAGCTTCATCGTGCACGAGCCCAGCGGGATCATGGACCGGTCCAGCGCGATGTCGAAGTTGACCAGGCGGCGCAGGTACCGGAGCATGCCGGTCTCGGTCCGGTGCTCGCGGAACACCGGGTGGGTCAGGAACGGCGAGGTGCGCCGCAGCCCGGCGGGCAGGGCATCCGGGGCGTCAGCGACCGGGCCTTCCCCGCAGATCGCGGCGGCGACGTGCGCCACCTGCTCCTCGGTGGTGGTCTCGTCGCAGGACAGCTGGAACGTGTCGGCGTCGCCGAGGTAGACGTTGAAGCCGGCCGCCCGGGCCCGCTCCACCGCGTCGGCCGCCCCGCCCGGCCAGCGCACCCGCACCGTGTCGAAGAAGGCCTCAGCCTCCGTTTGCAGGCCGCGCCCGCGCAGCGTTGCGGCCAGCGCGGCGGCCCGCCGGTGCACCCGGCGCGCGATGGCGGTCAGCCCGTCGGGACCGTGATAGGCCGCGTACATGGCGGCGATGACCGCGAGCAGCACCTGCGCGGTGCAGATGTTGCTGGTCGCCTTCTCCCGCCTGATGTGCTGCTCCCTGGCCTGCAGCGCGAGCCGGTAAGCGGGCCGCCCGCCAGAGTCCACCGAGACGCCCACCAGGCGGCCGGGCAGCTGGCGCCGCAGGCCGTCCCGGACCGCGATGTAGCCGGCGTGCGGGCCGCCGAAGCCCATCGGCACGCCGAACCGCTGGCTGGTGCCGACCGCGATGTCCGAGCCCATCTCGCCCGGCGGCCGCAGCAGGGTCAGCGCGAGCAGGTCGGCGGCCACCGCCGCCTGCGCCCCGTGCCGGTGCGCCGCCTCGATCGCCGGGGCCAGGTCACGCACTGCCCCGCTGGCCCCCGGGTACTGCAGCAGCACGCCGAACAGCTCGCCTTCCGGCTGAGCGGCGACGACTTCGGGACTGACCTCCGCGACGACCAGGCGGATCCCGAGCGGCTCCGCCCGGGTGCGCAGCACCTCGAGCGTCTGCGGCAGGCAGTCGCGGTCGGCCAGGAACACGCTGCCCCGGCCGGCGGCCCGCCGGGCGAGAGTCATCGCCTCGGCGGCCGCGGTGGCCTCGTCCAGCAGCGAGGCGCCGGCCACCGGCAGCGCGGTGAGGTCGGCGACCATGGTCTGGAAGTTCAGCAGCGCCTCGAGCCTGCCCTGCGATATCTCCGGCTGGTACGGGGTGTAGGCGGTGTACCAGCCGGGATTTTCCAGCAGGTTGCGGCGGATCACCGCCGGGGTCTCGGTGCCGTAGTAGCCGAGGCCGATCATCGACGTGAGGACCTGGTTCTTGCCGGCCAGCCTGCGCAGCTCGGCCTGCGCCCCGGCCTCGCTGAGCGGTGCGGGCAGGCTGAGCTGGCCGTCATCGGCTATCCGCGGGGGCAGGGCCGCGCGGGCGAGTTCGCCGAGCGAGCCGTGGCCGACCACGGCGAGCATCCGCTCCTGCTCGGCGGGGGTCGGCCCGATGTGACGCTGGGCGAAGTTCATGAGGGGAACCTCCCGGAGGAGTTACGGTCCTGCGCGGCGGCGCGGCCGCCGGGCTCCCCCTCTGTCATCGCGACCGGGCGGTTCCAGAGCTGCCTGTCTCGTCCGGTCCTTGGGCCTGAGAGGTTCCGGGGAGGTTGCCCCTTCGGCGTCCCCGGCTGGCGGCCGGGATCTCTCCCGGACGAGGTCGTCGGCTACCTGCCGAGCTTACCCGAGCGGGTCACCATGCACCCGCGGACGCGCTACCCCGGCCCGAGCGGGTGACCGCGGGGGCGTGAATCGGCCCGGACAACCTGGCCGGTGCTACCGCGCGAGACAGGACAGCGCCAGTGAAGATCGCCAGGACCGCGGAGCACGCCGCGATCAGGCGAAGGGCAGGCCGCCGCCGCGTAGCCAGGCGAGCTGAGCTCGGGCTGAGTTCGCGCCGAACGTGACGGTGGCCGCGAAGACCAGGCCGCAAGGCCGGACCCGCCGACCAGCAGCGCCCACAGCCCCCGGCCCCGCTGCTCCGCCGGCAGCCAGGGAGCTCCGGACGTACGCCAGCCGAGCACCGGCAGGGCGGCGAACAGCACGGCGACCAGGGCCAGGACCGCCAGCCGGCGCCGCAGGGAACCCGGCGAGCGGTTCGATCAAGCGGGTCCGCTGACCGCACCGGGAAGACCGGCCGCCCGGCGAGCCACGTGACCGGCGGGACCGCCAGGAAGATCGCGGCCACCGTGCCCATGGTCACGAGCCGGGGAGCCAGGCGTAGCCGAGCTGCCGGGCGGGGCACCTGCCGGCACAGGCCGGAGGCGGCGACAGTTGCCATCCCAGAAGTCAACGAGTGTGGCCGGATCGCCGCGCGGCCGGACTGGGCGGCGAAGTCTAGCCGGTCTTGCGGGCTCGGCGAGCCGCGAGCTCGTCGGAATGCGCCCTGCCCAGGGTCGGCCCGCCGTCCTCCGCCCGCTCCCCGGGCAGCTCGGCGAGGGTGCCTTCCACCTCTTGCCAGACCCGGCCGAGCGCGATCCCGAAGACACCCTGGCCGCCCTGGAGCAGGTCCACCACCTCGTCCGGGGATGTGCACTCGTAGACGCTGGCGCCGTCACTCATCAGCGTGACCTGGGCCAGGTCACGGGTGCCGCGCTCGCGCAGGTGCTCGACGGCGGCGCGGATCTGCTGCAGCGAGATTCCCGTCTCGAGCAGCCGCTTGACGACCTTGAGCACGAGAACGTCGCGGAAGCTGTAGAGACGCTGGGACCCCGAGCCGTGGGCGGCGCGCACGCTGGGCGCGACCAGCCCGGTGCGGGCCCAGTAGTCGAGCTGGCGGTAGGTGATCCCCGCCGCCGAGCAGGCGGTCGGTCCCCGGTAACCGGTCCCCTCCGCGCCCTCGGGTCCGGAGGCAAGTTCCTCGCCGAACAGCAAGCCCTGCTCCCCGGCCTGCTTGGCCGCGGAAGTCCAGGCGCGTTCTCCGGACGTTCCGCTGTCACCCTTTGTTGCCGTCACGCCCACCTCCGACGAGCCTGTATCGCACGCTAGGCCGGGCGCCCCGAGCCGTCAACGATCGCCCCCGGCGCGTCGGGATCCGGGCCGGCGAATCGCGCCGCACTCCGGTCACGTCGAGCGGCCGAAGTCCTCCGGCGTGATGGTGTCCAGGAACTCGCGGAACTTCTCGACCTCGTCTTCCTGCTCGTCCGGGATCGGCACGCCCGCCTCGTCGAGGATCTCCTCGCTGGCGTAGATGTCGGCTCCGGTCCGCAGCGCGAGCGCGATCGAGTCCGACGGGCGCGCGCTCACTTCCTTCCCGTTCGAGAAGACGAGATCGGCGAAGTAGATTCCGTCCCGCAGTGCGGTGATCTTCACCGTGCGTAGCTGCACGCCGAGCGCCTCCAGCACATCGCGGAGCAGGTCGTGCGTCAGCGGGCGCGGCGGGACCATGCCCTGCTGGGCAAAGGCGATCGCGGTGGCCTCCACCGCGCCGATCCAAATCGGCAGGTACCTGTCGCCCTGCATCTCCTTCAGCAGGACGATGGGCTGGTTCGTAGGCATCTCGACCCGGACGCCGACGACCTCCATCTGCCTCACGGCGGCTCCTACCCTCGGTCAATCCTCGGCCCTGATCGGGGGCGCTCCCCTTGTCAAAGTACACCCGCTGTCGGGCCGGGACAGACCTCGGCCCGGCTCTGGCGGCCCCGCCGCCGGCCGTCACCGCCAGGCCTAGCCCAGCCCCGCTTCGCGGAGTTCGGCCTCCACGAGCGCGGCGTGCAGCCGGATCGAGAGCGCCGCGATATCCCGCGCTGTCTGGCGGGCCCGCTCTGCCGCTCCGTCGCTGTGCTGCCGGAGGACCGGGGCCACTACCTGCTCGATCAGCGACGTCTCGCGCTCGGCCGCGGCCTTGACGGTCCGCAGGTGCCGGGCCTGGACGCCGAACGCGCCGAGCTCGGCCACCAGCCGGGCCACGACCAGCGCGTCCTGGCCGTACTGCCTGCCCCGCCGCCGGACCAGGCCGAATTCCTCGAGCTCATCCAGCCGATCCGCGCCGATCCCGGCCGCCTCGAGCAGCTGCCCCCGGCTGAGCAGCGCACCGCCGCCGGCCAGCGGGCCCAGCTCCGCGGCACCGTCCGGGGAAGCAAGCTTTTCCTTGATCACCCGGAGCGGGAGGTAGTGATCCCGCTGCGCGGTGAGGATGTACCGCAGGCGCTGCACGTCGTACCGGCTGAACCGCCGGTACCCCGACGGCGAGCGGGCAGGCTCGATCAGGCCCTCGGACTCCAGGAACCGGATCTTGGAGATGCGGACATCGGGGAACTCGCCGCTGAGCTGGGCAAGCACCTCGCCGATGCCGTAATACGCCCGGGCAGGCTGCGCGCTCATGCTTCGTCCCGCGCGCCTCCGCCGTTGACTTCCTCGTGCGGGTTGGTGAGGAACACTAGCCGGAACTTGCCCACCTGGACCTCGTCCCCCGCGTTGAGGCCGGATTCCTCGATGCGCTCCCGGTTCACGTAGGTGCCGTTCAGGCTGCCCACGTCGCGCACGGTGAACGTCTCCCCCTGCCGGTAGAACTCCGCGTGCCTGCGGGACACGGTCACGTCGTCGAGGAAGATGTCGCTCTCCGGGTGCCGTCCCGCCGTGGTGAGGTCGCTGTCGAGCAGGAACCTGCTGCCGGCGTTGGGCCCGCGCCTGACCACGAGCAGGGCGGTGCCGGCCGGCAGCACTTCCACCGCCGCCGTATCGGGGGCGGCGGGCTCGTCCGCGGCCTCGGCCTCGGCGGATTCCAGGCCGCCGAGCGAAATCGTCGACGTGGACTCTCCCGGCCGCTCGCCGCTGGCCGCGCGCGGCAGCGGGCTGCCGCAATGCGCGCAGAACCGTGCGCCGTCCGGGTTCGGGCGGCCGCACTGGCTGCACTGGACGCTCAGCATCGCTTCGCCCGGCCTCCCATCCATCGGCCATGCGCTCGGGCCGGGACGCAAGCCGGCATGGCTGGCCCGCGGCATGAATTCAGGTGATGACGTCAACGCTACCCGGGGCACGGCAGGGCGGTCCACGCGCCACGCAAGACCGCCGCCGCGCCGCCGGCGGGAGCCGTCGCGAGCGGCCGTTCCGGCCGGCCGCGTTCCCGCCACGGCAGTGCCACGGCGCCTGTGCCACATGAGTGAGACCTCCGGCTAGCTGCCGCAATCAATGAAAGAGGATTCTCTCACGCGCCGCAGGCCAGCGGCCGGGTTGTGACCAGGCCGGTTCGGCTGTGTACGCTGCGCTACCAGATGGGCCGGCCACGTCGGTGACGCGGCGGAAGCCGGCCGCCGCACCGCCGGGGCCGGGCCGGAGCGAGCCGCCGACGTCGCCCGGGCGGGGGCCGGGGTCAGCCGCCGGCCCGCTGCACGACCGCCGCCCACTCGTCCAGCAGCGCCCGGGCGGCGTCGTCGTCCGTCCCCTCCGCCCACAACTGGGTGAGCGCGCCGGACGGGTCCGGCAGCACGAGCACCCAGCCGCGGCCCTCATCGACCACCCGCACCCCGTCGGTGGTGTCCAGCGGGCGGCTCCCCGCCGTCTCGACGACGGCCCGCATCACCCCGCCCTTAGCCGCCCACGGCGTGGGCAGGGAGAGCCGGAGCAGGTGCGCCTGCGGGATCCTCGCGTCGATCTGGCTGAGCGTGAGCCTGGTCCGCGCCACCAGGCCGAGTAGCCGGGTGAAGGCGGCGATCCCGTTGACGGTGCGGCAGAACTCCGGCACGATGAACCCGCCCCGGCCGTCCGCGGCCAGGATCACGTCGTCGCCCGCGGCGGCCTCGGTCAGCCCGTCCGTGCGAGGTCGCGGTCCAGTCCACCTGCACGCCGTGGAGACTGGCACACCTGCTCCGCCACCCGGGTGGTGTTCACCGGCAGCGCGACCCGTCCCGACTTGCGCTCGGCGGTCACCAGGTCGAGCACGACGAGCAGCGCCCGGTCGTCGCTGACCATCTCGCCCTTCTCGTCCAGCAGCGCGATCCGCTCGCCCACCGGGTCGAACCGGACGCCGAACGCGGCCCGCGACGATGACACCAGCTCGGACATGCGCTGCAGGCCGGCCCGCTGCTGGGCCAGCGTCTCGGCGGGCGAGACCTCGTCCAGCCGGTTGCTGACGGTGAGCACGTCCACGCCGACCAGGCCGAGCAGGCCGGGCAGCACGAGCGACGCGGTGCCGCCAGCGCAGTCCGCGACCAGCTTCAGGCCGGCCTCGCGCACGTCGGTCATGTCCACCCGGCGCAGCAGTTCCCTGGTGTAGGACTCGATGATCCGCGGCGGGTAGGTCAGCTCGGCGATCTCGCCGGGGAAGGCGCGCCTGAACTCCTCCCGGGAGAACACCCGCTCCAGCCTGCGCCGGGCCGCCTGGGACAGGTCGGCGCCGCTCTCGTCGAGGAAGATCAGGTCGATGGACTGCGGGTCACCGGGCGCGGTCCGGATCGCGATGCCGCCGCTGTAGTCGCCGCTGCCGGTCTCGAACCTGGCCACCGGGAGCGCCTGCGCCTCCAGGTCGACCACGTTGATCGCGCTCGCGTTGAGCGCTGCCTGCACCGCCCGCTTGAGCGTCCGGGCCGCCCGGGAGGCGTCCCTGGACGTGGTGACGGTCGAGCCTTTCGCCAGCGTGCTCGCGTAGGCGCTGCCCAGCCGCACGCACAGCTCGGGCGTGATCTCCACGTTGACCAGCCCGGAGACGCCGCGGCGGCCGAACAGGGTACGCTGGCCGCGCGATTCCCAGATCACGCTGGTGTTGACCACCGCGCCGGCCTCGATGGTCTTGAACGGGTAGACCTTCACCCCGGCCGACAGGTAGGCCTCGGACTCGATCATGCACTCGTCCCCGACGACCGCGTTCTCCTCGATCCGCGCCGAGGCCATGATGTCGGTCTTCTTGCCGATCACGCAGCCGCGCAGGGTCACCCCCTGGCCGACGTAGACGTTGGAGTGCAGGACGGCCCGGTGCAGGAAGGCGCCCTCCTTCACCACCACGTTGCTGCCGATCACGGTGTACTCGCGCAGCGTCGCGCCCGCCTCGACCTTGGCGTACTCACCGATGACCAGCGGGCCGGACAGCTCCGCCTCGGGATCGACCTCCGCCCCCTCGCCCACCCACACGCCGGGCGACACCTCGAAGCCGTCGATGTCCGCGGCGACCCGGCCGGACAGCACGTCCGCCTGCGCGGCCAGGTAGCTCTCGAGGGTCCCGACGTCCTCCCAGTAGCCGTCGCCGACCCAGCCGTACAGCGGGGCGCCGCGGTCCAGCAGCCGCGGGAAGACGTCGCCGGACCAGTCGGCGACCTCGCCGTCCGGCACCTCTGCGAGCACCTCGGGCTGCATCACGTAGATGCCGGTGTTCACCGTGTCCGAGAACACCTGGCCCCAGCTGGGCTTCTCCAGGAAGCGCTGGATCCGGCCGTCCTCGCCGGTGATCACTATGCCGAATTCCAGCGGGTTGGGCTTGCGGCTGAGCGCGACGGTGACGAGCGCGTCGTTCCGCTGATGGAACTTCACCAGCTCGGACAGGTCCAGGTCGGTGAGGGCGTCGCCGGAGATGACGAGGAAGGGCTCGTCATGCAGCGCGTCCTGCGCGTTCTTCACGCTGCCCGCGGTGCCGAGCGGTTCTTCCTCGGTGGCGTACTGCAGGCGCATGCCCACGTCCTCGCCGTCGCCGAAGTAGTTGCGCACCAGGGAGGCGAGGAACTGGACGGTGACCACGGTCTCGGCGAAGCCGTGCCGCTTGACCAGCCGGAGCACGTGCTCCATGATCGGGCGGTTGACCACGGGCAGCATGGGCTTGGGCTGGCTGGCGGTCATCGGCCGCAGCCGGGTCCCCTCGCCGCCCGCCATCACGACGGCCTTCACGGCTGATGAAGCTCCTTCCGGGCCAGGCTCCAGGCTCCAGCGTCCCGCGAGCAGCTGGCGCGCCTGCGCCAGGTACAGCGCCCCCGAGCACCAGTACAGCCCGGTTCCCCAGATCGCGAAGGCCCAGCCGGTGATCCGCGCGAACTCCGGTACCGGGCCGCCGTGCGCGCCGATGAACAGCAGCGGGAAGGCGTAGAGCAGGCACAGCGTCGCGGCCTTGCCGACGAAGCTGACCTGCAGCGGGGCGAACCCGCGCCTGCGCAGCACCGCCAGCGCGATGCCGACCGCGAGCTCGCGGGCGGCCAGCAGGCCCACCAGCCACCACGGGATGATGGCGCGCACCGCGAGCCCGATGAGGGTGGCGGCGATGTAGAGCCGGTCCGCCGCCGGGTCGAGCACCTGGCCGAGCCTGCTCTCCTGGTGCAGCGCGCGGGCGATCTTGCCGTCCAGCCAGTCGGAGGCCGCGGAGGCGATCAGGATCCCGACCGCCCAGGCGTCCGCGGTCGCCGTCCTCGGGCCCAGGACCAGCCACAGGAACACCGGCACGCCGAGCAGCCGGGCCGCGCTGATCCCGTTCGGAATGGTCAGCACCCGGTCCGCGGGCTGAGCCGACTCGGTCACCGCAGGCGCCACCTCCCTGCCCGCGACCCTACCCGCCGTCGAACGACACGGCCCCCGGGAAACGGAGCCCGGCCTTGATGGCCGGGCCGCGATCCCGCCGTGGCGGCCCGGTTCTCGCTAGCTATGACGCCGGGATCCGGGAAATGGATTAGGCGTCGCCGGCCGGGCGCGTACACCCCGGGGAGTACGTCCCGGAACGCGCTTACTCCGGGCGGCGGCCGGATAAATGGTCCGCCCGGCCGACGACACCAGGCTGGTCCCCCCGTGATGATCGGGGTGTCGGCCGTCGCGACCCCGAGGAAGCGACCCGGAGAGAGGAGCAGTCCAGTGGCTGGCAGCAGCGCGAGAGACCGAACGACAGACGCCGGCCTGCGCGTGTCTGACGCGGAGCGGGACGCCGTGGCCACAGAGCTCGCCGAGCACCTCAAGGACGGGCGGCTGGACACGGCCGAGTTCGACGAGCGGTAGGGCGGGCCGTCACGGCGCGCACCCGGGGTGATCTCGACCGGCTGCTCGCCGATCTTCCGCGCCCCGGGCCCGCCGCCGGCGGCGCCGGCGGCCGGGCCGCGGCGAGCGGCGGCCTGGCCGTTCCCGCTCGCCGCCGTCGCGCTTTTCGTGCTCTTCATGGCCGCGGCGGGCTCGGCGGCCCGGGGTCCGGGCCACTGGCACGCGGCCTGGGCCTTCTGGTCGTTCTGGTGGCTGATCCCGATCGGGATCTTCGCCACCCGCCGGTGGCTGGCCGGCGGCAGGCCGCAAGGCCGCAGGTGACCGCCGGGAGGACTTCCCGGCCCGGGTTGGTGTCCCGGCCCGGCGCAAACCTGCTCGCCGCGCCTATTCTCGGTAGCTGCCCGGGATAGGTTGTAGCCGTCAGCGGGAGGTGAGCAGCCGGCATGAGCGGCGTCGGGAGCCTGATGTCGAGCGGTCCGCTCATCCTGGCCATACCCGTCGCCGCCGCGGCCGGCGCGATCACCTTCCTGTCCCCGTGCTGCCTGCCGCTGATCCCCGGTTACCTCTCCTACGTGACCGGCATGTCCGGGGCCGACGCCCAGCAGGCCGAGTCCGGTGCCCGGCGGGCACGTTCCGCCGGGCCGGCCGGCCTGCTACCCGCGGCCGCACGGTCGCGGGCGCGGCCCTGATCGTGCTGGGCTTCTCGGCCCTGTTCGCCGCCTACGGCGCGGCGTTCGGCGGGCTGGGCGAGCTGCTGCTGTCGCACCAGCACGAGCTGATCCAGGTGCTCGGAGTCGTGACGATCCTGCTCGGGCTGCTGTTCGCCGGGGTCTTCGACCGGTTCCCGGTGGCCGGCCGGATGCTGAAGCCCTCGGTCCGGCCCCGGGCCGGACTGGCAGGCGCGCCGCTGCTCGGGGTGCTGTTCGGCCTGGGCTGGACGCCGTGCGTCGGGCCCACGCTGAGTGCGGTGCTGACGCTGGCCATGACCACGGGAACCGCGGGCCGGGGTGCATTCCTGGCCTTCGTCTACGGGCTCGGGCTCGGCGTCCCGTTCCTGATTATGGCGGCGCTGTTCCAGCGCGGGGTGGCGAGCTTCGGCTTCGCCCGCCGGCACGCGCGATGATCATGCAGATCGGCGGCGGCCTGCTAGTCGTGGTGGGCATCCTGCAGGTGAGCGGGGCCTGGACGGTCGTGATGAGCTGGCTGCGCATCCACTGGATCAGCAGCTACTCGTCGCCGATCTAGACCGGTAGCTCGAGAAGCCGGGCAGCGCGGTGCAGATCGCGGCCGCGGCCGCCTGCGGCCCGGGACGATCCATTACCGGCAGCCCCGCGCGATGATCACCGCACCGTCCGCGTCTTGTGCCGGGCGGTCGACGGCTGCCCAGGACGGCGATCAGCCCGGCGTGCGCGGCGGCAGCGGGGGGCGGCGCTTCGAAGGACGCTCGGCGGTGCTCGGCGGGCCCGCGGCCGGACCGGGCCTCGAGCGCCTCGAGCGTGAGCCGCACCGCGGTCTCCAGCTGCGATCCCGGCCCGCGGCCCAGTCGTCGGGTGAGTTGAGCACCTCGACGTCCGGGTCCACGCCGTGGTTCTCCACCCCCCAGCCGTATCCCTCCAGCCAGAACGCGTACCGGGGTACGGTCATCGCCGTGCCGTCGACCAGGAGGTGTCCCGGCATCCCGTCGATCCCGATCACGCCGCCCCAGGTCCGCGTCCCCACCACGGGGCCGAGCCGCAGCGCCCGGATCGCGGCCGTGACGATGTCGCCGTCCGAGCCGGCGAACTCATCGGCCAGGGCGACCACCGGGCCGCGCGGGACGTCTTGCGGGTAGGTCCTGGGCCGCACCCCGCGGCCGAGGTCCCAGCCCAGCACGTGGCGGGCCAGCTTCTCCACCACCAGCTCGGAGAGGTGACCGCCGCGGTTGCCCCGGACGTCCACGATGAGCGCATCGTGCGTCATCTCCAGCCGCAGGTCGCGGTGGAAATGAGCCCAGCCTTCCCCCATCATGTCCGGCACGTGCAGGTAGCCGATCCGGCCGCCGCCCAGCTCGCGGACCGCACGGCGGCAGCTCGCGACCCAGTCCTGGTAGCGCAGCCGGCTGTCGTCGCCGAGCGGCACGACGACGACCCGGCGGTGTCGCCGCCGTCCGGCCGGACATGGTCAGCTCCACCGGCACGCCCGCGGCGCCGGCCAGCAGCGGGCCCGGCCCGGTCACCGGGTCGACCGGCTGGCCGTCCACTGCGAGCAGGACGTCACCGGGCCGGATGACCGCTCCCGGCGCGGCCAGCGGGGAGCGGGCCCGGGGATCCGACGACTCGCCCGGCAGCACCCGCGCGATCCGCCAGGCTCCGTTCTCGTCCCGCTCCAAATCCGCGCCCAGGCGGCCGACCGGGCCGCCGCCGTCGTCGTGACGGCCGCGTGAAGCCGCCTGGACGTAGGCGTGCGAGGTGCCGAGCTCGCCGAAGATCTCCCACAGCAGGTCGGCGAAGTCGCCGGGGCCGGCGATCCGGTCGAGCAGCGGCCGGTAGTCGTCGAGGACTAGCGGCCCAGTCCACCCCGGCCATGTCGCTGACCCAGAAGTCGTGCCGCATGATCCGGCCGGCCTCGTCGTAGGCGTGCCGCCACATGCGCCGCGGGATCGGCCAGGTAGCGGGCCCGGGACAGGTCAACGGTGACCGAGTCACCGGGATCGTCGGCGTCGTCCTTGCGCTGCGACCCGATCACCCGCAGGCTGTCGCGGTCACTGACCACCAGCCTGGTCCCGTCCCCGCTCGCCGCGAACCAGTCGAGCTCGCCGGCCAGCTCGGCGCACTTGCGCCGGGCCAGGTCGAACCGCTCCAGCGACGCCCGGGGCTGCTGGCTGTCCAGCTCGGCGGCTCCCTCGTTGAGCACGCCGGACAACGGCTCACGCAGCCAGGCGAGCCCGCCCTGGACCGGCAGCAGCGAGGAATACCGCGACTCCGGCACCGGCACCGGCACCACCCGCGCGGCCAGGCCCTCGGGGTCCACGGTCACGATGACCGGACCCGGCTCGGGATCATCGCCGTCGCCGGTCCCGGAGCCATGGCCCACCCGGCGGCCTTCCGGCAGCGGGCCGAACGGCGACGGCTCGGCCGCGGCGAGCGGGACCAGGTAGGGGCGGCAGCCGAGCGGGAACGACATGTCGAAGGCGTGCGCGTCATAGACCGGGTCGAAGCTGCGGCGGGACAGGAAGGCCAGGTAACGCCCGTCGATGGTGAAGGCCGGCTCGGTATCGGTGAACCGTCCGTCGGTGACGTCTGTGACCGCTCCGTCCGACAGCCGGGCCAGCCGGATCCGCGACAGCGGGCGCGGCTCGGGCTGGGACCAGGCGAGCCAGGCGGAATCGGGAGAGTAGGCCAGCCCGGTCACCGGGCCGTCCGTTCACGCGGCCAGCTCGGTCACCTGGCCGGAAGCCACGTTCACGATCAGCAGGCGGCCGTCGCGGGCGGCGGCGGCGACGGTTGTCCCGTCCGGCGCGGCCGCGAGGTCCGCGACCCGGCCGAGCTGGCCGGCGGCCAGCCGGCGCGGCCCCCCGGCGGGCACGCTGGCCGAGACGCCGACGGTTGCTCCGGCCGGCCCGCCCGCGGGCGGGGCAGCGGCGCCAGGACCGGGAGGGATGCTGGCCGGTGCCGCGAGGGCCGGGCCGGAGGCCACGAGTGGGCCCGAGGCTGGAGAGCCGTCGCCAGCCGGGGCAGCGGGCGGGCTGCCCGCCGCCCCCGCTGGTCCGACGGGAGCGGTGGCGGCCCCCGCGGGCGCGATCTCCAGCGCCTGCTCGCCGTCGGCGTCCATCACCCACACGACCTGGCCGGTCCGGCCCAGCACCCGGGGGAACCGGGCCCGCAGCGCGACCGACAGCGCGCGGGCGGGCCCGTCGCGGTGGGTCAGCCAGTGCACGGTACCGCGGACCTCCACCGCGCTGGCCTGCCCGGTGTAGTCGCAGGACAGGTCGTCCAGGTGATCCTCGGCGGAGACCAGCCGGGGGCTGCGCGCCAGCGCCGGGGAGGCCAGCCTGATGTCGGCCGGCCTGGCCTCGTCCTCCAGGTCGTCCAGGATCCAGATGTCCCCCGCGCAGTGGTACACGATGCGCCGGCCGTCGGTGCTCGCGTTGCGGGCGTAGAACCCGTCGTGGTCGGTGTGCCGCCGCAGGCCGGTGCCGTCCAGCGCGCACGAGTACAGGTTGCCCGTGCCCTCGTGGTCGGACAGGAAGGCGAGCCGCCCGGCGACGATCATCGGGTTGCTGACCTGGCCGGCCAGGTCCTGCGCCACCCGGGAGAACCGTGCTTGCCCCGCGTCCGCCGGCCCCGAGGCCGCATCGGTCCGGGCCACCCACAGCCGGCCCGCGGCCCCGCCGCGGTAGCGCTTCCAGAAGGCCGGCTCCCGGAGCGCCCCGGTGAGCAGCGCCACGGCGGCCGGCTCGATCGCCACGTCGCCGACCGGGCCGAAGGGCAGCTCCCGGGAAGCTCCGTCGCCGGGCCGTATCGCGTGAGCGCGGGCGTGATGCATGAACGGCTGCCCGGCCGCGGTGATCGCCAGCACCTCGCCGTCCGGGGACCAGCCGGTGACCCGGGTCAGGTCGTCGCCCCAGAAGGTCAGCCTGCGGGCGGCTCCCCCGTCCAGGCCGGCCAGGTACACATCCGGGGCGCCGTCACGCTGGCTGACCCAGGCGACCGAGCTGCCGTCCCGGGCCAGCCGCGGCCAGGCGGCCTGAGCCTGGTCCGAGGACAGCCGCCAGGCCCGGCCGCCGGCCGCCGGCGCCAGCCACACGTCGTCATCGGCGACGAAGGTCAGCAGGTCCGCGTGCAGATGAGGAAAGCGCAGGTACCCGTCCGTGGCCACCGCATCATGGTAGACGCCGGGACGATCACGTACCGGAGGCGGCGGTGACGAGCTCTTTGATCAGCCGCTGGTCCTCGTCCTCCTCGGCGTGCCATTGCACGCCGAGGCCGAACGGGTGCCCCTCCAGCTCGACCGCCTCCACGATCTGATCGTCGGCCCAGGCCACCGCCGTCAGCCCGGTGCCGAGCCGCTGGACGCCCTGGTGATGACGGGTGGGCACCGACGCGTCGGCGCCGATGACCTGGCCGAGCCGGCTGCTCATGCTCACCTGGACGTCGTGCGCGGACATCTTCACCGGATCCGGCTGGTGGCGCTCGTGCCGCACCGCGTCCGGCAGGTGCTGGATGAGCGACCCGCCCCGGACCACGTTGAGCACGTGCATGCCCCGGCACACCCCGAGGAACGGGCGCCCGGCGTCGATCGCCGCCCGGACCAGGGCGATGTCGAACGTGTCGCGCCGCCGGTCCGGCGGCGTGGTCTGCTGGTGCCGCATCGACCCGTACAGCCGCGGGTCGATGTCGGGGCCGCAGCAGATCAGGATGCCGCCCAGGCCGGCCACCAGTCGCGGCACCGAGTCGATGGGGACGGGCGGCAGGACCACCGGGATGCCGCCGGCTCGCTCGACCGCCCGGCTGTACGTCACGGGCGACAGCACGGCCTCACGGACGAAGTCGGACCACCGGGCCGGCTCCAGGTAGCCGGTGATGCCGATGAGCGGGCGGGCGGCCCGCCGGAGTCCCTGCTCGGCCATGTGCCCATGATGGTGCATGAGGCCCAGCCGGGGGCGCCTGCTCGCTGAATTTGCCCTGCGGATCGGCCCGGCCGGCGGCCCGGGGCCCCTTACGCCGTGCTCACACCTTGCGCCACTTCGGCACCCACGTGCCGTCGGTGACCGTGTAGTCGCCGAACAGGGCGGGCGCCTCGTTGCGCATCAGCTCGCCGATCTTGCCGAAGACCAGGCGTATCTCTTCCTCGGCCCCCGGGTCGGTCCGGGCCTCGATGGTGTGCCGCAGGGTCCGGATGTTCGCCGTCCAGACGAGCCCGGTGGCCACGCCGTCCGGCGCGAACCGGCGCATGAAGGACGTCTTGTGCTTCTTCTCGTGCATCTTGACGCCCTCATCGTCCAGCCCGAAGTGCCCCGCCATCCAGCGCTGGAACTCCTCGAGCTGCTCGAGCACGGCGGTGGACCGCTTCATCAGCTCCTCGTCGGCCAGGGCCCATCCCGGGAACCAGAACGGTATGCCGTCCAGCCGGACGAACCGCAGCGACTCCTGCGAGACGGCCGTCCCCGGCCGGTGCCGGACGACTTCATGGCTGAATACGCGGCTCACGTTGTGCAGGACGAAGGTGAAGCTGACGTGCTCGAGCACCGAGCCGTGCGCCATCGACAGGATGTTCTCCAGGTACCTGGCCTGGTCGGTGCGGACCCGCCTGACGTTGGGGTTCAGGCCCGGCTCCCAGGACCGGTAGCACATCTTGCCGGCGAACTCGGCCAGGTTCTGCGCGTCGCCCGCGAGGTCGCCGCGGTCGAGCCGCTCCAGCCAGCTCTCCCCCCGACCTCGAGCAGGTACGCGGCGACCTGGTCGTAGTCGAGCCGCGGCCGGGCGACCAGGAAGACCTCTGGTTGCACGCTCCTCATGGGACGGCACGATACCGGGACGCCCCGGCTTCGGCGCGCAGGCGCTGCCGGCACAGCCGCAGCACGTTCGCGATCACCTGGTGGCCGGTCCGGCCGGCCGCGGTGAGGATCGACTCGGGGTGGAACTGCACCGCCCACCGGCCGGCCGGCGCGTCCTCGATCGCCATCGCCACCTCGCCGGCGACCGCCGTCACCGTGAACCCGCCCCCGGCCGCGGCGGCCGGCACGTACAGCGAGTGGTACCTGGCCGCGGTGAACTCCGCGGGCAGGCCGGCCAGCAGTCCGCTGCCGTGGAGCACCCGGACCAGGCCCGGCTTGCCGTGCGCGGGCTCACGAAGCACCGACAGCGACCCGCCGGCGTGCTCGGCCATCGCCTGCAGCCCCAGGCACACCCCGAACGCGGGCAGCCGCCGGGCGTCCAGCTCGGCCAGCAGCGTGCCGCAGCCGAAGTCCGACGGGCGTCCCGGCCCGGGCGACAGCACCACCAGGTCCGGGGCCAGCTCGTCGAGCAGGGCGGTGTCGAAGCCGGCCCGCAGCGTGGTCACCTCCGCCGCCTGCTGCCGGAAGTAATCGCCGAGGGTGTGCACGAACGAGTCCTGGTGGTCAACCACGAGCACCCGCAAACCCTGGCCGGCCTCGTGCTCGTCCGGCGCGGCCGCTCGCGGCCCGGCCGCCAGCCGTTCGGAATCCGAAAGGGTTTCCAGCAGGGCCCGCGCCTTGATCTGGGTTTCCCGTTCCTCGGCCCGCGGGTCGGAATCGAACAGCAGCGTCGCGCCGGCCCGGACCGCGGCCACGCCGTCCCGGATGTGCGCGGTGCGCAGGGTGAGGCCGGTGTTCATCGAGCCGTCGAACCCGACCGTGCCGACCGCGCCGCCGTACCAGCGCCGCGGCGCGTCCTCGTGCTCCTCGATGAACTGCATGGCCCAGGTCTTCGGGGCGCCGGTCACGGTGACCGCCCACATGTGGGTGAGGAACGCGTCCAGCGCGTCGAAGCCGGGCCGCAGCCGGCCCTCGACGTGGTCCACGGTGTGGATCACCCGGCTGTACATCTCGATCTGCCGGCGGCCGATGACCCGCACGCTGCCCGGCACGCAGATCCGCGACTTGTCGTTGCGGTCCACGTCGGTGCACATGGTCAGCTCGGACTCCTCCTTGGCCGAGCCGAGCAGCGTCCGGATGTTCTCGGCGTCGCCGAGCGGATCGCCGCCCCGGGCGATCGTGCCCGCGATCGGGCACGTCTCCACCCGGTCGCCGGTCACCCGCACGTACATCTCCGGCGACGCGCCGACCAGGTACTCCCCCTCGCCGAGGTTGAAGAAGAACTCGTACGGGGCCGGGTTGCGGTGCCGCAGCCGCTCGTAGAACCCGGCCGGGGAGTCGCAGCGGCCGTAGAAGGTGTGGCTGGGCACCACCTCGAAGAGGTCGCCGCGGGCGAACCGCTCCCTGGCCTCGGCGACGACCCCGGCGTACCGGCCCGGCACCGGCTGGGCCGGCCGGGCGGCGGCCGCGGCCGGCCGGAGTCGCGGGAGTCAGCCGGTCCAGCCCCGCCGTCGAGGCCCCGCCGGCCTCGAACTCGTAGCCGTACCGGACGGCCGTCTCCCGCTTGCGGTCCAGCACGTAGAGCTGGTCGGGCAGGTGCAGCACCGAGATCCCGCTGATCGCCCGGTCGCGGCCGGGCCAGCCGGATCGCCTCGAACTGGAAGGCGAGATCGTAGCCGAACGCGCCGTACAGGCCCAGGTGCTGCTCCGCCGAGGCGAACGCGGCCACGACCTCGCGCAGCGCGGTGAACACCGTGGGCCGGCGGCTGCGCTGCTCTTCGGTGAGGGCCCGGCCCGGCTCGGGGATGACCACCGCGGCCTCGGCCGCGCCCGGGGCCGGCCCCGGGGACTGGCCGGCCGCGCGGTGCAGCGCCGCCCCGATCACCGGCAGCAGCACCGTGCCGCGCTCGTTCAGCGCCCGTGCGGTGATCCGCCGGCCCGCCGCGACGATCTCCGCGCACGGGTCCACGTAGGCCAGGTGCCAGCGGCTGTACCGGCCGGGATACTCCATCCCGGAGCTGAGCACGCCGCCGCGGCGCCCGTCGACCTGCCCGGCGATCTCCGCCAGCAGGGCCGGGTCGAACCGCGAGGCGGTCCTGATGATGCGCACGCCGCCGGCGGTGACGAATTCCGCGCGCCCGGCCGCGGGACCGGGGTCGCGTTGCTGTCCGGGGTCCACGGTGCTCCCAGTGCTGCTCGGGCCCGGCAGCGGCGGCCGACGCAAAAGCGACCGCCGCGGCCGGGCGATCGCTTCGGAATCTGCGCGCTGCGCGAACCGGGCCCCGCCTAGCGGCGGCGCCACCACGGCAGGCTAAGGTTCGCGCGCACGGTGCGAGCTTAGCCGGGCCGGCTGCGCCGCGCCAGCGCCGGACGATCTTCGCGCGCGGCGGGGCTCAGCGTTCCGGCGTCCGGGGAGGCAGGCAGGCATGCAGGTGGCGAGGCTGCACGGGACGGCCGACATCCGGCTGGCCGAGGAGCCGGTGCCGGAGGCCGGCCCCGGGCTGACCCTCGTCCGGGTCGGCGCGGTCGGCATCTGCGGCTCTGACCTGCACTGGTGGGACGAGGCCGGGATCGGTGACGCCCGGCTGGAGCGGCCGCTCGTGCTCGGTCACGAGAATGCCGGGGTGATCGCCGGCGGGCCGCGGCGCGGCCAGCGGGTGGCCATCGACCCGGCCATCCCGGACGGCACCTGCCCGCAGTGCCGCCGCGGCTACCGCAACCTGTGCCCGCAGGTGCGGTTCGCCGGGCACGGTGTCACCGACGGCGGGCTGCGCGAGTTCGTGGCCTGGCCGACGGAGCTGCTGCACCCGCTGCCGGACGCGCTGTCCGACGCCGACGGCGCCCTGCTCGAGCCGCTCGGCGTCGCCCTGCACGCCCTGGACCTCGGCCACCTGCGGCTGGGCGACAGCGCCGCGGTGATCGGCTGCGGCCCCATCGGGCTGCTGCTCATCCAGCTGCTGCTGGCCGGCGGGGCCTCCCGGGTGATCGCCGCCGACCTGCTGGCCCACCGCCGCCAGGCGGCGGCGGGGTTCGGCGCCGGGCTCGCGGCGGCCGCCGGCGGGGCGCCCGGCTGGGACGCCGGGCCAGCCGACACCGCGTTCGAGGTGGCGGGTACCGATGACGCCGTTGACGCGGCGATGGCCGCCGCCCGGCCCGGCGGCCGGGTGGTGCTGGCCGGCATCCCCGGCGGCGACCGGACCAGCTTCCGGGCCTCGGTGGCCCGTCGCAAGGGGCTGACCATCGCCATGTCCAGGCGGATGAACGAGACCTACCCCCGGGTCGATCGCGCTGGCCGCCGCCGGCCGGGTGCAGCTTGCCCCGCTGGTGACCCGCACCGCCCCGCTGGCCGAGGTCGCGGACGCGTTCGGCCGCGCGGCCCGGCGGGAGGGCCTGAAGGTGGTCGTGCGGCCGGCCGGGTGAGGCCAGCGGGTCCGCGTCAGCGCCGGTGCCCCGGGATCGAGCGCATCACGGCCATCATCTCGTCCGGGACCAGCGCCGGCACCGGCAGCGGCGTCGTGCCGTCCCTGGCCGGCCGCAGCGCGTCGGTGATCAGGGCCAGGTACCGGTGCCAGATCTCGGGCCTGACGTGCTCGGCGTAGCCGGCCGCCGAGGTGAGCATGAACTCGATGAACAGCATGTCGGTGGGGCGGACGTCGGCGCGCAGCTTCCCGTCCCGCTGCGCGCGCTCGACCAGCCGGGTGACCAGCGGCTGCATCCGGCTCCGGCCGCGCTCGACCCGGTCCCGGCCGTAGCTGGCGAACATGAGGATCTCGCGCAGGCCGCGGTCGGTGGCCAGCAGCTCGCACGCGTCCCGCAGGAAGGACACCAGGGCGCCCCACGAGTCCGGCTCGGTGAGCGCCTTCTCGGCCAGCCCGACGATCTGCTCCATCCGCTCCTCGAACAGCGCCTCGACGAGCGACTCCTTGTCCGGAAACCGGCGATAGACGGTGCCGACCCCGACGCCCGCCTGCCGGGCGACGTCGTCCAGGCTCGCCTGCAGCCCGCGGGCGGTGAACACCTCCGCCGCGGCACGCAGGATCCGCCGCCGGTTGCGCTCGGCGTCCCTGCGCAGCGGCCGGGCCGGCTGCGCCTGCGGTGCGGTCATGGTCGTCGTCCTCACGGATAAGAATGGAGGTTGCGTCTCCGCTTAATCATAGGGTAGTTTCACTAAACGGAGATACTACCTCCAGATAGGTGAGAGACATGAGTGACGTCGGCGCAGTCCCCGGCCCAGCCGCCGAGCCCGCCGTCCGCGCAGGCGGCCGGGCCCGACCCCCGCCGGTGGATGATCCTCGGTGTCGTCGGGCTGGCCCAGCTGATGGTGGTGCTCGACGCCACGATCGTGAACATCGCGCTGCCGTCCGCGCAGCAGTCGCTGGGCTTCTCGGCGGTGGACCGGCAGTGGGTAGTCACCGCCTACGCGCTGGCGTTCGGCAGCCTGCTGCTGTTCGGCGGGCGGCTCGGCGACCTGATCGGCCGCAAGATCACGTTCCTGGCCGGCCTGATCGGCTTCGCCGCCGCCTCCGCCGTCGGCGGCGCCGCGACCAGCTTCGGCATGCTGGTCGCGGCGCGCGCGTGCCAGGGCGCGTTCGGCGCGCTGCTGGCCCCGGCCGCGCTGGGCCTGCTCACCACCACGTTCAGCGACTCCAGGGAACGCGGCAAGGCGTTCGGCGTCTACGGCGCCATCGCCGGCGGCGGCGGCGCGGTCGGCCTCGTGCTCGGCGGGCTGCTGACCGAGTACCTGTCCTGGCGCTGGTGCCTGTACGTGAACCTGTTCTTCGCCGGGATCGCCGCCGTCGGCGGCGGCGCTGCTGCTCAGCCGGCAGCCGTCCCGGCAGCGCCCCCGCCTCGACCTGCCCGGGGTCGTGCTGGTGTCCGCGTCGATGTTCTGCCTGGTCTACGGGTTCTCCAACGCCGCCAGCCACAACTGGCACACCCCGTCCACCTACGGCTTCCTGGCCGCGGGAGTGGTGCTGCTCGCCGCGTTCGCCTGGTGGCAGGCCCGGGCGGCCAGCCCGCTGCTGCCGCCCCGGATCGTCCTGGACCGCAACCGCGGCGGCGCCTACCTGGCGGTGCTCGATCGTCGGGGCCGGCATGTTCGGCATCTTCCTGTTCCTCACCTACTACCTGCAGGTGACGCTGCGCTACTCCCCCGTGGTCACCGGCGTCGCGTTCCTGCCGATGATCGGCATGATGATCGTGACCGCCAACCTGTCCAACATCGCGCTGCTGCCCAGGTTCGGGCCCAAGCCCCTGGTGACGGCCGGGATGCTGCTGGCGGCGGCCAGCCTGGTCTGGCTGACCCGGATCGGCCCGCACTCCGGCTACGCGGCCGCCGTGCTCGGGCCGCTGCTGGTGGCGGGCGCGGGCTTCGGCTTCACGATCGCGCCGTCGATGAACACCGGCACGTTCGGCGTGGCCCGCAGGACGCCGGCGTGGCCTCGGCCACGCTCAACACCGGGCAGCAGATCGGCGGCTCCATCGGCACCTCGCTGCTGAACACGCTGGCTGCCAGCGCCACCGCGGCCTACCTGACCGCGCACATCACGCCGGCCACGCTGGTGCACGGCCACCCGGCCCCGCAGCTGGTCAGCCTGGCCCTGGTGCACGGGTACCACACCGCGTTCTGGTGGTCGGCGTCGATCTTCGCGGCCGGGGCCGTGATCTGCGGGGCGCTGCTGCGCCGCGGCCCGCTCACCGCGGCGCAGCCGTCGCAGCCCGCCGGGCAGCAGCCCGCCGGGCAGGCCGCCGGGGAACCGCCGGCCGTGCGCATCTGACGGCCGGTTCCCGCTCCGGCGCACCGTTCCCGCTCGCGCCCGGCCCGGCCGCCAGTCAGGTCGCCGGGCACGGGGGGGACGGCGCGGAGCGCTCCGGCATCCGCCAGGCGGCGGCCGCCGACGACACGATCTCGGCCGCTTCCCGCAGGCTGGCCTGGCCGCTGACCCGATCGCCGCGCAGGAACCTGTTCACCGTGCCCAGGACGGCCGGGTCGCCCAGCAGGCCGCCGTGGAAGGCGGAAACGAACAGCACGTTCGGCGGCATCGTGCAGGCGGGCAGGGTGACCGCGTCGGCCAGCGGGATCAGGGCCAGCCAGCGCTGCGGCCGGCCCAGGTCGGCGCTGGCCGTGGCGTACCGGGCGCCGACGCTGCTCACCGAGTCGATCAGCCGCCCGGCCCCGGCGGCCCCGAACGGCGACAGCGATCCGACGAACCGGTTCAGCATGCCCAGCGCGTACCCGGACGCCACCCCCGGCCCCTGCCGCCCGGCCTGCGGGAAGCTGACCTGTCCGGGGGCCACGATGGGGCTGAGCAGGACGACCGACCCGACCGGCACGTCCGGGTGCCGGGCGAACATCGCGTAGACGCCGAGGCTTCCCTCACTCTCGGCGACCAGATCAACCGGCTTGCCGGTCTGCGCGTGCAGATGCCGCACCTGGACCGCGATCCGGTCGCCCAGCTCCTGGAGGGGCAGGTCGCTCGCGGTCGGGCCCTGCGGGATCGGCTTTCCCCTGGCGGTCAGCCCGAGGTACGAGAACTGCTGGACGAACAGGCCCGGCGCCGTCCGCTGCAGGCTGCGGCCGGCGTGACAGCACGGCGACCCGAATCCGCCGATCACCAGGACCGGCGTTTCCCGGCCGCGATCGCTGTCCGTCCCGGTCAGGCCGCTGACCCGGGTCGCGGCCGCCGCGATCCCCGCGGAGGCCGCGGCCAGGCCCGTCCCCGGCCCGGCCGGGATCGCGGCCACGTCGAAGATCACCCGGGCGGTCCCGACGGCCAGCGCGATGACGCTGATCGCGGCCAGCGGGGCGACCGGGATCCAGGCGATCAGCGGATGCGGCCGCCGCCGGGCCGGCCGGGCCACGGCAGAGGTCAAGCCGTACCAGGCGCGGGCGTTGACGATGCCGGCCAGCCCGGCCACGGCCACGATCCCGGCCACCGGCAGCCGCATGATAACGACCGCGAGCACCGAGTACTCGACGAAGCAGGCGAGCACCCAGCCGACCGCCTGCGGCGGCGGCAGCCGCCGCCACCAGGCCGGCGAGACCCCGCCGTGGCTGAGCGGCAGGGCCAGGGCCAGCAGCACCGGCACCGCGGCCAGGAACGGCCAGGAGAAGGGCAGCAGCGCCACGCCGAACACCAGGGTGGCGATCGGAACCAGCAGGAACGCCGGCCACCAGGGTGAAGGCCAGGCTGACCGAGAACGTCACCACGGGCCGGGGCGCCTGCAGGTCGCGCGGCCAGGCCAGCCCGACCATGACGGTGTTCAGCGCGGCCCGGGCCAGCACGAGGATGAGCGCGCCGAGCGCGAACTCCAGCCACGACCGGCTGTAGCCGAACAGCCATCTCAGGTCGTGGAAGACCGCCAGCGGCGGGGGCGCGGTGACCTGCGGGGCCAGCGACCGCGCGGCCGGGGCGAGCACGGTGAGCACGGCCACCTCGGCCATCGCGCAGCCGGCCGAGAAGGCGATCAGCCCGCGATGGCGGACGAAGCTGTCCGCCGGAGCGGCCACGGGGCCGCTCGCCGCTCCGGAAGCTGAGGCTCCGGGGGCGGCCGGGCCGCCGCGCCGGGCCGTCGCGTCAGCGGCGGCTGCCACCGCCGGGCCAGCCCCGGCCGAACTGGTCGCGACGGGGCGGTCTGCCTCCCGGCGGCCGGCCGCATCCGGCACGAGCCTGCCCGGCCCCGGCGGCACGATTTTTCCGAGCGGGCCGACTGCGTACCGAAAGCGTCTCACCACCGCCATGCCTCGGCTTCATCTCCCGGGAACCGCCACCGGGCCAGCGCCGATCCGGCGGGAACCCGGTGAAGGCGGGATACTAGCGACTGCAACGGCGCGGATCTCGCCGCCTATTCCTCCCGTTCACCATGACCCCCGCTCCGTGGATCTCGCCTCAGCGCTACCCCTGGGGTCCAGCCATTTCGTACGTACCTTACCTCCGGGGTACCGACAGTCCCGCACCTATTTATGACCTGCGGAAACGCGCCCGCGGCGGCCCTGCGCCGGGGATCGGGGCCGGCGACGCGACGGCGCTGCCGTTCGCGGCCACCTCGGTGTGCGCCCCGTTCGGTAAAAATGAAACGCGAAGCTGCCCGCTGCGATGATCGGATGAGGCGATGCGGATCACCGTCCTGGTTGGCAACCCCAAGCCGAAGTCCCGGACGCTCGGTGTGGCCACCGCGGTGGCCGGCGAAGGCGACCGGCGCCGGCCCGGACCACCGGGTGACCGGCCTGGCCGGCGTGGTCGCCGTACCGGTGATGACGGCCGCGACGGCTAGCCGGTGACCTGGAGCGACTGGCCCGGGGAGTAGCCGTACTGCAGTAGCCGGGCCGGTCTGAGGCAACCGCCCGGTAGTCGAAGGGGCCGGCCGGGTACCGACTGCGAGCAGGTGCTCGCACTGCTGCCCGAGCGTCCTGCTCGCCCGCCGTCACCTCACGTCGAGGCCGGTAACGGCGCGGCCGATGAGCATCCGCTGGATCTCGGAGGTGCCCTCGAAGATGGTGAAGATCTTCGCGTCCCGGTGCCAGCGTTCCACCGGGAACTCGCGGGTGTACCCGTTGCCGCCGAGGATCTGGATGGCCTGCTCGGTGACCCGCACCGCGGTCTCCCCCGCCACCAGCTTGGACATCGAGCCCTCGGCGTGGCTGAACCGCCGGCCGTTGCGCGCCATCCAGGCCGCCCGCCAGGTCAGCAGCCGGGCAGAGTCCACCGACGCCTGCATGTCGGCCAGCATGAAGGCCACCCCCTGGTTCTGCCCGATCGGGTGGCCGAACTGCACCCGGTTCCCGGCGTACTCGGCGGCGAACTCCACCGCGGCCCGGGCCACCCCGACGGCCATCGCGGCCACGCTGGGCCGGGACGCCTCGAACGTGCGCATGGCGGCCTGCTCGCCGCTCCTGCCGCCCTCGCGCACCCGGGCCAGCCGCTCGTCGAGCTTGTCCTTGCCGCCGACCAGGCACCGGCCGGGCACCCGGACGTCATCCAGCACCACCTCGGCGGTGTGCGAGGCCCGGATGCCGTGCTTGCGGAACTTCTGCCCCTGGGACAGGCCGGGGGTACCGGGCGGCACGATGAAGCTGGCCTGGCCGCGCGCCTTGAGCCCGGGGTCGACCGAGGCCACGACCACGTGCACGTCGGCGATCCCGCCGTTGGTGGCCCACGTCTTGGTGCCGTTCAGCGATCCACTCGCCGGCGGCCTCGTCGTAGACGGCACGCGTCCTGATCGCCCCCACGTCGCTGCCCGCGTCCGGCTCGGAGGAGCAGAAGGCGCCCAGCTTGACCTCACCCGGGCCGCCGAACATCTGCGGCACCCACTCGCCGACCTGGTCCGGCGTCCCGTTGCTGGCCACGGAGACGGCGGCCAGCCCGCTGCCGGCCAGGGACAGGCCGATCCCCGCGTCGCCCCAGAACAGCTCCTCGAACGCGACCGGGATGCCGAGGCCGCTCGGCTCCATCCACTGCTGGGCGAAGAAGTCGAGCGAGTACAACCCGATCTTGGCCGCCTCCTCCAGGACCGGCCACGGGGTTTCCTCCCGCTCGTCCCACTCGGCTCCGGCCGGCCTGATCACGTCCGCGGCGAACTCGTGCACCCAGTCGCGCATCTCGCGCAGGTCGGCACTCAGGTCCAGGAAGAAGACGCCGTCGTCGGCATCAGGGCTCATCCTGCTCTCCTCGCGGTGCCTCGTGCGCCCGGCTGCCGGCCGGCCGATCCCGGCGGCGGACCTATGTTACTGAACAGTAGCACGCGGTCATCCGGCGCGGAATCGGGGCGCGAGACCAGCGCGCGGCCAGCCGCGGTACCTTCCTGACAGTCCGCCGGGCTGCCCGGCGGGCCGAACCGACACGGAAGGAGCCCGCACCGGATGGACTACGGCGGCTACCAGAATCTGCTCTTCGAGCGCCGGGGCAACGGCGTGCTGCTGATCACCCTGAACCGCCCGGACTCCTACAACGCGGCCGACGAGACGATGCACCGCGAGCTGTCGACGGTCTGGACCGACGTGGCCAGGGACGGCCAGACCCGGGTCGCCGTGGTGACCGGGGCGGGAAGGGCGTTCTCGGCCGGCGGCGACCTGGCCATGGTGGAACGGATGGCCGGGGACTACGGCCGGGTGACCCGGATGCTCACCGAGATGAGCGACCTGGTCTACAACATGATCAACTGCGAGAAGCCGGTCGTGTCGGCGATCAACGGCGCGGCGGTGGGGGCCGGCCTGGTCGTGGCCCTGCTGGCCGACGTCAGCATCTGCGCGGCCGACGCGCGGCTGGGCGACGGCCACGTCCGGCTCGGCGCCGCGGCCGGCGACCACGCCGCGATCATCTGGCCGCTGCTGTGCGGCATGGCCCGGGCGCGCTACTACCTGCTCACCGGGGAGATGGTCACCGGCACCGAGGCCGAGCGGATCGGCCTGGTCAGCAAGTGCGTCCCCCGCGAGGAGGTGCTGGCCGAGGCGTTCCGGGTGGCCGGCACGCTCGCCGCCGGCTCGCAGCTGGCGGTCCGGCTGACCAAGCGCGCGCTGAACGGCTGGCTGCGCAGCGCCGGGCCGCTGTTCGACCAGTCGGCCGCCTACGAGATGCTCACCTTCATGGGCCCCGACCTGCGCGAGGGCGTGGCCGCGCTGCGGGCCAGGCGCCCGCCGGACTTCCCGTCGGCGCGGTAGGCAGCGCCGCGGTGAGCCCGGGGCCCGGCTCACCCGCTGACCTGGCTACCGGCCGTCCGGAAGGGGCTTGTTGGAGTCGATCTGGTCGTAGTCGGCGCTGCCCAGGGACCACTGCCACATCGCGGCGTGGGTACTGCCCGCGTCCTGCCCGCCGAAGAATTCGGCCTGCCGGGACGAGCCGTCGGAGAAGGTATCCGGGCAGGGCGACGGGGAGTCCTCCACCGAAACCTGTGCCGTCCACATCCAGGTGTGCCGGATGCCCGTGTGCCCGTTCATGATGGTGTCCCACTGGTACACGGTGGAGTACACCCCGGGCGCGACTGACTGCCTGGCGTCGGTCACGTAGTCCCAGAAGCCGTTGAAGACTTCCCTGTTCGCCGCGGAGTCGGTGCCCCAGCCGTAGCTGCCGGGCACCTCGATATCCATCCACAGGATCCGCAGCGGCACGCGGTGCGCGCCATGGTCATACCACGCCTGCCGGTCGGCCAGCGCCCACTGACCCTGCTGCCGTCCCCAGGCGTAGGCGGACAGGCCGGTGCCGTCGGTGTCGTCGGGCCCGAACATGAACCAGTAACCACTCGCGCCCACGCCATCGGAATAGGCGAGATGGTTGGTATCGGCGGCCGCCGCGGCCGGCGAGTTCCACGCGAAGGTGCTGCCGGGGCCGTAGCCATCCGGGTTCGACCGGCTCACCAGGTCCGCACCGCCGAGCTTGCCGATGTAGCCGCCGTACTTGTGCCCGGGGCCGCAGGACGGCTCGCTGTACGGCGCGGAGTCGTTCCCGGG
Organism: uncultured Actinomycetes bacterium; assembly: GCA_963795575.1. GTDB lineage: Bacteria > Actinomycetota > Actinomycetes > Streptosporangiales > Streptosporangiaceae > PALSA-505. The sequence goes on along the minus strand of CAWCII010000010.1, from coordinate 122,296 downwards.
TCCCGGGCCGCCGCTGTCCGCGCCGTACCAGAACCCGCTGGTCTCGGCGAGGACCGGGGCGGGCACGCTCGTCCCGGCGAGCAGGACCAGCGACGCGAGGATCCCGGTCGCGGCGCCGCGGCGCCCGGTCCGGGCTGCGCGAGTGCTCATGCCGCCGCTCACCTCTCCTGCCGCGCCGGCGCGGATCGGGGACACGGCGATCGGGCCGTAGGGCGCGAGCCGCGCGGCCAGCCTGAACCGGCCGCCCGCGCCGGGCAGGCCGACCCACAGCGCGCTGTCCGCGGCCCCGGGCCGCCCGGTCGCCGGGTTGAAGTCCCGGTAGACCAGGAAGAACGACGCCTGCCCCCGGGGAGCCAGCCGCACGTCGGCCGCGGACAGGCCGGCGAACACGGGCCCGGTACCGTGACTGACCCTGGCCGCGACGATGGAGCCATCGGCCCTGGCCAGGGCCAGGGCCGGGTAGCCGCCCAGCGAGCACGCCGCCGCCGAGCGGTTGGTCACCGCGACGGTCAGCGCGGTCGAGCCCGCGCCGGTATCGGTGCCGGCCAGCCGCAGGCTCAGCGCCCCGGCCCGGCAGGCAGCGCCCGCGGTGGCCGCCGGAGCCCGGTGCGGAGCCGTCCGCGCGAACGCCGCCGCCGACACCGCGGCCGCCGCGCAGGCCGCGGCGGCGATCCCCGCCGTGAGCGCGACGAGCCGCCCGGCGGGGCGCTTGGCCACCCCCATGAGAACCTCCCGTATCTGCCGCCCGCGACGCCACCGCCCGGACGCCACCGCATTCTGCCAGCCGGGGCGGCTCGCTCCCGGGATTACGGCCCGCAGCCGGCCGGCGCGTCGGGCGGCGGGAGGGGCCGCGGCCGGGTCAGCCGGCCGCCTCAGCCGTGCTCGTGCCGGTCGAGGAACTCGTACACGTCGGCCTCGTCCACGCCGGGGAAGCTGCCCGCCGGCAGCACCGACAGCACGTGCGAGTGAGCCCGGGCCGACGGCCAGGCCTGGCCCTGCCACCGGGCGGCCAGCCCGGCGGGCGGCCGCTGGCAGCAGTCCCCGTCCGGGCAGGCCGAACGGTGCCGGATCGTGCTCTCCCGGCCGCGGAACCAGCGCGAGTGCTCGTACGGCACGCCCAGGGTGACGGCGAACCCGCGCTCCCGGCCGGGATCGACGTGCGCGACGCAGAAGTAGGTGCCGGATGAGGTGTCGGAGTACTGGTACAGCGGTGAGAACCTGTCCTCGGCCGCGAACACCTGCCGCCCGGCCCACATCCGGCACATGCGCTGCCCCTCGATCGCGCCGGACGGGTCGGCCGGGAACCGCAGGCGGTCGTTCTCGTAGGCCTTGTAGATCACTCCGCTCTCGTCGTTCTTGACGAAGTGGCAGGGCACCCCGAGGTGGTGCGTGGCCAGGTTGGTGAACCGGTGCGCGGCCATCTCGTAGGAGACCGAGAAGACGTCCCGCAGATCCTCGACGGACAGATCCCGGGAATCGCGGGCCGCGGACAGGAACGGCACCGCCGCCTGCTCGGGCACCAGCACGGCCGCCGCGAAGTAGTTCGCCTCCACCCGCTGGCGCAGGAAATCCGCGAAGTCCCGTGGCTCGCTGTGGCCCAGCAGGAAGTGACCGAGCGCCTGCAGCAGCACCGCGCGCGCCGAGTGCATGCCGACCGGCTCCTGCTTGACGTATATCCGCTGGCTCCTCAGGTCGGTCAGCGACCGCACCGACCGCGGCAGATCCTGCACGTACCGGACGGAGAAGCCGTGATGGCTCACCACCGACAGCAGCAGTCCCTGTGACAGGGCGCCGCCGGTGTAGCCCGCCGCGCGCAGCGCGCCCGCCGCGGCCTCCTCGACCGGGGCGAAGTAGTTGCCCCGCTCGCGCATCATCCGCCGCAGCTCCGCGTTGGCCTCCCGCGCCTCCTCGGGCGTCGCGGTCGGCTTGGACCGCTGCCTGCGCAGCTCGGCGTACAGCGCGGACAGGTGCTCGAGCACGTCGTTGGGCATCTTCGCGGTGACCTTGAGGTACGGCAGCCCGAGCTCGCGGTAGACCGGATCCCGCTGCGCCTCCTCGATCGCGATCTCCAGCTGGGCCCGGCGGCTGGGCGGATCCCGGCGCAGCAGTTCCTCCGACGGCACGCCCAGCGCCCCGCCCAGCGCCGTGAGCAGGGACAGCCGGGGCTCCCTGCGGCCGTTCTCCAGCATGGACAGAGCCGACGGAGCCCGGTCCACCCGCGCGCCCAGCTCGGCGAGGGTGAGCCCGCGGGCGCGGCGCAGATGGCGGAGCCTGCGGCCGAACGTCAGCCGATCCTGCTCGCGCTGGAAGGTGAATGATGAAGTTTCTTCTTCGGCGAACTCCGTCATGAGTTCATCATAAGTGAAATTCGAGCGTTTTTCTCCCCGCGGATCCCTGGCCGGAAGCGGAACGATCGTGCAGATTAAGCGGGACGACCCGGGGACGACACGGAAGGTGGTCGCAGGGCAGTGACAGATCGTCGCCTCGAGGGCAACGGGGTTGCGTTCGGCGAACGGGCACTCTGCCGGCACGCACCGGCCTTGCACGTTCAGTGACCGCGCCGCGCGGCTGCGGCTGCAGTGGCAGGAAGACCCGCGCTGGGCGAACGTCGAGCGCACCTACAGCGCCGAGGACGTGGTGCGGCTGCGCGGGTCGGTACACGAGGAGCACACGCTGGCCAGGCTCGGCGCGCAGCGCCTGTGGAAGCTGCTGCACTGCGACGGTTACCTGGCCGCGCTCGGCGCGCTGACCGGTAACCAGGCGGTCCAGCAGGTCCGGGCCGGCCTGCAGGCCATCTACCTGTCCGGCTGGCAGGTAGCGGCCGACGCCAACCTGGCCGGCCAGACGTACCCGGACCAGAGCCTGTACCCGGCCAACTCGGTGCCGCAGGTGGTCAGGCGGATCAACAACGCGCTGCTGCGGGCCGACCAGATCTCCTGGTCGGAGGCGGCAGGCTCCGGCGAGCCGCCCGGCACGCACTGGCTGGCGCCCGATCGTGGCCGACGCGGAGGCCGGGTTCGGCGGCGTGCTGAACGCGTTCGAGCTGATGAAGGCCATGATCGCGGCCGGCGCGGCCGGAGTGCACTGGGAGGACCAGCTTGCGTCGGAGAAGAAGTGCGGCCACCTGGGCGGGAAGGTGCTGATCCCCACCGGCCAGCACATCCGCACGCTGAACGCGGCCCGGCTCGCCGCCGACGTGTCCGGGGTGCCGACGATCATCGTGGCCCGTACCGACGCGGACGCGGCCACCCTGATCACCTCCGACGTGGACGAGCGTGATCAGCGGTTCGTGACCGGGGAACGCACGGCCGAGGGCTTCTTCCGTATCCGCAACGGCATCGAGCCGTGCATAGCCCGCGGCCTGGCCTACTCGCCGCACAGCGACGTGCTGTGGATGGAGACCTCCACGCCGGACCTGGAGGTCGCGCGGCGGTTCGCCGAGGCGGTCAAGGCCGAGTTCCCGGATCAGCTGCTCGCCTACAACTGCTCGCCGTCGTTCAACTGGCGCCGGCACCTGGACGAGGGAACCATCGCGAAGTTCCAGCGGGAACTGGGCGAGATGGGCTACAGGTTCCAGTTCATCACGCTGGCCGGCTTCCACGCTCTCAACCACTCCATGTTCGACCTGGCCCGCGGCTACGCCGGCGAGGGGATGCCCGCGTACGTGCGGCTGCAGGAGGCGGAGTTCGCCGCGGAGCGGGACGGCTACACCGCCACCAGGCACCAGCGCGAGGTGGGCACCGGCTACTTCGACCTGGTCACCTCGGCCATCACGCCGAAGTCCTCGACCGTCGCCCTGGAAGGATCGACGGAGACCGCGCAGTTCGCCGCCGCGCCCTGACCGTCGTCTCCGCGGCCTGGCCGACCGGCGCTGCCGGGCCCGGCGCGGCGCGTTGACACGCCCGCCCGCCGCGCCTTAAGGTCGCCGTGTTCGCGCTCAGAACTTCCGTTCGGGCTGCGGTAGATCGGCCGGCTAGCGGCGCTCCCGCGCGGCCCCGCCGCTGGCCCCCGGCCAGGCACCGAGGAGCGGCCGTGGCATTTCTTGACGAGTCCACCTGGAGCGGCAGGGTCTTCAGCGCCGGCTGGACGGCAGGGTCCGGCGGCGACGCCGCGGTCATCGAGCCCGCCACCGGAAACGAGATCGGCCGGGCCGGGATGGCGGGCCCGGCCGACGTGGCCAGGGCCGCGGCCGTCGCGGCGCAGGCGCAGCCCGGCTGGGCCGCCCGCCCGCACACCGAGCGGTCCGCCCTGCTGCGCCGGGCCGCCGAGGTGTGGCTGGCCAACGCCCCGGAGATCGAGCACTGGGGGATCCGCGAGGGCGGCAAGATCGGCCCGGCCATGCAGTTCGAGACGCACGTCGCCACGGAGGAGATCTTCGAGGCGGCGACGCTGCCGTCGCGGCCCTACGGCGAGCTGCTGCCCAGCGAGCAGCCCCGGCTCAGCTTCGCCGAGCGCGTCCCGGTCGGGCGTGGCCGGCGTCATCGCGCCGTTCAACTTCCCCCAGATCCTGGCGATGAGGTCGGTGGCCCCCGCGCTGGCGCTGGGCAACGCGGTCATCCTCAAGCCCGACCCGCGCACCGCCGTGTGCGGCGGCGTGGCGATCGCCCGGGTCTTCGAGGAGGCCGGCCTGCCCGAGGGCCTGCTGCACGTGCTGCCCGGCGGCCCGGACACCGGCGAGGCCGTGGTCAGCGAGCCGCTGGTCCGGGTCGTCTCGTTCACCGGCTCCACCGCGGCCGGCCGCCGGGTCGGCGAGCTGGCCGGGCGGCTGCTCAAGCGCGTCCACCTGGAGCTCGGCGGCAATTCCGCGCTGGTGATCATGGACGACGCCGACCTGGATCTGGCCGCCTCGGCCGGCGCCTGGGGCTCGTTCCTGCACCAGGGGCAAATCTGCATGACCACCGGACGGCACCTGGTGCACGAGTCGGTCTACGACGACTACGTGGCCAGGCTGGCCGCCAAGGCGGCCGGCCTGCCGGTGGGCAACCCGGCCACCGGGCAGGTGGCGATCGGCCCGGTTATCGACGAGCGGCAGCGGGACAAGATCCACGCCCTGGTCACCGGGAGCGTGGACGCCGGCGCCCGGCTGGCCGCCGGCGGCAGCTACGACGGCCTGTTCTACCGGCCCACCGTGCTGGCCGACGTCGCGCCGCAGATGCCGGCCTGCGCCAGCGAGGTGTTCGGCCCGGTCGCGCCCGTGCTGTCCTTCGCCACCCCGGACGACGCGGCCAAGCTGGCCGCCGACAGCGAGTACGGCCTGTCGCTGGGCATCCTCACCCGCGACGTCATGCGCGGCCTGGATCTGGCCCGGCGGATCCCGACCGGGATCGTGCACATCAACGACCAGACCGTGGACGACGAGCCGAACATCCCGTTCGGCGGCGTGCTCGCCTCGGGGACCGGGGCCCGGTTCGGCGGCGACCGCCAACCTGGAGGCGTTCACCGACACCCGCTGGGTCACCCTGCGCGGCGACATCGCCCCCTACCCGTTCTGACCCCGCGCCCCCGGGCGGGGGCCGGGCCGCTCCGGCGCGCTCTACACTTCCCTGGGGATCGCCGTGGCCGGGCCGCCGGACGCCGCAGCCCGGCCGCGGGCCTGCCTGATCACCTCGGGAACTGCGGGACATGCCGGGCGCGGTGCTGGCCAGACCTGCCCTAACCCGCCAGACTCGGTGACGGGAGCTTAAGCGCGCTCCCGCGCAGAAGGGACGCCCATGCACGAACTGCGCTTGGTCGCAGTGAGCGAGGACGGCACCTATGCCGTCCTGGTGTCCCCGGGCCGGGGCGGCCGGTACTCGCTGCCGATCGATGACCGGCTCAGAGCGGTGGCGCGCGGACAGTTCTCCCGACTCGCCCAGTACGAGATCGAGGTGGAGAGTCCCTTGCGACCCAAGGAGATCCAGGAACGAATCCGTGCCGGAGAGACCGCGGACGAGATTGCCGACGCCCATGGCGTTGCGATCGAGCGGGTCCGCTGGTTCGAGGGACCTGTGCTGGCCGAGAGAGCGTACCGGGCGCAGGAAGCGCTGTCGGCCATGGTGCGCCGGCCGGGCGACTCCGGCCCGGGCCCGAGGCTGGGCGAGGTCGTGACGGAGCGGCTGGGCGCGCTCGGCAGCAGCGCCGAGGAAGCGCAGTGGGACTCGACCAAGCGCGGCGACGGCAGCTGGCAGGTCCAGCTCGCGTTCAGCGCCGCAGGCCGGGTGCGGACCGCCGAGTGGATTTACGATCCGCGGCGCAGGCACGCCACGCCCGTGGACGAGGGGGCCGCGATGCTGTCCCTGCCCGAGGCTGATCTTCCGCCCTCGCCCGGCGGGCGGCGCGGCGAGGCCACGGTGACCCCGCTCCAGCCGAGGCTGCACGCCGGGCCCGCGGCCGGGCACCCGTCCCGGCGGGCAACCGAGGCGCCGCCCGGGAAGCCGGAGACGGCCCCGGCCGCCGAGCGGTCGCAGGATGCCGGGCCGGCGGCCGAGCGGGAATCACGCCGGCCGGCGGCCGCTCGGGAAGCAGAGCCAGGCCGGGAGGCCGCGGCGGCGCCGGCCGAGGTGCAGACCGGCCGCCGGGCCGCCGGCGGCCGCGGCAGGCGGGCTTCGGTACCGTCCTGGGACGAGATCATGTTCGGCAGCTCGCGTCCCCGCGAGTCAGCCGGCCTGCCGCTCGGTGGACGCTGGCCCGCAGGCCGCCGCCCTTGGCCGTCCGGCAAGATCCGTGCCGGGTGCGCGGCGCGCGGGCGGGCAGCTTCCGGTTCGCCCGTCGGCCGGGTGACCGGGGCGTCACCGCCATTCTCACCGGTCAGGGCGGCATAGGATCGCATCACGAGGGCACCGGGCGACGGTTCGCCGCTAGTGACCGCAGTGTCAGACGGGCGCGGAGCGCAGCAGGCGCGAAGGGATGCAACGACGCGTGTACTCGTGCGGCCGCAGCCTCCGGCTGTCCGTCCGGCGCACGGCTGCCGTGACGGCCGGATGCCTGCTGCTCGCCGGGCAAGCCGGGTGCGGCCTGGTGGGTGCTTCTACCACATTGCCGGGGGATGCGCCGGTAAAGATCACCGTGACAAGCCCGGTGCTCGTGAAAGGGGTTATTCCGGCCCGTTACACCTGCCACGGACCGGGAATCAGCCCGCCGCTGCACTGGTCTGGCGCCCCGCCGGGGACGAAAGCGCTGGCTCTAGTCGTTGACGACTCAAACGCTCCGATCACGCCGTATATCTACTGGATCGTGTTCGACATCAACCCGACGACCACGGACATTCAGGCGGGCGAACTTCCCCCGGGTGCCCGTCAGGCTCAGAACAGCGCAGGTCATGCGTCCTATGACCCGCTATGTCCGCGGAGTCATGAACACGCCTATAGATTCACTGTTTACGCGCTTCACTCGGTCCTTTCCCTACCGGACGGGACGGGCTTGATGTCTGCCTGGGCGGGTATCGCACGGACGGCCATCGCACGTGGTAGACTCAGCGCTAATGCCAGTCCGTAATCGATCGGGTTCATAACGTAATACAGAATGAACGTAAATTTTATGTAATCTCGTGACAGGGCCGATACCGATACGCCAGAATTGCGCCCTGGGCGACCAGCCTTGGATGTATCCAGGGTGCTGGCGATACAGGGGAAGGCCCGCGTCAATGGCTGCGTGTGCCTCGCTGGTGCCAACCATATGGTCATGACCTGTCGGGTGGTGGAATGCTTCTCCTCGTGGTCGGCCTGGTAGTGATCGTGCTTGTGATCCTCGTGGTCGTATTCCTCAGCGTTCGCTCCATGCGAGCCGACGAGGGCGGCGGTCATTCCGCCCGTCCCGCCGGGAGAGGCAGGGCCGCCAGCGGCCGGCATGACTTCGGCGGCGAGGATGACTTCGCCGGCCTGGGCCGGCCCGATGGCGCGCGCCGCGGCCAGCCCGGACGGCAGCCGGCCCGCCGCGGAGCGGCCGAGGATGACTGGCCGTCAGGCCGCGAGCCTGATTTCGGCGCCCCCCGGGATGACGAGCCCGAGTACAGCCACGAGTACCGCCAGCCGCGGGCCATGGCCCGGCAGGACTACGGCGAGTCGCGCGGCTACCCCGGCCACGACCAGAGCGCCGGCGACCGCTCCCCCGTCCCGGCAGCTCAGCGCCGCTTCGGCGCGCTGCCGCGCCCGCGCGGCCACCAGCACGACCAGGATCCCGAGCCCCGGCGCCGCCCGGAAGACCGCGGCGACGCCCGGCGCGGCCGACGGCAGGAATCCGGGTCCCGGCGGGCCGGTGCCCGGTCGGCCCGGCCCGGGGCCGACTTGCCGGCCGGCGACTGGGGCGGCGTCTCCGACGAGCAGTACTGGGCCGAGCTGGCGGCGGACAAGCCGCTGGCCACCACCGCGCGGTCAGCCCAGCCCGGGCTGGATGCGCTCCCCGCCGCGGCCCTGCGGGACAGCCTCCCGGATGCGGCGGCCGATGGCGCAGAGCGCCAGGCCCGCCACGACGAGGATCTGGCCTGGCCGCCGCGGGAGGCGGCCCCGACAATGGCGGCCGCGCGCGGTCGCGCCCACGGCCCAGTTCAGCCTGCCTGCCGGGTCCGGCCGGCCGGCCGGGCCGCCGCAGGCGTCGGGCAGACCGCTGCCGTTCGCCGGGCCCGCGACCGCCACCGACCCGGCGATGCCCACCGAGCCGTGGACCGGCCCGATGAACACGGTCGGGGGCGGGGATACCGACCCGGGCGTCGGCGGGATCTCCGGCTGGGCTGACGGCGCACCGGCCGGCCCGGCGGTGCCGGGCGCCGAGGGCGCCGGGCGCCGGGCCGCGGAGGATCCGCTCACCAGCCCGTCCTTCTCGGCGTACCGCACCGACAGCAGGTCGTATCGCGATTCGCACGACGGTGCCCGGACGCATCGCGGCGAACCCGCGGACGCTGACGGCGGCGGCCGGTACGGCGGCGGGCACGGCTACCAGCCGGATCCGGCCTGGAACCAGACCAGCCCAGGCACCGCGACACCGTCTTATGGCGGCGATGCGGATGGCTGGCGCGGTCCGGACCGCGCCTACCCCGGCAACTGGAACCCCGCCCCGGTTCCGGCGGGCGATTCTCCGGCGTACTGGCAGCCGTCGCACCGGGCGCCGGAGCGGCGTGAGACCGGCTACGAGAGCCGATCCAGCCATGACCCCTACCCCGGCCAGCGGGACTGGCAGGCAACAGAGCCTGATTACGCCGGCGGCGCGAGCCGCGGGGGGGCGGACTATCATGCCGGCCACGAGCGGAATGCCGGGTTGTCCGGCTACCGCGACGTCCTGGCCGGCTACGGTCCGGGCGATTCCGGCTACGGTCAGCCGCGGCACGGCTCTAGCGGCGGGTACGGGCAGCCGGGCTACGGCTCCGGCCGAACCGGCTACCGGCGGTCGAAGCACGGCCTGCCGGACACCGGCTACGACCAGGCCGCCTACGGCTCCCGGTATCAGCGCCGAGACGACGCCGCGGACACCGGCTACGGACGGCCAGCCTACGGTTCCGGCCCGTCACACGGCGGCTCCGGTCAGGAGTCCGGCTACGGGGACTACCCTGGTTACGATGGCCGCCGCGGCTGACGCTGCCGGTCATCCCGGCGGTGCCAGCCGTTGACGCCGCGGACGGTGATGTCGCCGGCAGCGGTTGACAAACCTGCCCGGGCGACGTGGAGAATGAGCCGACCGGATAAGGCAGGGCAGATGAAACGTGACGCACCCGACCATGCGCGGACGTACCACTTGCACAGGCTTGCGACTGCCCTGGACACCAGAGGCCTCCCGGCCACGGTGAAGACGACCTATCCGGCCGCGCTGCATGTATTCAGGCCCGGCGCCACGATGCTCACCGAGAGCATCGACTGCATTCCCGCCAACGACCCTGAGGGGCGGCTGCGCTGGTACTACCGGTGGTCCTGGGGAGAGGTACTGCACGACACCGAGGATCCGTCGGCCGCCGCGGAGAAAATCGTCGAGGTCCTGGCGACCCGCTGAAATTCGCTCCGCGGCCCCCGCCGGCGCTTCCCGTGCCGTATCCGGCGCCTCGTCCCGCAGTTCCAAGCCCGGCCTGCGCCGCGAGTTCCGTGCCCGGATCCCGCCAGACCATCAGCTTCGACTACGACCCGGCCCGGCGCCCGGCATGGCACCATGGGAAGACGGCCGCGCGTGACCCGATTTCGCCCCCGTCGGCGAGGTGCGGCCAGGCGATCAGTGGGAACGTCGTTCTCGTGAGGTGGCTAGCGCGATGACCATCGGCGGCAGCATCTTGCTCATCGTCATCGGAGCGATCCTCCGGTTCGCGGTCACCTGGACGCCCAAGTACGTCAACCTGGACGCGATAGGGGTGATCTTGATGATCGGCGGGGCCGCCGGCCTGGTCATCAGCATCGCGCTCCTGGCCACGCGGCGTCGCCGGAGCCCGCCGGCCGAGGTTTACGAGCAGCGCCGGTACACCGAGCCCCCCGGCGGACGCTAGAGGCGAGGGCTCACACCGCCGCGGGCTGGCGGGTCCCGGTCATCGCTGCCGCTGCCTGAGCCTGCGGTTCTTGATCCGGTTGCCGCAGGTGGCCATGTCGCACCAGGCTCCGGCCCGGCTGTGCGAGCGGTCGTAGAAAGCCCACCGGCAGTCCGGGTTGCCGCAGGCCTTGAGTCGCGGCCAGGTGTGATCGCGCTGCGCGTCGCGGATCACCATCAGCAGGGTGAGCAGGCCCGCGTCGGGCCCGTCGCCGGGCTCGGGGCCGAGGCTGACCTGGCCGCCGGGCCCGACTCGCAGCGCGGGCCGAAAGGCCTGCGCTACGGCCTGCAGCGGCCGCAGATCCCCGGGAGCGGGCTGCGGCCCGCCGCCGTTGGCCACCAGCATGGCCCGGATGCCCTCGCGCACGCCGCGGGCGAGATGCAGTTCGGCCGGATCCGGTGCGCGCCGGGCGTTCCACAGGGCCGCCCGGGTCAGCCAGTCGCGGGCCGCCGCAGGATCTATCAGCAGGTCGGAGGCGTGGTCGGCGTCCCAGGTGTTGACGAACGACTGCACGAGCAGCAGCGGCACCGGGGCCGGCTTGGTCTCCTCGCGGGGGCGCCCATGACGGCATGGCCATGACCGCAGTCTACCAGACGTGACCGTTTAAATGCTTTGACTGGTCTTGAAGTGACCGCTAAAATCAGTTTTATAGTCACCAAAGAGAAGCGGTGCCGCCGGTCCCCCGGCGGCCGGACCGATCGGAGGTGCGTGTCATGGTGATCCTCCTCGGACTTGCCGCCGCTCTGCTCTACGGCGGCGGCGACTTCCTCGGCGGCATGGCGACCCGCAGAGCGCACGTGCTGACCGTGCTCATGCTGGCCGATACGGCCGGAGCGGCCGCCGCCCTCGCCGCCGCGGCGATGTTTCCGGGTCCGGTGACCCTGGCCGGCCTGGCCTGGGGGGTCAGTGCGGGGCTGATCGGGGGGCTGGGCCTGATCATCTTCTACATCGGCCTGGCCACCGGGCCGATGAGCGTGGTCGCACCGGTGTCCGGGCTGGTATCCACGGTCGCTGCCGGTCGCGGTGGCGCTGGCCGAGGGCGAGCGGCCCGGAGCCGGCGTCTACGCCGGCGCGCTGCTCTGCATGATCGCGATCGTGCTGGCCAGCTCCGCCGGGGACACTGCGCGCGGTCCCGGCCCGGCCGGCCGGGCGGGGCCGCGCCATTGCCTACGGCATCGTGTCGGGCGTCTCGTTCGGCCTGTTCTTCCTGCTCATCCGGAACGCCGGGCAGTCCGGCGAGCTCTGGCCCGTGGCGGCCGGGCGGATCGGCGAGCTGGCGGCCGTCTTGCTCGCCGCGGCCGTGCTGCGCCGCGGCCTGCTGCCGGGTGGCGCGGGCGGGCGGCTCCTGCTGGTGGCGGCGAGCGTGGGCGTGATCGATGTCGTCGCGAACATCTGCTACGTCGCGGCCACCAGGACCGGCATGTTCGGCCTGGCCGTCGTGCTGGCCTCGCTCTACCCCGGGGTCACCGTGCTGCTGGCCAGGGTGGTGCTCGGCGAGCGGCTGCGCTGGGTGCAGCGGGCAGGCCTCGGACTCGCCGCTATCGGCATCCTGCTCGTCACCGTCTGACCGGGGCGCCGGCCTGCATCCGGCCGATGATGGCCCGGGGCTCGGTAGTTCCACGGACACGGCCGGTTCCGGGTCCGCGGCATCGCGGAGGCCCGGGCACGCGAACGGCGCGCCCCTGGCCTGCGGCCTTCCTCACCCGGGGTGTCGCGTCGGCCGGCTCAGTAGCGTCGCTTCGGCGGGCGTGACGGCGCGGCCGGGGCGTGAGAACATCCGGGCAACAGCGGTAGCGAGACGACGGAGGCGGCTGTGGCGACAAAGACGACGGCCGCGGGCCAAGTCGGGCTCCGGCGCGGCGCGATCGGCCTGCGCGAGGTCCTGTTCCAGAGCATCACCGACATGGCTCCGGGCGCGGCCATCGCCGCGTCCATCCCGGCCGGCGCGGCGTTCGCCGGCGGCTCGCTGCCGCTGGCCGTGGTCTTCGCACTCATCGCGTGCCTTTTCTGTGCGTCGAGCATCGGCCTGCTGGCCCGCGAGATGCCGTCCGCTGGGTCGCTGGCCACCTACGCCGCACGCGGGCTGCACTCCTCCATCGGGTTCCTGGTGGCCTGGGGATACGTGCTCGTCGGCTTCCTGATCCCCCCGCTGGTGCTGCTTCAGCTGGGATTCACCACCGCCGCGACGATCAACGCGGAGTTCCATGGCTACCCGGCGGACCTGTGGTGGCCGTGGGCGCTGGCCGGGGCGGTGATCGTGCTGGCCGCCCGCTTCTACGGCATCCGCACCTCGGCCCGGCTGGGCACCGTCCTCGGGCTGTTCGAGATCGCGGTCTTCGTCGTGCTCGCGATCTTCCTGATCGTGCACGCCGGGAGCCATAACACCGCGAGCGTGTTCACCACCAAGTACACGCCGGCCGGATTCCGCGGCATCAGCGGGGTGATCGGCGGATCGGTGTACACGATCCTGGCGTTCGGCGGCTTCGAGGGGGCCGCGCCGCTAGCCGAGGAGGCCAGGAACCCGCGGCGGATCATCCCCCGGGCGGTCATGCTGGCCACCCTGCTCATCGGCGCGCTGTACGTCTTCACCACGTACGCCGTGGACGTCGCCTACGGGCCGTCCCGGTTCAGCACCTTCACCACCGGCACCGGGCCCGCGTCCTGGGTAGGGCTGGCCCGCTCGCTCTACGGAATCTTCTGGTTCTTCGTCTTCCTGGCCATCGTCAACTCCACCATCGCCAACGCCAACGCAGGGGTGAACGTCTCCACCAGGACCGCCTACGCCATGGGCCGGATCGGCGCGTTCCCGCGCTTCCTCGCGCACGTGCACCCGAAGCACCGGTCACCGGAACTGGCCATCCTGGTCGCGTTCGTGATCACGGTCGCGGTGACCCTCGGCCTCGGCCTCGGCTACGACCCGGAGACCGCGTTCGTCATGGTCGCGACGGCCCTGGTCATCGTCCTGGTGGCCATCTACATCCTGATGAACGCGGCCTGCATTGGCTTCTTCGCGCGCCGTCGCGGCGGGTTCAACCCGCTGCTGCACCTGGTCCTGCCGGTACTGGGCATCGTCACCTTCGTCCCGGCGTGGCTTACCGCCGCAGGGCTCAAGGTGTTCTCTTTCGTGGCCCCGCTGTCGCCGCCGTACTCCTACATGGGACCCGGGGTGGCCGGCTGGATGGTCGTGGGCCTGATCTACCTGATCTACCTGTACCGGCATGACCCTCGCCGGGTGGTTGAAGTCGGCCTCGTGCACACGGATCCGCTGGAAGAATACGAGCCCTGACCGGTCGGCCGTCCGGCCCTGACCGGCACCGGTTCCGGGCCCGGGCGGCAGCTCCGGCGCCGCCGGTGGTATCACCGTCACCGTTACCACGTTCCTATAACAGACGGCACACGAGCACGGTAATTTAAGCGGGTCCTGCCTTGAGCGGAGCCGGGCCGTACCGACCGGGCTTACCGGGTATGCGTGCCGATCGCCGGGCAACGTCCCCAGCCACGAGGAGAAGAACATGCCCATGGCCGCCACGCTTCAGGAGATCCTGCTCGCGCCGGACACCCAGCCACAGGTGATCGACGACTGCTGCGCGCTGATCGACCAGGAGGTCGCCGACAAGTCCGGGATCTCCGGGACCGCGGTCAAGCTCGCCTACAGGACGGCGAAGGCCTTCGCCCCCGGCCACGTCCGGCACATGGTGCGGTCCCTGCTCCCGGCCATCGTGGACCAGCTCGAGCCGTACTGGGCGGACTTCAGCACCTCCGGCGGCTCGGTATTCGGTGATTACCTGTCCAAGCGCGGCGACGAGGTGTCGCAGGCCCTGCTCTCGGTGACCGACGCCCGGGCGGCGGCCTCCCGGCACGCCACGATCGTCAAGGCGTACAACACCGTCCGCGGCGGCGCGGCCAAGCACGTCCAGGCCGCTCTCCCGCACGTCGGCGACCTGGCGCAGAAGTACGCGGCCTGACCGCGAACCGCCCTCCCGGTGGCCGGCGGCCGGAACCGCGGCCGCCGGCCGAGCCGGTTCAGCCGAGGGCCGCGGCCACGATCGCTCGCGCTTCCTCCTGGATCTCGGCCAGGTGAGCCGGGCCGCGGAAGGACTCGGCGTAGAGCTTGTAGACATCCTCGGTGCCGGACGGGCGGGCGGCGAACCAGCCGGACTCGGTCACGACCTTGAGGCCGCCGATCGGGGCACCGTTGCCGGGCGCGGTCGTCAGCACCTCAGTGATCTGCTCGCCCGCCAGCTCGCCGGCCGTAACCTGCTCGGCCGAGAGGCTGGCCAGCGCCGCCTTCTGCTCCCGGGTGGCGGCGGTGTCGATGCGGGCGTAGGCGGGAGCCCCGTAGCGGCCGGTGAGATCGCGGTACAGCTCGGAGGGCGACCGCCCGGTCACCGCCGTGATCTCCGACGCCAGCAGGGCCAGGATGATCCCGTCCTTGTCCGTCGTCCAGGCCGACCCGTCCCGCTGCAGGAACGAGGCCCCGGCGCTCTCCTCGCCGCCGAAGCCGACCGAGCCGTCGAGCAGTCCCGGCACGAACCACTTGAACCCGACCGGCACCTCCAGCAGGCGGCGGCTCAGGCCGCCGGCCACCCGGTCGATCATCGACGAGCTGACCAGGGTCTTGCCGACGTCGGCCGGCGACGGCCAGCGGTCCCGGTGACGGTACAGGTAGTCGATCGCCACGGCCAGGTAATGGTTCGGGTTCAGCAGCCCCCCGTCCGGGGTGACGATGCCGTGCCGGTCGGCATCGGTGTCGTTCCCGGTCGCGACCGTGAACTCGTGCTGGCGGGCGATCAGGCTGGCCATGGCGGGCGGCGACGAGCAGTCCATCCGGATCTTGCCGTCCCAGTCCAGGGTCATGAACCGGAACGTGGGATCCACCTCCGGGTTGACGACGGTGAGGTCAAGGCCGTAGCGCTCGCCGATCTCGCCCCAGTAGCGGACGCTCGCCCCGCCGAGGGGGTCCGCGCCGATGCGCACCCCGGCCTCCTTGACCGCGGCGAGGTTGACGGCCTGCCCCAGGGCCGACACGTACGCGCCGAGGAAGTCGAATCGCCCCGTGCTGTCCGCCGCGGCCGCGCGCGCGTACGGGATCCGGCGCACGCCGGCCAGCCCGTCAGCGAGCAGGGCGTTCGCCCGGTCCTGGATCTTCTGCGTGATGTCGGTCCCGGCCGGCCCGCCGTCGGGCGGGTTGTACTTGAACCCGCCGTCCGGCGGCGGGTTGTGCGACGGCGTGACCACGATCCCGTCCGCGCGTGTCCCCGCGCCGGACGTATTGTGCGCCACGATCGCCCGGGACACCGCCGGCGTCGGCGTGTACCCGCCGCGCGCGTCCAGCAGCACCCGCACGTCGTTGGCGCAGAGCACCTCCAGCGCGCTGACCTGCGCAGGCTCGGACAGAGCGTGGGTGTCAACGCCCAGGTACAGCGGCCCGTCGATGCCCTCGCTGGCCCGGTACTCGCAGATCGCCTGGGTGGCGGCGACGATGTGATCCTCGTTGAACGTCGCCGTCAGCGCGGACCCGCGGTGTCCTGAGGTGCCGAACGACACCCGCTGGGCGGCCTCGCGGGGGTCGGGATGCAGGGCGTAGTAGGCCGTGACCAGCTTCGCGACGTCTACCAGATCCTCAGCGGCAGCGGGCTGTCCTGCCCGGGGACTATTCATGCGGCCATCCTGGCACGCGCGGCTCGGTCAGCGTCTCCTCGGCGGCCTCACGCCGTCTGACCGCCTAAGTGACCCACGTCCCCGGCCGGCGAGCCGCCGCAGCTGATGCAGGCCACGCGGACTGGCCGACCACCGGCCCAGACGCCTGTCCGCCACAGCCGTCCTGCCTGGCATGCACTGACCCTGCCCGCATGCACTGACCCTGCCTGGCATGCACTGACCCTGCCCGCGCATCTGATTGACCCTGGCTGCTAGCGTCTTCTAGGATCGGGCCGTTTGTGCCGGGTTTCCGGTGTTCCCCGCTGGCTGGCGAGCGCAAGGAGTGATGGCCCGTGGATTCCCCGGCGCACATAACCCGGCGAACTGCGCTTAAGCAGGCGGGCGTGCTGGCCGCAGCCCTGGGCGCACTTGAGACGGTCGGACCCTTCTCTTTTGCCCCGCAGCGCGCGCTCGCGGCCACGGGCCCGTCCGACATCCAGTTTGATATCTCCGCTTTCCTCAGCGTCCCGCCGCAGACTTACGGAAGCGGCGTGCGATTCCAGATGCCCCCGGTGCACACCGTTTTCCTGACCGCCGCGCTCAACCGGGCGCCGACGAAGGCCGACCAGGCGGAAATGAACCGGGTGCTGGGCGTGCTGGAGGAGTACTACCCGTGGGGCGCGGCTCACCTGGTCACGTTCGTCGCCTACGGGCTGCCCTATTTCAAGCGGCTTCCCGGCGGGCGCAACGGGCGCCTGGTCTCCCGGCACGTGCCGCGGCTGGCCTCCGACACGACCAGGTACGTGCTGGAAGAGGCACAGCCCGGCCCGACCGATGTCAGCCCGGCCAATCCGGGCATCCGCAAGCTGCGCTACAACGTGGACGTGGTCATCGAGCACAACGACATGCTGTTCACGCTGCGCGGTGACAATCCGGAAATCCTCTCCGACGTCATCACCTGGTTCGGCGGGAGCAACCGGCTACACGGGCGCGCGGTCGCCTCGCCGGCCTGGGGCGGGCTCCTCAGGTTCACGTCGAGCCGGCACATGTTCGTGCAGATGGGACTGCCGAAAGCGGTCGCGCGGCAGCACCACCTGCCGTTCGCGAGCTACATCCAGCGCAAGTCGCCGATGTGGATGGGCTTCGCCGACCAGCAGGTCAGCGGATCCGGGCCCGCCGCCATCTGCACGTTCGCAGGCAATTCCTCGGCTCACCTGACCACGGCTGCCCGGGGCGACTATTTCGACCACGGCTCGATTCAGCATTTGTCCCACATTATCCTGGACATGCTCCAGTTCTTCGCCATGGAGAGCTCCGCATCGGAGCCCGGCCCGGATGGTGAGTTCATCCAGCGGGTGCAGTACATGTTCCACTCGCCGGGCATCGCGGAGGGCTACCCCGATCCGTACGCCGACGGCGGCGGCCCGGCCCTGCTGCCGAACCAGAACCGCGGACCGCACTACGCCGCGCGCACCGCGCAGGGCATCGGCACGCACGGGCAACACCGGATGGGTCACCTTTCCTGCTTGCAGCGCTCGTCACGGGCGGCCGACGGGACGCCCGTCCACCTGCGCATGGACGGGCCGGGATTCGACGCGATGGATGTCCCCGGGGGGATCTCGCTGCCCAAGCTCCAGTTCACGATATTCGTGCCGTCCGCTGAGTTCTTCAAGACCTTGCGCACCAGCCAGGCGTCACTCGACCTGCAGCACAAGTACCACGTCGACCCCAAGGAGAACGGGCTCGAGCGCTTTCTCACCGCGACCCGCCGGCAGAACTTCCTCATCCCCCCGCGCCGCCACCGGGCTTTCCCGCTGACCGAATTCACCTGACCGCCGGGCCGTGACCGTCTGGCCGGCTTGAGTACCTTGCGGAGGACCGAACGGCCTCAGCGAAGCCCTGACGATGTCCGCCAGCCTGCCGGGCCGGCAGGTCAGGTGGCGCTGGCTGCGGAGGCGCCAGGCCGGCCCGCAGGCGTGGCTGAGAATCTCGCTGCTGCCCGGGACACTGCGGCCCGGTCGGTGACTACGGGCTGCCCGGTGCGCGTTTCCCATGGTCCTCCACCGCGGTTACATCCCGCCTGCACGGCCCTCGCCTATCCATGAGGGCTAGCCGGCCGACCCGAGACAAGGAGCCCGATGATCTCTGCCGTAGCCGCGGCCCCGTCCGGGCCGCCTGCGTCCCCCGCCATCCGGGGCCGCCGCGCAACCCGGGCCTTCGTGGGAGGCCAGCCGGGCGCGAGCGAGCGGCTGGCCGGGCCGGCGTCCGCGGCCGCGCCGGCGATGAGCCCGGACAAACGATGAAACCGCCGCAGAGCAGGAACAGACGTTACCAGCAGGCAGCAGGGCAGTGGCCCGACGGGCATGACCGCCGGGTGCATTGGTCACGCGCCCCTCGGGCCGCGGAACGGCACGTCAGTGCCCCGGTTGTGGCGGCAGGGCGGGTCCGCACGCCCTCGCCGCTCCGGCCGCGGCGGCGGGTCCGCCGACTCGCGCGGCCGACCAGACCGACGGCTGAACCGACTGACAGGCAGGAAGGTGAGATGTCCCGGAAACAGGCAGGAAGGTGAGATGTCCCGGAAAGTAGCTGTCACCCCGGTGACCGGGGCGCGGGCTGCCCGCCGTCTTGCCGCAGGCACGCTACCGCCCGGATAGCGCCGCCGGCCCGCGCCCGGCGCGGCGGCGTGTCCCGGCAGGGGGGTAGGCCCGCGATGCCGGTGCCCTGGTGGGCCTGGGCCGTGACGCTGCCCGTGTTCGCGGTGCTGATCGCCGCCGATCTTGCCCTGGCGAGAGGGGCCGGGACCGGCCTGCGCGCCGCCGCGCTGCTGAGCGGATTGTGGATCGCCGCCGGGCTCGCCTTCGGCGGGGTGCTGTGGTTGTGGCAGGGCCCGGCGATCGCCGGCCAGTATCTGTCCGGCTACCTGCTGGAGAAGGCGCTCAGCGTCGACAACATCTTCGTGTTCGTGCTGCTGTTCGCCTCCCTGGCGGTGCCCCCGGCGCTGCAGCGGCGGGTGCTGTACTTCGGGGTGGTGGGCGCGCTGGTCTTGCGCGGGGCCCTGATCGCGGCCGGCGGCGCGCTCATTGACCACATCAGCTGGATCTTCTACGTGTTCGGCGCGCTGGTGCTGCTGGCGGGCGCGCGCATGCTCCGCCCCGAGCCCGCCGGGCCGGGGGAGAACCTCACGGTGCGCGCGCTGCGCCGGTTCCTGCCGGTCACCGGGGACTACGCCGGCGACCGGTTCTTCATCCGCGCCGGCGGCAGGGCCATGGCCACGCCACTGCTGGTGGCCCTGGTGGCCATCGAGATCACCGACCTGGTGTTCGCGCTGGACTCGATCCCGGCGGTCTTCGGCATCACCCGGAACCTGTTCGTGGTGTTCACCTCCAACGCTTTCGCGGTCCTCGGCTTGCGGGCGCTGTTCTTCCTGCTGGCCGGCTCCGTGAACCGGTTTCCTTATCTGCGACAGGGCCTGGCCGTCCTGCTGGCCTTCATCGGCATCAAGATGCTCCTCACCCCGTGGGTGCACCTGCCGGCCACGGTCAGCCTCGCGGTGATCTTCGTGGTCATTGGCGGCGCGGTCGCGGCCAGCTTGTGGCGTGACCGGGTCCGCGGCCGTCCGGCGGCCGGGCCGGAAGGGCCGGTGCTCTGGTGAGCGCGCTGACCAGCCTGCACGCCGGGTCGGTGATCTCCTACCTCATCGCGTTCGTGCTTCCCGCCCTGGACGCGGTCCTGCCCGTGCTGCCCAGCGAAACCGCCGTCATCGCCCTGGGCGTCGCCACCGCGGGCAGCGCCGACCCGCGGATCGCGCTGCTGATCGCCTGCGCGGCGGCCGGCGCGTTCCTGGGCGACAACGTGTGCTACCTGCTGGGCCGCCGGTTCGGCCCCTGGGCCGAACGCAGGTTCTTCGCGGCCGGGAAGGGCGCGGCGCGGCGCGCGTGGGCCGAGCGGTCGCTGCGCCGGTTCGGCATGCCGCTGATCATCGTCTGCCGGTTCATCCCCGGCGGCCGCACCGCGGTCACCCTCAGCTGCGGGCTCATCGGCTACTCCCGCCGGCGGTTCATCATCGCCACCGCGATCGCGGGCACCATCTGGGCCGTTTACTGCTTCTTCCTCGGCCGTCTCGGCGGCAGGGCCTTCGAGGACAGGCCCTGGGCCGGATTCCTCATCGCGTTCGGCATCACGCTAGCCGTCAGCGGACTGATCGAGGCCGTCCGGTGGATCGAATCCCGCGCGAAGAGCCACGCTGAGTCCCGCGCACAGCTCTAGCCTGTAGTTCCCCTTCACGGACCAGCCGTGGACCGTCGACCAGGGATCGATGGTCGCTCAGGACTACGTAGACATGCAAACCGTCACGACTGGAGGGCTCCTGCCTGGTCAAACGAGTGGCGGCAACTGGCCTGGGGGAACTTCGGCCTGGCCGCGGGCGCGCACGCGCCGACAGCTCTGCCCGGCCCCTGTGACGGGCCTCGTGCTCAGCCGCGGGGCAGGACGAGCGTCATCTGGGTGCCCTTGCCCTCGGTGCTGGCGGCGGTCAGGCTGCCGCCGTGGGCGCGGGCCAGCTCGGCGGCGATCGCCAGGCCGATGCCGCTGCCCGAGGCGTGTGCTGCCTGGGCGCCGCGCCAGAACCGGTCGAAGATGCGGGAAAGATCGTCGGCCGGAATGCCCGCGCCGGTGTCGGTCACCCGGAGCACGGCCGTGCCGTCGGCTGGCCCGGTCTCGACGGTGACCCGGCCGCCCGCGGGGGTGAACTTCAGCGCGTTGGTCAGCAGGTTGGTGATGACCTGGTGCAGCCGGCCGGCGTCGGCGAGCACGTTAACCGGCTTGAGCTGCCGGGCCACGATGATGTCAGCAGTCTCAAAACGCCCGGCCAGGCTGTCGGCTGCCGCGGCGGCGATAGCGGCGAGATCGGCGCGGGACAGCCTCACCCGCAGCGCGGCGGCGTCAGCTTCGGCCAGCGTCTGCAGGTCACCGACGATGCGGGCCAGCCGCAGCACCTCATCACGCAGCGAGGCCAGCTGGTCCGGGGTTGGCTCCGTCACTCCGTCCAGCAGTGCCTCATGTTCTGCCTGCAATACTGCGATCGGCGTCCGCAGCTCATGCGCGACGTCGGCAACCAGGTCACGGCGCAGCTGCTCATGCCGGTCCAGGGCATCGGCCATCTGGTCGAAGGCGGTCGCCAGCTCGCGCAGCTCCCCGGGCGCCCGGATCGGCCCGGCCCGGGCTGTGCGGTCTCCGGCTCCCATGGCACGGGTTACCGCGATCAGCCGCTCGACCGGGCGGGTGATCCGCCGGGCGACGCCCAGCCCGGCCAGCAGCGCCAGCAGCGCCGCCAGCCCGGCGGCGCCCGCTATCGCGCTGAGCAGCGCGGTCTGCAGTCCGTGGTCGGCGCCGCCGAGACCGGAACCGGTGAACCTGACCAGCCCCTGGCCGACCCGTTGCCCCCGGATCTCGATGGGATTGATGAACTCCGGGCGGCCGCGCTGGGCGGCAAAGCCCGGGGAGGAAGCGACCGGCCGTCCGGCCTGGTCACGGATCTGGACGTCCGCCCCGGCGCGCGCCGCCAGATCCAGCACCGGAGCAAGGTCAGCTCCCGTCCAGCTTTGCGCCCGGTCCCAGGCCGCCCCCGCCGCGACCGCCACCGCCGCGGTGAGGTCGGCGCGCTGCCGGCTGGCAAGGTGCGAGACATCGGCCGCCGCGAACGCGGCCGTCAGTCCGGCGAGCAAGGCCACGGCGGCCAGTGCGACCGCGACGAACGCCAGTGCCAGCCGCAGGGCAATGGGCCCGGACTGAGCGGGCAGCGCAGAGCGCGGCAGGAGCGGCCGGTCTTCATCAGCCATCGCGGGCCAGGCCGAGCCGGTATCCGCCACCCAGCACCGTCTGCACGATCTGCGGGCTGGCCGGGTCCTCTTCGATCTTGCGGCGCAGGTTCTTCACGTGCGAGTCGATGGTGCGCTCATAGCCCTCGAACTCGTACCCCCGGACCCGGTTGATCAGCTCGAACCGCGAGTACACCCGGCCCGGCACGGTGGCCAGCGCCAGCAGCATGCCCCACTCGGTCGGGGTGAGCTCCGCCGCCGTCCCGCGCACGGTGACCAGCCGTCTCGGCTCGTCGATGACCAGCGTGCCGCCGCCATAGCTGGTGATTCCCTCCCCGGCGGCCGGACTGCCGCGACGCAAGATCGCCTGGACCCGGAGCACCAGCTCCCGGGGGCTGAACGGCTTGGTCACGTAGTCGTCGGCGCCGAGCTCCAGGCCGCGGATCCGGTCTTCCTCCGCACTCCTGGCGGTGAGTATCAAGATCGGCGTCTGCCCGGCGGCGCGCAGTTCGCGGGCCACCGACTCACCCGGCACGTCCGGCAGGCCCAGATCGAGCACGACCAGGTCCGGAGACGCCGAGGCAGCCAGCGTGAGCGCCTCCGCGCCGGACTCGGTGGACAGCACCGCGAAACCTGCCCGCTCCAGGTAGGAGCGGACCAACTCGCGCAGCTTGCGCTCGTCCTCCACCAGCAGCACCGTCGCAGCCACCACCGCTCACCCGCCTCTGCCCGCGCTTTCTGCCGGTGCCCCTAAGCACCCTGGTTCCATGATTCCCGCGTGCGGTCCCGCACGCCAAGCCAGCACCGGCCGTCTCCTCATCGCCGGCTGCCTGGCCATCAGCGACGACATCTACGCGATGCTGCTGACCGAGCCGTTTCTTCCGGCCACCGCCGAGGTCCGAGAGCTCTCAGCCAGGCTGATGCAAGGGACAGCTCGGCTCCGCCCAATTCCGCCCGCCGCCCGGAGGCCGGGGATACCGCTCATGCACGACCTGGTTCCGGAGCGGTCACCGGTCAGCAGCGACGGCCCCGCCTTGCTTAGCCGAGGGGCGGTCAGCTCGATGTTGATGTCGTCGGGGTCCTGGAATGACAACATCGCGATGCCCGCGTCGCGCAGGTCGGTGACCTCACCGTGTGCGATGCCGGCCTCTCCAGATGGTCGCGGGCGGCCAGCAGGTCTTCCCGGGAGTCCACCTGGAAGCTGAGATGATCCAGGCCGGTGCGCTCAGAGTCAAAGCGCCGCCGGCCGGGGCGGCCGGGCGCAGCCCGAACAGGGCGCCCCCCGGGGTCTGGTATACGGTGCCGCCGTAGAACATCTCTCGGGAGAGTCACGGACGCCGGGCTCATCGGCTCGGCCGGACACGTCTATGACTGCTGGCCAGCCGAACACCTGATCGTAGAATGCCTTCGAGATCGCGATGTCGGTGACCGTCAGCCGCACATGCGCGAACCCCGGACTTCTGATTAATGCCATGAACGCTGCTACTCCTAATAAGAGGTCCTTTCGGGTCCCCCCGGGGCGAGCGAGTCGCTCACTGCCAGAACAGGGTGTCCCGCGAGGGCTACCCCCGGCTGGCCCGGGTAAGCGGATTCTCGATAAGAGGTCCTTTCGGGTCCCCCCGGGGCGAGCGAGTCGCTCACTGCCAGAACAGGGTGTCCCGCGAGGGCTCACCCCGGGCTGGCCCGGATAAGCGGTTTCTCGTTGCTGCCCCCCGGCCTATGGGTGGCGATCTCGCCCTGGTTCCTGACCCTGCAGGCGCGCTGGCCGCTAACGCCACCGTCAATGACCTGATCATCGCCGCGATCGCAGGCTGACCACCGGCCGCCCGCGGAGCGGGCCGGTTTGCCGGCGTCAAGGCCGCCGGCCTGGAAGTGATTGCGGTGACGATACCCTGGCTTCGTTTGAGAATATTCATCGTTACGCGATACAGTTTTCCGGGGCATCTGACGCTGGACGGTATCCGCTGACCGTGCGATGACCGAATTCGCCGGGGAACCGCCACCATCACACGAAGGTCAAGAAGATGACGCAGCCTCGGCTGACCCAGCAAGACTTCGAAAGGCTGCTGGAGTTCCGCGTCACCTTGCGCCGCTTCCAGCGCTGGAGCGAAGACCAGGCCCAGGCCGCAGGCCTGACTCACGTCCAGCATCAGCTGCTGGTGGCGATAAAAGGACACCGGGGAAACAAGCCGCCGGCCATAGGGGATCTCGCTGGCGACCTGCTGCTGCGGCCGCACAGTGCCGTCGAGCTGGTGGACCGCGCCGAGGCGGCCGGGCTGGTCGAGCGGGTGCCGGATCCCGATGACGGCCGCGTCGTACGCGTCCGCCTGACCAGGCAGGGCGATCAGATAGTGCGTGCGCTGACGCGCGCTCACCTGGAGCGCCTGCATGACCTCGCGGCCGTCCTGGACGAACTCGTAACCCGGCAGAATGGCGCCGTCCCGGGAGCTGAATCGAAAGCGCGATAATGCGCCGGCGCTGGTAGCGCACCGCCCGGAGCCGATAGCCATCGCGGCGCCGCCGCAATGAGTCCGCACCGCCGGCCAGCGGCGGAAGAGCGCGGGTTCGCGGGACTGCGGTCCAGGGCGCCTAGCAGACTGTCGGCATGCCTGTACGACTTCATCACATCGTCGTTGACGCTCACGACCTGCCCAGGCTGGCCCGGTTCTGGACACAGGCGCTGGGCTGGAAGATCCTCTCCGAGCGCGAGCGCGAGATCGTCATCGGGACGGATGAGAACGCCCCCGTCGGCATCTGCTTCATGCCGG
The DNA here is from genome assembly GCA_963795575.1 of uncultured Actinomycetes bacterium. Lineage (GTDB taxonomy): Bacteria > Actinomycetota > Actinomycetes > Streptosporangiales > Streptosporangiaceae > PALSA-505. The sequence goes on along the minus strand of CAWCII010000010.1, from coordinate 97,598 downwards.
TCACCGACCCCAAGACGGTCAAGAACCGCGTGCATCTCGACCTGACCAGCAGCGCCGCAGACCGCGATCAGGAGATTGACCGCCTTCTCGCACTCGGCGCCCGCCGGGTCGACATCGGGCAGACCGGCGCCGAGTCCTGGACTGTTCTTGCCGACCCTGAGGGAAACGAGTTCTGCGTAGTGCGCCCGAAAGAAACGCTCATCCGTTAGGGCTGAGCCTACGGGGCCGCTGCGCGGGTGACGGCCGCGGCTACGTCACCACCCTGACCGAGACCGGGCTCAGCCGGCTGAGGGCCGCCTACCCCAGCCACCTCGCCAGCGCCCGGCGGCGCGTCATCAGTCACCTGGCTCCGTCGGACATCGCCGCCTTGTCCCAGGTGCTGCGCCGCTCGCAGCCGGCCTCCCCTAACCGCAGCCGTGCGGGTCCGGTACGCGAAGCTCGGGCTCGAGTGAGTGGTCGTGGAGCCGTCAACTCCTGGCCGCGTCCGCGTAGGCGGACACAACCCTGCGGCGAGCCGGCCGCCTGGCGGTTCCCGGCGATCTCAGCGTCCTGCCTTGCGGCTGGAACGCCGCGACGCGGCGGTCACTGCCGAGTCGGTGTGGCGCAGCAGTTTCGCCGTGCGGGCAGCCGGGTCACGGCGCTCAGCAGCAAGTGCCAGACGATGCACCAGCAGCCGGGCCAGCGGCAGTGCGATGCACAGCAGCAGCCAGAATCCGCAGCCTGCGAGACAAGAAAAACCACATGCTCAGCGTCCTTTCCTCACCCGCCGCCGGGCCGCAGTCGCCTGCCCGGGGGCCTTTCCTGCATTTCCTGCGTGGAGCTGCCGGGCCAGAACGTTGAGCCTGACCTGGACCATCACCCGCCGCCGCCAGCCGCCCGGAAAGCGCAGCCAGGCACGGCACAGGGCCGCGCATGTCATCGGCAGCATGTTCCGTTACCGGCACGGCGCTACCCGCAGCATCGTGCTCTAACCGCGCGCGGCCGCAGCCCGGCCCCGGACGGCAGGCGGCCATGGCCATGCGGCGTGCCTGACCAGCACGTCATCAGCCGGGATCTCGGGCCAGCGGGTCTGGCCGCCGGCCCTGTATCACGATCGGAGTTGCCTCCTCTGTACCACAGGGAGGAACGTCTTCCCCGCCATGGCTGATAGCCGGCCCCACGGCGCGCAGCCGCCCAAGCCTCGATGTCCGGGCTGGCGGCGATCGCGGCCGGTACCGGCAGGCGGAGGAGCACCATGCTTGCCTCGGCTACCTTCTTCGCGGTGAAGGTGATGGCAGGGCCCGTTGCCGGATCGGATGCGGCCCCGGGGTCCCGGATGCCTCGCCCGCCAGCAGGTGATGCGCCGGACGCCAGCCGCGCTCATGGCAACAAGCCCTCCACCTGGAAACGGGTGTTCGCCGTGGTGCGTCACGGCACCGGTCCCGTTCCGGGCAGCGGCGGCCGGCGGCGCCGGGGAGCGGACCGCGCGGTGCAGGCGGATCGGACCCGCAGGGCCGGCCGCAGGGGACCGGCGGGGGTCGCACCTGTGGCTGACGAATAATGCAGGGACGGCAAGGTGCCAGGTCGCGACCTGCGTCGCCACGGCTGTGGCCTTGGTTGGCCAGGAGGGACAGGGACCGGTCGGCGTGACCCGCCGGGCCAGCTGGCGGTGCTCCAGAGAATCAATCCGGGTGTGTGGCTGGTTGCCGGACGGCCAGCAGGACAGTGTCGCAGATTGTGATCCCGGTGCCGTCAGGGGTGCTCGCCGACCGGGGACGGGCCTCGCTGACTTCGACTGTCCACCCGCCGTCCAGCAGCGACGCGATCTCGTCCGGGGAGTAGAACAACTCCGGCATCGGCGGGCGCGGCGCGCCAGCGGCCAGATCCGACGGGTGATGGCCAACGACCAGCAGCGTTCCGCCGGGACGGACCGAGGCCATCAGGGCGGTAAACAGCCGGGTGCGTGGCTCGGGCGGCAGCTGCATGAACTGCACTGAGACCAGATCGAAGGAAGCGGCTTCTGGCGGGCTGGCTAGCAGGTCCACCTGCCGCCATTCGATGCGCGCCGATACCTGCGGATCGGTGTCGCCGGCATGCTGCGCGGCCCGCTCCAGCGCGACGCCGGAAATGTCGGCCGCAACCACCATCCACCTCTGCCGCCAAGCCAGATGGCGTCGGCTCCCTCGCCGCAGCCCACATCCAGCGCCCGGCCCGGTGGCCGACCCGCGACCTCGGCGACCAGTTGCGGGTTGGGATTGCCGCTCCAGACCCGCCCCGCAGAGCGGTAGCGCTCGTCCCAGAAATCCTTGCCGAACGGGCGGCCGGTGCCATGAGCGTGCTCACCCATCTGCCCAGTATGGCCGAGCGCAGCCTCCCGGGCGCTGGTGGTCTCCTACACCACCATCGAACGAGGCCTGACCGGGGAACGCACGGTCTACTTCGATTTCTCCGCCCCTTGTCCGTCACCGGAGATCGCGCCAAACAGAGCGGCCAACGGCGGGCAACACCTACGCATCAGATAAGACACGCCCGGGTGTCTTGTCGTGCAGGACCTGGTCGATGGCAGTGATGATGACCCGGGCTGACCCGTCGATTGCTTCCGCGACCGGGCTGGACGGGTTGCGGAGCTGGCTGGCAATCTGGGCTGCGGACAGGCCGGCGAGCAGCTGCGGGATGTACTGCGCGCCGGCCAGGACGTAATGGTTGGCGATGTCGAGGAACGGGACGGCGCCGGACTGATCGGCGCTGTTGACGTAGGGGGACGTCGTAGGTACCGATGAGCCTGGTGTCCAGCGGGGTCTGGGCCTGCAGCGGGTGGCCGGCGTTGTCGGTCAGCTCGGTGGTGCGCAGGGTGAGTTCCGCGCTGGTGTAGCGTGCGGCCCGGAATAAGAGGGTGGCGGTGTCCGGATGCACGTCGGTGGCCGATGACCGGGTGGTGCCGAGGTGGCTCCAGGTGCCGAACTGGGATAGCGCGACGGCTAGCGGCCAGCGTCCCGGCGGCGCAGAACGGCCAGGATTCCTCGTTGACGAAGACGATCGCTGGCTTGCCGCCGATGATCAGAGGCGGGCCGGTCTCAGACACCTGGTCGCCGTCGTACGAGCCGATCGAGCCCGAGTCGTTGACGACCTGCTGGTGGTTGATCGTGCCGGTGAACGCCGCCGGGCTCGAGTCAGCCTTGATCAGTTCGACGTCCAGTCCGCGCTGGGCGCTATCCCGGTTGGTCACGGTGCCGATCGTCCTCTTCGAACCGCCGTAGTACCCGGCGTCGGCGAGGCTGTAGGAGTAGTTCTTGATTCCCGTCCCGGTGACCCAGCAGTGCGCCGCCGAGAGAAGATACCTGGTCCCTGCGGAGTCGTGCACCCCCCACCCGGTCGTGCAGTCGTCGACCCGGCCCGGGCTGACGGGGCCGGTATCGAAATCGCCGTCATTCCAGGGCGCTTTGTCGCTCAGCCGCGAGGTCGCCGGGATCTCCGAGGGAGCCGGGGACCGCTCCAGCAGCAGGCGGGCACGGCCGTAGCGGGCCCGCAGGAACGCCGCTTTCTGCGCGGTGAGCCGGTAGACGCTCAGCAGTTCCTTCCCGGTCCAGATGTCGGGTCCCCACGACACCAGCCGGATCCCCCGACGGACCAGAACGGGAAGATCACTGGAGATCGTCCGCTGCAAGGCCTGCAGCGAAACCAGCGTCTGGCCGGTCCGGACGTAATGCACGGGTGAGGCGTAGTGTGCTGAGGCAACTGCCGAGACCGCCCGGGTGGTCAGGGACGTCAGGTACACGTTCACGGCCCGCCCGTGATCGACAACGGCGTCCCCGCCGTAAACCGGTGCATACCTCGACCGCAGCAACGTGTCGATCGACGCCGCATCGGCCCCGGCCGGGGTCCGCCCGTCCGGCGGCATCGTCAGGCTGCCCGGCCGGACCGACCCCAGCGTGAGCGCCAGATTCTCCTGCTCCCGTGACCTGCCCGCGGCTGCCGGTTGCGCCGCAACGCTAGTCCCGGCAGCCAGCCAGCCGGTCAAGAGTGTCACGGCGCTGTGCTCATCCGACGACAGGCAGGAAGAAGGGGCCGGCCAAGGATCATGATCGTGGCCGTCCTCGCGATGGGGTTTCTGGCCGCGGCGAGCCTCCCGGCCACCGCAGCAGTCGCTCCGGCTGCGGCAACGCTCCCGGCAGCGCACGCGACCGCTTCGGCGGCGTCTCCCCGGATAGCCAAGCAGACGCGCGTCAGCAGAGCATCCGGCAAGGCATCCGAGGCCGTCAACCTGGACTGCATCCTGTTCTACATGAACAAGCAAGGAAACCCCGGTGGCCTTGCCCATATCTCCAGCTACCTTAAGTTTCGCGCGGTGAAGATCAACGCGAGAATACGGTGCCGGCGGGTAAGCATGAACCTGGTCCTCCACGTGACCCTGTGGAAGAAGGGCCTCTTCCCGCACAGCCAGGACGGGCCGACGACAGCGCACGCAGCCAAGGGAAATGACCTCAAGAATCAGAAGACATACCGGAAGTGCCTGAATCACACGAAGAGCACGTTCTACGGACGGCAGCCGGCAGCGTGGTGTTCCAGGGCGTCACCTACAGCGGATCGCTGCAGTCGGGGAATGCCACACTGGAGTGCGGCACCTGAGGACAGCCCGACAGAACTCACCACCCGTCCGCCGCGGGGCCATGCCCGGTGCCCTAGGCCCCGCGGCGGACGAAGCAGGAATGGGTGGCCATGCCGGATGCCGAGGCGCTCACGACGACACAGGTGGGCCTGACACTCCTTGCCAAGCTGGCTGGCCTGGACTTGTGGGATTTCATGGAACAGATCGGGCAGCCCGTACCCGGGACCAGGCTCATGCCCGCAGTCTCGCCCTGGCCACTACGCCGCCGGCGGCGAGGCCAGGGCCCGGAACACAGTCACGCGCAGGCTAGTCCCAGCCGTCAGGCCGCGGAGGTGGTCGCTGATCAGGTCGCGGTCGCAGCGGCAGGCCTTGGCGAGCTCGCTAGCTGCCGTGACCGGCTGGTCCTGCTGTCTGCGTTCGCCACCGTGATGTGCGGCGGCCCTATTGAGGCCGCCGCGGCACCGCACCTGGCCGCTATCGCGGAGTCCCTCCTGCCGGTAGCCCGCGCGCTGACCGCGGCACCGGCGGCACGGTGGTGGTGGGAGCCGCCCGACCCGGACCACCAGCGCTGGCTGGGCACTGGGGGCGAGCAGTTGCCGCGAGGGACGGCGCTGGCCGAGGCGCTCCGCGCACAAGCCGTGGCCGACGAGGAAGAAGAACGCCGGACGGTCCGGTCGCTGCCCTGGCCGCCCGAGGACGGCAAGCTATATTCCGGGACGTGGTGGTCGCCCCCGCTCGGAAACGGCGTTTTCACCACGACCGGACCGGTCGGCCCGCTGCCCGCGGTCGAGCTCGGCTGCGCGCTGGACAGTACCGGCGAGGACCGCTTCGAGGTGTGGGATGCCGGGATCAGGCCGCAGGCACGGATCTGGAACATCACCAGCCCCGGCGACTGGGGACGGCTCGCGGCACGTTACCCGCGTGAGGTCACCGCGTCACGACGGCACGACTGGTACCAGCGGACCGGCAGGACCGGCACCTGGATCCTGCCCGACTGGCCCCGGGCAGCCCGCGACTGGGACGGCGTCCACCTCAGCATCGCCGGATACATCACCGCCACCGGATTCGCGATCCCCGCCGCCGGCGCGGCGACCGTCCTGGCCGGGTGGGCACCAGACCAGACGCTCTGGATGAACGACGTCTTCACCCGGACGGGCTGCGGCAGTACCTGGACCGGGGCACCCGGCCAGGAAGCCTTTCGCGACATGACCCTGCCCTGGCTCGAATGAAGATCACCTCAGTTCCGGCTGCTGGCAGGCCTTCCTCACCGAGCATCGAGCCGATGCGCAGGAGGTGGCTCATGATTTTCCCCCAACCGGGCATGCACTCAGCCATTGCCCCTTTCGGGCTTACTTGGTCTGCCCCCCTACCCGCCGCGCTGAGTGAGGGGTGCGAGCGTCCCCTGCCACCGCGCCAGCACGCCCGACGTCAATACGGATCGACCGGTTCTGCACACCGACGGATTAATGAGCGGACAACCGGCTTCGCGGCAGATGACCATGCCGCACGGGGAATCAGAGGAGCGGACCGAACCTCAAAGAGCCGGCGATCGCTAACGCGACCTACCCGCCGCAGGAGGTGCCACCGCTTCCTGTTCAGCCGGGCTTGCGGGCCATTACCACCTCGGTGTCGCCCGGCCAGTCCCAGAAAAAACTCTTTGCAGAACGGTCCGCGAGCAGCGCTCGCACCTCCCCGGCGAAGTCTTCAAGACGATCACCAAAGAGGTGTGGCGCCGAGGACGAGAGGGACAAGTAGCCGGACAGGACGCTCTCGCTATCTCGCAGGAGGTCGGGGATGCCTGGGATGAAGAACTGCCGCGGAACACCAAAGCGGGTTCGGACTAGCACGTCCTCGAAGCGGTGAGTTCGTTCCGGGACGGTGCCTTGGCCGGCGCGCCGGGCAGGGCCGAGATACTTCTCCACCAGCGCCTTGATCTCGTCGTGAGGGATCGGAGGTAGCCCAGGGTCTGGTGGCCGGGGGCGGCCAGTCACCGTGTGGACGATGAGTGCCAGCGCACCGCCGGGCTCCAGCATGTCGTAGACGGTCTCGGCCACTCGCTGCTCGTCGGTCCAGTGGAAGGACTGGCCGAAGGTCACCAGCCTGTACGGTCCTGGCGCGACCGCGGGCAGGTCCTCAGCCAAGCCTTGGACCCACCGGATATTCATGACTCTCTTTTCCTCGGCGGCACGACAGCCCTCCGCAAGCATGTCGGCGTCAGGATCCAGACCGACCGCCTGCTCGAACAGATGAGCGAGGCGGACGGTAAGCACGCCGGGGCCGCAGCCGACATCCAGCAGCCGGCCGTTCCCATCGAGACCCGTCTCCTGCGTCAGGACGGCTTCGAGCTCCGGTGAGTACGCGGGGCGACCATAGCGATAGTGGGCAGCAGAGCCGAGGTAGATGGTCGGGTCGTACGGCACCGCACCAGTATCGCCCGATCTGGGACCACTGCGCGATCGTTCAAAGGGCCAGGCAGCCATCGCCACGATAGCTCCGTCCATCCGGGTTCGCGCTCCCAAACCAAACAACTATGGAGCTGCTGATCTGCTACAGATCGGCGGCAGTGCGCGCGGTGATTGCGGTGACAGTCTGGCCACACCGGGGGCGCCATATCGGTCGTATTCCGGCCTATCTATCATTAGTGCCCGTGTCGTAGTCACCTGGTCACCGCGGGTGTCCGGTGAGAGCCGTTACAACCCAGGAGCCCTTGGGCGATGATTCACCGGAACGGGGCTGAACGGCTATGCCCGGTGGCTGGACGGAGGTAGCGATGCGGCTTAGATGGATCGCGACGGTTTCTGCCCCGAACCGAAGGTCTGCGGCCCGTGTGGCCGCGGTGGCTGCCATGCCGAGCCGGAGGTATGCGGTCCACGCGGCCGCGCTGACCGGGGTCTTGATCGCTGCCGGGCTGGCGGCCGCCGGGGGCCCGGCGGTGAGCGACAGATCCCCGGTCAACCTGGCTACGAAGGTCAACTTCGCCGCAGGCCTGCCCAGCCGGTCGGCCATCGTCGAGGCTGGTGATGCCCGCTTCGAGGTGCTGGGCCCGATGCTGGTGCGGCTGGAATACTCCCCGTCCCGCCATTTCGAGAACGCGCCGACCGTGAACATCCTGAACCGCCGCTTCCCGGTCCCGCCCTACCGGACGTCGGTGTCCGGGGGGTGGCTCACCATCCAGACGACGGCGATGACCCTGCGCTACCGCCTGCACTCAGGTCCGTTCGGGCCGCGGAACACGACGCTGGCCTACTCCGACGGCAGCCGGGCTGCCACCGTCCGCCCTACCTGGGAATGGGAGTGCCCCTTCGGCCAGTCCTGCCAGGCCGGGGCGGCCGCGCTGGCGGGCGGTGCGGCGATCGCCGCCAACCACACCGGCTACGACAGCACCGCGGGCTTCGTCGCGGACCTCGGCCAGCCCGGCGCCAGCGCTGCCTGGACGGTGCTCGGTGCCCCGGCCGGGCGGGCCGGACTGACCCTGCGCTACTCGAACTCCAGCGGCGCGCCCGGCGGCCCGGCCCCGCGCACGATCAGCCTCGATGTCAACGGCAGCCGGGTGCGGACGCTCACTCTGCCCTCCACCAGCAGCTGGAACAGCTGGTCCACGGTCACCACCACGGCGCCGCTGCGGGCCGGGACGAACACCGTCTCTCTCGTCTGCGCCCGGGGTGACAGCTGTAACGTCAATCTGGACACGCTCGCGGTCGGCCCGGCCGGCACGCCGGCGCCGGTGCCGCCGCGGACCGGGCCGCTGGGCGGCTGGATCCGCAGCTTCGACTACTACACCTACGCCGAGGGCCCGTACAGCACCGGCTACACCTGCCCGGGCTCGGCCACCGGGGCCGATTGCCTGGCCCACCTCGAGCCGCTGCACACCGACGGCCTGCTGGACCGGGCCGGCTGGCGGCTGCTCGACGACACCCAGAGCGCGGTGTGGACCCGGCAGGGGTGGGTCACCCCGCGCCCCGCCGGCGGCGATATCGAGGACGGCTACCTGTTCGCTTACGGGGACGACTACCAGTCAGCCCTGGAGCAGCTACCCCAGCTCACCGGGCCCGCGCCGCTGCTGCCCAGCTACCTGTTTGGCGTGTGGTTCTCCCGGTATTACCCGTACACGACCGTCTACTACGAGAAGCACTTGATCCCGCAGTTCCGCGCCAACCGGGTGCCGCTGGATGCGCTCTCGGTGGACACGGACTGGAAGTCGCCGAACACCTGGGACGGCTGGGAGTGGAACCCGGCGCTGTTCCCGCATCCCCAGGCCTTCCTCGACTGGGCGAAATCCCAGGGCATCCATGTGACGCTGAACATCCATTCCAGCATCTCCACCAGCGACCCCAAGCTCGCCGAGGCGGAGAGGATCGCGGATCACGACCTCACCTTGACGAGCTGCTTCAGCGGGACGTGCTACGTGTGGGACTGGAGCCAGGTCCCGCAGGCGGAGTCCAACTTCGCGCTGCAGCAGAGCTTCGACAAGCAGGGCGTGGCGTTCTGGTGGCTCGACTGGTGCTGTGACGGCTCCAACGTCTCCATGAAGGGCCTGACCCCCGACTCGTGGATCGACCACCTGTATGCCCAGGCGATGGTGAACAAGGACGAGCGCGGGTTCGTGCTGGCCCGGCTCGGGTCCTCCTACCAGAACCCGGGGGAGGTCTATCCGGCGGGCCCGTGGGCCAACCACACCTCGGCTATCCACTTCACCGGCGACTCCTGGGGAACCTGGAACACTCTTCACTACCAGGCTGAGCTAGCCCAGGACGAGGCCAGCATCGGTGAGCCGTACATCAGCGACGACATCGGCAGCTTCCTCGGTCCCCCGCCCGGCGGGCCCGCGGACACGCCGGAACTCTACGACCGGTGGGTGCAGCTCAGCGTGTTCCAGCCGATCCTGCGGCTGCACTCCAACCATGGCTACCGGCTGCCATGGAACTACCCGCAGCCCGTCCACAAGATCGCCAACGCCTTCCTGCGGCTGCGCCAGGCGCTGGTGCCCTACAGCTACACGCTGGCCGCCCAGGCCCACTTCACCGGGCTGCCGATGACCAGGCCGCTCTACCTCGACTACCCGACGATCAGCGCCGCCTACCACCACCCCACCGAGTACCTCTACGGGCCCGGCGTGCTCGTCGCCCCGGTGACGACCCCCGGCAAGGCCGCCAGGACCACGGTGTGGTTCCCGCCGGGCCGCTGGGTGGACTATTTCACCGGAGCCACCTTCACCGGCCCCCGCACCGCCACGCTCAACGTCCCGCTGGACCGCATGCCGGTGTTCGTCCAGGCCGGCGGCATCGTGCCGGAGCAGCCGTACATGACCCACGTGGGCGCCGCCCCGGTCAACCCGCTGATCCTCAACGTCTACGCCGGCGGCGACGGCCAGTTCAGCCTGTACAGCGACGCGGGCCAGGGCCTCGGCTACACCAGGGGCCAGCACACCACCACCCCGATCTGCTACGCCGGGTTCGGGCGACCCGGCGGCTGCCTGCAGCCGGCCAGCTCACGCTGGCGGGGGGCAGGGGCCTCCGCACTCGTCGTCGGCGCAGCCCGCGGCAGCTACCGCGGCGCGCCCGCCAGCCGGGCCTACCAGGTCAACCTCATCGATCTGTCCAAGCCCCGGCTGGTCCTGGTGAACCAGCACCCGCTGCCCCAGCGGCCCGCCGCCGGCAGCACCCCCGGCTGGCACTACGACGCGGCCACCGACACCGTCATCATCACCACGCCCAGCCTGCCGACCGGCCGGCGAAGTGGTAGTCACCCAGGCCGGCGGCAGGCCGGTCACCAGGCCCGAGCCCGGGAGCCAGGCAGGGAGCCGCCGGTGAGCGTGACGGTCCAGGTCCGCGCCGCTCCTCGGCATGTGCGAGGTTGCACAGCTCGGATGGGAGGAGCAGGCATGGAAAGCGATCGCGCGAGGGTTACCCGGCGGCGGCTGCTGGCAGGCGCTGCGACCGCGGGGGCGGGCGGCGTACTGGCCGGGGCGGGGCCCGGGCTCGCGAGCGCGGCAGCACCGCAAGAGTGGTGGAGCGTCCCGCTGTGGGAGGCGGCCTGGCGAGGAGGGGTCATACCGTGCTCGAGGAAAAGGATGTGATCTCGGTCATCCAGTACGGCTTGTCCGACCGCTGGACGGAAGAGAACCAGGACAACCCGCGGCCGGACGGCCTGCCGCGCCGGCCGTGCCCGTTCGACAGCCACCTGAGGACCAAGCCGGCATTTTACGCGATCGAGGACGCGTTCGCGGACGCGCCCAAGCGGAACCCGTCCTGGCTCCCGCCCAAGGTGCAGCACCGCCGAACCAGCTAGCAGCCGGGACTGCCGCCGGCCGCGGGCTCAGGCCAGACGCCGACCCCAAGGGCGCCGACCGCAGCTGCCGCAGGCCACGGAAAGACCGCCCTCAGCGGGCTGGCTGCCGGCTCCGCGATGCTACCGGCTATAGTGAAGGCGTGTGCTGCTGCGCTGCCATGACTACCCGGACCGCCGCTTAGCGGCGGTACCGAGGCTGCTGTAACCGCGACCTCAATGCCTGCCCCTGTCGGGGTCAGTGCCAGGGCGTACCGCCGGATCAGTGTCCCCTCGGCAGCCACTCGCGTATGCATCCCTGCGCTGCCGGATCGTCCTTCCTGATCAGGGGAGTCATGTCTCCGTCGCAGCGATCCGATTCACATTCACAGCACGAAGAACCATTCCCGCACCCGTCCGCAGCCGTACCCGCTGTCACGAACGGCCAGTCCGGCCGCGCCCGGCAGGAGCGCCCGCCCGCCTGCCAGTCTCGCCAGTCGCCGCCGGCACCCGCCGAGATGCGGCCTGGCTCCATCGCGGCGCAGGACCCGTGCGCCGCCACGATGCTCCTGATCGTCGGGCTCCCCGGAGCCGGGAAGACCACCCGGGCCAAAGACCTCGCCGCGGTGCACCGGGCGCTGCGGCTAACCCCGGATCACTGGATGATCCCGCTGTTCGGCGAGCCGATGGCCGACGGCAAGCGCTTCGTGCTGGAAGGGCGGCTCATCTCGGTTGCCCTGCAGGCGCTGAGTCTGGGGACCAGCGTCGTGCTCGACTACGGGCTCTGGGGCCGCGATGAACGGTCGGCACTGCGCTGGCTGGCGCGATCGGCCGGGGCAGCATGCCAGGTGGTCTACCTGCCCGTAGACAAGGACATCCAGCTCGCCCGGATCGCACACCGCCAGGCAACGGCACCGCGCCAGACGTTCCCGATGAGCGCGGCCGACGTAGACCAATGGCGGGAGCAGTTCCAGATACCTGATGCCGCCGAACTCGACGGCGGCGAAATCCCCAGCCCGCCAGCAGGGTGGCCGGGCTGGCCGGAATGGGCAGTAGACCACTGGCCCTCATGCACCGACAGCTAACCTGACCGCCTGTCTGTGGCCGTCCTGGCGGCGGGCGTAGCCAGCATGCACGCTCGCCGTCCAGGATGGCCAGACAATTTGGAGACTGACGAGCACCTGCTGTGTCAGGTCTGCTGAGACAGCGAGCGGATGCGTCAGATTGACCGAGACTGCGTCAGCTCGACTGAGACGGGACACTCAGTCAGAAGTCGTCCGCTAACCGTCATCCCTTGACAGTTGCGACGAGGCTAGCTAGGCACAAGTCGTCCCGAACACCCCGATCTGCACGACCCTCGGATCCATAAAGATCGTCGACCGCCTCCGGCGACCGGTCGGAGGGGCCTGGGCTGCCCGATTAGCCCCGCCGAACACCCAGAGGTCGATATCGCTGCTGGTGACGAGGCTCGGCACTCTGCCGCCGTCGTGTCTCCAGCTAGGGAGGTGAAGCTATTGACCCCATGTATACACTTAGCGTATGCTCGCAGGTATGAGCGTACCTATGGCCCTGCTTGGGCTCCTCGACCGTGAACCGAGCCACGGCTACGACCTGAAGCGCGACTACGACGCGTACTTCGGCCGGGGCAGGCCGCTTCCCTTCGGCCAGGTCTACGCCACCCTCGCCCGGCTCGCGAGGGACGGAAAGGCCATCGCCGGGGAGGCTGAGCCCGGAGCCGGTCCGGACCGCAAGCGCTACACCATTACCGAGACCGGGAAGAGCGAGGTCGAGGCGTGGCTCGCCGAGCCCATCCCGGCCGAGCCCCATCTCCAGACCGACCTCTTCGTGAAGGTCGTGCTCTCCCTCATGCTCGGCCGCCCGGCAGAGGAGTACCTCGACGTCCAGCGCGCCGCCCACCTCGCTCGGATGCGCGAGCTCACCGAATCAAGCAGAAGGGCAGCCTCGTCGACGCCCTCCTCGCCGACCACGGCCTCTTCCACCTCGAAGCCGACCTGCGCTGGATCGATCTCACCGCGGCACGGCTCGCGGCGCTCGCCGAAGCGGTGGCGTCATGACGGTCGCCAACGGTTCCTCAGTGGTCAGGTCGGAGGCATGATCATCGAGGCGCGGGACCTCGTGCTCTCCTTCGGCGAGACCCCGGCCCTTCGCGGCGCGAGTTTCTCGGTGAAGCGGGGCGAGATCGTCGCCGTGATGGGCCCGAGCGGCTCGGGCAAATCGACGCTGCTCCACTGCCTGGCGGGCATCCTCGTCCCGGACTCGGGCGAGGTCTACTTCGACGGCCAGCGCCTCGACGCGATGCGGGAGGCGGAACGCACCAGGCTGCGGCGTGATCGCTTCGGCTTCGTCTTCCAGTTCGGCCAGCTCGTCCCGGAGCTGACCGCCGAGGAGAACGTCGCGCTGCCGCTCCTGCTCGGCGGAACGCACCGTGACGAGGCCCTCCGTGCAGCGCGCGAGCTGGTTCGAACGACTCGACCTCGAAGGCTTGGAACGCCACCGCACCGGCGAGATGTCCGGCGGCCAGGCGCAGCGCGTCGCGCTGGCGCGCGGCCTTGTCGCCCATCCCGACGTGCTGTTCGCCGACGAGCCGACCGGCTCGCTCGACTCGCTGAACGGGGAGCTCGTGATGGGCCTGATGACCCGCGCCGCGCGCGAGCAGGGATCGACTGTGATCCTCGTCACCCACGAGCCCCGCGTCGCCGCCTACGCCGACCGCGAGGTGATCGTGCGCGACGGCAAGGTCACCTCGGCCGAAGCGGGCCGTGCGATGATCCGCCTCGGTCTTCGCTTGACGCTGCAGAGCGGTCGCGAAGCCGCGCTGCGCGTCCTTGTCACCGCGGCAGCCGTCGCCCTCGGCGTCGGCCTGCTGCTGGCTGCCCTGGCCGGTGTCAACGGGCTGCACGCCCAGACCGACCGTGGTGCGTGGCTCGACACCTCGGCGCAGGCGTCACGACCGACCTCGGCATCCGACCGGCTGTGGTGGCTGTCCAGCACCGACCAGTTCGGCAACCAGGCGATCGACCGGGTCGACGTTGCCGCGGCCGGGCCGAACGCTCCGGTCCCGCCGGGGATTCCCCACCTGCCAGGACCGGGTGAGTACTACGCCTCGCCGGCCCTCACGACGCTCCTTCGGTCCGAGCCGGCGAACGAGCTCCGCGACCGGTTTCCGGGCCGACAGATCGGGACCATCGGCGCAGCGGCGCTGCCGTCCCCGAACTCGCTGATCATCGTCATCGGCCACACCGCCACGCCAGCTCTCGCAGGCACCTGGTGCGGTCGAGGTCGGAGCCATCCAGCGCACGCCGGCCAGCTGCTACGCCTGCCAGAACACCATCGGGAGCGGACCCGTTCTGCAGTTCATTCTGGCCGGCGGAGCCGTCGCGCTCTTGCTGCCGGTGCTGATCTTGATCGCGACCGCGAGCCGGCTGTCGGCCGCGCGGCGCGAGGAGCGCTTCGCCGCGATGCGCCTCGTCGGCGCCACGCCGCGTCAGATTTCTGTGGTCTCCGCGGTGGAGGCAGTGGTCGCGGCGGTCGCGGGCGTCGCAGTCGGCTTCGCACTCTTCTTCGTCTTCCGACCGCTGCTCTACCACGTGCCGTTCACCGGAGCGCCCCTCGCTGAAGGCGACCTCTCGCTGCACGGGATCGACATCGTGCTCGCCGTGATCGGCGTCCCGGTCGCCGCGGTCGTGTCCGCGCGCCTCGCGCTTCGCAGGGTCCAGATATCGCCGCTCGGCGTGAACCGGCGAGCGTCGTCCCGCCCGCCGCGGATCGTACGGATCATCCCGCTACTCGCCGGCATCGCCGTGCTCGCGTACTTCGACGCGGCCGGCAAGCCGGGCAGCAATCGGCGGCCAGCTTCTCGAGCTGCTCGTGGGCTTCGTGCTCCTTGTCGTGGGGCTGGTTCTCGCTGGACCGTGGTTCACGACCGCGGGTTCCCGACTCATGGTGAAGCGGGCCAGTCGTCCTGCCACGCTCATCGCCGGCCGCCGGCTCCTCGACAATCCCAAGGCGGCCTTCCGGTTCATCAGTGGGCTCGTGATCGCCCTCTTCGTTGCGAGCGCCTTGATCGGGGCGCTCAGCTCCATCGCCGCCGTCAGCAGCTCCAGGCGGAGGAAGCGCGGGGAAGGACACCCTCGCCGACCCGTTCTGCAGCTTCTCGACGTCGAACTGTCCCGCTTCCGCCCAAGTTCCTTCCGTCCCAGGCCAGGTGCTTGCCGAGCTCCGCACGACGCCCGGAGTGCGCAGCTGTGACGGTGGTCCACCAGAGCCCGTCCCAGGCTCGCGCTGAGGAACTCGTTCGGGATCGTCGCGTGCGACCAGCTGGCGAAGACGCCCGCGATCGGCAAGTGCGCTCCGGGAGCGACGGTGGCGAGTATCGGCTACTTCCTTTCGAACCTCCTTGGGCACAACTCGCACGCGTCGTCGACGGTCTGGCCGTCGGCGCACCTGTCGGCGGCGAGCGCCGCGCGTCTTCCCGTCGATGCGGTCGTCGTCGCCACGGACGGGTCGTCCGGCTCGCTCGAACGGGCACGGACCACGCTCGAACGGGCCTTTCCCTTCCAGGGAACGCCGGTCGCAGTCGAGGCGGTCGATCCGTCGACCGCGCGCCTCCTCACCATGATCCAGGACATGACCGACGTGATCATCGTGGCGAGCCTCATCATCGCCGCCTGCAGTCTCGCCGTGAACATCGTCGCCGGGCTGGGCGAGCGGAAGCGCCCGTTCAGCTTGCTCAGGCTCACCGGTGTCCCCACCGCGCTCCTGCATCGCGTCGTCGCGCTGGAGAGTGCGCTGCCGCTCCTCCTTGTCGCCGCAGTGTCGATCGTGGTCGGCCTCGTGTCGGCTGCCCTCTACCTCCACTCCCAGGTCGGCATCGCGTTCAGCATCCCGGGAATCGCGTACTGGGCGACCGTCCTCGGTGGACTCGCGGCTTCGCTCGCGATCATCGCCTCGACGTTCCCGCTCCTCAACCGGATCACCGGACCCGAGGTCGCCCGGAACGAGTGAGCACGCCGAACCAGCGCGCAAGTTCGTGCCGCACCGCCGGCGCTCGTTTGCGTGATTTGCATCGCACTTGAGCTTGGACTCGCGGACACCGACGGACTCTCACGGACTTCTACGGTCAGTCACAGACAGCTCGCGTGGCGCTCATTGCATTTGCGCGACCCCGGTCCCTCGCGCACAGTCGATGTAGAGGAGCCGTAGAGGCGCCGTCAAGGGCGGCGGTTCCGCCACATCCGGGGCAACAACGAACTTGGCTTCACTGCGGAGATAGGAACTTCGCCAGGGCTCAGACCCCGCGACTGCCTTTTCTAGACTCTGACACTCTGATTCGCCACCTGACCGATGCGTGTCAACCCCGCTGGCCGCTGCGTGCGGGCTCATCTTTGCGCGGCCTCCCCTCGCTGAGTGAAGGAGTCGCCCATGAAGTCAAGCCACGATCCTCGGGAGCCGGGACGTCGCCAGGGTCCCGCCGTGTCACGGCGCGCCGCCACATGTGCTGCCGGGCTGCGCGGTTACCGGAGCGTCGCTGCATGAGCCGTGGGCGGCGGGCGAGTCGGCCTGTAGGCCGGGTCTAGATCCTTAGAGACGACGACCTGGGACGACGGGCGCAGAAATGATGTGACCTGGGGCTGCGATTTCGGCTGTTCTCGTATTCTCGGGTGACTCGACACCTCTATGTGCCCGAAATGTGCCCTGTGATCTTGACGGCCGTTGAGTGCGTACTCTACTCAGCACCGTTGCCAAGGACTTCGCTAAGCCCACCCAGCTCAGAGCTTAGCGTTTACGATGGTCAGTAAAAAAGTAGGCAATTGCGACAAATGGATGGATGATGAGCATGCCGATTATCCACCAAGCTTTTGCTTTATCGGTAATCCCTTTATTTATGGCTGCATCAACAATCATCCATATTTCAAAGGCGAAAATCAATATAGCAACTACTATAATAATTGGCAGCCATACACCCAGGTGCAATATATGGTGTCTATACATACATGTATTGTAATAGCGACGCGGGGTGCTGGGCCAGCAGTAAGTCCAGGGCGGCGAGCAGGTCAGCGGCTGTGTTGCTGTTGGCGTTGCCCGGTCGCAGCAGGCAGTCCAGCGCGGCCCCGCCCGCGCCCTGCCCGTGATCCACCGATCTTGACCCTTTAAGTGTCAAAACGCCGCGTCTCCTCCCCGTGCTCCTGAGGGTCGATGACCGGCCAGGTTAACAAGAAGCCCATCCTGCGCGACGACCACGACCTGGCCCGCCCCGGCCGCAAGCTGTCGGCCCGGGCGGTCGCGAACTACATCGCCAAGTACGCCACCAAAGACTTCGAGATCCCCGGCCTGCCCGCACGGCCGCTCACCACCCGGCTCGACGCTGACGGGCTGCGCTGCCCTGCTCACAACCGCCGCATGATCCTCGCCGCTTGGGAACTCGGCGGCGGCCAGCTCACCGCCGGACTTCGGCCGTCGCTATTCGTCCAAGGCGGCGAGCTGTTCCGTACGCCGCGTGGCACATTGTTGCGCCGCGACTATTACAACTGCGAGATCTGGAAGCCAGCCATCGCCCCGCCACGCTGCCCGTCATGACCACTTTCCACGATCTGCGGCACACCTTCGCCAGCACCGCCCTTGCGGGCGGCGTTCCGATCTCGGAGATCTCCCGCTGGCTCGGCCACAAGTCGATCACCATGACGGTCGATCTCTACGGGCACCTGGTGCCCGAGGCCAGCGGCCGTGCCCGGGACGCTTTGGACAAGGCATTCCGGTCGGCCCGGCCGGGCCGGTGAGTTACAAATGTGCCCGCAATGTGCCCTGGCGAAGATCACGCCAGAAGCGCCGCAGGTCAGAGGCTTGGGCGGCGGGCGAGTCGGCCTGTAGGCCGGGTTCTGTGCACCCGCTCGCGCGGGCCGGCGGCCATCCATCTGGGACTGCCGTTGCCGGCAGCCTCGTGCGGTCTACCCGCGAGCATCGGGCGGGCCGCCCTCAAACGCTCGCGCCAGCCGCGGCCTTCCGGTCGCGGCTTGTCTTGACCTTGCTCCGGGTGGGGTTTACCGAGCCGCCCGGATCGCTCCGGGCGCTGGTGGTCTCTTACACCACCGTTTCACCCTTACCCCGGGACGCGGTCCCGGGGCGGTCTGTTTTCTGTGGCACTTTCCCGCGGGTCACCCCGGGTCGGCGTTACCGACCACCCCGCCCTGCGGAGCCCGGACCTTCCTCACCGGGACGCTCAGCCCCGGCGCGGCCGCCCGGCCGGCTCGCCCGCCGCCAGGCTATGATACGCCAGGCGGACGCCCCTCACCGGGATGTCACAGCCCGGATTCGGGCGTGCGGACCAGGATCCGGCGGCATTCCTCGCAGCGCAGCACCTCGTCGTCGGCCGCGGCCCGGATCCGGTTCAGGTCCACGGTGTTCAGCGTCAGGTGGCAGCCTTCGCACCGGCCGCCGCGCAGCGCGGCGGCCCCCACCCCGTGCTGGGCCCGCATCCGCTCGTAGAGGGCGAGCAGATCCTCGGGTGCCTGGGCGACGACGCCGACCCGCCGGTCCGATGCCTTCTCCCACTGCTCCCCCAGCTCGCCGAGTGCCTCGTCGCGCCGGGCCACGGCCGTTTCCCTGCGGGCGGCCAGCTCGGCGCGCTCGGCCGCCAGCGAGTCGCGGCTGTTCTGGGCGGCCTCCCTGCGCTCCATCACGTCGAGCACGATGTCCTCCAGCTCGGCCTGCCTGCGCAGCAGCGAGGCTATCTCGGACTGCAGGATCTCCAGCTCGCGCGGTGATGACACCTGGCCCGCGTCGAGGCGCTCGCGGTCCCGGGCCGACCTGGTCCGGACCTGGTCAACGTCCCCCTCGGCCTTGGCCTGCTCCCGGGCGAGGTCCTTCTCGCTGGTCTCGGCGGCGACGATGGCGTCGCGCAGCTCCGCGTCCCGCGCGTCGATCCGGTCGACCTCCGCGACTTCCGGCAGGCCGCGCCGCCGGTGATCGATGCGGCCCAGCTCGGCATCAAGATCGGCCAGCTCGAGCAGGCGCAACTGCGCCTCGGGGGGTGCCTTCACGAGTTCCAACGTAGCCTGCTGCGGCGGGTGCCTGCGGCCGGGCGGTCCGGCTAGGGCCAAATCGGTACCGGCTAGGGCCAAATCGGTATCCGGTGGATCGGCCAAGCTGGCGGCCGGGCGGCCCGCTGCGGTACACATGGGCGGCATGGAGATCCCGAGGGTGAGCCGCCCGCACATGCCGGGCTACGGCATCGCGGGGGCGGCCGAAGGCGGCGGCCTGCTGCCCTGGTCCTGGGCGGCGGAGCGGCTCACCGCGTCGCGCAACTACTGGGTGGCCAGCGTGTGGCCGGACGGCCGTCCGCACAGCATGCCGGTCTGGGGCATGTGGGACGACACCGTGCTGTGGTTCAGCAGCAGCAGCCGATCGCGCAAGACCCGAAACCTGGCCGCCGACCCGCGCTGCTGCGTCACGACCGAGGAGGCCGCCGACCCGGTGGTGCTGGAGGGAACCGCGCAGGCCGTCACCGACCCGCCGCTGCTGCAGCGGGTGATCGACCTGATGAACGCCAAGTACGGGACCGAGTTCGGGACCGACTTCCTGGATCCGGTGCAGAACGCCGCGTTCCGGGTGCGGCCGCGCCGGGTGTTCGGCCTGCGCAGCGGCGACTTTACCGGATCGCCGACCCGGTGGACCTTCGAGGAGTGACGGCCGGCGCCCGCCCGCCGTCACAGGATCAGCTGCCAGACCGGCTTCGTCGTCGGCCGGGCCGCGCCGCCGGACGGCTCGACGGTCAGCTCCACCATGTACCCGCGGCGCACCCCGGTCGCGATCACTGGCGAGGTCATGCCGTGCGCCGGCCGGGGCAGCATGCCCGCCGACTTCCCTCCGGACGGCCCCATCAGCCACAGCTCGTAGCCTTCCCCGGCCGGCAGGCTCGGCAGGCCGGCCGAGCTGAACACCAGCGCGTGCTCCTGGTGTGACATGACGACCGTCGCGGTCCCGCCGCCGGTCACCGGCGCGCTCATCATCCTCGCGTCGGGCGCCGTCAGCACGGCCGTCACCATGTGGTCGCGGGCCTGCGCCTGGCTCAGCGAGTGCTGCGTGACGAGAGCCAGGGTGCCGAACGCGACCGCCGCAGCGGCGAACGCGGCCGACAGGATCACGGCGGCCGGCCGTAGCCAGCGCGGCGGGGAGGCCCGCAGGCGGCGGCGTGCGGCGGCCGCCCAGCGGATACCCCATGCCCGGCCGGCCGCCGCCCGGCCGGTGTCGGCCGGGACCGGGGCCGGGGGCAACTGCCGGGTCCGCGCCGCCTCGGCGAGCACCCGCTCCCGCAGCCTGCCGGGGGGCCGGACCGCCGCCGCCGCGGCCAGCCGGGCCGTGGTCTCCTGCAGCCCCCGTACTTCCTGCGCGCACGCGTCGCAGGCGGCTAGGTGCCGCTCGAACCGGGCCCGGTCGCGAGGCGGCAGCGCGTTCAGGGCGTAGGGACCTGCCAGCGTGTGCAGGTCGGCCCGCCGCGAGGTCATCAGGTCACCCCCAGGCAGTCGCGCAGCCTGATCAGGCCGTCGCGCATCCGGGTCTTGGTGGTGCCCAGCGCTATCCCGAGCAGGCCGGCGACCTCACGGTAGGTGTAGCCGCCGTAGTAGGCCAGCACGATCGACTCGCGCTGCAGCTCGGTCAGCGAGCGCAGGCACCGGCGGACCCGCTCGCGGTCCAGCCTGGCCTCGACCGCCTCGGCCACGCCGTCGTGGCTCTCGTCCGGCAGCACGGCCTGGTCGTCCCGGCGCGCGGCCGCCTCCGCCGACCGGACGCGATCGACGGCGCGGCGGTGCGCGATGGTCGCCACCCAGGCCTGCGGGCTGCCCCGGTCCGGCTCGAAACGGCTGGCGGTGCGCCAGACGTCCAGCATCACCTCCTGGGCCACCTCCTCGGCCTGGGCCGGATCGCGGAGCACCCGCTGGACGAGCCCGAACACCGTCGGGGCGATCTGCTCGTAGACGGCGCTGAACGCCTCCTCGTCTCCCCGGCCGACCCGGCTCAGCGACGCGGCCAGAATCCGCGGCCGCCGCCCCGGCCCGGCCCGCCGGGTGGCCGCCGTCACGCGCCCGGCCCGCCGGGTGGCCGGGCCTCGGGGAGCGCGCCGGACCGTCAGTCATGCCCATATTTTCCATTCGGACCCGGCACGTGCTTGGCTTGGTCCGCGCCACCAATCCGCGCGCGCGTGAGGAACGAATACCCATCATGACATCCGGCCCCGGCAGATCACGGCTCCGCTATGGCGCGCTGGCCGGCCTGCTGGCCGGCGCCGTGGCCGTCGGCGTGGGCCAGTTCGTCGCGAGCCTCGGGGCACAGAACAGCTCGCCCTTCGTGGCCGTCGGCGATGCCTCCATCGGCCTCGCGCCCCAGCCGGTCAAGGACTTCGCGATTTCCGAGTTCGGCTCGCACGACAAGACCGCCCTGCTGATCGGCATCGGGATGGCGCTCGCGATATTCGCCGCCGCGATCGGCGTGCTCGGCGCCCGGCGCCTGGCCTGCGGGCTCGCCGGGCTCGGCGTCTTCGCCGCCCTCGGCCTGGCCGCCGCCGGTACCCGCCCCGGAGCGGACGCCGGGTACTTCGTCCCGACGATCGTCGCGGCCGCGGCGGCCGCCCTCACCCTCGTCCTGCTGCTGCGCACCATCCCCGGGCACCAGGCGGCCGGCGTCCGCCTCGGCGCCGACGGCAGTACGGCCCTGCACGAACCGGGCGAGGGCGAACCGCTCGCCAGCGAGCCAGCCGCCGGCGCGGAGCCCGCGGGCGGGTCGTGGGTGCCCTCGTCACCCCCGCCGGCCCGGCCGGCCGCCAGGTCACCGGACGAGCAGCGGCGGCGTTTCCTCGTCGTGGGGGCGGCCGCGGCCGGCACGGCCGTGGTCGGCGGCCTGGCCGGGCGCGTGCTGGCCGAGCGCGGGGCGGTGACCCAGGCCAGGGCGGCGCTGCGGCTGCCGCGCCCCGCGCGGGTGACCGGCGCTTCCCTCCCTCCGGGATCGGATTTCCGTATCCCCGGGCTGAGCCCGTTCGTCACGCCGAACGCGAGCTTCTACCGGGTCAACACGGCCCTGATCCTGCCGCAGGTGCCGCCGGGCAACTGGCGGCTGCGTATCCACGGCATGGTCGAGCGCGAGATCGAGCTGAGCTTCGACGAGCTGCTGCACCGGCCCATGATCGAGACGTTTATCACGCTCACCTGCGTGTCGGACCCGGTGGAGGGCCCGTATATCGGCAATGCCAGGTGGCTGGGCGTCAGCCTGGCCAGCCTGCTGCGCGAGGCCCGGCCGCGGGCGGGGGCGGACCAGATCCTGTCCACCTCGGCGGACGGGTTCACCGTCGGCACGCCGGTGCAGACCGTGCTGGACGGCCGGAACGCGCTGCTGGCGATAGCCATGAACGGGCAGCCGCTTCCGGTGGCTCACGGGTTCCCCGTCCGCATGGTGGTGCCGGGGCTGTACGGGTACGTGTCGGCGACCAAGTGGGTCACCGACATCAAGCTCACCACGTTCGCTTCCGAGGCCGCGTACTGGGTGCAGCGCGGCTGGTCCCAGCAGGCTGTCATCAAGACCGAGTCCCGGATCGACGTCCCGGTCAGCGGCGCGAGCAAGCCGGCCGGCCGGGTCGCGGTCGCCGGCGAGGCCTGGGCGCAGCACCGCGGCATCGATGCGGTGCACGTCCGGGTGGACCATGGCCGGTGGCACGAGGCGAAGCTGGCGGCGGTGCCCGGCATCGACACCTGGCGGCAGTGGCTGTGGTACTGGGACGCCACCCCGGGCACCCACGTTATCGAGGCCCGGGCCACCGACGACACGGGCTACACGCAGACCGCCGCCCAGGCTCAGGTGGTGCCGAACGGCGCCACCGGGTACCCCGCGGTCCAGGTCACGATCACTTAGGTCACTGGCGGTGGAAGGTCCCGGCCCCCCGCCGGGGCCTTCCACCGGGCCGCGGCTCGCCGAGGACGGTCGCTTCGGCCGGCCGCTCGTCGAGATGGGCCGGGGGGCCAGCCGGGGCAGCAGGTTTCGCCGTCTTGGCCGCTTGGGCCGCCGCCTTCGCCGCCTTGGTCGCCTTCGCCGTCAGCTCGGGCACAGCAACCACCTTATATCGTGTTACGATCTACGTGGGTGATCGTATGAAGCGGTACAAGTTCCAGGCGCTGGTCACGCTCGACCCGCCCGCGGCCAGCGCCACCGTGCGGCCCGGCCAGACGCGGCGCATGGTGGTGCGAGGCCAGCATCACGACAGTCACGACAGCCAGATGTTCAGCGCGCTGGTCACTGACGCCGGCGAGGGCCCGCCCCGGCGGGGCGACGATCATGTGGTCATGACCATCGCGCTGGCCTGCGATGACCCGGGCGAGTACTTCGACGTCGGCGATCACTTCGCCCTGTGGCTCGGCGGCGACGTCGGCCACGGGGTGGTGACCCGCCGCCTGTTCGTATGACCAGCGAAGACCGGCCCGGCGACCCGGCCTGCTGGCTGAAGCTCGTCTGCCCGCAGTGCGGCGCGGTGGCCGAGACCGACCCGCCCACCACCTGCCCGCGGTGCCACGCCGAGATACCCGGCGAGTGACCGGGCCAAAGCCCGGCATTCCGCTTTGTGCTCCCGCGCGGCCCGCGCGTGTGAGAGATTCGTTATCCACAGGTGGTCCGGCCGGACCGGCGGCTGCTGCCGGGGTGTGCTTTGCGCGGGCAACGGGGGTATTGGTATGCGGTGGAGCGCGGCAGCGCCGTCCGGGCTGACCTGGGTATAAATTTCCTCATTCCGGACGGGAAGTGCACGGTGCATCTCAGGGCGGCAGCAGGTGCCTCATAATTGGCGGGGGAAGTCCCGGCGCGCCGGGGTAACAGGAGTCGAGCGCATGGAGTCCGACACGCCAGACACGAGCCCGCCGCCGGTGTCCGAGACGGCCGGGACGAGCCCGGCGCCTGCGCCCGAGGGGGCCGGGCCGAGCGCGTCACTCGTGCCCAGTCCGGCGTTCCGCACCCTCATCCTCGGGATCGACCTGTCCGGCCGGATCCTGCAGTGCGACCGGCACGCCCCCAAGGTTCTCGGCCGCTCCCCCGGCGAGCTACTCGGCGCCGAGCTCGGTGATCTCACTTCCGCCGCGGCCGAGCAGAAGGACGCGCTGGCCAGCCTGATCGACGCCATGAGCTCGGGGCGGGAGAGCACGACGGTGCTGTCCCTGCAGACGGAAAAGGGCCGCACGGCCGATGCCGTCGTCACGATCCAGCCGATGACCGCGACCGATCCCGACCTGACGGCGCTCGCGGTCATCCGGCTTCCGGTGCCGAGCGACGAGCGGTTCCTCGACCCGGCGGTGATGCGCCGTGCGCTGCTCGACGATTCGTTCGCCCGGATCGGGGAGACCCTGGACGTGGACCAGATGGCCCGCGAGCTGATGGACGTCGTCGTGCCGCACTTCTGCAATGCGGCGGGCGTGGCCGTCCTGGAGAGCCTCATCGGCGCCGACGAGATGCCGGCCGGCGCGCTGGACTCCTCGCACCTGCTGCGCCGGCTCGCCGTCGGCCGCGACGACGGCGACCCTGCCTGGGAGGCGACCTTCCCCACCGGGGAGGTGCTGAACTATCCTCCCGGCAGCCCGCACGTGCGGTGCATGGACACCGGGGAGCCGGTCCTGGTGCCCGCCCTCTCGGCCGACGAGGCGACCGAGCTTGCCGAGGCCTGGCAGCGCAAGCCGGTGGCCGGCCTGCTGGCCGGCTCGTCGATGCTGATCCTGCCGCTGATCGCCAGGGACACCAACCTCGGGTTCTTCGCGTGCACGCGCAAGGCCGGGTACCGCAGGTTCGACCGGTACGACACCGACATCGGCATGGAGTTCGCCGCCCGGGCCGCCCTGTTCATCGACAACGCCCGCCGCTACAGCCGGGAACGCGCGACCGCCCTCACCCTGCAGCGCAGCCTGCTGCCGACCGGCCTGTCCTCCCCCTCATCCGTCCAGGTCCGGCACCGGTACCTGCCCGGCAGCAAGCTCATCGAGGTCGGCGGCGACTGGTACGAGTCCATCGCCCTGCCCGGGGCCCGGGTCGCCCTGGTGATCGGGGACGTGGCCGGACACGGCGTGCACGCCGCCGTCACCATGGGCAGGCTGCGCGCCGCGATCCACACCCTGGCCGGCCTCGAGCTGCCGCCGGCCGACGCCCTGCAGCAGCTTGACGAGCTGATGCAGACGCTGGGCGAGCGCGAGCCGCACTTCGCCACCTGTGTCTACGCCGTGTTCGACGCGGTGAGCGGTACCTGCGAGATGGCATCGGCCGGGCACCTGTCGCCGTTGCTGGTCCGGCCGGACGGCAGCAGCCAGTTCCTGGATGTCCCGCCCGCGCCGCCGCTCGGCATCGGCGGCGGCCCCATTGAGAGCAAGCAGTTCGAGATCGACGACGGCAGCCTGTTCGTGCTGTACACCGACGGGCTGGTGGAGAACCGCGGCCGTGACATCGACGACGGCCTGAACCGCCTGCGCGGCGTTCTCGGGCCGGGATCGGCGGACCGGCCGCTCGAGGATCTGTGCAAGGACATCCTCGACGGCGTGTACGCCGATCACCAGCGCGACGACATCGCCGTGCTGATGGCCAGGCTGAGCCGCATCCCGGACGACCACCATGCCTCCTGGACCCTGCCCGCCAAGCCGGCCTCGGTACGCCGCGCCCGCGCCCTGGTCGGCGTCCAGATGGAAAAATGGGACCTGAACGAGTCGGCCTACACCACCGAGCTGCTCGTGTCCGAGCTGGTGACCAACGCGCTCGCCTACACGTCGGGCGACGTTTCGCTCCGGCTGATCCTGGACCAGGTGCTGGTCTGCGAGGTGTTCGACGATGCCGCCGCGATGCCCAAGCTCAGGAACGCCGACGACAGCGACGAGAACGGCCGCGGGCTGCACGTGGTGAGCCAGCTGGCCCAGCGCTGGGGTACCCGGCGGACTCCGGACGGCAAGGCCGTCTGGTTCGAGCTGGCCCTGCCCCAGGACGGTCGCGGTTCCGGCGACGCCGGCCTGTAGCACGCGCCGGCGACCGGGCAGGCCGCCGCCGGAATCTGGCCGGGCCGCGCCGCCTGCCAGCTCGACTTTCGTAGTTCTCGGGTTTGCCGGTGATGCTGGCGGGCCGGGTAGCTGCGGGGCCGTGGTGGGGTCAGGCTGTGTCAGGCTGCGGGGGTTGCCACGCGCCTTGTGATGTGGGGATGCAGCTGAGGAAGCGAAGAAGGGAGGATCGGCGCTGCGGCCCCGTCGGCGCAGGGACCGTCAGGCGGTGAAAATCACCCGCCTGGAGCAGGGTTGCCCGGCCTGCGGCTTGAGTCCGGAGGATGCGGCGGCATGCTCGCCGCCAGGCGCCGGAGGCGTGCCCTGGCGCGAATCAGCCTTACGCGCTGCTGGCAACACGATAGCCAGCGCTGTGCGGGCGCTTGTGGTGCTGTCCGGAGACGGCTAACCCAGTCAGTTGCAGGATGGCTGGCGCGTTCCGCGCGTTGCCAGGCCGGTGCGGAACAGTGCCTGCCTTGACGCGAAACTGCCGGGGATTCGCGGCGATCGGCTGGCCGCGGGGGGCCGTCGTGGGCGTCACTGTCCGTGCGGGAGGGCGTGCCTGTGCGGCGGGTCCGGCTGGCAGCGCTGCGCTGCTGCGGTAGGCCGCCAGGTTGACAAGCCAGATTATCTACTGTACCCAAGTCTTATGGTTATAGATAAAGGCGACGGCCGGGCGGGCGGCGGGGCTGGTGCTTCGCCTGCGAGCGGCGGCATGTATTCCGACCAGCACCTGCGCGTCTCCGACGCCGAGCGCGAGGCGGTCTCCGGCCGGCTGGCCGAGCACTTCGCCGCTGGCCGCCTGGACCAGGCCGAGTTCGATGACCGGGTCGGGCGGGCCATGAGCGCCAAGACCCGGGCCGACCTGCGCGGGCTGTTCGCCGACCTGTCGGAGACAGGGGCTCCGGCAGCGCCAGAGCTTCCGCGGGGTGGCGGCGGCACGCCGGGGGACGGGCCGCGCGGGCCGGGGTCGCCGATCGAGTTCCGGCTGGATGCGGCCTCGGGGGTGCCGACCTACCTGCAGCTGGTGCACCAGGTGGAGCACGCGCTGCGGCTGGGTTATCTCACGCTGGGCGATCAGCTGCCGAAGGTCCGGGACGTGGTCGCCTCGCTGGCGATCAACCCGAACACGGTGCTGAAGGCCTACAAGGAGCTGGAGACCAAGGGCCTGACGGCCGGCCGGCCCGGCCAGGGCACGTTCATCCAGGCCACCCTGGGC
This sequence comes from uncultured Actinomycetes bacterium, assembly GCA_963795575.1. GTDB lineage: Bacteria > Actinomycetota > Actinomycetes > Streptosporangiales > Streptosporangiaceae > PALSA-505. Next base: position 70,477 of record CAWCII010000010.1, on the reverse strand, counting down.
CAGGTCGCGCTCCCGGAACTCGCCGGGCTGCGCAAGTCCCTGCTCGGCTGGCTGACCACCGCCGACGCGGCGGGGCTGGACGAGGACGGGATCGTGGCGCTGTTCACCAGCGCGCTGCGGGATTTCTATAAGCGCCGCGGCGGCCAGGCTGACCGCGGCGGCGCGGCGAGCGGCGAAACGGAGGGCGTCGCATGAACATGAACGTCATCGAAACCAGCGGCCTGGGCAAGCGGTACGGCAGCACCTGGGCGCTGCGCGAGTGCTCGCTCGCGATCCCCGCCGGGCACGTGGCCGCGCTAATCGGCCCGAACGGCGCGGGCAAGACCACGCTGCTGAACCTGGCGGTCGGCCTGGCGGAGCCAAGCGCGGGCGGCGTCACCGTGCTCGGCGGCTGGCCCGCCGGGTCCCCGGCCGCGCTGGACGGCATCGCGTTCGTCGCCCAGGACACGCCGCTGTACAAGAACCTGTCCGCCGCGGACATGCTGCACCTGACCCGCAACCTGAACCGCCGCTTCGACCAGCCCTACGCGCAGGCCCGGCTGGCCGAGCTGGGCATCCCGCCGAAGCGGAAGGCCGGGAAGCTGTCCGGCGGCCAGCAGGCGCAGCTCGCGCTGACCCTGGCGCTGGCCCGCCGGCCGCGGCTGCTGGTGCTGGATGAGCCGATGGCGATGCTCGACCCGGTCGCCCGGCACGACTTCATGGCCACGGTGCTGACGGCGGCGGCCGACGACGGCGTGTCGGTGGTGCTGTCCTCGCACGTGCTCGCCGAGCTGGAGCGGGTGGCCGACTACCTCATCCTGCTGTCGCGGGGCCGGGTCCAGGTGGCCGGCGAGGTCGACGGCCTGCTCGCCACCCACCGCGTGCTGACCGGCCCGGCCGCCGAGGCCGACAGGTACGCCGAACGGCCGGTGGTGCACGTCCGCCGGGCCGCGGCGCAGGCCCACCTGCTGGTCCGGGCCACCGCGGACGATCCGGTCCCGCCGGGCTGGGAGGCGCACCCGGTCGGCCTGGAAGAACTCGCCCTGGCCTACCTGCGCGAGCCCGGCGCCGCGGCGCTGCCCGGCCCGGCCCGCGGCCGGGACGCCGAACCGTCGGAGGTGACGCAATGACCGCGCTGACCATGCCCGCCCGCCCGAAGCACGACGCCCGCCTGCGGCCGGTGCCGTGGCGGCGGATGGCCTGGGTCACCTGGCGGCAGCACCGTGCCGCGCTGGCCGGCGTGGCCGCGCTGCTGGCCGCGCTGGCGGTGTACCTGTGGCTCACCGGCCTTCAGATACACCACGCCTACGCGACCGCCTGCCACCCGGCAAGCTCACTCGCCTGCACCATAAACTTCACCGGCAGATACGGCACGACCGGGATTGTCGTCAGCGTCTTTCTGCAGGCGGTGCCGGCGCTGATCGGGGCGTTCGCCGGGGCGCCGGTGCTGGCCCGTGAGCTGGAGACCGGGACCTTCCGGTTCGCCTGGACGCAGGGCTTCGGCCGGTGGCGCTGGACGCTCGCCAAGCTGGTGCTGCTCGCGGTGGTGGTGGCCGCCGCAGCCGGGGCGTTCAGCGTGCTGTATTCCTGGTTCAGCCAGCCGTTCTTCGCCGCGGGCTACGCGATCCCGTTCGCTACCCGCGTGTTCGACCTGGGCGAGGTCGCGTTCGCCGCCTGGACGCTGGCCGCCTTCGCGATCGGCGCCCTGGCCGGGATGCTCATCCGCCGGACCGTCCCCGCGATCGCCGCCACCCTGGCCGTCTACGCCGGGCTCGCCTCCGCGACCGCGCTGTACCTGCGCCAGCACTACATGACACCGCTGCTCACCAGCAAACTGAACCTGCCCGGTTCCGCGTGGATCGTGAGCCAGTGGTACACCAAGGGCGGCAAGTTCGCGTTCGGCGCCCACGGCTTCCAGCTAGTCCACGCCGTCTCGCAGCTCTGCCCGCCCAGGATTGGGGCCTCCGGACTCTCGCCCGCGCAGTGCCTCTCCCAGCACGGCTACACGGCGTGGACCAGCTATCAGCCGGGCAGCCGGTTCTGGCCCTTCCAGTGGATCGAGGGCGGCTGGCTGCTCGCGCTGTCGGTACTGCTCATCGCCGCCACCGTCTGGCTGGTCCGCCGCCGGGCCGCCTGAGCCGCCCGGCAACCGCGGCTCAACCCGCCAGCAGCCATCGTCCTGACGACCGCGGCAACCAGGGCCACCACGCCGATGAAACGGGTTCCCGCCGATGCTCCCGATGCCGCGTCACCAGGTCCCGCCTCGCTGATGATGCTGCTTGCCTGGTTCGGCTCGCTGTTTACCGCTGCGCAAGGACGCCCGGCAGGTCTTCGGCACCGGGCAGGCCCCCAGCCGCACCGCCCGCGCCGTCGAGCGCCATCCCGTTCCAGCTCGCCTGCCAGGCCATCGCCACCTGCTGGTACGCCACCGCCGGGCACGACCCCGCCGACACCGAAGATCACCGCGCCCGCACCCCCTGGTACACGACCAAGACCCAGCCGTCCACCGCGGACCTGGCCGCCAAGCTCCGCCGCGTCATCATCGCCGCCAGATTTAAGGCATCTCGCCCCGGCCAGCCAACCCCCGAAGAAATCCGAGTCATCCGCCTGGCCTGGGAAGACCTCGCCGCATAACCGCGAAAAGTCGAGTGCCAGGCGCAGCGCGATATAATGGCCGGACGCGAAGGGGAGTAGCTCCAACGCCGGCGCGCCGTCATCACGGCCTGTTACAGGCCCGGCGCCCGGGGCACGCACGTGCTGGGCGAGACCTTCGGCCGCAGCTTTGATGCTGCCGTGCCGGAGGGTCGCCACGTATCCGGCACGAGCGGAGAGGAGCCCCGGTGGCGAGCGCCGCGGTCGCCCTGACCACGTTTGCCGTCATACTCCTGGCCGAGCTGCCGGACAAGACCGCGCTGGCCAGCCTCGTACTCGGCACCAGGTACCGGCCGGTTCCCGCGCTCTGCGGGATCGCCGCAGGATTCGCCGTGCACGTCATCATGGCCGTGGTCGCGGGCAGCCTGCTCGCCCTGCTGCCGCACCGCATCCTCGCGATCGTGGTGTCCGTGCTCTTCCTCGCCGGCGCCGTGGTGCTGATCATCGGGCGCAAGCCGGAATCCGAGCCGGCCGAGGAGGGCAGCCGCACCGAGCGTTTCTGGCCGGGGGCCGCGGCCGCCTTCGGCGTGATCCTGGTGGCGGAGTTCGGCGACCTGACCCAGGTGGTCATCGCGAATCTCGTGGCCAGATACCAGGACCCGATCGCGGTGGGGGTTGGCTCGTTCGCCGCCATGTGGGCGGTCGCCGCAGCCGCCGTCATCGGCGGCAAGAACCTGCTGCGACTCGTGCCCGTCACCCTGGTCACCCGGGCCGCGGCCGCGTTCATGATCGCACTGGCCGGCTTCACGCTGGTCGAGGCGTTCGGCTGAGCCGGCGGTGCCCGGCCGATCTTCACAGCGAGCTCCGAGGGTCCACGCAGGAATCCTGCAGGCACGAGGCAGAGACTGCTGCCACCGACAGGGCGAAGCCAGAGCCTGGAGGCTCATCATGCAGACCCGTCAGCCAGGCCGTGTCCCGCAGAGCTTGGCGACTCCGCAGGCTGGCGCGCCTCCGGCGCGACGGAGCGGCGATCCAGGCGGCGTCCGGCCAGACAGAGGAGCCGGCAGGGGGGCTATCGGCGACGACGACGCTGGGCCGGCCCCTTCTCGGCGCCGGTCGCCGTCTGGGCGCCGATCCGCGCCGCAGAAGATCTGCGAGACACGGCCTTAATGCCTCCCCCGCCGGCCCGGCCGCGGAGGGCCCGCCGCCGTCCGGGGTCGCCCCGCTCGGCGCCCGCCTGGCGCGGGCGCCGCGGCTGGCGCCGCCGCTCACCGCGCCGACCGCGAGCCGCGCGCCGAGTCACGCCGCGTCCGGCGGCACATGATGTCCCCGGCCGCGGCGGGCCGCCGCGATGCGGGCGCTCCCGGCGGCTGGACGGCACTCGGCGCCCGGGTCCAGCTGGTGGTCACCGACCCGGGCAAGCTGGAGCGCGCCCGCGCGATGCTGGAAGCCCAGCTGGCCGCGGCGGACTCGGCCTGCAGCCGGCTCGCGGCCAGCTCCGAACTTGCCGCCCTGGACCGCCGTGGCGGCGGCCCGGTCCGGGTGAGCCCGCTGCTGGCTGACGCCGTCGCGGCGGCCCTGCGCACCGCCCGGCTCACCGACGGCGACGTGGATCCGACGGTCGGTGATGCCTTCGCCGCGACCGGCCGTAACGCCGGCGCGCTGTCCCGGCCGCCGGCCGCGCCGGAGCTCGAGGCTTTTTTCCGGGCCGTCCCCGGCTGGCAGCAGGTGCGACTGGACACCAGGTCACGGCGGCTCTGGCTGCCTGCCGGCGTCCGCCTGGACCTGGGGGCGACCGTCAAGGCGTGGGCCGCCGATCGCTGCGCCCGCCTGCTGGCGGGGACCCTTCGCTGCGGGGCGCTGGTGGGACTCGGCGGTGACATCGCGGTGGCGGGCCCGGTGCCGCCGGGCGGCTGGCGGATCCGCATCCAGGACGCCGACGCGCCTCCGGAACGGCCGCCGGGCGGCCCGCTCACCGTGGTCGCCATCCACGACGGCGGGCTGGCCACGTCGAGCACGGCCGCCCGCCGCTGGCGCGCCGCCGACGTCGTCCCCTACATCCTGGATCCGAGGACCGGGGTTCCCGCCGCGCCGTTCTGGCGGACCGTGTCCGTCGCCGCCGCGAGCTGCGCGTTCGCCAGTGCCGCGAGCACCGCCGCGATGATCCGCGGCCGCCGGGCGAAGGAATGGCTGGCCGCCCTGCGGCTGCCCGCCCGCCTGGTCGGCCTGGACGGACGGGTGCGCACGGTGGCGGGCTGGCCGGCCTGCGGGTAGCCCTGCCGCGAGGGAGGACCGACGGGGCGGTTCGGCCGGAATCGAGGGGCGACCGGATGGGGCGACCGGATGGCGACGTGCGGTCATCCAGGCCGGCCGGGTGATTCTGCCGGGACCGAGGGCCGGCGGACGCCCTGACGCCCCCGCCGGCCCTCGCCCGCCGGTCTGGCCTCCGCGGCCGGCCTCCGTCAGCCGAAGTAGACGCTGGCTGACGCACCCGAGCGCGCGCCGGACGAGCCCTGACTGCCCATGTGCGGGCAGGGGCTCGACCGCGCGGAGGCGGGCGGCGACGCCGCCGCCCGGCCCGGTGACGTGGTCAACGACCGGCTCGCCGACGACGTCGCCGACGACGTGGCGCCGCTCGACGATCCGGCGGTCGCGCCTGCCGGGCTGGCTGAGGTGGCCGCGAAGGCAATCCCCGCCCCGGCGGCCAGCCCGGCCACCGCGACCGCGGCGCCGATCGCCAGCCGGCCGAGCATTCCGGCTGATCCTGCACGAGACATAAGCGCCCTCCTGCTTGTCTGCGGCGTGCCGCCATTCGGCTGCCGGTGCGGCCAGCGTCCCGGGCGAACCTGGCCGGTGCCTGCCGCGCGGCTCTCAGGCTCATCTCAACTGCGGCCCGAACCCAGAGCAGGTTAAGAGGAAACGCAGAGGAACCGTTCTGCTTGGCCGGGCAGCCTGATCTGCATCCAGTAGAGGGGTCCGGTGCCGACGGGGCCGCGCCAGGAGGAGCAGGATCGAGCGATCATGACCGTCACGAACACCGCCAGCGTCATACCCTTGCCCGGCGCGCCCGCCGACGCTCCGGTGCGGGTGCTCGTGGTCGACGACGAGCCCAGCCTGGCCGGGCTGCTTTCCAGCGTGCTGCGGTTCGAGGGCTGGGAGGTGCGGACCGCTGCCGACGGCCTGGGCGCGGTCCGGGCCGCGCGCGAGTTCAGGCCGGACGCCGTGATCCTGGACGTTATGCTGCCCGATCTGGACGGGCTTGAGGTGCTGCGCAGGCTGCGCCAGGAGCAGCCGCGGGTGTGCGTGCTGTTTCTCACCGCGCGCGACGCGGTCGAGGACCGGGTCGCCGGGATCACCGCGGGCGGGGACGACTACGTGACCAAGCCGTTCAGCATCGAGGAGGTGCTGGCCCGGCTGCGCGGGCTGCTGCGGCGGGCCGACATCACCCGTACGCACGGTGAGAACGAGCTGGCTGTCGCCGACCTGACGATGGACGAAGACGCCCGGGAAGTGCGCAGGAGTGGTGAGCTGATCGACCTCACCGCGACCGAATTCGAGCTGCTCCGGTTCCTGATGCGCAACCCGCGCCGGGTCCTGTCCAAGGCCCAGATCCTGGACCGGGTGTGGAACTACGACTTCGGCGGGCAGGCGCACGTGGTCGAGCTGTACATCAGCTACTTGCGCAAGAAGGTGGACGCCGGCCGCGACCCGCTGATCCACACCGTCCGCGGGGTCGGATACGTGCTCAAGCCGAGGATCTGATGGACGGTGCGGCCGGCATCCCGAACGATGCGGTCATGCCCCCCCGGCCGCTGGGCGGCCGGGCCCCTCGGCCGGGGAGTTCGGCGCGGCGCCCGGCTGGTTCGGTCCCTCGGCCGGCCGGATCGGCGCGGCCGCTGGGCGGGGCGGCCCGGCGCCGGGCCGCAGGGCCGTGGCGCTGGCTGGCCGGGCGCACGCTGCGCGGCCGCCTCATCACCGGCCTGCTGATGCTGCTCGCGCTCGCCTGCGCGCTGGTCGGCGGCGCCACCTACCTGGCCGCCAACCGGTTCCTGCTCATCCAGCTCGACGACCAGCTCCAGGCCTCGGCCCGGCTGTACGCCGCCGCCTGCCAGCATCACGGCCCCCCGCACGCCGGGGCCCCGGACGGCTTCGGCCCGGGCGGCGACGATCCCGGCAGGCCGGGCTGCGGGACCTTCCCCGGGCAGGCCGAGAACACCCTCGACGCCAGCCTGAGAAACGGCGCCCTCACCAGCCAGAACCTGGTCAACGGGGAGTGCGACCTGACCGCGGGCGAAAAGACCGCGCTGGCCCGCGTGCCCGCCGACGGGCAGCCGCGCACCGTGGCTCTGTCCTCGCTCGGGGGCAACTACCGGCTCACCGCGACGCCCGGCCCGGACCACGACGTGCTCATCACCGGCGTCCCGATGGCCGGCATGGAAGGGACCCTGCGCAACGTCGAGACCACCGAGCTGATCGTTTTCGCCGCGGTCCTGGTGCTGGCGGGCGTCCTGGGCACCGTCCTGGTGCGCGTGTCGCTGCGGCCGCTGCGCCGGGTGGCCGCGACCGCCTCCCGGGTGACCGAGCTTCCGCTCGCGGGCGGACAGGTGACGCTGTCCGAACGAGTGCCCGAGACGAACCCGCGGACCGAGGCCGGTCAGGTCGCGACCGCGTTCAACCATATGCTCGGGCACGTTGAGTCGGCCCTGGCCCGGCGGACCGCCAGCGAGGCGCGGCTGCGCAGGTTCGCCGCGGACGCCAGTCACGAGCTCCGCACGCCGCTGGCGGCCATCCGCGGCTACGCCGAGCTCGCCCGGCGGCATCCCGGCCCCGTTCCCGACGACGTGTCGCACGCCCTGGCCCGGGTGGAGGCGGAATCCGCGCGGATGAGCGTCCTGGTCGACGAGCTGCTGCTGCTCGCCCGGCTCGACGCGGGCCGCCCGCTGGCCAGCGAGCCAGTCGATCTCACCCGGCTGACCATCGACGCGACCAGCGACGCGCGAGCCGCGGGCCCAGAGCACCGGTGGGTGCTCGAGCTGCCCGGCGAGCCGGTCCTGGTGCGCGGCGACGAGCACCGGCTGCATCAGGTGATCGCCAACCTGCTGAGCAACGCCCGGGCCCACACGCCGTCCGGGACCACGGTGACCGTGCGGCTCGCCGCACCGGGCGAAGATCAGGTGGAGCTCTCGGTGACCGACGACGGGCCCGGCATTCCGGCCGCACTGCAGCCCGGCCTGTTCGACCGTTTCGTCCGCGGTAACAGCAGCGCGAGGCCGGGAGCTTCCGGCGGGACCGGCCTGGGCCTGGCCATCGTTGACGCGGTGGTCGCGGCGCACCAGGGCAGCGTGACGCTGGCCAGCCAGCCCGGCCTGACCCGGTTCACCATCACGCTGGCCCGGCTGAGCGGTCAGCCCGCGGCCAGCTGAGCAGTCTGCCACGGCCCGCGGATGCCGGCCGCTAGGATTTCGGCGGACGTTCCGGCCTCCAGCTGCCGGACCGGTTGAGGGGAAAGCGGTGCCCGAGCGCGGAACACGGCCCCCGGCGGCGGGGGCGCCGGCCACCACGCCGGCCGCAGCGCGGATCGCGGCGGTTCTGGAGGGCATCGGGCCGGTCCTGGGGGTCGATGCGGGCGGCACCGGCACGCGGGCGGCGCTCGTGGTCGACGGCGTGGCCACGGAGCGGTTTTCCAGCGGCCCGTTCAACTTCCTGCTGTCCGGCGACGGCGTTCCCCGGATGGCGGCACTGGCCCGTGCCGCGCGCCCCGCGGCGGTCGGCATCGGCGTCCCCGGCATCGTCAGGGAGCCCGGCGCGGCCGCCGCGTTCGCCGCCGCCGTCCGCGAGGCCTGCGGCGTCCGCACCAGGGTGGCTTCGGACACCACCATCGCCTGGCTGGGGGCATTCCTGGGCCGTCCGGGGATCGCCGTCCTGGCCGGCACGGGCTCGGGGGCGGTCGGCGGATCGTCCGGCGCGCTGGCGCTGGTGGGCGCCCACGGACCGTTTGTCGGAGACGAGGGCAGCGGTTACTGGATCGGCAGGAGGGCGCTGCGGGCCGCCCTCGCGGCCGCCGAAGGCTCGGGACCGCCGACCAGGCTGAGCGAGGCGCTCACCGAGGCGACGGGCGCGACGCTGGACGAGCTCGTGGTCCGCGTGCACCGCGCACCTGGAGACCGGGCCATCCTGACCCGGCTCGCGCCCGTCGCAGGCCGGTGCGCGGACGGGCCGGACCAGGACGAGGTGGCGGGATCGATCATCGCCGAGGCGGCGGCGGCCCTGGCCGGGCTGGCTGACCGCTTGCGGCAGCGACTGGGCGAGCTGCCGGTGGCCGGCGTGGGCGGGCTATTCGCGATCCGGCCGCTGTGGGCGGCGTTCCGGCACGCGACCGACGCGGTACCTCCGCTGGCCCCGCCCGAGATCGGCGCGGCGCTGCTCGCCGCCGGCAGGGAACCATGACCGGCGCAGGCGGCGTCGCGCCCATCCATCGCCTTCCGCATCGGACCACGGGCAGCCAGCAGGGGCGGCGCGGGCGGCGGCCGCCGGACCGGGCCGGAACGTGAGCGGGACCGCAGGCGGGAACGGGGCCTCGACCGGGAGCGAGGCGGTCGCGGAGATACTCGACGGCGCGGTGCGCTCGGGCACGATCCCGGGGGCCGTCTTCGCCTGCGGCGCGCCGGGCCTGGCCGCCGAGGTCGTGGTGGCCGGCCAGGCCCAGGTGCGGGGCGGCCCGTGCCGGGCCATGCACCGCGACACCCCTTTCGACCTGGCCTCGCTCACGAAGGTGGTGGCGACGCTGCCGGCCGTGCTCCGGCTGGCCGAATCCGGCGCGCTGGGGCTGGCTGACCGGGCAGCCAGGTTCCTGCCTGGGTTCGGCGGGCAGGGACGCGATGCGGTCACCGTGCGCCAGCTGCTGGCCCACACCGCCGGGCTGCCGGCCGAGATCCCCTTCTGGCGCCGATATGACGACCCGGACGAGGCTGGCCGGGCCTTGCTCCGCGTGCCGCTCGATCATCCGCCGGGGACGCGCGTGGTGTACTCCGATGTCGGATTCATGCTGCTGGGCCGGGTGGTGTCGGCCATCACCGGCTCGGCGCTCGACATCAGCGTGGCCGAGCTGGTCACCGGGCCGCTCGGCATGACCCGGACCTGCTTCCGGCCGGGTGACGGTCCGGGCCCGGGCGCGGCGGCGACCGAGGTCCAGCCGGACGGCACCGCCCTGGCCGGGGTCGGTACACGACGAGAACGCCCGGTTCTTCGGCGGCGTCGCCGGGCACGCCGGCCTGTTCGCGCCGGCTGATGACCTGGTCCGGTACCTGAACGTCGGCTGGCTCGGCGGGGATTTCCTGTCCGCGGCTTCCCGGCGCGAGGCCGTGCCGGCGCCAGACCCGGGCGCTGGGCGGAATGCGCGGGCTCGGCTGGGTGCTGCGCGGCGACCCGGCCGATTCGCTGGGTCCTCGCTGGCCGCCGGGCAGCGTCAGCCATACCGGGTTTACCGGCACGAGCCTGGCCTGCGATCCGGTCAGCGGAGGCTGGGCGGTGCTGCTCACCAACCAAGTCCACTTCGGCCGCAACCGGGGCGTCATCCGGGGGGTGCGCGAGTCGGTGCACGACCGCTGCGCGCCGCCCCGGGGCTGACGCGCGCCGCCCGGGGTCAGGCGCTCACCGGCTGGATGTGCGCCGTCGGCCGATCGCCGCGTAGGTGCGCTCGAGGGCGTCCACGGTCTCCTCGAAGTTACGCTGCGCGACGAGCGCGAACAGGCAGTCGACGACGGTGAACTGCGCGATCCGGCTGGTCATCGCGCCGGTCCTGAACGTCGTCTCCCGGGCCGCCGTGGTGAGCACGAGGTCAGCGGCTGCGGCGAGCGCCGAACGGGGGTGGTTGGTGAGCGCGACCGCCAGCGCGCCGTTGGCCTTGGCCACCCGCACCGGGTCGATCGTGTCCAGCGTCGTGCCGGTGTACGAGATGCCGATGACGACGTCCTCGGCGCCGAGCATGGCGGCCGAGGTCAGCGCCATGTGGGTGTCCGTCCAGGCGTATACGATCTTCCCGAGCCGGTGCAGCTTCTGCTGCAGGTCGAGGGCGACGAGCCCGCTGGCGCCGACACCGTACGCGTCGATCCGCCGCGCGCTGATCACCGCATCGACCACCTTGCTCAGCAGGTCGAAGTCGATCTGGCCGATCGTCTCCTCGACGGCGCGGGCGTCCGCGTGCCCGACCTTCTGCACCACGGTGGCGATGTCGTCCTCCGGGGCGATGTCGCCGGACACCGAGCGCCACGTCCCGGCGGCGCCGTGGCCGGCGGTGGCGGCCAGGGCGATCCGCAGCGCCGGGTAGCCATCCAGCCCGATCGCGCGGCAGAACCTGATGATCGTGGTTCCCGAGGTCTGCGCGCGCTCGGCGTACTCGGAGATGGTCCACCGGGCCGCCCGGCCCGGGTCGCTGACCGCGAGCCGGGCCACGCGCTGCTCGGCCGGAGCCAGGCTCGGCATCAGGGCGCGGATCCGCACCACCACATCGACCGGGGCGTCAGGTTCCTTCGCCTGACCGCCGCGACGTGCAGCCGAACTCGGACGCCGCGCAGTGGCGGCTCGCCGGGCAGCCATCGCCACCGAACCTCCCTTCACCATGGCGGCCGCAACGTCGGCCCCCGTCCGCAGCGGGCGGCCGGAGGTTGACGACAGTCATGCTGGCGGTCCGGCCAGCGACTTCGCCCGGAGGTGCGGGCGCGGCGGGGAGCCGGGCAGGAGGTCTTGCCGGCGTGTCACCGGCTCCCCCCGGCCCATCGGTCGATGGCCGCTCCGTGGTACTCGGCGATCAGCCTACAGCGATCTCTTGCACAATCGCTTGCAGGAGAGCCGGGCGCGCCGTAACCTGCGCCTTCAGGTACCCCGTCACAATCCCGTCTCGGCCGTTAGGCTATGTAGCAAAGTAACCATCCGCGTAGCATGAACGTTGCGTAATGCCAGCGGGACGCTGGGTGCTTTCTCGCAGTGGAGGCTTGTCTTGACGACCGCCCGTGATGCCGCTCTTCTCGCCCGGCTTGCCACCGAGCAGGCCGATGCCGAGTTCAGCGAGCTCGACCGGCTGCCGGTCCCTGAGCTGGTGACGCTGATGTCGGCGCAGGCACGGCGCGCGGGCGAGGCCGTGGCGGGGGCGACCGGGCAGATCGCGCCCGTGGTGGAGGCGGTGGTCAGGCGCCTCGCGACCGGGGGGCGGCTGATCTACGTCGGCGCGGGCACGGCCGGCCGGATCGGCATGCTGGACGCGGCCGAGGCGGCGCCGACGTTCAGTGTCCCGGACGGCATGATCGCCGGCATCATGGCCGGCGGCCAGGATGCGTTCGGCTCCGCCCAGGAGAACGTGGAGGACGACCCGGCCGCGGGCGCCGACGCCCTGGACCGGCTCGGCGTCGGCGAGCGGGACGCGGTGCTCGGCATCTCGGCCAGCGGGCGGACGCCCTACGTCCTGGGCGCGCTGCGCCGCGCCAACGAAGTCGGGGCGCTCACCGCCTGCCTGGCCTGCAACGAGAACACGCCGCTCGGCGCGCTCGCCCAGCTCCCGATCGAGATCCCGGTCGGGCCCGAGGTCATCGCGGGCTCCACCCGGCTGAACGCGGGCACCGTGCAGAAGATCGTGCTCAACATCATCTCCACCGCGGCCATGGTCCGGCTGGGCAAGACCTATGGCAGCCTGATGGTGGACGTGCGGCCCACCAACACCAAGCTGCGCGAGCGGGCCGTCCGCATCGTCACCGCGATCAGCGGCGTGTCAGCCCGCGATGCCCGCCGCGCGCTGGTGGCCAGCGGATGGCAGCCCAAGGTAGCCAGCATCGTGGCGGCCTGCGGGCTGGACCCGGAGGCCGCCAGCGCCCTGCTCGGGCAGCACGACGGCCGGCTGCGGGACGCGATGGACGCCGCCCGGGCCTCTCGCGACGGGGCGGGCGGGGCATAGCGCCCGGCAGGCGAGCGCGGACCTCCGCGGCGACATCCCGGGCAGCGCCGGGAAGTCCCGGCTCAGGTCCGCCTGGAGAACCCGCCGGCCGCGCTCTGATCCTCGTCGGTGGCCAGCCGGGCGGCCTGCCCGGCCCGGTCCCGGCCGGGTAGCCGCAGCACCGTCATCCCGCTCCGCTCCCGGGACAGCCCTCCTGAATCCCCCGAACGGTCCGGCTCCCGGACATGATGGGAAGGTCAGCCGGTCACATCCCTGGATCGCGAGGAGGGGCATGACTCCGCAGCAGCTGCTCGATCACTGCCTGGCCAAGCGCGGCGCGTGGCAGGACGAGCCGTGGGAGGGCGACGTCGTGGTGAAGGTCGCCGGGAAGATATTCGCGTTCCTGGGGGCGGAGCCGGCGGACCTCGGTCGGGCTCAAGTGCGGTGCCACCCGGGAGGCGGCCGACGAGTGGCTGGCACGCTACCCGCAGGACGCCTCGGTGATGGCCTACATCGGCCGGTCCGGGTGGAACACCCTGCGGATCGGCGGCGCGATCCCGGACGACGAGCTGTTCGAGGCCATCGACGCCTCGTACGACGCGGTGCTGAGCAAGCTGCCGAAGAAGGACCGCCCCGCCGCTTCGTGATTCGCGCACCTGCGGAAGTACGCCATGGCGAGGTCGTAGAAATCCTGCCGTCTCATCGGGTCGGTAACGCGGGCCGGCGGCAGCACCGAGCACGAGCTGATCCCGCGGTTCGGCGCCGTCCTGGAGCCGCCCGGCCTCGCTTGCGATGTCATGCGACGGTGAGCTGCCCGGCTTCCTCCCGCCCCACGCTGCGCCCGGCGAGCAGCCAGTAGGCGAGGGCGCCGACCACGATGCCGATCGCCCAGCTGAAGTCCCCGCCGGCCAGCCCCGGGAAGTGCTTCGAGATCGGCCCCTCGTAAGCCGGGAAAGCGGTAGAGGCGTTGATCCACATCAGGGCCGCGACCATGCCGAGCACCTGGGCGATGATGGCCGGCCAGTGGATGCCGCCGTTGCGCCAGTACAGCCCGCCGCGCGTGGACGCCAGCGACAGCGGGTGGTATTCCCGCCCGCGCAGCAGGTAGTCCGTCATCAGGATGCCGAACCACGGCGCCAGCCACACCACGATGTACAGCAGGAACCCGGAGAAGTCCTTGTAGAAGTTCCCGTGGAACAAGATGATGCCGGTGACCACGGCACACACCACCGTGTCGATGATGACCGCGCCCCAGCGCCTGACCGGCACGCCCAGCGCCTGCAGCGTGACGCCCGAGGAGTACATGTCGATCGTGTTGATCGCGAGCAGCTGGAAGATCGCGAAGATCAGGAACGGGGTCACGAACCAGCTGGGGAAGGACTGCGGAACCCCGATCTGCGCGATGCCGACGGTCTTCGACGTGATGGTGAACGCGAACACGCCGAGGATCTCCAGGATGACGGACGGGATCGCGCCGCCCAGCGACGCTGCCCAGAAGGTCTTGGATGCGGGGGTGCTGCGCGGGAGGTAACGCGAGTAGTCGTTGCCGTTCTCGGTCCAGCCCAGCCCGCCGACCGAGATGAGCAGCACCAGCGCCGTGGTCCACACCGCGAGCGACGCGGGCTTGGTGTGGAAGGTGGACAGGTGCAGCCGCTGGAACGTGAAGGCGGCGAGGACCGCGAAGAACACGATGAATATGTAGGCGAGGTAGCGGAGGATCTTGGTGATCGTCGGGTGGCCGAGCAGCGGCACGATCATCTGGACCAGCGCGGCCACGATGATCACGACGATTTTCGCCGGCCCGTCGAGCGCGGTCCCGTACCGCGAGAACAGCAGGATGACGGTGGCGACGACGAAGAAGATGCCCTCGATCTCGAATCCGACCTGCGTCACCCAGTTGAACAGCGCCACCATGCCGGTTCCCGTTCTGGCCGAACGGTGCCCGGCTGATCATGAACGCGGTGGTGCCCGTCTTCGGGCCCTGCAGGCTCGCGAACCCGAGCAGCGCGTAGAAGAGGTTACCGATCACGATCGCGATGATCGCCTGCGGGACCGACAGGCCAAAGAACATGATCAGCGTGCCGTAGAACAGGAACTCCACGTTGAACACCGCGCCGGACCACAGCCAGAACAACCCCGATGGCCGCATCTTGCGCTCCGCGTCGGGAATCAGGTCGATCCCGCGCTGTTCGATCTTGAAGGCGGCGTACTCTTGCGGCGCCTCCTCCACGAGCTGCCCTTTGCCGTGCCTACCTGCGGAGGTCTCGCCACTCATCTGTTACCCCAGAGGCCTTGTGGTGGTGTGTCTGTCCACGATCCTTCACCTCTCCGGCAAAAGATAGGGTTCGGTTACACACTTGAGACCTGATTTGTTAGTAATGGACCTACCTGCCGAAACAGCGCGGAGGGTCAGGTCGGCCGGACGTAACGCGACATAATCGGATCTTTGCCGCATACCGGAATGCGTCCCGATCTGGCTAGCAGGCCACCACCCGCACGGCATCGGGCGGGGATGGGGCCGGGACAGGCCGCCCGGCCGGCCGCCAGGGCATCACGAGAGGCTGTCGATGTGGTCGCGCAGCAAGCCGGAACGACACTGCTGTCAGGGACGGTGCCACCGCCCCCGGACCCTTTCCTCCGGCGCGCCGAGACCGGGCCCCTCATCGACCGGCCTGCAGCCGGGGCAGACCGTTGTCCTGACGCCCGGCGGACAGGGCGCGGCGCCCGCCCAGGGCGGCACGGGCAAGACCCAGCTCGCCGTCGAGTTCGCTCGCACCCTGTGGGACGCCCGTGCGGTAGAGGTGCTCGTCTGGGTGACCGCGGCCAGCCGGGAGGCGATCATCACCGGCTTCGCCCACGCCGCCAGCCTGGTCGGCGTCGACGATCCGGATGAGGGCGCCGAGGTGACCGCGGCCCGCTTCCTGACCTGGCTGGCGCACACCAGCCGCCCGTGGGCGCTGATCATCGACGACCTGGCGGACCCGGCCGATCTCGGCGACCTGTGGCCCTGGGCCGGCCGGCCAGGTTGTCATCACGACACGGCTGCCCGGCGGCACGCTGAACCGGGCGCCAGAGAAGCTGAGGATCGTTCCGGTCGGGGGGTTCAGCCGCCGCGAGGCCCTGTCCTACCTCAGCTCCCGGCTCACCGAGCATGCAGACCAGCGGATCGAGCTCTGTCGACCTCTGCCAGGACCTCGACTGCCTGCCCCTCTGCCTCGCCCAGGCGGCGGCCGTGATAGGCGTGCGCGGGCTGGACTGCCGGGAGTACCGCGCGCGGCTGGCCGTGCGGCGCAAGCACATGTCCGGCGTGCCGGTGGCTGGGCTATCCGCGGAGGTCCTGGCCACCTGGTCGCTTGCCGTCGAGTTGGCGCAGGAGCTTCCGCCCGAAGGACTGGCCTGGCCGGCCCTCACGCTGGCCGCCCTGCTGGACCGGCACGGGATCCCCGGCACGGCGCTGACCAGCCCGGCCGCCTGCGGCTATATCACGGGCCGCCCGCCCGCCGCCGGCCAGGCAGACCAGGACCTGGTCCGGGCGGCCGTAGCCAACCTCGTCCGGGCGGGGCTGGTCAGCACCGACCAGGGCGACCCGGCCGGCATGATGCGGATGCACCCGAGCGTGCAGGCGGCCGCACGCGCCTACCTTCCGCGCGCTGACCTGGAGCGGGCTGTGCTGACCGCCGCGGACGCGCTGACCGAGGCGTGGCAGCAATCCGACGGCAGCCCGCAGCTGGAGCAGGTCATGCGCAATTGCGCGGCGGCCCTGCGCGGGATCGGCGTCTCGCTGTGGAGGCCGGAAGCACATCCGCTGCTGCTGCGCGTCGGGCTGAGCATGGAGGGCAGCGGACTAGCTGACCGGGCCATCGCGTACTGGCAGTCCATGCTGACCACGAGCGCCCGCCTGGCCGGGCCCGCGCACGCTAGCGCCGTGCAGGCCGCGGACGGGCTGGGCGCGGCGTATGAGTCCTCCGGCCGTGTCAGCGACGCCATCGCGGTCTTCCAGCGAGCGCTCGACGACAGGGAGCGCACCATCGGCCCCGAACATCCCGAGACCACCATGGCAGCCGGTCGCCTCGCGCACGCCTACCGGACGGCCGGAAGGTTCGCCGACGCGGTCGCGCTGTACGAGCGCACGGTGGCCGGCTTCGGCCGGCAGCTCGGCCCGGGACATCCCGATACCCTGGCCGCCCGGGCCATCCTCGCGGCCGCCTACCAGGCGGCCGGGATGCCGGAGGACTCGCTGTCGGCCTGCACGCTGCTGCTGGCCGAGTCCGAACGGCTTCTCGGCGCGAGCCATCCCACCACGCTGGCCGCACGGGCCAGCCTCGCCGACGCTCACCAGGCCGCAGGGCAGCCGAAGACCGCGATCCAGCAGTACAAGCGGGTGCTCGCCGACCAGCAGCGGCTGCACGGGGACGACCACCCGGACACCATCGCCGCTCGCGCCAGCCTCGCCTCCACCCTCCGCCGCGCGGGCAAGCCGAAGGACGCCATCGCACAGTACGAGCGAGTGCTCGCCGACCGGCGGCGGACCGCGGGCGCCGATCACCCGGACACGATCGCGGCCCTGGCCAACCTGGCCTTTGCCTACCGCAGCGCCGGACTGCGGCGGGAGGCGATCCCAGCCTACGAGCGCACGCTCGCCGAGCGGGTGCGCGTGCAGGGGCCCGAACACCGGGAAACCCGCGCAGCGCGCTCCAGCCTGGCCGCCGCATACCAGCAGGCTGGCCGGACTGCCGACGCCATCGGCCAGCATGAGCGCGTGCTGGCCGACTGCGAGCGCCTGCTCGGACCCGGCCACATCGAGACGCTGACCGCCCGATGCAATTTCGCCTCGGCACTGTACGCAGACGGCCGGCTGATAGACGTCGTCGCGGTGCTGGAGCGCACGCTCGCCGACTGCGAGCGTTACCTGGGCCACGCACACCCGATGACCCAGACCGTCCGCGAAAACCTGGACGCGGCCACCAGGACCTGACCTGCCGGGCCGGTACGCATAGGGTGCGAGTCGTGACTGACCCCCCGCCGACGGCAAGGCCCCGGCCGCGGGTGGCCACCTACCGGGTCCAGCTGCACGCCGGCTTCACCTTCGACGACGCGGCCGCCATCGCCGGCTACCTGGCCCGGCTCGGCGTCAGCCACCTCTACTGCTCGCCCTGCCTGCAGGCGGCCGCGGGCAGCACGCACGGCTACGACGTGGTCGACCACGCCCGGCTGAACTCCGAGCTCGGCGGCGCGGCCGGGCACGCCCGGCTGGCCGCGCGGCTGGCCGAGGCCGGGCTCGGCCAGGTGCTCGACATCGTGCCGAACCACATGGCGGTCGGCGGGAGGGCAAACGCCTGGTGGTGGGACGTCCTGGAGCACGGCGCAGAGAGCCGGTACGCGGACTACTTCGACATCGACTGGGATCCGCCGCAGCCCGAGCTGGCCGGCCTGGTGCTCGTGCCGGTGCTCGGCAACCACTACGGGCGGGTGCTGGAGGCCGGCGAGCTGACCGTCGAGTCCCGGGACGGATCGCTGTCGGTCCGCTACTACGGCCACGAGGCACCGCTGTCGCACCGCACGCTCGAGGAGCTGGACCGCGACGACCACGGCGAGATCCCGCAGGCCATGATCGAGACGCTGAACCGGGACCCGGACGCTCTGGACGCCCTGCTGCGGCGGCAGAACTACCGGCTGGCGTACTGGCGCACCGCGGACGAGCAGCTGAACTACCGGCGGTTCTTCGACATCACCACGCTCGCCGGGCTCCGGGCCGAGGATCCGCTGGTCTTCGCCGACACGCACCGCCTCATCGCCGGCCTGGTCCGGGACGGCACCGTGGACGGGCTGCGGGTCGACCACGTGGACGGGCTCGCCGACCCGGCCGGGCTACCTGGAGCGGCTGCGCGACGCGACCGGCGGCGGCTACGTGGTCGTGGAGAAGATCCTCGAGGCCGGCGAAGAGCTGCCGGCCTCCTGGCCGGTGGCCGGCACGTCCGGCTATGACTTCCTGAACCAGGTCAGCCAGCTCTTCACCGACCCGTCCGGCGAGGCCGCCATGCGGGCCTGCTACGCCGGCTTCACCGGCGAGACGGCGGACTGGGCCGAGGTCGCCTACGACGCCAAGCTCCAGGTCATGCGGGACAGCCTGGCCGCCGAGGTGGAGCGCCTGACCAGCCTGCTCGCCCGGGTCTGCGAGCAGCACCGCCGGGAGCGCGACTTCAGCCGCAGGCAGCTGCGCGAGGTGCTGCACGAGCTGATCGCCGCCTTCCCCGTCTACCGCAGCTACGCCTACCCGGGGCGGCCGGTGTCGCAGGCCGACCGGGACCACGTGGCCGCCGCGGTGGCCGGGGCGCTGCGGCGGCGGCCCGGCCTCGACGCCGAGCTCGCCGGGTTCGTCGGCGACCTGCTCACCGGGGCGCATCCCGGCGGGCCGGAGGCCGACTTCGTCCTGCATTTCGGCCAGGTGAGTGCGCCGGTCATGGCCAAGGGGGTGGAGGACACCGCGTTCTACCGCTACCAGGCGCTGGTCTCCCTGTGCGAGGTCGGCGGCGATCCAGGCCACCTCGGCCGCGGCGTGGCCGAGTTCCACCGGGCCATGGCCGCCGCCGCGCGGCAGTGGCCGGAGGCGATGCTCACCCTCTCCACCCATGACACCAAGCGCAGCGGTGACGTGCGGGCCCGGCTCAGCCTGCTGGCCGAGCTGCCCGGGGCCTGGCAGCAGGCCGCCGGGCGCTGGGCGGCGCGGAACTCCAGGCACAAGCGGGACGGCTGGCCGGACCGCAACACCGAGTACCTGCTGTACCAGACGCTGGTCGGTTCCTGGCCGATCGACGCCGGGCGAGCGGGCGCCTTCATGGCCAAGGCGGTGAAGGAGGCCAAGGTGCACACCTCCTGGACCGACCCGGATCCCCGCTATGACGACGCGGTGGCCGCATTCGTGTCCGCCGTCCTGGCCGACCAGGACTTCGTCGCCGACCTGGAGAGGTTCCTGGCCGGGGAGGAGATCGTCGAGCGCGGCCGGGTCAGCTCGCTGGCCCAGGTGACGCTGCTGCTGACCTGCCCCGGCGTTCCCGACCTGTACCAGGGCACCGAGGTGTGGGACCTGTCCCTGGTCGACCCGGACAACCGCCGCCCGGTGGACTACGCCGCCCGGGACCGCCTGCTCGATGCCCTGGCCGGCGCCGGGCCCGAAGCGGCCCTGGCCCGGTCCGGCGAGGGCGGGCCGAAGCTCTGGCTCATTCACCGCCTGCTCGGCCACCGCCAGCGCTGCCCGGGTGCTTACGGCCCGGGCTCCGGATACGAGCCCCTCCCCGTCTCCGGATCGGGTTCCGGCCACGTGGTCGCCTTCACCCGGACCGGCGGCCTGGCCGTGGTGGTGCCGCGGCTGGTGGCGCGGCTGGGCGGCCGGGCGTGGGGCGGCGGCGCCTGGGGCGACACGTCGGTGGAGGTTCCCGGCGGCGACTGGACCGACGTTCTCACCGGGGAGCCCGTGCGCGGCGGCCTGGTGAGGATGGACACACTGCTCCGGCGGTTTCCGGTGGCCGTCCTGGGCAGAGAGGGCTGATGCACGAGTTCCGGGTCTGGGCGCCCGCCCGTGGCCGCGTCGAGCTTGTGCTCGGCGAGCGGCGGATCCCCATGACACGGGCCGGCGGTGGCTGGTGGGAGGGCGCGGCCGGACAGTCAGGGCCGGGCACCGACTACGCCTTCAGCCTGGACGGCGGCCCGCCCCGGCCCGACCCCCGCTCGGCCTTCCAGCCGGACGGCATGCACGGGCCGTCCCGGGTGGTTGACCACGCGCCGTTCGGCTGGAGGGACGGCGGCTGGCGGGGAGTGCCGCTGGCCGGGTCGGTCCTCTACGAGTGCCATGTCGGCACGTTCACCGCGGAGGGCACCTTCGACGGGGTGATCGAGCACCTGGACCACCTCGCCGCCCTGGGCGTCGACGCCATCGAACTGCTGCCGGTGGCCGAGTTCCCCGGCGACCGGGGCTGGGGCTACGACGGGGTCGACCTGTTCGCGCCGCACCACGCCTACGGCGGCCCGGAGGGGCTCAAGCGGCTGGTCGACGCGGCGCATGCCCGCGGGCTCGGCGTGGTGCTCGACGTCGTCTACAACCACCTCGGCCCGGCCGGCAACTACCTGCCCGAGTTCGGCCCGTACTTCTCCGCCCGGCACCAGACCAACTGGGGCGAGGCGGTCAACTTCGACGGCCCGGGCAGCGACGAGGTCCGCCGGTTCGTCGTCGACAACGCCCTGTCCTGGCTGCGCGATTACCACTTCGACGGGCTGCGGCTCGACGCCGTGCACGCCATCGCCGACAACTCCGCCACGCACATCTGCGAGGAGCTCGCCGCCGAGGTGGCGGCGCTGGCCGCGCAGGTCAGCCGCCCGCTGTTCCTCATCGCCGAGAGCGACCTGAACGACCCCCGTTTCGTCCGCGGCCGCGAGGCCGGCGGCTACGGCCTCGACGCCGCCTGGGCCGACGAGTGGCACCACGCCCTGCACGCCACGCTGACCGGCGACACCAGCGGCTACTACTCCGACTTCGGGCCGCTGCGGCTGCTGGCCAAGGCGCTGCGGCAGGCCTGGGTGTACGACGGCATCTACTCGCCGCACCGGCAGCGCATGCACGGCCGGCCGCCGTCCGGGCTTGGCGGGCGGCCAGTTCGTGGTCTGCACGCAGAACCACGACCAGGTCGGCAACCGGGCCGCGGGCGAGCGCAGCGGCGCGCTGATGAGCGACGGCCGGCTGCGGATCGCGGCGGCCCTGCTGCTCACCGCGCCGTTCGTGCCGATGCTCTTCCAGGGCGAGGAGTGGGGCGCCGGCACGCCGTTCCAGTACTTCACCGGCCACGCCGATCCCGGGCTCGGCGGGCGGGTCAGCGCGGGACGGCGGCAGGAGTTCGCCGCCTTCGGCTGGGATCCGGCCGACGTGCCCGATCCCCAGGATCCGGCCACGTTCGAGCGCTCCAGGCTGGACTGGGCCGAGCTGCCCGAAGACCGCCACGCCGGCCTGCTGGACTGGTATCGCGAGCTGATCGCGCTGCGCCGCCGCACCCCGGGTTCACCGATCCCCGGCTCGACCGCGTCCGGACCGCATACGATCAGGATGCCGGCTGGCTGACCGTCCGCCGCGGGCCGGTGGCGGTGGCCGCCAACCTCGGCACCGGCGCCTGGACCTTCCCGGCCAGCCCGGCGGCAGCGCTTCTCGCCGCGTCCGATCCCCGGGTCGGGCGCTGCGAGCGGGGCGTCGTCCTTCCCCCCGACACCGTCGCCATCGTGACCGAAACGCGCGTGTCATGACCGTGCAGGCGCCTGGCGGTGCCGCCCAGGCCCGGGCGGAGCCGTTCGGCGCCAATGAAGAGAGAGGACTGCCCGCAGATGACGGAAGCCATCGAGATTTGGCCAGGCCGTCCCTACCCGCTGGGCGCGGCCTACGACGGCGGCGGGACGAACTTCTCGCTGTTCTCCGAGGTCGCCGAGCGGGTCGAGCTCTGCCTGTTCGACGACGACGGCGGCGAGCAGCGGGTGCCCCTGGACGAGGTCGACGCCTCCTGCTGGCACGGCTACCTGCCCTCGGTGTCGCCCGGCCAGCGGTACGGCTACCGGGTGCACGGGCCGTGGGCGCCCGAGCACGGGGCCGCGCTGCAACCCGGCCAAGCTGCTGCTCGACCCGTACGCCAAGGCCATCGAGGGCCAGGTCGAGTGGGACCAGGCCTGCTTCCCCTACAACTTCGGCGACGAGAACTCGCGCAACGACGACGACAGCGCCCCGCACGTGCCCAGGTCGGTGGTGCACAACCCGTACTTCGACTGGGGCAACGACCGGCCGCCGGACATCCAGCTCAACGAGTCGGTCATCTACGAGATGCACGTCAAGGGGTTCACCGCCCGGCACCCCGGCATCCCGGAGGCGCAGCGCGGCACCTACGCCGGCCTGGGCCATCCGGCCGTCATCGAGTACCTCACCAAGCTCGGCGTCACCGCGGTGGAGCTGATGCCGGTGCACCAGTTCGTGCACGACTCCCACCTCGTCGAGCGGGGGCTGCGCAACTACTGGGGCTACAACTCGATCGGGTTCCTCGCCCCGCACAACGAGTACGCCGCCGGCGGCCAGCGGGGCGAGCAGGTGGCCGAGTTCAAGGCGATGGTCCGGGCCCTGCACGAGGCCGGGATCGAGGTCATCCTCGACGTCGTCTACAACCACACCGCCGAGGGCAACCACCTGGGCCCGATGCTGTCGATGAAGGGCATCGACAACGCCGCCTACTACCGGCTGGTGGCCGACGAACCCGCAGTTCTACTACGACACCACGGGGACCGGCAACAGCCTGAACGTGGGCCACCCGCACACCCTGCAGCTGATCATGGACTCGCTGCGCTACTGGGTGACCGAGATGCACGTGGACGGGTTCCGGTTCGACCTGGCCGCCAGCCTGGCCCGGCAGTTCCACGAGGTGGACCGGCTGTCGGCGTTCTTCGAGCTGATCCAGCAGGACCCGGTGGTGTCCCAGGTGAAGCTCATCGCCGAGCCCTGGGACATCGGCGAGGGCGGCTACCAGGTGGGCAACTTCCCCGGCCTGTGGTCGGAGTGGAACGGCAAGTACCGGGACACGGTCCGGGACTTCTGGCGCGGCGAGCCCGCCACCCTGGGCGAGTTCGCCTCCCGGCTCACCGGCAGCTCCGACCTCTACCAGGGCGGCAGCCGGCTACCCGGCCGCCAGCGTCAACTTCGTCACCGCGCACGACGGCTTCACGCTGCGCGACCTGGTCTCCTACAACGAGAAGCACAACGAGGCCAACGGCGAGGGCAACCAGGACGGCGAGAGCTACAACCGGTCCTGGAACTGCGGCGCCGAGGGCGAGACCAGGAACCGGGACGTCCTGGCGCTGCGGGCGCGGCAGCAGCGCAACTTCCTGGCCACCCTGCTCCTGTCCCAGGGCGTCACGATGCTGCTCGGCCGGGGACGAGATGGGCCGGACCCAGCGCGGCAACAACAACGCCTACTGCCAGGACAACGAGATTTCCTGGCATGACTGGGATCACGTGGACGAGAGCCTGCTCGAGTTCACCCGGCGGCTCATCGCGCTGCGCCGCGAGCACCCGGTGCTGCGCCGGCGGCGCTGGTTCCAGGGCCTGCCCATCCGGGGCACCGTCGACCTCGGCTGGTGCAAGCCGGACGGGACCGAGATGAGCGACGCGGACTGGGACAGCGGGCTGGTCAACTCGGTCGGCGTCTTCCTCAACGGCGAGGCGATCACCGACCGCGACCGGCGCGGCCAGCGGGTGACCGACGACTCGTTCCTGGTCCTGTTCAATGCCCAGCCGGACACGATCGACTGGATGCTGCCGCAGCAGTGGGGCAAGCGGTGGGAAGCGATGCTCGACACCTCGGCCGGTGACCGGGAAGGTGAGCTGTTCGACAGCGGGCTGGCGCTGCCGGTGGGCGGCCGGTCCCTGATCGTCTTCCAGCGCAGCGACGCGCGGGAATGACGGTGCCTCCTGCCAGCATGAGGGGGCGGAGGAGGAGGTGCTGGCGGCGATGGTGACCGTGGACGACGTGCGCGCCTGGGCGATGACCCTGCCGCGTACCGAGGAGCACCTGATACGCGACCAGGTCAAGTTCCGGGTGGGGAAGATCGTATACGCGTCCGTGTCCCCGGACGAGACGACCCTGGGCGTCGGCTTCCCGCGCGAGGAGCGCGCCGCGCTGGTGGCCGCCGAGCCCGCCACGTTCAGCCTGCCGCGGCTCAGCGACCAGCGCTTCGGATGGGTGCACGCGCGGTTGGCCGCGATCGGCGTGGCCGAGATGCGCGAGCTGGTCACCGACGCGTGGCGGATGGTCGTGCCCCGGCGGGTCGCGGCCGCTCGTTTCGGCGATGACGCCGTCGGCTGAGCCGTCGCGTCCGGTGCCGCTGATGCGCCGTCGGCCGCGCCGGAGCATTGACCCGCGACGGCCGCGGTATGAGATCGCCGGGCTCGGCGGTTATCGAGGACATGGCCGAACAACTGATCACCGACCGCCTGGCCCTGCGGCCGTGGGCCGTCGATGATGCCCAGGCGGCCCTGGCCGCTTACGGCGACGCGGATGTCGCCCGGTGGCTGGCCCCGGCGATGGACAGGGTGCCCGACGCGGCGGCGATGCGCCTCGTCCTGCAGCAGTGGGTCGCCGAGGACGCGCGCATGGCGCCCCCGGCCGGCCGCTGGGCGATCGAGCTCCGCGAGGAAGGGCGCCTGATCGGCGGCGCGACCCTGCTGCCGCTGCCGCCGGACGAGGAGTTCGAGATCGGCTGGCAGCTGCGCCCGAGCGCCTGGGGTCACGGCTATGCCGCCGAGACCGGGCTGGCGCTGGCCCAGTGGGCTTTCAAGCAGGGGATAGAACAGGTCATCGCGGTCGTCCGGCCTGCCAACGCCCGCGCGGCGGCGGCGGTCCGCCGGGCCGGCATGGAATGGGTCGGCGAGACGGAGAAGTACCACGACCTGCGCCTGCAGGTATTCCGCCTGCGCCCCGGGGACCTCAGAGGACCGCCGCGCTGAACCTCGCCGTGCCCTGATTCCATGCGGTGAACGCCTATGCTGAACCCCCGCGCCCGCACTGAACCGGCCCCCCGCGGACCGGCCCCCCGCGGACCGGCCCCGGGGACTGGGCCGCCCCCCGCGCCGGACGCGGGCGCCGCAGGCTGATCTCGAGGCCGGACGGCCCGCACGGTGACGGCCGGTTCGCGGCTATCTGCCGGATGACCCCAAATCTGCGGCTGGACACGGTGCCGGCCGCCGCCTAGCCTTGACTGTATGATCAGTCAAACGTCGCGGCCACCCGCTCCCCTCGACCCCGCCGCCCTCGCCGAGTCGCTCAAGCCGTTCGGCCGCAGCCGCATGCTGCCCCGCGCGGCCTACGTGGACCCGGCGGTATTCGCCTGGGAGCAGCGTCACCTCTTCGACGGCGGCTGGGTGTGCGCCGGGCGCAGCGATCAGCTGCCCGGTCCTGGCGACCAGCGGGCCGAGACGATAGGCATCGGCAGCGTGCTGCTCGTCCGCGGTGACGACGGCGTGCTGCGGGGGTTCGCCAATACCTGCCGCCACCGCGGGCACGAGCTGCTCCCGTGCGGCACGGCCGCGCAGCAGAAGGTCATCATCTGCCCGTACCATTCCTGGACGTACTCGCTGGACGGCGGCATGCGGGCGGCGGCGGGCTTCAAGAACCGGCCGGGTTTCGTGGCGGCCGAGTGGGGGCTCATCGAGCTGCCGGTGACCGAGTGGCACGGGCTGGTGTTCGTGGACGGATCGGGGACGGCTCCCCCGCTCGCGGACTGCCTGGCCACGCTGGAAGAGTTCATCGCGCCCTACGAGATGGGCCGGCTGCAGGTGGCCGGGCAGCACGACTATGACGCCAGCGCGAACTGGAAGATCCTGTCCGAGAACTACCACGAGTGCTACCACTGCCCCACCATCCACCCGGAGCTGTGCAAGGTGAGCCCGCCGAAGAGCGGGGAGAACTACGTCGCGCGGGGTACCTGGGTCGGCGGCTGGATGGACCTGCGCGACGGCATGGCGACGATGTCGCTGGACGGGCGCAGCTACGGTGTGCCCCTGCGCGGACTGGACGAGACCGGCCTGCGGACAATCATCTACGTTCACATTTTCCCGAACGTGCTGGTGAGCCTGCATCCCGACTACGTGATGGTGCACCGGCTGGTACCGCTGGCGGTGGACCGGACCCGGATCGAGTGCACCTGGGCGTTCGCTCCGGAATCGCTGCGGCAGCCCGGGTTCGATCCCGGCTACGCGATCGAGTTCTGGGACATCACCAACCGGCAGGACTGGCACGCGTGCGAGTCGGTGCAGCGGGGCCTGTCCTCGCCGCACGCCGTGCCCGGGCCGCTGTCGCCCGACGAGGATGCGGTCTACCAGTTCGTCACGATGGTCGCGCGCGGCTACCGGGGCGAGCCGGTGTGGAACCCGGGCCGGGTGGCGGTGGCCGCCGGATCAGCCGTCCCAGCCGAGCCAGGTGTTCCGGCCGGGACAAGGCGCTGAGCCGGCGCACGCGGGGTCAGGCCAGCGCGCCGGGACCGCGCCTGGTCATCTGGCGGGCGATGATCTCGCGCTGGATCTCGCTGGTGCCCTCCCAGATCCGCTCCACCCGCAGCTCGCGGTAGAACCGCTCGGCCACGTTCTCCCGCATGTAGCCGCGGCCACCGAACACCTGCACCGCCCGGTCGGCCACCTGGCCGGCCATCTCTGAGCAGTACAGCTTCGCCATGGAGCACTGCGCGTGCGCCACCTTGACCCCGACGCCGCGATCGATCCCGCGGGCCGTCTCGTAGGCGAGCGAGCGCGCCGCGAAGAACTCCGTCATGCTGTCCGCTAGCATCCCGGCTACCAGGCCGTACTCGCTGATGGGCTGGCCCCCCGCCCGGCGGCCGGCGGCGAACGCGGTCATCTCGGCGATGAGCCGCTCCGCCGCCCCCAGGCAGCGGGCCGCCACCATCAGCCGCTCGAACCGGAACCACTCGTAGGCGAAGGCCATCCCGTCGCCTTCCGCCCCGATCAGGTTGGCCGCCGGGACCCGGACCTCGGTGAACTGCACGATCGGATGGTGGTGGCTGATCGTGTGCGTGTAGGCCGGTGTGCGCACCACCCGCACGCCGGGGCTGGGCAGATCCACGAAGAACATCGCGTGCTCGCCCCGGTGCGGGCCGCCGTCCAGCTTGGCCTGGAAGAAGGCGTAATCGGCCGTGTTGAACGAGGTGACATGCCACTTGGTGCCGTCCAGCAGGTAGCCGTCGCCGTCCCGGCGTGCGGTCGCCTCGATGGCTTCGACGTCCGAGCCGGCGCCCTCCTCGGTGATCGCGTAGCATTCTTCGCGCTCGCCGCGGATGGCCGGCCGGACATAGCGCTCGATCTGATCGGGGGTAGCCACCTGCGGCAGCCACGACGGCGGGGTGGCGGCCACCCAGGCGAGCGCGTTGGTGACCCGGCCGCACTGCTCTTGCACCAGCACCTGCTGCAGGGTGGTGCGGCCTCCCCCGCCGAGTTCGGCCGGCATGTTGGTCGCGTACAGTCCGAGCTCGCGCGCCCGGGCGGCGTGCTTGGCGGCCACGGCGGCGGGCAGCTCGCCGCCGGCGAACTCGGCTTCCTCCTCGAACGGGATCAGCTCGTCCGCGAACATGCGAGCGCGTTCGCGGATCTCAAGGTCCTCGTCTGACAGGCCGTACATCTCCGCAAGCGCACCTTTCCGTCCGCGAATCCCGCCGCGAGCCCACAGCGGCTGGCCGCGAGCCCGTGTCGCCCCGCCCGCCAGCCCGCGTTACCCGGCTTGCGTGCCTGCGTGGCTTGGCGCGCGTGGCTGCGTTGCCCGCCCGCTGGGCCCGCGCACATCGCCATCGCCAGCGAGCCCGCGTTGCATTGACTGAATGTTCAGTTTATGGCAGCATCGGCCTCGTGCCAATGGCCACCGCTCCTCTCCCGGACACCGCCGACGCGGTCGTCGTCGGGGGCGGGACGGTGGGGGCCTGGTGCGCCTGCTTCCTGAAGCAGGCCGGCCTGGGGCGGATTGTCCTGCTGGAGAAGGGTGCCCTCGGCCAGGGCGCGAGCAGCCGGGCGGCCGGCGTAGTGCGGCTGCAAGGCGGCACGCCCGAGGCGGTCCGCCTCGGCCGCTGGTCCCGCGAGTTCTACCTGCGACAGCACGCGGAACTCGGCACCGACTCCGGATTCGTCACGCAGGGTTACCTGCTGCCGTGCTTCACCGAGGCCGAAGTGACCGCCGCCCGGGCGCGGATGGCCATGCAGGTGTCGCTCGGGGTGGCGGTGCGCTGGCTGGACAGCGCCGAGGTGGACGCGGCGAACCCGACGCTGGCGCCGGGCCAGACCCTGGGCGGCACGTTCTGCGACGACGACGGGTTCATCACGCCGCCCCGCAACGTGACCGCCTACACGGTGGCGCTGGCCCGCAGCGGCGTGCAGGTCGCCGAGCACACCGCCTTCCGCGGCCTGGACCGCGACGGCGACCAGGTCCGCGGGGTGGAGACGAGCGGCGGCCGGATCGGCACCGGGCTGGTCGTGCTCACCGGCGGCCCTAAGCTGGCCGAGGTCGGCCAGCTGGCCGGCGTCCGCGTCCCGGCGGGCGGCGTCAGGCACCAGGTCGCGGTGACCGAGCA
The DNA here is from genome assembly GCA_963795575.1 of uncultured Actinomycetes bacterium. Taxonomy (GTDB): domain Bacteria; phylum Actinomycetota; class Actinomycetes; order Streptosporangiales; family Streptosporangiaceae; genus PALSA-505. The sequence continues at coordinate 41,844 of CAWCII010000010.1, read as the reverse complement.
GCACCCGGACCTGAACCCGTCCCGGGTCCCGATGGTCTTCGACGTGTCCGCCGGGCTGTACTGGCGGCCCGAAGAGGGCGGCCTGCTGTTCGGGATGAGCAACCCGGACGAGCCGCCGGGCGAGAACCGCAGCGTGGACACGGACTACCTCGCGCTGATGCGGGACCGGCTGGCCCGCCTGGTGCCGGTCACCGCGGGGCTCGGGCTGCGGCGCCTGTGGGCCGCCACGATCGACTTCACCCCCGACCACCTGCCGATCATCGGCCCGGCGCTGGGACCGGCCGGCCCGCTGGGCGGCGTGACGGTCGCCTGCGCCGCCGGGGCGGGCATGATGTGGGGCCCGGCGGTATCCCGGGCCGCGGCCGATGTCGCGCTCAGCGGGTCAACCGACGTCGTGGACGTCTCGACGCTCGGCCTGGACCGCTTCGATGAGGCCGGCCACAGCAAACTGGCGGCCGATCCGATCGCGCTCCCGTTCCCGCCCGCCCTGTCTTCCCCCTAGGGAACCGCAGCTCCGGCAAGAAACCGTCGTCCGGTAAGCACCGGCACTCCCGGCGAGCACCGCCGGCCCAGGAGAGGACCCACATCGTCATGACCACCGCCACCCCCGCCACGCCCTTCCTGGCCGCCGCGCGCGACGCCGTGCTGGAGGACTGGGGCGCGCTGCCCGAGGCCACCGGGGAGCCGATGCAGACGTCCGGAACCACCCTGTGGACGGACGGTGACCAGGAGGCCGGCGTCTGGGAGTGCACGCCCGGCCCGTCGCGCTGGAAGCTGGAGAGCAACGAGTTCGTGCACATCCTTTCCGGCCGGATGACCGTGACCCCGGACGGCGGCGAGCCCACCGAGATCGGGCCGGGAGACACCGCGGTCTTCCCCCGCGGCTGGACCGGCGGCTGGCAGGTTCACCAGACCGTCCGCAAGCTCTACGTGCTGTTCTGAGCACGCCCGCTCCCCCGCCGCGGGCCCGCCAGCCGTCTCCGGCCGTCAATCTAGCCCCCGGCCCGGACCATGTCACCTCCGCGCAGATTCCGATGGAGAACCACGCCGTCAGTTGGGGCTGGCTGCCCGGCGGCGGTTGTAGAGGCGAACGGCCCACAGGTAGCTAACCAGGGCGATCCCGACGCTCCAGGCGATGGCGGCGATGGCGTGCGCGCCGATGGGGCCGCCGGTGAGCAGGCCCCGGACGGTCTGGGTGACCGGGGTGAAGGGCTGGTATTCGGCGAATTGGCGCAGCCCGGCCGGCATGGTGGCGGTGGGGACGAACGCGCTGGACAGGAACGGCAGCAGGGTGAGGAACATGGGGGTGTTGCTGGCGGTCTCGACGCTTTTCGCGGCCAGGCCGAGCGCTGCGGACAGCCATATCAGCGCAAACGCGAACAACACGAGTACGCCGGTGGCGGCCAGCCATTCAGGGACGCCGGAGCTGGATCGGAAGCCCATGGCCAGGGAAACGCCGGCGACGAGCACGAGGACGGCAAGGGTTTGCAGCAGGCTGCCGATGACATGGCCGGTGAGCACGGCGGCGCGGGCGATGGCCATGGTGCGGAATCGGTCGATGATGCCCCCGGTCATGTCGGTGGCGACGGAGATCGCGGTGCCGAGGGCGGCGGATGCCACGGTCACGATCAGGATGCCGGGAACGACGTAGGTGAGGTAGGCGCTGCGGTCACTGGCGCCGTGCCCGCCGAGGCCGGTGCCGAGCTGGCCGCCGAAGACGTAGACGAATAGCAGCAGGAACACAATCGGGAAGCCTGCGAGCATCAGCGTCAGTGACGGGTAGCGCAGCTGGTGTTTGAGGTTGCGGCGCAGCATCGTCGCCGAATCGGCGAGGGTGCAGACGAAGGACGTCATCGCTGCAGCGCCTCCTGTTCCCGGCGGGCAGTGGGTTCGGTGGTGGCGCGGCCGGTGACGGCGAAGAACACGTCGTCGAGGTCGGGGCTGTGGATCGACAGGTGCTCGACGTCGATGCGGGCGTGGTCAAGCTCGTCGAGCACACGGCGCAGTGAGGCGACGCTGCCGTCGCCGGGGATCTGCAGGATCAGCTGTTCGTCGTCCGGCACGGCGTTCGGGATCATGCCGGCTGCCGCGCGCAGGGCGTCTGGTTCGGCGAACTGGAGCTGGACGTGCCCGCCTGGGATGCGGCGCTTCAGTTCGGCGGGGGTGCCTTCGGCGACGATGCGCCCGTGATCCAGTACCGCGACCCGGCCGGCCAGCTGGTCGGCCTCGTCGAGATACTGGGTGGTGAGGAAGATCGTTACGCCGTCCTTCACCAGCTCACGGATGATCTGCCACATGGTGCGACGGCTGCGCGGGTCCAGTCCGGTGGTGGGCTCGTCGAGAAAAATCACTGCGGGGTCGCCGACCAGGGTCATCGCCAGGTCCAGCCTGCGCCGCATTCCGCCGGAGTAGGCCGATAGCGGCTTGCGCGCGGCGCCGGTCAGGTCGAACCGCTCAAGCAGCTCCGCGATCCGGCGGCGTCCGGCTTCGCGGCCGAGGTGGTGGAGATCGGCCATCAGGCGCAGGTTCTCCTCGCCGGTGAGCAGGTTGTCCACGGCGGAGAACTGGCCGGTGACCCCGATCAGGGCGCGCACCGCGCCCGGGTCGGTGGCCACGTCGTGCCCGCCGACCCGGATGTCGCCGGCGTCGGCCGGGATCAGGGTGGACAGGATGCGCACCATCGTCGTCTTCCCGGCGCCGTTGGGACCGAGCAGGGCGAAGATGGTGCCTTCGGCGACGGTGAGGTCGACCCCGCCGAGCACGATGTGCTCGCCGAAGGATTTGCGCACGGCCCGGGCGCTGATCGCCGGCGCTGGCCGGGTTGATCGTCACAAGTTCCTCGCTTTCAGTGATGCGGAGGGATGTCGGGGAGTTCGCCGGCGGCGCGCAGCGCCTCACGGTGGGCTTTCCAGTCCTTCTCCAGCTCCGGCAGCCGTGCCACCAGGAAGTCCGCGAACGCCGCCCACTCCAGCAGCACCGCCCGCCGCGCGGGCGGCGCACCGGCCAGCAGGGCCAGGCCTTCGCGCGCCAGATCGCCCTGCTCCTGGTACTCGGTCACGTCGAAGCCCATCGACCGGGGACCGGTGAGGTCGATCCGGATGCGGTCCATCCGCTCACCCGCGGCCCGCGAGCGGCGGATCAGGCCGAGGTTGCTGTCCAGGATGTTGGCCGCACCGGCGATCGCGCTGCGGCTGGCCAGCAACGCCTCGGCCAGCTCCGCGATGCTCTGCTCGCGCGGGTCACAGATAGCCAGATAGCCCAGCAGCCGGCCCACCATCGGCGCCATGCCGTAGCGGCGGGCATAGAAACGGCCAGCGTGGTCGGCGAACGTGATCTCAGCATCAGTCGGCACAAGGAACAGAATACAGGTAAGACTGAGATAACACAAATCTGTGTTATCTCATGTAGTGCCGGTAAGTCGTCGATGAGCTGCTGTTCGGCAACAACGCCGGCATCCAATCCCCGATGACCGACGCAGCCGACGAGACTGCTGACGTCTTCGACCGGGTCAACGCCATCAACCTGCGAGTCGCGCGGGGTGCCGGGCACCACCGGCACCCGCGACCGCGTCCGGGGACCTGTAGCAGGTTCGCGAGCCGCTCCGGCAGCCCGGGATCCACGCTGTTCCTCAACCCCGGGTCAGCGGATCCGTTCAAGCAGCAGCGCGAGCGCCGGGCAGTCGGTGACGGCCCGACGGGCCAGGGCTTCGAGGCCGGGGGGCACCGGCTCGCCGGAGACGACCGGGTAATGCCACTCGTCCAGCGTGACCCGCTCGGGCAGCAGTTCGGCGCACAGGCCGTGGCCCGCGCAGGTGATCGGGTTGACCCGCAGGCGAACATCCATGATTCACCTCCCCTCGCGCGGGCGGCGGGACACGGAGGGGCGCGGCCTGGGCGGCAGCGAGGATCGCGGCCGAGACGACAGGAAGGAGCCGGCGCCATCCGCCGGGACCGGCAGGAAGGGCGCCGCAGCCGTGCCGGGTCCTCCGGCGAGACCGGCGGCGAGGGCCCGGCCCGCGGGGTCGCCCGGCACGCCGGCCGGACCGCGCGGGGCCGTGTCGGCGGTGCACCGGCCGGCCAGGTGCCGCTCGATCTCACCGCGGAAGACGCCCAGCGCGCTGCGCACCAGGCGCACGGTCCCGTCCGGGTGGTGACACGCGCCGCGGCCGGTGACCAGGCCGGCCCACCGTTCCAGATCCGCGAGACAGCGGGGATCCGGCCGCAGCCCGGACAGGTGCGTGAACGCGCCGGCGATGCGGGGCAGGCCGTTGAGGCACGGCCCGCACTGGCCGGCCGACTCCGCGGCCAGGTAGCGCAGCACGCGCGCGGTCTCGGCCAGGCCGCACCGGCCGGCCGGCAGCGCGGCGAGCACGCCCGCGCCCAGGCTGGCGCCCGCCTGACGCAGCGCGGAATTGGCCAGCGGCAGCCGCGCGGCCTGCGCGGCGGGGATCCATGTCCCGTGGTAACCGCCGGCCAGCACGGCCTGGGCGGGCGCCTGGCCCAGGTCAAGCAGGTCAGCCAGCGGCGCGCCGATCGGCACCTCGCTGACGCCCATGGCACCGTCGGCACGATAGGCGGTGACCAGCATGCTTCCCGGCTCCGCGGCGGTTCCGGCCTCGCGGAACCAGGTCGCGCCGAACCGGGCGATGAGCGCCACGTGGGCGAGCGTCTCGACGTTCTGCACCAGCGTGGGCGCGCCGCCGACGCCGCTCTCGAAGATGCGCGGCTGCTTGAACGACGGCTGCGCCAGCCCGCCGCCGACCCGGCTGGCCAGCGCGGATTCCTCGCCCGCCAGGAACCGTTTCGGCGCCGCCACCAGCTCGACCGTGATCGGGTCGCAGCCGGCGGCCGACCGCTCCGCGAGCGCGGCCGCCAGCAGGCGATGCAGCCGGTCGTCATCGTGGGCGTACAGGAACGCGCGCCGGGCGCCGACCGCCTCGGCGGCGAGCTGCAGCCCGTCGAGCACCAGGTGCGGAGACAGCCACAGCAGGTGCTTGTCCTTGTGGCTGGCGGGCTCTCCTTCTGCGCCGTTGCCGACCACGACCGCCCGCCTGCGCTGGCCGGCGACCGCCGTCATCTTGACGGCGACGGGAAACCCCGCGCCGCCCCGGCCGGTCAGCCCGGCGGACCGGATCTCCTTCGATCAGCCCGCGCCCGGCACCGCGGTACGGCAACGGGCCGTGCGCACGCGCGTGCCCGGCCAGGTTCATCGCCGCGGCGCGCAGCAGCCGGGGAAGGCCGGCGGGGACCGTGACCCCGGCGATCGGCCGGCAGGCCATCAGGGCCGTGTCGGTCATCGGCCTGTCCCGCCCTGGAGGACCGCGCTTCCGGGATGGCGGGCGCCGGCCAGGCGGTGCGGCGCTTCCGGGTAACGTGCGCCATCCGGGTAGCCCGCGCCCTCGGGGCAGCCCGGCGCCCGGCCGCCGCCCCGGCCTGACCGCCGGCGGGCGGCCGGCCAGGCGCGGCAGCCGTTCGGTATCCGCCGGTGCCCGGCGGGACACCCGGGCGAGCCGCCCGGCGGCCGGTCCTGGCGGCGGCGAGCCGGTAGCCCGCGGCCGCGCCGACGCTCAGCACGCACACGGCGAACAGAACAAGCAGGCCGCCAGACCGCGGGTCCTTCGCGCTCGTCCAGGAGTGCAGCAGCGCCACCGGATAGGCGGCGTACGCCAGCCAGTGCATTCCCCGCCACAGCCGCCTGCCCAGGCGGGCCCGGAGCAGGCTGGTGATGATCAGCGCGGCGATCAGATCCAGGGCCACGGCGCCGAGCCCGAGCTGGAACGGCAGGTAGCCCGACGTGAACGGGACGACCGCGGCGATCAGCTGGATGGTCACGTACTTGTCGGCGACCGCGGTGATCACGTGGATGGCCAGGAAGATCACGGCGAGCAGAGAGATGCTGCGGTGCAGCCCGGTGACGGCGAACTTCGGCAGGCCGGGCAGCCGGCCCTGCCGGTTGACCAGGATGCCCAGCAGGACCACGACGGTCAGCAGCACGAGGCACACGACGCCGGTGGCCCGGCTCGCGTACCACAGCGCCGTGGACTGGGTGATCCCGCTCACGCCGGCACCTCCTGCCCCGGCCATCCGGCGACGGTGCGCACGCTGCCGTCCGCGGCGACCAGGCGGGCGGCCAGCCGCCGGCTTTGCAGCCACCCCGGCGCGGCGGTCCCGCGGATGATGGCCGTCGTGCTCGCGATGTTCGCCGCGACCGCCGTGCCGGCCACCGCCGTCACGGTGCGCCACACGGGCTTGGCCGGCAGGCCGGTCCGGGGATCCAGGATGTGATGCAGCTGGACGCCGCCGCGCCGCCAGTTCCGGGCCGTTATGCCGGAGGTGCTCAGGCCGCCGCCGGTGATCGCCACCACCTGGGACGGCCCGGCCGGGGATCCTCCGGGTGGCCGGTGACGTCCTGGACCCGTATCCGCCAGCCGCCCTCCGGGGATTCGCCGCCGACCGCGATGTCCCCGCCCAGGCCGACCAGCACGCCGCAGCCGAGGTAGGCGGCCAGCCGCTCAGCCGCCAGGTCGGCGCCGCGGGCCTTCGCGGTGGCGCCGAGGTCGAGCCGCGCTCCCCGGGGCACGGTCAGCCGCCGGGACCTGCGGTCCAGCCGGATGTCCCGCCAGCTCGGCCGGACCCGTACCGTCAGCCGGACCGGCGGGCCGTCCCTGGCGACCAGCTCGAAGTCGCGGTCGTACCCTAGCGCCGCCATCTGGGTGGCCACGGTGGGGTCCAGGTCACCTTCGGTGGCCTCCGCGGCATCCAGCGCGACGGCCAGCACGTCGGCGAGGATCTCGCTCACCGGCACCGCGGTCCCCGCCTTGCGCTCGGCGAGGACAAGCTCGGAGTCCGCCCGGAACCTGCTGCAGGCGAGGTCGAGCGCCGTGAGGTGGGCGGACAGCAGCCGTCGGCCCGTGTCCAGCTGCGCAGGATCGGTGACGACCAGCCGGACCGAAGTGCCGATCGCGGTCCAGCCGGTGGCCGCGGGCCGCGCGGCCGGCGCGCGGGCGGCGGTCATCACGACGCTCCTGACGTCGCGTGTATCGAGCCCGAGGAGCCGCCCGGCGAGGTCACGGACGACCCTGAGCGGCCGCTGCCGGAGTTGGACACCGAGCCGCTCCCGCCGGAGCTGGCGCTGCCCGTCCCGCCCCCGCTACCCGCGGCCCCTGCGCCGGATTCTGCCGGAAGCGGTCCCCGCGGAGCCGTGATCCGCACCGGGAAGCGCGGCGGCGATCGCTCCGGTCGCCAGGATGCTCGCGGCGCCGACGCCGGCGGTCACCGCGGACAGCCGCCGCATGCCGCGCTGCCTGAGCACCGACGGCGGGGCGGATCCTCCGCCTGGGTTGCTGGGCATCGGTGATCCCTTCCTTCCTGGCCAGGCCGGCCTGCGGAACCACCGGCTGTGGCGGAGCGCAGGCCGCTGAACTGGTATCGACGATGCGGCAGCCAGTGGAGTGATACCTATGGCTCAGTTCTGAATTAGCTGTGAATCGCGGCCCGGCCGGCCCGGCCAGGCCGCCGCCGCACCTTCCCGGAGGCGACGATGACGACTCCCGCCCGGCCGCTGAGATTCGGCCTGGTCGGCACCGGGCACTGGGCCCGCATCACGCACGCGCCCGCGCTCGCCTCGACCGAGGGCATCGAGTTCGCGGCGGTGTGGGGGCGCAACCCCGGAGCCGCCGCCGCGCTGGCGGCCGGGCACGGCGCCGTCGCGTACCCCGGTCTGGGCGCGTTCCTGGCCGCAGTGGACGCGGTCGCGTTCTCGGTGCCGCCGGACGTGCAGGGCGAGATCGCGGTACGGGCGGCCGCCGCCGGCAAGCACCTGCTGCTGGAAAAGCCCCTCGCCACCTCCGACGCCGGGGCCGGCCTGGTGCGCGCCGTGCAGGACGGCAGGGTCGCATCGGTGGTCTTCTTCACCGCGCGGTTCCAGCCCGACGTCCGGGCCTGGCTGGCCGATGTCGCCTCGCAGGACGGCTGGGCCGGCGGCTGCGCCGTCTGGCTGGGATCGGCGTGGCAGGCCTCCAGCCCGTTCAACACCCCGTGGCGGCGGGAGCGGGGCGGCCTGTGGGACCTGGGGCCGCACGTGATCTCGCTGCTGTGGGCCAGTCTGGGGCCGGTGACGTCGGTGACCGCCGACGCCGGTCCGGCCGACGTCACCCACCTGGTCCTGCAGCACGAGGGCGGGGCGAGCAGCACGATGACGGTCACCCTGAGCGCGTCCGAGGCCGCGGCGGGCTTCGACCTCTACCTGTGGGGCGAGCCGGGCCGGTCGGCCGCGCCGCCGGAGTCGGACCAGGCCGAGGCGGCGCTGCGCGTCGCCCTGGCCGAGCTCGCCGCCAACGCCCGGTCGGGACGCGTCACCCATCCCTGCGACGTGCGATTCGGCCGCGACGTCGGGCGCGTCCTGTCCGAGGCGCAGCGCCAGGTCGGCGCGCTCGGCAGGCGCTGACGGTGATCCCTCCGACTCTTCATGCAGTGCGGCCGATCGGTGACCCCTTTGTCCGGGTGTGTGACCCGCGAACGCATGAAGAGTCGAGCTGATCAAGAAACAGGAGGCTCCGCGACGGCGGCTGGCGGGTTGGTAGCTTGGCGGGCGTGGTGACTGGGTCCGGGAGGGAGGGGAAGGGACCGGATCCGGGGGGCGCGAAGCGGGCGCGCGGGCTGGAATCGCTGCAGCCGTTCCGCCATCGCAGCTTCGCGCTGCTGTGGACGGCCGGGCTGGTGTCCATCGTCGGGTCCTGGATGCAGACCGTCGCCGTCGGCGCCCTGGTCATTTCCGACACCGGCAACGCGACCTGGGCGGTCCTCGTCGCCGCGGGGGCGTTCTTGCCCATCGGCCTGCTGTCGCCGGTCGGCGGGGCGCTCGCCGACCGCTGGCCGCGCCGCCCGGTGCTCGCCGCCGGCAACCTGGTCGCGGCGGCGGCTGCCGCCATCATCGCCGTGCTCGTGGCCGCCGGCCACGACAGCCCGGCCGCGCTCGTGGCGCTGGTCACGCTGCAGGGCTCCGCGTCGGCCCTGATCGGGCCGTTCCAGCAGGCGATCCTGCCGGACCTCGTGCCGCCGTCGGATTTCCTCGCGGCCATCGCGCTGAACTCGGCGCAGTTCAACGTCGGCCGCATCGTGGGGCCGGCCCTGGCCGGCGCCGCCGTAGCCGCGTTCGGGTACGCGGCGGCGTTCACCGCGAACGCCGTATCGTTCCTGGCCATCGTCGCCGCCCTCGCGTTCGTGCGCCTCGCGCCGCCCGCCGGCCATTCGGCCGGGTTGGTCGCGTCGCTGCGGTCGGGCTTGTCCGCGGCCCGGGGCGAGCCGTCGTGCTGGGCCGCGATTGTCACCATCGCCGTGGTGGCCTTCCTCGCCTCCCCGTTCATCGCGCTCGTCCCGGTGATGGCGCACCACCTGACCCACGGCGGGGCAACCGCGGTCGCCCAGACGACGGCCCTGCTCACGACGGCGCAGGGCGCCGGGGCCGTCGCGGGCGCCCTGTGCCTGCCCGCCCTGGCGGCCTGGCTGGGCCGCGGCCGCGTGCTGGCCGGGAGCCTGGCCCTGCTGCCGCTGGTGCTGATCGCCTACAGCACCTCGCAGGCGCCATGGCCGGGCGCGGTCACGCTGTTCCTCGTCGGGCTGGTTTACATCGGGGTGCTGTCCGGGCTGTCCACCATGGTCCAGCTGCGGGCGCCCGGGGCCTACCGGGGCCGGGTCCTCAGCTTCTTCCTGGTGGCCCTGGGCGTGGCCTACCCGGCCGGCTCGCTGGTCCAGGGACCGGTGATCGACCGGGCCGGGATCGGCGCGACCACCGCCGGGACGGCGGTCCTGCTGTTGCTGATCATGGCGGTGACCGCGCTGGGCCGGCCGCGGTTCGTCCGGGCGATCGTCACCGGCATGGACCGCGACCCGGCCGTGCCCGTCCCGCCCGCCGTGGGCGCCGATCCGCCCCGCTGCGGCGCCCCCGGTGAGCATGATGAGCCGTCCGCCTGCCGGTGACCGCGATTATCCCGAACGCGCCCTGCTCACCCGTCGCTCGCCCCGCCCGCGTGGCCGGCGCCGGGTGCCGCCGCCCTCCGCCCGCGCGGCCGGGTACGTTGAAGCGGGCCATTCCGGCCGCCCCCACATCAGGAGCGCACCGTGGACATCACCCAGCTGATCCTCGACGACCATCACGAGCAGCGCAGGCTCTTCGCGATACTGGAGCAGATCGACCGGGCCGACGTCGCCACCCTGACCGCGGTGTGGGACCGGCTGGCGGTGTTCCTCGATCTGCACGCCGCGGCGGAGGAGGAGATCTTCTATCCGGAGCTGCTGCGCGTCGGCGCCGGCCGCGGCGCCGCGCAGGGCGTCGAGGGGGAAACCCTGGACGCGATTCACGATCACAACGACATCAGGGACGCGGTCGCCGCGGTCGCGGGCCACGCGGTCGGCAGCGACGGGTGGTACGCAGCGGCGGCCGCGGCGAACCTGGCCAACAGCGATCACATGGCCGAGGAAGAGCGCGAGGGCCTCACCGACTTCCGCCGTCTGGCCGGGCTCCAGCTCCGCCACGACCTGGCCGTCGCCTTCGCGGCCTTCGAGGCAAGGCACTTCGCCGGGGTGCCCGCCGTGGACCGGGACCCGGCCGCCTACGTGCGCGAGACGGAACAGGCGTTCACCCCGCCGGGCAACGCGGGAACGCCGGCCGGATCACTCAACATCGGCAGCCTGAAAGAACGCTGACCATCCGTGAAGCACGAGTAGTCACAGGGGCGGGCAGAATACCGGGATGGCTTCGTATTCGGTGAACCCCCGCGCCGTGGCGCGGGCGCAGCAGCTCATCGACAGTCGTCAGTACGTACTCGACAGCGACTGGGGCCAGGTCCAGCCCGGAAGCGCCGAGGAGAACGCCTTCCTGAAGTCCCACTCGTGGGACGAATACGCCGCCTGGCATCTCGGGCTCACCGATGACGCCGCCGACGGCACCAAGGCCAGGTACGCCTTCGTCTACGGAGACTTCCGGCGGATTCACCGCATGGGCATCATTGCCTGCCACTACCGGGCGGCGCAGTGGCGGCACAAGGAAATCGAGCTCGCCGCGCACGAGCTGCTGCAGCGCCTGGACCAGGCGTCAACACGGCAGCGTCGCTGAACTCACCCAGGTAAAGACCGATCAGCTTCGGGAGAAGCCGCCGCCGCGGCGGTTCCCTAGCATGAGGGTCATCCCCATCAAGACTCGCAGGGGAGGAAACCTGCAATGAAGGACAAGCGGAAGTCCGCCAAGGGCACCACCGCGACCGGCAACGCCACTCCCCCGCCGTCGTTCTCGAAGGAACTGTTCCAGAACAGATCGACAGCTCGGCGTGCGCTCGCCCTTACTCTTGGCGTGACTCAGCGTGATGATGGAGGTCTGGGCGCAGTGCGAGACCGGCCGAGATACCGTTCAGGATCGTCTGGGCCCATAGGCCCGGCCCCGGCCCGGGGAGGCGGATGGGTTTTGGGCTGGGTACCTTGCTCCCGTAGCGTTGTCTCACTGGACCCTAGCCGCAGTGACACCGGGAGCAGGCATGACGCAGACCCCGCCTTATCAGGTAACCGACCCGGCGACCGGCGAGGTGACCGAGACTTTCCCCTTCGCCACGGACGCGGAGGTAGCGGAGGCGCTCGGCGCCGCGACCGAGGCGTTCGCGGCATGGAGGCTGCGCCCGGTCGCCGAGCGCGCCGCGGTCGCGAAGCGGATCGCCGGGCTGTTCACCGAGCGCGCCGCCGACCTGGCCGCGCTGATCACCAAGGAGATGGGCAAGCGGCCCGCGCAGGCTGTCGGCGAGGCCGAGTTCTGCACCGACATCTTCAGCTACTACGCCGACAGCGGCCCCCGGCTCATCGCCGACAAGCCGCTGCCCGGCCATGACACCGCGCGGGTCGAGTACCGGCCCGTCGGCCCGGTACTCGGCGTGATGCCGTGGAACTACCCGTACTACCAGGTGGCCAGGTTCGCCGCGCCCAACCTGATCGTCGGCAATACCGTCATACTCAAGCACGCAGAAAACTGCCCTGCCTCGGCCCTGGCGATCGCGCAGATCATGAAGGACGCGGGCGTGCCGGACGGCGTGTACGTCAACCTTTTCGCGACCCACGAGCAGGTCGCCGCGATGATCGCCGACCCGCGGCTGCACGGCGTGTCGCTGACCGGCTCCGAACGGGCCGGCGCAGTAGTCGCCGAGACGGCCGGCCGCAACCTGAAGAAGGTCGTCCTTGAGCTGGGCGGCTCCGATCCGTACATCATCCTCGACACCGACGACGTCGAGGACGCAGCCAAGACCGCCTGGGTCACCCGGATGGAGAACGTCGGCCAGGCCTGCAACTCCAACAAGCGGATGATCGTCATGGACGACATCTACGACGACTTCGTGGCCGCCCTGGTCCAGCGTGCCACCGCGATGTCACCGCGCCAGCCGGGCGATGACTCCCCGCGCTCCTACAGCCCGATGGCCTCCCGTAAGGCAGCGGAGAACCTCCTCGCCCAGGTGCAGGACGCGGTCTCGAAGGGCGCCACGCTGCACGTCGGCGGCACGCTCGACGGCGGTAAGGGCGCTTACTTCGCCCCGGCCGTGCTCACCGGCGTGACCCCGGAGATGCGGGCCTACCGCGAGGAGCTGTTCGGCCCGGTCGCCGTCGTCTACAAGGTCAGCACCGACGACGAGGCGGTCCAGCTCGCCAACGTGGTGGACTTCGGCCTCGGCGGCGCGGTCTGGTCGGCCGACGAGGAGCGGGCCACCAAGGTCGCCGAGCAGTTGGAAGTCGGCATGGCCAACGTAAACACCCCGGCAGGCGAGGGCGCGGACCTGCCGTTCGGCGGCACCAAACGCTCCGGCTTCGGCCGCGAGCTAGGCCCCCTCGGCATCGACGAATTCGTCAACAAGCGCCTCTTTTACGTCGAGAAGTAGCGCTTGACCAGTAACGCCCCCATCCTCGCCCCGGCAGGACACTCCCGGTGGCCCGCGGTGCGGCACCCGCTCGGCTCGCGTCGCGTTGATGAGGGCTTAACGAAAACCGCCGGGCAGTACCCGGAGAGGCGGGAGGACCTGGTGGAGGCAGAGCCGGAGCGTCAGCCGGCTGACCCGCCGGCCAGCTGGCAGGAGCACTGGTTCGACCACCGCCAGTTGCTCCGGCTCTACCACAGCGACGAGCACTGCGCGATCTACCTGGACCCCGGCGTGCGCCGGGCGCAGGTCCGGTGGCTGCCCTCGTTCATCAATGTGACCTGGCAGTACTCCAAGGCAACCTACGGCGACGCATTCGGGTCCGACCCGCGCATCTACTCCATCCACCACGCCGGGCGGCACGGCGGCGGCCACGCGGGCTATTACGTCAGCCCGGTCCACGACTACCGCAACGTCAGCGACTGCGGGCTGGACACCTGGCGGCAGGGCAACACCCTCGCTCGCGAGCTGCCCGCCCACGAGATCGGGCATTCGGTGGAGAGCGCCAACAACGGCGTCCACGGCTCACCGGCGTATGAGATCTGGGGCGACAGCAAGTGGGCCGAGTTCTACATCTATGACCTGTACACCGCGCTGGGCATGGATCGCGAGGCCAAGGGCATCTACCGCCGGTTCACCGGCAACACCGACGATTTCCCCCGCCGGGGGACCCGCTGGTTCCGCGACTGGTTCTACCCGCTATGGCGGGACTGCGGGCAGGCAGAGATCATGAACAGGTTCTTCCGGGAACTGGCCCGGCATTTCCCACGCGACTGCGGCGGCACCTACACGCGGCGGATGAACTGGGGCGAGTACATCCACTTCACCAGCGGTGCAGCGGCCGCCGACATGAGCGGCCAGGCCGCCCGCGCTTTCGGCTGGCCCCGCGAGTGGGCCGGCCAACTGGAGCACGCCCGCGCACAATTCCCCGGCATCATGTACTGAAATACCGGACCGTGGCCAATCGAGCGACTTCGCTTGGAAACGGGCCGCGCGCTGCGCCGCGCATTACCGCCAGGGCTGCGCCGTCAGCCAAGTCCACTACCGACAGACGATTCCCTTCCCTTGCGGTATCCGCCGCGTGCCTGTCGTGCCCGGCGTGGCCGGTGAAAACAGCACCTGGATCCGCTGTGCGCCTCTGCCCCAGCCGGTGTGACCGGCGCGAGGCAGGCCAAGGTGGCGGATCTGCCAGTCCCGTGGAGCTGCCAGGACCTGGATGCTGGGCAGGCCATGGGGCTACGCAAAGTGAGAACAGCAGTTGCGCCCCAGCCTTGGATGACGGCAGATCGCCGAGTAGGTTCCTGTCAAGCCGCCGGGTCGGGAACCGGCGAATGCGCTCCGAAGCCCCTGATCTGTGCACGTCATGCTCGCCTTCTTGGCGGTGCGCTTGCGCGGTCCGGCCGTGCAGTACAAGCTCATGTCTCCGGCTGAACAGGCCGCTGGTTGCGTACCGGGTCGGTGGCGGATTCATTGGCGCGTCATTGGACCATGCCGGGCAGCCGCTGGTGCCGGCATGGAGGGTACGTCGCGCGGGTCTGCAGCTCGCGTTCGATGCACGAACCCGCCTTGCCCGAGCTGGCCGAGCATGCGCGTGGTGGCGCCGGTCGTGAGGCCGGCCGCTGGTGCGGCTGGCCGACCCGGAGCGGGTCGGCCAGGGAGGCTCAGTCCCGGGTTGCTGCCGACGGGGCCGTCCGCCCGCGGTGCCGGAAGCTTGCCGGGTGCGTGCAATCGTGTTTGCGGTCGCGGGAGGCAGCGAGCGCTGGTCAGGGTGGTTTTGTTCGCGGGAGCTGACCTCGGTTGTTGTGAGTTCTGACCGCACCTGGGTGCGGGAACCGTGATCAATGTTCGTGAGTTCTGGCCGCACTTCTGCTGTCTGGCTCGGGCAGGAAGATGGAGTAGAGCATGCGGCGTCGGCGTCCTTTGCCGGGTGCGTTGGCAAGCAGGGGCTGGACGATGGCGGCGAAGTCGCGGAGGAACCCGGTGAGTTCGGCGTCGGTCAGGTACAAGCGGCCACGGTGTAGCCGGCGCCGTCGCGGCCCAGGTCCGGTGTGCCTGCGGCGAGGTAACGGTCGAAGTCGGCTAGCAGCCCGGCGACGTAGGCCATGAAGGCCCTGGAGTGCTCCTCGGGGGTCATCGCGGCCGCTTCGCCCGGCTGGACACGTGCCGCGGCCAGCCGGAGCGCGTAGGTGCGCTCGACGGCGCCCCTGATCCGGTGCTCGGCGACTACGTGGAGCAGCCCGGCCCTGGTCAGAAGGGCGACGTGACGGTACAGGCTCCCGGCGGGAACATCGTCGAGTTCGGCGGCGAGCTGAGTGGTGGTCAGCGCCCGGTCGCCGAGGAACGCCTTGATGATGCGCAGCCGCACCGGGTGCAGCAGCAGGTCCGCACTTGCCATACCGAGAAGCCTAGCCGTCGTTCACAATGATGCTATTATTCACAAAAGTGTGATCGGTAGCTCAAGGTCGCGGAGGGCCGAAGATGACCGGACTGCTGGCGGCGCTGGTCGTGGTGGCCGGGGGCATTGCCGCCCTGCTCCTTATCGGCTTGGGAATCTGGTTCCAGATCTCCTGCCTGGGCCGCCCCCTGACCGCCTGCGCTGACCTGCGGACCAGCCCAGGCAAGCACCTCGGGCTCAGCCCGGCCAGCACTACTGGGGTGTCACCATCACGCTGGCAGGGCAGCGGCAAGCTAGCCCTACCGGGGCAGGCCCGATGAACCCGGCACTGATCACCGTCATCGCCCTCGGCGTCGTGCTGGTCGTTGCCTGGGACGGCTTCTGCCTGCGGGATCTCATCCGCGCTGATCCGGCAACGGTCCGTTACCTGGGCAAGGGGACATGGGCGATCATCTGCCTGCTCTCTTGCCCCTGGGGCGGCCTGCTCTACGTGATCGCCGGCAGGGGCGGCTTCGGCAGGGTCCTAAAAGGCCGCGGTCAGCCACCGGGCGGCCAGTGAACAGCACAACGCAGGAAGGAGCGACCAGAGTGCCGGGTGAGGAAGTGACCTTCTACAGCGGCGGGTGCGCCATCGCCGGGACGTTCACCGAGGCGGCCGATCCCGTGGCTGCCGCGCTGCTGGTCCCCGGCGGCGGCAAGTCAGACCGGAACTCCGACGCGCGCCTCCCGGGAGGGCGGATGCTCCGGATCGGGGTGGACAAGGCCGTCGCCGGCGCCCTGGCCGAGGCCCGGGTCTGCGCACTGCGATACGACAAGCGCGGGGTCGGCGCCAGCGGTGGCGACTACCTGCGCGCCGGGATGGATGACCGGCGCGCTGACGCGCGGGCCGCGCTCGGCTGGCTGGCCGCCAGGGCCGGCGGCCTCCCGCTGCTCGCCATCGGGCACAGCGAAGGGGCATGGTATGCCGCTGAACTGGCCGCCGACCACGCCGCCGGCGCCGTCCTGCTCGCGGGCGGCGCACGGCCCGCCGAGGAGATCCTGTCCTGGCAGACCGAGATGACCGCCGCCCGGCTCGCCCCCGCGGCCAGGATGATCCTGAAGATCACCCGCACCGACATCATCCGCACCCAGCGCAAGCGGGTGGCCCGCATCAAGGCATCCACCGACGACGTCATCCGGATCGCGCCGCGCATCCGGGCTTCCGGATCAACGCCCGCTGGTTGCGCGACTTCCTCGCCTACGACCCGCGCCCGGCGCTGGCCCGCATCACGGTTCCCGTCCTCGCGATCAAGACCATGTGTAGCGGTCAGCGGCACAAGGACCGGCCGGCAGGGTTCGCGGCCCCTTCCGGGCGAACGCTATTCTCCGTGCTCACCGGATGCGGGCTGACCTCGGCCGGAGATTTCGTCTTTGGCGCGATCGCCCTTGAACGGTCATGTCTATGCTGACCGGCGAGCATAACGGCGGGTAGGAGCGCGTTTATAGGCTCCACTCGACGGATCCAAGATCGATTCCAGCATGGTGGTTGGTGATCAGGCTTGCATGGTTCAGCCTGTCGCATAAACGCCAAGGCGTCTCAGGTGGTGAGATTACCTTGGGCGACCTGTGACTGATACGCGCCACCCAAGCCGTGGACTGGACGGATGCTGCCGCAGGTTGAGCCGACCCGGGCGTTATCTCGCAATGCGAGACGCGCAGCGGTTTATGCGACAGGCTGGGTTATGCACAACCCGCGAATGCTGGGATGCTCGGTCATGTCGCCGACGGAGTCGAGCGCCGCTGGCACCTGCGCATCGGTTCCCGGTACAGGGGTAGGTGTGCAGGGAACGCGGCCACGCGGCAGGCCTGGCCCGGTGAGGCAGGAGGGTGGCGTGAGCGAGTTCGGCGAGCTGGAGAAGAAGGCGGAGGCCTACGCCGAGGAGCACCCTGAGCAGGCCGACAAGGCGATCAACGAAGTAGCGGGAATCGCCGAGCGCGACACCGACCATCAGCATGACGAGCAGATCAACCGTGCTGTTGACGCCGCCGAGCAGCATCTCCGCCAAGACCAGGACCAGCAGGGTAACCAGAGCCAATAGAGGACGCCGCGAGGCGGGCCCCACGCAGACCCTTCGACTGTCCCCGTTCTTCCAGCTGTCCCCATGCGGGCTAAAGGGCCGGTACGCACTTCGAACGCACTCCCCTGCCGCGCTCAGCGCCTGAGGTACTGGTCCACAAGGCGGGCGGCGCACATGCGAGCCAGCCGTCGATGATCGCTTCGCGCAATGCCGTCTGGGAGACGTTCTTCAGCTGGATCAGAACGGCCGAGCAGCCATCGAAATGCGGAATCGTGAAGAAGGCTCCGGGCTGCGCGGCAGCACAGCCTCCTTCTGATAGGGATGCTCACCTGTCCATGCTGTCTGAGCAGGACGCGAAGCGACTGCCGCCCGGCGAACAGCAGGCCGGGGCTGGGCTGTGGGTCGGTGATCGCGGGTGTGACCCTCACCCCTGACTGGTTTCGTCGCTGCCGCGCCAGACAGCACGGCCGTGCACCGGACATGATGAACGGTGATCGGGGGTTCGGCCTCGGAGCGAGGGGTCTCGAACCGGGACCGTTGAAAGTTAGGCGGCTGGAAAGGCTTTCCCTATCTGCGGGCTCGCGGGTGGAGTGGCAAGTGCAGGCGGGCTGTGCGGCGGCCTGGCACCGGCGGCGTCGGCCGCGGCGGCCGCCGCGGCCATGCAGGTCACGTTGAAGCAGTTGATGATCTTGTTGCCGGTCGCGTGGTTGCGGGTTCCCGCCGTGGGGAACTGCGCGTACAACCCGAACTGGTTGTCGTTGCCGGTGTTGCCCGACAGCGTGGCCGCCGGTCCACGATGCCGAAGCGCAAACCTCACGCCTGCTGCAAGCCGCCAACGTGACGGTGACCGGCGCGGACATCGACGAGCTGGACGCCGCGGTCACCGCGGGTCCGCGGCGGGGCCGTCCCGATGCGCGGGGCGGCGGCGCGGATCGAGTTCGACCAGAGCCTGGGCAGCCGTGCCGCGGCAGATGCAGGTGCCCCCGGCTACGCGCTGGCGCTCGTCGCCGCCTTCGGCGCGCCGGTCCGGGTGACCGACCAGGTGATGACCAGCCCGGCCGTCGCGACCCGCGGCCAGGACCTGCTCGGTCAGTTCCTCGGCGACATCGCGTATCTGGACGTCTTTCGGACGCCCAGGAGGGAATCAATTCGGACGGGTCTATTGGGACACGGGATCACCCGTTCGCATCGAAGTGCCTGCAGGTGAGCCCGTGCATCCCAGCCGTCGTTCCCGCTACGCGACGGTCTCGGAGCTGGATGAGTGATTTCATGTCGAGAAGCTCTGACCGGCTCCGCTCACCAGGTGAAGGGCCACGACAGGCGCGGCCCACGACACCAGGAGACCACCATGCCGAAGTACCTGCTCCTCAAGCACTACCGCGGCGGCCCGGAGCCGCACCGTCCCGTGCCCCCGATGGACCAGTGGGCCCCCGAGGACGTGGAGGCGCACATGGCCTTCCTCAAGCACGTCAGCGAGCTGCTCGAGGAGAACGGCGAGTACGTCGACGCGCAGGCGCTCACGCCGGCGCGCACCTGGGTGCGCTACGGCGGCCCGGACGCCGCGCCCGTCACCACCGACGGCCCGCTGCCCGAGACCAGCGACCTCGTGGCGGGCTGGTACATGATCGACGTCGAGTCGCACGAGCGCGCGGTCGAGCTCGCGGCCTACGTCTCCTCCGAGCCCGGCCCGGGCGGGGAGCCGCTGTACGAGTGGATCGACGTCCGGGAGGTCATGTCCGAGGCGCCCTCGGACGACTGACCCGGCGTGATCGACGAGCCGACGCGACGGCTGGACGAGGGCGCGCTGCGCGCCCTCGTCCCTCGGGTGCTCGCGGGCCTGGTCCGGCGGGGCGAGGACTTCGATGCCGCCGAGGACGCGCTGCAGGAGGCGCTGCTGGAGGCGCTGCGGGTGTGGCCCGAGCACCCGCCGCGCGACCCGCGCGCGTGGCTGGCGACGGTCGCGACCCGGCGGCTCGTCGACGCCCGCCGCAGCGAGGCCGCCCGTCACCGCCGCGAGGAGGCGACGTACGCCGAGCCGCGGCCCGCCGCCACCGAGGAGGGCGACGACACCCTCTTCCTGCTCTTCTGCTGCTGCCACCCCGACCTCGCGCCCGCCTCCCAGGTGGCGCTGACCCTGCGCGCCGTCGGCGGCCTCACCACCCGGGAGATCGCCGACGCCTTCTACGTGCCGGAGGCGACGATGGCGCAGCGGATCAGCCGGGCCAAGCGCGCCCTGCAGGGCCGCCGCCTGGACCAGCCCGGCGACCTCGCCGTCGTGCTGCGCGTGCTCTACCTCGTCTACACGGCCGGCCACGCCGGCCGGGTGGACCTGGCCGGCGAGGCGATCCGGCTCGCCCGCCAACTCACCCTCGCCACCGAGGAACCGGAGGCGCGCGGGCTGCTCGCGCTGATGCTCCTCAACCACGCCCGCCTCCCGGCGCGACTCGACCCAGAGGGCCGCATCGTCACGCTCGACCGGCAGGACCGCGGCCTGTGGGACACCCGCGAGATCGCCGAGGGCGTGCGCGTCCTGCAGTCGGCGCTGGCCATGCAGACGGAACGGCGCCCCGGCCGCTACCAGGTCGAGGCCGCCATCGCCGCCCTGCACGACGACGCGGCAAGCGCCGAGGAGACCGACTGGCCGCAGATCCTCGCCTGGTACGACGACCTCGTCGCCCTCACCGACGACCCGGTGCGCCAGGACCCCGCCGCGGTGCTCGGGCGCGCGGTCGCGGTCGGCCACGTCCTCGGCGCCGCCGCCGGGCTGCGCGAGACCGACCGGCTGCGCGAGGTGCTCGGCGAGCGGCACCGCTGGCACGCCGTCCGCGGCCACCTGCACGAGCTCGGCGGCGACCTCCCTGCCGCCGCCACGGCGTACGCGGATGCCGCCCGCCGGGCCACGAACGTCGCCGAGCGCGACCACCTGGTCCGCCAGGCCGCCCGCGCGCGGGCCGCCGGGCCGTACAGGAACAGTCGTCTCACAGAGCGTTCCGCCGCGCAGAAGTAGGCGATCGCCTGGATCGCGGCCGACGGGCGCTCGGGCAGGTCCAGCACAAGCTCGACCGGCACCTCGCCGCGCGCGGCGAGGCTGGCGAACGCGGCGCCCAAGCCGTGGCCGAGCACCGGCGGGTGGATGCCGCACCGCACCGGGCAGCGCCGAACAGCCAGCTCCGTGCGCCTCAGCCGATCAGCGCTGCGATTGCTCCAGTGCTTGCCTCGCTCGCTCTCCGTGACAGATTTCATCACTCAGCATGGCGCTGTCTGTCGGTGGTGCTGCCGGATGCCATCGCCGGCCCGGGGCGGCGTTGCCGGTCTGGAGGCCGCCATCGGGCGAGGCGGGCGTCAATGCCGCGTGTGAACGGCCGGGCCGGCGCCAGCTAGCCCGGGTCACCTGGCGGCGGCCACGTTGGCCCGCGCTCATCATCGCGGACGCCGCGAATGATCCGCAGCGCAGGAATAAATTCGTGAGGAGCCTCATTATTACAGTCATCAGCGTGGTGCGCGGCAGCGTGAAGCGTCAGCGTCAGTACATGTCAGGGAGGCAGCGATGATCACGCCTGACCAGGTGGGTGACCGGTACCTCGCCGTCCATCACCGGATGTTCCGGGCCGTCAACGACGAGATGAGCGGATGCGGCCTGTCCATGGCCCGGACCAAGGTACTGCTGCGCCTGCGCGAGCGGGGGCCAGTCCGGCAGAGCGTGCTGGCGGCCGATTTCGGGCTGTCCCCGCACTCCATCACCGACATCGTTGACGGGCTGGAACGCCTCGGCATGGCCGAGCGCCTGCCAGACCCCACAGATCGCCGGGCCAAGCTGGTGGCTATCACCGACGCGGGCCAGGCCGGCCTCGACGTGGCGAACGCCACCCGGCAGCGATTGTTCACGCATATCTTCGGTGCGCTGAGCGAGGCGGACCGGGCGGCCCTGCTCCGCCTGCTCGACAGCCTCGATGAGGCCGCGCAGCGGCTGATCGCGGCGCCGGCCTTGCCGCGCCGCCCCGGCGGTCCCGGCATGACCGCCGTTTCCCGTCCGGCCATCACGACCCGCGCCAGTCACGTTTCCCACCTGGGGGTATAGCTCGCTATGTCATCGGTTGCACCTGTCGCCGCCCGACGGCGTTCCGCGGGAAAAGATCATCGCTGGCTGATCCTGGTCATCGTGGCTGTCGCCCAGCTCATGGGGGGGCGGGGCCTGGCGGGTGCTCGGCGGCGGCGCCATGGCCTATCTGACCAGCTCACCGTGACTCATGCTACGCAGCGGACATCGTGTGGCGCTGGTAGCCATGGGATCCCTGGGCGATTTCGGCAGAGTCCTCGCCGTGCCGGTACTGGGCTTGCCGTGGGCAGCTTCCCGGCCCGGCCGCTTGCCAGGTGACCAGTGCCGGCCCAGATGATGCCCACACAGGTCGTTCGGGAGCGTTACGGCGGCCCGTCATGCCGAGATGAGCGCGCCTATCAGCCGAACAGGGAAGGTGGTTGGTCGCGATCCGGGGTAGGGCAGGTCTCGATCGGTTCTCCGCCCAGGGCATAACCCAAGTTCCATGGATCCTTACCCACTTCGCGGCTTGGTGGCGAGCACTCCGTCTTCCAGGATCACCGGTCTCCGGCGCGGCGGGTCCGGCGTGATGGCCGAGATAGCGCCGGGCGTTCGACCCGCGCCCGTGGACGCAGGCCGACGGCCGGCCGGGTCACCGGCGGACGCCCATTAGCTTAGAAGCGAAGAACTCGCCGGGCCGCAGCCGCGGCCCTGACCCGGACGGGAACAGCGATGCGCCGTGTCGTGTCCGCGCTCGCGCTGGCGGGCGCGGTCGCCGCCGCCGCGGGCAGCTGCGGCGGGCCCTCCCGGACCGGGCCGGCGGCCGCGCGGCGCGCCGCGCCGCCGGCCAGCTACTACCTGGCGCTGGGCGACTCGCTGTCCCAGGGAGTGCAGCCGGACGCGTCGGGGGCCAGCGTCCGGACCGGCCAGGGATACGCCGATCAGCTCTACGGGCTGCTGCACCCCCGCCAGCCGGGCCTGCGCCTGGTCAAGCTCGGCTGCCCGCGGGAGACCACCGTCACCATGATCCACGGCGGCATCTGCGCGTATCCGGGCGGGTCTCAGCTGGCCGCGGCGGTCAGCTTCCTGCGCGCGCACCGGGCCCGGATCTCGCTGATCACCCTGGACATCGGGGCGAACGACCCCGACTCGTGCATCGCCGACCCGTCCGTGGTCAAGCTCGCGGCCTGCGCGGGTGCGTCCATCCCGCGAGCCGCGACCGACCTGGCGACGATCCTGTCCCGGCTTCGCCAGGCCGCCCCGCACGCCCGCATCATCGCGATGAACTACTACCTGCCCGCGCTCGCCGAATGGCGGCACGGCTTCAGCGGCCAGCTGGTGGCCGGGCCGGCGAGCTGGCCGTCAACGGCTACAACGCCCTGCTGACCCGGGTGTACCAGGCGTACCGCGTCCGGGTGGCCGACGTATCCGGCGCCTTCCGCACCTCCGACTTCATCCCGCTGGTCACCGTGCCCGGGCTGGGCAGGCTCCCGCGTAACGTCGCCGCCGTCTGCCAGTGGACCTGGGAGTGCGCGCCAGCCCCGCGCGGGCCGAACCAGCACCCGAACCAGGCCGGCTACCGGGTGATCGCGGACGCCTTCCTGCTGGCCGGCGCCTAACGGCCGGACGGCTACGCGGCCTCGCAGCGGCGCTGGTCCGGCTGACCGGCGGTAGCGGACCCTCCCTGCGCTACCGGCCAGCGCCGGTTCCCGCTCCGCCGTCAAGCCGGGTATCCAGTTCCACCCATACCGCCTTGCCCGACGGGGTCTCACGGATTCCCCACTGGTCGGACAGAGCGGCCACCAGCACGAACCCGAAGCCCGATTCGTCCATGGTGTCCGGCGTGCGGGGCTCCGGCCAGCACGGGTCGGCGTCCTGCACTTCGATCCGCAGCACGGACCGCGCGGTTTCCAGCCGCAGCATCATGAAGGCGGCCGGAGTATGGGCGTGCAGCACGACGTTGGTGACCAGTTCGGACACGATCAGCAGCGCCGTGTCCTCCACGTGCGTCACCCGCCACGAGGCCAGCGCGTCACGGGTGGCCCGCCGGGCCAGTCCCGGGGCCTCCACGGCCGCGGGCAGCGCCATCTGCCGGGCACAATGCTGCCGCCTGACTAGGCCGGGCTGCGTGCGGGCGTGACTGGAGCCGCCCTGGTACGGCGTCATTGCCTCAATGCCTCAATCTCGTCACCCGCCGGGCGGCCCGGCTCAAACCCCCAC
This sequence comes from uncultured Actinomycetes bacterium, assembly GCA_963795575.1. Classification (GTDB taxonomy): domain Bacteria; phylum Actinomycetota; class Actinomycetes; order Streptosporangiales; family Streptosporangiaceae; genus PALSA-505. The sequence continues at coordinate 18,193 of CAWCII010000010.1, read as the reverse complement.
GGCGGATACGGTCGCGGCGTCAGGCACCGCTGCGGCAGGGACGCTCCGGCTGGTGCCGTTCAGCGCCCTGGCATTCCTTTCCCCGTGCTGTCACCAGATTCTCCGCTCTGGACCTGAACGGCATTACAAATTCTGATCCAGGCTCACTGGAAGGTTTCTCAGCATTATCTGAACATATGCTAAGTATTTCCTGAACATCAGCGCTGACTGGCCCATGACGGTACCGCAGCCGACGGGCCGGACGGCCCGCGGCAGCCGTCTGGACGGTGCCCGGGGTCAGGCCAGCGCGGACGGCCGGGGAACGGCCAGGGCGTCTACGGCGACCGCCCCGCCCGGACCGCAGATCAGCGGGTTGATGTCGAATGCCTCCAGGGCGTCACCGAGCTCGCAGGCCATCGCCGACAGGCCGGTGATCGCGCCGGCGATGCTGTCCAGGTCGGCGGGCGGCCGCCCGCGCATCCCGCCGAGCAGCGCCGAGGCCCGGAGCCGGCGCAGCATCCGCAGCCCGCCGCAGTGGTCGACCGGGGGCAGTGCGACCGCCCGGTCGGCGAGCAGTTCGGCCAGCACTCCCCCGGCGCTGACCACGATCAGCGGCCCGAGGGCGGCGTCGCGGGCGATGCCGAGCAGCATCTCGGTACCGGAAGGGGCGGTCTCGCAGACGAGCACCCGCGGACCGAGCCGGGCGGCCATGTCCCGGTATCCGGCGGCCAGCGCGGCCGGATCGGTCACGCCGAGCAGCACGCCGCCGACGTCGGACTTGTGCGCCAGGCCCGGCTCGCCGGTCTTGAGCACGACCGGATACCCGATCTGCCCGGCGGCCGACAGCGCGGCCTCGCAGCTGGCGGCCGGCCGGACCCGCGCCGCGGGTATGCCGTAATCCCGCAGCAGGTCCGGCAGCTCGGCCCCGCCGAGCGTCCCGGCGGCCAGCGCGCGTGCCCACCGCCCTCGCCGGTCAGCATCACCCGGCGGGCGCGGCATCCAGTCCGCATCACCCGCGGACAACGACGCCGGCCTGCTCGGCGGCAACGACGCCGGCTCGCTCGGCGGGCATGCCCGGTCTGCTCGCCCGGCCGACGATGTCAGTGCGGGCCCGGCCACTGCAGCCCACTCTGGCAAGGCGGGCGCGGATCCCTGATCGGCGCTGGCGGCCGAGGCGGGCACGGCTCCCCGGCCGGCACCGGCGGCTCCCTGACTGGCCCCGGCGCCCAGGGAGGGCGCGGGTCCCTGGCCGTCGCGCCGGGCCCGGTTCTCATGGTCGAGGAGGTGACGCAGCGCAAGCAGCCCGGTGCGCGCGCTTTCCAGGACCGGGATTCCCGCCTCCCGCAGCCGGGCCGCCGCGACGCGGTCGATCGACGCGGGCAGGCCGGCCAGCAGGGCCAGCGGCTTGCTGCTGCGGGCCGCGGCCGACAGCAGCGCCAGCTGGTAGGACTCGTCGCCGTCGAACTCGGGGACCAGGTTGACCGCGAGCGCGACGGCCGCCACCGCGGGGTCCTTCGACATCACGGTCAGGGACTCGGCGAACTGCTGCTCCGCATCCCGGCCGGTGCCCCAGATGTCCAGCGGGTTGGCCGGCTCCAGGCCCGGGTCCAGCACCGCGGCCAGCCGGTCGCGGGTGCCCGGGCCGATGTCCGCGAACGGCACCCCGAGCTGATCAGCCAGATCGGCGACGTGCGCGCGCTCCAGCCCGGAGTCGTGAATGGTGGCGATCCCGTGGCCCGGATCGCCGGGCGGGCCGGAACCGGTATCGCTCGCCAGGTCAGACCCAGCTCCGCCGGCCGGGGCGGGACGGACAGCGCCGTGGCGACCGATCGCGAACAACTCCAGCGTGTCGGCCAGCTCGGCCAGGTCGCCGGTGCGGTGCACCCGGTAGGCGTCGGCCAGCGCCTCCCACGCGCCGTCCCCGGCGGCCAGCGCCCCGGAATGAGCCGACACCAGGGCCTGGCCGCTGGCCGACCCGCCCGCCGCGAGCAGCACGACCGGAACGTCCGCCGCGTCGGCTCCGGCGAGTACCGCGCGCAGCAGTCCGGCGTCGCTGATGGCCTCCAGGACCAGGGCCAGCACCCTGGTCTCCGGCAGCCCCAGGGCGTAGCGCGCGTAGTCGGCGGCCGTGCTGACCAGTTCCTGGCCCGACGAGATCGCGACCGAGAACCCGATCCCCCGTCGGCTCCGCAGCATGGTGGAGAACACCGAGCCCGAGTGGGTGACCAGCGCGACCGGGCCGGCCGGGATCGGATCGGGCTCGATGTAGCCGACGGCACGCAGTCCGCGGGCCACGTTCACGAAGCCCATGCATCCCGCGCCGCACAGCGCCATCCCGGCTGAGCGGGCGATGGCGGCCAGCCTGGCCCGCAGCCCGGGCGGCTGGCCGGGCACGTCAAATGCGCTGCCGAAGATCACCGCCGACCGGTCGCCCCGGGCCGCCGCGGCGGCGAGCTGTTCTTCCAGCGCGGCGTCGGGCACGCCGAGCAGCACCAGGTCGACCGGCTCGGGCACGCCGTCCAGGCTGGGGTAGCAGGGCAGTCCGCCGATCCGGTCGTACCGGGGATTCACCGGGTACAGCCGCGGCCGGGACGGGCTGGCCGACGCCTCGGCCACCATCCGCTCGCCCAGGCTGCCGGGCCGCTGGCTGGCGCCGACCAGGGCGATGCTGCGCGCCTCCAGCATCGCCGTGAGGGCGGTCGATGCGCGGTTCGCGGCCCGCTGCGGGTCGTCAATGCGCGGATCGACCACCGTCCTGACGTCCGGCGCCGCGCCCGGCCGCGCCCCCGGCGCCCCGCCGGCCCGCCTCCCCGGCACAGCGCCATCCGGCGCCCCGCCGGCCCGCCTCCCCGGCACAGCGCCATCCGGCGCCCCGCTGGCCCGCCTCCCCGGCGGCGCGTCCGCCCCGGACGGCCTGCCCGCGGCCCCCGGCGGCCCGGCGCCCGCCCCGGTTACCCGGTATCCATGTCAGCGGCGCCCGGCCTACGCGCGGGCCGTCCGGCCCGGCGCGGGCCGGCCTGACCGGGAACCGCCGGCCCGCGCCGTTCGGAATGCCCGGGGTTGATGGTCACGGCCGGCCGGCGGTCAGGGCCGTCGCGCGCGCCTGCGCACGGTGCCAGGCCGGCGGGCCGCCTTCCGGTCGGCGATCGCGGCCTTCGCCGCCTGCATGCCGGGGATGCCGCAGACCCCGCCGCCCGCGTGCGTGGCCGAACTGGCGTAGTACAGGCCGGGCACGGGCGTGCGGTAGTCGGCGTACCCCGGCGCGGGCCGCATGTGGAACAGCTGCTCCAGGGACAGCTCGCCGTGGAAGATGTTCCCGCCGATCAGCCCGTAATCGTGCTCCATGTCGTAGGGCCCGACGATGTCGACGTTCAGGATCGAGCTCTTGAAGTTCGGCGCGACCTCGTTGTAGCAGTCGATCATGCGGTCGGCGTAGGCCTGCAGCTCCTCCCGGTGCGGCTCGGCGTTCCAGTCGGACGGCACCCACTGGGTGAACAGCGACATCGTGTGGTAGCCGTCCGGGCACAGCGTGGTGTCGAAGGAGGTCGGGATGACGCCGTCACTGAACGGGCGGGTGGCCGGCCGGCCCTCGCGGGCCTCGATGAACGCCCGCTCGATGTACTCCATGCTCGGCGCCATCTCGACCGAGCCGGTGTGGTGCTCTTGCAGGGTCGTGCCCGGGTCGGCGGTGAAGTCGGGCAGCTCGGCCAGCGCGAGGTTGATCTTCACTACGCCGCTGCGGGTCTTCCAGTGCTCGATGTCGGCAGACGAAATCCTGCGGCAGGTTCTCGGCGCCCACGTGGTCGAGGAACGCGGTGCGCGGGTGCAGCGACGTCACCACCACCCGCGCGGTGATCTCCTCGCCGTCCTCGAGCACCACGCCGGCGCACCCGGCCGCCGCGCAGACAGCATCCGCCGCACCCGGGCGCCGGTGCGGAGCTGCGCCCCGGCTTCCCGGGCAGCGCTGGCGATCGCATCGGCCACCGCGCCCATGCCGCCTTCCTGGAAGCCCCAGTTGCCCAGGTGGCCGTCGCCGACGTCGCCGATGGAGTGGTGCGCCATCACGTAGGCGGTGCCCGGCTCGTACGGGCCGGCCCAGGTCCCGATCACCCCGTTGACCGCCAGCGCGCCCTTGACCTGCGGCGACTCGAACCAGTCGTCCAGCAGGTCGGCGATGCTCATCGTCATCAGCCGGGTGACGTCGGCGATGGTGCGCACGTTCAGGCCGCGCTGCCGCCAGGCCAGCCGCAGCGTGTCGGCCAGGTCGCGGGGATTGCGGGAGCCGAGCCGCGGCGGCACGGTGAGCAGCAGCGGGCCGAGCACGTCGGCCAGGCCGGCCAGCCAGGCGTCCCAGCTGCGGCATGGCCTCGGCGTCCCGCTTCGACCAGCGGGACACCTCCTCGTAGTTGCGCTTGGCGTCGTCGGCGTAGAGCTTGATCGAGCCGCCCTCGGGAAACGCCTGGTAGTACGGCCCCATCGGGAAGATCTTGTAGCCGTGCCGGGCCAGGTCGAGGTCCTTGATGATCGTCGGCGGCAGCAGGCTCATCACGTAGGACAGCCGGGTGACCCGGAACTCCGGCGCGTCCGGCCACGGCGCCTCGGTGGTCGCCGCGCCCCCGGTGTGGTCCGCGTGCCTCCAGGACCAGCGTCCGGGCGCCCGAACGGGCCAGGTAGGCGGCCGAGACCAGCCCGTTGTGGCCCCCGCCGACGATGATCGCGTCATATGCCGCCGCCATGAATCTGCCTTCCTCGGATGAGCCGCTCCCGCAGAGTCGATGAGCTGCCCCAAGAGATTGACTGAATGTTCAGTCTAGAAACCTGCTAATCTTTCCACAAGGGGTGCGGGCAAGGTCCGCGCCGCCAGCCGAGCAGTGGAGCGCCGGTGAGGATCTCTGCCGTCAGGGTCCCGCCGGAACGGGATTTGTACGAGGATGGCCGGATGAAGGAGCGGGCCGGTAACGCCGCCGGCATGGCCGACCAGCGACGCGAGCAGATGCTGCGGGCGGCCCTCGAGGTGATCGTCGAGCGTGGCTATCCCGACACCAGGATCACCGACGTGGCCGAGCGGGCCGGCACCAGCCCCGCCCTGGTCATCTACTACTTCAAGACCCGCGACCAGCTGCTGACCGAGGCGCTGCGGTACTCCGAGGACGCCTGGTACGCGACGGCCAGCCGCCGGATGGCGGGAATCGAGACCTCGGCCGGGCGGCTGGCGGAGTTCGTCGCCATGATGTGCCTGCCGGAAGACGACGCCGGGGCCGAGGACTCATGGCTGCTCTGGCTGGACCTGTGGGCCCAGTCCCCGCGCAACCCCGGGGTCGCCGCGATCCGGCAGAAGTTCGACGAGCGCTGGCGGGAGACGATCCGGTCGCTGGTGCTGACCGGGCAGGAGGCCGGCGAGTTCGCGGACGGGGACGCCGACGACTTCGCGGTCATGCTGTCCGCCCTGCTGTACGGGTTCGTGGTGCCGATCGCGCTGGAGGACCCCGTGGTCGGGCCGGACCGGGCGTTCGAGCTGACCATGCGGTTCGCGGCCGAGCGGCTGGGCTTCGACTGGAACGGGCGGCAGCTAGGGTACTAAGCAGGAGGTGGCCCCGTGGCCGGAGGTCGCATCGAACTGGTCGGCGCTGACCAAGCGGTTCGCCGAGGTTGCGCGGTGGACGGGATCGACCTGGACGTGCCCAGCGGCGAGTTCTTCTCGCTGCTCGGGCCGTCCGGCTGCGGCAAGACCACCACGCTGCGGCTGATCGCCGGCTTCGAGCAGCCCACCGCGGGCCGGATCCTGCTCGACGGCGCGGACGTGTCCGGCGTGCCGCCGCACAAGCGCAACGTCAACACGGTCTTCCAGAGCTACGCGCTGTTCCCGTTCCTGTCCGCGTTCGACAACGTGGCGTTCGGCCTGCGCCACCGCAACCTCGACCAAGGACGAGATCAAGCGCCAGGTGAACGAGGCGCTCGACCTGGTCAGCATGGCCTCGTTCGCCAAGCGCCGTCCCGGGATGCTGTCCGGCGGCCAGCAGCAGCGGGTGGCGCTGGCCCGCGCGCTGGTGCTCAACCCGGCGGTGCTGCTGCTGGACGAGCCGCTCGGCGCGCTGGACGCCAAGCTGCGCCGCTCGCTCAAGGTCGAGCTGAAGGCGCTGCAGGAGCGGGTGGGCATCACCTTCCTCTACGTCACCCACGACCAGGAGGAGGCGCTGACCATGTCCGACCGGCTGGCGGTGATGAACGCCGGCCGGATCGTGCAGATCGGCACGCCGCGCGAGGTCTACGAGGAGCCCGCCGACGCCTACGTGGCCGACTTCCTCGGGGTGTCGAACCTGATGGAGGTCGAGGTCGACGGGCCCGGGCGCCGGCCGCTGCTGCCAGCTGCGGCTCGGCGAGACGCGGCTGACCGCCGAAGCGCGGCGCAGGTGGACTGCGCGGGTCGCCGCGCACGTCGCCATCCGGCCGGAGCGGGTCAGGATCGAGCCGCACGGCAGCGGACGGCCCCAACCGGGTTCCCGGCATGGTCGAGCGCCTGGTGTTCCTCGGGTCGGCCACGCAGGTGATGCTGCGGCTGGGCCCGGGCGTGCCGCTGCAGGCGCTGATCCAGAACGACGGCGGCGGCGCGGCGCTGGCCCAGGGCACGCCGGTGCACGTCTACCTGGCCACCGGACGCGCTGCGGGTGCTCAGCGGCCGGGCCGGCGAGGTGCCGGTCGGCGCCGAGGAAGGCCCGCTCGTGGCCACCTGACCGCCCGGGGCCCCCCGGCGGCCGCCCGTCCCGCTCAGGGTGGCTGATTTTCTCCCGAACGGGACAGGCGCCGGCCCGGCGGGCGAGCTACGTGTGCGCGGGGTCCTCGGCGCCGACGATCGTGGACAGCGCATCTACCCGGCTGCCCCGCTCGCCCCGGGTCATCCAGCGGTAGCCGATGTACCCGATGATCGCGATGACGAACGACATGACCAGCATGATCGTGCCGAGCGCGTTGAGCGCCGGGCCGCCGTTGCCGCCGTGCTGGGTGGAGTAGATGATCACCGACATCGGCGTGTTCCCCGCGTTCGACGACAACAGGTCCACGATGACGAAGTCGTCGATCACCCCGGAGAACACCAGCACCGCGCTGGCGAAGATGGCCGGGCCGAGCAGCGGCAGCATGACCCGCCGCATCGTCTGGAACTGGTTCGCGCCCAGGTCGGCGGCGGCCTCCTCGTACTGCCGGCCGAGCCCGACCAGCCGGGCCTGGACGATGATCGCCGGCCAGCTCACGTTCCAGGTGACCAGGCCGAGGATTTCCGCCCAGGTGCCCAGGTGCACGGTGGTGAACAGCACGGTGAACACGAAGAACATCGCCACGCCGAAGATCAGCTCCGGGATGACGAAGGACAGGATCATCACGAAGTTGAAGCTGGCCGAGGTGATCCCGCGCCACCGGTTGATGCCGAGCGCGAACGCGACGCCGATCGGCACCGCGATGAGCGTCGTGTAGACCGACAGCCGGATCGTCTGCAGCACCGCCGCGTGCAGCTGCGGATTGTGCAGCACGGAGTTGACCGGGTCGCTGAAGTACCACCGCCAGGAGAAGCCCTGCCAGACGGCCTGCGACTTGCCGTTGTTGAACGAGAACAGCACGGCGATGGCGATCGGCACCAGCGACCAGATCAGGTAGAGCCAGGTGAAGCCCTCGAGGAACCACGGGTGCCCCCACGGGTTGCGCCCCGGGATCAGGCGCCGGACTCCGCTGCGCGCCGGGGCATCCGAGCGGCTGGGGGCGGCGGCCGGGGTGCTGGTGGCGGTCATGCGACGGCCTCCCGCGACGTCCGGTTGGTGGCCACCACGTAGTAGATCATCGGCACGAGCAGGACCAGGAGCAGCAGCAAGGACAGCACCGCGCCCTGCGCCTCCAGGCCCGGCGTGCCGAGCTGGCCCTGGATCAGGTTGCCGAACATCGACGTGCTGGCCGCCCCGGACAGCAGCTGGTTGGTGTAGTAGTCGCCGATCATCGGCAGCACGGTGATCAGCATCGCGGTCAGGATCGCCTGCCGGGACAGCGGCAGCGTGACCCGCAGGAACGTCCGCACCCGGCCCAGGCCCAGATCCCGGCCGGCCTCGATGAGCGCGGGATCGATCCGGTCCAGCCCGGCGTAGAGCACCAGGATGAGGTAGGGGATGTAGCCGTAGACCAGGCCGAGCACGACCGTGACCGACTTGCCGCCCAGCCAGTTGACCGGGTGCGAGGTCAGGTCCAGCGAAGGTCAGGGCCTTGTTCACGTAGCCGTTGGTCTGCAGCAGGTCGACCCAGGCCAGCATCCGCATCATGTAGCTGATCCAGAACGGCGCGATCAGCAGGACCAGGAACAGCCCCTTGCGCCGCCCGGCGAACCGGGCCACGAAGTAGGCGGCCGGGTAGCCGATCAGCAGGCACAGCAGCGAGGCCACGGCCACGTAGACGATCGTCCTGATCACGATGGGCCCGGCGAACGAGGTGCTGCCCACCAGGTCGTGGAACGCGTTGATGACGTTCGACGAGCTCCAGTTCAGCGGGTTCCAGACCGCGTATCGGGCGACTCGAACAGCCGGTTCAGCTGGCCCATGGCGATGGCGAGCACCGCGTAGAACGGCACGATGAACAGCAGGATCAGCCAGATGATGCCGGGTGCCGCCAGCGCCGATCTAGAAGAGGTTCCTGCGGGGCCTGACGTTTGCTTCCGCCTGCGCGGGCGCGGGAGCCCTTTCCGCCTGTGCCGGAGCCGCCATGACCGCCGCCTCAGATTCCGTTGCTGACCACGAGCCAGGCCTGCTGCCAGAGCGCGTCGGCGTCCACCGGCAACTGCAGCTCGCCCACCCCGCGCCGGAAGTACGACGGCAGGACCACCGTGGACATCAGGCTCGGCGGCAGGATCTTCTCCTTGACCAGGCGCTGCGGCGTCACCCCGGTCAGCGGCTGCATGTACCCGTTGAAGCTGATGTTCTCCAGCACGTTGGGCAGGTCGAGCAGGTAGTTCAGGAACAGGTGCGCGAGCACCGGGTTGGTCGACGAGCGGAGCACCATGATCGTGTCGTTCGCCACCGGGCCCCTGCCGTCCGGCGGGAACCAGTAGCCGACCACGTCCACCGGGACGCCCTTGGGCATGTAGGACGCCGCCGCGGCCATGTCCCCCGACCACGCGTGGTGGATCCAGGTCTCCCCGCTCGGGACCTCGGTGTAGTCGTTGTTGTCGATGCGCACGTTCACCAGCGAGGACAGATCCTGCAGCGACCGCCGGGACAGGGCGATCTGGCCCTGGTCGGTGGTGTTCAGGTTGAAGATCCCGTTCTTCATCAGCCCGAGGCTGATGGCCTCCCGGTAGTCGTCCAGGATCGCGACCTTGCCCCGGTACTTGGACTGCCACGGCATCGCCCAGGGGTTCCGCATGGCGTACGGGTTCTCGTGCACGAGGTCCTTCCGCCAGGCGATGCCCGTGGTGTAGATCGTGTACGGGACGGTGTACCGCCAGCCCCGGTCGTAGAACGGGTGGGTGAAGTCCGGCCAGGCCTGGGTGATGTTAGGGATGTAGCTGTGGTTCAGCGGCTGGACCAGCTTGGACTCGATCAGCTGGCCGAGCACGTCCACGGTGGCGCCGATCAGGACGTCGAAGGACAGCCCGCCGCTGCGCAGCTTGGACAGCGCCTCGTTCATCGTGTTGAACGTGGTGACCTGCACCTTGCAGTTGTACCGCTTGGCGAAGTTGTTGACGACGGCCTGGTTGATGTACGCCACCCAGTTGTAGATCTGCAGCGTGGCGCCGGTCTCCGGCGGCAGGCCGCTCTTGATCGCGGTGTTGTCGGTGAAGACCGGCCAGGTCACCGGGTGATCGGGCCGGGGCAGCGGCAGGCTGCCGGATCCGGCCAGGGCGGGCGCGCACGCATCAAGCAGCGATCCGGCGCCGAGGGCAGCCAGCCGCGGCGCCCGCGCCCCGGGTCAGGAACCCGCGCCGGGAGACCAGCGGGCGCCGGGACTCGTCGCCCTGCCACCCTTCTCGCGGGTGTGCCACTGCGTCACCTCATATCGTGACTGAACAGTCCGTCAGTTACAGGTTTTCCTACTCCTGAGCGCGCACCCGCGCAAGGCCATCCGGGTAAAACCAGGAGGGGCCGCGCCCGGCAACCGCTCACGCGCTGACCGCTTTCCCTCGCTGATGCTCACTCGCTGATGGCCGCCGCGAACACGCCGAAGTTCCCGACCAGGCGGTCGATGTCCGGGGTGTCGTGCTGCACGGAGATCAGCCATTGCTCGATTTTGCCCCACGGCGGGAGGAAGACGCCGCCGTTGTGCTGGAACAGCCAGTGCGCGTGGCTGTACCGGTCGTCGATGCCGAGGAAGCCGCGGTAGTCTGCGGACCGGCGCCGGGGCGAACACCACGCAGCCCTTCGCGCCGGCCGATACCACGTGCGCCTGCAGGCCGCGGGCGGCTATCTCCCGCTCGATCCCGTCCACCGCGCGGGCGCGCAGCGCCTCGATCCGCTGGTAGGCCGCGGGGGTGGCGACCTCGCACAGCATGGCCCGGGCCGCGGCCATCGCCAGCGGGTTGCCGTTGAAGGTGCCGACCATCTCGTAGTCGCCGCGGGCGACGTGCTCCATCACCTCGGCGGTGCCGCCGATCGCGGCGACGGCCACGCCCCCGCCGATGGCCTTGGCCAGGCAGATGATGTCCGGCTGCACGCCGGCCAGCCCGGTGGCTCCGCCCGGCCCGGCGGTGAGCCCGGTCTTGACCTCGTCGAAGGTGAGCAGCGCGCCGTGGGCGTGCAGCAGGTCCTTGAGCGCGGCCAGGTATCCCGGCTCGGGCAGGATGATCCCGGCGTTCATCATGATCGGCTCGATGATCATCCCGGCGACCTGGCCGCGGTGCTCGGTCGAGCAGCCGGGCCACGCTGTCGATGTCGTTGAACGTGGCCACCAGGGTCAGCCGGGTGAACGCGGCCGGGATGCCGCTGCTGGCCGGGGCCTGGGCGGGACTGCTCGGCCGGGCCGGCCTCGTCCGGCTCGGGGGTGACCGAGACCTGGACCGAGTCATGGTGGCCGTGGTAGCAGCCTTCGACTTTGATGATCAGGTCCCGGCCGGTGACCGAGCGCATCAGGTGGACCGCGTCCATGGTGGCCTCGGTGCCGGAGTTGGCGAACCGCCATTGCGGCAGGCCGAACCGCCGGGTGAGCTCTTCGGCCACGATCATGGCGTCCTCGGTGGGCTGGGCGAAGTGGGTGCCGAGGCCCGCCTGGGCGCGGATCGCCTCGACCATGGCCGGGTGCGCGTGCCCGGCCAGCCCCACCCCGTAACCGCCGTGCAGGTCGACGTACTCGTTGCCATCGACGTCGTAGACCTTGGAGCCGTGGCCGTCGGCTCAGCCAGATCGCCTGCGGCACGGTGATCTGCCAGCTGGATGTGACCCCGCCGGCCAGCGAGCTGGTCGCCCGCGCGGCCATCCGCGCGGACTCCGGCTGCCGCCGCAGGAAGATCTCTTCCTGCTCGGCAATGATGCCGCTGAGCTTCTGGTCCTCGTGTTCGGTGATGTCCGGCTGAACGTCGACGGGCTGGCTGGCCACGCTCACTCCTCAGATTGACTGAACATTCAGTCTAAAACTGAGCCCGCCTGCCCGGCAAGGCTCATGGCGCGGTTGGCGGGACGCGGATGGCGGAGTGGTTCGGGGTGAGGGGCGGTCCCTGCCCGGCGGAATGCTTTTTCAGGCAAACCCCGGATGTGCGAGGCTAACCGCAGTGAGGCTCGGCATCTGGCGTGCCAGCGGACCACAAGGAGATCTGTGCAGGGCGGTTTGGTGAAGCCTCTCGGCCGTGTCGGCGGGCTGTCTGCCTTGGTGTTCTGCCTGGCCACTGCAGGCGGGGCTACTGCGCCGACGAGCTCGGCTGCGGGGTACCAGAATCAGTTGTTTGGCGTGGCTGCCCTGTCCCCCGCCGATGTCTGGGCGGTCGGGATTCACTGCTCGGGCGGCTGTGGAGCCGAGCCGCAAAGGCAGCCTCTCATCATGCACTGGGGCGGCACGGCCTGGTCGAAAGTCAAAATCCACGGTCTTGGTTCGGCCGGGGGCGCTATCGATGCGGTGAGCGCGTTCTCGCCCAGAGATATATGGGCGGCCGGGTACAGCGACATCCCCACAAGCCGGTACACGCAGCCGCTGACCTTGCACTGGAACGGGACGGCCTGGTCGGTGGTCGCCAGCCCGACCGGCGCCGGCCTGCTCAACGGCGTCAGCGCCGTCTCCGCCACCAGCGCGTGGGCCGTGGGCGATACCGAAAACCCGGACGCGACTGCGGGCACGCTGACCATGCGCTGGAATGGCACCAACTGGTCAATGATCTCCAGCCCGGACCCCGGGCCATTCGGGTACACAAACGAACTCCGTTCGGTAGCCGCGAGTTCGCCGAAGAACGCCTGGGCGGTGGGGTACTACACCAGCCCATCGGGCTCAACCAGGCAAAGGCTGATCCTGCACTGGAACGGCACGACGACCTGGTCGCGGAGCACCAGCCCGAGCCCCGGCACCGACGACTACCTCCACGCCGTGACGGCCCGGACCACCGCAGACGCCTGGGCGGTGGGTGATGATCAAAGCCGGACGGGATCCCTCGACACGCTGATCTTGCACTGGGACGGCACCAGGTGGTCCCGGGTCTCCAGCCCCAACGCCACCTCAGCGTTCAACTCCTCGGTCCGCCGCGACCACGAGGTGACCAGCGGCTGCACGCACACGAACGGCACCGACCGGCCCGCGGCTGCTGACATGCGGTGCCTGCGCTTCGCTCGCTTGCGTGCCGCGGCAGGGGCTTTGCCACCTCGTGCACAGGCGGTGGCGCCGTAACACTCACGGCCCTCCGTAATGCACGTGCAGAACTGCTCGGCTGCCGGGTCTGGGCCTGGCCGGCCAGGGTCGACCCTGATGCCTTCCGGCCTGCATCTCCGGGGTTCACCAGGGCTGATCCCGATCGACGCGGGCATCCGGCGGCGGCAGCCTGGAGGCATCAGCAGCACCACGCCAGATGAACGGAGACCGATACCATGCCCGCGATCATCGCCCTCGTCCTCATCGCCATCGTGGCCGTCACCGTCCTCAGCTTCGCCGTGCATATCCTGTTCTCCCCGTTGCTGCTAGCGGCCCTTGGCATCCTGGCCTGGATCAGGTTCCGCCCGCGACGCTCCCGCCAGTAGCCTGGCGACCCGCGCGTGAGCGTCAGTCACCGGTAGCGCCGTCCGCTCCCGGAGAAGGTCCGCGTGACCGTTGGCCGTGCGCGCGCTCCCCGATCACGTACCGGCCTCGCGGAGCGCCGCAGCGTTCCGGCAGGCTCCCCGGCCCCGCCCGCCCACCGCGCTCTCATGCCGCGCCGAGTGCGCCTGGTGACCGGCATCCGGAGGGGCTCGCCATGCGGTGTAGCATCATCACCCGGTGACGAGGCACCTCCCCGCTCGCCATGCGAAAGGGGGTTGAGATGCCGCCGCAGGGCAGCCTGGAGCTGCTGAATGATCCGGTCGCCAGCGAGTTGCTGGACTCGGTCAATCCGGCGCGGCTGGCGTACACGTGGATGGACGGCAGCCCGCGGGTGGTGCCGGTCTGGTTTCACTGGGCCGGTGAGCAGTTCGTCCTCGGGTCGCCGCCGAAGGCGCCCAAGCTCAAGGCGCTGGCCGCGGATCCGCGGGTGGCGCTGACGATTGACGACAACGCCTGGCCGCACAAGGTGCTGCTGGTCCGCGGGCGGGCGGACGTCGAGCTGCTTGATGATGTTGTCCCGGAGTACGAGCAGGCGGCCACGCGGTATTTCGGGCCAGAACAAGGCCCGGCCTGGGTGGCCACGCTCCGCGGTAAACCCATGGCCCGCGTCGCCATTACCGCCGAGTGGGCAGGAATCCTGGACTTCCAGACCCGGTTCCCCAGCGCCTTGACCGGATAGGGCCGCTGCGCACTCATCTACCCCGGCCGCGTTGCGGTTAGACAGCACTTCGGCGTGGTGGCGCTGGTGAGCTGGCCGCCGCGGAAATTCTGGAACCAGGGTTGTGGCCCCCCGGGACGATGGACGCGGGCATCGCGCTCGCGGCGGCGTCCTGTTGCTATCATCGCCGCGCCGTGGGACAGTCTCGGCGCAGGCTGCCAGCGGTGCCAGATGACAGGATGAGACGCGGCACCTGCCCGGCTGCCGGGTGGCTGGTTGCCGTGCGTCCGGCACCGGTCGGGTAAGGGAGCGATTGGTGAACGGCACGGTCTTGGTCCGCGCGCCCAGCAGCAGGCTGGCCGAGGGCATCGTCACCCACATCAGCCGGACCCCGGTGGATGTGGCCCTGGCCCGGGCCCAGCACGCGGCGTACGCGGACGCGCTGGCGGCCTGTGGCTGGGTGGTCCGGCAGGCGCCGGCCGCTGAGGACTGCCCGGATTCGGTATTCATCGAAGATGCGGTGGTGGTCTGCGAGGACCTGGCGGTGCTGGCCCGCCCGGGCGCGCCGCTCGCCGGGCCGAGGTGGCCGGCGTCGCCGAGATGGTCCGGTCGCTGGGCCTGCGCACCGCCCGGATCGAAGCGCCAGGGACTCTGGACGGCGGCGATGTGCTGCAGGCCGGCGACACCGTGTACGCAGGACGCGGCGGGCGGACCAACGGCGCGGGCATCCGCCAGTTGCGCGCGCTGCTGGCCCCGCTGGGCCGCGCGGTGATCGCCGTCCCGCTGGGGAACGTGCTGCACCTGAAGTCCGCGGTGACCGCGCTGCCCGACGGCACGTTCCTTCTGCTGCCGCAGCTGGTGCCGGCCGGGCTGTTCCCGGCGGTCCGCCCGGTGGAAGAAGAAGCCGGCTGCCATGTCGTCCCGCTGGGCGGGGACCGGCTGCTGATCGCCGCGTCCGCTCCCCGCACCGCCGAGCTGCTGGACGACGTGGGCTTCACCCCGGTCGTGGCGGACATCAGCGAGTTCGAGAAACTCGAAGGCTGCGTCACCTGCCTGAGCGTGCTGCTGCCCGGGCGGTAATACCGGGGCCGCTGGCGCCCAGCAGGCCGACTTGACCAACGGGCAGGGCTGCCCTGACAGCTCAACGCCAATCGCCAAGTGGCTCGAGCGCAGGAAGCGCCCGACATTGCCGAATAGCGGGCGTTGCTTACACGCATATTCATGCATTGCTTGACATATCCCATCGAGCTGGATGCCGCAGTGATCGATTTCGTCATTTCGTTACAGGCGAGCCGAACGCCGATTACGAGCGTCCATTAACTGAGCGGCGGGCGTGACTGGTGACGCGCAGATCATTCAGTCTCCTCATTTTCATGCTCGTTTGCGGGCGTGCTCCGGGTCAGGGCCGTTCGCCATGAAGGAGGAAGGTAGCGACCGCGCGGCCCGGGGGCTGGCTGCAGGGGCGGTGTGAGGGATGATAAGCAGGCACCAGATCAGCACCCGCAGCCGCCGGACCGGGGCGAGATGGCTGGCGTTACGGAGCAGCCCGCGTGTCCATGGCCTTAAGGCAGGGCCCCGGGATGGCGCTAGTGAACCCGGCGTGCCGCACTTTTGCCGCACTTTTGCCGCATCTTCGCCGCAACAAGCTTCTGTTGCTGCGGTTGCGGCCAGCGATACTCTCCCCGCGGAAGCAGTGGAATGCCTGATCGGGGAGGGTCTGATGCGTCGGCCCGGGATGCGTGCGGTGCTGGTAACGGTGGCGGCTTGTGGGGGGCTGGTGGCCGCGGGTGTGGCGCCGGCTGCTGCGGGGGTGGCCCGCCCCGCCGCGGGGGCCGCTCGCGCCGCCGCAGCGAGGCGGGCGGTAACCCAGGCTGCGGCCAGCCTTGCGCTGTCGCCGAAGGCGGGTCCGCCGACCAGCACGGTGACGGTGTCCGGGACCGGGGTTCGGCGCCCATGAGGCGGTGGATGTCTATTTCGACAGCACCGACGAGGCGCTGGCCATCGCCGGGACTGACGGCAGTTTCTCCGGCATCGAGGTGAAGGTTCCGGCGTCGGCGCTGCCGGGGGCGCATTTCATCTCCGCGGTCAGCCTGGCACACCGGGCAGGCGCGCAGGACACCTTCACGGTCCGGGCCAACTGGCCGCAGTTCCACGATTCGCCCCGGCACAAGGGGGTCAATCCGGATGAGAACGTGCTGTCTGCGGCCAATGTCTCCGGGCTGGGCCTGGACTGGAGCTTCACCACGGGTGACTCTATTGAGAACTCGTCTCCCGCGGTGGTGGACGGGATCGTCTACGAGGGTTCTCGTGACGGCCGCGTGTACGCGCTGGACGCGGCCACGGGAGCGAAGAAATGGAGCTTCGCCGCCGGAGACGCCGTCGAATCCTCGCCGGCGGTGGCGGGCGGGGTGGTCTACGTCGGCTCCGAGGACGGCAGCGTGTACGCCTGGACGCCTCTACCGGGGCCAAGCTGTGGAGCTTCACCACCGGAGACTTCGTCCGCGCGAGCCCAGCGGTAGTGAACGGGATGGTGTACGTCGGTGGCGAAGACCACAACATATACGCGTTCGGCCTGGCGGGCGGGCAGGCGACCGTCAAGCGGCCGGCGCTGGACCGGCTGCACCCCGACTATGCGCTGTGCCCGGACCATGGCTGACCGGCGGCGCCCGGACGAAGAGGAGAGCTGATGTTCCGGCAGAGCATGCGTGCGGTGCTGGTGGCGGTGCTGGCCTGGGACGGGCTGGTGGCCGCGGGGGTGGCCATGGCTGGGCCGGCGGTGGGCCAGGCCGGGCCGGCGATCACGCTGTCGCCGAAGGTCGGCCCGCCGACCAGCACGGTGACGGTGTCCGGCGCCGGGTTCGGGGCCGGCGAGGTGGTGGACATCTACTTCGACACCACCGACGAGACGCTGGCTGTCGCTGGCGCTGATGGCAGCTTCTCCGGGATCGACGTCGCGGTGCCGGGCTCGGCGCTGCCCGGCAAGCACTACATTTCCGCGGTCAGCCGGGCTACCGGCCAGGGGGCGCAGGACACCTTCACCGTCCGGACCGCCTGGGCGCAGTACCGGTACTCGGGCAAGCACACCGGGGCCAACCCGACGAGAACGTGCTGTCCCCGGCCGCCGTGCCGGGGATCGACCTGGACTGGGCGTTCAACACCGGATTCCTCGTCCTGTCGTCGTCGCCGGCGGTGGGCTCCGGCGGGCGGGTCTACGTCGGCTCCGAGGACAATAGCCTGTACGCGCTGGACGCGGTGACCGGGGCCAAGCTGTGGAGCTTCGCCACCGGCGCCACCATCGAGTCCTCGCCCGCGGTCGCTGACGGAGTGGTGTACATCGGCTCCGACGACGGCAGCGTGTACGCGCTGGACACCGCGACCGGGGCCAAGCTGTGGAGCTTCGCCACCGGCGGCGTCGTGGATTCCTCCTCGGCGGTGGCCGGGGGACGGTCTACATCGGCTCGCAGGACGGCAGCGTGTACGCGCTGGACGCGGCCACCGGGGCCAAGCTGTGGAGCTTTGCCACCGGCGGCGCCATCGACTCCTCGCCCGCGGTGGCCGGCGGGACGGTCTACATCGGCTCCAACGACGACAGCGTCTACGCCCTGGACGCGGCCACCGGGGCCAAGCAATGGAGCTTCGCCACCGGCAACCTGGTGCAGTCTTCTCCCGCGGTGTCCGGCGGCCGGGTCTACGTCAGCTCTACTGACGGCAACCTGTACGCGCTGAGCACCTCCGACGGGACCAAGCTGTGGAGCTTCGCCACCGGCGGCGGCCGCTCCTCGCCTGCGGTCGCCGGCGGGACCGTCTACGTCGGCGGCGACGACCACGACGTCTACGCCCTGGACGCCGCCACCGGCACCAAGCAGTGGAGCTTCGCCACCAGCGGCGCCGTGGACTCCTCGCCCGCGGTGGCCGACGGCGTGATCTACGTCGGCGGCAACGACGGCCACATCCGGGCCCTGGACGCCGCCACCGGCACCCGGCTGGACCTCGCGCGCCACCACCGGAGGCCCCATCGTCTCCGCGCTGGCCGTGGCCAACGGGACGGTCTACACCAGCTCCCAAGAGGGCAACCTGTACGCCTACGACCTGGCCTGGGCGGCGAAGCCACCATCACCCGCCCGGACCTCAGCCGCAACCCCGCCCAACCACGCGCTGCGCCCGAAGAACGGCCCAGCCGTCCCCCGCTAACCCAGGACACGACAGGGCTCTGGTGCACAACGGCGCCGAAGTGTCTCCATTGCCAACGAGAATCGCCGTCGTCACCCGACAAAACTTGCACACCCTCGCGACGACCACAAGGGCGGGTTCCTGGCTAAC
>CAWCII010000009.1:0-315457 GCA_963795575.1 uncultured Actinomycetes bacterium | reverse complement strand
TGGAACTCGGCGCGTTGACATTCCAGTTCCGAACAGCCGCCGCAGCCTCCCGCCGCAACAGGCAGTGGCCGCCTCCTTGCCACGCGTGTTTTGCGTGACACGGCCAATTCTTCGCCTGTCTCAATCTTTTCCGCAACTTAGTCTTCGGTCCACTTGCTGCATTGGTTACAGGCGCAGCGAGGAAACGAAAAATGACGCTCCACGCGGAAGATCGATGGAAGAAGTTAGGCGCGGTCGCCGGCGCCATGCTGATTGCGGCCGCTGAAGCGATGGCGCAGGATCGATGCGCTAAGCCTGCGCGCAAGATTGTGGTGAGCATCCCCGATCGTAAGCTGGCTGTGATTGAAGCCGGCCGCGCGATTAAAACTTTTTCCACGGCTGTCGGCGCTCCGAATTCCCCAGTCCCACGGGTTCTTACACCATCGTGCAGCGGTTAGCCAACCCCACCTGGTACGGCAAAGGCAAAATCGTTCCTCCGGGAAAGAACAATCCGATCGGAACGCGCTGGCTCGGCCTCAGCGCGAAGGGCTATGGCATTCACGGAACGAACAACCCGGCGTCCATCGGAAAGCGCGCCTCTCACGGCTGTATATCGTCTTCGGAACCGCGATATCGAAGAGCTGTTCGAGACGGTTGATTGGGCGGATGAAGTAGAATTGGAATAGGAGAGAGGCAGACTGCCGAAACGGCGGAGATTTTTGGCGCCGCGGCGGCGACCGCGCAAACCGCAACCGCCGGAGCGCAGTAACGGGTTCGAAACCATCCTACGACGTATGTTCGCGGCCGTGAAGGAGTGGCGCACGCTTCTGGCGGCGCTGCTATGCCTTTTAGGCGCAGCGGCCGCGGACAGCCCCAATGCAGCCGCGCTGAGTTTGGCCCGCAAAACCGCCGCGTTCACCGGACGCGGCGAAGCCGTCGCCGTCTCTTACAAGAACGTCTCTTCGCTCGAGCCGGGCGAGTGGAGCGGCGTGCGGACCGCTTTCGAAGCGGCGTTGCGCGATGCGGGATGCCATATCGCGATGCGGCCGCGGCCGAGGCGCATCTGACGATTTCGGAAACGCCCACGGAAATCTCTTGGTGGAAGAGGCGCGGCGCGGCGACGATCGCGAAGTCTGGATCGAGTCGTGGAATCGGAGGGGCGGCGCGTCGTTCAAGCCCGGCGCTTCGCTTTCGCTGAAGCAACCCTTGCCCAGGCCGAGCCGATTCTCGACGTGGCGTTTCCGCCCGGCGGGATGCTGGTTTTATCGTCCTCGAAATTAACTTTCTATTCCCGCTCCAGCGATTCCTGGACGCCGCGCGATCGACTCCCATCGTCGATCCCGAGCCGTGGCCGCGCGATCTTCGCGGACGCCTGCGCGTCACCGGATCGAGCTTTCAGGTTTTCCTGCCCGGCCTGGCCTGCAATGGCAACGCGGATCCCTCCCTGACCGTCGATTGCCGCGCGAGCGATGCGCCGTGGGTGCTGGAATCCGCAGGTCAGGATCTGCTGCTGGCTACCTTCGCGCCGTCTCGAAATTATTTCGATGGCCGCGTGGTGACGCAAAGCGGCGCGCGCAAAACGGTAGCGCCGTTTTATAGCGTGGCATCCGTCGAATCGCAGGGCCGTACGCTGTGGATCATGGCGCAGACCGATGGCCGCGCGCAGATAACCGATGCCGCGCTCGAACCCATCTCCGCCTTCGCGCAGTGGGGCAGCAATATTGCGGGCATCGACGCGCGCTGCGGCGGGCAATCGCAAGTCATTGCCACGCGTCCCGGCGCTTGGAACGAGCCCGACGCGCTGCAATCGTTCACTCTGTCCGATCGCTTCGCGACTCCGGTGACTGCGGCGGCGCCGATGCCGGGCCCGGTCACCGCGCTTTGGCCCTCCGGCGGCTCGGCTGCGCTGGCGGTTACTACGATTTAGTGAGTGGAGATTACATTGCTTATGTGGCGTCGCTATCCTGCGGTAATTAGCACGTGGCGCAGGCCGGGGTACCCTCTGGTCGCCTGCGCACTAGCTTTACGTGCAGCCCGGGTCTTGCGCCGCCGCTGTATGATAGCCCTCCTGGCCCTCGTTGCGGCCCCGCTGCTGACTTCCGCCACCCGTCCGCATTACGGCGGCGTCCTTCGCGTTGAAGTTCGCGAATCCTATGAGACCTCAGACCCGCCGCAATCCGGCCCCGGCATGGCCGATCTCCCGCCCACCTTCACCATTATCTGTGGGAAGGCGGCCGCCGCGCCGCTTACAACGCGGACGAAAATGCGCCCGGCGGTCGTCCATTTCTCGACTCGGTGGAAATTCAACTCGGCCGGCCGCTTCGCGAGCAAGCGCTCGATCTCGAAACCGGCAAAGCCGATGTCGTGGAACTCGGTCCGAATGAATTGCGCCGCGCGGCGCCCGGCCGCCGCACGTGGTCTTCGCAGCCGGTGAAAGTCGTCGCATTGGTGTTTTCGCCGCGTGTGGACGATGCGCGCTTGCGCGAGCGCTTGCGTTGTCCGTCGACCGCAACTCAATCTGGAGCGTCCTTTGCAGCGCGAGGGTGAAGTTTCCTCCGCGCTGCTGCCGCAATGGTTATCCGGTTACGCGTTTCTCTTCCCAACCACCGTCGATCTGCCGCGTGCCCGCGGCCTTGCAGCCGGCGAACGTCCGCTGACGCTGAGTGTGAGCGATCCATCCCTCCGCGCCATCGCCGATCGCATCCTGCTCAATGCGCGCGATGGCGGAATCGCGCTTTCCCTCGCGCAGGCGGGCGCAGCCGGCGATGTCCGCCTCGTTGAGGGGCGCGTTTCGTCGATGGATGCCTCGCGCTCGCTCGCTGCGCTCGCCTCCGCATTCGGTCTTCCCGGAACCGCTGCGCGCGGAAACTCCCGCGGCGCTCTACCTTTCCGAACGCGCTCTTCTAGAGGGCTACCGCGTCATCCCGCTCGTTCATTTGCCGGATATCTATGGCGTTTCGCCGCGCGTCAGAGGCGGCCCCGGTATTACGCCGCTCGGTGAATGGCATTTTGGCGATTTATGGCTCGAGGCGCAGCGGCCGACGAGTCTCCAAACCCGTCTCCTGCTGATCTTCACGGTAGCGGTGGTCGCCTCGATAGCTTTGGTGGAATGGCTGGTCTCCACCAGCACGCGCGAGCGGTTCGAAAAACTCGAAACCGAACGCTCCGACGCCTTGGTGGCGCAGTTTCGCGGAGAATACGAAAGGCGCGGCGGAGAGATCGCGCGCGCCGTGAGCCGCATCGCGTCTTCCGACACGGCCGTGAATATAGCCGCCGATTCCGATTATTCGAATTACTACCAGGAAGCGGCGTGCTCGCCGCGGCGCACGGTCTCGACTTCCTCGATCTGGTCGCGGCCGACGGCACGATTATTTCTTCGGCCGAATGGCCCGCGCGATTCCTGCTACAAAGAAGATTGGCTGGTGCGCCGGCCGGAAGGCGAACCCGCCGATTGGAAAACGCGCGGCGCCTTTCTTCGCCGGGAGGAATTGCCGGATGGCTACACGCTGGCGCTGATGGCTGTGAGCGTCGCTACGGCGGGCGATCGCGCAATGTACGTTGTCGGCGGCGAGCGGCTCGACCGCGCATTCCTCGACCGCTCGCGCTGCCCTCCGGGATGCGCGCGCTGCTCTATCGCAATTTGCAGCCGCAATTCACCCCGTCCGAGTTGATCGGCGGCGGCGGCTCCGCGGCCCTGCGCCCGCTCATCGAACGCGTCGAGCGGCAAAAGCGGGAAGAGATTGCGACCATCGGCGCGGGCGCGAACGCCGAGACCTTCATGCTCTGCCGCTGAAGGGAATTGAAGATAATCTGCTCGGCGTTTTGCTGATTGCCAGTTCCCGGCGCGATCTGGAGGAAATGGAGGCTTTCCTGCGCAACTCGGCATCTCATTCGCTAGGTTTGGAATCCTTTTAGGGGTCGGGATTGAGCTGGTGGGCGACGGCGCGTATTACGCGTCCAGTAATGCGGCTGGCGGAAAGCGCTCGGCAAAGTCGCTGCCGGAAACTGGGGGGCCACGGTCGAGGTGCGGGAGGCAGCGAAATTGGACAGCTGGCCCGGGCATTCAACCGGATGACGCACGAACTGGTGGAAAAGCGGGAGCGTCTGGTGCAATCCGAGCGTGTCGCCGCTTGGAGAGAATTGGCGCGGCGGCTCGCGCACGAACTAAAAATCCGCTGTTTCCGCTGCAAATCACAGTGGAGAACATGCGCGGCGCGGGAGAGTACCCCGAACAGTTCGAGGAAGCATTCCGCGAAGGACCTCGACCCTACTGGCGGAACTTGCCAACTTGAAGCAAATCATTTCCCGCTTCAGCGATTTTGCGAAAATGCCCGCGCCCGAAATGCAGCGGATGCAACTGAATGATTTGGTTTCGGAAACGCTGAAGCTTTTCGAGGCCCAGTTGCGGGCGCCGATATCGCCGCGCGGTCGGAACTCGACAACCGCACGCCCTCTTTCATGGCCGACCGTGAACAGTTGACGCGCGCACTGCGTAACCTGATCTTAAACGCCATCGACGCCATGCCGAAAGGCGGCACGCTGACCGTTCGCACCATGCCGCACGAAAGCGGCTTGCGGCTTGAGGTTGCCGAACCGGCCAAGGTCTGACGCCAGAGGAATGCGACGCCTCTTTACGCCGTACTACACGACCAAGACTCATGGCACAGGTCTGGGTCTGGCGATCGTGCAATCGGTAGTTAGCGACCATCGCGGCAGTATTTCGGTCGAGAGCGAGCCGGGCAAAGGCGCGGCCTTTCGCATCGATCTGGGCTAGAATCGGTTCGATGTCCATTCGCGTTATCCGCCGCCTGGCCGCCGTTACAGCGGCAGTTTTTGTTGCGCTCATGGTTCCCGCTTATCTGCGCGCGTACAATTTGACGGCGCCTCCGATGCCCCGACGCTGCTTTATGGGGACCACGCACTCGTTAACCAAGCTGCCTATTGGGTGAACGTGCCATATACGAATCTACGGCTCCTGCGCGTCTCGGCCAAAACGCGGCGACTTAGTGCTGATACAGCGCCCCGACAACCCAGCCCAAGCTTTCAAGAGAGTGATCGGGCTTCCAGGCGAGACTGTGGAATGCGCGACAATCGCGTTTCGATTGGCGGCCGGCTCATACCTCTCGCCGAAGATGCTTCCGCGGAAGGATTTCGCCTGGTTCCGGCGGAGCGGCACAAAATGGGGAGCAGCGTCTTTGACGAGGACGGCCATTGGATCGCGTTTACTCCGGGGGCCGGGAGATGGCGCGACTTCGGGCCCATTCACTTGAGCGGAGATCAATTTTTTTTGCTCGGGGACAATCGCGACAACAGCCTCGATTGCCGTGCCTGGGGACCGCTGAATGAGAATGCGATTTCAGGGAAGGTGATTCTCACGCAGTCGTCGGTCCGCGCCTGAGGTAGACTCGCAACGCTACGCCGGGCTCCGGCATAAGCGAGCGCGAGCGAAATCGCCGCGATAACAATTGCAATAGATGGTTCCGGAGTCGCCACCACGCCCTGGAATTGGATGCCGGCCGCCGCATTAAGGCCGGTATTGAAAATGTCCGCTGGGTTGAGATCCTTTTTCACCGTAAATGTGATGTGTTGGCCGCCCGCCGTCGTCAACGTATCGCTTCCGGAACAGTTATCGGCTCCGGCGGCGAACGTCCCAAAGCAAACTACGCCGAGGTTCGCGCCGGTCAGAGGCAGAACGCGAAAAAGCGTGGTATGGAATGCAACGTAGCCATTGGGCCCGCTGTTGTAGATCTCAATGGCATCTTCCGGGAACGCAGCGCCCGTGTCTTCGTCATACGCGTCAATGGTGAAATAGCCCGGAGCGTTGGCGAACGTCTGATTGAACTGAAAAATGCCAGTCGGCGCGCACAGGCCCCGAAATCGCCGCTGCAGTCTCCCGGCAATTGCGGGTGCAGCCGGTGATCGGGCAGTACGTCGATTGCGCATATAAGAGTACGTATGTGGGGCTGTTATCGATCTGAATCCAAGGCGATTGGTTGGTGACGGTGACGTCGGCGGCTGCGGTCCCGGCGCAGAGAGCTATTAGAGAAATGAACGCGCAAGCGGCGTACAGCGGTCGCATAAGGCCTCTCCTTCGGCCTCCGATTATAGAGTTGCCCGAATGGCGAGTCAATCGATTTCGAATGAGAAACCGCAGGAAAGGTACCAGCCGCGAAAAACTTCGACGGCGCCGGGCTAGGCTCGCGCCGAGCTTACGCACCGCGACGGCTTTGATAGAATAGTGCCTGTTCCAGCCGAACGCGCGGGGTTGGCCTAGTGGTCGGGCGTCAGCCTTCCAAGCTGATTTACACGGGTTCGAATCCCGTACCCCGCTCCATGTTTCTGTGGTTTACAGCCACCCAAAAACCGCTACTCCAAAATACTCCACTAACAACCTTCAATTCACCCGTATAACAGCGAATCGAGCTTGTTTACCGCTTCGGCTTGGCGGTCGCCGAGCCATACGGAGAACAGATAGATCATGACCAGCCCGAACCAGAAGGTCGGGATCGAGAGCGCCACCATCGCGCCGATCGTCGCGAGATAGTCGGCAAGCGAATAGCGGCGGATCGCACCGAGCACGCCGACCCAGGTGCCGAACAGCACGGCAAGCAGAGTGGAACTCGTCATCAGTTCCAGTGTCGCCCAGAGATGAGAGACGATGATCGCCAATACCGGCTGCTGATCACGGCACACCGGCCCCAGTCACCGCGCAGCAGATGTCCCGCCCAGGCGAGATACTGCACGGGCAACGGCTGATCGAGGCCCATCTGGTGGGCGATCCGGGCGAGCGTTGCGGCCGACATTCCCGGCGTCAGCGCAAATTGCGAGAGCGGGCCGCCTGGCGTGAGATGCAGTAGTCCGAAGCCGATCATCGAGACCAGCACAAGAAGAACGAGGCTTTGTCCGAGCCGGCGGAGAAGATAGCGGATCATCGGCGCTCAGTCATCGGCACGGACAGGCCGAGCGGCTCGAGAAGCCGGTTACCGAGCGGGCCCGTTGCCAGCACCACTTTCCCGCAACCGATCCGGCCGCGCTCGGTGAGGACGGCGCCGACCCGATCTCCGGTCACCTCGATCGCCGTCGCCGCCTCGACGAAGCGCGTATCGGCGCCGGACCGCACCGCCGCCGCCACGAACGCGCGCACCGTGGCGTGTGGGTCGGCGTGCCCATCGGTCGGGCAAAACGAGGCCCCGAGCACGTTGGGCGAGATCGCAGGCGCCAAGTCGCGCGGCTCGGCCCGGCCCAGCATGCGCAGCGACAGCCCGGCGCATGACTGCGCCTCGACCATTTGCGCGAGGCTCGCGAGATGCTCCGGCGTGCGCGCGAGCCGAAGGTTGCCGTCCTGGCGTATAGTACGTCGGCGCGCCAAGCTTCTCGGCGAGCACTTCCCAGTCGGCGACCGCAGCCTGCGCCAGGGGAAGCTCCGCTTCCGCACGCCCGGATTGCCGCCGGCCGGCAAGCGTCCAGCCGGATTGCAGGGCGGCATGGCCGAACCGGTCGAGCAGGACAACCCGAAGGCCTGCGCTGGCAAGTTCGTAGGCGGTGGCAGCGCCGCTGATTCCAGCACCGACGACGACGACGTCTGTCATCGCTGCGTGCTCTCGCGTCTTTCGCTCACATCCTCTCCTCCAGGCTGCCTGCACGATGTCGTCGCGGATGCAGGCTGCGCGCTGTCCCGCGCCGAAATGCCGCAAGACCGCTCCGCCCAACGCCGCTGTGTCTGCACGAGGCAGCGGCGCCGCTCGACGGCCTGACGGCCACGCTCTGCCCGGCCCTGCCCCGCGGCGCCGCCTGCCGCTGGTGGCGCGGCAGCGGGAACTCGGCCCTATCCCGGCTCGGGCGGCCGCTGTAGCGCGGACGCTGCTGCGGAGTGGCTGCGTGCCTGCGATCGCGCGCCCGGCGTCATGGTTGGCGGCCCAGGTGCAGTTGGCGGCCTGACTGTTTCGTAGCATGAAAGAATGTTTACTGATTGTCACCTGAAAAACGGCTGGCGGTGCGAAAAGGGATGGCTCGCCGGGAAGGGATCAGCATGGCCTTTGCAATTTACGCGCTGGCGGCGCTTGGGGAGATCGCCGGCTGCTTCTCGTTCTGGGCATGGCAGCGGCTGGACCGTTCGGCGTTCTGGGTGCTGCCCGGCCTCGCGAGCCTGACCGCCTTCGCGTGGCTACTCACTCGGATCGATGTAAGCCTCGCCGGCCGCGCCTATGCGGCCTACGGCGGCATCTATATCGCGGCTTCGCTCGTCTGGCTCTGGGCGGTCGAGGGGCAGCGGCCGGATCGCTGGGACGGCGTTGGAGCAGCGCTCTCGCTGTGTGGCGCGGCGATCATCGTGATGGCCCATCATAGGAGCGCCGGCTGACGCGGGCCGGAACGCGTTCTCAGCAGTCAAGCGTCGTGCCGCGCTCCCACTCGGTCAGGTGGCGGCAATACTCGTTCCACTCCCGTGCTTCAGCTTGAGATAGGCGTCCACGAACCCTCCGCCCGAGCCGCTCGCGCAGCACCGCGGACGCGTCCAGCGCGCGCAGCGCGTCGAGCAGGTTGAGCGGCAGCCGCTTGGCGTCCGTCACCGTGTGGCCGTCGGTGTACATGTTGATGTCGAGCCGCTTGCCGGGATCGCGCCCGGCCGCCATGCCGTCCAGCCCCGCCGCCAGCATGCCGGCCTGCAGCAGGTAGGGGTTGGCCGCGCCGTCGGCCAGGCGCAACTCGAAGCGGCCGCCGCCGGGCACGCGGATCATGTGCGTGCGGTTGTTGCCGGAGTAGGTGACGGTGTTGGGCGACCAGGTCGCGCCGGAGACCGTCGCGCGGCGCGTTGATCCGCTTGTAGGAGTTCACCGTCGGATTGGTGATGGCGCACAGCGCGCTCGGCGTGGTGCATGATGCCGCCGAGGAAATGGTAGCCCTGCGGCGACAGACCGAGTTCGTCCGCCTCGTCCGCAAACACGTTCTCCTCGCCGCGCCACAGCGATACATGCGCGTGGCAGCCGTTGCCGGTCAGGTTGAGGAACGGCTTCGGCATGAAGGTCGCGCGCAGCCCGTGCTTCTCGGCGATGGACTTGACCATGAACTTGAAGAAGGCGTGCCGGTCGGCGGTGACCAGCGCATCGTCGATACTCCCAGTTCATCTCGAACTGGCCGTTCGCGTCCTCGTGGTCGTTCTGGTAGGGCTTCCAGCCGAGCGCCAGCATGGCGTCGCAGATTTCGGCGATGACGTCGTAGCGGCGCATCAGCGCGGTGCGTCGTAGCACGGCTTGGCTGCGCTGTCGGCGCTGTCGGAGATGGCCGTGCCGTCCGCGGTCGATCAGGAAGAACTCGCACTCGACGCCGGTCTTCATCGCCTAGCCCCTGCTCGGCCGCCGCGGCGACGGACGCGCTTGAGCACGTTGCGCGGCCCCTGCTCGACCGGCGCGCCGTCCATCCACAGATCGGCGGCGACCCAGCCCACCTCCGGCTTCCACGGCAGCTGGATCAAGCTGTCCGGGTCCGGCATGGCCAGCAGGTCCGGGTCGGCCGGCGTCATGTCGAGATGGCGCGAAGCCGGCGAAGCCCGCGCCGTCTGCGCTGCATCTCCGCGATCGCGCCGCCGGCACGAGCTTGGCGCGCTGCGTGCCGAACAGGTCGGTGTAGGAGATCAGGAAATACTTGATGCCGAGATCGGCGCCTTGTCGAGAGCTGCTGGCTCGTGACCTTCGCTCCGCACTCTGCTGTCCATCGTTGCCTCGCTCCGCTGTCCGGCCTGTTGCCTCGACCGCTTGATCGTCCTGCTCAGAACCCGGCCTTCCCGGGATCCAGTCGGTGCCGGCCAGCGGCACGCGCGCCATGGCGGCCGCCTCGACCGTGAGCGCGACGAGGTCCTCGGGCTCGAGATTGTGCACGTGGCTCTTGCCGCAGGCGCGCGCGATGGTCTGCGCCTCCAGCGTCATCACCGAGAGGTAATTGGCGAGCCGCCGCCCGGCGAGCACCGGATCGAGCCGCGCCGCCAGCTCCGGGTCCTGCGTGGTGATGCCGGCCGGATCGCGCCCTTCGTGCCAGTCGTCGTAGGCGCCGGCGGTGGTGCCGAGCGCGTGGTACTCGGCCTCGAGCGCCGGATCGTTGTCGCCGAGCGCGATCAGCGCCGCCGTGCCGATCGACACGGCGTCGGCGCCGAGCGCCAGCGCCTTGGCCACATCGGCGCCGTTGCGGATGCCGCCGGAGACGATGAGCTGCACCTTGCGGTGCATGCCGAGTTCCTGCAAGCGCCTGCACCGCCGGGCGGATCGCCGCGAGGGTCGGCATGCCGACGTTCTCGATGAACACCTCCTGCGTCGCCGCGGTGCCGCCCTGCATGCCGTCGAGCACGACGACGTCGGCGCCGGCCTTCACCGCCAGCGCGATGTCGTAGTAGGGGCGCGAGGCGCCGACCTTGACGTAGATCGGCTTCTCCCAGTCGGTGATCTCGCGCAGCTCCTGGATCTTGATCTCGAGGTCGTCCGGACCGGTCCAGTCGGGGTGGCGGCAGGCCGAGCGCTGGTCGATGCCCTCCGGCAGGCTGCGCATCTCGGCGACGCGCTCGGAGATCTTCTGGCCGAGCAGCATGCCGCCGCCGCCCGGCTTGGCGCCCTGCCCGACCACGACCTCGATCGCGTCGGCCTTGCGCAGATCGTCGGGGTTCATGCCGTAGCGCGACGGCAGGTACTGATAGACCAGGGTCTGCGAATGCCCGCGCTCCTCCTGCGTCATGCCGCCGTCGCCGGTCGTGGTGGAGGTGCCGACCTGCGTCGCGCCGCGGCCCAGCGCCTCCTTGGCCTGCGCCGACAGCGCGCCGAAGCTCATGCCCGCGATGGTGATCGGGATCTTCAGCTCGATCGGCTTCTTGGCGAAGCGCGTGCCGAGCACGACGTCGGTGGCGCAGCGCTCGCGATAGCCTTCCAGCGGATAGCGGGAGATCGAGGCGCCGAGGAACAGCAGGTCGTCGAAATGCGGCAGCTTGCGCTTGGCGCCGCCGCCGCGGATGTCGTAGATGCCGGTCGCGGCGGCGCGCCGGATTTCGGAGATGACGTGGCGGTCGAAGGTCGCCGACTTCCGCGGCAGGGTGCGCGGCGTCATTCGGGCTTGGATCAGCGATGTCCATGTGGCGGCGTCCTCAATAGGCGTCCGCGTTGTCGACGTGGAAATGGTAGAGCCTGCGCGCCGAGCCGTAGCGGCGGAACTCGTCCGGCTCGACGCCGTCGAGGCCGGCGCGAGCGAGCAGGTCCTCCAGGATCGCCCGCTCCGCGTCGCCCATCGGCTTCTCGACGCAGTCGGCGCCGAGGCTCTTGACCTGCCCGCGCACGAAGATGCGCGCCTCGTAGAGGCAATCGCCGAGCGCATCGCCGGCATCGCCGCACACCACGAGGTTGCCGGCCTGCGCCATGAAGGCGCTCATGTGGCCGACCGAGCCGCTCACCACGATGTCGATGCCCTTCATCGAGATGCCGCAGCGGGCGCCGGCATTGCCCTCGATCACCAGCAGCCCGCCGCGCCCGGTGGCGCCCGCCGACTGGCTGGCGTCGCCCTTCACGCGCACCTCGCCGGACATCATGTTCTCGGCGACCCCGGTGCCGGCGTTGCCGTTGATCGTCACGCGCGCCTGCTGGTTCATGCCGGCGCAGTAATAGCCGACGTGGCCGTCGATCGTGACGCTGACGGGCGCGTCGAGCGCCGACCGCGACGGCGTGCCGGCCGCGCGGATTCGCGACGTGCCACAGCGCTGCGTTGGTGTCGGCCGGCAGCGCGTGCAGCGCGGCGTTCAAGTCGCGCAGCGGCGTCGTCGCCAGATCCACGGTGGACGAGGCGAGCATCGGTGTTCATGCCGCGCGTGCCTCCGCCATGCGGGGACGCTCCCAGAAATAGACCCTCGCCGGCTCGGGCTCGAAGATCTGCGCGTCCTCGATGCCGGGCAGGTCGACCAGCGCGCGATATTCGGTGCCGAAGGCGACGTAGCGGTCGGTCTCGGCCATCACGGCGGGCTTGCAGGCGATCGGATCGCGCAGCACGCCGAAGCCGTTCTCCGTGCCGACGACGAAAGTGTAGAAGCCGTCGAGATCGGACAGCGCGGCGTCCAGCGCCTCGCCCAGCCCGGCGCCCTGCGCCATGCGCCAGCTCAGATAGCCGGCCGCGACCTCGGTGTCGTTCTCGGTCTCGAAATCGAGGCCCTCGCGCTGGAGCCGGCGGCGCACGTCGTTGTGGTTCGACAGCGAGCCGTTGTGCACCAGGCACTGGTCGGGGCCGGTCGAGAACGGATGCGCGCCGGCGGTCGTCACGGCCGATTCGGTCGCCATGCGGGTGTGGCCGATCGCGTGCGTGCCGGCCATCGCCGGCGAGGCCGAAGCGCGCGGACACGTCTGCCGGCAGGCCGACGTCCTTGTAGAGCTCCATGCGCTTGCCCGTGGCGACCACCCGCGTCCCCGGCAGCACCTCGGCAAGCAGCGCGCGCAGCTCCGCCTCCCGCGCCGCCGGCACGGTCAGCACAGCGTGGTCGTCGCGCAGGATGATCGGTAGATGCAGGCCCGCTATCCGGGACAGGTCGGCAGGCGAGGCCGCGCAAGTCGGCGCCGTCCGGTCCGCGCAGCGTGAGCTTGATTCTCCGGGCGCCCCGTCGCCGTAAACCGCGAAGCCCGCGCTGTCCGGCCCACGATCGGACATCACCTTCAGCATCTCCGCCGTGAGCTGCCCGAGCCGCGGCTCAAGCGCCGGATCTTTCAGGAACAGGCCGACAATGCCGCACATGCGAGTTTCCCGACCACGGGGCTAGGCTGCTAGCACTATCATCCGCATCTGCGGCCCTGCAACCCCCAAGAAGGAAAGTTTCTTCTCACGAAAGCATCTACCGGTCTTCCCGCGGGTAGACAATGATCGACAGATAGGTCATCGGCTTCTGCAGCAGGCGCTCAGGGCCGTGCAGCGCGCCCGAGTTGAACAGCAGCGCGTCACCGGGCCGCAGATGATAGGTCTGGTCACCGTGGCGATAGACGACCTCGCCGGTCAGCATATAGATGAACTCGACGCCGGCATGCTGGAATCCGGTGTAGGGTGCCGCTTCCTCGCGCAGGGTGATGAGATACGGCTCGACCACGACCGGGCCGCCGAGACCGTGCCCAAGCAAGCCATACCGGTGGCCTTCTTTGCTGCCGCGCCGCTCGATCACCACGCCCTGTCCCGAACGCACGAAGGAGCAGTCACGCTGCTCCTCGAACCTTGCGAAGAGCTGGCTGACCGGTACGTTCAGCGCGCCCGCGACCGCCTGCAGCGTGGAGAGCGAGGGCGAGATGGCTCCGTTCTCAATCTTCGACAGCATCCCCGTCGAGATGCCGGCGCTGCTGGCCAAGTCGGCAGCGGTCACGTCGGTGCGCCGGCGCAGCGCGCGCACCTGCGCGCCGATGGCCTGCTCGAGCGTGTGGTTGGCGGCAGGAGGCGCGCTGGACCCGGTCGCGACGTGATGATCT
The DNA here is from genome assembly GCA_963795575.1 of uncultured Actinomycetes bacterium. Taxonomy (GTDB): domain Bacteria; phylum Actinomycetota; class Actinomycetes; order Streptosporangiales; family Streptosporangiaceae; genus PALSA-505. The sequence continues at coordinate 302,018 of CAWCII010000009.1, read as the reverse complement.
GGAGGCTCGGGTTCCTGCACCCGCGACGCACGCTCGGCTGGTATTCGCGAAGGCGCCATGTCGGACCCTCTCATGACGCTCGTGTTCCCCTGCGGAGCAAATTCAGGGGCGACGAGCACATCATTTAGTCATTTAGCATGTAGCGGCGAACCGCGCCGAAGGCGACACTCGGCTCAGTTGCATCAATCTCGACGGCTGTTTGTAGGTTGTAGCGGTTCGTTCCCAGGAGCTTTTGCGCGACGTATACAGGCGACCTGGCCCCTCAAAGTCTCAGGCGGTCGTACGGGCGCAGGTCTCCTGTCGCCAGACCCCGAGCTGGCGACCACGCTGGTAGACAGCCGCAGCCATAAGACGACGCCGCTGTCAGAAGTAACCACAGATGATGCCGTGCGATGCAAGGAACCGCTGCGCCTGACCGGCTGGCTTGAACCGTTGGATCAGGTGGATGGGCCGAGGCAAGTTCCGACCGATCGTCGAAGTAGCAACTCGTCCGCCGCCGAACATTCGGCAGAACTGTACGTTGCGGTATTATGTAGCAAGCTCCCCACGTAACCTGTAGGGTGGGGCTGCCTGTTTCGCTACTTTCCTTGCTTTAAGCGGGGAGGCATGCGTGACAGACTACGTTCTTACTGGCCTAGTGAAGCGGCGAGCGGAGCTGGCAGGCGAGATCGAAGCAACGCACAACCGGCTTCGCCAGCGCGTGGCGGACATTGAGCGCTTGGACTCCACGATCTTGCAATTCGACGCGAACTACGAAGTCGCGGCGATCCGCCCTCGCGCCTTCCGGCCGCCGAAGGTAACTAGGTCCGACACGGCGGGCTGCTGGTACCTCGCTGGGCAAAGATAAGCTCGACCTACCGATCGTTGGCGCGGACAGCGTGCGCCTGACCGGCCACTTGCCGCCGTGCAGACCCGATAGGCCGCGGGATGTCTCTCGGACCGCTCGCCAGTCTGGGTTTTGTTCAGTTGCCCATACTTCGTGCAGGTCGGGGGAACAGGTGGAAGGCTTCATGGCGCTTTTGCGGGGCGCCTTGGACCGGATCACTCCGGTACGCGGCTTGCACCGACCTACCCTGGTTCGCGTCATTCGCGGATCGTCGCGTTGGCGGAACCGACACGAATGCCACGCGCGCGTTGGCTTTACCACTCCCCGCCATCCGGGCAGGCTGGGAGTGCCACACGGGGACGGGGATCGATGGGCAGTGCAAGCGGCAGGAAAGCAATGGCGTCGCGCCGGGGCGTGCTCAAAGGCGCCGCGGCGATTGCCGGAGCAGCGATCGGGTCGGGCGCGGTACGCGGGTTCCCGACCATCTGGGCGCAAAACACCAAGGATGTCACGCTGATCACCATCGGCGGCTCGTACGAATGCATCAATCAAATCGCCGACCAAGCCGGAAAGGATCTCGGCTTCAAGGTGGTGATGCAGGCCGTCGACCCGGCAACGCAGCTCCAGCGGACGCTGACGCAGCCCAAGAGCTTCGATGTCAATTACAGCGACAATTCCACAATCACCTATCTCCAGGGCAAGGGCGTGGTGAAGCCAATCCACGTCAAGGACTACAAGCTCTGGGACAAGACCTTGTCGATCTTCACTGACGGCAAGTTGCCCGACGGTAAGCCGATTGCGAACCAGGGCGGTTCACCGCTCATCAGCGGCTTCTGGGATGGCCCTGATGCCAAGAAATTGGCCGGCAAGCCAACCGAATGGCTGACCATGGTGCCGACGCTGTTCAACGCCGACACGCTGGGGATCAGACCGGACCTGGTGGGCGGGCAGAACGTCGTGACCAGCTGGAAGGACCTGATCGACCCGAAATACAAGGGCAAGGCGGCGCTCAACGACCAGGCGCAGATCGGTGCGATGGATGCCGCAATGGCGCTGCAAGCGCGCGGCGACATCAAATACGGCAACATGGGCAACATGACCCGCGCCGAGATCGACAAAACCATCGAGATCATGACCCGAATCAAGAAGTCCGGCCAATTCCGTGCCTTCTGGACCAATTTCGACGAATCGGTCAACCTGATGGCCTCGGGCGAGGTGGTGATCCAGTCGATGTGGTCGCCCGCCGTCACCGCCGTGCGTGCGCGCGGCACCCCCTGCTATTACGCGCCGCTGAAGGAAGGCTACCGCGGCTGGTTCACCGGAGTGACGCCGATGGCGCATCTCAGCGGGCTGAAGCTCGATTGCGCCATGGAATATATCAACTGGTTCAATTCCGGCTGGCAGGGCGGTTTTATCGCTAAGCAGGGCTATTACTCCCCGGTGCCCGCAACGGCCAAGAAGTTCCTGACGGAGGCGGAATGGGATTACTGGTATGAGGGCAAGCCGGCCGCGACCGACATCAAGGACCCGTTCGGCAGTCTGATCGACAAGAAGGGCGCGGTGCGTGACGGCGGCTCGCTGTGGGAGCGCGAGGGCCACATTGCCGTCTGGAACACGGTGATGGACCAGGACCGCTATCTGACGCGTCGCTGGATACAGTTCATCGCGTCCTGACGGTATAGGTCCGCATGAGACTGCCGCCTTCGCTTGTCTCCTGGCTGCAAGTTGCCCCGCTTGCGCTCGTGCTGCTGCTGTTCTTTGGCGTGCCGATGATCGTCGTGTTCATCGTCAGCTTCTTCGATTTTCAGCAAGTGACGATAATTCCGACCTTCATCCTGGATAACTACCAGGAGATCTTCGGGTCCAGTCTCACCTTGCAACTTTATCTGAGCACGCTGGAGCTGGCAGCGATCGTCTGGGCGGTAACCCTGGTGATCGGCTTCACGCTGGCGAATTTCCTCGTCTTCCACGTCCGCAGCCTGATCGTGAGACTTGGGCTGTTCGCGCTCGTCTCGGTACCATTCTGGACGTCCGCGATCATCCGCATGATCGCCTGGATCCCCTTCCTCGGCCGCGACGGACTGGTCAACTCGGTGCTGCTCGACGCGCATATCACATCGCAGCCGCTGACTTTTTTGCTGTTTTCGCGCTTTGCGGTGGTCGTCTGTTACGTCCATCTTTTCACGCTGTTCATGGTGGTGCCGATCTTCAACTCCATGGTGCGCATCGACCCGTCCCTGATCGAGGCGGCCAGAGATGCCGGCGCCTCGCGCTGGAGGATCTTGAGCGAGATCGTGGTGCCACTCTCGAAAAGCGGCATCGCGCTCGGAACAATTTTCGTCGTCACTCAGGTGATGGGCGATTTCTTCGTCGTGCAGGTGATGAGCGGCGGTCAGAGCTCCTCTGTCGTGTCGGCGTTGCAGCAGGAAATCGGCTCCATGCAGTACCCGCCGGCCGCGGCCAGCGCGGTGATCCTCGTCGTCGTGGTCCTGCTGATGGTGGCTGCCGTCCTGCGCGTCGTCGACGTGCGTAAGGAGCTTGCAGCCTAGGGAGCGCGTGCATGCAGACATCAGCCTCCGGCGGCCGTCCCTGGACCTTCTATGCGCTCGCGCTGTTCTTCGCGATCTACGTGGCGTTCGTGTACGGGCCGATGGCGGTGATCTATGTGCTCTCGTTCCAGGGACCCAATGGCGGGATGACCTTCCCGCTGAGGGGCCTCTCGACGCACTGGTTCCACGCTCTGTTGAGTGGCGGCACCCGCGACGTGGACATTCCCGGCGCTTTCCGCCGTTCGCTCGTCCTCGCGATCATCGCCGGGGCGCTCACGGTGTTGATGTGCGTCGCGGCCGGGCTGGGCTTCCGCCGACGCTTCCGCGGGGCGGGGTTCGTATTCTACATGGCGATCGCGAGCTTGGTGTTGCCGGGCCTGTTCGTGGGCCTCGGTGTCTCGTTGGTGTTTCAGTTGCTCGGATGGACCACCGACTGGCGGGTGTCCGGTCTGTTCGCGCAGCTCACCTGGACATTGCCGTTCGGCCTTCTGGTCATGATTTCGGTGATCGGCCGCTTCAACCGCGCCTGGGAAGAAGCCGCAACCGACCTCGGCGCCACCGCCTGGCAACGCACCCGCGCAGTGACCCTGCCGATCCTGTTGCCCGGCATCATCGGCGTGGCGCTGTTCGGGTTCACGCTCTCGTACGACGAGTTCCCGCGCACCGTGCTGACGGCGGGCAGTCAGAACACGCTGCCGCTGGAGATCTGGGCCATGACGACCAACGTGACGTCGCCTTCCTTGTTTGCCGTCGGCACGGTGACGACCGTGGTGTCGTTCGTCGTCATCGGCGCCGCCCTCGGCTCGATCGCGGTCATCCAGCGACGCCGCTCCCGCCAGGCTGCCGAGCATTGACCGAACAGGGAGGCGCCCGATGGTCAACGAGACCCCGAACGGCAAGACAGAACTTGTCTCCGTTACAAGCGCTACTCGCCCGGCGCGCCGCCAGCCGTAGCGCAACTCAGCCTCCGCGTCGACCACGGCTCCTATTGCTGCCTCCTTGGGCCGAGTGGCTGCGGCAAAACGACGATCCTGCGCATGATCGCCGGTCACGAGCAACCGACCGAAGGCGACATCCTCATTGGAGATCGCAATGTCACCGGCCTCCCGCCCGTCCAGCGCGGCACGGCGATGATGTTCCAGAGCTATGCGTTGTTTCCGCATCGCAGCGTGCTCGACAACGTCGCCTTCGCGCTGAAGATGCGCGGCGTGGCGAAATCCGACCGTTATACCAAGGCGCGGGAACTGCTGGAGAAGGTCCGTCTGGAGGCATTTGCCCAGCGGCGCCCTCGGAACTGTCCGGCGGGCAGCAGCAGCGCGTGGCGCTGGCTCGCGCTCTGATCACCAACCCCCGCGTGCTGCTGCTGGACGAGCCGCTGTCGGCGCTCGACGAATATCTGCGCCTCCGCATGCGCGGCGAATTGCGGCGCATGCAGCGCGAGCTGGGCATCACCTTCGTCCACGTGACCCACACCCAGCTCGAAGCGATCGCGGTCGCCGATATGGTGGTGGTGATGGACCAGGGGTGGATTGAGCAGGCGGCGTCGGCGCGCGACATCTTCCTCGCGCCGCGCAACGCCTATGTGGCCCGCTTCATCGGCGGCCAGAACGTGCTCTCGGGCGTCGTTGAGCGCGTCACCGACGGTCGCGCGCTCGCCATCACCGGCACCGGCGCGCGTCTCGAAATCCCGCTTGGCAGCTCCGCCGTCGCCGCTGGCGAGAAAATCTTCGCCTCGCTGCGACGCGACTGCGTCAGGTTGCGACGCCCGGCACCCGACGAGCGGCGGCGCGACCTGGTCAACAGCGTCAGCGGCGAGATCCACGCGATCGAGAACCAGGGCTCATACGTCAAGGTTACGATGGACCTCGGCGACGGCGAGGATTTCGTCGCGAACGTGCTCGACGAGGACTATTTCCTTGATCCCATCGACATCGGCGAGCCCGCGACGGCGAGCTGGCCGGTCAACGAGGTCCGTCTGCTGGAGGATGGCCGCCCGACGAAGGCGACGGCGGTCCCGCAGGCCGTGGCAGTCTGAGGCGCCCAAGAAAGTGTCAGGGGAAGGCGGCATGTTCGATCTGGTTGTAAGCGGCGGCACGCATGTCCTGCCGAGCGGAGCGGAAAGCGTCGATCTCGCGGTGGCGGATGGCAAGATCGTGGCCATCGGCGCTCCGGGCAGCCTGGCCGCGCTGGCGTCGGCACGTGTGATCGACGCAAACGGCCAGATCGTGATTCCCGGCGGCGTGGACCCGCATATCCATTGCAGCATGGCCATGCAGATGCCGAACCGGCCGGAGCCGACGATCAGCGCTCCGCCTTCACAGGTAAGCCGGGCGGCGCTGTTCGGCGGCACCACGACGTTGATCGACTTCGTGCCGGTCGCAGAAGACCAGATCGATACAGAGGCGGTGGAAAAGCGGCTGAAGGATGACTGGCAGGGCGCCTGCTACTGCGATTACGGCCTGCACCTGATGCTGTTCGACAGCATCAGCCTGCGAAGCTCGGCGAGATCCCGCGAGGCCGTGCAGGCGGGCTATGCCACGGTCAAGATGTTCACGACCGACATCACGCCGCAGCGCATGGCGCACATGGTCCCCTTCGGCGACATCTGGGAGGTGATTAGGGCGGTCGCCAAAGCCGGCGGCCTGACCTGCATTCATGCCGAGGACAACGACCTCGTCATGCACATGTACGAGAAGCTCATGCGCGAGGACCGCATGGGCTTCGAGAACCTCGCCGCCGCGCACACGACGCTGTCGGAGGACCTCGCGTTCAACCGCGTGATCCGCCTCGCCGAGAGCGTCGAGGGCGCGGCGATGTACATGGTGCATACCTCCGCCGCGACCGGCGTTGCCGCGATCGCGGCCGCCCGCGCCCGCGGCTTCCCCGTCTATGGTGAGACGCTGCATCAGTATCTGCTTTACAACGCCGAGGACTACAGGGAGCCGGGCGGCCAGATCTACCACACCTATCCCTCGCTGAAATTCCCCGAGGATCAGGCGGCGTTGTGGAAGGCGATGCGCCGCGGCGCCATCCAGTGCGTCGCCACCGACGAAGTGTGCTGCCCGCTGGAAGTGAAGCTGAAGGGCAGCCGCATCGACGACACGATGGGCGGCAACTCCGGCGTCGAGCCGCGAGTGTCGCTGATGTACACCCAGATGGTGCGTCGAGCGCGGCTTCAGCCTGGAGGAGTTCGTGGCCCTGGTCTCCACCAACGCGGCGAAGATCATGGGGCTCTATCCGCGCAAGGGCGCGCTCGCGGTCGGTTCGGATGCGGACATCGTGCTGCTCGATCCGAAGCGCGCCGGTCCGATCCGCAAGGAGAACCTGCACGAGACCGATTACACGCCGTGGGAAGGCTGGGACGCCGCCGCATGGCCGAGCCTCACCATCCAGCGCGGCAAGGTCGTGATGGAGAACGCGAAGCTGCTCGCCGATCTGGCCGACGGCCAGTTCATGCCGCGCAAGATCGACGACGAGATCCGCAGCCGTCCGGCGCTGTAGCCAGACCGCATCACTGAGGGAAGCGCATGGACATCGGGGTCTTCATTCCGATCGGGAATAACGGCTGGCTGATCTCGACGACCTCGCCGCAATACAAGCACCAGCCGCAGCCGGCTGCGCACCGCCGCCTGATCTGCCCTTGCATCAGGAAGACCGGCCATGACCCTGCTTGATGTTCCAGTGATCGATATCGGGCAGTGCCGCAGCGGCCGCGGCGCGGAGCGGTTTGAGCTTGCGGCGTCGATCGACCGCGCCTGTCGCGACATCGGGTTTCTGGTCATCTCGGGCCACGGCGTCGCCCCGGAACTGGTGGACCACGCGCGGGAGACCGCCCGCGCCTTTTTCGACCTGCCGCTCGCTGAAAAGATGCGGGTACGTCAGCCAGCTGCCGATGTGGCGCGCGGCTTTACCCCGCTCGCGAGCGATTCGTCGCCCGCTCGCGGGACCCGGCGGCCACCGCCGGGGATCTCAACGAGAGCTTCATGATCGGCCCCGTCGATCCGGTCGACGAAGCCTATGCCACGGCGCCCGAGGCGGGCCGGCACTTTGCCGCCAATCTCTGGCCCGAGCGGCCAGCCGGGATTGAGGACGTGCTCACCCGCTATTACCGTCGATGGCGGACTCGCCGAAGCGCTGATGCGGCTGTTCGCACTCGGGCTCGGAGTTGCAGAGAACTTCTTCGACGCTGCGGTTGACCGGCCTATCAGCCGTCTGCGCATCCGCAACTATCCGCCGCCCGCGTTGCCGCCGCGGCCGGGGCAAATTCGCGCCGGCGCGCATTCCGATTATGGCAGCCTCACGATCCTGGCCACCGAGAACCGGCCGGGTGGGCTGCAGGTGTGCAACGCCGCCGGGGCCTGGGTGGACGTGCCGACGATCCCGGGCTGCTTCATCGTCAACATAGGCGACCTAATGGCGCGCTGGACCAACGACGCCTGGGTCTCCACGCTGCACCGGGTGGTCAACCCGCCGGAAGGCGCCGGGGAGGAAAGCCGTCGCATCTCTCTGGTGTTCTTCCACAACCCGAACTACGACGCGCCGGTCGCCTGCATCCCGACTTGCCTCTCCCCCGGAGAAGCACCGAAATACGAGACGACGACGTCCGGAGCACATCTCCGGCGGCTGTTCCGCGCGACGCAAAACCCCGCGGCCTGATCAAGCGGCGGGCGCGGCGACGGGAAACGCAACAACGAGGGGGCTGGCCACGTGAGCCTGCGCATTCTGAATGTTACTGCCGCTCAGATGGGACCCATCGCGCGTGGCGAGACCCGGGCGGACGTGGTCGAGCGACTGCTGGCGTTGCTGCACCGAGCCAAGGACCGCGGTGCGGAGTTCGTGGTTTTCCCCGAGCTGACGCTGACCACCTTCTTCCCGCGCTGGTTTATTGAGGATCCGGCGGAGCTCGACAGCTTCTTCGAGACCGAGATGCCCGGGCCCGAGACCCGGCGCCTGTTCGACGCGGCGCAGCGTCTCGGCACCGGCTTCTATCTCGGCTACGCCGAGCTGGCGCAAGAGGACGGCCGGCGGCGGCATTTCAATACCTCAATCCTGGTTGATCGCGCCGGCAAGATCGTCGGCCGCTATCGCAAGGTGCATCTGCCCGGCCATGCCGACCACCGGCCGGAGCGCCCGTTCCAGCACCTGGAGAAGCGCTACTTTGATGTGGGCAACCTCGGTTTCCCGGTGTGGCGCACGATGGGCGCGATCATGGGCATGTGCATCTGCAACGACCGCCGCTGGCCGGAAACCTATCGGGTGATGGGGCTGCAGGGCGTGGAGATGGTTGCGCTCGGCTACAACACACCGGTCGGCCACACCGGCTTTCCCGACCTGGATGCGCTGAGCCATTTCCACAATCACCTGTCAATGCAGGCGGGCGCCTACCAGAACTCGACTTGGGTGGTCGGCACCGCCAAATGTGGCATCGAGGAAGGCTCGCTGATGATCGGCCAGAGCGCGGTCATCGCGCCATCCGGCCAGATCGTCGCGATGTCCGACTCGCTCGGGGACGAGGTGATCACCGCGCGCTGCGATCTGGAGCTTGGCCGCCGCTATCGCGAAACGATCTTCGACCTCGCCCGGCACCGGCAGCCCGAGCATTACCGCATGATCGTGGAGCGCAAGGGCCCGATCCCACCGCTCTAACCCGCCCGGCGGCGGCGCGGCGCGGGCGCCGGCGAGTAACTGGCGGGTCGGCTCGATCGGCCGCCGCAGCAACGACACATCGTTGCCGAGGACCGAGCCGAAGCCGTCCGGCTCCAAGAAGTCCCGCTGCATGTCGATGAGGATCAGCGCCGCCGCTTGCAGGTGCAACGCGACGTCATAGGGCTCAGCGGCAACGCCACTCATGCTGCCTCCGTCCTGGGCTGTTGCCTACGATGCGAGCGAAGCCGCCGCCCAGCACCGGCGACACGGTCGTCGCGCCACTCGCTTTTTGCGTTTGAGCAAGAGCTCGTGCCGGCCAAAAGCAGACGGCTCCGGGGCTCCCGCCACATCGGCACCCGAGCGCCCATCTGGCACGTCGATTGCGTCGTTACCGACACTGGGCTTTACGCCGCCGGACGAATGACCGAGCGAACGAGGAGCAGGACCGATGTCTGTTGGTGTGCTGGTACCTGATCGTTGCCCTCCTCGCAGTGGCGTTGGCGGCACTGGCCTGGGTGCTCAACCGTCGGACCGGAATTCGGTTTCACCAGCTTCACCCTGCTGGAGATCGTCATCATGGCGATCATTGGCGTGGTAAACGGCGTGCTGGGCACGCCGAACGCGATGCTCGGCCGGCTGTTCATGACCTTCTCGGGCAGCTACGGCTTTCTGGCGTTCTCCGCGGTGTGCGGCGGCTTCTATATCTCGGCGCCGCTCTGCGGCTACATCGTCCGCAAGCCCGGCGCCGCGACCCTGGCCGAGACGATGAACGGCGTCGCCCAGGTGCTGTCCGGAAATCCCAACGGCGTCATGGTGCTCGGCGCCGGCTTCCTGCAGGGCTTCATGTCCGACCTCGGCTTCGCCTTCTTCGGCTATCGCCGCTGGACCCTCGGCACGATCGCGCTCTCCGGCGCGTTGGCGCCGCTGCTGCAGCAGATTCCCGGAAGTGTATTTCTTCGGGGTCGGCGACATGGGGCTCGCGTATAACCTTCTCGCTCTGGCGATCCGCATGGCCAGCGGCGCGATCTATGCGATGGTCCTGGTCAAGCCGATCGCGCATGGCCTGGCGCGGGCCGGCGTCCTGCGCGGCACCGCCGTCGCCGAAGCGGATGTCGCACGGCCGCGCCGTGGCCTGATGTCGCCGGCTGATCTCGAGCGCGCGGCGCCGTACCCAGGGCGCATCCGCCGAGCCTCGCCTCGTTGACCTCGCGCGATGTCTCCTACACCTACGAAGGCGAACCGGACGCCGATGCCTGCAGAGATGTGTCGCTCCAGCGTTGCGTGCCGGCGAGTTCGTCCTGGTGCTCGGTCCGAGCGGCTGCGGCAAGAGCACGCTGCTGCAGATCCTGAACGGCGCGATCCCGCATTCCATGCGCGGCAAGCTCGACGGGCGAGGCGTTCGTGCTGCGGACTGGACGTCGCGCACACCAAGATCGCCCGCTTCTCGACCGAGATCGGCATGGTCTTCCAGGACCCCGACGCCCAGATCATCAACACGCGGGTGCGCGACGAGGTATGCTTCGGCCTGGAGAACCTGCGCCGGCCGGCCGCCGAGATCCTGAACGTCAGGCCGAAGCGCTGGAGCTGGTCGGCCTCGGCCATGCCGGGGACTGGTCGATCTGGGATCTTTCGGGCGGGCAGAAGCAGCGCGTCAGCATCGCGGCGGTGCTGGCCGCGCGCCCACGGCTGCTGGTGCTGGACGAGCCGACGGCCAATCTCGATCCCGCAGGCATCGCGGAGGTGTTCGAGGTGCTGGATAAGCTGAACCTGGTCTTCGGCACCACCATCCTCATGGTCGAACATCGGGTAGACGAACTGGCCGACCGGGTGAGCCGGGTGGTGATGATGGAGGCGGGCCGCATCGCCTTCGACGGCGCGCCACGCGAAGCGTTCTCCCGCCGCACCGCCGCGGTCGCCGACCACGTCTCGGCCAGCGCGTGGTTCCCGCAGCTTGCCGAATTCGGTCTGGATCTCGCCATCGCGACGCGGCGCCCGCTGCCACCGGAGCGCTTGCCGCTCAATCACGCGGAGGCGCGTCGTCTGCGCCGAGGCGGTGCTGCCCGCGGCACCGGCGGCTCCGCTCGCGCCGGTCGCGGCCGCAGCACCGTCCGGCGAGCCGCTGCTCAGCGTGTCGCATCTGCGCTTCGCCTATGGCGCCCGCGTCATCCTGGAAGACGTCTCGTTCGAGCTGGCCCCGGCCGGCATCGTCGCACTGCTCGGGCGCAACGGCTCGGGCAAGACCACGCTGGCACGCAACCTCATGGGCATCAACCCGCCGCCACGCGGAGCCGTGCGCCTGCTGGGTCAGGATCTGGCGCAGCTGGGCACGCAGGAGATTGCGGCGCGCATCGGCTATGTGTTCCAGAATCCCGACCATCAGTTCGTCACCGACCGGGTGGAGGACGAGGTCGCCTATGGCCTCCAGGTGCGCGGCTACAACGACGACGTCGTCGCCGAGCGCGTCCGCGACGTGCTGTCGATCGTCGATCTGGAGCGCTACCGCCAGCGCTCCCCATTCAGCCTCAGCCTGGGCGAGCGGCGCCGGCTCAGCGTCGCCACCATGCTCGCGCTGGAGCCGAAGCTGCTGATCCTCGACGAGCCGACGATCGGGCAGGACCACGAGCGCGCCCGCCAGCTCATGGGCCTGATGGCGCGGCTGCGCGAGCGCTATCGGCTCCACCGTGCTCATGATCACCCACGATGTGCGCCTGGTCGCCGACTGGGCCGATCGCGCGCTTGGTGCTGCACGAGGGCAGGTCTGCGCTTCGACGGCACGCCGGCCGAACTGTTCGCGAGATCGGCGCTGCTGGAGGAGGCGGGCCTGCTCCCGCCGCCGGTGCACCGGCTCAGCCGGCAGCTGGCGCGCCGACATCCGGGCGCGCGTCCCGCGCGCCACGCTCTCCGTCGCTGAACTGGTCGGGTGGCTCGCCGCGACGCCGGCGGGCGCGGCAGTCACACCGACCGAAGGGCTGATCGCATGCCCCATGCCACGTGTTCCAGTTTCGCGCGCCGAATTCGCTGTTCCACCGGCTCGACCCGCTGACGCAAGCTCGCCGCTTTGTTCGGCGGTCTCGCTGCTCGCCTTCGGCGTCTACATCGCTTGGGTGCAGATCCTGGTCTGCGCAGCGGTGCTGTTCGACCGCGCTGGTGCTGGCACGGTTCGCCGCTGGAGATCTTGCGCGGGACCTGGCCGCTGCATCGCTGGCCTGCGCATCGTTTTTCGTGGTCCAGAGCCCCGACGCTTCCGGGCACGCACGTCGTTTCCATCTGCTCGGCCGTCCGGTCTATGCCGAAAGCGCCGATTACGCCTTGGCCTCGGCGCTGCGCATCTACACCATCCTGCTCGCCTCGCTCGTGTTCGTGCGCACCACCGACCCGCGGGAGCTGGCGATCGCGCTGGTGGTGCAGCTGCGCATTCCCTACCGCATCGGCTATGCCTTCTTCATCGCGCTGCGGATCGTTCCGACGCTGGAGGACGAGATCAAGACCATCCGCGCGGCGCAGGCGGTGCGCGGGGTGGCCCGCACAGCGCGGCTTGGTCGGCCGCCTCCGTGGAGGGCAAGCGGTTCGCCATGCCGTTGCTGGTCGGCAGCCTGCGCAAGGCCTCGATGATGGTCATGTCGATGGAAGCCCGTGCCTTCGGCGCCTATCCCGCACCGGACCTTCGTCGAGGTCCCGCGCATGGGCCCGGTCGGGTTCGTTGTCTGCGGCACCCTGATGTTGCTGGTGGTGGCCTGGTACACGCTACTCGGACTTGGCGTTGTACACTCGGTCTATGTTTTCGGGATGCACTGAGTCGCCCTGCCGGGCGGCTCGAACCTCGTGCTAGCCTGCCGCACTCTGCGGGCGGAAGAAGGAGCTGCCAGCGACATAAGCGCGCCCCGGAGACAGGTCGGGCTCGGTCCCTTCTTCCGCGTCGCCGTTGAAAGTGAATTCAAGCTGCACGCCGCTCGGGTCGTAGAGGAAGAGCTGCCAGAGCGAGGTACCAGGCACCTTGAACTCCCGCCAGTCGAGAGCCTCCGGACCGGAAGCGGTCGACATACTCGTGGTAGCCCCGGGCCGTCAGTGAGACGTGATCGATGGCAGCGGAACCCTGCGGCGCGCGCCCTTCAGCGCCGAGCGCCGGACCGCCAGCATAGACATGGATGATCGCGCCGCCTTCCGGCGCGGCGAGCCACGCGCCGGGATAGCCAAAGTCCGGGCGAGCCGCCTCGGTCAGCCCGACCATGTCGCAATAGAAGCGAATAGTGGCATTGAGGTCGTTGGTCTTGATCGCAACGTGCAGCAAACCGGAAACAGGCATACGGTGTCGCTCCTTCGACGAACGGCAGCCAAGCTGCTGCCGGTTCCGGGCTCAGGCCGTGTCCTCGACGATGCCGGCCAGCCTGAAGCCGGCGATGCGCGCGACCTGCACCAACGCCTCGGTGGTTTCGGCCTCCCGCGTGTTCTCGACGCGCCGCGCCAACGCCGCGGTGATCGCGGCAAAGTCCAGCCCGCGCACGGCGACGATGAACGGAAAGCCGAACTTCTCGGCATAGGCTTGGTTCAGCGCCCGCAATCGCGCCAACTCTTCGGGGGAACGCGCGAGCAGGCCACTGTCGCTCTGCTCCCCGACGAGAACTTCGCGATCTGACCATGCATGGCCGCCTGTCCGGCAAGTTCGGGATGAGCCCGGAGCAGCGCCAGCTGGCGCTGCGGCCCGACCTCGGCCACCACCGCCGTCATCGCCGCATGCAGCAGGTCGCGCGTGGCAAACGGCCGTCGGTCATAGGCTTGCTCGGCGGCCCACGGCGAATGCTCGAAAACCGCCCCCAACAGCGCCACGAACTCCTCGCGTGTGGCGCCGTTGAGCGCAACGAGCGGAATCACCGGCCGTCTCCCTCGTGAGAGGCGATCATGGCCGGTTCGCCGGGCGGCGGCAACCGATCAGGTCACGGCGCCCTGTCGGCGCGCTTCCTACTTGGCTTTCGGATCGGGTGGCCCGGAATTTGCCTCACTCCAGACGTGGGCTTGCCGGGCGTGCATGCCCACTCGCCGCCGCCATGCGCCGCAGGTCAGCTTAGGAGCACCAAGATGATCGGAACCGGCGACGAGCGACTGCCACCGGGACGCCTCTTGGTGCTCGCCTTGCAGCACATCCTGGTGATGTACGCCGGCGCGGTCGCGGTGCCGCTGATTCTCGGCAGCGCGCTCAAGCTGCCGCGCGAGCAGGTCGCGGCGCTCATCAACGCCGACCTGTTCGCCTGTGGCATCGCCACGCTGGTCCAATCCTGGGGCTTCGGGCCGTTCGGCATCCGCTTGCCTGTGATGATGGGCGTCACCTTCGTCACCTTCGCCTCCGTCGCACCGATGCTTGCGATGGCGGGAGATCCGGCGCTGGGGCTGCCCGGCATCTACGGCGCGGTCATCGTGGCGGGGGTGTTCGGCATCCTGATCGCGCCGCTGATCGGACGGTTGTTGCCATTCTTCCCGGCGGTGGTGACGGGCACGATCATCACGGTGATCGGGATCAGCCTGATGCGGGTCGGGCTCACCTGGGCTGGCGGCGGCGGCCGGCGCGAGGGATTTCGGGGCGCCGGGCTATCTCGGCATCTCCGCCCTCGTGCTCGCGGTGATTCTCGCGCTGCTGCGGTGGGGATCAGGCTTCTTGCAGAATATCGCGGTGCTGCTCGGCATCATCGTGGGCTACGCCGCAACCCTGGCGCTCGGGTGGAGCAGCCTGGCGGGCGTCGCCGCTCGGCCGCGGCTCGACTTGGTGCTGCCGTTCCAGTTCGGGGCGCCGCGGTTCGGCGTGATCGCCTGCCTCAGCATGTGCTTGGTCATGATCGTCGTCATGATCGAGAGTACCGGGATGTTCCTCGCGCTCGGCAACATGACCGGCCGCGACCTCCACCCGGCCGACATCACTCGTGGCCTGCGCGCGGACGGGCTCGGAACCCTGATCGGCGGCATCTTCAACACCTTCCCGTACACCTCGTTCTCGCAGAACGTTGGGCTGGTGGGAGTCACCGGGGTGCGCAGTCGCTTCGTCTGTGTGGCCGGCGGCGCCATCATGCTATTACTGGGATTGCTGCCAAAGAAGGCCTTCGTCGTGGCGACGGTACCGCAATGCGTGCTGGGGGGCGCCGGCGTGGTGATGTTCGGCATGTGGCGGCGACAGGAATCCGCATCCTGGCCGGCGTGGACTATGCCGCGGCCCGGCAGAACCTGTTCGTCGTCGCCATCTCCGTCGGCTTTGGCATGATCCCGCTGGTGGCGCCCACGCTGTTCCGCGCCGCGCCGGGGATGCTGAAGCCGCTGCTGGGCAGCGGCATCCTGCTCGCCAGCATCGCCGCGGTGCTACTCAACGCCGTTTTCAACGCGCGACCGTCCGGCGAGCAGGCCGCGCAGGCGGCGCGGACTTTCGCGAGTCACGCCGACCACGCCTGAAGAGTCGTCGGGCGATGGTTTCAATCGCGCCGGAAACGCCCATCGCGTCCAGGACCGGTTCAGTCCCGCAGCCGGGCGGCGTTGGCGTTGTGCGCGCGCACCACCGCCGGGAGGTCGATCGTGAGCAGCGCCCCGTCGCGGACCACCGGGCGGCCATGCACGACGACGTGCCGGGCCGGCTGCGCCGCGCAGAACACGGCCGCCGCCACCGGATCAGCGAGCGCGCCCGCGGTCGCCACGCCGTCAAGTGGCAGGGTGAAGAAATCCGCGCAGCGCCCGGCCTCCAATGCGCCGATATCGGCGCGCCCCAGCACGGCGGCGCCGCCCCTGGTCGCGAGCTCCAGCATCTGCCGCGCCGTGGCCCAGCCATCCTCGCCTGGCACCAACGCCGTGCGCAGTCGGGCGAGCAGCATCGCTTGGCGCACCTCGGCCAGCATGTTGGACGCGTCGTTGCTGGCGGAACCATCGACGCCCAGCCCGACCGGCACGCCGGCGGCGAGATAGCGGCGCACGGGAGCTATTCCGGAGCCGAGACGCATGTTGCTGCTGGGACAGTGGCAGACGC
The DNA here is from genome assembly GCA_963795575.1 of uncultured Actinomycetes bacterium. Lineage (GTDB taxonomy): Bacteria > Actinomycetota > Actinomycetes > Streptosporangiales > Streptosporangiaceae > PALSA-505. The sequence continues at coordinate 286,003 of CAWCII010000009.1, read as the reverse complement.
CGGTCCGCGTGCGGCCAAGCAGCTTGACTTCGTCGTCGGCGACATGGACCGCGTGGGCGTACCACACATCCTCGCCCACCCAATCGAGGCGCTGCATGTATTCCACCGGGCGCACGCCGTGGCGTGCGAGCGTGAAGCGTTCTTCGTCGACGGTCTCGCACAGATGGGTGTGGAGGCGGACCCCATGCCGCCGAGCCAGGCGAGCAGAGGCCCGCATCAGCTCGCCGGTGACCGAGAACGGCGAGCACGGGGCGAGCGCCACCTGCAGCATCGCGCCGGGCCGGGGATCGTGGGTACTGCGCGATCACGCGCTCGCTGTCGGCGAGGATGTCGTCCTCGCGCTCCACGCACTGATCGGGCGGCAAGCCGCCCGCGGATTGGCCCAGCGACATGCTGCCGCGCGAGGCCATGAAGCGCACGCCGATCTCCCGCGCGGCCGCGATTTGGTCGTCCACCCGGCAGCCGTTCGCGAACAGGTAGCTGTGATCGAACACCGTCGTGCAGCCCGACAGCAGCAGTTCGGCCAAGCCCACAAGGGCGGCGGTGCGTGTCTGCTCCGGCGTGCGTCGGGCCCAGATAGAGTAGTGGGCGCGCAGCCATTCGAACAATCCGGCATTCTGCCCGGCCGGCAACGCACGGGTCAGCGTCTGGTCGAGGTGGTGGTGGCAGTTCACCAGCCCCGGCAGCAGGAGCTGGTCCCGCAAGTCCAGCACCACGTCGGCGGTCGCGGGCAGGGCGGCGTCCTCGGCCACGAGTTCGATCACCCCGTCGCGCGCGAACAGCCCGCCCCCGGTCAGCTCGCGCCGCCCAGCGTCCATGGTCGCGACACACGCGGCGCCACGGGCGAGCAAGGTGGCCACGGTCGGCTAGCTCCCTCGGTAGGTGCTGTAACTCCACGGCGTCACCAGCAACGGCACGTGGTAGTGCTGCGTCGGGTCGGCGACGCCGAAGCGCAGCACCACCCGATCCAGGAACCTCGGCTCCGGCAGGCGGAGGCCGGCGCTGGCGAAATAGTCGCCGACGCCGAACACCAACTCATACTCGCCTGCGACCAGCGCCTCACCCTCGGCAAGCGGCGCGTTGCTGCGGCCGTCGGCATTCAGCACGCCCTCGTGCAGGAGGCGTTCCGCCGTGGGGCGGCAACTCGACAAGCTCACGGCCATGCCGGCCCCGGGCATGCCTTGCGCGGTGTCCAGAACATGCGTCGTGATGCTGCCCATCCCTGCCTCCGTCGCGCCCCTCGCCCTCTGTGGCGGAAGCGGTTGCGGCGCACAAGGTCGCTCTGTTCTTCCTGGAGGTCGTCATGCCCTTGATCCACGATACCTACGGCAAAGGCCGCGTGCGCGTCATGCGCGTGACGCGGGGAGCGCGCCAGGAAGTGCGCGAACTGACGGTGCAGGCCATGCTGGAGGGCGGCTTTTCGGCGGCCTTCACCGAGGCCGACAACAGCGCGGTGGTGGCAACCGACACGATCAAGAACCTCGCCTATGTCGTTGCGCGCGAACATCTGGACGCCGAGGCCGAGCCGTACGGCCAGGCTCTCGCCCATCGTTTGCTGCACCGCTACGACCAAATCCGCACCGCGACAGTCACCCTGCACGAAACCCGCTGGAGCCGTTACGCGCCCGACGGCGGCGCGCCGCACCCGCATGCTTTTTTGTTGGACGGGAACGGCGTCGGCTACGCGCGCGTCGTCGCGCGCCGCGCCGGGCGCAGCGCGGCGGAGAGCATCGAGTCCGGTGTGCGCGGCTTCACCTTCCTTAAGAGCACGGAAGCGGGGTGGGCGAACTATGTCACGGATGAGTTCACGACACTGCCGCCGACGACCGACCGCCTTGTGGCCAGCAACATGGACGCCACTTGGCGCTGGGCCGCGGCGCCGGCAGGCTACCCCGAGGCTAACCGGCGGGTGCTGAGCGCGATGCTGGACGTGTTCGCCAATACCTACAGCCACGGCGTCCAGGACAGTCTCTATCGCATGGGGGAGGCCGCGCTCGCCGCGGTGCCGGAGTTGGCGGAGATCCATCTTGCCTGCCCGAACAAGCACTACATTCCCTTCGACTTTCGACGGTTCGGCCTGGACGCCACGAACGACGTCTTCGTGGCGACCGACGAGCCGCACGGGCAGATCGAGTGCCGGGTCGGGCGTGGCTGACCGGCGCCGATGGACCTGAACGGCGTCGCCGAGCTGTGCCGCCCGCGCTCGCGCGAGGAGCTTCCCGCCTGGCGGCCAGGCGACGCCGTGCTCGCTGGCGGAACCTGGTTGTTCTCGGAGCCGCAGCCGGACACGACCCGCCTCGTGGAGTTGGGCGCGCTCGCCTGGCATCCGGCGGAGGTGGCGCCGGACGCGCTGCGCCTGGCGGCGACCTGTACGTTCCGGGCGCTGGAACGGCTGGAACTCCCGCCGGCATGGATCGCGGCGCCGTTGCTGCGCCAGTGCTCCCGGGCGCTGTCCGCCTCGTTCAAAGTCGCGGCGGTGGCGACAATCGGCGGCAATCTGTGTCTGGCGCTGCCGGCGGCCCCGATGGCACCGCTCGCGGTGGCACTCGAAGCCGCGTGTCTGCTGTGGACGCCAGGAGGCGGCGAGCGAACGGTGCCGGCGGCGGAGTTCGTTCAGGGCAATCGCCGCACAGTGCTGCGGCCGGGCGAAATGCTGCGGCGGATCGACATGCCGGCCGCGGCGTTGCGGCGACGAACCGCGTTCCGCCGGGTGTCGCTCACGTCGCACGGCAGGTCGGCGGCGCTCGTGATCGGCACGGTCGACCCAGACGGGGCCTTTGCGCTAACCGTTGCCGCGTCGGTCGCGGCGCCGCTCACCTTGCGCTTTCCCGCGCCGCCGAGCGCGGGCGCCCTCGCCGCCGACCTTCATGGCGCGGTCCCCGACGCTGCCTGGTGCCGTGACGTCCACGGAAGCGTGGACTGGCGCCGACACATGACTGGCGTGCTGGCGGAAGAGGTCCGGCAGGAGCTGGCGACCGTATGACCTATCGCGTTAACGGCCGGGTTTCCGCGGCGGAGCCCCGGCCGGGCCAGTGCCTGCGGACATTCCTGCGCGACCAGGGTTGGTTCGGCGTGAAGAAAGGATGCGACAGCGGCGACTGCGGCGCCTGTACCGTGCTGCTGGACGGCGAGCCGGTTCACGCCTGCATCACCCCGGCCTTCCGCGCCGCCGGGCGTGACGTAACCACGATCGAGGGTCTCGGCGCGGCGGGCGAGTGGCATCCGACACAACTGGCCTTCCTTGAGGCGCAGGGATTTCAATGCGGCTTCTGCACGCCGGGAATGGTGCTGACGGCGTCCTGCCTCGACCAAGCGCAGCGCGCGGACGTGGCCGAGGCCATGAAGGGCAATCTGTGCCGCTGCACCGGCTACGCCAGCATCCGCAACGCGTTGGCCGGCGTGCGTCGGATCGAGGACGCGCCGCCGGGCAACGCCATGGGTCGCAGCGTGGCGGCGCCGGCCGGCCCCGACGTGGTGACGGGCGCCGCGTGCTTCACGCTGGACCATGCGCCGCCCGGCCTTCTGCACATGAAGCTGCTGCGCTCGCCCTACGCCCACGCGCGCATGCACACGATCGACAGCGCGGCGGCGCTGGCGGTGCCGGGGGTGCGCCTCGTGCTCACGCCCGCGGATTGCCCTGCGAAGCTGTTCTCCACGGCGCGGCACGAGAACGCCCGCGACGACGCCGACGACACGCGACTGCTGGACGACACGGCCCGCTTCGTCGGCCAGCGCGTCGCCGCCGTGGTTGCCGACACGGAAGCCGCTGCGGACGCGGGGTGTCGCCGCCTGCAGGTGGCCTGGACGGTGCTGCCGCCCGTGCTTGATCCGGAGGCCGCGCTCCGCCCGGGGGCACCGGCGCTGCACGGCGACAAGGGGCCGGAGAGCCGCATCGCCGACCCGACACGCAACCTGCTCGCGGAGATCGCGGGCGAGATAGGCAGCGCCGACGCGGGCCTAGCCGCGGCGGACGTCGTGCACGAGGCGGAGTACGCGAGCGGGCGGGTCCATCACGCCGCCCTGGAAACCCATGCGGCGACCGCCTGGCTGGACGAGGGCGAGCGGCTTGTGGTGCGGAGCAGCACGCAGGTACCGCACCTCACCCGCGACGCGCTGTGCCGCCTCCTCGACCTGCCGCGCGAGCGCGTGCGCGTCTTGAGTGCGCGCGTGGGCGGTGCGTTCGGCGGCAAGCAGGAGATGCTGGTGGAGGATGTGGTGGCACTTGCCGCCTTGCGCCTGCGCCGGCCGGTTCGCCTGGAGCTGACGCGGGAGGAGACCTTCACCGCCACCACTACGCGCCACCCGATGCGGGTGCGGGTGCGCCTGGGCGCGACGCGGGCCGGCGAACTCACCGCGATCGACCTCGACGTGCTGAGCGACACCGGAGCCTATGGCAATCACGGCGCCGCGGTGCTGCACCATGGCTGCAATGAAAGCTTCGCGCTCTACCGTTGCCCGAACAAACGGGTGCGGGGACGGGCGGCCTACACCAACACGGTCCCGGCCGGCGCCTATCGCGGCTATGGGTTGGGGCAGGTGGCGTTCGCCCTCGAATCCGCGCTCGACGAGTTAGCGCGCAAGCTCCGGATCGACCCGTTCGCGCTCCGCGAGCGAAACGCCGTCCGGCCTGGCGACGCGCTCGTGGTGCCCATCGGCGGCGGCGGCGGTGGCGCCGGCGATCCGGCGATCCGCAGTTACGGCTTGGATCAGTGTCTGCACCTGGCGCGCGAGGCGATGCGCCGGGCGAGCGCGACCCCGCCGGGCGTGCCGTGGCGGGTGGGCGAGGGCATGGCGATGGCGATGCTCGACACCGTGCCGCCCTTCGGCCACCACTGCGAGGCGCGGGTGCGACTCGCCCCGGACGGCGCCTTCATGCTGTCGATCGGCACGACGGAGTTCGGCAGCGGCCTGACGACCGCGCTGGCGCAGATCGTGTCCGACCGGGTCGGCTGCGCGCCGTCCGAGATCCGGCTGGTGCAGTCCGATACGGCGCAGTCCGGCTATGCCACGGGAACGTTCGGCAGCACCGGGCTGAGCGTGGCCGGACTGGCCGCGGAGCGCGCGGCGGTGGCGATGCGAGCCGCGTTGCGCCGCTTCGCGGCCGCACGATCGGGCGCGCCCACTGAGGAACCCAATACTATGGCGGCCGGCTGGGGACGCTCAGAGTTGGTGGACTTGGCTCGAGCAGCGTGCGAGAGCGGCACGGTTCTGGAGGGCGTGGGAAGCGCGGAGGGCACGCCGCGATCGGTCGCGTTCAACGTCCAGGTGTTCCGCGTGGCCGTCAATGAGCGCACCGGGCAGGTGCAAATTCTGCGAAGCGTCCACGCCGCCGACGCCGGACGCGTCGTGAACCCGATGCAATGCCGCGCCCAAGTTGAGGGGGGCGTGGCGCAAGCGATCGGCGCGGCGATGTTCGAGCAGGTTGTCTTTGACGAGAGCGGCGCCGTCGCCAATGCCGCCTTCCGCCATTATCACGTTCCGGCAATGGACGACCTGCCGCGGACCGAGGTGCTGTTTGCCGAAAGCTACGACCCGATCGGCCCAGGTGGAGCCAAGCCGATGAGCGAAAGTCCATTCAACCCCGTCGCCGCGGCGCTTGCCAACGCCATCGCGGATGCGACGGGCATCCGTCTGCGCGCGCCACCCTTCACGGCTGACCGGGTCTGGCAGGCGCTTAGCGATGCTCAAACAGGATCTCCTGCGCGCCCTGCCAGAGCGTCAGCTTCCCGAGCGCCGCCAGGTTAGAGGGTCATCTGCCTGGCGTACGGCCGGCGACATGTCGGCTAGCGGCGCCAGGCCGCCGCCGGACAGATGGCGCGGCCAGCGTGAGCCCGAACGGCAATCCGTCCTCACCCCGCCTACCCAGCACGCGATCGCGGCACGGTCCGCGCGAACACCAGACTGCATCGAGCGCGCGGCAGGCCGGCACCACGCCGCAGTCGAGACGCTGCCCAGCGTCGGCTTCAGCCCGACCACATTGCAGAACGCCGCCGGCACTCGGCCCGATCCGGCGCTGTCCGTGCCCAGTGCGAACCGTGCGATGCCCGTGCCAGCCCACCGCCGACCCGACGACGAGCCGCCCAGAACGCGCGCCGGCACGTCGAGGTTGTTTTGACCCCGAAAGGCACTCCCGAGAGGGAGCGGTCGCGCTGCCCCTCCGCTTCGAGCGCGCAGCGGCGCGGCCGAGCAGCCTCTCGTCGACACGCGGGCGCTCCTGAGTGCCGGGTCGGTGTAGGATCGGTCCGCCGCAAGCGCTGTGTTGGCGGCCCCCAGGGGAGCGATCACGTTAGATGCCGTCCCGTCGCGCGCATCAGTGGCCGCCGACCATGTGGCCGCCGATCTCCTGGGCGCTGGCGCCGGAAGCGGCGACCTCGTGGACGATGCGGCCCTCGCGCATGACCACGATGCGGTCGGAGAGCTCGAGCAGTCTCGTCGAGGTCCTCGGAGACCAGCAGCACGGCGGCGCCGCGCATTGCGCGCGGCCACGATCCGGGCGCGGATCTCCGCCACCGCCGCACGTCCAGCCCGAAGCACGGGTTGGCGACGATCAGCACCTCGCACGTCGCCGTCCAGCTCGCGCGCCAGCACGCGCGCTGCACGTTGCCGCCCGAGAGCGCGCGATCGGCGCCTGCGGCCGACGGCGGCGCGCACGCCGTAGGCGCGCGATCAGTGCTCGCGCGCGCGTCCGTCATCGCGCGCCGGTCGAGCCACAGCCCGCGGCGCCGCGGTGCGTGACGGTCGAAGGCTGCGCAGGTTCATGTTCTCGGCGACCGACATGCGCGGCACGCAGCCGTTGCGCAGCGGCTCCTCCGGCAGCACGCGGACGCCGCGCGCCTGCGCCTCGCTCGCGCGTCGCGCCGTAGGGCTCGCCGCCGACGCGCACCTCGCCCGCCGTCGGCCGCCCGCTGGCCGCCGAGCACCTCGACCAGTTCCTGCTGGCCGTTGCCCGAGACGCCGGCGATGCCGACGATCTCCCGCGCGTTGCACGGCGAGATCGGCGACATCGAGGCCGGCGCGCGCCACGGTCGTCGTCGGCGCGCAGGCACGCGACCAGCGAGCCGCGGCTCGGCTCGGGCGCGCCTCGGCGCTCGGGCCGCGGCCGGGCGCGTGCGGCTCGCCGATCATCATCGCGCGTCATCGCCTCGGCCGGCAGTCGTTGCACCGCGCCGCCGCCGACCACGCGCGCCGCGCCGCAGCACCGTGACTCGATCGGCGAAGCGTCGCACCTCGCGGAACTTGTGGGTGATGATCAGCACCGTCACTCGCCGCCGCTCGCGCCAGGCCGCGCATCAGGCCGAGCACCTCGTCGGCCTCCTGCGGCGTCAGCACCGAGGTCGGCTCGTCGAGGATCAGGAAGCGGCGCTGCAGATAGAGCTGCTTCAGGATCTCCGGCTTCTGCCTCTCGCCCGCCGCGAGCGCCGCCCACGCGGCGCGTCGAGCGGCACCCGGAACGGCATCGCCGCCATGAACGCGCGAGCGCTCGGCGCGCTCGCGCCGCCAGTCGATCACGGCCGGCACGTCGCCGCGCGCCATCACCAGGTTCTCGGCGACCGTCATGCGAGGGGACCAGCGTGAAGTGCTGGTAGACCATGCCGATGCCGAGCCGCGGCGTCCGCCGGCCGCGCGATCTCCGCCTCGCGGCCGTCGACCAGGATGCGCCCTCGTCGGCGCGGTAGTAGCCGAGCATGCACTTGACCAGCGTGGACTTGCCGGCGCCGTTCTCGCCGAGCAGCGCGTGCACGCTGCCGGCGTGCGACCCTGAACGACACGTCGTCGAGCGCGGTGAAGCGCGCCGAAGCGCTTGCTCATGCCGCATCGCCTCGACGGCGATCGCCGGCAGGCGTCCGCGGCCGTCACGCGATCGCCGCCAGATCAGGCGTCGCGCTGTCGCGCGACGGCGCCGAACACGCCGCCCTGCATCGTCACCATCTTGATCGCCGCCGCGTGGTTGCCGCGGTCGGTCGCGCCGCAGCAATCCGCCAGCATCAGGCACTCGAAGCCGCGGTCGTTGGCCTCGCGCATCGTGGTGTGGACGCACACGTCGGTGGTGATGCCGGCCAGCACCAGGTTGCGGATGCCGCGCGTGCGCAGGATCAGCTCGAGGTCGGTGGCGCAGAACGCGCCCTTGCCCGGCTTGTCGATCACCGACCTCGCCCGGCAGCGGCGCCAGCTCGGGGATGATCTCCCAGCCCGGCTCGCCGCGCACCAGGATGCGCCCGCACGGCCCGGCATCGCCGATGCCGGCGCCGATGCGGCGCGAGCGCCAGCGCTTGTTCTCCGGCAGGTCCGACAGGTCGGGGCGGTGGCCCTTCGCGCGTGTGGATGATCGTGAAGCCGCGGCTCGCGCATGGCGGCGAGCACGCGCCGGATCGGCTCGATCGGCGCGCGGGTCAGCGAGAGGTCGTAGCCCATGCGGTCGACATAGCCGCCGATGCCGCAGAAATCGGTCTGCATGTCGATGACGATGCAGCGCCGTGTTCGCGGGCCGGAGGTCGCCGTCGAACGGCCACGGATAGGGGTCGGCGGCGACGATCGTGGATCACTCACTCCGCCGCGTCCTCGGCGCGTCTCGCCGGATAGCGCCGGGTCGGCGCCGGGAAGCCGCAGGCCGTGCCGTCGGTCGACACGCACCGCTGTCCTCCCAGGGCAGCCGGTAGCGCCCGGCCACCAGGTCGTGCATGTAGGTGTAGGGGCAATCGCTCGCGCCGCCGGCCACCGCGAATAGCCGCGATGGCCGAACTGGTAGATGTTGTTCTCGACCCCCCAATGCGCTCGCGCCTCGCGCACCAGGTCGGGCCGGACCTCGGCGGTGATGATCTCGTCCGGCGCGGCCGGTGGCGCCGTGGGCGATGACGCTGCCGTCGAAGTTGCAGACCATGCCCTCGCCCATGGAGTCGAAGGTGCCGTCGGAGCCGCACATGCACACGCTGGCGGTCACCATCAGGTTGCAGAACGCGTTCGACTGGTTGGTGAAGCGCCAGGCGTCGCGGATCGGCGCGGTGTAACCGGCCGTGCGCAGCATGATCTCGGCGCCCTTGTAGGCGCCTCGCGCGCCATCTCCGGGAACATGCCGTCGTGGCAGATGATCAGCGCGAGCTTGCAGCCGTTCGGCCCGTCGATCACCGGGATGCCGAGATCGCCCGGCTCCCAGGGCTCGACCGGCACCCAGGGATGCATCTTGCGGTAGTAGAGCCGGAGTCGCCCGCGGTCGTCGATGACGATGCCGGTGTTGTAGGGATTGCCGCCGGGATTGCGCTCCATGATCGAGAAGCAGCCCCAGAGCCTGTGCTCGCGCGCAGGCCGCGGCGAACGCGGCGACCTCCGGCCCGTCCATGCGGCACATGACCTCGTCGCTCGTGTCCATCGACAGGCCGTGCAGCGCGTATTCGGGGAACACCACCAGGTCCAGGTGCCCATGTTGCGCCGCGCCTTGCCGACCATGCGACGATGCGCTGCGCTTGCGCCGCGATGTCGGCGCGGCGTCGTCGACCACCGGCAGCTGCGAGCTGCACCAGCCCGATCACCACGCCGTTCGGCGACTTGTTCAGTCCGCCGAGTCCGTTCATGCCCGACGCTCCTTAACGTCGCGATGCGAAAGCTCGCCCGGCATGCCGCGCAACGCGCGTCCCGGGCGCACGGTCGCGACCAGGATGAGCAAGCGTCGACGACGTAGGGCGCGGCGTCGAACAGGTAGTAGCCCTGCGTGATGCCGACCGACTGCAGCGCCGGGCCGAGCGCCCCGGCGGCGCCGAAGAGCAAGCGCGGCGCCAATGCAGCCGAGCGGGTTCCAGCGCGCGAACATCACCAGCGCCACCGCCATCAGGCCCTGGCCGGACGACAGCCCCTCGTTCCAGCTGCCGGGATAGTAGAGCGACAGGAACGCGCCGCCGATGCCGGCGAGGGCGCCGCCGGCCGCGGTCGCGAGCAGTCGGATCGCGATCGACCGACAAGCCCGAGCGCGCGGGCGGCGTCGGCGCTGTCGCCGGCGATGCGCACGATGCAGGCCCAGCTGCGTGTGCGCAGCGCCCAGCGCATCGCGAGCGCCGCCAGCGAGGCCGACGAAGAACAGCGGGTTGACGTCCAGCGCGCGCCGCAACTGCGGGCGATGCTGACCAGTAGCCCGAGCGGACAGGGCCGGCAGATGCGGCGCGCTCGGCTGGATGTACGGCTTGCCGAAGAAGAACGCGAGGCCGGTGCCGAACAGCATCATGGCGATGCCGATGGCGACGTCGTTGACCCGCGGCAGCGCGCAGACGGCGCCGTGCAGCGCGCCGAGCGCGGCGCCCGCCACCGCCGCGGCCAGCACGCCGAGCCAGGGCGAGCCGGTCTCATAAGCGACGCGCGTAAGCCGGCCATCGCGCCCAGCACCAGCACGCCCTCGAGGCCGAGGTTGATGCGCCCGCCGCTTCTCGGTCAGGCACTCGCCGAGGCTCACGAACAGGAACGGCGTGCTGACGCGCATCGCGCCGCCGACCATCGCGACCAGGACGGTGACGAAGCGCAGTGCCATCAGAGCGCTGCTTCGCGCGTCGCGGCTGGAACCAGGCGAGCCGGCCGTACGAGCGTCTCGCTGGCCAGGACGCACGACGAAGATCGAAGCCCTGCAGCACCAGCACCGTGGCGTCCGGCAGGCCGAGGCGGCGCTGCAGCAAGCCGCCGGCGGCGCCGATGCCGCCGAACAGGACCGCCACCGGCATGATGGCGAACGGGTTCTGGCGGGCGAGGAACGCGACCAGGATGCCGGTGTAGCCGTAGCCGGCGACGAGCGAGGCGTTGGCACTGGCCGTGCACGGCCGCGACCTCGATCATGCCGGCGAGCCCGCGCAGGCGCCGCCGAGTGCGCAGGCCCAGATATGAGCGCGCCGCACCGGCAGGCCGCACTGCGCCGCGCGCAGATTGCCGCCGGCGACGCGCGCCGCGAAGCCGAACGTCGTGCGGCGAGATCAGCACCCAGCACAGCGAGGCAGGCCACGATGCCGACCAGCGAGCCCCAGTGCACGTCGGTGCCGGGCATCGGGCCGATCATGTCGCGCGTCGCCGATCGATAGCGTCGAGGGCTTGTTGAGGCTGGCCGGATCGCGCAGCGGCCCCTCGACGAGCTGATTGAACAGCGCGATCGCGATGTAGGCGAGGAGCAGGCTCGCGACCGTCTCGTTGACGCCGCGCCAGCGCGCAGCCACGCCGGCCAGGCCGATCCAGGCGCCGCCCGCCGGCGGGATCCCGGCGAGCGCCATGACGCCAGCGTGCACGATCGGCGGCCAGCGCAGCGGCAGCGGCCCGGCAGCACGGCCGCGGCGAGGCCGCCGAGCACGAACGCGCCTTCGCCGCCGATCATCACCAGGCCGAGCTGCGCCGGCACCGCCACGCAGAGCGCGGTCAGCATCAGCGGCGCCGCGCGCTGCAGCGTGTTCTGCCACGAGAACGAGAGCCGAAGGCGCCCTTCCAGACCAGGACGCAGAACTCGACCGGCGACTTGCCGAGTGCCAGCAGGAACAGCCGAGAACAGCATCGCCGCAACGGCGACGGCACCGACCGGCGCGCGACCGCCTCCAGCGCCCGGCGCGCCGGATACCAGCGGTCAGCTCGCGCCTGGCGCGGGCAGCGCCGGTGCGGCAACTGCGCCGCTACTGGCCGCGGCCTCGCTCATCCCGATACCGCCTGCTACGGCCGTTCAGCTGAGCGCCCCGTTCACGCCCTCGACGAGGTAGTTCATCGTCTCGAGCTGGATCGCCGTCTCCGGGATAGGCGGTGCCGGACGGCGATCACCGGGCTGCCCTTGTTGTCCTTGAGCGGGCCCTTGAACACCGCGTAGCCGCCCTTCAGCATCTCCGCCTTCACGGCATCCGCGTGCTGCCGCGCCGCCTCGCTGTCACGCCGGCGCCGTACGGCGACATCTTGACGTAGCCCTCCGCGAGCCCGCCGCGCACGAAGTTCGGCAGCGGCTCGCCGGCCAGCGCCTCCGTCGACGAACATCTTGTAGACCGTCGCCCAGTTCCACTCGGCGCCGGTGAGGTAGCCTTTCGGCGCGAGCGGCGCCTGGTTGGCGTGGTAGCCGCAGGTGTAGATGCCGCGCCGCTCGGCGGTCTCGATCACCACCTTCGGCCCGTCGACGTGGCAGGTGACGACGTCGACGCCCTGGTCGGCGAGCGAGTTGGTCGCCTCGGCCTCCTTCACCGGCATCGACCAGTCGCCGGTGAAGATCACCTGCGTCGTGATCGACGGATCGACCGACCGCGCGCCCAGCGTGAAGCTGTTGATGTTGATCAGCACCTGCGGGATCGGCTTGGCGGCGACGAAGCCGAGCTTCTTCGACTTCGTCATGTGCCCGGCGACGATGCCGTTGAGGTACTGGCACTGCCGATGTAGCCGAAGTAGGAACCGGCGTTCTTCGGGTCCTGCCCTCGTTCCACAGGCCGCCGCAGTGGCGGAACTGCACCTTCGGGTATTTGCGCGCCATCCGCAGCATGTAGGGGTCGAAGTAGCCGAAGGTGGTCGGGAACAGCAACTTGGCGCCGTCCAGCTCGATCATGCTCTCCATCGTCTTCTCGACGGCGTCGGTCTCGGGGACCGTTCTCTTCCTCGATGACCTTGACGCCCGGCATGGTCTTCACGAGGCCGCGCCCTCCGCATGGGCCTGGTTGTAGCCGTAGTCGTCCTTGGCGCCGACGTAGATGAAGCCGATCACCAGTTCCTTGGCGCGCGCGCTGCGTGCGCCGGCGCCCGATCCCAGGGCAAACGTTGAGGCCCCGAGTTCCTCCGGCGAGCACCTGCCGCCGGGTTGCGCCTGCCCATTTGTCCATTGCGATCTTCCCCATCCCCGCTGGTGTAGGGGCTCGCAAGTGGCGTGCCACTGGCACGCCGCTTGCGACACGCGCCGTCATGGCCAACCGTCATGGATAGTGCACGCATCGGGAGCGACGCCGCGCTGGTCGGCTTCCGGGCCGCGGTGGGCGACGTGCCCCTGTTCGACGACCCGGTGCTGGTTCGCCAGAAGTCGCGCGACTTCTTCTGGTACAGCCCCGTGCTCAAGGCGCAGCTCAATCGCAACAGCGCCGACCTCGTGGTGCGGCCGCGCGACGAGGCGGACGTGGTGCGCGTCGCCGCCGCTTGCGCCCGCCACCGGGTTCCGCTCACCGCGCGCGGCGCCGGCACCGGCAACTACGGCCAGGCGGTGCCGCTGGCGGGTGGTGTCGTGATGGACATGACCGGCCTCGACGCGATCGGGTGGCAGCGCCCCGGCCGCCTTCGCGTTGGCCCGGGTGCGAGAATGGTGGACCTCGACGCCTCGACCCGCCCGGCCGGTTGGGAGCTACGGATGCATCCCTCCACCAAGCGGACGGCGACGATCGGCGGCTTTGTCGCGGGCGGCTCGGGCGGGATCGGATCGGTGACTTGGGGTGGGCTGCGCGAGCCCGGCAACGTGCTCGCCGCCCGCGTCGTCACGCTGGAGGAGCGGCCCCGCATTCTTGAACTGCGCGGCGAGGAGGCCGGCGCCGTCAACCACGCCTACGGCACCACCGGGATCATCACCGCGCTTGAGATGCCGCTCGCGCCGACATGGCCGTGGGTGGACCTGGTTGCGGCCTTCTCCGACTTCATGGAGGCGATGCGCTTCGCCCACGCCGCGGCCCTCGCGGACGGGATCGTAAAGAAGCTGCTCACGCCGATCGCCTGGCCCATTCCGGCGCTGTTCCGAGGCCTGCGCGAACACTGCCCGGAGGGTGCGGCAATCGTTATCGCCATGGTGGCCGAACCGTCCGTCGAGACGTTTCAGCGCATGCTGGCCGGCGGCGGCGGCTGGCTCACCCATGAGGCGCCGACCAATGACGCGCCGGGCGCCACGCCGCTCTACGAATATACCTGGAACCATACGACCTTGCAGGCGCTCAGGGTGGACAAGAGCGTAACATACTTGCAGGCGCTCTATCCCGCGGACCGCCTCCTCGACAGCGTTGCGGAACTGGCGATGCTGTTCGGCGACGAGGTGCTGCCGCACCTGGAGTTCATCCGTTACGGCGGCCGCGTCACCGCGAGCGGGCTACCCCTCGTGCGCTACAGCACCCCGGAACGGCTGGCCGAGATCATCGCCGAGCACGAGCGTCGGGGCATCACCATCGCCAATCCGCATGTCTACACGCTGGAGGATGGCGTCGGGCACAAGCGGGTGAACGCCGACCAGCTCAGTTTCAAGGCGGAGGCTGATCCCTACGGCCTGCTTAATCCCGGCAAGATGCGGAGCTATCGCCCGCTTGCGTAGGCCCGGGGCGGCTGAAGCGTACCTCGCGGGTGACCTCCTCCTCGCCGTGGGTGCGCAGCAGGTCCAGCAGGCGGCGGCGCATGATCATTCCGGGCCGGTCGGATCGGCATATGGTGCTCGATCTTGCGGCTCATGTCGACGATCGCGTCGGGATCGGTCGCCTCCAGCATGTCGCGGTCCTCCTCGATGATCGCCGCGTCCCAGGCGATCAGCTCCTGCGCTCGAGCAATCCTCCTCGCGTGTCGTTTCGGTAGAGCATTTGCACGAGCTGGATCGCGCCGTCGTCGATCGGCGTCGCGCAATTGAAGATGATGTGCCGGATGCCGGACGGATACTCCATGTCGAGCCGGCGGCAGAACGGCATGATACCAGTGGTTGCGCATGTGCGCTTGGTGGTCGGCTCGGTGGTGCCGGTGATGCGTGCGGCGATCGGCGGGTTGACGATGGTGATGATCGGTCTCGGCGTCGAAGCCGTAATCGGTCTCGATGATCTCGTATTTCTCGGGCTTCGGCTGGTTGATGTCGCCGAACGTGCCCTTGTGGACGAAGGCGAAATGCGCGTTGTCGAACGAGTTCTCCATCAGCCGGAGCGACGACGTGTTCCAGCGGTCGTAGAACTGGTGGATGCGGCGATAGCCCGGATCGCGCTCCTCGGGGACGTCGGAGGATCGGCGCAGCGGCTCGTCGAGGCGACCCAGACATAGCCGTAGCGCGCTTCGCAGCGAAAGGATTCGGCGCGTGGCGTCCGGCACGCGGCTGCTCGCACGGGAATTGCGGGATCATCGACCAGCTTGCCGTCGCGGTCGTAGGTCCAGCCGTGATAGCCGCAGACGATGTTGCCCGTCGTTGCACCAGCCCTTCGACAGCTTGGCGGTGCGATGGCAGCAGCGGTCCTCGCAGCGCGGCGGGCTCGCCGTCGGCGCCGAGGAACAGCACGATGTCCTCGCCGAGCAGCCGGAACGGCTTCGGCCCGGCCGCGAGGTCGTCGAGGCGGCACCGTCGCGTACCAGAACCGGCGCAGCACCTTCTGCCGTGTCGTCAGCATGCAGCCTTGTCCTTACCGTTCAGGTTCCGCATCGCACTCTCGTGCCAGTGCCCCAGCGCGAGCGTCGACAGTCCGGCCATGAGCACGAACAGCAGCACGCCGGCTACGGTGATCAGCAGCAGGGCGGCGAACATGCGGGGGATATCGAGCTGGAAGCCGGATTGCAGGATCTCGTAGGCGAGCCCGGCGCTGCGCCCGCCGGTACCGGCGACGAACTCCGCTACTACGGCGCCGATCAGCGCCAGCCCCGAGGAGATCCGCAGGCCCGCAAGAAGAAGGGCAGCGCGCCCGGCATCGCGCAGGCGCAGGAGCGTCGCAAGCCGGCCCGCCTTGTTCATGCGGAAATAGGTCGAGCAGCCCGGGATCGACGCTACGCAGCCCGATCGTGGTGTTGGAGATCATCGGGAAGATCGCGATGACGGTGGCGCAGAACGTGAGCGCCGCGGCAGTGTTCTTGACCAGGATGATGATGAGCGGCGCGATCGCGACGATGGGCGTCACCTGCAGCAGCACCACATAGGGAAACAGGCTTAGCTCGATCAGCCGGCTTTGCACGAACAGAAACGCGATCACCGTGCCGAGGGCGACCGAGATCGCGAAGGCGACGAAAGTGACGCGCAGCGTGCTCCATAGCGCGCCGAGCAGCGTCGGCCAGTCGGCGAGGAACGCGCGAGCAATGTCGCTCGGCGCCGGAAAGAGATAGGGTGGGATCGCCCAGTGGCGGCAGCACCACTGCCAGATCGCGATGATGCCGAGGCCCACCAGCACCGGCGCGAGCGCCGGGCCGAACCAGGAGCGGACCGCAAGGGGGCGGGGCGGCCTCATGGCGTCCGGCTCGCGATGGAGGCGTCGGTCAGCAGCCCAGAGAGCTTGCGGCACAGCCCGGCGAAGCGGGCGCTGTCGCGGAACCCGGCGGCGCGCGGGCGCGGCTCGTTAATGGCGAACTCGGCGAACAGCCGGCCGGATTCGCCGCCATGACAGCGATCCGCGTGGAGAGAAACACCGCCTCGTAGATCGAATGCGTGACGAACGCGGTGGTGAGGCGCTGCTCCTCCGCGAGTGGGCCAAGTCCTCGTCCAGCCGGTTACGGGTGAACTCGTCCAGCGCGCCGAACGGCTCGTCCATGAGCAGGAGATCCGGCTCGGTGACCAGCGCGCGGGCAATGGAGACGCGCATCCGCATCCCGCCCGAGAGCTGGCGTGGGTAGCGCCGGGCAGCGTCGCCAAGCTCCACCTGGGCAAGCGCCGCGCCGACGCGCCGGCGCGCCGCGGCCCGCTTCGTGCCGGCAAGATCGAGCGGCAGGCGGACATTGGTTTCGACGCGCGCCCAAGGCATCAGCGTCGGGTCCTGGAACACGAAGGCGAGCCGCCGCCCCGCTTGGCCGACCCGGTCGAATCCGCCGCGCCACCACTGCACGCGCCCGTCGCTCGGTTCGGAGAGGTTGGCGAGCAACTTGAGAAGCGTGCTCTTGCCGCACCCGGATGGGCCAATCAGGCTCAGAAACTCGCCCTGACGCAACGTCAGCGTGATCGGCGCCAAACCCCGCGCGCCGTTCGCAAACACCTTTTCCGCCGAGAGCATCTCGACCACCGGCAGGCCCGCAACCGTATCGGCCATGTGCGTCCTGCCTCCGGCCTGGAGCGCGACGGTTGTCATGCCGAGATGTGCAGTCCGTCGGTGAAGCGGGTCGTGAACGCACGCCGCCAATCCACGGCCGGGTCGAGCAGCTTGGCCTTGACCAAAAAATTCCGCGTCTGCTCCCAGCGTGCTGCGGTCATGGAGCCGATGCTGGCGCCCAGCGCGAGCCCGCGATCGAGCACGTGCATGCTCTTCATGGTCTCGATTGCGTACGCGATGCGACCGTTGGTCTCCTTGGGGTTTTCACGCTGGATCAGCGCGTTGGCGGGTGCCGGGTCGCGAAAGTAGTCGCGCCAGCCCTCCAACGAGGCGCGCACGAAGCGCGCGGCCGCGTCGGGATGCTTTTCGAGGAAGCCGTTGGTGGTGACGATCGTGCTGCCGTAGGGCGGATACCCATAGTCGGCGAAGAGGAAGAATTTGACCTTCGCGCCGGCCTTGCGCGCCTCATACGGCTCGGAGGACGGATAGGCCTGCATGGCCAGCGACGGGTTCACGAGGAAGGGCTGGAGATCGAACGTGTCCACGCCGGCTTGGGCGTCGGTAAAGCCGAAACGCTGCTTGAGCCAGGGCCAGAACTGAACGTGTGAGACCGACGCGATCAGGATCGTATGGCCCTTGAGGTCGGCGATGGAGTTGATGTCGTTGTGGGTCATCACCCCTTGCAGGTCGAACTGGAACGAGGTCGCGATGGTGGTGACGGGCAAGCCGTGGGCGATGCTGCCCAGCACCTGGATGTCGTTGCCCATGATCAGATCGGCGTTTCCGGCCGTGAGGAGCTGCATGCCGTTGACTTGCGTGCCACCCATGCGGATGTCCACGTCGAGCCCCGCCTTATCGTAAAGTCCCGTGGCCTGGGCTTGATAAAACCCGCCGTGCTCGGCCTCGGCGAACCAGCTCGTGAGGAACGAAATCTTCTGCCGCGCCGCCGCGCGAGCCGGGCGGGCACGCAAACCCGCGCCCGCGAGAGCGCCAAGCGCGGCGCGCCGGGTGATCGGCGGTATGTGGATTGGGGTCATGCCCTGGCTCCGTTCGTCATAGCGCAGCCATCGTGGCGCTGACTCGGCGCTGGAAGCGCGCGAGCCGCTCCGGCGTCGCGGCGTTCATGTGGTACTGCGCGAGATAGCGCACCCGAGCCCGCATTCCGGTAAGCGAGCGCAGGTAGCGCGTGACCAGGCGACGCGGCAGATCGCCGACCCAGAGCACGGTCGTGACGCGGCCGGCCATACGTCGTCACGACGGCGATGCGGCGGATATGGGTGAGGCCTGGACGCACCGGCCGGTGGCCGTTCAAGTGGAACGCGACGCCCGGTATCAACACCCGGTCAAAGAACCCCTTGAGGATCGCCGGCGCGCCGAACGTCCAGGTGGGAAAGCAGAGCACCAGCGCCTCCGCCCGCATCAGCCGCTCGACATAGCCCGCGACCGGCAAGCGGTTCTGCGGTACCTCGTGGTAGCCGCTGCGCTCCTCGGCGCTCAGCACAGGGTCGAAGCCTTCGGCGTAAAGGTCGCAGTCGTCCACCTCGTGGCCATGTTCGCGCAGCGTCTCGACGACAAGCCGGTGCAGGCTCGCGTGGAAGCTCTTCGGCAGCGGGTGGGCGTAGAGCACCAGCACGCGCATCAGGCGACCTCGGGCAGACACAGGCGGGACGGCGTGGCGCCGCCGTGGCGGACCGTGATTGTGGTTACCTGCTCGGCGTCGGCGGTGAACTCGGATGCCGGGCGTCCGTCCCCGGGGTTGACGGCGTAGGCTGGGAAGGCCGCCGCAGCGATTGAGAGGCGCAGCGCGTGGCCGGCCGGCAGGGTGGCGCAGGTCGCGGGCATCGGCACTTCGATCTCGCCGCCCGCATCGCAACGGCGGTGGCCGGCGGTGAGGGTCCAGGCGCGGCCATCCGGCGCCACGACGGAGAGCGTGGCGGAGAGGTCGAACGAGGGCTGGTCGGCTTCGGCGTGCAAGACGGCGCGCACGCGGCCGCAGAGCAACAGCGGCGAGGCCAATGGCTTGGCGGTGTAGCAGAGCACGTCGGCGCGGTCGTCCAGCGCGGCGCGGTCCTGGATGCCAGGCGGCGGCCCGGCCGAACCCCCGAGCGAGGGCACCGGACGCCAGGGATCGTGGACGAATGTGTCGCTGCCCGGCGGACCGGGCGCCCGGTGGAGCGCGCCGTCCGCGCTGGTGGCAGCGGCAAGGCCGCCGCTCTGGGGGAACAACTCCAGCGCCGACGTACCGGGCCACTCGCCGAAATCGCGCCAGGTCCGGGCGCCGAGGTCGAACAGTGTAACCGGCGCACCTGCGTGGCCGTTCCGGCCCTTCAGCTGGCGGTCGAACCAAGCCAGCTGCGCCCCATCAACCGGCGAGACGGCATTCGGACCGAGGTCCCCGGCGCCGACGCGCCGGCCCCATGGCGCGTGGGTCCAGGGACCAACCACCAAGCGCTGCTCCGCTGCGCCCGTCGCGGCGAACGCCGCATGGCCGTCGAGCGTGCCCATGAGCATCGGGTCGTTCCAACCGCCGACGTGCAGTGCCGGAATGTTGAGAGGAAGGCCAGCGAGCCGGGCGCGTGGCGCGAGGGCGTCCCAGTAGGGGTCGGGATCGGGGCGTGCCAGCCAATCGCCGTAATGACTGAGCGTAGCGTGGCGACGGACCACGTCCGGCATGGTCCGATGCCGCTCGACCGGCAGGGCGCGCGCCGCTTTCTGCAACTCGGCCGCCGCCGCCGCCTCTCCTGCGTGGACCGCGCGGAGCCAGGCCATCTGCAAGCCCCAGCCGAGGTTCGGCGCGAGGCGCCACCAAGCACCGCCCTCCCACGCCCAGTCGGTCCGCAGGTCCCATCCAGCCATCGCGGGCGCGACCGCGTCCGGCCGGGCGCCACCCGCCAGCGCCAGCAGTTGCGCCTCGCCTTGATAGGAGAAGCCATGCATGCCGACCCGCCCGTCTGCCCCAGGCAGGTCCGCGGCCCAGGCGACCGCCTCCGCCCCGTCCGCCGCCTCGTCCGCGAACAGGCGGAAACTGCCCTCGCTCGTGCCCGACCCGCGCACGTCCTGGACGACGACCAAATAGCCGTGCGCCGCGTACCAGGTCGGGTGAGCGTAAACGAGGGTGGAGGCGATGCGCCGCCCATAAGGCTGGCGCATAAGCAATACTGGAAAGCGGCCCGGCGCCTCAGGCGCCCAGAGGTTGGCGTCGAGCCGGGTGCCGTCGCGCAGGCGAACCGAGAGCGAGCGCGGGCCGGCGACTGCCAACGTCATCCTTGGCCGGCGATCACCGCGCGATCCCCGGCCGTCAGCTCCACGGGGATACCGCCGCGGATCAGCTCGGCGAAGCCTTCGTTCGGCGCCATGAAGGTCAGGCAATAGAGTTTGCCCGACCCGGTGTTCTCGACCACGTGCTCGGTTCCCGGACGCAGCACGAACGCGTCACCCGGGCCGATCGGGATCGCCTCGCCTCCGGCCCGCGCGACCCCGGAGCCGCGCAGCACGACGAACGCCTCCTCCGCGTCGGCATGGGTGTTAGGGGGCGTGGCGCCGCCCGGCTCGAAGATCTCTACGACGAGGGTGAAGCCCACGCCGTCGGCAAGCGGGTCGAACAGGCAGGCGAAGTAGTTGCCGGATTCGGGCGAGATGCGAAACCCGCGCAGCTCTTGCGCACGCTTGCGGATCACCCCCTGCCGCATCATGGCGCGATGGCTCCTGCGAGATCCGTCGAGGTTAGGGTGAAGCCGAAGATCTGGTGGATGTTGAGGATGGTGGCATCACGGCAGTAGTCGGGGTTGGTGGTCGCCGCGCAGTCCTCCAGCAACAGCGTGTCGTAACCAAGGAAGTTCGCGTCGGCCAGGGTGTGCAACACGCACTGATCGAGGTTGACGCCTGCGAACAGCAGCGTGGTGGCGGCCAAGTTGCGCAGGATACTATCGAGCGGCGTGTCCCAAAACCCGCTCATGCGGTGCTTGTCCACGCGCACGTCGCCGGCATCGGGCGCCAACTCGTCCACCACCTGAGCCGACCAGCTTCCCGCTTGCAGCACGCGCCCGGCCCCGGGCCGCCGGTCGCCGATGCCGGTGCCGCGCCCCTCGGGGTCATAGACGTGGCGCAGCGCCGGCGACAGATTGAGCCGGTCCGGGCGCGTGCCCCAGCTTACCCAGACGACCGGCACGCCGGCGCCGCGCAGCAACGGCAGGAGCGCCGTGAGCGGCGGGATGGGGCGCCGCGCGGGCGCGATGTCCACGCCTATCGAGGCGAGCCAGCCTTGCGGATGGCAGAAGTCGTTCTGCATGTCCACGACCAGCACCGCCGCGCGCCGGAGGTCGAGCGCCACCCGCTTCGGCCGGGCCGGCACCGTCACCGGGCGCGGCGGGAGCGGGCAGCGAACCAAGCTCGCGGCCTCGGCCGAGACGTGCCAGGCAGTCCCAGGACTGGGGCCGAGAGCTTGCGGGCCGTCCGTTGCGGTATGTTGGCCCGGCGCCATCAGCCGTTGGCCCCGAGCATCGGGTCAAGCTCGCGCCAATCCGGCGGCGCAGCGTCGGAGGGCTGGCCGCCGCGGAGCACGACGCGATCCGAGTGGGGGCGAGACAGTAGCTCGGTCATCGAGCGGGCGCGAAACAGCAGCAGGTCGGCCGGGGCGCCGGCCCGGATCGTGCCGGCCTCCCTGAGCCCGAGCGCCGCGGCAGGGGTCGCGCAAACGGCACCTGGCCAGGCGCCCCACGGGTGATCAAGCTGGGCGATCCGCACCGCCTCGCGATACACCTCCAGCATGTCGTAGTCGCCGTAAGCGTAAAACGGGTCGCGGCAATTGTCCGAGGCGTAGGAAACCGGCACGCCCGCGGCACTCAGCTCGTGCACGAGGGTGATCCCGCGCCAGCGCGGCGTGCGACCGGGGGCGCGGCCTTGCAGGTACATGTTGCACATCGGCAGCACGATCACCGCGATGCCGGCCTCTCGGCACAGCCGGATCGTCTCGGCCGCATACGCCTCGGGCTGGACCGCGAGCGAGCAGATGTGGCCGCATTGGATCGGACGGCGAAAGCCGCGGCGAACCGCGGTCTCGGCGACGGCGCGCAGGCTGCGCGCGCCCTGCTCGCCGGTCTCGTCAACATGGAGGTCGAGAGCAAGCCCGCGCTCCTCAGCCAGTTGGAAGACGCGGTCGAGGTACGCCTGGAAGTCCGCCCCGAGATCTTCGCCCGGAGCGACCCGCGAGCCGCAGACCATCCCGAGCACGCCGCCCATGTCGGCCACGAGATCGGCCAGCGCGGCGCCGTCCTCGCCCGCAAACGCCTCAACCGGGCAGAGCGAGGCGGCCTGCAACGTGATCTGCCCGGCCCACTCGTCGCGAAGCCGGTCGAACACCCGCCAACCGTTGTGGGCGTGCGCCCCGTAGCTGTCGATGTGGGTGCGCATCGCGACCGTGCCGTGCGCGAAAGCACAGGCAAGGCCGAAGCGGAACCGCGCCTCGATATCGGCCTCCGACCAGTTCGCTACCCGGTCGGCCGCGACGGTCTCGACGGCCTCGGCGTGGGTGCCGGACGGATTGGCCGCGCGGGGCCAGATCTCGGTCTTGTCCAGGTGCACGTGCCCGTCCACGAGCCCCGGCCAGACCTGGCCGCCGTCGAGGGTAATGCCGTCCGAGCGCGCTGCCGGCGGCCACCATCTCGGCGATCCGTCCGTTCTCCAGGCGCAGGTCGAGCCTGACCAGACCTTCGGCATCCGGCGGCCCCGGCGGCGTTCCGAGCAGCACGGCCGGGCTGCGAGCGTCGCGCAGCCATACCGCCGCCGGCAGCCGGACGGGAAACCAGGAGGCGGTCATGGAGGCGAAATACACAGGGTTGCGGTCAAAGCGGTGCTGGCCCTCTTCTGACGCCAAGTGCGACCAAGAATTGTGCCAGCATCATGTGTGGGCACGGCGGCGCAATCTGGCCGCGTTCCTGCCTAGTTGCGGAAGCATGGCTGCCTGTTTCCTGAGCGAGTGGCACGCATTTGCGACCGCCTCGAAATCAGCCAGCGATGGCGGACAGCGGATATCGCGCCACCTCTTCGAGCAGGCGCACCAGTCCGTCGGCGGCGTCTCCACGTATTGCCGGCCGCGCGCCGCGTCGGCATCGGCGGCATTGCCGCAGGCTCCCGCCGGGTGCAGGTCCTGGGCCAGCCAACCGAACCCGACCCCGCCGCCCTCCGGGCGGAGCAAGCGGAAGGTCCGCTCCATGGCGAGCGAGGCGGGCACGAAGTCGCGCCGCTCGGCCTCGCGCACCAAGTCGGGCCGCAAGAACAACATCGCCGAGGTTTCCACCGCGCCGGCGTGAATGCCGTGGCGCAGCTCGGCGGCCGGGAATAGCGACGGCGCTCCGCCACCGCCCAATAGTTCACGGTGACCACGAACATGCGGAGCCGCGCCCGCAGGTCGCGCGCGACAATGTCCATCACCTGCGGCTGACCGCCGTGGCTGTTCAGGATCACCAGCTTGCGGATGCCGGCTCGCTCCACGCTCTCCCCGATCTCCGTCCAGAGCCGGATCAGCGTTTCAGCCGAAAGCGTGAGCGTGCCGGGGTAGGCCATGTGCTCGTTCGACTTGCCGACCGGCATCATCGGCAGCACGCTGATGTCCAGCGCCGCGGGCAGCGCTCCAGCATGTGCTCGCACGACGCCCGCGCCGATGCAGGCATCGACCGCAAGTGGCAGGTGCGGCCCATGCTGCTCGATCGCGGCTACGGGCAGCACGGCGATTGTCCGCTCGGGATCGACCCCGGCGAAGTCGGTCGTGGCATTGTCCTGCCACTGGCGACGCAGCGCCATCCCGACTCTCCTTATCAGCGACCGGACTCGACACGATTTTCACTGCGTCCAGGCTGGCGACCGAGGAAGCTGGCAACATCCGCGCCACGCGCCCCTTGGGTGGAAGCATTGCATCGCGTTCCCTGGGGCAGCAGACCCACGGAACTTAGGTGTTGGCCGGCGCCCAGCATCGCGGCGGGTCAGACCGAGGCTGAGCTGCTCGGCCGCCTGTTGGGCGAAACGGCTCTGCGCGTTGCCCAGGACACGCTCGCGCGCGACTTCACACCGATCGGCGACATGCGCGCCAGCGCTGGTTATCGCATGATCGTGGCGCGGAACTTGCGTCCATCGATTGTTCATCAAGACCACTTCCGCGCACGTGGAAACGCGCCTCGGTCGGCGACAGGAACCTCGCCCATGACTGATCAGATGCAGCCGGCACGGCACGATCTGAGGACCGATAACGCCATCGGCGTGCCGATGCGCACGGCGACGTGCGTATGCACTTCTGGCAGGTGGCGTAAATTGCCGACTTACGCATCCTGCTCCCGGCGTGGGCGAGCGGGCGCACGCGCGGCCAGATGAGCAACCGGATCGAGCTGCGCCGGATCACCAAGTCCTTTCCGGAGTGATCGCCAACGCCGCCGTGGACCTCGCGGTGGCTCCGGGCGAGATCCATGCGCTGCTGGGCGAGAACGGCGCCGGCAAGTCAACCTTGGTCAAGATCATCTACGGTATCCTGCAGGCCGACGAGGGCGAAGTTCTGTGGGACGGCAAGCCCGTCCGCATCCAAAACCCGCGCGCCGCACGCGCTCTCGGCATCGGCATGGTGTTCCAGCATTTCTCCCTCTTCGAGGCGATGACGGTGCTGGAGAACGTCGGCCTCGGCCTGGAGCGCCCGGAGAAGCCGGCCCGCCTCGCCGAACGCATCCGCAGCGTCAGCGCCGCCTATGGCCTACCGCTCGACCCCGCGCGCGCGGTCCATACGCTCTCGGTGGGAGAACGGCAGCGGATCGAGATCGTGCGCTGCCTACTGCAATCGCCGAAGCTGCTGATCATGGACGAGCCGACCTCGGTCTTGACACCGCAGGAGGCCGACAAGCTTTTCGAGACGCTGCGCCAGCTCGCGCGGGACGGCTGCTCGATCCTCTACATCAGCCATAAGCTGCGGGAAATTAAAGTGTTGTGCAGCCGCGCAACGGTGCTGCGCGGCGGCCACGTCGTCGGCCACCTGCGATCCCGCGGCCGAGACGGCGGGCAGTATGGCGCAGATGATGATCGGGACGCAGATCCGCCCGCTCTCCCGGCGCCCCGCCGACGCGGCACCAAAGCAGACCCGGCTCGTCGTCGACCATCTGGACCTGCCCGCTGACGCGCCGCACGGCACAGACCTGCGCGGCATCTCGTTCGCCGTGAACTCGGGCGAAATCTTCGGGATCGCCGGCGTTGCCGGAAACGGCCAAGCCGAACTGCTCCTGGCGCTCAGCGGCGAGCGTACCGCGGCCCGGAGCGGGGCGGTGACGATAGACGGCAAGCCCGCGGGAACGCTCGACGCGGCCGGGCGCCGGGCGCTCGGCCTCTGCTCCGTCCCCGAGGAGCGTAACGGCCACGCCGCGGTACCCGAGTTCAGCCTCGCGGATAACGCGATGCTGAGCGCCCACCGCCGCATGGGCCTGTGCACGAGGGGTATGGTGCGCACCGCCCGGGCTGCCCAGTTCGCGGCGCGGACGATCAAGGAGTTCGATGTGCGAACGACTGGTCCGCGGGCTGTCGCGGCCAGCCTGTCCGGCGGCAATTTGCAGAAGTTCATTGTCGGTCGGGAGATCCTGCAAAACCCGGCGTGCTGGTGGTCTCGCAGCCGACTTGGGGCGTGGACGCAGGCGCCGCGGCGACGATCCACGCGGCGCTGCTGGCGCTCGTGGCCGCTGGATCGGCCATCGTGCTGATCTCGCAGGACTTGGACGAATTACTCGCGATCAGCGGGCGGCTTGCGGTGCTCAATGTCGGGGAGCTCTCCGACCCGCTCGTCACCTCGCAGGTCACAGTCGAGCAGTTGGGTCTGCTGATGGGCGGCGTACACGGCCCGGAGAGCCAGACGACAAAACGGCTGGCGCTGGAGGTGGCCCATTCGGTTCAAGGTTGAGCCGCGGCGGCAGGTCTCAACGGGCCTGTTGTGGCTGACGCCAGTCCTGTCGGTGCTCTGCACCGCAGCGGTGGCCGCGATCCTGTTCGCCTGGCTGGGTCATGACCCGGTACGGGCGCTCGGCGACCTCTTCGTGGTGCCGCTGCTATCGGTCCAGGGCCTGACCGAGCTCGCCCTCAAGGCATCCCCGCTGGTGATGATCGGTGTCGGTCTCGCCGCCGGTTTCCGTGCCAACGTGTGGAATATCGGCGCCGAGGGCCAGCTCACCATGGGCGCTATAGCCGGCGGCGGGGTCGCGCTGGTGTTCTACGGCCAGGAGGGTGCGTTGATCCTGCCGCTGATGTGCTTGGCCGGCATCTTGGGCGGCATGGCGTGGGGCGCGATTCCGGCGTTTCTCAAGACCCGCTTGGACGTGAGCGAAATCCTGGTCAGCCTGATGCTGACCTATGTCGCCGGGCTGTTCCTCAGCTTGCTGGTGCTGGGTCCGTGGAAAGACCCGGAAGGGATGAACTTCCCGCAGTCGCGCATGTTCTCGAGCGCGGCGCTCCTGCCGGTGCTGGTCGAGGGCTCGCGGCTCAACGCGGGCGCCGTGGTGTCGCTCGCGGTGGCAGTGATCGGCTGGCTGGTGATGTCGCGTTCGATCTTGGGCTTCGAGATCCGGACCGTCGGCACTGCGCCCGCAGCGGCGCGCTTCGCCGGATTCAGCCGCAACCGGATTGTGTGGCTGACAATGATGGCGGGCAGCGGGCTTGCCGGATTGGCCGGCGTGTTCGAGGTGGCCGGCCCCATCGGCCAGCTCATCCCGAAGCTCACGCCGGGCTACGGCTTCACCGCAATCATCGTGGCTTTCCTTGGCCGGCTGCACCCGCTCGGCATCCTGGCGGCCGGCCTGGTCGTGGCGCTGACCTACATCGGCGGTGATATCGCCCAGGTGGACATGGCGCTGCCGAACGCTGCGGTCGGGCTGGTGCAGGCGATGCTGCTGTTCTTCCTGCTCGCCTCGGATTTCCTGGTCCGGTATCGCTTGCGCCTTACCAGGCCCCAAATCGTCCGTGAAGGGCGCGTGCCGGCATGACCGGCGGCATCCTCGTCCCGCTGCTCGCCTCAGTCATTACTGCGGCGACGCCGCTGCTGCTCGCAGCTCTCGGCGAGCTGATCACGGAGCGGGCCGGCGTGCTCAACCTTGGTGTCGAGGGTATGATGCTGGTGGGCGCGGTCTGCGCCTTCGCGACGCGGACAATGACGGGTAGCCCGACTTCTCGCCATCCTCGGCGGGGCGTCTGCGGGCCTTGCCATGGCCGGGCTGTTCGGCGTCCTCACCTTGACGCTGACCAGCAACCAGGTCGCGACCGGTCTGGCGCTCACCATCTTCGGGATTGGTCTCAGCGCGCTCGTTGGCGCGGGCTTCGTCGGTCACCCGGTGCCGCAGTTGCCGAAGCTCGAGATCCCCGGCCTATCGTCCCTGCCGATCGCCGGACCATTGCTGTTCCATCACGACGCACTCGTCTATCTCTCGGTCGCGGCGACGGCGGCGGTCGCGTGGTTCCTTATGCACAGCCGCGGCGGGCTGATCCTGCGGGCGGTGGGCGAGGCGGACGGCTCCGCGCATTCCATCGGCTATGACGTGATCGGCATCCGCTACCTGGCCGTGCTGTTTGGCGGAGTGATGAGCGGCCTCGGCGGCGCTTACCTGTCTCTCGCTTACACGCCGATGTGGGGCGAGCAGATGACGGCCGGCCGCGGATGGATCGCGCTCGCGCTGGTCGTCTTCGCGGCTTGGCGACCTTGGCGGGTGCTGGCCGGCGCCTACCTGTTCGGCGGCCTAAGCGTCCTGCAGCTCTATCTCCAAGGCAGCGGCCTCGTCGTCGTGCCGACGCAGGTGCTGGCGATGGTGCCATACCTCGCAACCATCGTCGTGCTTACGCTGATCTCGGCCGGCTCGGCACGCGGCCGGTTCGGCGCGCCTGCCTGCCTCGCCAAGCCGTTCCGTCCGGCGAGCTGACCCTCTTTCCCATCGATGACCAGGGAGAAGCTCATGAACAGCCTCATCGCCCGCCGCCGGCTCCTGCTCGGGACCGCTGCTGCGGCTACCGTGACGCGATTGGCCGCGCCCGCGCGGCGACGACCCTGCGCGTGGGCATGGTGTATGTTGGGCCGGTCGGTGATTTCGGCTGGACATACCAGCATGACCAAGCCCGAAAGGCGCTGGAAGCTGCGCTTGGCGGCGCGATCAAGGTGACGGCGGTGCAAAACGTGGCGGAAGGGCCGGACGCAGAGCGCGTGATCCGCCAACTCGCGATTGCCGGCAACGGCCTGATCTACACGACGTCCTTCGGGTTCATGAACCCGGCCGAGCGGGTCGCGCGGCAGTTCCCGAAGGTGAAGTTCGAGCAGGCGACCGGCTACAAGACGCTCCCCAACTTGGCCGAATACAACGCCCGCTTCTATCAAGGGCGCGCCGTGTGCGGGACCATCGCCGGGCACGTTTCAAAGGCGGGTGTGGCGGGCTACGTGGGATCGGTGCCGATCCCCGAGGTCGTAATGGGGATAGACGCCTTCAGCCTCGCGGCGCGCAAGGTGAACCCGAACTTCCGGACCAAGGTGATCTGGGTGAACAGCTGGTTCGATCCGGGCAGGGAGTTGGACGCGGCGAAGTCGCTGATTGACCAAGGGGCCGACATCCTGTGCCAGCACACCGATAGCCCGGCTGTGATGCAGGCCGCCGAGGAGCGCCATGTCCTCGCCTTCGGCCAGTCCTCCGACATGCGCAGTTTCGGCCCTGACGCCCAGCTCACCGCGATCGTTGACAACTGGGCACCCTACTACATCGAGCGCACCAAGGCAGTGCTCGAACGGCACCTGGAAGACGCAGAGCGTCTGGCTGGGCATGAAGGACGGCCTCGTGCAAATGGCCCCTTACGGACCGGGCGTGACGCCGGCGGCGCGCGAGGCCGCGGACAAAGTGAAGGCGGGGATCATCGCCGGCACGCTCGATCCCTTTGCTGGTCCGATCAAGGACCAGAAGGGCAAGCAGAAGGTCGCATCGGGCGCCACGATCCCGGATCGGGACCTGCTGCAGCTGAATTGGTATGTTGAGGGTGTACAGGCCTAGTAGACGTGCTTGATCGTACCGGTTGCAACCGTGGCCTCGATTTGACCGAACACGGGACAGGCCCTGTCGATCCGGGAGGTTGCCGGCAGGCCGGGTCGAAATCGCGGCGCCCTTTTGGCGGTCCGGACCACGGCACTCTGGCAAGGTTCCTGCATAGCGCTCGTGACGATGCTGGACAGTGCTGGAGCCCGAAATGGTTAGAGGAATGCGCGCGCCACCGAAATTCCCTAGAACGCTCCAGCTTAACATGCCTGCAGACGCTCGGCCTCTTGCCACTTCTGATCTCCTTGGTTCTTCTTCCGGCCGCCGCGCAGGATGTTGGCACACCGCCGCCCGCGACCAACCTGCAGCCGCAGATTACCAGCCCCACCCCGGTGAACCCGACGCCTCCGCCCAGTCCGGGCGGCCTGCCGCCAGGCGATTTCTTCAGCCTCGGCCAGCCGCTCGCCCCGGTGGGCAACGCGCTCGCCCGCCTCGGCATCTACTTCAAGGGCTTCTTCGAGAGCACGCTCTACGGTGTTCCCTCGGGCGGCGTAGACGCGGTGCCGTGGTGTACGAGGAGGCGTTCTTCGGCGCGGATCTGGATTTGCAGAAGATGGTCGGCCTCACCGGATCGGTCGTTCATTTCAGCATCGACTCGCGCTTCGGCGGCTTCCCCAGGGGGTCAACAACTTCAGCGGGAGCGACGTCGGCTACTTGCAGGGCGCGGGACCCGATAATCAAACTCGGCTGAATGAGCTCAGCTTCGACCAGCACCTGTTCGATGATAAGCTGCGGATCATCGTGGGCCGAACCACCCTGGCAAATTACTTCGGCACCTCGGAGCTGTATTGCCAATTTCAAGTCGGCATCTGCAGCAATCTCGGCCCCTTCAACTGGTCGCTCGACAGCAACGCTCCGTTCTTCCCGATTGCGGTGTGGGCCGGCGAAGCCTCGGTCTGGCCGACACGGAACATCTATCTCCGGGCCGGCGCCTCGAGTCGGATCCGTATCAATACCCCCGCGGCGGCTTCCCGTGGAACGGCGGCTGGAGCAATGTGCAAGCCACCGGCGTCTATGTCCCCGTCGAATTCGGCTACGTCACCGCGCCGGAGCAGGTGCGCTACCCCGCCAAGTATGACATTGGCTTCACCTACGATTTCTCGAATTTTCCAGACGCTCGCTACAACACGGCCGGCCTGCCGCTCGCGCAGTTGGCGGCGCGCCGGCTAACACCGGCTCCGTCACAACGATCTACGCCCAGGTGCAGAAGACGGTTTGGCGCCCGGACCCTACCCAACCGCAGGGCCTGACCTTGTTCGCTGGCCTGCAGATCAACACTTCCGGCCGCGCCGTGGTGCAGAACTACTTCGCGGCGGGCGGCGTGCTGCACGGTACCTTCCCAGGCCGTCCGAGCGATACCATCGGCGTGGCCTTCCAGGATTACACG
This sequence comes from uncultured Actinomycetes bacterium, assembly GCA_963795575.1. GTDB lineage: Bacteria > Actinomycetota > Actinomycetes > Streptosporangiales > Streptosporangiaceae > PALSA-505. Next base: position 255,623 of record CAWCII010000009.1, on the reverse strand, counting down.
TTCAACCCCCGCCAGACCGGGCATGTGAATGATCTGATCGCTGCCCAGGGCCTGTTCGGCAACGTCAGCGGCACCGAGCAGATCGTCGAGGTGAACTACGGGCTGCAGGTCGCGCCGGGCATCCAGTTCAAGCCCTACGCCAGCTACACCTGGCATCCGGACCAGAACCTATTCGATGTTACGCCAAATCCGCGCGTCCATTACGCCTTGGCGGCAGGCGTGCAGCTATCCGTGCTGCTGAACGATGCGACCGGTCTGCCGTCGTTCTTCCGTGCCAACTGAGCGATCACGCCCGCCCGCCAGGCGCGGCAAGGTTCGAACCCTCGGGTCCTCGCGCGTGCGCGGAACGGGCTCCATGCGATCGGCACCATGAGCGGTGCGGTTCTCCGCAGGCGAAGTCCCGCTGCTGATGCCGAAGACGAAGGTTGATGCCTATGACCGCAGGGCGGGACAGCCGTGCGAATGCCTCGGTAACTCCCCAGCGGCTTGAGGCGACCTATATGCAAGGTGGACGATCGTGAAGAAACGCCGGTCCCGCCGGTCCTCTCGAAGTAGGAGATTTTCGAATGGCACCTATACCCACGGCGGTCCGGCTCTGCGCCGCGCCCCTCATCGCATGCTTTGGTCTTGCGCTCGCATTCGCCGAACCGGCCCTTGCCGCGACCGGATGCGCGCAGCAGACCGCGGGCGCCGGCATCCCGGGATCGGTCGAGCCCTCGCCAGCAACCGGCTCAAGGGCCGACCAGGACCCGCACAGCAATCGGCCTGTACTTTCCCCAGCAGACCGCCGGCGGCGGTGGCATTCCGGGATCGGTCGCGTCCTCCCAGCACCCGGCTCAAAGGGCGTCGTCGGCGTCGGACTTGGCGTCAACAGACTCCTTGCCCGAAGGGCTAGGCCTGGCACTGCGCGCGCGCCACGCGGTTACGCCGTGGCGCAAATGGTTAGCCGCGACGTGAAACTGTTTTGGTCTCCACTCCTCGCAAGTTCAACGCTGAGAAGCTCGATGGCTTTAAGACCTACAGTGTCGCTCGGCTGAGTGCGGCGGCCCCGGATTGGATTCCAGGCTGCGGTTCTGTTCCAGGAGATCCGGGAGCGCGGGTATTCGGGCGGGATGCGAGGCGCTCGGAGAACGCTCGCAGCGGCCCGGGCCCACGCACCGCTTGCCAGGCGCCTCGACCAGCATGGTGCGCGCATGGGTGCGGCCCGGTTTGGTAATCCGTCCATGCTCCGGCACCCAGACGGCGGGCAGAAAATCGCTGGCGCAGAGCCGGGCTAGCACGGTTGCGTCGATCACGTCGGTCTTGATGTGCGCCTTGGCGATTAGGTGTACCTGCCGCGGGTTGGCGATCACCACTCGCCCGACATGCGGGGCCAGTGCTTCACTGACTGCTGTGGCGTTGCCAGTCGCTTCGATAACCACGTGATCGTCGTGCGTCAGCGTGCGTGCGAAGGCTTCCAAATGCCCGCGTGTCATTCCGATCCGGCCGAGCCTGATGATGTGGCCGTCATCCAGCATCACCGCTTCAGCGAACACGCGGTGGATGTCCAATCCTACAACTCTCAAGCATCCCACGCTCGCCCACCCAGCAAAGCCTGCTGACGGATTTGACGCCCGAGAGGTTGCCTGGCGAGCACTCTCGGAAAATGTTGGACTACCATCCTCTTTCGCACCGGACGCACCTTGATGTCAAAATCCCCAACCGCCGATGTCATTGTGGTCGGCCTCGGCGAGAAGATTCGAACTCTCTGACAATCTCGGCCGACTGGGCGCCCGGTCCGTGACCTGCGGAAACGTGGGCGCGTTCCGGTTCTTGTCCCCCGGGACGCCCGCGGAAACAGCATCCTGGCCACGGAAGCCCAGCTCAGCGGCAAACCGTAACGACGGCGCCGGTTCGTTGCCCTGGCCGGAGGCCGTTGCTCTTCACCACCAGCTCCGCCACCCTCGCGATCGCCAGCACCCGTACCATTCGCGGGGACCAATGCGAGTTGCGGGTTCGGCAGGGGCCCGAACATCTCCAGCACGTCGGCCAAGGGTGAGAAGTCGCGGTCGCCGAAGACCAGCAGGATCGGCACCTGCAGTGACCGCAGGCGGAAACGGCTTGCGAGCCGTTGCTTGCGCATGTCCATGACCGCGCTATTTGTCATGCCGATCCGACGTACTCCACCTCGCAGTCAAGGCGGGGGGACCGCGATAGTTGACCGTCGGCAGTCACGAGCCGAACAGCCAGCGCGGCCGCCAGGGCTACATAGAGGCCGTCGTAGAAGCTCACATTTTCGCGCAGTCTCCACGCCACCCTGGCCAGCGCGCCTGTCATCTGATGGCGATGATCAACGAGCGGCCCGCTGAAGTACAGCAACGCCTCAGCGTCTGATGCCCCGAGGTTCCCCCGCAGCACGTTCTGGCGCAGCACGTTTCCCACCTCAGCGTCGATCAGGTGCGGGGCGTGGCACACCTCGGCGCCCAGGCGCCGACGCAGGGCCGAGGCTCCGGCGGACTTTCCGAGAAGAGCGATGACCATTCCCGAGGCGTCGATAACAAGTGCCACCTGGCCCCAGTCAGCGCCGGTCGGCGGCGAGATCCTCGATGATCGAGGCAGCCGTGATTTCTGTCCCCTGTGCCCGGCTCAGGATCGCTTCGATTTCCTCGATCGCCTCCTGCTTCGTCGGTTGCTCGGCCAAAGCGACCAGCTGGTCGCGCATGTAGGCCTGCATTGACTGCCCGGCCCGCCGGGCCCGGCGGCGGAGCACTTCGTACAGGTCTTCAGGAACCTCTCGCACCTGGATCGTCGCCATAGCGCTATGGTAGCGCTACAGCGCTAGCACGTCAGATGCTGGCGGGTTGAGACGCCTCACCCCCTCGTCAGGCCGCAGGTCCGGACCCCCCAGGTCCAGGCCGAGGTCACCTGTGATTACGCCGAGGACCGGCCGTACCGGCCGGAGCCCGCGCCCTGACGCTCCAGCCGGTTACCTGGCCAGGAGGGCAGCACATGCCCTTCGCGAGGCGCGCATGTGCCGCACGGGCCGTCGGCTCCGCCCGGTTCGGCGGTTGGCTCGGCCGCGCTGATCCGCGCGATGAGGATCATCAGCCCGGTCACGCCGAGCACGATCCACCAGGGAATGGCTATGCCCTGCAGCCAGGCCCGGTACCCCGGCTGGGCCTGGCGGAGCCAGAACAGCAGCGGCCACCCGGCGATCACCGGGAAACCGATCAGGAGGCCCAGGCACAGGCGCCAGGCGCGCAGGCACGCCCGGAGCGGATTCGCGAGGAACGGCCAGACCTGCAGGCCGACGTGAATGGAACCGGCCAGCATCATCGCCCACGCCAGCGAGAACTCGAAGAACAAGATCCGCACGACAAGACGCATGGCCGCTCCTCCGCCGACGACTGACGACGCGCGAGACCGGGTCAGCCACCGCCTCGTTGCTTCTCATGGAACACCCTTGCCTGCGGGCAGCACAACCGCCCTTCCGGGCGAGTCAGCTACCGGCGATGCCCGCCGCCGTCAGGGCGTGTCTCGTAGATCTTGGCGGCGCTGCCTGCCGGCGCGCCTGCGGCGCGACGCAGCGGCGGTCCCAGGCGGTGCCCGGCAAGGCCGAGGAGGAGCCGATAGCGGGGCTGTCGGCGGCGACCACACTGTGCTGGCCTTTCTGGCGCCGGTCGTCGTCTGGGCGCCGATCCGCGCCGGTGAAGATCTACCAGACACGCCGTCGCCGAAGCAACTCGCTATCCCGGGCCTTGCGTCATTCGTGCACGTACGTGCCGGGCGCTGGCCCCAGGGGCGGGTGCAGGTCGCTGCCCAGCGCCTCCGGGGCCGCCGTCTCGCCGCCGGACCGGGCGGTGATCCATTCGGCCCAGCGCGGCCACCACGAACCGCCGTGCAGCGTCGCCTGGCCGAGCCACTGGTCCGGGTCGGGGGCGGCCGGGGCGGCCTCCCAGTAGTCGTACCTGGCGCCCTCGACCGGGTTCACGAACGACTGGATGTGACCGGACTTGACCACGACCAGGTGCTTGGACCCGCCCAGGATCTGGGTCGAGGCGTAGCAGGCCCGCCAGGGCGTGATGTGGTCGGTGTGCCCGACGACGTGGAAGCTGTCGCAGCCGACCAGGCCCAAGTCGATGGGCGTGCCGAGCACGGTGACAGCTCCCGGCCTGGTCAGCCTGTTGTGCGTGACCATCTGGGTAGTCGCCAACGAGAGCTTCGCCGTCATGGCGGTGGCGTCGTCGTTCCAGGCCAGTACGTCGAACGCCGGCGGATCCTGGCCCAGGAGCCAGCCGCTGACCAGGTAGTTGAACACCAGATCACCCGGGCGCAGCCAGGCGAAGCTGGCGCGCAGCAAGGACGCGGGCAGGATCTGTCCTGCCTCGGCGGCGCGGCGCAGCGTCTCCTGCGATCCCCGGCCGTCGAACTGGCCCACCACGTTGGGATGGTGGTTCGCCAGGAGCGTGACGATGAAGGTCGCCGAGTGGACGGACTTGTCGCCCTTGGCCGCCAGATGACCCAGGTAAAGCGCGGTGGTGATGCCCCCGGCGCAGAGCCCCAGCCAGTTGACGGTCTGGCTGCCGCTGATCGCCCTGACGACCTCGGCCGCCCGGCCCTGGGCGGCGAGGTAGTCGTCAAGCCCCCAGCGCCCGTGTCCCAGCTCGGGCCGGGGATTCCGCCAGACGATCATGAAAGTCTGTATGCCCTGCCGCACCGCGTACTCGACCATGCTGCGGCCGGGCGCGAGGTCCAGCACGTAGTAGCGGTTCAGCTCGGGGGGGACCATCAGCAGCGGGCGGCTGCGGACCGACGGGGTCGCCGGGGCGTACTGCAGGAGTTCGATCATCTCATCCCGGTACACGACCGCCCCCGGCGTGCACGCGAGCTTCTCCCCCACCGGGAAAGGCTGCCGGTCAACCATGCTCGGCATGCCTCCTCCGGCCAGGTCGTGCAGCATATTCTGGGCGCCCCGCAGCAGCGACATGCCGCCGGTCTCGAAGGCTCGCTTGAGCGCGACCGGGTTGGCCGGCAGGAAGTTGGCCGGCGACATGGCCCCGGTGATGATGTTCGCGAGGTAGCGGGTCCGGGCCTGCCGCGCCCAGCCGCCCGGCGCTGCCTCGACCATCCGGTCCATCCACTGCTCGAAGAGCCGGTATCCCTGGCCGATCCCGTTGTAGAACGGATTGGCCTGCCATGTGGCGTCGGCGAGCTTGCGGTCCTTGCCATCGGCCAGGCGGCCGGACTGCCCCGAGGCGATGCCGAGCAGTTCGCCGGTGAGCCAGGGCAGCTGCCGGGCAGCCGCTACCGGATCCAGCAGGTCGGCGGCCGACTCCAGCAGCCCGAGCGGATCGGCGGCCGCTGCGACCGCATCCCCGGCCTGCGCCGCTAATCCGTCAGTTCGTTCCATGGCTCCTCCTCGGCGGGGGCTTCCGTGGCGCTTTCACCTGGCCGATAGCGCTGCCGGCAGTCTAGAGCCCAAAGACCCTGACATTTGCCCAGCTTTGAGACGGCCGGCCCGCGCGCCGCCGCGTGCCCAGGCCTGCGGCGGCTCGCCGGCCAGGGCGTGAGGAACACGACGAAATCGCCGCTGGTCAGGGGCATACGGCCACCGGACACCTACAGCCACCCGACACCTCCGCGTAATAACGCTGCGATGATTATGCGGAGACCGAACCGGGTTCGGTCAACCCGCGATCGCGGCACCGCCGCGTGAGCCGCGCGCCGGTGCGGTGGTCACGCCAGCCGGCCGTTCCCGGTGAAGGTGCCCCCGCAGGCCGCCGGGACGCAGAGGCGACGCCGGTCTCCGGCGGGAGACGGTGGCCCGGTCATATTCAACCCACGCGGAGGTGTCCGCCAGGATCACGCCGCTCCGCGGGGCCCGGCATCCGCGGGAGGCTCAGTCATGGCGTGCGCACCGCGCATGGCCAGCGCCTCCTCCCGAGTCATCGGCTGGCCGGTGAGATGCCGCAGCGTGAGGCGACGGCCTCCGTCCTGGTCCGAAGCCCGTAGCGGCCCATGACGGCCCGGAGATCCGTGTCCTCAATCTCGATGTTCGTCCGCGCCTTGCCGCTTCCTTCGCCTCGGCGGCGGCGCTAGCCGGCCCCGGCGAGCTGGCCGAGGAGCAGCGCCTCGGCCAGGCAGGCCCGCTCGAACACGGCCAGGTGCAGGCTCTCGTTCGCGCCGTGCGCCCGGGTACCGGGATCTTCGACGCCGGTGATGAGGATCTCGGCGTCCGGGGCGAACTCGGCGAATGCGGTGACGAACTGCAGGGAGCCGCCGACGCCGATGTCGACGGCGGGCGCGCCCCACGCCTCGGCCAGGGCCGCGCGGGCGGCCCGGTACGCCGGTCCCCCGGCCCGGGCGCGGAACGGGGCGACCGTCCCGCCGGATTCCACCGTCACGTGCACTCCCCACGGGGCGTGGGATTCGAGGTGCGCCGCCAGCGCGGCGCGCGCCGTCGCCGCGTCGTCGCCGGGGGCCACCCGCATGCTCACCTTGGCCCGCGCGACCGGGACGAGGGTGTTGGAGGCCACCTGGACCGGCGGGGCGTCGATGCCGATCACCGTGATCGCGGGATGCGTCCAGAGCCGCTCGGTGAGCCGGCCGGTGCCGATCAGCCGCACCCCGTCCAGCAGCCCCGCGTCGGCCCGCAGCCGCTCCTCGGTCAGGCCGAGCGGCTGCGCCGTTCCGCGGGCCAGGCCCGCCACGGCCACGTCACCGCGGTCATCGTGCAGGGTGGCCAGCAGCCGGCACAGGGCGGTCAGCGCGTCCGGGACGGGACCGCCGTACAGCCCGCTGTGCACGCCGTGGCGGAGCGCCCGCACCTGCACGGTGACGTTGACGCCGCCGCGCAGCGAGGTGGTCAGCGCCGGCACGTCCGCCGTCCAGTTCGCCGAGTCGGCCAGTACCACGAGGTCGGCCGGGATCCGGTCCCGGTAGGCCGCCAGGAAGCGCGGCAGCGACGGCGAGCCGATCTCCTCCTCGCCTTCCACGACCACGGTCACCCCGACCGGGCAGCCGGCTGCCGTGCGCCCGCAGCGCGGCCAGGTGCACCGCGATGCCCGCCTTGTCATCGGCGGCGCCGCGCCCGTACAGCCGCCCGTCCCGCTCGGCCGGCTGGAACGGGTCGCTGTCCCAGTCCGCCCAGTCGCCGGGCGGCTGCACGTCGTGGTGGGCGTACAGCAGGACCGTCGGGGCGCCGGGCGGCCCGGGCCGCCGTCCCAGCACCGCCGGCTGGCCGCCCTCGACCGACAGCACCTCGACCTCCGGCAGGCCGGCCTGCCGCAGCAGCGCGGCGACGGCCCGGGCGCTGGCCCGCAGCGCCGGCGCGGCGGCCGGGTCGGCCGACACCGAGGGGATCCGGACCAGCCGCTCCAGGCCGGCCCGGACCGACGGCACGATCTCCCGCATGGCCGCCGCGAGCGGCCCGCTGCCGGGCTGGTCCTCGCTCATGCGTGTGACGCTAGCCGCTCCCGGCCGTCATGGGGGTCGATGGCACATCGCCGACACGGGAGGGTCGGCAATGGCACATCCACCACCGGCCCGGAGCCCGGGCCGCGCAGCCGCAGCAGGACTCAGCCCGCGCGCACATGGGCGGTCGATGGCACATCGCCGACACGGGAGGGTCGGCAATGGCACATGCCACCAGCGCGGACCCGGAGCCCGGGCCGCGCAGCCGCAGCAGGACTCAGCCCGCGCGCAGCCGGAGCTCGGCCGCGAACCGCCGCGCGATCTCCATCGCCTCCGGCAGGCCGGGATGGCGGATGATCACCATGCCGTCGGCGATGAGGGTGGCCCGCCAGTCCCGCCGCGGCGCGCCGACCGGGAGCAGCTCGAGCGCGGCCACGTGCTGTCCGTACTCGGCCAGCAGCCGGTCCAGGCCCTCGTAGCGCGTGATCCGGCCGAGGCCGCTGGCCCGCTTGAAGATGCTCGCGGCGTTGTACCGCTTGTCGGCCGGCTGCGAGATCCGGCCGTGCGTGACGGCTTCGGCCCAGCCCGTGAACAGGTCGGCGTCGGTCGCGTAGTTCATCACGTCGACCGTGCGGGCGCCCGGCGGCCGGGCGCCGATCTCGCCGAACACCACCTCGCCGCCGGCCTTGCGGTACCACTCCATGTGGGTGAACCCGTCCCGGAACCCGAGCGCTCGCAGCACGGCGCCGCCGAGCTCCCGGCCTGCCTGCAGCCCAGGCTCGTCCAGGTCGCGCAGCGCCATGGTGATCGGGCTGATCCACTCGTGGATCTTGGTGAGCAGCGGGCGGGGGTGGTACTGGCAGATGTTCTCGAACAGCACCCGGCCGCCGGCGCAGATGGTGTCGTAGGTGAACTCCTCGCCGTCGATGAACTCCTCCACGCTGACCTGCGGCACGTGCCGGACCATCGGCAGGACGGCGTCGAGGTCGGCGGCCGAGTCGGCGCGGTAGGTGTCGGCCGACCCGGCCCCGTCGACCGGCTTGACGATGAGCGGGAAGCCCAGCTGCTCGGCGGCCGCCCACACGCCCGCGACCGTGCCGGCGGCAACGTGCCGCGGCGTGCGCAGGCCCGCCGCGTCGAGCAGCTGCTTCATCGCCTCCTTGTCGCGGAACGGCACCGTCTGCGCCACGGTCAGCCCGGGCAGCCCGAGCTCCTCCCGCAGCCGGGCGGCGAGGATCATGTACGGCTCCCACAGGCACTCGACCCGGTCGATCCGCACCTGCCGGGCCAGCCCGCGAACGGTCGCGGCGACCGCCCCCTCGGCGGCCAGGGAGCCGACCTGGACGTAGTGCGCCAGGGCGTCCCGCGCGGTGGCCGGAAGCGCGTCGGGCGACTGGTCGCCGAGGCCGATGACGGTCGCCCCGGCCCGGGCCAGCCCGCGGGTGAAGAAAGCCATCTCCGCCGGGTAGCCGCACGTTCATGACGGTTAGGCCGTTTCTCGCGATCTGGCGCTGCTTGCTGACGCGCCTCCGGCGCGATGGAGCGGCGATCCAGGGGGCGCCCGGCACCGCGGGGCGGAGTCAGCGCGGAGCTGCGGGCGACGCCGGGGCCTCTTCTGGCGCCGGTCGTCGCCTGGCGCCGATCCGCGCCACCGAAATCCGGCACGGCCTACCCCAGCTCGACGCGGACGGTGGTGACCAGCTGCCGCAGCGCGTCGGTGACGGCGCCGGTGTCCGGGTGCCGCACGATGACGTAGCCGTCGCCCTCGTAGCTGCCCGAGGACGGCTGGCCCGGCCGGGGCAGCCGCGACTCGACGACGAGCGAGCTCACCTCCGGCGGCAGCCGGTCCAGGCCGTGCACCGCCTGGACGTGGCCCGCCCCCTGCCCGCGCAGGTACGCCGTGCCGGCGGCCCAGCGGCGCTGCGGCGGGTCGAAGCTGCCGTCGGTCATCAGCCTGGCCCAGCCGCGGTAGAGGTCGAAGTCGTGCGCGTAGCACAGCATCGAGGTGATCTGGGCGCCCGGCGGCCGCGCGCCGACCTCGGACACCGCGACCGTGCCGTCGGGCCGCCGGAACCACTCCATGTGGGTCAGCCCGGATTCCAGTCCCAGAGCGCGCAGGGCCGCGGGCGCAGCCGTTCGGATGCCGTCGTACTCGGGGCCGCCGATGTCACGGGGCAGCAGCACGACCCACTGCATCCACGGGTTGCGCAGCACCTCCAGCGGCGTCGGCAGGTAGTTCGAGACCGAGTCCCAGACGATCCGCCCGTCCACCATCACGCTGTCGTAGGAGCCCTCCTCGCCGGTGAGGAACTCCTCGATCAGCGCGGGCCGGTCCGGCGCCGGCGGGACGGTGTCCAGCCAGGCCTTCAGGTCGTGCGGGCCGTCGAGGCGGAACGTGCTCTTCGCCCCGGACCCGGCGGGCGGCTTGACCACCAGCGGGAAGCCGGCCTCCGCGGCGAATCCGGCCGCCTCGGCCGCCGAGGCGGCCAGCCGGTGCCGGGCACACGGCACGCCCGCGGCGCGCAGCACCGTCTTCATCTGCGCCTTGTCGCGGAAGTTGCGCGCCGTGACCGGGTCCATGCCGGCGATGCCCAGGTGCTCGCGGACCTGGGCGAGCGGTACCTGCAGCTGTTCCAGGACGGCCAGCAGCCGCTGCACCGGGCCGAGGCGCTCGCCGAGCGCCTGCACCGCGCGCGGCGATCTGCCCGGCGTCGAGCGCGTCGTCCACCCGCCAGTGCCCGGCCAGGCTGCGCCGCAGCCCGGGCGGCAGCCGGTCCTCGGGCTCGCTGGTGATCAGGGCCAGCCGCACGTCCGGCAGTTCCGCCGCGGCCTGGACGAACCGCGTCGTGGTGTCGAGCAGGTAAGGCGCGACGAACCCGGCGACCATCATGGACCGAACGTATCGTCCGGCGGCGCCGGCGTCGCCGGACGGCACCGGACACGCCCGTTTCGGCCCCGCTACCATTCCAGGCATGAACGTCGTCTTCGTCGAGCCGTTCTTCCCCAGCAACCAGCGGCACTTCCCCCGGGCGCTGGCCGAGGCGGGCGCGACGGTGATCGGGATCGGCGAGTACCCGGCGGACGCGCTGGACGACCAGCTGAAGAGCTGGCTGCACCACTACGAGCAGGTGCCGTCGGTCACCGACGTCGAGGCGATGACGCGCGCGGTCCGCTGGGTGCAGGGCAAGCTGTGGGTGGACCGGCTCGAGGCGACGATCGAGGCGCACACGATGCCCGCCGCGCAGGTCCGCGAGGCCTGCACCATCCCCGGCACCTCGGTCCGGACGGCCTGGCTGTGCCGGGACAAGCCGTCGATGAAGCAGGCGCTGCGCGAGGCCGGGGTGCCCACGGCCGCGTCCGCCGCGGCCGACAGCGCGGCCGAGGTGCGGGCGTTCGCCGAGCTGGCCGGGTTCCCGCTGATCCTCAAGCCGCGCAGCGGCGCCGGCGCGGCGGACACGACACGCGTCGACAGCGCCGGGGATCTCGACCACGCCCTCGGCGTGTTCGGCGGCCAGGGAGTCGAGTCGATCGCGGTGGAGGAGTTCGTCGAGGGCCACGAGGGCTTCTACGACACGATCACGGCCGGCGGCCAGGTGGCCATGGACTTCGCGTCGCACTACTACCCGAACGTGCTCGAGGCGATGCGGACCCGGTGGATCTCGCCGCAGTTCGTCTCGACCAACCGGATCGACACCGCGCCGGAGTACGGGGAGCTGCGCGAGCTGGGCCGGCGGGTCATCTCCGCGCTCGGGATCGGGACCTCGGCGACGCACATGGAGTGGTTCTTCGGTCCCGAGGGGCTGCGGTTCTCCGAGATCGGCTGCCGCCCGCCGGGCGTCGGGGCCTGGGATCTCTACTCGGCCGGCAACGACATCGATGTCTACCGGGAATGGGCGAACGCGATCGTGCACGGCGGGACCGGCTCGGCGCCGTCCCGGCGGTACGCCAGCGGGATCGTGGCGCTGCGCCCCGACCGGGACGGCCAGATCACCGGCTACAGCGGGACCGGGGAGCTGGACCAGCAGTACGGCGAGTGGGTCATCGACGCCTACCTGCCGCCGCCGGGCACGGCGACCCAGGGGGTGGAGGCCGGCGTACATGGCCAATGCGTACGTGCGGATGCGTCATCCCGACTACGACGCGCTGCGCGGGATGCTGGACGCCGTGGGTGCCACGCTGCACGTCTACGCCTCGTGAGGATCATCCTGCTGGGACCGCAGCGCAGGCCCACGGTGGACGCGGTGATCCGGTCGCTGGGCCTGGACGGGCCGGTCGCCACCATCACCGCCGGGTGGCAGGAGCGCGAGCCCGACGACGGCGAGCTGAGCACGCGGCTCGGCGGCCGGGACGTCAACCTCGGGCTGTACCGGCGCTGGCTGGACGTGCAGGACCGGGATCCCGAGTACGCCGCGGGTGAGCGCCTGCTGCAGGGGGTGCTGGCCGAGCTGCAGGACGCCTACCTGCTGCGGCTGGACTACGAGCTGCAGGCGGTCTACGCGCTGCTGCGCCGGGCGGCAGCGATCACCAGCAGATCCGGGCCGACGCCGTCGAGGAGGCCCTCGCCGCGGTCCGCGAGCTGGACGCAAGGCACCTGCGGCGGGTCAACGGCGCGCGCGGCGAGTTCTTCGAGCGGCTGCCGCCGCACGACCGGCCGGTGATCGCCGGGCACCGCGCCGCCGTGCAGCGCGTGCTCGGCGACGCCGCCGCCCTGGTCATGGCGGGCGGGCACGTGGGCGTGCTGGCCGACGTGCTGCACCTGTTCAACGTCGCGGCCGCCCTGCACTCGGCGGCCCGGCCGTCGCCGGCACCGGGCCCGTCGGTGATCGCGTGGTCCGCGGGCGCGATGGCGCTGACCGACCGGATCGTGCTCTTCCACGACCGGGCTCCCCAGGGGCCCGGTCACCCCGAGGTGTACGGCAGCGGGCTGAGCGTGCTCCGCGACGTGGTGCTGCTACCGCACGCCCGGGCCAGGCTGCTGCTCGACGACACGCCCCGGATGGCCGTGTTCGCCCGCAGGTTCGCGCCGGCCTGCTGCGTCCCGCTGGAGCAGGGGACCCGGATAGACGCCGACAGCAGCAGCGCCTGCCCGCCGGGCGCCCGGGTGCTCGCCGAGGACGGCCGGGTGACCGCGCTGGAGGCGGCGGCGTGACCACGGCGGCCGGCCCCGCGGTCAGCCGCAAGCTCGCCATCAACCGGCTCCGGGATCGCAGGCCGCTCCAGCCGGCCACGATCGACCGCTTCCTGGCCCGGCACGAGATACCCATCATCGAGGGCGCCCGCTGCACGTTCGTGTACCGGGGCGAGGCCGACGAGGTCTTTCTCGTTCACCGGATCTTCGGGCTGCCCGATCACCTGCCGCTGCGCCGGCTACGCGGCACCGACCTGTGGTATGTCGTCCTGGAGCTGCCCGAGGGCTCCCGGGTCGAGTACCAGCTGGAGGTGGCGCGCGGCGGGCAGCGGGAGCGCATCAACGACCCGCTGAACCCGCGCCTCGCGCACAGCCCGGTGGGCAGTTCCTCGGTCTGCTACGCCCACGGGCACGAGATCCCGGAGTGGACCCGGCCCGAGCCGGAATCGCGGGCCGGATCGCTGGCCGACCTGGTGGTGCCGAGCCGCGCGCTGCGCCGGGACTGCGCGGTGACGCTCTACCTGCCGGCCAGGTTCCGCCGCACCGCCCGCTACCCGCTGCTGATCGTCCACGACGGCGGCGACTACCTCACGTACGCGGCGGCCAAGACGGTGCTCGACAACCTCATCCACCGGCTCGACGTGGCCGAGACCATCGTGGCGTTCGTGTACCCGGGCGACCGGCTGACCGAATACGCCAACTCGGCGGCGCACGCCCGCTACCTGACCGCCGAGCTGATGCCCCGGCTGGAGGCGGAGTTCCCGCTGGCCGGGGTGCCGTCGGCCCGGTGCCTGATGGGCGCCAGCTTCGGCGCCGTCGCCGCGCTGTCGACCGCCTACCGCTACCCGGAGGTCTACGGGTCGCTGCTGCTGCAGTCCGGCTCGTTCGTCTTCACCGACATCGGCAACGACCACGGCGGCGGCCCGCCGTTCGAGCCGGTGGTACGGTTCGTGAACCGCTACCGCGCCGCCCCGCGGCGGGTCGCCGACCGGGTGTTCGTCAGCTGCGGCGTCTACGAGCCGCTGATCGTCCCGAACCGGTCGATGATCCCCACCTTCGAGGCCGCCGGGATGGCGGTCCGTTACGTCGAGGCCCGCGACGGGCACAGCTGGGAAAACTGGCGCGACCGGCTCCGGGAAGGACTGTCATGGATATTCCCCGGTCCACAGAAGTTCTTCTATGAGTGACGACGTGAAGGTCGCGGAGCGGTGGTACTCCGACCGGGTCCAGGAGGAGATCACCGTCGTGCGGTGGGGCACGTTCGGCATGCCCGTGCTGGTCCTGCCGTCGGCCGGCGGCGACGCCGAGGAGATCGAGCGGAACGGCCTGGTCAACGCGTGCGGGCCGCTGCTCGCCGAGGGCCGGGTCAAGCTGTACTCGGTGGACAGCGTCGCCGGGCAGGCCATGATCGCGAAGACGGGCCCGGCCGATCACCGGATGTGGCTGCTCAACCAGTTCCACGAGTGCCTCCGGTGGGAGGTGGTGCCGGCGATCCACGCGGATCTCGGCGGCCAGGCCATGGATGTGATCGCCACCGGGGCCTCGATCGGCGCCTTCAACGCAGTGGCCGTCCTGTGCCGCTACCCCGACGCCTTCTCCGCGGCCATCGGCATGAGCGGGAGCTACCGGATCGAGCGCTTCTACGACGAGGCCTGGAGCCAGGACCTGTACTTCGCTGCGCCGCTGCAGTTCCTGCCCGGCCTGTCCGGGCCGCAGCTGGACCGGCTGCGCCAGCGGTATGTCCTGCTCGCGGCGGGCGAGGGCGCCTGGGAGAACATCGGCGAGTCGTGGCAGATGGCGGCGGCCCTGGGCGCCAAGGCGATCCCCAACCGGGTGGACAACTGGGGCCCGGAATGGCCGCACGAGTGGCACACCTGGCGCGAGATGCTGCCGCAGTACCTCCGCGAGCTCACCTGACCCGACCGCGCCGCCGTGGTACGACGAGCATGCCAAGGTCCGCGAGTACGGCGGGATGACCGCGCCCGGCCGCGCGCAGCGCAACGCGGAGGCTGGCCCGGACGGTAAGGGAACGACATCATGGCGAGCAGCCCGGCCGGGGCTGTTCTACCTGGCCGGGTGAGCCGCCGGGCCGGCTCGGCAGCTGCCGTCATCGCTCGCGGGCGGCCTTCCCGGCTCTGGCACGAGCCCGGTGCGGGAACCGGCGTGGCCGATGAGACATTGACCTAGGCATGGAGGGCGAACGGCCCGTCGCGGGGGTCGGGCGTGCCGCCGGGCCCGCGGCCGGCCGGCCGCGGGGGCCCGGCCCCGCCGGGCGGCCGCCGCTGCCGCCGGGTTCGCCGCCGCCGGCGTGCCGCTGTTCCTGGCCTACCTCGGTGAGTCGCGCACGCTGCCGGTGAATTCGGACGGGGCGGGCAACGCGCTGGAAGCATGGGGCATGCTGCACGGCAACCCGCTGCTGCACGGCTGGGTGCTGACCGACGTGTCCTTCTACACCACCGAGCTGCTGCAGTTCATGCTGGTGGAGCTGGCGCGCGGGCTGGGTCCGGACGTGGTCCACGTGGCGGCCGCCCTGACGTACACCCTGCTCGTGCTGCTGGCGGCCGTGCTGGCCCGGGGCCGGGCAACGGGGCGGGAAGCAGCGGCGCGGATGCTGCTGACGGGCGGGATCATGCTCGCCCCGGCCCTGGGGGTCAACGCGAACGTGCTGCTGCTGTCCCCCGATCACACCGGCACCATGGTCCCGCTGCTGGTGATGTGGCTGATCCTGGACCGGGCGGGCCGCCGCTGGTACGTGCCGGTGCTGGCCGGGCTGATCCTCGCGCTCACCGCGGTCGCCGACACCGTGACGCTGCTGGAAGGCACCGCGCCGGTGATCATCGTCTGCCTGCTCCGGCTGTACCGGGACCGGTATTGCGGGCCGCCGCGGTGGTTCGAGGCCGCGCTGGCCGCGTCCGCGGCGGCCTCGGCCGTGATCGCCCGGCTCGCCGTCCGGCTCATCGGCGGCAGCGGCGGGTTCACCGCTCATCCCGTCCCCGTCGCCCTCGTCAGTTACGGCGCCCTGGAACGGCACGCCGCGAACACGGCCAAGGGCCTGCTGGTGCTGTTCGGCGGCGACTTCTTCGGCGTGCGCCGGGGGCTGGACACGGGCCTGTTCGGTGCTTACCCGGGGCCGGACGCGGCGATCGGGGCGGTACACCTGGCCGGGCTCGCCCTGGCGGCCTGGGCGCTGGGCATCGCGCTGCGCCGCTGTTACCGGCAGACCGAGTTCGTGCTGGCCGGCCTGGCCGTGGCGGTGGCCATAGTCATTCCGGCGTACCTGTTCAGCAGCCTCAGCGGCAGCTTCCTGAGCCTGCGCGACATGGCCGGCGTGCTGCCGATGACGGCGGTGCTGGCCGGGCGCATGCTGCCCGCCCGGCTGGCGGCGCGGATGCGGCCCGGTGGCCGGGAGGCCGGGCGGCCACCGCCGCGGATCCGGAAGCTGGCCGCCGCCGGCACGCTGGCCGCGGTGCTGGCCGCCGGCGCCTGCTGCGCGGCGGACCTGGCCTACAACGCCACCCGGCCATCGGTCCCGGCCGAGTACCAGCCGGTGGCCGGCTGGCTCGCCGCGCACCACCTGAGGTACGGGCTGGGCGGCTACTGGCAGGCCAACAGCATCTCGCTGGAGAGCGCGGGCCGCGTCGGGGTCAGGACGGTCCGCCTGACCGGCGACGGGGCCATGGCGGGCCAGTGGGAAACCCGGGAGCCGTGGTATGACCCCCGGTGGCACGACGCCGACTTCGTCGTGCTCAGCCCCGGCCGCGCTGGCCTACCGCCGGCTGCCGCCCGCGCTGCGTTCGGTCCCCCGGCGCACGCCTACCATGTGGCCGGCGCCACGATCTGGACCTGGCGCAAGAACCTGCTGACCGAGCTGGCCGGGGCGGACTGCCCTACGGCACCGCCGCGAGCGCGCTGCCCTGATCCTCAACGCTGACGGCTACGTCGTTGCCGGTGGAGGAGATCCGGGTGGCCGCGGACTCGACCAGGACGGGCCGCCTGGCCGTCGTCTGGGTTCCGTCGCCGATCTGCCCCCGTCCGTTGCTGCCCCGGGCGTAGACGTCCCCGGTCGCCGAGATGGCATATGAGGACTCGGCCGCCGGCGGCCAGCGCCCGGTAGATGACACCGGCCGGGGGAAGAACTGCACAGGAGATGGCTGCATCCCGCGGATCCCGCTGCCCAGCTGGTAGGAGCGGCCATTGCCCCACGCCCAGAGGGAGCCATCGGACAACATGACCAGCGTGGGCCCGTTAGAGAACAGGGATCCGCCCTGGGCGGCCTGGGTCACGGCGCCCGGAAGCCGGACCTGGACGGGCACGTCGGATGACTGCCCGTTAGGCGCCCGGCGGTTTCAGAAGTTAGACGCATCGCCAACCCAGAGTGCTGACAGCCGTACGGACAGCAACTTTCAAACCGCCAGAGACGACCGGGCAGGCGAGACTAGGGGCAGCCCCATCGGCCGGGATGCAAGGTCAGCAGATGGCAGGCGGCACCCGGCTCGCCTCGGCGGTCACGTGCGCGACCTGGCCAGGCCGGTGCGCTTCTATCCCGGATCCTCGCGCTGGCGGCGGCCTGCCGCAGCAGCGCGGCGGTCACGCTGGCCGAGGGGCGCGACCCGGACGACATCCCGGTGATGATCGCCTATCCCGGCCCGGACCAGACACCCTGGCCCGAGTCCCGGTACGAATCTACGGCTGGTGACCGGCGGGCGCCCGGCCCCGCTCCGCGGCCGCCCGGGCCGGGTCCGGCCGAAGAGCGTTCTCTCGGCCAGCGTCCACGCGGTGGTCGTCGCCAGGTACAGGCCCGCGGCCAGCGGCCCGAACGCGGCCACGACCACGGTCACGTACGGCAGCAGCCTGGTCAGGGCGCCCGGTGCCCGCAGGGGCTGGTCCGCGGCCGGGCAGCTCCGGGCCATCCTGGCCGACAGCCAGCCGACTGCGGCGATCAGCACGAACAGCCCGGCGAATACCGCTCCCTGGGCGCTGGCCGGCCCGGCGCCGCCGAGCCAGTGGCTGCCCAGCGGCGCGCCGAACAGGTCATGGGCGAGCAGCGAGTTGGGGGCCCCCCCGACCGTCGGCGAGCGGAACAGCAGGTACATGACGCTGAGGAACGGCCACTGCAGCAGCAGCGGCAGGCAGCCGGCGAACATGCCGGTGCCTTCCGACCGGTACAGCGCGCCCAGCTCGCGCTGCAGCCGGTCCGGCTGCCCGGCGTGCCGGCGCCGCAGCGCCTGCACCCGGGGCGCCAGCCGGGCTTGCGCCTGCATCCCGCGCAGCGCCCGGCAGCTGAGCGGCAGGACGAGCAGCCGGACGGCCACGGTGAACAGCACGATCGCGGCGGCGGTGGCCAGCCCGCCCGGCAGCGGGGCCAGCACGCCGGCCAGAGCCGAGACGATGTGATACGCGGCGTCCACCGGGACGCCGAGGAAAGCAGACATGACGAGCACCCTCCAGCGGGTCAGAAAGCCGGCAGATGGCAGCTGGAGGCGGCCGCACTCAATCCCCGGACGGATCGGGGATCAGGCAAGGTCCCGGCCCAGGGCGGCCCTGAAGTTCTCCGCGTTCAGGAACCGGCGGCCGCCGGGGCCGCCGAAGGCGCCCGGGGCCTCGGACGCCCCGCCGCGTCGGGGTCGCGCTGGCGGCCGAACGCGGCCAGCCAGGACTTTTCCCGCAGCGCGACGGCCCGGCTGATCAGCGGGACGGCCGCGCAGACGCGGGTCAGCCCGGCCCCGCCGACCAGGACGGCTGCCAGCACGCCGGCCAGCGCGGCCCCGGCCAGCACCGTCACGGCCAGGGCGGGCGGGCCGGAAGGAACCAGCAGGCCGGGCCCGGTCATCCGGCCGAGGCCGGCCAGCAGCGCGAGCATGCCGCACAGTGCCGCCGCCGGCACAGCGCGGAATAGCTCAGTGCTTGCGCGCCTGGGACCGTCAGCACCATCACAACCCCGGCCGGAACGGCGTAGGAAACAACCTGCCGTCCAGCGTACGCGTTCAGGGAATGGCGCCCGGCCCGGGTCGCGGGAGAACACCCGCACCTCGGTCAGCCGCCGCAAGCCGACCCCGGCCGGCGGATCCGGGCAGCGCGCCGCCATCTGGGGCAGGATGGCCAGGTGACCGGTGACGACCTGCTGGCTGCGGCGGCCGGGGAGCTGTACTCGGCTGACCCGGAGGACTTCACCCGGCGCCGCGCGGAGCTGGCCGCCGGGGCCCGGGCGGCCGGCCAGTCTGCGGTGGCGAGACAGATCGCCGGCCTGCGCAAGCCGACCCGGTCCGCCTGGATGATCAACAAGCTGGTGCGCTCGGATCCGGACGCCGTCACCCGGCTGGCCGTGCTCGGCGAAGATCTGCGGGCGGCCGAGCGGGCCGGGGACGGCTCCAGGATGCGTGAGTTGTCACGGGCGCGGCGCCAGCTGATCGCGAACCTGGTACCACGGGCACTCGCCGTATCCGGCCAGCACCCGCCGCCCGCGGCGCTGCGGGAGGAAATCACCGCCACCTTCAGCGCGGCGCTGGCCGACCCTGAGGTCGCCGAGCAGATCCGGCACGCGACGCTGCTGCGGGCAGCCCGGCGGGCCGGCTTCGGGACGGCGCAGGCGCCCGCGCTGGCGCTGGTCCCGCCGCTCCCGGAGCCCGCCCAGGACGGCGGGCGGAAACGTAAGCCTGCCCGCGCGGGGCGGGCTCCGGGCCGGCCCGGAGCCAGCCCGTCCGCCGGTACCACCCAGGCCGATTCCGAACGGGATCGCCGCCGGGCCCGCGCCAAAGCTGAACCAGCACGGGCCAGCGCCGGACGAGGCCGGCGGTCCGGGGCCGAAGGGGACCGCCGGTTCCGCGCCGAGGCTGAGACCGACCGGTTCCGCGCCAAGGCTGAGACCGAGCAGGCCCGGGCCGAAGCCGAGACCGAGCAGGCCCGGGCCGAAGCCGAGACCGAGCGGGCCCGGGCCGAAGCCGAGACCGAGCGGGCCCGGGCCGAAGCCGAGGCCGAGCGGGCCCGGCGCCGGGCCCGGGCCGAGGCCGAGCAGGCGCTGGCCGCGGCGGAACAGGCCGCGCAGGCCGCTCGCCAGGCCCAGCAGGAGCAGGAAGAGGCCGTCCGGCGGCTGGAGCAGCAGCTCATCGACGTCCGCCGTCGGCTGCACGGGGCCAGCGCGCAGGCCCGCCAGGCGGAAATCGCGCGGCGCCGGGCCCGCCAGGCCCTCGGCCGGCTGCCGGAATGACGACGGCGGCCATCACCAGGCCTGCCGGCGGCCGGAGAGGGCTTCCTCCGCCTGCCCCGCCGCCCGGGACGCGCCGGCCAGCCGACGGCCCGCGGCCAGTGTGTCCGGGTGGTCCGGCGCGAGCATCCGGCCGCCGCCGGCGGCGAGTTCCGACCAGTAGGCGACGGCGGGGCCGGTCAGGCGCGCCCGGTCCAGGCTCCGCCCGGCCCGCATCAGCACCGGGTGGCAGCCGTCCGCCCACAGCGAACCGCCAGCCGCCCGCAGCAGGCTGAGCGCGCAGGACCGCAGCGGCGCGGCGAGCCAGGGCTCCGGCTCTTCGTCCGGCCACACCCGCAGCAGCGCGTCCGCTGCCGCTCGCGCAGCCCGGTCGAGCATTCGCCGCGGCATGGCCGCCTGGACCGCCGCCTGGATCAGCGGGCTCATCCGCACCAGCGCGGGCTTGACCGCGGAATCGACCGTGACCAGGCCCGCGCGGTCCAGGCTGAGCACCCCATCCCAGGCGCGCTCGGGGCTGGCCAGCTCGCTGGCACCGGCCTCAGCGAAGTACTGGCAGGCGGCCGGCGTGGTGAACACGTCGCCGGGGATTCCCTGGCCGTCCAGCAGCCCGCCCAGCGCCAGCAGGACTCCGACCGCGCCGTCCGGTGACAGCCGTTCGGCCTGGTTGACGGAGAGCGTCCAGGTAACCGCGGCGGCCGGCGGATCGCTGCTGGCGGTCCCGGCGAACTGCTCCCGCCTGCGCGCGAAGCGGACCCGGTAATCGCGGCAGGTCAGGGCCGAGCTCGCGATCACCGCGGTGGCCTGCGCAAGCGCGAGCGGCTCACAGCCGAGATCCTGGGCCAGGTCCGCCGCGCCCACGCGCTGGTGCGGATCCGCGACGAGGCGGCCCATCAGGTAACTCAGCGCCTCGCGGGGACTGAAGCGGCCGACCCGCAGAACCACCGGCTCGCGCGCGCCGCCTACGGTCGCGGGATCGGCGGTCGTGACCAGGATCCTGCCTCTGCCCTGCGGCCAGAGCCCGTCCAGGTCGGCCGCGGCGGTCAGGTCATCAAACACCACCAGCCACGACCGGCGGGTGCCGGCCAGCCAGCGAACGAACCGGGCAGCGATCGACTCGGCATCACCCTCAGCCCTGATGCCCGTCGCCGCGACCGCGGCCTGCACATAGCCGGCCAGCACCGACGCCCGGTTGGTGGCAGGCACCCAGAGCAGCAGGTCGATGCCGCCGGACTGCCGCAGCCGGTGAGCCGCCGCCACGGCCAGCTGCGTCTTGCCGCACGAGCCCAGCCAGGTGCGTGCCCGCCCGGCCGCGGCCTGCTCGGGCACGAGCACCACGAGGGCCCCCGGAACCAGCGCCGTGTTCAGCCCGGGCGCGGTCTCGGGCCTGCTGCTGAACGTATCGGCCAGCGGGGGCACGGAGCCCGACCGGACCGGCCACCCCGCCCGCTCGCCCGGCCCCGAACGCACCCGGCTCGGCACCGTGGTTACCTCCTGCCGCTACTGCGTGGGCAGGGCACAACGATACGGGCAACCACCCGGCCCTGACGGCGCATTAGCGTTCAAATGTCACTTGGGACCCGGCTCATCGCAGGTCACGGCGGAGAACGGACCGGGCAGCGGCGGCCAGCCCGATCGTGGCGGCGACGTCCGGGTCATCTCCGGCGGGCTGCAGGACGACGGTGGTAGCGCCCGCCCGGGCGAGCCCGTCCACGGTGCGCGCCGCGTCCGCGGGCGACCCGACGGCGGCCTGCCGCCCGCGGCGGCTGCGCCGGCCCGGCCAGCTCGGCCTCGATCCGTTCCCGGCCGCCCGGCCCGGCCGCGGCCGGCAGGTACACCACGACCTCGTGCGGCCGCGCCGCCCCCGCCGCCGCGACCGCCTGGCGCACGCCGTCGGGAGTGATGTCCGCATCCAGGACGAGCCCGTCGGCGAGCTCGCCGGCCAGGGCCAGCGTCTTCGGGCCGCGCCCGCCGACCAGCAGCGGCGGGACGGCGGCCGGCGGCCAGTCCAGGGCCACGTCCCGCAGCCGCACGTACTGTCCGCTGACCGTGACGGTCTGGCCGTGCAGCAGGGCGCGGACCGCCGTCACCCACTCGCGCAGCAGGGTCATCGGGGAGGGGACGGCGGCGCCCACCTGATCCATCCAGGTCAGGCACACCGTGCCCCGCGGCCGGCGCGAAGCGGCCGGGGAACAGCCGGGCCAGCGTCGCGACCTCCATGGCCGCCAGCGCCGGGTTGCGGAACGGCACCGGCATCAGGCCCAGGCCGATCCGCACCGAATGGCTCCAGGCGAGCGCGGCGGCCGCGGCGGCCAGGCCGCCTTCGGCGAAGCAGTCCTCCCACAGCCAGATGTCATCCAGGCCGGCCGCCTCCGCCGCCGCGACGAACTCTCGCAGCCGCTCGGGGGGCAGCTGCGGGCGGAACACCACGCCCACCCTCGGTGCGTCGTTCGGGGAAACCATGATGACTCGTTCGCTCCCTTCGGCCGCCCGGTCCCGGTCAGCGCCGCGTTACGGTGCGGCATGAGGACCTCCTGCGGCCCGGCGTAAATATGGTGATCACACCGAATCCGGAAGGTCCTCCCTGATTCAAGATCATCAGCCGTGTCGCCGTCACCAACGTCCGCGGGCAGTAACCCTAGGTGGCCCTGACGCGCTTGCCGCCCGCCGCGACCTCGACCTTGCGGGCCCGGTAGGCGGCCACCGCGGCCCGGTTGCCGCAGCCGCGCTCGCAGTACCGTTTGGACCTGTTCTTCGACAGGTCCACGATCACGTTGCCACAGTCTGGGTAGTCGCAGATGCGCAGCCGGCCAAGTTCGCCGGTGCGGATGACGTCGGTGAGCGCCATCGCGGCTTCGACGGCCATCCGGGTGGCCAGCGGCGCATCGGGCGGCGTGGCGTGCAGGTGGTAGTCCCACTCCTCGTGCCGGACGAGCTGCGGGACGGCGTTCGCCCCGCGCAGCAGCTGGTTGACCATGGCCACCGCCTGGTCCCGGTCGGCGGCCCAGAGCCGCCGCAGCCAGGGCCGCAGGTCCTGCACCTCGCGCAGCTCGGCTGCCGTGCGCCAGCGCTTCCCCGTCCAGCCCCAGGTGCGGACGAACTCATCGAGCGCCTGCATGTCCGGAAGGTACTCGGCGTCGCCGTCGGCGGTGTTGACCAGCGCCGCGGCCGCTTGCAAGGCCACCTCCGTGTCATGGCCGAAAAGCATTTGACTCCTAACGGGCGCCACCTCTACTGTCATCAGCATAACCTAGTTTTGCCGATGACATCTGGTAACGAGACATGGGTAAGGGCGGAGGGCCGATGCGTCAAGGACAGCGTTCCCGGGCTGGCCTGGGTGTAGCGGTCTTCTCGGCCCTGGCCTTCAGCACGTCTGGCGCACTGGCCAAGTCGCTGATCGATGCGGGCTGGTCCCCGGCCGCCGCCGTGGCCGCGCGCATCAGCATCGCCGCCCTGGTCCTGGCCGTGCCGGGATGGCTGTCGATGCGCGGGCGGTGGAACATCCTGCGCCGGCAGGGCGGCATGGTCGCCGCCTACGGCCTCATCGCCGTGGCCGGCGCCCAGCTGTTCTACTTCAACGCCATCCAGACCCTGCCGGTCGGCGTGGCGCTCATGCTCGAGTACCTGGGCATCGTCCTCGTGGTGGCCTGGATGTGGATCCGCCACGGTCAGCGGCCCCGGCGGCTGACCTTGTGCGGCTCGGCCGCCGCGCTGGCCGGCCTGGCGCTCGTCCTCGGCCTGATCGGCCATGTCCGCCTCGACCTGGCCGGCGTGCTATGGGGACTGGGCGCCGGGGTCGGGCTCGCCACCTACTTCGTGGTGGGGTCGCACAGCAGTGAGGAGCTGCCGCCGATGGCCCTGGCCAGCGGGGGCATGGGCATCGGCGCGGCGGTGCTGCTCGGGCTGGGCGGCGCGGGCGCGCTACCGATGCACGCCACCTTCGGCGCGGTCAGCTTCGCGGGCCACCGGGTCAGCTGGCTGATCCCGATCGCGGGCCTGTCGCTGGTCGCGGCCGTGATCGCGTACCTCGCGGGCATCGCCGCCGCGCGCATGCTCGGCGCCAAGCTCGCGTCCTTCGTCGGCCTGGCCGAGGTCATCTTCGCGGTGCTGATCGCCTGGCTGCTGCTCGGCCAGCTGCCCACCGCAGTGCAGCTCGCCGGCGGCGCGCTGATCGTGGCGGGCATCGCGCTGGTGCGCATCGACGAGATGCGATCGCCGTCGGCCCCGTCGGCCCGTCGGCCCAGCCCGCGCCCGCCGGCGCCGAGCCGGCCCTGGTCGGCGACTAGTCACCCAGACAGTCCGCCGCGCCGGTCCGCCGCGCCGGCGGCGGGCTCCCGCTGCTCGCTGTCCAGCTCGCGCAGGCGCCGCAGCGCGGGGATCGCCGCGGCCAGCGCGGCTGCCTCATCGGCCGGCAGCTTGTCGATCAGCCGGCTGAGCGCCTCGGCTCCCGCCTGCCGCTGGGCCCTGAGCACGTTCGCGCCCGCGGCGGTCAGCGATACCAGCGCCACCCGCTTGTCCGCCGGGTCGCCCCGCCGCTCGACCAGCCCGGATCGCTCCAGCGCGGTCACCAGCACGGTCATCGACGGCTGGGCCACTCCCTGGATCACGGCCAGGTCGGTGATCCGCCGCGGGCCGGTGCGGTCCAGGGTGGCCAGCGTCAACAGCGAGGTCAGGCTCATCTCCCGCGGCGCGCGGCGCACCGCGACGGTGACCAGCGCGTACAGGGCCTCCCCGGCCGCGGACCGGTCGCCGGGGCCGCGCTGCCCCGCAGAGCCCAGATCGGTGTTCACGGGTAGAAGTATAGCATATCTATATAGTTAAACAATGGATAACTGCAGGGCACCTACCTGCCGATCCGCGGCTACGGATTCAGCCGGACGCCGCTGTGGGCCGGCATCGCCATGCTCCGCTGAACGCCGGGTCCTGGTCGCCGGCCCGGTATCCGGCTGGCTGCCTGACCGGTACCCGCTCTTCCGAGGAGGGGCTTGCCATCCGTACTATACTGAGTATTATTTTCAGCATGATACCCAGTTGTAATGGCTGAGCGCCCGGTATGACCGGCTGGCCCTGCTCAGCGAGAAGCCGGCCCGGTATAACCGGCTGGCCCTGCTCGTGAGGAGCCGGCCTACGGCGAGCAGCTCCGCGAGGAGTCCGGGGCCAGAGCAGGCAAGCGCCGGGCGCTGACCGCCGTCACCCGTCTGTCCCGAGCCGATCCCCTGCCGTGGCCAAGACGGCGGCGCACAGTGGAGGTGCGATGATGAGCATGCTGGAACTGAGGCAAGTGTCGAAGAGCTACGGCGACGGCGCCGCTGAGGTGCACGCGCTCTGCGAGGTCAGCCTGTCGGTCGAGCCCGGGGCGCTGGTGGCGGTGATGGGGCCGAGCGGGTCGGGCAAGAGCACGCTGCTGACCATCGCCGGCAGCCTGGAGCAGCCGACCAGCGGCGAGGTGCTGGTGGGAGGCCAGGCGCTGTCGAAGATGTCGCGGGCTGACCGGGCGCGGCTGCGCCGCCGGTCGATCGGATACGTGTTCCAGGACTTCAACTTGCTGCCCGGGCTGACCGCGGCCGAGAATGTCGCCCTGCCGCTGGAGCTGGACGGCAGCCCGGCCAGGAAGGCACGTGCCGCGGGGATCCGGGCCCTGGAGGGCCTCGGCCTCGCGGACCGCACGGGCCAGTTCCCCGACGAGCTGTCCGGCGGTGAGCGGCAGCGGGTGGCGATCGCCCGGGCCGTGGTCGGGGAGCGCCGGCTGCTGCTGGCCGACGAGCCCTCGGGGGCCCTGGACTCGGTGAACGCCGAGGAGGTCATGCGCATGCTGCAGGCTGAGCGCAAGCGGGGCGTGACCGTCGTGGTGGTGACCCACGACGCGGAACTGGCCTCGTGGGCCGACCGGGTGATCTTCCTCCGGGACGGGCGCGTGGTCGACCAGAGCAGGCCGGCCCCGGGTCCCGAGGCACTGCTCGCACCGGGACCGAGCCAATGAGCACGGCGGTCCGGGACCGGCCGGCGCCGGGGCGGACCGGGAACGGGGGCGTTGCCGCCCGCCGCGCCGTCATGCGCTGGGCCTGGCGGATGTTCCGCCGCGAGTGGCGCCAGCAGCTCCTGGTCATGGCCCTCATCGTGGTCGCGGTGGCCGCCACCTTCATCGGGGCGGCGGTGGCCACCAACACGCCGCCCCCGGCCAATGCGGGCTACGGCACCGCCGGGGACCTCGCTGCGTTCCAGGCCCCTGACCCGCATCTGGCCAGCCAGATCGACGCGCTGCGGCATCGCTTCGGCCGGGTCAACGTCATCGAGAACCAGACCATCGCCATCCCCGGCTCGCTCAACACCTATAACCTGCGGGCCCAGGACCCGCACGGCCCGTTCGGGCAGCCGATGCTGTCCCTGGTCAGCGGGCATTACCCCGCAGGTCCGGGCCAGGTGGCCATCACCAGCGGGGTGGCATCCGCCTTCAACCTCAAGATCGGAGACGTCTGGCGCCAGGACGGCACGGCCCGGCGGGTTGTCGGCATCGTGCAGAACCCGCAGAGCCTGCTGGACGAGTTTGCCCTCGTGGTGCCGGGCCAGGTCAAGACGCCGAGCCAGGTCACCGTGCTGTTCGACGCGCCTGGGGTGAGCCTGGCGTCGCTCGGCCCGAACGTGCAGACCCCCCATTCGGCGAACTCGAACAATCCGCTCAACCCGAACACCATCGTGCTCGCCCTGGCGACAATCGGGATGCTGCTCATCGCCCTGGTGGGCGTGGGCGGCTTCACGGTGCTGGCGCAGCGCCGCCTGCGGTCGCTCGGGATGCTCGGCGCCCAGGGTGCCAGCGACAAGCACGTCCGCCTGGTCGTGCGGGCTAACGGCGTCGTGGTGGGCGTGGCCGGCACGGTGATCGGGGCCGTACTCGGCCTGATCGGCTGGCTCGCCTACCGGCCGGTCCTGGAGTCCGATGCCCACCACCTGATCGGCGCGTTCGCGCTGCCGTGGAACGTGATCCTCCCGGCGATGGCGCTGGCCGTCATCGCCAGCTACTTCGCCGCCTCGCGGCCGGCCCGCTCGATCACCCGCGTCCCCATCATGACCGCCCTGTCCGGAAGGCCCGCCCCCCCGAAACAGGTACACCGCACGGCCGTACCCGGAATCGCCTTCCTGGTGGCCGCCTTCGCCCTGCTGACCTACTCCGGCAGCACCACCGGCGGAGGGGGAACACCCGAGCTTGTCTTCGGCCTTGTCGCCCTGGTCGTGGCGCTGATCCTGCTCGCCCCCTTCTGCCTGACCGCTCTGGCCCGGCTCGGCCGGCACGCTCCGATCGCGGCGCGCCTGGCCTTGCGTGACCTGGCCCGCTACCGGGCTCGCTCGGGCTCGGCCCTCGCGGCGATCAGCCTCGGCGTGCTCATCGCCGTGCTGGTCTGCGTGGAATCCGCGGCCCGGTTCGGCAACGTCCTCGACTACGCCGGGCCTAACGTGGCGTCGAACCAGCTCATCGTCTACACGCCGAACGCGCCCCGGGGGGCGGCCCGGGCAGCGGCCCCAGCGGGACGGCGACCGGGAGCAAGCCGGCCTCGATGGCGGCGCGGGCGCGCGGCATCGCCGCCGCGCTCGGCTCGCACGACGTCGTCCAGCTCGAGTCCACCAGCGCCAGCCTCCAGCACGCCGCGTCGGGGCGCCAGTTCTCCGGGGCCGGTGTACGTGGCCACACCGCAGCTGCTGAGGGCGTTCGGGATCAAGGCCTCGGCGGTCAGCCCCTCCGCCGACATCCTTACCATGCGGCCGGGACTGTCGGGCATTTCCAGGATGCAGCTGGTCTATGGCAATTACTTCAGCCCCCGCAACGTCGGCCCCGGCAGCTCCGGCGGCAACGGCCCTGGGTCGCAGACATACCCCTGCCCGAAGAGCGACTGCCTGGCCAACCCGGTGATCCAGGAGGTCAGCGGGCTCCCGTCCGGTACCTCGGCGCCCAACACCGTGATCACCGAGCACGCTGTCCGGCAGCTTCACCTGCAGCCCAGCGTTTCCGGCTGGCTGATCCAGGCCCCGCACCCGCCCACCGCCGCGCAGATCAGCAACGCCCGGCTGGCGGCGTCCGCGGCCGGCCTGACCGTGGAGACCAAGAACAGCATCCCGACCACGGCGACGATCCTCAACTGGGCCACGGTCTTCGGCCTCGCGCTCGCGCTGGGCATCCTGGCCATGAGCGTCGGCCTGATCCGCAGCGAGACGGCCAGCGACCTGCGCACGCTGACCGCCACCGGCGCGAGCAGCTCGACCCGCCGCCTGCTCACCGCCGTCACGGCCGGCGCCCTCGGCCTGCTCGGCGCGGTGCTCGGCACGGCCGCCGCCTACGTCGCCGCCGTCGCCTATGCCCGCAGCAACTCGCTCGACGGCCTGTCGTCCCTCGGATACGTCCCGGTGACGAATCTCCTGATCATCCTGCTCGGCATGCCGCTGCTCGCGGCGGTCGCAGGGTGGCTGCTGGCCGGACGCGAGCCGCCGGTCATTGCCCGGCAGCCGCTCGAATGAACCACCTTTCTTGCCCCAGCGGGCCCGCCGGCATCGCCAGCGTGCAAGATCATGATGCCGAACGGCTCCGCTGCCGGCCAGCGGCGACGGCCAGGCGCCAGGCCGCGGCGCGGGCTGGCGGCCGCGACGGCTGGCTGACCGCCGGAAGCGCGGCCAGCCGGAAGCGCGGCCAGCGCCGGAGAGGTCTGGGCTGGCCGTGCCCGCCGCCGGGCGGGGCCCGCCGTGTCAGGCCCGCGGCCCGCGGGTCCCGGGGGCGCTAGGCCGCCAACCCGGTGACGACGTCCGGAGTCAGGCCGCCAGCCCGGGGAGCACCAGCGCGGCCTCCGCTACCGCCTCCGGGCCCGGCGGGTACCTCGGGTGCGGGACCGCGATCACCTGCATCCCGGCCGCGGCGGCCGACCGCAGTCCGTTCGCGGAGTCCTCCACCGCGGCGCACCGCTGCGGGCGGCGGCCGAGCTGACCGGCCACGGCGAGGTAGATGTCCGGGGCGGGCTTGCCCTGCGCGACCTGCTCCGTAGACATGATCACCGCGAAGGACGTCCGCAGGGACGCCGCGTCCAGCACGGTGCCGATCAGCGACGGCGGCGATGAGCTCGCCAGTCCGAGCGGCCAGCCCGCGGCCAGCCTCCGGACCGCCTCCACGGCACCCGGCATGAGCGGCAGCCGGCCGGTGTAGCGCGCCGCCATGCGCTCGATGACCGTGGCCGCGACCGTCCCGGGAGGCAGGCCGACCCCCAGATCCTCGCTGAGATACCGGGCCCACTCGCCCGTGCTCATGCCCATGATCCGGCGCTGGGCATCCGGAGCCCAGTGACCGCCGTGCTCGGCGACGAACTGGCGGCGCACCTGCTCCCACACCGGCTCGGAATCTAGCAGCACGCCGTCCAGGTCGAACACCACCGCCTCGATCATCTGCCCGGCTCCTGGGGGCCCGGGGATGCGCGGCGGCGGGACATGGTGAACGCCCAGGGCGACGGCGCGGTCAGCCAGCCAGGGACGCCTGGAGGGTGATCTCGGGCACGCCGGCCAGCGCCCGGCTGACCGGGCAGCCGGCCTTGGCCGTGGCGGCGTGCTGCTGGAAGGCGGCCTCGTCGAGGCCGGGTACCTGGCCCGCGGTGACCAGGGCGATCGTGGTGATGGTCGGCACCCCGTCAACCATCCGCAGCGTGACCGTGGCGTCGGTGCGGACCGAGTCCGGCGGGGTGCCGGCCTCGGCCAGGATGTTCGACAGCGCCATCGAGAAGCACGCCGCGTGCGCTGCCGCGATGAGCTGCTCCGGGTTGGCCCCGGGACCGTCCTCGAAACGGGACTTGAACGAGTAGTCGCCGCTGATGGTGTCGCCGGCCGTGAACGTTCCCGTCCCCGTCCGCAGATCGCCCTTCCACTCGGCATTTCCCCTGGCCGGCATGGCTTCCTCCTCGCCTGGTGACTGTCGTTCGACTCGTCGGCTACCCGGATCGTACCGATCAGCCGCAAACACCGGTGGGTCAGCCGCAAACACCGGTGGGCAACCCCGGGTCCTGCGGGCGGGGCCGGGAGCGGCCCCGGCCCGCAGGACCGGCCCGGCGGCCGCCGCCGCGATCCGTATCACCATCGGGGACCGCCAGCGCGGACGAGGCCAGCCGGACAATCCCGGCGACGGCGATGGCGGCCCCGCACAGCTGGACCGCGAGCATGAACGCGGATGTAGCCAGGCGCTCGCGGAAGACGACGGTTCCGATGACCACTCCCGAAATGGGTTCCAGGGTGGCGATCACCGGCAGGCTGGCGGTCAGCTGGGCGGCCTGAAAGGCCGTCTGGGCCAGCAGCAGCCCGGTGAGGCCGAGCGCGATCAGCGCCCACGGCTGCCAGTGGCTGCCGATAGCCGCGGGGCGAGCGTCGCGAAGCAGCCGCGAGGCGCTCAGCGTGACGGCGGCGGTCAGGCCGAAGGTCACCCCGGCAGCCGCGGCGAGCAGCCTGGCTCGGGTGGCGGCCTGGCGGCGGTGGCCCGCGGCGACCGCGGTCGCGCAGACCAGGGCCACGGCGCCGAAGGCGAGCAGCCATTCCGGGGCGGGGGCGTCGGACCGGCCCGAGGAGGGCGGAGAGGTGGCCAGGAACAGCCCGACGCCGGTGACCACGAGCACGCAACCGGTCCAGTCGCGGCGGCTCATCGGCCGTCGCGGCCACCACGCGGACAGCGGCACCGCGAACAGCAGGTCCATGGCCACGATCGGAGCCACCAGCGCGAGCGGCCCGAAGGCCAGGGCCAGGGCCGCCAGGCCGTATGCGGCCGCGGCCAGCAGGATCCCGGCCAGCCACAGCGGCCGCCGGGCGAGGTGATCAAGCAGGCGGTACCACCGTGTCTTGTCGTTCGCGGTCGCGCGGGCCTGCCGGTGCTGGAGGACGGCGGACACGCCGAACGCGGCCGCGGCCGCCACCGCGGCCGGCACCGCTACCACGGTCCCGTTCATGATGCTCACCTCGTCTTCCGGCCGGGCCGCGGGCGGCTCACAGGACAGGCCGCCGATCGGAGCGGGCTTGGCTCAGGTAACCCGGCCGTCGTGCACGCCGGATGCTCACGACGTGATGGCGGGATGGAGAGGGGCGCCGGCAGCGCCCCGCGGCCCCGGCGCATCCGGCCGTCCGGCGTAGCGGCCGGCGTCTTCATCCAGGCTCCACGGCCTGGCCACGGGAATTGCACCGGCGGCGGATTGCATCGGCCGCAGCATCAGCCGAGCTGGACCCGCCAATCCAGGCGGCGCCCGCCGGACCAGGAGGAAGGCCACGTGATCATGGTGTCAACCGACCCCGGACCGCGCTCGGCCTCGAGCCTCCCGGCCGACCCGGCCGGCGACCTGCCACGGTGGCGTGACCGGCTGGAGCGGCTGTGGCGGCGGCAGGTCGAGGAGATCATCGCGCTGTCGCTGGCCTACCACGAGGCGGCATCGGCGGACCCGGCCGGCGACGGCCGGGAACTGGCCGGGGCACGCTCCCGGCTGCAGCGGCGGCCGGGACGCACCGGGCTTCGCTCCATACGATCATCACCAGGGCTGCACCCGCTGTGCGCTCCGGCACGCTTTCCTGACTGCAGCGAGCGGGCCGATCCCCGGGCAGGCGAAGGAGGCGACGTTGACTACCGCCGACCTGCTGGTGCTGGTTCCGTGGCTGGTCTTCGGAATCGGCCTCGCCGTGATCGGCTGCCGTCTGCTCAGCCGTCACAGCGCGGCCGCGCGGCGAGACCGCGGCCGCCGGTGACGGCCGCTGCGCAGGCTCAGGCGGCTCCGCCAGGAGGGGGTCCGGCCAGCTGAGCTCCCCGCGAGTCCGGGCGCGGTCCGGTCCGGAGCTGCTAGCCGAGTTGCGGGACACCTCGGCGGCCAGCCGCTCGATGTGCTCGGCTGGCTCGGACACCGGCGTGACCAGGATCAGCTCCGCACCGCCCACCGCATAGGGCGCATGGCAGCGGGGGCGAAGAGGGGTCATACGACCCCTGCGCTTAGCGGCACCGGATACCGCATCCTGTCATGGGCAGGGCCGCATTATCCGGCCAGGCCCGAGGAACAGGAGGGGTCATGTCCGTACACTGCCATCAGCCCAGCGAACCCGCCCGCGGCCGCGCGGCCCGCGGTCACCGCGCGAGATCGCTTCGCGCCTGCGGCGGGCGCGCCGCCGCCGTGGCCGCGGCCCTCGCCCTGACGGCCGTGCTGCCAGCCGGAGGAGCATGGGCCGCCGCGCGATCACGGCCGGCCGCGGCCGTCACCGGCACGCGGGCCAGCCTGGCCGCGGTGACGGCGATACCGGGTACCAGCGGCGCGTGGGCCGTGGGCGAGAAGTGCCCGAAAGCCCCGGAGGGATGCGTGCCCGGCAACGACATCGTGCTGCGCGAGAGCGGCTCGGCCTGGTCGCCGGTGCCGGCGCCCAGCCCCGGAGGGGGGGCCAGCCTCGTCGCCGTGTCCGCCGTCTCGCCATCCGATGCCTGGGCCGTGGGTTCTTACGACGGCGGCGAGAAGAACCTGTACCTGCACTGGACCGGGAGGGCCTGGACGAAAGTAGGCGGTCCCACCCCGGACGGAAGCGTGCTGACCGGGGTCGCCGTGATTTCGCCGGCCGACGTGCTGGCCGTGGGGCACTACACGTCCCCGTCCGGGGCGACCGTGACTCTGGGGCTGCGCTGGAACGGCCGGACCTGGACGAAGGTGGCGACCCCGGATCCCGGCTCGGGTGACAGCGAACTGCTCGCGATCACGGCCGCGCCGGGCGGCGGCGCCTGGGCCGTCGGGTACTACCTGGACCCCCAGTCCAGGACCAGGACCCTGATCGCGCGCTGGAACGGCAGTTCCTGGCACCAGGTCAGCGCGCCCGCGGTCCCGACGTTCGGCACCCGGCTGTCCGGCGTCGCCGCCGGTTCCGCTTCGGACGCGTGGGCGGTCGGCCAGTACTACTCGGCGGCCGACACCGACCAGCCGCTGATCCTGCACTGGAACGGGAGCGCCTGGACCCGCGCCACGCTGCCCGGGGCCGGATCGAAGACGGAAATGCTCTACGGCGTCTCGGCGTCGTCGCGCTCCAGCGCCTGGGCCGTCGGGCTCGGGCCCTGCATCGGGCCGAGCATCAACTGCCCGTCCAAGACCCTGACCATGCACTGGAACGGGTCAGCCTGGAAGGTGGCCGGCAGCGTCAGCGTCGACGATCGCAGTGACCAGAACAGCCTGGCCGGCGTCGTGGCCACCTCGGGATCGAGCGCGTGGGCCGTCGGCGACTACTTCCCGGCCGCCGAAGACGAACCCATTTACGCGATGCTCCAGCACTGGAACGGATCCCGCTGGACCACGCGGTAGCGGGCCGCGCCGGACCGGGGGCAGCGTCAGTTGCTGTACACCCGGTCCGGCTTGACGAGCACGACGGTGCGCCGCTGCTCCGCCATCACCCGGTCATAGGTGTCCCAGTCGTCGTGCTCGCCGCCCGCCGCCGTGAACACCGCGCGCCGCAGCCGCCGGAGCCCTTCGGCATCCAGCCAGGGCTGCGGCGTCATCGGGGCCGGCCAGCTCGGCGCGTCCTTCCACCGTCGCCCATTGCCAGCCGCTGCGGAAGGTCACGGTCACCTGCGGGCCGGACCCGGAGATTGGCCAGCTTCACCCGCCCGTAGGTGACGAAGGCCAGCACCGGCCTGCCGCCGAAGGGTGCGCCAGCACGCCCGCGTTGACGAGCGAGGACTGGATCGTGCCGTCGGCCCGCAGCGTCGAGACCACGGCCAGTCCCCGCTCGTCACGGGCGAGGGCGGCCGCTTCGTTGAGTGTCGTCATCGGTGTTCCTTATCACGGCGGCGGAACAGCTCACAGCGGTATGACAGCACGCCGGCCGGATGGCCGCAGCCCCCGGGGGCAGGTCACACTGATCCGGTGGGCTTCTACGCCGATCAGGTTCTTCCCCGCATCACCGACGTCGAAGCCGCGCCCGGCGAGATGCACCGCGTGCTGCGCCCGGGCGGTGAGCTGCATTTCGCCGAGCACGGCCGGGTCGCCGGAGCCCGATGCCGCCCGCTGGCAGGACCGTCTCATCCCCGCTCCAGCGCCGGCTCTTCGGAGGCCGCCACCTCAACCGGCCCATCGGCCGCCTGGTGACCGGGGCAGGCTTCAGGGTGGCCCGGATGGAGAACTTCTGTGTCGCGGCCCCCGGACATCCGGGTACGCCTTCGAAGGTGTCGCCGCCAAGTCCTGACCCGAGCCCCGGCCGCACCGGCGGCAGGCGATGATCGTGGCACGGAAGCCGCGGAGCCGGCGCCGGGGCATCAGGTCTAGGCGGGGAAGTCCCGGGTAGTCCACGTCCGAAGAAGGCGCTACTGATCCGCTGAGTCCGGACCTGGCTCGCGCAGCGCAAGAACAGGCAGAGCCCACACGAGGAGTGACCATGACCGGGGAACATCCGCAGCAGCCGCCGGCCATCGGCAGCCCGGACGGCACGGCCCGCCCGGCCTCCCCGGCCGCGAGGACCGAACGACCCGGCGGCGGGTCGGCCGGCCGCGACAGCCAGACCTTCGGCGGCCGGAATCCGGACACGGTAGCCGCCTCCGCGATTTGCCGCTCATCGCCGACCAGATGCCAGGCCCGGACCCGGCTCTACCGGCACGGGAACCTGGAGCTGGCTGGCTTCCCGGTCAGTGACATCAGCGAGTACCTGCTGGATGAGTCGTCGGTGATCTGGCTGGATCTGCGGGATCCGGACCGGGAGGATCTCGCGGTGCTGAGCCAGGAGTTCGGCCTGCACCCGCTGGCCGTGGAAGACGCGGTACTAGATCATGAACGGCCGAAGCTGGACCGGTACCGTACCCACCTGTTCATGACCGCGTACGCGGTGCACCTGGACACCGACAGCGGCGAGCTGGCCACCAGCGAGCTGTCCGCCTTCATCACCGAGCGCGCCCTGATCACCGTGCGCAAGGACGACGGGCTGGACATCGGCAGCGTGATCGACTACTGGGACGCCAGCCCCGACCTGGCTAAATTCGGGGTCGGCTACCTGTTGCACGGGCTGATCGACAACATCGTGGACGGCCACTTTACCGCCGTGCAGAGCATGGACGACACGATCGAGGACCTGGAAGACCAGCTGTTCGCCGACAAGCCCATGGGCCGGGAGGTGCAGCGGCGCAGTTTCGAGCTGCGCAAGAGCCTGGTCCTGCTGCGCCGGGTCGTGCTGCCGATGCGGGAGGTGGTCAACAGCCTGATGCGGCGCGACCTGCAGATCGTCAACGAGGCCCTGCATCCGTACTACCAGGACGTCTACGACCACGTGCTGCGCGCCACCGAGTGGACGGAGAGCCTGCGCGACCTGGTCACGACGATCCTGGAGACGAACCTGACCATCCAGGGCAACCGGATGAACATCATCACCAAGAAGGTCACGAGCTGGGCCGCGATCATCGCCGTGCCGACCTTCATCACCGGGTTCTACGGCATGAACGTGCCCTATCCGGGCTTCGGCAACGACTGGGGACTGGGATTCTCGGTCCTCTTCATGCTGATCATCGCCGGGATCCTGTACGTCGTCTTCCGGCGCAGAGACTGGCTGTAGCGCGGCGATAGCGGCGGCGCAGGCCGGGGCGGCCAGGCCGGCGCTTCGCGCGGGCCAGCAGGGCGCAGCCGTTCGGGAAGATACCGCCGTCAGGACCGCAGCTTGGGCAGCACCTGCTCGCCGATCATCCGGATGGCCGCCATCGGGTCGGTCGAGGCCACCTGGATGGAGACGATGTCGGCGCCGACGTCATGCACCAGCGGCCGGTAGGCCTCCACCAGCCCGGCCGGGTCGCGCACCACCGTGTAGCTGCCGAGCACCTCGGCGCGGTCCATCTCGTCCGCCCGGTACCGCAGGTCGGCCGGGTCGGCGGTCTCGAGCCGGCCGGGGGCGCGCAGCCCGCGCATCGACGACAGCGCCCGCCAGGCATCCTCGTCGTCGGCCGCCAGCACCGTCCACCGGGTGGCGAGCACCGTCGCTGACCGCAGTTCGCGCTCGGCCGCCGCGCGCCGGAACGGCTGGATGACGCTGGCCACCGTGTCCTCCGGCTCCTTCACGCTGGTGATGAGGCCGTCGGCGAACCGGCCGGCGAACTCGGCCGACTTCGGGCCGCCCGCCGCCATCAGCACCGGCACCCGGTGTGCCGGCGGGGAGTAGAGGCGGGCGCTCTCGGTCGTGTAGTAGCTGCCCTCGAAGGTGAGCTTCTCGCCGGCGAACAGCCGGTGGATGATCTCCAGCGCCTCTTGCATGCGGCTCTGCCGCTCGCGGTAGCCGGGGAAGTCGAAGCCCAGCGGACGCTCGTTGATGGCCTCGCCGGTGCCGACGCCGAGCAGCAGCCGGCCGCCGGACAGCCGGTCCACCGTCGCCGCGGCCTGGGCGATCAGCCCGGGATGGTAGTGGAACAGCGGGCAGGTGACCGAGGTGCCGAGCTGCACCCGCCGGGTCCGGGCCGCCACCATGCCCAGCCAGGCCCAGACGAAGCCCGCCGCGGACGTGTCGTCCACCCAGGGATGGAAGTGGTCGGAGCCGAGCACCACGTCAAATCCGGCCTCCTCCGCCGCGGCCGCCTGCTCGACCAGATCTTCCGGCTGGTAGGACTCGTGGCTGCACAGCCAGGCGAATTTCACGTGATCACCGCAATCCCGGGGACGGCTTCGGCGCCGGGCAGCGCGAACCGGGCGAACCTCCGGCCCCGGCTGGTCTCGGCGGATGTCGGCGGGGTCACCACGTTCGTGACGGGCGTCCCGCCCTGTCCGGCTCCATGGCCCGGATGGTATCAACGCGGCTGGCCGCCGGGCCGGGCCGGTGCGCCGGCGAAACCCGGATATGCCGGGAGTAGCATGACCGGCGGATCGAATTCACGGCCAGCTGATCCGGGGGAACGGTGACCTTCAACGGATGGCCCGCCGAGGCGCTGGAGTTCTACGAGGGCCTGGCGGCCGACAATTCCCGGGCCTACTGGACCGCGCACCAGGCCTGCTACGAGCGGGACGTGCACGCGCCGATGGCCGCGCTGCTGCTGGAACTGGAGGCCGAATTCGGCGAGGGAAAGATCTTCCGCCCGTACCGCGACGTCCGGTTCAGCGCCGACAAGTCGCCGTACAAGACGGCCATGGGGGCCACGCTGGCCCACGGCGGCTACATCCAGCTGTCGGCCCGCGGGCTCGCGGCCGGCAGCGGCATGTACCAGATGGCCCCCGATCAGCTGGACCGCTACCGGCGGGCGGTCGCCGGGGACCGGACCGGCGAGGAGCTGCGCAAGGTCATCGCCGGCGTCGAGCGGCACGACATCGCGGTCACCGGTCACCGCAGCCTCAAGACCGCGCCGCGCGGCTACCCCAAGGATCACCCGCGGGCCGGCCTGCTCCGGCACAAGGGCCTGATCGCGTGGCGGGAGTGGCCCGCCGCCGCGTGGCTGGGCACGGCGGCGGCCAAGGACCGGGTGACCGGATTCCTGCGCGCCGCGCAGCCGCTCAGCCGGTGGCTCGGCACTCACGTCGGCGACAGCGAGCTGGCCCGGTGAGGACGGCGGCCGCCTGCTGACGGAGGATCTCGGTAGCGTGGACGGCATGGCTGACCACATCGACTACCTCGATCACCTGGCCCGGGAATCGGCCCGCTTCGCAGAGGCGATCCGGCAGGCCCCGCCGGAGGCAGCCGTGCCGTCGTGCCCGGACTGGAATGCCGACGACCTGCTCTGGCATCTGGGCCAGGTGCAGTTCTTCTGGGGCACCGTCGTCCGGGAGAACCTGCCCGGCGGTGAGGCCGAGAAGCTCACCCCGCCGCGCCCGGCCGGCCGGGACGCCCTGCTGGCCTTCTACCAGCGGGCCAGCCGCGGACTCGGCGAGACCCTCGCCGCGGCCGGCCCGGACACCCCCGCCTGGACCTGGTCGGACGATCACACCGTCGGCTTCATCCGGCGCCGGCAGGCACACGAGGCGCTCATCCACCGGGTCGACGCGGAGCTCACCGCGGGCAGCCGGGCCCCGATCGACGCCCGGCTGGCCGCCGACGGGGTCGATGAGGGGCTGCGGGTGATGTACGGGGGGTGCCCGCACTGGGGCACGATCACGCCGGTCCCCGGCCGGACCGTCCGGATCCGGGGCACCGACACCGGCGACTCGTGGCTGGTGACGCTCGCCCGGTTCACCGGCACCGACCCGGGCGAGGGGAACTCCTACGACGAGCCCGACATTCACGTCGCGAAGACCGACAGCGGCGCGCCGGCCATGGCCGAGATCAGCGGCACGGCCGCGGACCTGGATTGCTGGCTGTGGCACCGGCCAGGCACCGGGC
Organism: uncultured Actinomycetes bacterium; assembly: GCA_963795575.1. GTDB lineage: Bacteria > Actinomycetota > Actinomycetes > Streptosporangiales > Streptosporangiaceae > PALSA-505. The sequence goes on along the minus strand of CAWCII010000009.1, from coordinate 217,617 downwards.
CGGTCAACCGCTCGGGCGACCCCGATGTGCTGAGCGGCTTCGACGCGACCATCGGACCGGGCATCAACTGACTTCAGCCACGGCTGCAGGGGACCGCAGCAGCGCGGCCCGCAGCCTGCCCGACTGCAACGTGCACAGCGGCCGGATGCGGGCCGCAGGACGCGGCCGGCCGGAGACGCCGGGCGCGGAAGGACGCCGGGCCGGGCCGGAAGGACGCCGGGCCGGGCCGGAAGGACGCCGGGCCGAGCCCGGGGAAGCCGGGCGAGGGGGCCGGCGTCTACAGGTTGTCGTCCGCGGGAGCGTTCGTGTCGCGGAGGGCGACGCGCAGCGCGGTCTCCGCGGCGTCCGCCGCCGTCCGCGCGGTCAGCGCGTTCGTGTGCGCGCGGTCGATGTGACCCAGGCCGATGCAGTCGAACGCCACCTGGGCGTCGTGAATGGCCTGCTCGAGCTGGCGCGAGGCCTCCTCAAGGCTCATCGTGTCCCTCCTGGTTCCGCAGACCTGAGTCACGTACGTTACCCCACGTCGCCGGGCAGAAACCGCCGGTCCGCCGGATGTGCCCGTCCGCCGCCCGGCGACGGTGCGCCGGGCGGCGGGCAGGTCGGCCCGGCGGCGGGCGATCTGTAGGGTGGACGCGGCAGGCCGGGCCAGGCCGCAGCCGACGTACACAGCCGGAGGGGCAGAAGATGAACCCGACGCCGGCGGCCGGCAAGCCGCTTCGCAGGGTGCTCGTCGCCAATCGCGGTGAGATAGCGGTGCGCGTGATCAGGGCCTGCCATCTGCTCGGCGCCGAAGCGGTGGCGGTCTACTCCGAGGCGGACGCCGGCGCGGCACACGTGCGGAAGGCCGACGACTCCCGCCTGATCGGACCGCCGCAGGCGGCCCGGAGCTACCTGGACATCGACGCGCTGATCGGGGCCGCGAAGGACGCCGGAGCCGATGCCGTCCATCCCGGTTACGGCTTCCTCAGCGAGAACGCCGGCTTCGCGCAGGCGGTGACCGCGGCCGGGCTGACGTTCGTCGGCCCTCCGGCGGCGGCCATCGCGGCGATGGGCGACAAGGCCCGGGCCCGGGTGCTCGCCGAGCAGGCGGACGTCCCGCTCGTTCCGGGCAGCGGGCTGGTCGGCAGCGCGGACGAGGCGGCCGCGGCGGCCGGCCGGGTCGGCTACCCGGTGCTGGTCAAGGCGGCGGCGGGGGGCGGCGGCCGCGGGATCCGGCCGGCCGGCGACGAGGCCGCCCTGCGCTCGGTGCTGCCCGCGGCGCAGCGGGAGGCGGCCGCGTCGTTCGGCAGCGATGCCGTGTACCTGGAGCGGAGTATCTCCCGGGCCCGGCACATCGAGGTGCAGGTGCTCGGGGACTCCCTCGGCAGCGTCGTGCACTGCTACGAGCGGGAGTGCTCGCTGCAACGGCGGCGGCAGAAGCTGTTCGAGGAGGCGCCCGCCCCCGGCCTGCCGCCGGACCTGCGCGACCGGATGACCGCGGCGGCCGTGCGGCTCGCCCGCCAGGTCGGCTACGCCGGCGCGGGCACGGTGGAGTTCCTGGTGGACGGCGACGACTTCTACTTCATGGAGATGAACACCCGCATCCAGGTGGAGCACCCGGTCACCGAGCTGGTCACCGGCCTCGACCTGGTCGCCGAGCAGCTGCGGGTGGCGGCCGGGGAGCCCCTGTCGGTCCGGCAGGAAGACATCAGCCGCAGCGGGCACGCGGTCGAGTGCCGCATCAACGCGGAGGATCCGGACAAGAAGTTCCTGCCCCGGCCGGGCACGGTGACCTCGCTCGAACTTCCCGGCGGCCCCGGTATCCGGGTCGAGCACGCGCTCGCCCCGGGGACCGTCGTCCCGCCGTTCTACGACTCGCTCGTGGCCAAGCTCTGCGCCTGGGGCACGAGCAGGCCGCAGGCGCTCGCCCGGGCCAGCCAGGCGCTCGCCGAGCTGGAGATCGGCGGGCTGACCACGACGGCGCCGCTGCACCGGCGGCTGCTCGAGGTGCCTGATGTGCGTGCGGGCCGCTATCACACGTCCTGGCTCGAGGAGTTCCTAGGCTACGGCCTAACCTGATCCGGCCCGGTCCGGCGGCCAGCCGTGCAGATAAGCCACGCGACGCGCGGCGTCCCGGGCCGGGTCAACGAGGATCTTGTCGCGGCCGGGGCGGACTGGGCGCTGGTGCTGGACGGCGCGACCCCGGTGCCCGGGGCCGACAGCGGCTGCCGGCACGGCGTGCCGTGGCTGGTCCGGCGGCTCGCCGCGGCCCTGACCGCGCGGCTGATCCTGGCCGACCCCGCCCCGCTCGCCGAGCTTGTGGCCGGCGCCATCGCCGCCACCAGGGACGCGCACGCCGGCCGCTGCGACCTGTCTAACCCCGACACGCCGTCGTCCACCGTGTGCCTGGTCCGGATCCGGGACCGCCTGGAGTACCTCGTGCTGTGCGACTCACCCGTCCTGCTGCGGCACCGGGACGGGACGGTCACCCGGCTCGCCGACGACCGGCTGGCCCGGCTCCCGGGCGGCAGGCCGTACGGCCGGGACCTGGTGCGGGCCTGGCGCAACCAGCCGGGCGGGTTCTGGGTGGCCAGCACCGATCCGGGGGCGGCGCATCAGGCGGTGCGCGGGTCGGCCGGTCTCGATTCGGTGACGGACGCGGCCCTGTGTACCGACGGCGTCACCCGGCTGGCCGACTGGTACGGCTGCTCCTGGCCGGATATCTTCGCGCGGATGCGCGCCGCGGGCCCGGCCGCGGTCATCGCCCGGCTGCGCGCGGCAGAGGCAGGGCGGCCCCGTCCGGGCGCCAAGCAGCACGACGACGCCACAATCGCCCATATCCGCTTCTGAACCGCTGGCCCGGGCGGTGCTGGCCGGGCTCGCCGTCGCCGGGTGGCCGCTGACCGAGGACCAGCTGTCCGCGGTGGCCGGGCTCCAGGCGTGGCGCCTACGTCAGCGCCGGGATGATGTCAGCGCCGTAGGCAGCCAGGGTCTTGTCGGCCTGGTCGTGCATCAGGTACAGCGCGAACTGGTCCGCGCCGAGGCTGGCCAGCTCGCGGAGCCGGTCCGCGTGCGCGGCCGCGCTGCCGACCAGGCAGAACCGGTCCACGATCTCGTCCGGCACGAAGTCGGCCGACCGGTTCCCGGCCCGGCCGTGATGGGAGTAGTCGTAGCCCTTGCGGCCGGCGATGTAGTCGGTCAGCGCGCGCGGCACCGGACCGGAGGTGCCGTACCTGGCCACCAGGTCGGCGACGTGGTTGCCGACCATGCCGCCGAACCAGCGCAGCTGGTCGCGCTGGTGGGCCAGGTCGCTGCCCACGTAGGCCGGCGCCGCCACGCACATGGTGATGGTCCCGGGATCGCGGCCGGCCTCGACGGCAGCGGCGCGGACGGCGTCGAAGGTCCAGCGGGCGATGTGCGGGTCGGCCGTCTGCAGGATGTAGCCGTCGGCCTGCTCGCCGGCCAGCTTCAGCGCCTTCGGCCCGTAGCCGGCCATCCAGACTTCCAGCTTGCCGCCCCGCACCCACGGGATCCGGAGCGTAACGCCGTCGCGGGTCACCTCGCGGCCCTCGGCCAGGTCCTTGATCACCTGCGTCGCCTCGGACAGCGTGGCCAGCCTGGTGGGCGGGCGGCCGATCACCCGCAGCGCCGAGTCGCCGCGGCCGATGCCGCACACGGTGCGGTTGCCGAACATGTCATTGAGGGTGGCGAACAGCGACGCGATGACCGACCAGTCCCTGGTGCCCGGGTTGGTCACCATCGGCCCGACGATCATCGACCTGGTCGCGGACAGGATCTGCGAGTAGATGACGAACGGCTCCTGCCACAGCATGTGCGAATCGAACGTCCAGCCATAGCCGAACCCGCCGTCTTCGGCCGTCCGCATCCGGTCCACGACCAGGCGGGCGGGCGGATCGGTCTGCAGGACAAGCCCGAAATCCATCGTGCGTCCCCCTTGGCTGCGGTGCCTTCCGGCTTGTGTCAGCTGTGCTGCGGATGCGGGTTATGGCTGGTGAGGACGGACATTTACCGGAGATACTGGCACGGCTCGCGTTCGAGGAACCGGCCGTCGCCGGAGCGGCCGTGATACTCGCCGGCGTCGATCACCACCCGGCCGCGGGACAGCGTGGTCTCCACCTTGCCGGTGATCTGCATGCCCTCATAGGCCGAGTAGTCCACGTTCATGTGGTGCGTCGCCACGGACAGGATCTGACTGGCCGCGGGGTTGTAGATGACGATGTCGGCGTCGCTGCCCGGCTGGATCACCCCCTTGCGCGGGTACAGGCCGAACATCCGGGCCGGCGTGGCGGACGCGATCTCCACCCAGCGCGGCAGCGAGATCTCCCCGGAGGCCACGCCCTGGTGCAGCAGGTCCATCCGGTGCTCCACGCCGGGTATCCCGTTCGGGATCTTGGAGAAGTCGCCGCGGCCGAGTTCCTTCTGCTCGCGGAAGCAGAACGGGCAGTGATCGGTGGACACCACGGACAGGTCGTTGGTGCGCAGCCCCTGCCAGAGCGCCTGCTGGTGCGGCGCAGTGCGCAGCGGCGGCGAGGCCACGTACTTCGCCCCCTCGAAGTCCGGCCTGGCCAGGTCTTCGAGGGACAGGTACAGGTACTGGGGGCAGGTCTCGGCGAAGACGTTCTGCCCCGCGTCCCTGGCCTCGGCCACGGCGGCCAGCGCCTGGATCGCCGACAGGTGCACGATGTACAGCGGGCAGCGGGCCACCTGGGCCAGGATGATCGCCCGGGAGGCGGCCTCGCCTTCCAGCTCGGGCGGCCGGGTCAGGCCGTGCTGCACCGGCTCGGTCTGGCCGGCGGCGAGCGCCTGGGCGACCAGCTGGTCGATGGCGATGCCGTTCTCCGCGTGCATCATGACCATCGCTCCGGACCGGGCCGCCTGCTGCATCGCGAGCAGGATCTCGCCGTCGGTCGCGTAGAACACGCCCGGGTAGGCCATGAACATCTTGAAGCTGTTCACCCCGGCCGCGATGCACGCGTCCATCTCCTTGAGCGTCGTGTCGTTGACGTCGGACACGATCATGTGGAAGCCGTAGTCGACGGCGCAGTTGCCGTCCGCCTTCTCGTGCCACTTGTCCAGCGTGGACAGCAGCGAGGCGCCCTTGGCCTGCACCGCGAAGTCGATGATCGTCGTGGTGCCGCCCCAGGCGGCCGCCCGGGTGCCGGTCTCGAACGTATCGGCGGCGAACGTGCCGCCGAACGGCATCTCCATGTGCGTGTGCGCGTCGATGCCGCCGGGCAGCACGTACTTCCCGGTCGCGTCGATGACCCGGTCCGCGGCGGGTGACGGCACGGCGGCCTGCCCGGTGCTGCCAGCCTCGCCGCGCGACCGTCCGGAAGGATCATCCCGGGACAGGAGGGCGGCCACCTGCTCGCCGTCCACCAGGACGTCGGCGGCCATGGTGCCGGTCGCGGTGACCACCGTGCCGCCGCTGATCAGGATGCGCATGACTGCCCCCGGTCACGGCTGGACCAGCGGGCCGTAGCTGTCCGGCCGCCGGTCGCGGTAGAACGCCCACAGGTCGCGGACCTCGGCGAGCAGGTCCATGTCCAGATCCCGGACCACGACCTCGTCCTCGCTGTCACAGGCCGCGTCGCCGATGAGCTGGCCGCGCGGGTCGGCGAAGTAAGACTGGCCGTAGAAGTCATTGTCGCCGAGCGGCTCGACGCCGATCCGGTTGATCGTGCCGACGAAGTACTCGTTGGCCACCGCGGCCGCGGTCTGCTCGAGCCGCCACAGGTACTCCGACAGGCCGCGGCTGGTGGCCGAGGGGTTGAACACGATGCGGGCGCCGGCCAGGCCGAGCGCGCGCCAGCCCTCGGGGAAGTGCCGCTCGTAGCAGATGTACACGCCGATCTTGCCCACCGCCGTGTCGAACACCGGGTACCCGAGGTTGCCGGGACGGAAGTAGAACTTCTCCCAGAACCCCTTGACCTGCGGGATGTGGTTCTTGCGGTGCTTGCCCAGGTAGCTGCCGTCGGCGTCGATCACCGCCGCGGTGTTGTAGTAGACGCCGGGCTGCTCTTCCTCGTACACCGGGACGATGAGGACGACGCCGTGCTGCCGCGCCACGTCCTGCATCAGGCGGGTGGTCGGGCCGTCCGGGATCGCCTCGGTGTAGGAGTAGTAGTCGGTGTCCTGCACCTGGCAGAAGTACGGCCCGTAGAAGAGCTCCTGCAGGCACACCGCCTGCGCCCCGGCCGATGCCGCGGCCTTGATGTGATCGACCGCCGCGGCGATCATCGATTCCTTGTCGCCCGTCCAGCGCTGCTGGACCAGTCCGGCCCGGACAATTTCGGCCACCGCCGTCTCCTCCCGCGTGCCGCCGTTGTCTGGCAGGGTAGTCCTCGGCACGCTGGCGTGGCACGGGGAGGGAACGATGGAGCCGATACCGGAGGACTGGGACCGGGCCGTGGCCGTGGTCGCCCACCCAGATGATCTTGAGTACGGGGCGGCCGCGGCGGTCGCCCGGTGGACCGGCCAGGGGCGCAGCGTCGCCTACGTGATCGTCACCAGCGGCGAGGCCGGCATTTCGGCGATGCCGCCCGATCAGGTCGGGCCGCTGCGCGAAGAGGAGGAACGGCGCAGCGCCGCCCTCGTCGGCGTGCACGAGGTCGAGTTCCTCGGCCACCCGGACGGGCTGGTGGAGTACGGGCTGCGGCTGCGGCGGGATCTGGCGGCGTCCCTGCGCCGTCTGCGGCCCGAAGCGGTGATCACCATGAACTTCGATCTGACCTGGGGCGATAGCCCCAACGTCAACCACGCCGATCACCGTGCGGTCGGGCTCGCGGCGCTGGACGCCTGCCGGGACGCGGCCAACCCGTGGGTGTTTTGCGACGCCGGGCCCGCCTGGACTGGCATCAAGCACGTCTTCGTGGCGGCGAGCAGCGACCCGACTCACTTCGCCGACGTGACCGGCACGATCGACGCCGGGGTCGCCTCGCTGCGCGAGCACAAGGTGTACATCGATGGCCTCGGGCGGGACTTCGACCCGGACGCGTTCCTGCGCACCATGGCCGGCTTCGTCGGGCTCGGCGCGGGCTGCGAGTACGCGGTGGCGTTTCCGGCGAGTACAGCTCGGGCTGACCGCCCGGACGGCGCGCTATCGGTCCCTGGCGCGGGCTCGCCGTGGCTGGCGTTCGCGCTTGCCGCGGCCCCAGTAGGCCTTGGGCGAGATCTGCCCGGGCTCGAGCCCGCGCGACTGCAGCGCCTCGCGCAGGGCCAGCACCACCCGGGCCTCGCCGAGCAGGTAGGCGTGCGGCCGGCCGGCCGGGATGTCCACGGCCGACGCCGCCGCGACCAGCGCGTCCGGCTCGGCCGCGGGCCGGCCGCTGCGGTGCAGCCAGGTGAGCTCGACCTGGGCATGCGGCCGGAGTTCCTGCTCGTCGGCGGGCTCGGGTACCTCGAGGATCACGGTCGCGGTCGCCTCCGGCGGCAGTGACTCCGCCATCGCGAAGACCGCGGCCAGGCTCGAATCGTCGCCGATGAACAGGTGCCAGTCCGTGTCCGGCGCCGGGCTGACCTTCCCCCGCGGGCCGATGCCCTCGACCGTCACGCCGGGCGCGGCCGCGCTGACCCAGCGCTCTCCCGGGCCCTCGGAGTGCCGGACGATGTCGAGCGTGAGCAGTCGCCTGGCCCGGTCCAGCGCGCGGATGGTGTACCGGCGGCGGACCGGCCGGCTTCCCTCCATGTTCACCAGCAGCATCACGTCCTGGCCGGGCAGGTGCTCGAAACCGGCGAGCTCGGGCGCGGTCAGCACCAGCCGCTGCATGTGCGGGGTCACCGCGCGCGAGTCCACCACCTCGAGCTTCATCCGCATGGTCCCTGCCATGGTGCGGAACGGGTCGTCGGGCGCCGCGGCGGCGGGCGGGACGTCACTCATAGGCAGCCGGTCCTCTCGTCTGCGTGCGGGTGCGCCGCCCGGCCGCGGCGCGGCGGACATCCGGGCAGGGACAACCTGAGCGAAGGTATCAGGCTGTACATGCCGGGTGACAAAAGCGGGTCATGGCGCCAGTCCTCGGGTGCCTCGGCGGCCCGCGCGGCTCTGCTCGGTCACCGACCTGCGCTTATGCTGACTTTATGCGCCCGATATGGAAGGGGACGATATCGTTCGGCCTGGTGTCCATCCCGGTATCTCTCTATACCGCCACCGAGGCGCACGATGTGTCCTTCAGGCAGGTCCACGCCGCCGACGGCGGCCGCATCCGGTACAAGCGGGTGTGCGAGCTCGACGGGAAGGAAGTGCCGTACAGCGACATCGCCAAGGGGTACGAGCTACCCGGCGGCGAGATGGTCGTGCTGTCCGACGAGGACTTCGCCAACCTGCCGCTCGCCTCGTCGAAGGAGATCGACGTGGTCGAGTTCGTGCCGGCCGAGCAGATCGACCCGATGCTGTACAGCAAGGCGTACTACGCGGAGCCGGACAAGTCCGCGGTGAAGCCGTACGTGCTGATGCGCGACACGCTGGCCGACAGCGAGCGGGTGGCGGTCGTGAAGGTCACGCTGCGGTCCCGGGAGGCGCTGGGGGTGCTGCGGGCGACCGGCGAGGTGCTGGTGGTGCATACCCTGCTGTGGCCCGAGGAGGTACGCGACGCCGGATCGCTGGCCCCGCAGACCGAGGTCACCGTGCGCCCGCAGGAGCTCGCGATGGCCAGCAGTTACATCGACTCGCTGGCCGCGGACTTCGACCCGTCCCAGTACACCGACGAGTACAAGGCCGCGGTGGACGAGCTGGTCGCGGCGAAGACCGCCGGCCGCGAGGTGGCCGGGGTCGAGACCGGCGGCAACGGGGGCGGCGAGGTCATCGACCTGGTCGAGGCGCTGCGCGCCAACGTGCAGGCGGCCAAGGAGAAGCGCGCCGGGCAGGGAAAGGCGGCCCAGCCGGCGGCGAAGAAGGCCGCCGCCGAGGAGAAGAAGCCGGCCAAGCGGGCGTCGCGCGGCCAGGCGAAGACCGCGCAGTCCGGCCGGTCCGGCGCGGGGAAGACCGCGGCCGGCTCGGGCGAGCTCGCGCCGGCGCACCCGCAAGCCCGCGTAACCGGCGGGTGCCGGTGCCGGGTCAGCCGCTCGCGCCGGCCGCCTTGACTCCGGGCGAGGTGCAGACGCTCCCCGGCTGGCCGTGGGTGAGCTGGCACAGCTTGGCGGTCATCATGTTGGCCGCCCCGTCCACGTCCTTGGCGATCGCGGTCGACGGGTTCGCGATGGCGGCGGCCACCTGGCTCCAGGTCAGGCCGCTGAACGCACTCGGCAGGTACTGGGCGCCGATGATCAGGGCCCGGTTCCCGATGTCGACGTAGGGGAAGGAGCCGCGGTCGGCCGCGGGGACGTACGGGGGCGCGTCGTACTTGCTGAACAGGGCCAGCTGGGCCTTGGTCGGCGACTGCAGCGGGGCGTGCGTCACGGTGGTCGTCTCCACCGGGGAGAACGTCAGGTATTTGCTGGCATAACGCGACTTGTAGAAGGTCAGGGTCGGCGTGTTCGGGTACACGTCGGTGCTCGATGAGTGGATGAATCGCAGTCCCGAGAACGTGCCGAACCGGCTCAGCGCGACGGCCATCGCCCACCGCTCGGCCGCGCAGTACGGGCAGTATTCAGCGCCGACATAGAGCACCTCCGGCTTGCCGCCGCTGGTGAGCAGGGGCGGGTGGCCGGTGACCGGCTGCATCGGGCTCGCCGTGCCCTTGCCGACCGCGTTGAGCGTGCCGGGCGGCACGCTGGCGATCCGGCTGGCCACGCTGGCGCTGGCGGCGGCGCGCCCGGAGCTCGCGCTGGCCGGCTTCCCCGTCACCTTCACGACGACGAAGACCACCACGACGACCAGCACCACCAGCACGCTGCCGCCGGCCAGCAGCAGCCTGCGGCGCTGGCGTTCGGCGGCCCGCTGCGCAGCGATCTTCTCCGCGGCCGCGCTCTGCCGCCGGCGCGGCTTCGTCTCGTCCATTCCCGTCCTTACCCTGCCCGCGGGCGGCCTCTCGTGGCCGCCGGCCCGGCCGCAGCGGCCGGCGCCAGCCCTATTCAACCGGTTATCCCTGAACGCGCGCTGAGGGTTAGCTCTGCCCGGTGCGCCGGGTCAGCGCCGAGGCCGGGCCGCGGAGGCCGGGCCGCGGAGCGGCCGCAGGCCGGCCGCGGAGGCCGGGCCGGGCCGGCCGCGGAGGCCGGCCCTCGCGGAGGCCGGGCCGCGGAGGCCCGGTCGCGGATGGTCGGCGGCCCCTCGATTCCGCCGGGCGGCCGCGGTAATGTAGCAACGTATGAGCAGTCATTCAGATATTCCGCCGGCCGGCGCCCCGGCGACGGCGTCGTCCGGATCGTGGACCGCGACCGGGTGGCCGGCGTCCGCGCGTCGATGCCGCCCGACGAGCAGGTGGCGGATCTGGCGGACGTGTTCGGGCTGCTCGCCGACCCGGGCCGGCTGCGGGTGCTGGTCGCGCTGCTCGAGGGCGAGGAGATGTGCGTCTCCGACCTGGCCGCCGCCGCCGGGGCGAGCGAGTCGGCCGCCTCGCACCACCTGCGGCTGCTGCGGGCGCACCGGGTGGTGCAGGTGCGCAGGTCAGGCCGGATGGCGTACTACCGGCTGGCCGACGCACACGTCCGGATGCTGCTCGACCTCGCGCTCACGCACACCGGGCACGCGCCCGCCGCGGCTCACCCGGAGCGCCTGGCCGCTCGGGCCCGGCCGCCGTCATGACCGTCCCGAACGGGCACGCCGGCCGGGGCCACGCTGGCCACGGCCGTGCCCGGGGCGTCCCGGCCGGGAGGGCCGGGCCCGGGAAAGGTGCCGGCCCGGCGGCCTGCGGGCCCGCGGATGCCGCCCCGCCGGGGGCGGGTGCGAGGCGTCTCGCCGGGGCGCTCGCGCTGATCGTGGCGTTCATGGTCGCCGAGGTGACGATCGGGCTGCTGGCCCACTCCCTGGCGCTGATCTCCGACGCGGCGCACATGCTGACCGACGCCGCGGCGATCGCCCTCGCGCTGGCCGCGATGCGGCTGTCCGCCCGGCCGCCCGGCGGCGGGTACACCTACGGGCTCCGCCGTACCGAGATCCTGTCGGCGCAGGCGAACGGGATCACGCTGCTGCTGCTGTCGGCGTGGCTGACTTATGAGGCGGTGCGCCGGCTGATATCCCGCCGGCGGTGGCCGGCGGGGCGGTGCTCGGCACGGCCCTGGCCGGCATCGTGGTCAATGCCTGCGCGGCGGCCCTGGCCGCCGGGGCCGACCGGCGCAGCCTCAACGTGGAAGGTGCCTTCCGGCACATCCTCACCGACGCCTACGCGTTCGCGGCTACCGCCATCGCCGGCCTCATCATGATCATCACCGGGTTCGACCGCGCCGACGCGATCGCCTCCCTGGTCGTCGTCGCGCTGATGGCCAGGGCCGGGGCCGGCCTGCTGCGCGATTCGGGCCGGATCTTCCTCGAGGCAGCCCCGCCCGAGCTGTCCCCCGAGGCCATCGGCCAGGCGATGGCCGCGCGCGAGGGCGTGGTGGAGGTACACGACCTGCACATCTGGGAGATCACCTCCGGAATGCCGGCCGCCTCCGCGCACGTCCTGGTCGGCCAGGGGCTGGACTGTCACGCCGTGCGGGCCGACCTGGAGCGGCTGCTGGCCGGCACCTACCGCATCGGGCACACCACCTTGCAGGTCGACCATGCTCCCGACCGGCTGCTGTCGATCCGCCCGGCGTCCGCACCGCCGGGCGCGGGCCACTGCCCGCAGGCACACGGTCCCGCACATCATGCGGGTCCCGGGACAGCCCGGCCGGGACCAGGCTGGCCGCGGCACGGGGGAGGCGACTGGCGGCTGACCGCCGCGGCTGAAATCCTGGGCCGGTGACAAGTGACCTGGACCGCGCCCGCGAGCTGCTCAGCCGTTCCCCGATCCTGGACGGCCACAACGACCTGCCCTGGACCCTGCGCGAGATGGGGCACGCGGATCTGGACGGGGTCGACCTCCGCGCCGGGCTTTCCGGCACGCACACCGACCTGCCCCGGCTGCGGGCCGGCGGGGTCGGCGCCCAGTTCTGGTCGGTCTTCGTGCCGTCCAGCCTGCCGGGCGACAGCGCGGTGCCGGCCACCCTGGAGCAGGTCGACCTGACCCGCCGCCTGGTCGGCCGCTACCCCGACGCGATGCAGCTCGCGCTGACCGCAGACGACGTCGAGCAGGCCATGGCGGCGGGCAAGGTGGCGTCGCTGCTCGGCGCCGAGGGCGGCCATTCGATCGCCTCCTCGCTCGGCGTGCTGCGCTCGCTGTACGCGCTGGGCGTCCGGTACATGACCCTCACCCACAACGACAACGTCCCCTGGGCCGACTCGGCCACCGACGAGCCCGAGGCGGGCGGGCTGACCGGGTTCGGCCGCGAGGTGGTGACCGAGATGCAGCGCCTCGGCATGCTCGTCGACCTCTCGCACACCGCCCCCGCGACGATGCGCGACGCCCTGCGGGCGGCACGCGGGCCGGTCATCTTCTCGCACTCAAGCGCCCGCGCGGTCTGCGACCATCCCCGGAACGTCCCCGACGACGTGCTCGAAGCGCTGGCCGCGGGCGGGGGCGTCTGCATGGTCACCTTCGTGCCGTCGTTCGTTTCCGAGCCATGCCGGCAGTGGGACCGCGAGGTCGCCGCGGAGATGCGCGAGCGGGGTCTTGACCCGAAGGATTATTCCGAACGGACGCGGGTCTCGGCCGAGCGTGCCGCCAGCCACCCGCGCCCGAATGCCACGGTCGCCCAGGTCGCAGACCACGTCGAGCACGTGCGGGCGGTCGCCGGCCTGGAGCATGTCGGGCTCGGCGGGGACTATGACGGCACGGATCAGGTGCCCGAGGGGCTGTCGGACGTGTCCCGGTACCCGGCGCTATTCGCCGAATTGCTCCGCCGGGGCTGGACCGAAGCCGACTGCGCGCGGCTGGCCAGCGGAAACATCCTGCGGGTGCTGCGCGAGGCGGAGAGGACGGCCCGGACGAGCTGACCGCCGCACCGCAGGAGCCGCGGCCTCGCCGCAGCCGCGAGCCGGATGAGCCGATGCAAATGGCTCAGGAATGGACAATCACGTCCCTATTTCCCGGTGCGCCTGCAATCATGGCGAAGTACGGCAACAATGGATTCGAGGCTCCGGCCCGGCGGGCCGGCAAACGTGCGGGGGGAACGGCCCCGCAGCTCCCCCCGCACGCGGGAGTTCCCCCCGCACCCCCCGCTGTCGCACTCGGCCGCGCCGCCGTAACCCCGCCCTCGCGCCGCCGCGCCCACACCCTGCCGCCGCCCGGCCCCACCCTCGCGCCGCCGCGCCCCACCTGCCGTCCGCGGCTGGGTCGGTATGCGCGCGGCGTGATCAGATGGCCCCATGAATCGGATCACGCGGCACGAGGGCCGGTGGACGCTCGAGGACCGGTTCGCCTCGCCCTGGCATTACCTGCCTGTCGAGATACCGCGGGGCTGCCGGGCCCTCCGAGTCGAGCTTGACTACGACCGGTCGGCGGCCACGCTGGACCTGGGCTGTCTCGGGGCGGCCGGATTCCGCGGCTGGTCAGGCGGTGCCCGCCGGTCGTTCGTGATCTCCGCAGATGATGCCACGCCCGGCTACCTTCCCGGCGAGCCCGAGCCCGGGCCCTGGCAGGTGATCATCGGCATTTACCGGCTGCCGGCCGACGGGGTCGCGTACCGGCTCACCGCGACCACCGCGGACGCCGCTGCCGGATGGCGGACGGGCCCGCGGCCCGCGGCCCCGCCCGCGCCGCGGGGCCGCCCGGCCCGGCGCGAACTGCCCGCGGCCGCGGGCCGTCGCTGGCTCGGCGGCGACCTGCACGCGCACACCGTCCACTCCGATGGCGCAGTGACCGTGCCGGAACTCGCCTGCCTGGCCGCCGGGCGCGGGCTGGACTTCCTCGCCGTCACCGACCACAACACAATCAGCCATCACGCGGAGCTGGCCGCCGCGGCGGCCAGGTACCAGATCACGCTGCTGCCCGGCCAGGAGGTTACCACCGACGCCGGTCACGCCGGCGTGCTCGGCGACGTCGGCTGGGTCGATTTCCGCGGCCGCCCCGACGACTGGCTCAGGCACGCACAGGAGCACGGCGGAATCATGTCGGTCAACCATCCCATCGCCGGTCACGTCAGCTGGCTGCACTCCATGCGCGGCCGCCCGCCGCTGGTCGAGGTGTGGCACTGGAGCTGGCTCGACCAGCGCTGGACCACGCCGCTGGCCTGGTGGCTGGCCTGGGATCCGGCCGCGATCCCGGTCGGCGGCAGCGACTGGCACCGGCCGGGGCCGGACACTCGCTGGGATCGCCCATGACCTGGGTGGAATGCGCGGGCACCGGGCCCGGTCAGGTGATCGACGGCCTGCGGGCCGGGCGGGTGGCGATCTCGGCCCGGCGTGACGGCCCGGTGCTGCTGCGCACCGGTGGCGAGCTGGTCGCGGTCGGCGCCGAGGGCACCATCCTTACCGGGCCGGACGGGCCCCGGGCCCGGGTCACGAGCGAGCGGGCGACCTTCCCGGCCACGGCCGGCTGCCACCGGCTGTGTGACCCCGGCGGCGCGACTCTCGCCCTGACGCCCTGACCCGGGCCCGCCCCGCCGCGGGGCATTCCTTGATCCGAAGCGCTGGCAGCGCTGGGAGCGTGCTGAAGTAATGCCGGAATTAGCCACTCGGATCGGCAGGCCGGCCGTCAGCGGCTTGCTCCCCTGATCGGGAGCAGGTCATTGCCGCAGCCTCCTGCAGCAGCACCGACTTCCTGGGCAACCGGCGGCGCGGCATGCGGGGGGAGTGCGTCAGGCGGGCGCCGGGTGAGGTCCGGCCGCGCCCGGCTGGTCAGTCGTGCGCGTCGAGGAATTCGCAGACGTTCGGCAGGAAAATGTCCTTCTCTTCGATGTGCGGCATGTGACTGGAGTTCTCGAAGACGTGCCAGCGGACGTCGGGGATGCGGTCCGCGTACGGCTGGATGGTCGCCGGCGTGGCCTCGTCGTGGCGGCCGGATACGAGCAGGACCGGGACGGCGATCCGGTCCAGCCGATCGGTGATCGTCCAGTCCTTCAGCGTGCCGATCACGTGGAACTCGCTGGGGCCGTTCATCGTGTGGTAGACGGTCGGGTCGGCGTCGATGGCGTCGAACGACCTGGTCACCTCGGGCGGCCAGGGGACGCGGCAGAGGTGCCGGTCGTAGTAGACGCGCACTGCCGCCTCGTATTCGGCGCTGTCGGTGGTGCCCGCCTCCTCGTGCCTGGTCAGGGTGGCCTGCACGTCGGCGGGCAGCCCGGCGCACAGCTCGGCGGCGGCCTGCAGCCACAGCGGCATCGAAGCCGGCGAGTCGGCGATGACCAGGGAGCGCAGGCCGGGCGGCCGGGTCACCGCGTGCTCGGCGCCCAGCATGCCGCCCCAGGACTGGCCCAGCAGGTGGTAGCGGCCGGCGATGCCGAGGTGGCTCAGCAGGGACGACAGCTCGTCGAGGAAGAGCCGGACGGTCCAGAATTCCGCGCCCGCGTCCGGCAGGTGGCTGGACTTGCCGTTGCCGAGCTGGTCGTAGTGCACGACGGCGCGGCCGGCCGCCGCGACGCGGCGATCGAGTCCAGGTAGTCGTGCGTCGCTCCCGGTCCGCCGTGCAGCACCACGAGCGGCGCCTTGCCCGCGTCCAGCCGGCCGGTCACCCGGTACCAGGTGGCGTGCCCGCGGAAGGGCGCGGATCCCTCGGTGACCGGCTGGCTGCTCACGGGGCCTCCCGGCTCAGTGTTTGGTATTGCCGACCGCCGGCGGCGGGTGGGTGCAGCCCATGCAGGACCCGAGATGGGTGAAGAAGGCGGGGACGGTGGGTGAATCGGTGGGCGGGTTGATGGGCAGCAGCACCGGCTTGAGCGGCGTCTGGCTGAAGTCGAAGGCGGTGTCGATGTTACCCAGGATCGGTTCGTCCTCGCGCACGTCCGGCCGCCGGTCGGGGCGCCGGTCGGTCTTGGGGTTCAGCCGGGCCCCGTCGAGGAAGTCGTCCTCGATGAACTTCAGGTAGGCGTCGCTGCTCAGCGTGTCCTTGTCGATGTAGCCCCGCCGGGCGTAGGGGAGATGATCATGGCTGGCACGCGCAGGCCGTAGCCCTTCTGGTCGACCCTGGGCGGGACCACGTTGTCGTAGAAGCCGCCCCAGTCGTCCCAGGACAGGAAGATGGCCGTCGATCCCCAGTCGCGGCTCTTCATGGCGGCGTTGATGACCGACGTCACGTACGCCTGGCCCTGGTGCACGCTGGCGGGCGGATGCTCGCTGTCCGCGTTGGAGGGGGTGATCCAGCTCACCGCGGGCAGCGTGCCGGACCTGGCCGCGGCGAAGTAGGCGTGCAGCGGCTTGATGTTCTTCAGCTGGTGGTCGGCCTGGACGTCGCCGAAGAGCGGCAGCGGGTTCCAGATCCCGGGCGTCTTGGCGCTTTGCGGGACCGGGCCGCAGGTTTCGGCCGCGTCGTTGGCGCAGTCCGGCTGGGTGCCGCGCTGCACGTAGTAGGCCCAGCTGACGTGGTGGACGTAGAGCAGCCAGGTGATGTCGGTCCAGGCGAGGTCGATGGTGGTCTGGCCGGTGGTCAGTTCCTGGTGCACCGCCTTGTCGAACTGGGAGGCGCCGTACGGCCCGACGATGTCGGTGTAGCAGCTCATCGGCGACCGGTTCGCTGCACTTGGCCGACCAGGCCGACACCATGTACAGGTGGTCGGGCTCCGACCACGACTTGACCGGCTCGAACATGTGGTCGGCCAGCACGAAGTCCCTGGCGTAGGTCCAGTAGTTAGGGATTTCCGCCTTCGTGTGATAGCCCATGACGTCCGGCGTCGTCCCGATCCGGCAGGCAGGGTCGTCGGGGTTCTTGCAGGTCGCCTTGGCTGTGTCGCGCTCCTTGATGAACCCGTCCATCTTGCCGCCGTTGACGTCGGCGACGGCGTCGGCCTCGCCGTGCGGGCCGCCTCCGTTGATGTCGGCCTTGTCGTGGTAGGGGCGGACGCAGGGCCCCTTCGGGTTCGGCACGCACACGGTCGGCCTCCCGTGCTTGTTCATCGGGATGCCGTCGGCACCGGGGTAGGTCCCGAAATAACTGTCGAACGACCGGTTCTCCTGCATGACGATGATCACGTGCTTGATCTTGTGGATGCCCGGCGGGACGATATAGGTGCCGGAGGGGCCGCCGGCCACCCTCTCCACCTGATTGGTCACCTGTCCGGAGTGGCGGCTGGGCGGCGGCGAACTGCTGCACGCGGCCAGTATCCCCGCGGCGAGGGTGATGGCAGCAGCCAGCGTGACCGGGCCGCGATGAACCTGTCGCAGACGCATGGCGCCCATGTTCCTCTCTCGATATGCGAGCAAGCCGGGCAGTTAGCCGGATATTTGCTGGCAGCTCCTGGGAAAGTCCTGTGCACCAGCCGCGCCATGCCGGGCGCGGCGGTACCGGCTGGGCTACAGTCACCGGGTGAGGACGGCGGATTCCCCGGCCGCTGCGGGCACCCCAGAATATGACGGTTCCCTGACCGCTGCGGGCACCGGAGGATATGACGCTTCCCCGGCCGAGTGCGGGGCGGAGCCGATGCCCGGCCAGCTGGCCCTGCCCGGGCTGGAGCCCGAGTCGGCCGGCGACGGCGCGCAGCACGTGCTGCCGGGTATGGAAGACCTGCGCGGCCCGGCCTGTTCCGGGGACGAAGACCCGGAGCGGGACCAGGTGGCCGCGGCGCTGCGCGCCGCCGACCCCGACGGCGCGCAGATGGCCGCGACGATCCGCCGGGCCTTCGACCTGCTGCTAGACGGCCAGCACACCGGGCGGTACCGCTGGGACCAGCTGCACAAGACCGAGAAAACCCATGCGGGCACGCTGGTCGAGATCGGCCTTCAGCGCACGCTCGGGCTGGCCGACGGCACGGCGCTGGACTACTCGATCGCCGGCGCCGACGTGGACTGCAAGTTCTCCCATCGCAGCGGCGGCTGGATGATCCCGCCCGAGGCCGGGGGCCACCTGCTGCTCCTGCTGCAGGCCAGCGACGAGGAGGGCACCTGGTCGGCCGGCCTGGTGCGGGCCCGGGAGGACTACCTCACCGGAGCGGGCAACCGCGACCTCAAGCGCACGCTCAACGACGCCGGGCGCGCCGCCATCGGCTGGCTGGCCCGCCGGGCGCCGCTGCCCGAGAACGCCCTGCTCCGGCTGCCCGAGCGGGACATCGGCGGCGATCCTCGGCGGCCGACCGGGCAGCAGCGGGTGAACGAGCTGTTCCGCCGGGCGCTCGGCCGGCGGATCAGCCGCGCCGTGGTCGCCACGGTGGCCCGGCAGGACGACCACATGAAGCGGGTGCGGGAGGGCGGCGGCGCCCGCGACCAGCTGCGCGGGGAGGGCATCGTGATCTTCGGCGACTACGCGGCCATCAGGCGCTGGCCGTCGCGCTGGGCTGCCGGGCCCGGGACCCGGCGAGTTCGTCAGCGCCCGGCTCGCCCGGAGCGGCGAGCCCGGCGGGCGGGACGCGGCGCCGCGGTACGTGCGGCTGGACGGCGCGGACTGGGTGCTGTCCGCCACGGCCGAAGACACCGGTCAGGCGCCGCGGCTGCCGCGGGTGTGAGCCGGCGCATGGGCGACCTGACCCGCAGGTGACTTGCCCCGCGACGATCTCGAATCCCGGCGATCTCGCCCCGGGTGGCCTGGCACCCGCGTGACCTGGCACCGCGGATGACCTGGCACTCGCGGTGATGCACCGTGACGACATGGGACGACGGCACGGACGGCGGAAGAGGTGACGCATGGCAGCACGGCACGGACGGCCCGGTGGGGGATGACACTTCCCCTGGCCGGAATGGGCTTGCCCGAGCATCGCGAGATCGTCGAGAGCCTGGAGTCGCTCGGCTACACCGACATCTGGTCGGCCGAGATGAATGGCGTGGACGCGTTCACGCCGCTGGCCCTGGCCGCCGGGTGGTCGGGCCGGCTGCGGCTGGGCACTGCGATCGCCGGCATCTACACCCGCGGGCCGGCCCTGCTCGCGATGAACGCGGCGACGCTGGCCGGACTGGCTCCCGGGCGGTTCGTGCTCGGCGTCGGCACCTCCTCACAGGTGATCGTCGAGCAGTGGAACGGCATCGAGCTGGACCGGCCCTACCAGCGGGCCCGCGACACGCTGCGCTTCCTGCGCGCCGCGCTGGCCGGCGAGAAGGTGAGCGAGCAGTACGAGACGTTCGGCGTCCACGGGTTCCGGCTGGATCCGCCCCCTGCCGTGCCGCCCGGCCTGGCGCTCGCCGCCCTGCGGCCCGGGATGCTGCGGCTCGCGGCGGCCGAGGCGGACGCCGCGGTCACCAACTGGCTGGCGCCCTCCGACGTGCCGCGGATCCGCGAGGCGGCCGGGGACGACTGCGAGCTGGTCGCGCGCCTCTTCGTCTGCCCGACCGCGGACGCCGGGCTGGCCCGGGAGGCCGGGCGGCGCCTCATCGCCGCGTACCTGACCGTCCCGGTGTACGCGGCGTACCAGGCGTGGCTGGGCCGCGCCGAAGCGCTCAAGCCCATGCAGGACGCGTGGGCGGCCGGGGACCGCAAGGGCGCGCTGGCCGCCGTCCCGGATGACCTGGTCGATGAGCTCATGGTGCACGGCGAGCCGGCCGCGTGCCGGGAGCGCATCGCCGAATACCGGGACCAGGGCCTGGATACGCCGGTCATCGCGATCATTCCGGTGCCGGGCGTCGAGCCCGCCGCCATGGTGCCGCTGCTTGCCCCGCGCTGACTCCGGCCGGCCGGGCGTCGAGGCCGCCGCCATGGCGCGCCGGCTTGCCTGCGCTGACTCCGGCCCACCGCTGAGCCGGGTCGCGCCTCCCCTGCCCGGCCTGGGCCGGGGAGCCCGGCGCCGGAGCGGGCGGACATGCTGGTGACGTTCGGCCATGGCACCGCGCCGGCGGCCCGGATCACGGAGCTGCTGCACGGCGCCGGCGTCGCCGCCGTGGTCGACATCCGGACCGCGCCGGGCAGCCGGAGGAACCCGCACGTGGCCCGGGCCGAGCTGGAGCGCTGGCTGCCCGAGACAGGGATCGCCTACCGCTGGGAGAAACGGCTGGGCGGTTTTCGCCGGGCGGCTCCGGACTCGCCGGACACGGCCTGGCGGGAGCCGGCGTTCCGGGGCTACGCCGGGCACATGCGCGAGCCGGACTTCCTGGCCGCGATCGACCAGGTGCTCAGCCAGGCCGCCCGGCAGCGCACGACGGTCATGTGCAGCGAGAGCGTCTGGTGGCGGTGCCACCGCAGGCTGGTCGCGGACTTCGTATCGGTGGCGCGCCAGCTGCCCGTGCGGCATCTGATGCATGACGGCCGGATGGCGGAGCACCGGGTCACGCCGGGGCTCCGGCTGCGCGACGACGGGCTGCTGGTATACGACGCGGGCCAGTCCCCGCTGCTGTGACCGGCCCGCTGGTTACCGTCATGCCGGTCACCATGAGGCCGGTCACCACGCTGCGGATCACCGTGCCAGTCACCACGCTACGGGTCACGGTGCGGTCACCGCGCTGCGGATCACCACGCTGCGGATCACACGGCGCGTGCGGATCACCACGCTGCGGATCACCACGATGCCAGTCACCACGCTGCGGGTCACGGTGCGGGTCACCACAGGGCGGGTAGCTCCTCCCCGTACCAGGATTCGATGATCCGGTAGCGCGATCGAGACCGGCGGCGGCAGTCGTATCTCTCCCGCGGCCATGCTGGCGCGCAGCTCGTCCCGGCTGAACCAGTGTGCCTCGGCGATCTCCTCCTGGTCCACGCGGATCGGCTGCCGGCCGCTGGCCCGGGCCCGGAACCCCAGCATGAGGCTGGCGGCATCGGCCAGGGCTGGCTACCCAGGTAGCGGACCTCGCCGACGGTGATCCCGGTCTCCTCGGCCACCTCGCGGACGACCGCCTGCTCGGCCGACTCGCCCGGCTCGACGAACCCGGCCAGGATCGACACCCGCCGCTCGGGCCAGCTGCGGTTGCGGGCCAGCAGGCGCGGTCGCCGACGTCGGTCACCAGCGTGATCACCGCGGGATCGGTCCGGGGAAAGTGCTCGGAGCCGTCCACCGGGCAAAGCCGCGAGTGCCCGCCGGTCACCAGGCTGGTCAGCGCGCCGCAGCGCGGGCAGTGGGTGTGTGTGGCGTGCCAGTTGGCCAGGGCCACGGCGTGGGTGAGCAGCCCGGCGTCCCGGTCACCGAGCAGCGCGCCCACCTGCCGGAGCCCGGCCAGGCGGGACGCCGTCGGCTACCGGTCGGCACCTCGGCCGCCGGTCCCGGGGCAGCCGTCGGCAGGTCCCCGTCGGCGGCCGGCAGCGGGGCCGGTCACGCTGAAGTAGGCCCGGCCGCCGCCGTCCACGCCGAGCAAGTAGCGGGGCCCGTCCGGGGCCTGCGGCGACGGGCAGCAGCACCAGCTCGGCTCCCGCGCCGGCGAACCGCACCAGGGCCTGGCCGTTGTCGACGACCAGCACCCGGGTGCCCGGTTCGGTCCATCGGGCCGCGAACCAGGCGGGATCGGCGCGCCGTTCGGTGGCTGCGGTCGACCGTGCCGCGGGCCAGCGCCAGCGGCCCCAGGCCCGGCAGCGGGCCGGGGGCGCAGTACCGCGGGCTCGGTCAACCGGCTCCGCGCGGCCGGCGCTGAGCCCGCCGATCTCCGGGCCTGCCGCCGCGAGCTCGTCCCACAGGTAGGCGGCCGCCTCGGCGCCCTTGAGCAGCAGGGCCATCTCGGCCTTCTCGTTCGGCGCGTGGATCCGGTCCTCGTCGAGGCCAACGCCCACGAACACCAGCGGTGCCCGCAGGATGTCGGTGAGGTCGGCCTCCGGCCCGCTGCCGCCCTCCCGGGTGAACAGCACCTCGCGGCCGAACGCCCGCTCCATGGCCCGGCGGCCCGCGGCCACCGCGGGCGAGTCGATCGGCGAGAAGGCCGGCCGCACGCCGGGCCCGGTCGGCGTCACCGTCCCTCGATACCGGGCGGCGTGCTGGCCGCCACGTACTCGCTGAGCGCCGCCGCGACATCAACCGGATCCTGGTGCGCCACCAGCCGGAACGAGAGCTTGGCGTGCGCTTGGCTGGGAATGATCGTCTTGCCGCCCGGGACCGGTGTGGCCGCCCCACATGCCGTTGATCTCGGCGGTCGGCCGGGCCCAGATCCGCTCCAGGGTGCCGTACCCGGCCTCGCCGCTGGCGGCGCGGCTGCCGCCCGCCGAGGCCAGCCATTCCTTTTCCTCGAACGGCAGCCGGCTGATCAGCTCGCGCTCCTGCGCCGGACAGCGGCGCCACCTTGTCGTAGAACCCGGGCAGCGTTACCCGGCCGCCGGCGTCGTGCAGCCCGGCGAGCAGCCCGGCCAGCGCGTGCAGCGGGTTGGGCACCGCGCCGCCGAAGCATCCCGGAGTGCAGGTCCACCCCGGGCCCGGTCACGTCGATCTGCGCGTCGAACAGGCCGCGCATGCCCACGCACATGGACGGCACGTCGCCGACCACATCGAGGTGTCGGTGACGACGATCACGTCGCAGGCGAGCCGGTCCCGCTCCCGGCGGAGCAGGCCGGCCAGGTGCGGCGAGCCGGACTCCTCCTCGCCCTCGATGAGCAGCTTGACCGTGACCGGCGGCGCGGAGCGGCGCGCCCCCGGCCGCCGCCAGGCAGGCCCGCAGGCCAAGGTCGTGGAACAGCACCTGGCCCTTGTCGTCGCAGGCGCCGCGGGCCAGCAGCTGGCCGTCGCGTTCGGCAGGCTGGAACGGCGGGCTGTCCCACTCCTCCAGCGGCTCGACCGGCTGCACGTCGTGGTGGCCGTAGACCAGCACGGCGGGCGCGGCCGGGTCCTCGGCGCGCCACTCGGCGAACACCGCGGGCAGGCCGCCGTCACCCGGGTCCGGGCCGCCGGTCTCCCAGACCTCGGCGACGGGGAACCCGGTCGCGCGCAGCCTGGCCGCCAGCCACTCGGCCGACCGCCGCACGTCGCCGTGCCGGGCCGGGTCGGCCGAGATCGACGGGATGGCCAGCCATTCCTTGAGCGCGTCGAAGTAGTCGCGCGCGTTCGCCTCGATGTAGCCGCGCACATCCATGCCGCTGACCGCCTCCTCGCCGCGTCCCGACCGAAACTCTAGCCGGGGCGCCTGGCTGGGCTGCCAGCAACCTGGCGGAGCCAGAGCCGATCCGGTGCGCGTTCGCCGGGTTCGCCGCGCACCACGATCGCTTCCCCCGCAGCGGAGGCGATGTGCCATCGACAACCTTGGGGAGGGGCAGGCGGGCTACCCGAGCCAGGGGGATCCCGGCCGTGTCAGCGGTGGCGCGCAGGCCAGGGGTCGTGCCCGGCGGCAGGATCAGGCAGCGGCAGCCCACGCAGATGGAACCGGAGTCGGCCAGCCGGTTGTTGCCGGCGATCAGCGTCCGCTCGGGGGAGACCCCAAGCTGCTCGCATGCGATCAGGAAGGGCTCCGGTGTAGAACGCGCCCCGCACGTGAGCCAGCGTGACCCCGGCCAGCCCGACCCGGCCAGCCCGACCCGGGCCAGCCGGGACGGCTTGCAGGTCAGTGATGTCATCCTGACGGAGCGTCACCACGTCATAACTATGAGGCCCCACTGCTCTGACACGGCCCGTCCGGCTCATCCGGGTGCTGCCGCGCACAGACTCGGGAAAGGAGTCCGACATGAGCCCGATGCGGATCGGGGCAGGCAGAGCGATCATCACCGCGGTCACGGCTGGAGTCGCCTGCTCGGGCTGCTGGCCGGCGCAGCCCCGGCGGCCGCCGAGACCGGCACAGCCCCGGCGGCCCGGGCGACCTCGGCCGGGACCTGGGGCACCGCGGAGGAAGTGCCCGGCACCGCAGCCCTCAACACCTGCGGGGGCGCCGAGACCGTCTCGGTGTCGTGCGCCTCGCCGGGCGACTGCAGCGCCGGCAGGTTCTGCGCGGACAGCGCAGGGCGGCAGGCATTCGTGGTCAGCCAGGTCAGCGGCGCCTGGGGCACCGCGGAGGAAGTGCCCGGCACCGCAGCCCTCAACACCGGCGGGGACGGCGAGATCAGCTCGGTGTCGTGCGCATCGCCGGGCGACAGCAGCGCCGGCGGCTGGTACGAGCAGGCCGGCAATCATTATCAGGCGTTCGTCGCCGACGAGACCGGCGGCACCTGGGGCGCCGCGAAGACGGTGGCCGCGGACATCAACAAGGGGGGTTCGCCCAGATCTTGTCGGTGTCGTGCGCCTCGGCAGGCAACTGCAGCGCCGGCGGCGCAGACCGGCGCCCGGTTCTACCGGCCGCGTTCGTGGTCAGTCAGGCCGACGGGACCGTGGGCGGCGCCGAGCTCGCCCCCGGCCTCGCGGCCCTTAACCAGGGCAAAGACGCGGCCGTGACCTCGGTGTCGTGCGCCTCGCCGGGCAACTGCGGCGCCGGCGGCTACTACGCCATCGGCTACGACGTCGGCGGTGACCACGGGGACACTGTCGCCGGCACTTTGAGGCTTTCGTCGTCAGCGAGACGGACGGTACCTGAGCCACCTGCGCGCTAGCCGGATGAGCGGGCGGACGGGACGCTCTCGATGAGGGCGGCCAGGCCGGCGGCGTCCAGCAGGTCGGCCGGGCTGATGGTCAGGTCGTGCCGCACGTAGTAGAAGGCGGCCCGCACCTGATCCAGCGGGACCCCGGCCAGCGCGGCCCAGGCCAGCCGGTAGGCGGCCAGCTGCACGGCCACGGCGTGCCGCTCGGCGGCCGAGCCGGGCGGGCGGCCGGTCTTCCAGTCCACGACGTCGTAGCCGCCGTCCGGCGAGTCGGCGAACACCGCGTCGATCCGGCCGCGGACCAGCCGGTCGCCGATCCGGGTCTCGAACGGCACCTCCACCTCCTGCGGCCACCGGCCGCGCCCAGGCGCCCGGACTCGAACAGCTCGCGCAGGAAGGCCAGATCCGCCTCGGCCTCCTCCTCGGCGCCGGGCGGGCCGAGCAGGTCGGCCGGGTCGATCAGCTGCTGCGCGCCGTAGTGCTGCTCCAGCCAGCGGTGGAAGGCCGTGCCCCGCCTGGCCTGCGGCGCGGGCGGCAGCGGCATCGGGCGCCGGATTCTGGCTGGCCAGCTCGGCGGGATCGCGGGCCAGCGTCACCAGCGCCGACACCGACAGCTGCTCGGGCAGCTCGACCGGCTGGGCGCCGTCACCGCGCCGCCGCTCCCGCTCGGCCAGCAGCAGGGTGGTGTCCCGCTGCCAGGCCGCTACCAGCGATCTGATCGTGCTCATCCAGCGCGTCGTCGCTCTGCGGCCGGGCCGGGTCAGGCACCCGCCGTCAGGCGGCCCCGCCGGGTCAGGCCCGGCGTCGTGAGGGCCGGCCGAGGCCGGGCTGACGGCGTCGGGCCCTGAGGGACCGGGCTGAGCCAGGCGGCTCGGCTTCCGCAGCGGTGGCCCGGCGCCGACGCCGGACCGGATTGCGCCGCCATGGCCGCCCGCACCAGGGCTGCGGCCTCGCGCACCGCCTGGTAGCGGTCCCCGGACGGCGGCGCGGGCCAGGTGGCCGAGGCGGGCTCGGCCAGCGCGGGGTTCTCGGCGCCGGGCTCCGGCGGCGGCGCCCAGTGCGCCACCGTCCCGGCGCCGTCCCGGCACGCGTCCGCGATCTCCTCCAGGAACACCGACGGCCCGAGCGGCAGCACGCCGTCCCCCCACCAGTAGCCCGAGCAGGCGAGCCAGAACGCGGCCCGGGTGGCCGCCACGTACATCAGCCGGCGTTCCTCGGCCAGCTCCCGGGCCGCGCAGTCCTGGCCGAACGACCGCACCGACGCCGGGTCCAGGCCGGCCAGCCCGGGCAGGTCGGCCCCGTCTCCGCGCAGGCCGAACGGGAGCAGCCGCGGGTTGTCCGTCCAGCGCGTCGTCTGCCGCGGCCGGGCCGGGAAGACCTGGCTGCGGTCCCCGGCCGACAGGCCGGGCACGACGACCGCGCGCCCACTGCAGCCCCTTGGCCGCGTGCACGGTGACCAGCTTGACCGTGTCGGTCTCGCCGACCCGGCCCGCCTCCAGCCCGAACTCCTCCTCCTGCGCGGCGGCCAGGTAGGCGAGGAACGCGCCCAGCGTCGCCTCCTCCTGGTCGGCGCCGAACGCGGCGGCCGTGCCGGCGAACGCGTCCAGGTCGGCGCGCGCGGCCGCCGGGTCGGCCCCGGGCCTGGCGGCCACCTCGATGTCCAGGCTGAGCGTGCGCTCGACCTCGCCCACCAGGTCGGCGAGCGGGCGGGCGGCATGCGCGCGCAGCGTCCGCAGCTCGGCGGCGAGCGCGGACAGCCGGGCGTGGCCGGCCGGCGAGTAGGCGGCCGGGTCGCCCAGGTCGTCCAGCGCCTCGATCAGGCTGCCCGCGTCCGCGGTGAGATCCGCGACCGCCTGGGTGAGCGCGTCGCCCTCGGCCTGCTCGTCGGCGGGACCGGCGGGGTCGCGGCCGGTCGCGGCCAGCTTGCGGGCCCGGCGGCCGAGCGCGATCAGATCCGTGGGCCCGATCCGCCAGCGCGGGCCGGTGAGCAGCCGGGCGAGCGCGTCGGAGGCGGTCGGGTCGTGCAGCACCCGCAGCGTCGCGACCACGTCCTGCACCTCGGGCACGGTGAGCAGGCCGCCGAGCCCGACCACCTCGACCGGGATCCCCCTGGCCTCGAGCGCCTTGCGCAGCAGGTCGAACTGGACGCGCTTGCGGCACAGCACGGCGATGTCGGACGGCCGGACGGCGTCCTTCCGGCCGTCCGGCCAGCGCTTGCCCGTCCGGCGCGATGCCCGGCGGCAGCCGCAGCAGGCCGTCCACCTGGCCGGCCGACCCACTCGGCCTCGTCGGCGGCGGTCTCGTAGCAGCGCGCAGGTCACCCGGCCCCGGCGGGCCCGGTCCGGCGCGGCGACCAGCCGGGGCACCTGCGGCGCCTCGGCCCGCAGGCTGCTCTGGATCACCGCGGCCGCGTCCAGGATTCCGCCCGGCGTTGCGGAAGCTGGTGGACAGCGTCCGCGGACTGGGCGCCGCCGGAAGTCGGTGGCGAACCGGCGCAGGTTGCCCGCGCTCGCGCCGCGCCAGCCGTAGATCGACTGGCAGGGATCACCCACCGCGGTCACCGGGTGGCCGCCGCCGAACAGGGTGCGCAGCAGCACCAGCTGCGCCTCGCTGGTGTCCTGGTACTCGTCCAGCAGGACGGCCTGGTAGCGGCCGCGCTCACCCGCGCCGACCTCGGGGTGCCGCTGGGCGATCCGGGCGGCGAGCGTGACCTGGTCGCCGAAGTCCAGCACCTCCCGGAACCGCTTGGCCTCGGCGTACCGCTCGATCATCGGCAGCAGCTGCTCGCGGGTCCGCTGGCAGGCCAGGATCTTCCTGCCCGCGGCGGACGCGCCGTCGCGGCCCGCGGGCGCGGCCGCGGCGTGCCGGGCCAGCCACTCGCTCACGCCCAGGACGTCGGCCGGGCCGCGCAGGTGCTCGGCCAGCTCACCGGCGAGCTGGAGCACGGCGGCGGTCACGCTGCGCGGGCCCAGTCGATCGCGTCCACCGGGCCGTCGTAGGCGGCCACCACCCCGGACGCGATCTGCCAGGCGACGGCGGGCGTGATCAGCCGCATCGAGGGCTCCAGCGCCTCCCGCAGCGCGTGGTCGGCCACCAGCCGGCCGGCGTAGGCGTGATAGGTGCCGACCACCGGCTCGCCCGGCGAGCAGCTCGCGCAGCTCCGGACGTCCAGCCCGGTCCGGCGCAGCCCGTCCAGCCGGCGCCGGACCCGGTCGGCCAGCTCGGCCGCGGCCTTCCTGGTGAAGGTGAGGCCCAGCATCCGTTCGGGCCGGGCCAGGCCGTTGGCCACCAGCCAGACCAGCCGGGCCGCCATCGTCTCGCTCTTGCCCGACCCGGCGCCCGGCGATGACCGCGACCGGGCGCAGCGGGGCGGCGATCACGGCGGCCTGCTCGGCGGTCGGCTCGGGCAGGCCGAGCAGCCGGGCCAGCTGCGCCGGGCTGTACCGGACATCGCGGTCCGGGTCGCCGGTCACCGGGTTACGCCCTCGCCGTGCGGGTGAACCGGGCAGCACGAGGCGACCGGGCAGGTGCGGCAGCCGGGATTGACCCGGGCCTCGAACACCGGGCCCGCCATCCCGGCCGCGACCGTCTCGACCAGCTGCCTGGCCCAGCCCGGATCGGTGTCGGAGCCCAGCGCGTGCTGCCGCTGCACGCGGGCCCGCCCGGCTCAGGCCGGCCTTGCCCACCTGGACCAGCTCCGCGCCACCCGGCTCGGTCAGGCCGAACCGCTCGAACGCGCCGAGCAGCATGGCCAGCTGGTACACGCCGAGCTGCGGGTTGCGGTCGAGTTCCTGTCTCCGCCGCCGGGGCCGAGCCGGTCTTCAGGTCCACCACCACGCCGCTGCCGCCGAGCTCGCGCTCCAGCCGGTCCACCCGGCCGGTGATCAGCACCCGGCCCACCTGGATGCGCAGCGCCTCCTCCACCGCCACCAGCTCGCGCGGGTTCGCCGCCTGCCAGTCGAGGAACTTGCGGACCATCCGGCCGGCGTGCGTCCGCTGCTTCGCGCCGTACCAGGCGCTGCCGAAGTCCAGGTGCTGCCAGAGCTCGTCGATGCGGCCGGAGATCTCCTCATCCGCGGCGCCGCCCGCGGCGAGCACCGCGGCCGCGTGGACGACCATGCCCAGCTGGCGGAGCGCCTCCGGGCCGACCCGGCCGGCCGCTGACTCGATCAGCCAGCGCAGCCCGCACCGGGTGAACGACTCGACCGCAGACGGGGACAGCCGCAGCGTCTCGCCGGGCGCCGCGACCGGCTCGGGGCTGGACAGGGTGGTCAGCGCGTACCACTGGCCGGGATCGGCTCCGCGCACCCCGGCCGCGGCCAGCCGGGCCAGCTGGGCCGCGGCGGCCTGGCGCAGCGCGAGCGGGCGGCTGGCGTCGGCGGCGGTGCGGCGCAGGTCGGCGGTCGAGCGCGGGCAGTGACAGCCAGCGGTGGCCTTGGCCGCTGACCCGCTCGATCTCGATGTCCTCGCCGGCCAGCTCGGCCAGGAACCGGGACGGCCGCTCGTCGCTCTCCTCGCCGGACGCGGTGACGATCAGGCGCTTGCGCGCCCGGGTGACGGCGACGTAGAACAGCCGGCGTTCCTCCGCGAGCAGCCGGGCCATGACCGAGGCCGCCCTGGTCCCGTCGTCGGGGACCGGGTCGGCCAGCTCGCCCGCGCCGAGCAGCGAGCCGCGCAGCCGGAGGTCGGGCCAGCTGCCCTCCTGCACCCCGGACACCGCGACCACGTCCCACTCCAGGCCCTTGGACCGGTGCGCGGTGAGAATCCGGACCGCGTCCTGCCGCGGCGCCCGCTCGGCCAGCGTGTCGCCCGCGATCTCCTGGCCGGACAGGCTGTCCAGGAACAGCCGGGGCGCGCCGGGCGGCAGCCGGTCGGTGAAGGTGGCCGCGGCGTGGAACAGCGCCACGACCGCGTCCAGGTCCCGGTCCGCCGCCGAGCCCCGCATCCCGCCGGCCGCGCTGGCCGCGCGCAGCGTCTCGGCCAGGCCGGAGGCGGCCCACACGGCCCAGAGCACGTCCTCGGCGCTGCCCCGCCTGGCCGCCTCGCGGGCGAGGGCCAGCAGCCTGGCCACCCGCTCGGCCGGCTTGCCGATGAACGCGGGCGACCAGGACGAGGTCACGCGGGTCCCGCAGCACGCCGGCCAGCGGATCGGCTGCCCAGCCGCTCCCCGGCGTCCTCGGCGACCGCGCGCAGTGCGCGGCGCAGCCGGCGCAGGCCCAGCGCGTCCGTGCCGCCGAGCGGCCCGGTGAGCAGCTCGATCGCCGTCTCCTCGGTCAGCTCGCCGGGCAGCAGCGCACAGCGCAGCAGGGTGATCAGCGGGCGGGTGCCGGGCTCGGCGGCCAGCGGCAGCTCGTCGCCGGCCACGGCGACCGGCACCCCGGCGGCGGTGAGCGCGCGGTGCAGCACGGGCAGCTGCCGGGTCGCCGAGCGCATCAGCACGGCCATCGACGACCAGGGCACGCCGCCGGTCAGGTGGGCCCGGCGCAGCAGGTCGGCCACCAGCGCCGCCTCCTGGCTGGCGCTCTCCGCGATCAGGATGCGGGCCTCGCCGGGACGGGCGCCGGGCAGCGGCGCCAGGCCTGCGGTGGGCCAGCGGCATGCTGCCCGGCCCGGCCGGCAGCCGCCATGCGATCCGCCGGGACGCCTCGAGCAGCACCGGGCCGCTGCGGCGGCACACGCCGAGCGCCACCACGTCGGCGGGCCGGCCGTCGGGGCGCGGAACCGGTCAGGAAACCGGGTGATCGCCTCGGGAGTCCGCGCCGCGGAACGCGTAGATGGACTGATCCGGATCCCCGACCACGATCAGCTCGCGGCCGTCCCCGGCCAGCGCGTGCAGCAGCGCCTCCTGCGCCGGATCGGTGTCCTGGTACTCGTCCACCAGCACGAAGTCGTAGGCCCGGCGTTCCCGGCCCTGGGTCGCCGACGCGGCCGAGCAGCCTGCGCGGCGATCCGGATGATCTCCGCGTAGTCGTAGGCCGGAACGGGCGCCAGGTCGAAGCGGGCCGCGTAGCGGTCGAGGAAGCGGCCCGGCGGCGACCCAGTCGTCCCGCCGGCTGCGCGCGCCGAGCGCGGCCAGCGAGCGGCCGTCCAGGCCGCGCTCGGCGGCGCGGAGCAGCAGGTCGCGCAGCTCCTCGGCGAAACCCCGGGTGCCGAGCGCGGCGCGCAGCCGGGACGGCCACCGGCCGCCGCCGTCCCTGGCCTCGCCGCGCAGTAGCCTGGCGTATCTCGACCAGGTGCTCGGGCCCCGACAGCAGCCGCGGCGGCTCGTCGCCGGCCAGCACGAACTCCCTGCGCACCAGGGCGTACGCGTAGCTGTGGAAGGTCAGCGCCAGCGGCTCGCGGGTGGTCCGGCCCAGCCGGGCGCGTGATCCGCTCGCGCAGCTCGCCGGCCGCCTTGCGGCTGAAGGTGAGCACGAGGACCCGTCCCGGATCCGCGCCGCGGCGGATCACCCGGTCCGCCACCGCCTCGACGATCGCGGTGGTCTTCCCGGTACCGGGGCCGGCGAGCACGAGCAGCGGGCCGCCGCGAGTGGCTGACCACCCGCTGCTGCCCCTCGTCCAGCCGGGGCGGCCCCGGCGGCGGGGCAGGCCTGCGGACGAGGCGGCAGCCGGACGCATGCTTGTCCATCTGCACCGGCCTGCCTGATGTTTGGGGTCAGTACGGCATTCCAGCAGATGGTCCCGACACTACGCGCACATTCCCCGGCGACGCCGGCGAGTCGCCGCCCGCCGTCGGCGCGGCCGCGCCCGTCCCCCGCACCCCCTGTCACCCAAGGTGGTCGATGGCACATCGCCTCCCCTATGGCGTCGGCGATGGCACATCGACTACCCTCACCCCGGCCGGGCCGGCGGACCCGGGCGAACCTGCGCCAGCGCTGTGTCAGCCGGGCCAGCGGGCACGCCGCATGTCCACCCTGATCAGCGGGCCGGCCGAGCGGAGCGGTGTGCTCTCCTTCCGGTAGCGGCCCAGCGCGGCGCGCTCATGGCCGGGCGGCGGCGTGCCGTCGGCATGGATCACCCGCCACCAGGGGACGCCGCCGCCCCACAGGGCCATGACCCGTCCGACCTGACGGGGGCCGCCCTCGCCGAGGTATTCGGCGACGTCGCCGTAGGACATCACCCGGCCGGCCGGTATGGCGTCCACCACGTCGAGGACCCGGCCGGCGAAGCCGTCGAGCTCGCCGGGCCGCGTTCTGTCAGCCACTGGTCACCGTCCTGCCCTGGCTGCCGCAGGCCGTGTCTCGCAAGTCTTCCGCGGCGCGGATCGGCGCCCAGACGACGACCGGCGCCAGGCAGCCACCCCCGTGCCCCCCCGCCCGGCCTCGTCGCCGTAGCCCGGCCTTCGGCTCCTCCTGGCCGGACGCCGCCTGGTCGCCGCTCCGTCGCACCGCAGGCACCGGCAAGCGGCGTCGAAGATCCACCAGACACGGCCGAGCACCGTTCGGGACATCCGGGTTTTTCCCGCGTCAGGTGCCGGACCGGGCGCGGAGCCTGCGCAGCACCCTGATCCGGGCCAGCGCGACGACGGCAAGGACCAGCGATGCCATCGCGAGTAGCGCGAACCCGATGAGCCCGCCCGGCCCGCGCGTGAAGACCGGAGCCCGGGGCACCGCAGCCCGGCCGCCGCCGAAGTGCTGCGCGGCCGCCAGGCCCGTCGCGCCAGGCCCGCGGTCGCTGAGCTGCCGGGCCACCGCCAGCGCCGCAGCGGCGTCCACGGTGCCGAACCCGACTTCCTTGTCGTAACCGCCGGGCGGCCGGTCGCGGGTGCTGGTGGTCAGGGCCATCGCGACCAGCGGGGCCGGCAGCCGCGGGTAGGCGGCCCTGATCAGGGCGGCCGTGCCCGCGGTGAGCGCGCACGCCGGGCTGGTCCCGCTGACCAGCCAGTACGCTCCGTTCCGGCCCTGCGCGGGCACGCTCACCCCGGGCGCGGCCAGTTGCACGGAGAGATTGTCGCTGGAGAAGTTCGCGGGCGCGCCGTCCCGGCTCACCGCCGCGACCGAGATCACGCCGGGGTAGTCGGCCGGGAACGAATAGGGAGCCGCCGAAGCGGAGGGGCGGCCCGAATTGCCGGCCGAGGCGACCACGACGACGTTGTGGTCGTAGGCGTCCTGCAGGGCCGAGCGGACCGGGCGGCTCTGCCCGTCGTAGCCGACCGACATGCTGATCACGCCGGCCTTGTGCCTGACCGCGTACCGGATGGCGGCGGCCAGGGACTGCTGGACGTGCGCGGTCGGCTCATGCTGGTACTTGCGGTAGTTCGGGTCGCCCGGGTCGGTGATCACCCGGATCGAGAGCACCCTGGACTTCGGGGCCATGCCGAGGATGCCGCTGCTCCCGCCGTCGTGGCCGTGGCCGGCGATGAGCGAGGCCATCCAGGTGCCGTGCTGGCCCCAGTGCGGGTTCGACGGCGGCGTGCTGACACCGGTGTAGTCCTTGCCGGTGATGACCGAGCCGGCCAGGTCGGACACGTCGGGATTGACCCCGCTGTCGATGACGGCCACGGTCACCCCGGCGCCTTCGGTCACCGTCCACGCCGCCGGGGCGTCGAGCATGTTCAGCACCCAGCCCTGGGCGTTCCTGACCTGGTCGAGCCGGTGCCGCGCGCGCCGGGACGGCCAGCCCGGCCGCGACGGCCAGCCCGGCCGGCCCGAGCGCAGCCAGCGCCAGCAGGCCGGTGATCCGGGCCGGCGAATGCCTCCGCTTGGCCCGCGCCCGGCGCCTGGTCAGCATCCGGGCGCTCCGGGGCACCGGGGCAGCGGCGGCCGCTGGCCGAGCGCCCGGCCGACGTCGTGTGCGAGGCCGGCCCCGAAGTCGTTCATCTCGGCGCTGGCGTACCGGTCGGACGCCACCTGATCCCGCCGGCGGCCATCGGCGTAGCCCGCCGTGTACAAGATCAGGTAGGGCCCGTAGCTGACCGCGCCCGTTATCTGCCGCTGGCGGTTCCCGAACCGGCCCGCCAGCGTGCGAGGGAACGGCACCGCCCGCACTCCCGGGGCGAGGCCGTGGCCGGCCGGCAGGCTGCCACCCGGCGACGCGCGGCCGGGCATGACCGCGATGCCGACCGTCGCCACGAAGCTGCCCGTGGAGTCGGTGTATGTCGCGCGCAGCACCGCTGCGCAGCCGTCCCGGTCGAGCACCCGGGCCAGGGCGGTGTCCACGGCCGCCGCGCACCGGGACTGCGGAGCGATCCCGATCCGGTGGGCGGGCAGCTTCAGCCCGGACTTCTCCCCGAACAGCGCCCAGGGCAGCTCGTAGCTGGTCGAGGCCGGGAAGATCCTTCCGGCGGGCCAGGTCCGCCACCGGCTGGCGACCTCCCAGGCCACGATCTTCTGCTGCTCGGCCGCGCTGAACCGGCGGGGCAGCACCTGGGTGGCCACCCCGGTCAGCGATACCGCCAGTCCCGCGACGCCGAGCAGAGCGGCGGCGATCATCAGCCACAGCCGCGGGGACGGGGCCGCGGCGTGCCGGGCTGGTGGCTGGACGCCGGGCGGCGGGACGGTGCCAGGCGGGAGGACGGTCCGGGGGGAGGACGGTGCCGGGCGGCGGGACGGTGCCGGGCGCGCCGGCCGACCAGGTAGAACCGTTCACCGCCGACCGGGCCTGCGGGGCTGTGCCGGGCCACCCGGGCGGTGGCGCGGACGGCCCGGGAGAGACGGGCGGGTACCCGGTGAGCGGGCGGAGCAGGCCCGGCAGGCTCATCCTCCGGCTGCGGGCCGGGCGGAGTACCGGGGTGCTTCACCACACTGGCATGCTACGGCCTCGCCGGGTAACGCCGTCCCCCAGCAGCATCTCTCCTGTTTACCCGCGCGCCCGCTCGCTGGACCCGCACAGGACACGCGTCCAGCCGGGCGGGCCATGGCCACGGGCCCTGATGTGCGGCCGGCGGCTTAGTAGGCGGGCAGCGACGGGTCCACCTGGCTGATCCAGGCGAGCACGCCGCCGCCCACGTGCACGGCGTCGGAGAAGCCGGCGTTCTTCGCGACGGCCAGGCACTCGGCCGAGCGGGCACCGCTCTTGCAGTGCAGCACGATCCGCTTGTCCTGCGGGAGCCGCTCGAGCGCCGCCCCGGACACGAACTCGCCCTTGGGGATGAGCGTGGCCCCCGGGATCGAGACGATCTCGTATTCGTTCGGCTCCCTGACGTCCACCAGGAAGATGCCGTCCCCGCCGGTCCTGCATCTCCTTGAGCTCGCGGGCGGTGATCGTCGAGCCCGCCGCCGCCTTCTGGGCGTCCTCGGACACGGTGCCGCAGAACTCCTCGTAGTCGATCAGCTCGGTGATCGTCGGTTCCTTGCCGCACACCGGGCATTCGGGGTCCTTCTTGACCTGCAGCGTCCGGTAGCTCATCTCCAGCGCGTCGTAGATCATCAGCCGGCCGACGAGCGGCTCGCCGATTCCGGTGATCAGCTTGATCGCCTCGTTGACCTGGATAGAGCCGATGGAGGCGCACAGCACGCCGAGCACGCCGCCCTCGGCGCAGGACGGCACCATGCCGGGCGGCGGGGGCTCCGGGTACAGGCACCGGTAGCACGGCCCGTACTCGGCCCAGAACACGCTGGCCTGGCCGTCGAAGCGGTAGATCGAACCCCAGACGTAGGGCTTGCCGAGCAGCACGCACGCGTCATTGACCAGGTAGCGGGTGGCGAAGTTGTCCGTGCCGTCCACGATCAGGTCGTAGCTGCTCGAAGATCCGCATGGCGTTGTCGGAGTCGAGCCGCTCTTCGTGCAGGATGACGTTCACCAGCGGGTTGATCTCGCGGATGGAGTCGCGCGCGGACTCAGCCTTCGGCCGGCCCATGTCCGACTGGCCGTGGATGACCTGGCGCTGCAGGTTCGACTCATCGACCACGTCGAAGTCGATGACGCCGAGCGTGCCGACGCCCGCGGCGGCGAGGTACAGCAGCGCAGGCGACCCGAGGCCGCCCGCGCCCACGCACAGGACGCGGGCATTCTTCAGCCGCTTCTGGCCGGTCATCCCGACGTCCGGAATGATCAGGTGGCGCGAGTAGCGCCGCACCTCGTCTACGGTCAGCTCGGCGGCCGGTGAAACCAGTGGTGGCAACGACACGGTGCTCTCCTGAACGGTGGAGTTCCTCTTTCAGGAACCCGTGCCGGCGGGCGGGCATTCCCGCCACGGCAGGCGGGCCTCCTTGCCACGGCAGGCGGGCCGCCGGACCCGGAAAGCGCGGCGCACCATTTCCCGACCTCAGCGATGTCACATCGATCGCATGGCCACGCCAGCAATGTCACATCGACCACGCTGGCGGAGCCCGGCGAGTGACGGGCCGACGGCACTGAGCACGAAAATGTCACTGGACGCCGGTACAACGCTGGTGCGGCCGGACGGCACGCCGACCACCAGCCGGAGTTCCGCGATGAGCGGCGCGTGCCGAGATGGATCGCATCCGCCGTTGACCCCGGGAGACCCTCGATGCGAGGACAGCCTCAGACTTCACCCATCCGATCCCTGACGCCCCGCGGGCCGCGCCGGGCCGGCCGGATCCCGCCCGAACCCGGAGGCGACGGCCGGCCGCAGGTCGCGCGCCCGCTGCCGGATCCGGTCGCGATCCGGCTCTGCCGGGTTCCGCAGACCGCGCCGCCCTATGACGACGAGGCGCCGGGGACGGCCGGGCCAGGCCGCGCGGACATTCTCGCCGCGACGATCATGGCCGCGCTCGGCCGGGACGGCCGTCCTGGCCGCGAGCGCAGCCGCCCGGCCGGCGGAAAGCCCACAAGACGGGACACGCGCCGGACGACCGGGACAGAGCCAAGGGACGGGACCGCGCAGACGACCGGGGCGAGCGATGCGGGGCAGGAGCGACCGGGGACGTCCCCCGCACCCGGGACCTGGCCCAGCAGGTTCGCGCAGGTGCTGGCGGAGACGCTGGCCGGCTCCCGGCCGCCGGCCCAGATCGCTCCCTGGACGACCGAACGCGCCCTGTCCCGGATACGCAGGCTCGGGTCCCCTGCTCACGGCCGGCCAGCGGCCGCTGGTCCAGCGGGTCATCACCTCCGTGCCCTCGGCGGGCGTCGTGGAGATGTCCGTGGTGGTGGGCTTCGGGCCGCGGGTGCGCGCGCTCGCCGTCAGGCTCGAGCGAACCGGACCGCGGGCCCCGCCCGCGAGCCGTGCCGCCAGAGAGCAGCGGTGGGTGTGCACCGCCGTCGAGGCGGGTTAGCCTGACGCAGCCCCGCGGCAGGGATAGGCCGGACGGTGAGTGGCCGGCCGGAGTCAGCGTGCTCGGCCGGCACCAGCGGGCGCCCCGCGACGGACCCGCGCCACCACCAGGCGGCAAGCCAGGGCCGCAGAGCGCCAGGTCAGGGCGGGGCCGACCGGGGGTCAGGCTCCGCCGCGAGTACGCGGGTCGCCGTGGCAGCGCTTGAACTTGCGGCCAGAACCGCACGGGCACAGGTCGTTGCGGCCGACGCGGGCGAAGTCACCGTCGCCGCCGGATTCGGTGTGGTGCTCGACGCCCGCCCCGCCGTCCATGGTCGGGCGCGGTGTACTCGAGCTGGGCGGGCCGTTGCTGCTGGCTCGGCGCCGTCCCGCCGCGGGACAGCCCGGCGGGGACGGCCCGGCGCGCCTGGGCGCCCTGGTCCCCCTGGGCCTGCCGGCGCCGCCCGGCCCTGGCCGGCCTGGGCGTGCGGCCGCGGGCCTGCTGACGTGCCGCGGCCGTACCGTTCTCGGCCGCGACCGCGGCAGGCGGCTCCTGCAGGGCGGCCGTCTCCTCGGCCGCGGCCGCATCCTCCTGCACCTCGATCCGGGCGTTGAACAGCAGGTCCCGACCGACTCCTCCTTGATGCCCTCCATCATCGAGCTGAACATGTCGTAGCCCTCGCGCTGGTACTCGATCAGCGGATCGCGCTGGGCCATGGCACGCAGCCCGATGCCCTCCCTGAGGTAGTCCATCTCGTACAGGTGCTCGCGCCACTTGCGGTCGAGCACCGACAGCACCACCCGGCGCTCCAGCTCGCGCATCACCTCCGAGCCGAACTCCTCCTCGCGGCGCTCGTACCCGGCCAGGGCGTCGCCGCGCATGGCCTCGGAGATGAAGTCGGAAGACAGCCCGTTGACCTCGCCGCCGGCCTCCTCGACCAGGTCATCGACGGTGATCCCGACCGGGTACAGGGCGCGGAACGCGGCCCACAGCTTGTCCAGGTCCCATTCCTCGGGGAAGCCCTCGGCGGTGGCGCCGGCGACGTAACCGCTCGACCACCTCGTCGATCATGTCCCGGATCTGGTCGGTCAGGTCAGCGCCCTCGAGTACCTTGCGCCGCTCGCCGTAGATGACCTTGCGCTGGCGGTTCAGCACGTCGTCGTACTTCAGCACGTCCTTGCGGATTTCGAAGTTCTGCTGCTCGACCTGGGTCTGCGCGGACCGGATCGCCCGGGTGACGGTCTTCGACTCGATCGGGAACGTCCGGCGGCGTCTTGAGGAACTCCATGAAGTGCGCGACCTTGTCGGCGTTGAACATCCGCATCAGGTCGTCTTCGAGTGACAGGTAGAACCGCGATTCGCCCGGGTCGCCCTGGCGTCCCGGACCGGCCGCGGAGCTGGTTGTCGATGCGCCGGGACTCGTGCCGCTCGGTGCCGAGCACGTACAGCCCGCCCGCACGCCACGACCTGCTCGTGCTCCTCGGCGCCGGCCCGCTTCGCCTTCTCCAGCGCTTCCGGCCAGGCCGCCTCGTAGTCGTCCGGCGTCTCCAGCGGCGACAGCCCGCGCTGGTGGAGTTCCAGGTCGGCCATGAACTCGGGGTTCCCGCCGAGCATGATGTCGGTGCCGCGGCCCGCCATGTTCGTCGCGACGGTGACCGCGCCCGTGCGGCCGGCCTGCGCGATGATCGCGGCCTCACGCTCGTGGTACTTGGCGTTCAGCACCTCGTGCGGCACGCCGCGCCGCTTGAGCATCTTCGACACGATCTCGGACTTCTCCACGCTGATCGTGCCGACCAGGACGGGCTGGCCAGCCTTGTGCCGCTCGACGATGTCCTCGACGCACGGCCTCGAACTTGGCCTGCGCCGTCTGGTAGATCAGGTCTGACTCGTCCAGCCCGGATCATCGGCATGTTGGTCGGGATCGGCACCACGCCGAGCTCGTAGGTCTTCTGGAACTCGTTCGCCTCGGTCATGGCCGTGCCGGTCATCCCGGCCAGCTTCTCGTAGAGCCGGAAGTAGTTCTGCAGGGTGATCGTGGCGAGCGTCTGGTTCTCGTCCTTGATCTGCACGCCTTCCTTGGCCTCGATGGCCTGGTGCATGCCCTCGTTGAAGCGCCGGCCGTGCAGGATGCGGCCGGTGAACTCGTTGACGATCAGGACCTCGCCGTTCATCACGACGTATTCCTTGTCCCGCTTGTACAGTTCCTTGGCCTTGAGCGCGTTCTGCAGGAAGCTGACCAGCGGGGTGTTCACCGACTCGTAGAGGTTGTCGATGCCCAGCCAGTCCTCGACCTTCTCCACGCCGCTCTCGAGGATGCCGACGGTCTTCTTCTTCTCGTCCACCTCGTAGTCGCCCTCGGGCCGCCGTCCTCCGCCGCGGCGCAGCCGGGGGACGATCTTGGCGAACTCCTGGAACCAGCGGGAGTTCTGCTCGGCGGGGCCGCTGATGATCAGCGGCGTGCGGGCCTCGTCGATGAGGATCGAGTCGACCTCGTCCACGATGGCGAAGTGGTGGCCGCGCTGGACGCACTCGTCCATGGCTCCAGGCCATGTTGTCGCGCAGGTAGTCGAAGCCGAACTCGTTGTTGGTGCCGTAGGTCATGTCGGCCGGCGTACTGCTTGCGGCGTTCCTCCGGCGTCATCTCCGCCAGGATCACGCCCACCTCGAGGCCGAGGAAGTGGTGGATCCGGCCCATCCACTCGGCGTCGCGCTTGGCCAGGTAGTCGTTGACCGTGACGACGTGGACGCCCTTGCCTTCGAGCGCGTTGAGGTAGGCGGGCAGCACGGCGGTCAGGGTCTTGCCCTCACCGGTCCTCATCTCGGCGATGTTGCCGCTCGTGCAGCGCGGCGCCGCCCATGATCTGCACGTTGAAGTGCCGCTGCCCGAGGGTCCGGGTGGCTGCCTCGCGCACGGCGGCGAACGCCTCGGGGAGCAGCTCGTCGAGCGTCTCGCCGTCGGCGTATCGCTGCCTGAACTGCGCGGTCATCTCGCGCAGTTCGGTGTCGCTCAGCGCGGAGAATTCCTCTTCGATCGAGTTGACCTGGTCGGCTATGCGCTTGAGCCGGCGCAGGATCCTGCCTTCGCCCGCGCGCAGGACCTTATCAATGACAACTGGCACTTCTCGTCGCGCTCCTCGTCGGTCGCCGACCTCTGCCGAGCCGCCGCCCGCGCACCGGGACCGCAGGCCGCGGCAGAAGGCGCCGGACGGTGGCGTGCCGGTGCCACCGTGATGAATGTCATGACTGTCATCGTAGGCGAGATGGGCGAGGAAACCGAGCCGTCGGCGACCGCGCGCGCCCGAGACTCGGGGGGTCGGTGCACGGCACGGACCGGCCGGAAGCGGCCACAATAGTGAGCGCGGCGGGTCGGCGGACGAGAGGAGCAGCCGCATGGCTGACCAGGTGGGACCGGGCACTGTACCAGGTGCAATGAGCGAGTCGGCCGGGCTCGGGCCGCAGCCGCCCGAGCGTAGCGCCGACCGAGGCCCGACCACGCCGGGCAGTCATGGGCCATTCCACGGGCGGCCGGTGTCCTGGGTGGCGGTCGTCATCATCATCGTCGGCTTCATCGCTCGGCGGGCTCGGGCTCGTCTCCGGGCCCACGTGGTGGCTGTTCTGGGCCGGCGCCGCGGCGGTCGTGGTCGGCGCCATTCTGGCGCATGGCCACCGGCATCTTCAACGACTGGTACTGACCGCGCCGCGGTACCGGGCCACGTCTGCGGCCGGGTGAGCGCCCCGGTCTGGCGTGCGCCGTGACCGGCAGAATGTCAGAGTCTGCCGCTACCCTCGGCCGTGTGGCCCGCCCTCTCCTCCGCCGGATCACAGCTGACGCTCACCGCGGACGACGTGCGCCGCATAACGCTGCGGGCGCAGGGGTTCCTCGGATCCGAGGGATGGCGCGGCGGGGTCGGCGGCATGCTGCGCCGGCTCGGTGCCGTCCAGCTCGACACGATCAGCGTTCTGGCCCGGTCGCATGAGCTTGTCGCCTACTCCCGGCTGGGCCCGCTGCCGCGGGAGAAGATCGAGCTCGCCTACTGGCACCCGCGCAAGCCCGCCGCGTTCGAGTACTGGGCGCATGCGGCCTGCATGCTGCCGCTGGAGCAGTGGCCCTGGTTCGCGGTTCCGGCGGCGGGCCTTCCGCGCCCGCGGCCTGCGCTGGCACGAAGTGCCCGAGCACGCCTGTGCGGAGGTACTCGCCCGGCTGCGCGCCGACGGCCCGCTGACCGCCACCCAGCTCGGCGGGGCCAAGTCCGGCGGCGAGTGGTGGGACTGGTCGGATGTGAAGATCGCCGTCGAGTGGCTGCTCGACATCGGCGACGTGGTGTGCGTCCGCCGCACCGGCTGGCGCCGGGTGTACGACCTGCCCGAGCGGGTCATCCCGGCCGGAGTACCTCGGCGCCGAGCCGTCCGACTCACGAGTGCCTGGCCCGGCTGGCGGGCGTTGCCGCCCGGGCGCTGGGCGTCGTCACCCGCGCCGACCTGGTCGACTTCCACCGGCTGCAGAGCCTGGGCCCGGCGGGAAAAGCCAAGGCGGACCGTATCGACAAGGCCGCGGCCGACGCCGGCCTCGTCCCGGTCACGGTGCAGGCCGCCGGCCGGAAAGAACCGGTCAGCACGGCCTGGGCCGATCCGGCGGCGCTCGGGCAGGCGCCTCGCGGGCAGGCACCGGACCGACTCTGCTGTCCCCGTTCGACTCGCTGGTCTGGGACCGCAAGCGGACGCGGCGGATGTTCGGCTTCAGCCACAGCCTGGAGGCCTACCTGCCCGCGCACAAGCGCGTGCACGGCTACTTCGCCATGCCGCTGCTGGCCGGCGGCCGCCTGGCCGGGCGGGTTGACCCGGCGCGCAGCGGCCGGACGCTGATCGCTCGCCGGGTCTCGCTCGAGCGCGGGTCGGCGGCCGAGCCGATGGCGCAGGCGCTGCGCGAGGCGGCCGCCTGGGTAGGGTGCGACGAGGTCCGGCTGGGAGTCGTCGAGCCCGGCGAGTACGCAGGGCGGCTGCGTTCATCGCTCGCGAGCAGCTGACCGCAGCCGCGCGCAGACAGCTGTCCGGGCTAGGGCGCGACGGCCGGTGCCAAACGGCAGGCCGGGCGTTCTTAGCCGAGCTCGATGAGCTTGTCCCGCACGGCGATCATCACGGCCTCCATCCGGGAGTGGATCTGCAGCTTCTCCAGGATGTTGCGGACGTGATTCTTCACGGTGTTCTCGGAGATGAACAGCTCCCTGGCGATGTCCCGGTTGTTCATCCCCTTGGCCACGAGCTTGAGCACTTCCATCTCGCGCTCGGTGAGCTTGGGCGGCGGGACCTGCTGGGCGGGTTCCTCCTCGGTCCGCCGGGCGAGGGTGGCGAACTCGGTGAGGAGCTTGCCGGCCATGGACGGGCTGATGAGGGACTGGCCGCCGTGCACCGCGCGGACCGTCTCGGAGACCTCGTCCAGCGGGATGTCCTTGAGCAGGTAGCCGCTCGCGCCCGCGCTGATGGCCTCGAACAGGTCCTCTTCCTCGTCGCTGATCGTCAGCATGACGATCTTCGTGCTCGGCGTCGCCTCTTTCATGGCCCGGCACGCCTGGATGCCGCTGCTGCGGGGCATCCGGATATCCATGAGCACGACGTCGGGCAGCGACTCGCCGGCCTTCTGCGCACGCCTCCGCCCCGTCGCTCGCCTGGCCGACGAGCTCGATGTCGTCCTCTTCGTCCAGGACCATCTCGAGCCCGCGCCGGAACAGCGCGTGATCATCAACGATCAGCACGCGGATAGGCTCAGGACGCCCGCGGACGTTCGCAGCCTGGTCGGCGACCCCGAGACCTGCGCTCAACCTGGACTCCTCCCCAGATACGGCGGTTCCCCGCCCTGACCCTGACGGGCCGGCCGTCGCCGGCCCCGCGGGGCTAGGCTAAGGCAGCTGGCGCGCAGTTCGTCCTGCGGGGATGATCGCATGACCGGGCTTTGACCCTCTCGGACCTGCGATCTGCGCGTCCACTGATCCGGTCGGTCCGGGTGACAGCGAGGACGATACCCGCGGTCAGCCGGGAACGCCGAAACGATATCCGCGGCTACCCGGGGACATCGAGCCGAAACCCGCGACCGGCCAGCACGCGGCGGGAACGAGACCGGAGCCCGCCAGCACAAGCCGGGCCGGCGCCCTGTCCCGAAGCGCAGGTAGCTAGGAAGCGACCAGATGCTCCGGTTGCCCGGGCACCTGCGTCTCCACCAGGCGGATAACGCCGTATCGGTAGCCGCACCGCCGGTAGACCACGCTGGAGCAGCCAGACTCCTTGTCCCGGAACAGGTAGAAGTCATGGCCAACCAGCTCCATCTCGAACAGTGCCTGGTCGATTGTCATCGGCGCGGCCGCGTGCACCTTCTGGCGGACGACCAGAGGCCCGTCGCC
Organism: uncultured Actinomycetes bacterium; assembly: GCA_963795575.1. GTDB lineage: Bacteria > Actinomycetota > Actinomycetes > Streptosporangiales > Streptosporangiaceae > PALSA-505. The sequence continues at coordinate 174,636 of CAWCII010000009.1, read as the reverse complement.
CTCCATCTCGATGGGAACCACGCCATCGGCCGACGCCGTGCTTTCCTCCTCCGCCGCTTCGGGAGCGGGGGGCATCCGCCCGGACCGGTTACCGGCGGCCGCGGCGGCAGGTGCGGATCCGTTGGCCGACGCGACCGGTACCCGGACGCTGCTGCCGTGACCCGCGTGCCGCGCCTTCCGCCGGTCGCGAGCCCGTCTCAGCCGGGACTCGAGCTTGCCCAGGGCCAGGTCAAGTGCCGCATACCGGTCATCGGCGGCGGCCTCGGCCCGGATCGCGGGCCCGCGGGATCTGATCGTAAGCTCGACTCGCTCGCGGCGGCCGTGCTGGCGCGGATTGTTCTCTTTCGACACTTCCACGTCGATCCGGATCACCTTGTGGAGCAGTTTTTCGAGCTTCGCCAGCTTCGCGGTCGCGTGCTGCCGGAATCGTTCCTGCACGCTGGTGTGCCGGCCCTTGAACACGATGTCCACTCGGTAACCCCCTTCCGCTCTGATCCGCTGGCGGCACCCGCCCGGCCGACCTGGTCTTCGTCCCCACATCCGCCTGCAGAGGGGTTCGCAGCCGTTGTGCCACTACTACCCTTCTCCCGCTCCGGGGAACGCCAGATTCCCCGGTGGGGCAGGACTTACTTCTAAGCCGCACCGTGATCGGTCAACGAGAAGTCGCCTTACGTGGGCCGTTTCGCCTGCGGCTGGCATCGGCTTGCCTGGGCGGGCGCCCCGGATCTGAGGTGCCCGGCCCGGCGCAACCACGGACCCGGGCGGGTGCCATGAACGAACGCTAACCCGATCCGGGGCCGAATGTCAGGAGGAAACTGTCAACAATTCATTACTTACAGTGAAAAAGCGTGCCTGACCTGCATCGCGAACTCAGGGATAGTGACCGCATCCTGCCGCGGAGACCAACCACCGGACCTGCGGGTCAGTGCGACCCCGTGGGCCGCGAGCGCGCTGAGCGACCCGGTGCCGGAACCGAGCCCGTAGCGCCGGGCTGAACGGGCCTGAGGACGGCCGGATGGGCCGGGGGACCAGGCTGGACGGGGCCTGAGGACCGGGCCGGGTAGGCCGGGGGACCAGGCTGGACGGGCCTGGAGACCGGGCCGGATAGACGCCGGGACGGGCCGGACCTGGCTGCGGCGTCAGCCCGGGTAGACCGGGGACCGGACCAGGCGCTTCTGCGGCGCCCAGGTCCCGTTGAGGCTGGTCGTCAGGGCCAGCTGGTCGCCGGGCAGGGCCGCGGCCATCGGGTTGGCCGGACCCGCCGCCGTGATGGACCGCGTGCCCGGCTCGGCGTTGAGCGCCGTCGGGGAACCGCCGTTGACGGGCACTTCCCACAGTTGCGGACCCGTCGGCGACCGGGACAGCACGATCAGGTTGTCCGCGTCGTACCAGGTCAGCTGGGTCGGATGGGAGATCTCGGCGCCGATGGGCACGGTGGATCCCAGGGCCACGCCGCCGCGCGGGACGGGCCCGATCGCCGCGAGCAGGAGCTGGGGCCCCGTCCACTGCGGGCCGTGAACGATCATCGCGATGCGCACGCCGTCGGGGGCGACCCGCAGCTGGCTGACCACCGATCCGGCCGGGAGGCCAAGTCCCAGCGGGGCTGGCCTGCCGCGGGGCGGCAGCATCCAGACGCCGTCCGATCCGGCCACCCAGAGATTGCCGCTGACGTCCCAGCTGAGAGAGGTGACCCGCCCGCCGGGAACCGGCCACCGGGCGAGCCTGGCCCCGCGCTGGAGGAGGCCGTGGTAGACGACCTTGCGCGACCGGGAGAACCCGGCCACCTCATGCCCGCCGGACGAGACCGCGATGGTGACCAGGGGCACGCGGCCCTGGCCTGCCGCGCCCGGCACGTCACTCGCGGCGGCGGCGGCCGGCCTGGCTTCCTGGACCGCGCCGTTGCCGGCTACCGAGTACAGCGGCGTTTCAGCACGCGCCTCGGGCACGGAGAGCCCGGAACGGCCGCTCTGGCCGCCGGGCAACGTGACCGACCGTGCGCATGTGCCCGTTGATCTCCAGGTTCACCGACCGGATGCCGGACTGCCCGCCGGACGGGCCGGCCAGCGCCCAGGCCAGCTGGGACGTCATATCGCTCAGCGCCGCCTGGCTGGCGTGCCCGGCCGATCCGCCGAGGTCGATCGTGGCCGTGCTGTCGCTGATCGTCACGTGCCGCAGCTTGGTAGCGGCCGGGAACGCCGTGCTCACGCCGTTCGCCAGCCATCCATGCGGCCGCCGCAGCAGAGCCGTCACCAGCTTGCTACGCCAGGTCGGCGAAGGTCGCCTGCAGGGGGACGAACACCGGGTCGGGCACCAGCGTGCGGGACCGGGAGGCCACGAAGTACAGGTTCCGCGGCGCGTACACGCGCTCGAAGTCGGGCTCGGTGAGCAGCAGCCGGTGAGGCGGGTTGTGGATGCGCCACTGCTCGCCGATCTTGTACAGCTGGAACTTCCAGGTATTGGTGCTCGATCCCTGCGGGGCCACGTACTGGCCGGTCGCGGTCAGGGTGGCCAGCTTGTCGCCGGTGACCCGTACCTGGTCCACCTGGTTGACGGGCCCGCCCTGATGCGCAGGAACGTTGTTCGCCGGCCCCAGCCTCGTCGCCCGCACCACCGTGACGGCCCACCCGGGGTTCCACGACTTGCGCACCCCGGGATCCAGGTACTGCCGGGCGATCGCGTGGTTGCTGGCGAAGCTGGCGCATCGCGGTCGAGGAACCCCGAGACGACCTGCTGGGGCGACCACCCGGGCCGGGGCAGCACCGGGATCGGCTGGAGGTAGTCCTGGCCCTGGCCGCCCGCGGTCAGGGCCACCTTGCCCGCCTGCACCGGCCCGCTGTCCGGCACGGTGGCGCAGGCCGACAGCAGCAGGACAGCCAGGCCGGTCACGGCGGCCGCCCGCCAGCGCCTGGGCCCCGGTCCGCGGCGCAGGAAAACTGCGAGACACGCCCTAGCCCGCGTCGTCATGCCTGCCCTCCGCAGGCTCGGGGCCGACGGCCTCGGCCATGACGGCCGGCCCGGAGGCCAGCGCGCGACAGCTCGGCCGTCACCACCTCGGCCTCATCGGGGCCGAGCGGAAGCGGCGAGCCCTCCAGCCGCCCGCCCGCGACCCGGGGCAGGGTGAGCCGGAACACCGAGCCCCGGCCGCACTCACCCCATGCCTCCAGCCAGCCGCCGTGCAGCCGGGCGTCCTCCAGCGCGATCGCCAGTCCGAGGCCGGTGCCCCCGCTGGTCCGGGCGCGGGCCGGGTCCGCCCGCCAGAAGCGGTCGAACACCATCTGCTCCTCGCCCGGCCGCAGCCCACACCGTAGTCCCGGACGGCGACGGCCACCGCGTCGCGGTCTGCGGCCACGGTGACGACGGCGTCCCGGCCCTCGCCGTGCTCGACGGCGTTGACCAGCAGATTGCGGAGGATGCGCTCGACCCGGCGGCGGTCCGCCTCGGCCACGCACGGCTGCGCGGGGAGCCGGAACTCGATCCTGGCGCCACGGCGCTCGGCGAGCTGCTGCGCCATGTCGGCGGATCGCCTGACCAGGTCGCAGATGTCGATCGGCTCGGCGTCCAGGGTCGCGGCGTTCGCGTCGTACCTGCTGATCTCCAGCAGGTCGGCCAGCAGGGACTCGAACCGCTCCAGCTGCCCCTGCAGCAGCTCGGCCGACCGGGCGGCGGCGCCGTCCAGCATGCTCCCTGGCCGCGTACAGCACGTCCGCCGCGATCCTGATCGTGGTCAGCGGGGTGCGCAGCTCATGCGACACGTCGGACACGAACTGCCGCTGCACCTGGGACAGATCCTGCAGTTCGCGGAGCTTGTCCTGCAGGCTGGCCGCCATCTCGTTGAACGAGGTGGCCAGGGCGGCCAGGTCGTCGCTGCCGTGCACCTGCATGCGCTCGTCCAGATCACCCGCGGACACCCGCTGGGCCGCCTCGGCCGCCCGCCGGACCGGGACCGACCACCCAGCGGGTGACCAGCGAGGCGATCAGGGCCAGCAGCACGACCAGGGCGATGCCGCCGAGGATGAGGGTGCGCTGGATGAGCTGCAGGGTGAGCAGGTCTCTGGTCAGCGGGAAGACGTAGTAGAGCTGGTAGTAGCTGCCCAGCGGAATGCCGACGGCCAGCGCCGGCGCGGGCGGCGTGCCGTCGGAGTACGACGAGCCTGGTCGGCTGCTGGTAGGTCTGGGTCTGCTTGGCCTCGCCCGCGGCCTGCGCGGCCTCGACGTGCCTCCCGCAGCGTCGCGGGAGATGCTGCGCAGGGCCAGCCCCGCCCTCCAGCCCTGTCCGTACAGCTGCTCGCGCATCCGCGCCTGCGAGGCCAGGATGACCACGTTGTAGTCGCTGCCGGGGCCGCTGCCGGCCTGCAGCTCCTGGGCGACCGAGTACATCAGCGTACTCGGCCTGGTCTGAGCTGGACGGCGGATGGGCCAGGCCGGGCTGCCGGAGCGCCTGCTCCATACCGTCCACGATCTGGGAGTTGGCCTGCTTCTCGGCGGCATCCAGCAGGCCGCTCGGCGATCTGCTGCATGAGGAAGAAGCCGAGCGCCGCCACCACCAGCATCGACACGGCCAGCGTGGTGCCGACCACGCGCAGCTGCAGCGACCGCTGCCACCGGTCGCGCAGCGGGCCGAACGCGGCCCCGCCCCAGGCTCGCGGGCCGCGGGCTGACGGAGACGGCCGGGGCGGCGCCGGCCGCGGCGGCCGTCCTGAGCGCGCCCGGGCCGGCCGGAAGGCGCCCGGCCCGGCCCGGTCCCCCGGCCATGTCCCGGCGGCCGGTCAGGCCGGGCCGGCCGGGGCCGAGCCCCCGGCATCGGGCACGGCCGGTACGCCCCGGCGTCGCGGGACGTACGCCGCTGTAGCCTGCCCTGTTCGCCGCGGCTCCCTCCACGGTCCCTTCCTGCCGGTCTCGTTCGCTGCCCGTGCGGTCGGTCAGCCGGGGCCCGCGCGGTATCCGACGCCGCGCACCGTCACCACGATCTCCGGGTGCTCCGGGTCCTTCTCGATCTTCGCGCGCAGCCGCTGCACGTGCACGTTGACCAGCCGGGTGTCCGCCGCGTGCCGGTAGCCCCAGACCTGCTCGAGCAGCACCTCCCGGGTGAATACCTGGCGCGGCTTGCGGGCCAGCGCGACGAGCAGGTCGAACTCCAGCGGCGTCAGGCTGACCGGGACATCGTCCCGCTTCACCGAGTGGCCGGCCACGTCGATCGTCACGTTCTGGATCTGCAGCATCTCCGGCGCGGGCTCGTCGGTGCGCCGCAGCCGGGCCCGGACGCGGGCGATGAGCTCCTTCGACTTGAACGGCTTGACGATGTAGTCGTCGGCGCCCGACTCCAGGCCGAGCACCACGTCCACCGTGTCGGTCTTGGCGGTCAGCATGACGATCGGCACGCCCGACTCGGCCCGGATCTGCCGGCACACGTCGATGCCGTCCACCGTCGGCAGCATCAGGTCCAGCAGCACCAGGTCGGGATGGCTGTCGCGGAAAACCTCCAGCGCCTTGTCGCCGTCGTAGACGAACGTCGGCTCGAATCCCTCACCGCGCAGCACGATGCCGAGCATCTCGGCGAGCGCCGAGTCGTCGTCGACGACGAGTACGCGTCCTCTCATGGGCCTCATCGTTCCACGGTAAGTGGCGGAAAGGACACCACGGGCGGATCCGTGTCCTGTTCGCCGGCGCCGCTGGCATCGGTCTCCAGAACACGGAGATTACCTGCATTAACCGGGGTGCGCAACCCCCCGCTCGGTGACCAGGGCGGTGACCAGCGCGGGCGGCGTGACGTCGAAGGCGGGGTTGTAGGCGTCGCTGCCGGCGGCCGCCACCGGGCACCCCGGCGTAGCTGGTCACCTCCTCGGCCGGCCGGTGCTCGACCACGATCGACGCGCCGTCCGGCGTGCCGAAGTCGATCGTGGACACCGGCGCCGCCACCACGAACGGCACCCCGTGGTGGCGGGCCAGCACGGCCAGCGAGTAGGTGCCGACCTTGTTCGCCACGCTCCCGTCGGCCGCGATCCGGTCCGCGCCGAGCAGCACCATGTCCACCTCGCCCGCCGCCATCAGCGAGGCCGCCGCGGCGTCCGGCAGCACCGCGTACGGCAGGCCGGCCCGCCGCGCCTCGTAGCTGGTCAGCCTCGCCCCCTGCAGCAGCGGCCGGGTCTCGTCCACCCAGAGCCGGGCCAGCCGGCCCGCCCGGTGCGCGGCCAGGATGACCGCGAACGCGGTCCCCTGCCCCGCCGAGACCAGCGCCCCGGTATTGCAGTGGGTGAGGATCCGCGCCCCGGCCGGGACCAGGGCGAGCCCGTGTCGCCGCGATGGCCGCGCTGGCCGCCGCGTCCTCGGCGGCGATGGCCCGGGCTTCGGCGAGCGCGGCACCGGCCGCCAGCCGTTCGGAATCAGGATCGGAGCCGGCCAGCGCGGCGCGGTAGGCAGCCAGCGCCCGCCGCACGCCCCAGCCCAGGTTGACCGCGGTCGGCCTGGCCCGCGGCGAGCGCGCGCGGCCGCGGCGGCCACGTCGTCCCCCCGGCAGGCGGCCAGCGCGACGCCGTACGCCCCGGCCACGCCGAGCATGGGCGCGCCGCGCACCGCGAGCCGCCGGATCGCGTCCACCAGGGAGTCCACGTCGCGGCAGGTCAGCACCGTTTCGGCGGCCGGCAGCCGGGTCTGGTCGAGCAGCTCGACGGCCGGCCCGCTGGCGGGTCGAGCCAGCGGAGCGGCGGAATGTCCATATTACATAGTTTGCGCGCAAGATGCTTATCAGCTGGTAACGAGGTAGCCCGATCCGACAGGGCTGCCGAGGCGTGGCGCTACGAGCCCTGCTGCCAGGACGCCAGGTATTCACGCTGGTCGGCGGTGAGCGTGTCGATCTGCGCGCCGAGCGAGGCGAGCTTGAGCCTGGCCACCTCGGCGTCGATGGACTCCGGGCACCTCGTGCACCCGGGCGGCCAGCGGCGCCGGCGCCTGGCGCGCCAGCCAGGCCAGCGCGAGCGCCTGGATGCCGAACGAGACGTCCATCACCGCCGCCGGGTGGCCCTCGGCGGCCACCAGGTTGACCACCCGGCCCTCGGCCAGCAGCAGCAGCCGCCGCCCGTCGGCCAGCACGTACTCGTCGGCGTGCGGGCGCACCTCGCGGTGGACGCCGCCGGCCATGCCGGTCCAGGGCCCGCACGTCGATCTCGACGTCGAAATGGCCGGCGTTGGCCAGCAGCGCGCCGTCCGCGCATGACGGCCATGTGCTCCGCCGGCGATCACGTCGCGGGAGCCGGTCGCGGTCACGAATATCTCGCCGAGCGCCGCGGCCTCGAGCATCGGCAGCACCCGGAACCCCTGCAGCACCGCGTCGAGCGCGCGGACCGGGTCGATCTCGGTGACGATCACCTGGCCGCCCAGGCCGCGGACCCGGCTGGCGATGCCCTGGCCGCAGGCGCCGAACCCGGCGACCACCACGGTCTTGCCGGCCAGCAGCGTGTTGGTGGCGCGCAGGATGCCGTCGATGACCGACTGGCCGGTGCCGCAGCCGTTGTCCACCATCCGCCTGGCCGCGGGTGTCGTTGGCCGCCACCACCGGGAAGGCGAGCGCCCCGGCCGCGGCCATCTGGCGCAGCCTGATCACCCCGGTCGTGGTGGACTCGCAGCCGCCGCGCACCTTGGCCAGCAGGTCGGGCCGCTCCTGGTGCAGCGTGTTGACCAGGTCGCCGCCGTCGTCGATGACCAGGTCGGGGCCCGGCATCCAGGGCGCTCGCTGATGTGCGCGTAGTAGGTCCCGCGGTCCACCCCGGCCCGGGCGAAGACGCCGATGCCGTCCTCGTCCTGGACCAGCGCGGCGGCCGTGTCGTCCTGGGTGGACAGCGGGTTGGACGCGGCCAGCAGCACCCGGGCCCCGCCGGCCCGCAGCGTCCTGATCAGGACCGCGGTCTCGGCCGTGACGTGCAGGCAGGCGGCGACGGTCAGGCCGCGCAGCGGCTGCTCGGCGGCGAACCGCTCGCCGATCAGGCCGAGCACGGGCATGGCCCGCCGCGCCCAGCTCGATCCGCGCGCTGCCCTGCCCGGCCAGGCCGGGACCGGCGATGTCCGACCGCGGGGCGGCAGACGCCGGGCCTGCGGCACCGGGCCGCACCGCGGGCCCGGCCGCCTGCCGCGACACCGGCCCGGCCCCAGACGGCGGCACCCGATCAGTAGCGGTAGTAGTCCGGCTTGTACGGGCCGTCCATCTTCACCCCGATGTAGTCGGCCTGGTCCTTGGTCAGCTTGGTGAGCCTGACCCCGAGCGCGTCCAGGTGCAGCCTGGCCACCTTCTCGTCCAGGTGCTTGGGCAGGGTGTGCACGCCGACCGGGTACTCCTCCGCCTTGGTGAACAGCTCGACCTGGGCGATCACCTGGTTGGTGAAGCTGTTGGACATGACGAAGCTCGGGTGCCCGGTGGCGTTGCCCAGGTTGAGCAGCCGCCCCTCGGACAGCACGATCACCGAGTGGCCGTCGCCGAAGACCCACTCGTCCACCTGCGGCTTGATGTTCACCCGGCGGATGGCGGGCACCTGGGCCAGCCCGGCCATGTCGATCTCGTTGTCGAAGTGGCCGATGTTGCCCACGATCGCCTGGTGCTTCATGTGGCCCATGTGCTCGGCGGTGATGACGTCGCGGTTCCCGGTCGCGCTGACGAAGATGTCCGCCGTGGCCACCACGTCCTCCAGCGTGGCCACCTGGTAGCCGTCCATGGCCGCCTGCAGCGCGCAGATCGGGTCGATCTCGGTGATGACCACCCGGGCGCCCTGGCCGCGCAGCGACTCCGCGCAGCCCTTGCCCGACGTCGCCGTAGCCGCAGACCACGGCCACCTTGCCGCCGATCAGCACGTCGGTGGCGCGCTTGATGCCGTCGATCAGCGAGTGCCGGCAGCCGTACTTGTTGTCGAACTTGGACTTGGTCACCGAGTCGTTGACGTTGATCGCCGGGAACAGCAGCGTGCCCGCCGCGGTCCATCTCGTACAGCCGGTGCACGCCGGTGGTGGTCTCCTCGGTGACGCCCCGGATGCCGCCGGCATCGCGGTCCACTTGCCCGGGCTGCTCGGAGAGCGAGTGGCGGAGCAGGTCGAGGACGACCCGCCACTCCTCGCGTGTCGTCGTCGGCCGCCGACGGCACGGCGCCCGCCTTCTCGTACTCGGCGCCCTTGTGCACCAGCAGGGTGGCGTCGCCGCCGTCGTCCAGGATCATGTTCGGGCCCCGGCTCGCCGGGCCAGGTCAGCGCCTGCTCGGTGCACCACCAGTACTCCTCCAGCGTCTCCCCCTTCCAGGCGAAGACCGGGATGCCGCGCGGGCTCTCGGGCGTGCCGTCCGGCCCGACCGCCACCGCGGCGGCGGCGTGGTCCTGGGTGGAGAAGATGTTGCAGCTTGCCCAGCGGACCTGCGCGCCCAGCGCGGCCAGCGTCTCGATCAGCACCGCCGTCTGCACGGTCATGTGCAGCGACCCGGTGATCCGCGCCCCGCGCAGCGGCTGCGCGGCCGCGTACTCCTGGCGCACCGCCATCAGGCCGGGCATCTCGTGCTCGGCGAGCTGAATCTCTTTCCGGCCGAACGCGGCCAGCGAGAGGTCGGCGACCTTGAAGGGTACGGGCTCGGCGGGCATCGAGGTCCTCCTCGGCTGACGTCACGACGGTCCGCTGCGCGGCCGCGTTCTCCTCGACGCTAGGGCATCCGCGGGGCCGATCGCACCCGAAAGCCGGCGTTCTTAACACAAAAATGTTAAGATTGTGGTTCATGCGCATCACCGAGGCCGCCCGCGGCTGGGAACGTCGCCGCGGATGCTCCGCTACCGCGACTCCCTGGGGCTGCTGCCGCCGGTGCGCGAGCGGCCGGCCGGCGCCGGGCACCGGCACCGGCAGTTCGGCGAGCCGGAGCTGGACGCCGTGACGGCGGCGCTGCGGCTCGAGCAGCGCTACGACATCAGCCCGGCGGCGCTCGCCTTCGGGCTGCGGGTGCTGGCCGAGCCGTCGGCGCGCGCCGCCGTGGCCGACCTGGGCCGGCGGATCGGCCGGCTGCCCTCGCCGCCCGAGCGCGCCCTGGACTTCGAGAAGGAGCGCGCCCTGCGCCTCCTGTCCCGGCCGCCCGCCGCCGGCCGGCCATGGCCGGCCCGGACGCCCGGGCACCCTCCGCGAAGGCCCGCTCACCGCCGCCGATTCCATGATCAACCCGGCTTAGGGACTGGTCGTGGGGTAACACGTCCGCGGAGTAACACGTCCGCGGAATGACCGTCCCTTCCCGATCCGCCCTCGCCTTGATGACCTGCGTAAGCTCGTCGTCATCATCAAGATCAACATGCGGGGTCATGCTCGACGCGCACCCATCGCGCCCTCGCGAGGGGACGTATCCCGGTAAACACGTACGAATCGGGTCGTAACGCATGGACAGTGCAGGTGATCACGGGAACGGGGCCCGAGACCGGGGTCAGGGCCGGTCGCTGCGCCGGGCGCTGGGCCGGGCGGCGCGGATGGCGGGGTCGGTCGCGTCGGCCAGGGACGACTGGTACAGGTCGGGTTCCAGGTAGATGACGCCGGCGATGGGCACGGCCTCGCGCACCCGCTGCTCGGCGGCATTGATGCCCGCCACGATCTCGGCCGCGGTCATCTCGCCGCGGACCGCGATCTTGGCCGCCCACCAGCAGCGACTCCGGCCCCATGTGCACGGTGCGCAGGTGGATGACGCGGTCGACCTCGGGGCCGTCCTCCAGCGCGGCCACGATCGCCTGCTCGGCCTCCGCGCTCGCCGACTCGCCGATCAGCAGGCTCTTCATCTCCACGGCGAGGACCGCGGCGACGCAGCAGAGCAGCACGCCGATGGCGAGCGAGCCCGCCCCGTCCCAGGCCTCGTTCCCGGTTATGACGGCGAGGGTGACGCCGGCCAGCGCGAACGCCAGCCCGGTCAGGGCGGCGGTGTCCTCGAGCAGCACCACGGGAAGCTCGGGGGCCTTGGCCCGGCGGATGAACTCCCCCCAGCTCAGCTTGCCGCGCACCGCGTTGGACCGGGACACCGCGGTGCGCAGCGAGAAGCCCTCCAGGCAGATGGCGACCCCCAGCACGACGAACGCCATGAGGGGCGACGTCAGCGTGCCCGGGTGGATGATCTTCTTCACGCCCTCGTAGCCGGACAGCACCCCGCCGACCGTGAACAGCATCACCGCGACGACGAACGCGTACAGGTACCGTTCCTGGCCGAATCCGAACGGGTGCTCGCTGGTCACCCGCCGGCCACCCGACGCCGCCCGACCAGCAGCAGCACCTCGTTGCAGCTGTCGGCCAGCGAGTGCAGCGTCTCGGCGAACATCGAGGCCGAGCCGGTGATCAGGAACGCGGCGAGCTTGGTCGCGGCGATGCCCAGGTTGGCGCCGAGCGCGGCCAGGACCGCCCGCTGTGCTGCCTTCCCCGGTATCGTCCTCGCTGATGCCGCACCTCCTCGCGGGCCGGTGACCGCCTAGGCGATCCTGGCCTTCAGCTCCTGGATCGCGGTGATCGGCGACGGATCGTAGCCCGAGCGCGATACCCAGGTAGACGGTCGCGTAGTCGATCAGCTGGATCAGGCTGGCCAGCCGCTGCAGTGGATGATCCCCCTCGGCGGTCAGCTCAGTCACGCCGATGCCCCGGTCGCTGGCCAGACTCGACGGATGCCTCGCGGCGCCTGGTCACCTGCGGGTGCTCCTGGGTGTCGGCCAGCATGACCAGGCGCAGCGGCACCGCCGGCTCCGCGCCGTCGCCTTCGGGATCGGGATCCGCCGGGCGTCCACGGCACCGACGCGCCGGGCGCGAACGGGCCGTCGAACGCGACCACCTGGTTGTGGTTGGCCTCGGGCAGCACGCCGCTGCATCGCCGGGTACTTGGCGTTCTCGTCGAGCTGGCAGGCGAACCGGTACGCGGCCACGCCGGTCAGCGGCGAGGTGCCCCAGATCATCGGCAGCGTGCCTGCCAGCTCAGAGCGCGAGGCCCTTGGCCGGGTTGACGAACGCGTCGCTGTCCGGCCGGCACCGCTGCGAGATGTCCTCGAGCGCGCCGGCGGCCGCCTCGTGTGCCTCCGCGCCCGCCTCGCACAGGCCGAGCCGGGCCGCCACCCCGATCAGCGGGATCGACAGCCCCCACAGCGTCGAGCGGGGCATGCCGGCCGAGCGAACCGGCACGAACGGGGCGCGCGCCTGCTCGGCCAGGCCCGCCAGCGGCGAGCCCGGTGCCGCCCACGCCGACCAGCCGGCAGCCCGCGGCGCACCGCGTCCTCGGCGGCGGCCAGCGTCTCCTCCGTGGAACCGGAGCAGGACACGGCGATCACCAGGTCGGCGGCGCTCACCCAGCCGGGCAGCTGGTAGCCGTGCACCGCCATGATCTGGACCGGGCAGCCGGTGCCGCAGACCGCGGCGAGCACGTCTCCGGCGATGCCGGAGCCGCCCATGCCCGACACCACGATCGCCCGCGGCCGGCCGGCGGCGACCAGCTCGCCGAAGTCGGTCTCCTCGGTCGCCTGCAGCGCGGAGCGCACCTGGGCCGCGGACGAGGCCACCTGCCGGAGCATGTCCCCCGGGTCGGCCGCCTCGATCCCCGCCGGGTCGTCGAGCCGCCAGCTCGTCCAGGTCAGCCATCAGCGGTCTCCCCGGCCGGGCCGGCCGTCGCGCCCGGGCGGCGCGCCTCGTCCACCAGCAGCACCGGGATGTCGTCGCGGACCGGGTAGGCCAGCCCGCAGTCCGGCCCGGTGCAGACGAGCTCGCTGGCCTCGTCGTCGGCGCGCAGCGGCGCATGGCACTGCGGGCAGGCGAGGATTTCGAGCAGCCAGTCGTCGATCTTCACGCGTCCTCCTTACAGTCCGCTGCTCCCGGCGCGGACGATGCCCAGCACCTCGTCGCGGAGCGCCGGCCATCTCGGGCCTCGTCGGCCGCCTCGACGTTGAGCCGCAGCAGCGGCTCGGTGTTGGACGGCCGCAGGTTGAACCACCAGTCCGGCGCGGCCACGGTCAGCCCGTCCAGCTCGTCCACGCTGACCCCGGGGCGGCCGGCGAACTCGTCCCGGACCAGGGCGGTCACCGCCGCCTGGTCGGCCACCTCGCTGTTGATCTCGCCGGACGCCGAGTACCTGGAGTACTGCGCCGAGCAGCCGGGACAGCGGCTGGTCCTGGCCGCCGAGCGCGGCCAGCGCGTGCAGCGCGGCCAGCATGCCGGAATCGGCGAACCAGAAGTCACGGAAGTAGAAGTGCCCGGAGTGCTCGCCGCCGAAGATCGCCCCCCGGGCGGCCATCTCCGCCTTGATGAACGAGTGCCCGACCCTGGTCCGGACCGGGACGCCGCCGTGCTCGGTGATGATCTCGGGCACCGCGCGGGAGGTGATCAGGTTGTGGATGACGGTCGCGCCGGGCTCGCGGGCCAGCTCGCGCACGGCGATGAGCGCGGTCAGCACCGACGGGGAGACGATCTCGCCCCGCTCGTCCACGATGAAGCACCGGTCCGCGTCGCCGTCGAAGGCCAGCCCGATGTCGGCGCCGTGCTCGGTGACCGCGCACTGCAGGTCGCGCAGGTTGGCCGGGTCGATCGGGTTCGCCTCGTGGTGGGGGAAGGTGCCGTCCAGCTCGAAGTACAGCGGCACGATCTCGATCGGCAGCCCGGCGAAGACGCTGGGCACGGTGTGCCCGGCCATCCCGTTGCCGGCGTCCACGGCCACCTTGAGCGGCCGGATGCCGGACAGGTCCACCAGCTTCTTCAGGTAGCCGGCGTAGCCGGCCAGCAGGTCCTCGCCGGTGACCGCCCCCCGCGCCGCCCGGCTGTCCGGGAGGCCGCGCTCGACCATGCCGCGCAGCTCGGCCAGGCCGGTGTCCTGGCCGACCGGCCTGCGCTCCCTCGCGGCACAGCTTGATGCCGTTGTACTTGGACGGGTTGTGGCTGGCGGTGATCATCGCGCCGGGCAGCCCCAGGCTGCCGCTGGCGTAGTAGAGCATGTCGGTCGAACCGAGGCCGCCCGCCACCACGTCGGCGCCCTGGCTGGTGACGCCGCGGCCGAACGCCTCGGCCAGCGGCCCGGACGAGGTCCGCATGTCGTGCACGGTCACGATCGCGCGGGCGCCGGTCATCCTGGCGAACGCCGCGCCGACCGCCTCCGCGACGGCCTCGTCCAGTTCGTCGGGCACGACGCCGCGGATGTCATACGCCTTGAAGATCTTCGCCAAATCGCTCACTGCGGCCAGGCCTCCCGAGCACGCTCGCACGTCTGCCGTCGCGCGCCGCGGCGACGCCGGCCGCCGCGAAGCACGGAATCAGAGCCTACCGGGAGAGGGTGCTGGGGCGGGCCGCCCGGCCCGCCGGTCAGTCGCGCGGTCGCGGGTCGTCGGGATCGGAGCGCAGCACGCGCAGGTGACCGCGCCGCCCCACCTCGGTTCCCTGGCCGACCGGCTCCACGCCTGCCGCCGGGATGGCCGCCTCCCTGACCGCGTTGGCCAGCGCCTCCAGGTCATCGATCTGCTCCGCCGCGGGGTCGCCGGGCAACCGCACCACGTCCCAGCCGCGCGGCGCGGTCAGCCGCTCGGCGTGCGCCTCGCACAGGTCGTAGCAGTGCGGCTCGGTGTAGGCGGCCAGCGGGCCGAGAACGGCGGTGGACTCGCGGTAGACGTAGGTGAGCGTGTAGAGAGCGGGCTGCTTGCAGCCGGTCCGGGAGCAGCGGCGAGAACTCACCGGCTCACCTCGCTCACCATCTCGTCGGAGTGCGAGCGCGGCCGCGCCGGCACCGCCCGGCTGGCATCGCCCACAACGGCAGACCGTACCCCGCCGGAGGCGGTAAAGCCATCACCCCGGGCACTCGGCGCGATCGTGTCTCGCCGGACAGCATGCCGTGGCCGGCCGGGGACGGCGGCCACGGCGCACGGCGGCCCGCGGCGGCGGCAGGCGCACTGTCTAGGCGTGCCGTATGGGTCCCCGGCGGCGCGGATCGGCGCCCAGACGGCGGCCGGCGCCAGAAAGGGCCAGCACGTCGTCGTCGCCGCCCGCAGCTTCGCTATGGACTCCTCCTCCGCCTGGCCGGACGCCGCCTGGGCCACCGCTCCGTCGCGCCGCAGGCGCGCCAGCAAGCAGCGTCACCAGATCCATGCGGCGCACCCTGACCGAACGGAGCTACGCTCGGTGCCTGTGCGGAATGGCGACGCGAGCCCCCGGCCGGTACCCTCCCGGGCCAAGCGCAGGGACCGCCATGGCCGCGGGATGCGCGGCCTGCTCGCCCCGCCGGAGGTGCCGCTGTACCGCAGCCGGGCGCAGCAGTTCGGCGACCTGGTGGCCGAGGCGATCGCCAGGCTGGAGCCGCGGTGGGAGGCCGAGCTGGCCCGCATCGAGTTCGCCGTGCAGGAGGTTCCCGACAGCGACCCGCCGGACGATGCCCGGGACGCGGTCCCGCTGGCCAGGCTGGACCCGGGCTCGGGAGATCCGGGCGATCCGGCGCACGGCCCGCGGATCGTCCTGTACCGGCGGGCGCTGCTGGCGCGGGCCGACGACGAGGACGAACTGGCCGAGCTCGTGCTCGACGTGGTGGTAGAGGAGTTCGCCCGCCTGCTCGGCGTTGACCCCGAGACGGTCGATCCCGGGTACGACGAAGACGAGTGATCGGCGCCGTCGGTCAGGCGCGGGGAGCGGGCGCGACGGTCATCAGGGAGTCGCGGACGGCCGGGAGCGGGACCGAGGTCAGGGCGCTGGCCACCGGCATGATGCCGAACACGCTGCCGTGGGCCTGGGCGAGCACCCCTCCCGCATATACCGGGCCGGAGCCGGGCAGCGGGGTCAGGACGATGGCGAAGCCGGCGCCCGGATGCGCGCCGCGCGGCACGGCGATCATGACCGTGCGGCTGCGGCGCGCGGGATCGAGACCACCTGTGGGCCCGGTGCCGCCCGCCGGATGGCCGCCCGAGGTCAGGCCGCTGACCCCGGTCGCGATCCGGACCCTGGCCGCCCCGCGGGGGGCCGACAGCACCAGCGTGGTGGCATCCGCCCGCTGGCCGACGTCGGCCAGCACGCCCTGTTCCTGCAGGGCAGGCGCGGCGCCGGTCATCACGCCGGGCGCCCCGGCCGGGCCGCCGGGGAGGGTGACGGCCCCGGTGACCGGCACGCTGGAGGTCAGCACGGGCGCGCCGGCCACCCCGGACAGCGACGGGAGGTCGATCCGGCTGGCGGAGCCCGCCGGGATGTCGATCGAGGTCCCGCCGGTCGGCTGGTACGTTCCGCCCGGGGAGACCACGGCCACGCTGACCTGCGCGTCACTCCCCCCGGCGTCCGCCACGTACAGCGAGCGGGTGCCCTTGTCCGCGGGCAGGCCGGGGATCACCAGGCGCCGGGACGGGGACTGCGCGGGCGGCAGCCAGGCCCCGGCACCGCCCGGCCGCGAGCTCTCCCGTCAGCGCCGCCACGACGCGGCCGGCGCTGGTGCGCACGTGCAGGGCGACGGCCCGTGAGCCATGGACCAGGCGGGCCAGGGACTGAACGACCAGGCCGTGCGCGGGCACGTTGATGCCGGTGTCGGTGCCGGTCTGCAGCGGGCCGGTGTCGGTGAAGACGTCCACGTCCACCGCGCTGGCCTGGCTGTCGACGTTCATCAGGTCCAGCTCGATGGTGCCGGCCGACTGCTGTCCGGGTACCGCGAACCAGAAGTCGGTTCCCGGGCTTCCGCAGCTCGCCGTGACCACTCCGCCGGAGGTCTGCTCTGCCTCCAGGCCCTGGGCCATCGACCCGGTGGCCGCGATCATCACCCCACCGGGCTGCACGGCGGCCGAGTCCTTGCCGCCTGTGCTCCCGCCGGAGCCGGCCAGGGACGCCGCGGGCGCGGCTGGAACCTCTGACACCGACAGCACGCCGGGCTGCGACAGGCTGCGCAGCGGGCTGGCCGCGCGGCCGGACGCGGACAGCCTGCTGATCGTGGCCCGGCCCGAGCCGGAGTGCCCGGCCGCGGCCAGCACCGCCAGGCCGGCGTCACGACTGACCGGTGAGCCGGGCGACGGGCAGGCGCGCATGCCGACGCTCACCGGGACGGTGCGGGGCGTCGCCGCCTGCTGCCCATCCTGGACCGTGACCGGCTCGCTGAGCCGGGCCACCCCCGCCAGCGCGGCGAGCGCCAGCACGACCAGCCCGAAGACGGTGAACCTGCCGGCCGTCAGTATCCTCACCAGTCGCTCTCCTGCCCCCGGCCGGCCCGCCCGCCGGGGGCCCAGCCCATCCCGGACCCGTCGTCGCTCGGTGCCGGCGAGTCCTGGACCATGCCGCCGTCCCGGGCGGCGGCCGGGTCGGGCGGCAGGCCACGCGGCGCGCCCGCCGCCCTCGCCGACGGCCGCCCGGCGCCGGCCAGGACACGGCGCGGGCCGGTGCCGTCCGGGCCGTCCGCGCCGGTACGCCGGCGTCCCCGGGACGGCGCCCCGTGCGTGCCCCGCCGCGGCCCGGCGGGCCGGTCGCGGCCGCCGGCGCCGTGCCCGCTTCCGGCTGTCGTGCGGCTGGTGCGGCGCGGCCGGATCTCGGCGCCCGCCTGGCCCGCGTCCGGCGTCGAGTCCTGTGCGCCCGGCAGGGCCAGGACGGCCACGATCGCCAGGAGCGCGGCCTCGCCGGCGACCATGATGTCCCGCCCGGTCTGGTCCCTGGTGATGTCGATCCGGCCGCCGCCCGCGGGGAGCCGGAATCCCTGGGCCCAGCCGTAGACCGGGCTGGGCAGCGGGGTAAGTGGCCGGCCGTTGAGCGCGGCATGCCAGCTGCCGCTGGCCGGCTCGGCCAGCACCAGCGTTCCGCCGGTGGCCGGGGCGGCGGCCCCCGACACGCTCACCGGGCCTGACGGCAGCGCCACCTGGGCCCCTCCGGGCTCGACCACGCGAGCGCGCGCCGCGGGCTCGGCGACCCGCCACAGCTCGAAGGAGGAGGTCTGGCTGACCGGCCGCAGCCCCAGCACGCCGTCCAGCTGGCGCGCCAGCGCCGGGGCGACGGGAGCGGGCAGCAGCACGTAGCCGATGCCGAACTGGGCGAGCGCCTGGCCTGCGCTCCCGGCGTCGCTCCCCTGCGGTGCGGTCAGGTCGGCCACCACCCGGGCCAGCGCGCGGCTGGCCGCCGGCGGCTCGGTCAGCGCTTCGGCGCCGATCGGCGGGTCGCTTCCGCGCAGCAGGATGTAGCTGACCGAGCCGTGCTCCGGGCGCAGCACCAGCGTGCGCAGCTGCAGGCCGCTGGCGGACGAGACGGAGACGAACTCGGGCAGCACCGGCCCGGCGACGTTCCTGACCGGGCCGGCCACGCCGGTCATGACCCAGTACGCCGCGACCAGCACCGGCGCGGCGCAGGCGGCGAGCGCCAGCAGCAGGACGCCGAGCCTGCGCAGCCCGCCCGCGGCGAGCAGGCCGTGCAGGTCGTCGCCGACCGCCGCCACCGCCAGCAGCAGGCCGAGCGCGGCGACGATGAGCGCGACGCCCGGCCAGGCCGGCAGCGCCGGGCCGCCGCCGGGGGGCCGACCAGGAACCGGCTCACCACGATCGCGGTCAGCAGCCCGCACAGCGCCACGCCCCAGGAGGCGGCGACGGCGAACCCGCGGCGGCGCAGCAGCAGCGCGGCGAGCGCGGCGAGCACCAGTCCCGCGGCCGCCCAGACCGGCGGGGTGCCCGGGCCGCCGGGATTGAGCAGCAGCAGCGAGCTTGCCGGGAGATTCCGGCTGGCCAGCCCGGGCTGCTGCAGGCCCGCCTCGAGCAGCAAGGCCGGCGGGTGCCCGGCGACGTCAAGCGTCCACGGCGCCAGCAGGACCGGCGGGACGAGCGCGACGATGGCCAGGTTCGCGGCCATGGACCGGCGCGTCCGGGCGAAGGCCAGCCCGGCCAAGCCGACGACGATGACCGCCATCGCCCATACCAGCGGCACGAACGCGGCGGCGACCGCGACGAGCAGGCCGGTCGCCCACGCGGCCCGGCGGGCCCGCCGCGGCGGCCCGGTGAGCATCCGGCCCGCGGCGCTGGCGATGAGCGGCAGCAGCATGAAGACGACCGCCGTGCCGAGCCGCCGGCCGCCACCACGCCGGTAACGACCGGCAGCAGGGCGTAGGACGCGGCCAGCCATACCCGGACCGGCCTGGACGTGGTGACCCGCCGGGACGCCAGGTAGGCGACGATCCCGGAGAGCGGAACGCAGCCCAGCAGGATCACCGCCACGGCCAGCCAGGGTTTCCCGCCGAGGACCGTCGATACGGCGGCGACGACCGCGACGTAGGGCGGGGTGCTGGCGGCCGAGCCGACGCCGATCGCGTGGAAGCCGGCCAGGTACTCGCTCCACAGGCCGGACGCCCCGCCCCAGGCCGGCAGCAGCGCCCCGCCGCCGAGCGGGCCCGAGCCGAGCAGCGACCGCTCGGACACCAGGGCTACCGCCGTCAGCGCGGCGAACAGCAGCACCCCGGGGTTGGTCAGTATCCGCTGGGCGAACCCGGAGTCGGTGAGCAGCGAATCGTCATCGGACGGGTCATCGGAGGCGTGATGCGTGCCGACGGCCTCCGCCCGGGACGCCGGGAACAGCGTGGCCACCGCGAACTCGGCCAGCTTGCGCAGCGACTTGCCGCGGGGTATCTGTGATCGCAGCGCGCCGTAGGCCTGACGGCGGCCGTGCCGTCGGCGGCGCCGGGCGCCGATGATCAGCCCCGGGCGGGCGAGCAGGTAACCGAACGCGGCCGCTTCGTCCCGCGCCGCCACCGGCCGCTTGGCCAGCAGGAAGAAGAGGATCCGGGCCGTGGACAGGGCCGCGTTCCCGGCCAGCGCCGCGACCATCGAGGGCAGCGGCAGGTTCGCCAGGAGCACGCGGAGGGCGTTCCGGCGGTCGGCCCGCTTCGGGTGCGGGGCGGCGGAGGCCGGCCTGCGCGCCCTGGCCGAGGCCTCCAGGTGATAGACGACCGCATCGGTGATGACCCGGACCCGGTATCCCGCGGCGTGTACCCGCCAGCAGAAATCGACGTCGTCCCGGAACAGGGACAGCCCGGTGTCGAAGCCGCCGGTCTCCTCCCAGACATCGCGGCGGGCGAGCATGCCCGCGCTGCCGACGGCGAGCACGTCCCGGTCGCCGTCGTGCTGGCCCTGGTCGATTTCCCGAGGCTCTATTCCGGTGATCCGGCGGCCGGCCGTGTCGATCGTCAGGCCGGCCTCGAGGATCACGTGCCGGTCCGCCCAGTCAAGCACCTTCGGCCCGACGACAGCGGCTGCAGGCGTGTCGTCGGCGCCGCGGAGGAGTCCGGCGAGGGCGGCCGGCGCGGGCTCGCTGTCGTCGTGCAGCAGCCAGATCCATTCGGCCCGGGTATCGCCGGGGCCTTGAGCCGGCTGGTAGCCGTCCGGCCCGGCCTGTCCCGCCCGGTCCTCCGTCTCCCCGTGGCGCCAGGTCCGCCGGTCCGGCTCGCCGAGGTGGCTGGGCTGCACCGGGGCGGTCGCGGCCTGGTGCCGGAGGGCCTGGGCGACCGCGGCGGCGTAACCGGTCTTCCGCTCCATCCCGAACCCGGCGTCCGGCCCGAGCAGGTCGGCGAGCACCTCCCCGCCGCGGTCCTGGCTGCCGGTGTCCACGGCCACGATGCGCTGGACGGGCCGCGTCTGGCTGAGCACCGCCTCGGTGACACGCGGAAGCCACTCGGCCCCGTCGTGAGCGACGATGACGGCCGTGACTATGTGTTCGGGATACGTATCGTTCGGCGACAAGGGTCCAGTTGGCTGGTGGGAACGTGCCCAGGCCGACCGGATCTCGGGTGAGCCGCTCCGGGCCCGGCTTGACGGGCGGGTACGCGTGAACAATACGCGAACCGGGCAGGCCCCGTCTGGAAAGTCTGCTGGTTGGCCGCCGCCGCCCCGGCCGGCAGGTCAAGGCAGAGTCGCGGGGAAGCGCTGACGGCGGGCAGGGCGAGCTGAGCCGTGCGGGCGGCTAGCCCGCCTGCCGCTTCAGCCGACGGCGTTCCCGCTCAGACAAGCCTCCCCAGATGCCGAAGCGCTCATCGTGCTCGAGGGCGTACCCCAGGCACTCGGCCCGGACCTCGCAGCTGCCGCAGACCCGCTTAGCCTCGCGGGTCGAGCCGCCCTTCTCGGGGAAGAACGCCTCCGGATCCGTCTGCGCGCACAGCGCGCGCTCCTGCCAGCCGAGCTCCTCGGCCTCATCCGCTGTGAAACCGAAGATGCCGGGTGCTGACACGGCGATAGCTTCAGTCACGCCGAACCTCCTACCCCCACTCGGGCACCGGCGTGCCGCGGTCCCCGGGCGCGCAAACTACATTAGTGAAATTACACGCGCGTGTCTTGTACGTCCGTCAAGCCGGAGAGGTGATAACGAACCCGAGACGACGGAAAGTCCGCCCGTGATGCCCCGTGGAGGTGACGTCCGCTCGTCCGCGCCTGGCGTCCTGGAGACCTCTGCCCGGGGCCGGGAAGCTCCCCGGATTTCCGGACCGGGGCATGTCGCATAGATCTTGGTGACACTGCTTGCTGGCGCTCCTGCGGCGCGGCAGAGCGGTGATCCAGGCGGCGTCCGGCAAGGCGGAGAAGGTGTCCATAGCGGAGCTATGGACGACGACGACACTATCCTGGGCTTTTCTGGCGCCGGTCGTCGTCTGCGCGCCGATCCGCAGGCAGAAGATCTATGCGACACGTCCTGGCGGACCCTTTGTTGCTAGGCGGGGTCCTGGTTCTCGTCCGCTGGGCGGCTGTCGGCGGCGGGCTGCTGGCCCGGCGTCCCGGGCTGCTGGCCGGCCAGGCTGGGTCGCTCCGGGCTGCTGGGCGCCGGCGTCCCGGGCTGCTGGCCCGGCGTGCCCGGGCTGCTGGCCCGGCGTCCTGGGCTGCTGGCCCTGGCGTGCCCGCGGCTGCTGGCCCGGCGTCCCGGGCTGCTGGCCCGGCGTCCCGGGCTGCTGGCCCGGCGTCGCCGGGCTGCTGGCTGACCTGACCGCCCGAGGTCGCGCCGGGCTGCTGGCCATAACCCTGCTGCGGCCTGGCCTGCTGGCCGTACTCCGGCTGGCCGTACTCCTGCTGGCCGTAGCTCCTGCTGGCCGTACTCCGGCTGGCCGTACTCCTGCTGGCCGTACTCCGGCTGGCCGTACTCCTGCTGTCTGTAGTCCGGCTGGGCATATCCCTGCTGCCCGTAGCCCGGCTGAGCGTATCCCTGCTGCCTCGGCTGGCCGTATCCCTGACCGGGCTGGCCGTATCCCTGACCGGGCTGGCCGTATCCCTGACCGGGCTGGCCGTATCCCTGACCGGGCTGGCCGTATCCCTGACCGGGCTGCGCGTAGGCCTGCTGCCCCGGCTGGGCATACGCCTGCTGCTGCTCCGGCTGGCGGTACCCTTGCTGTCCGGGCTGCCCGTAACCAGGCTGCTGGGCCGGCTGCGGTCCGTGCGTCACCGAACCTGGCTGCGGCCCGTAACCCGGCTGCTGCCCGTAACCAGGCTGGGTGTACCCCTGCTGGCCTGACTGGCCGTAGCCCGGCTGGGCCTGCGCCTGCTGGGCCTGCGCCTGCTGGGCCTGCGCCTGCTGGGCCTGCGCACGGCTGGGCCTGCGCCTGCTGGGCCTGCGCCTGCTGGGCCTGCGCACGGTGGCTCTGCGGCGCCCGGCCCGTCTGCCCGTAGCCCGGCTGGCCGTATCCGGCCGCCTCGGGCATCTGCGCAGTGGCGGCGGCCGCCGCGTGTCCGGCTGCCGCCGGGATTCCCTGAATTTCGGCGGCGCGCAGCACCGCCAGGGTGAACATCAGGCCGGCAACCGCGACGATGAGGCAGACCAGGTCGCCGATGAAGTTCTGCGTCTTGCCCGACGTCGAGAGATCCGAGCCGAACGCGGCCAGCCAGCAGATCACGCTGAGGACGAGCGCCACGGCCTGCAGCAGCGCGGCGCCCAGCGTCACCTCCCTGGCCCGGTTCACCTTCTCGCCGGTGATCGTCGCGAGCACCACCGCGACCACGGGCAGAGCGGTCACGTAGATAGCACCGAAGTAGCTGAAGGCCTCGAGTCCGCGGTCGCCGAAGTTAAGCGAGCCCCCCGGGAGACTGGTCACGAGCCGGTCGAAGAGCTGGCTCTGAGCACTCAGCAGGGTCCACAATCCGACGATCACGCTGAGCGTCATGGCCGCCAGCAGCAGCCACGCCGCGGGTTCGCGGACCCGCTGTGCTTCGTTGCGTATCACTGGGAACTCCCTGGAATGTCTGGGGATGGCGGCCAGCTCCTCTGTAGCCTGCCCTCTCGCCACGCCACGCGGCGGCACGCCCGGCGGCGGAACCTGCGAGACTGTCCGCCATGCGCATCACCGTGCTCGCCGGCGGCGTCGGGGCCGCCCGGTTCCTCCGCGGCCTGAAAGCCGCCGCCCGGGACGCCGAGATCACCGTCATCGGCAACACCGGGGACGATATCACCCTGTACGGCCTGCAAGTGTGCCCAGACCTGGACACCGTGATGTACACGCTCGGCGGCGGCGTCAGCGAGGAGCAGGGCTGGGGGCGCGCGGCCGAGTCGTTCACCGTGCAGCAGGAGCTGGCCGCCTACGGCGCGGGCCCGGACTGGTTCGCCCTCGGCGACAGGGATCTCGCCACGCACATCGCGCGGACCCAGATGCTCGCGTCCGGGCGCCCGCTGTCCGCGGTCACCGAGGAGCTGTGCCGCAGGTGGCAGCCGGGGGTTCGGCTGCTGCCGATGTCCGACGACCCGGTGCGGACGCACGTGCTCATCGAGGAGAGCGGCCGCCGCCGCACCATCCACTTCCAGGAATGGTGGGTACGGCTGCACGCCGCCGTTCCGGCCGCGGCGATCACGCCCACCGGGGCGGCGCAGGCCGCTCCCGCGCCCGGCGTGCTCGAGGCCATAGCGGCGGCGGACTTCGTCCTTTTCCCCCCGTCGAACCCGGTGGTGAGCATCGGGCCGATCCTGGCCGTTCCCGGCATCAGCGAGGCGGTCCGGTCCAAGACCGTCGTCGGGGTGTCGCCGATCATCGGCGGGGCACCCGTCCGCGGCATGGCCGACGCCTGCCTGGCCGCGATCGGCGTGCAGACCAGCGCGGCCGCCGTAGCCGACGCACTTCGGGCCGGCGCTGCTCGACGGCTGGCTGGTGGACGAGCAAGACAAGGCGGCGGTCGATGACCCGGGGCTGGCCGGCATCGAGATCCGCGCGCTGCCGTTGTACATGCGGGACGCGGCGACCACGGCCGAGATCGCCCGGGCCGCCATTGACCTGGCCGCGGAGCTTCGCTCATGACCAGTCTCAGCATCACTCCGGTCTCCGGGCTGCCGGAGATCACGCCGGGCGCAGACCTGGCCGCGCTGATCGAGTCCTCCGCCCCCGGCCTGCACGACGGGGACATCCTCGTGATCACCTCGAAGGTCATCAGCAAGGCCGAGGGGCGGCTGGTGCGGGCCGACCGGGAGCAGGCGATCGACGCCGAGACGGTCCGGCTGGTCGCCCGGCGCGGCCCGACCAGGATCGTGCAGACCCGGCACGGCCTGGTGCTGGCCGCCGCGGGCGTGGACAACTCCAACACGCCGCCGGGAACGGTGGCGCTGCTGCCCGAGGATCCGGATGCGTCGGCCAGGCGGCTGCGCAAGGACCTGGCCGGCCGGCTGGGCGTCCGCGTCGCCGTCGTCATCACCGACACCCTCGGCAGGCCGTGGCGGACCGGGCAGACCGACGCCGCGATCGGCGCCGCCGGGATCATCCCGGTGCGGGACCACCGGGGGCAGGCCGACTCGTTCGGGAACCTGCTCGAGGTCACGCTGGCCGCGGTGGCGGACGAGATCGCCGCCGCCGCCGACCTGGTCAAGGGGAAGACCAGCGGCATCCCGGCCGCGGTGCTGCGCGGCCTGGACGACCTGGTCACCGCCGACGACGGCCCGGGCGCGGCCGCGCTGATCCGGCCGGCCGACGAGGACATGTTCCGGTTCGGCTCGGCCGAAGTGACCGTTGGCCCGGCGCACCGTCCGCGAGTTCTCCGCCGAGCCGGTCGACCCGGCGGCGGTCCGCCGGGCGATCGACGCCGCGTTCACCGCCCCGGCACCGCACCACAGCGTCCCGTGGCGGTTCGCGGTGCTCGAGTCCGGCCGCGCCCGGCGGGAACTGCTCGACGCGATGCTCGGCGCCTGGCGGGCCGACCTGCGTGCGGACGGGATGACCGACGAGCAGATCGCGCGGCGGGTGCGCCGCGGCGAGCCGCTCCGGCGGGCGCCGCTGATCATCGTTCCGTGCCTGGTCGCCGACGCCGCGCACGCCTACCCGGATTCGCGCCGGTCCGCCGCGGAGCGCGCCATGTTCCTGGTCTCGATGGGCGCCGGGGTACAGAACCTGCTGGTCTCGCTGGCCGCGCAGGGACTCGGCTCGTGCTGGGTGTCCAGCACGCTGTTCTGCCCGCAGGTCGCCGTCGACGCGCTGGGGCTGCCGCCGGACTGGGAGCCGATGGGCGCGGTCGGCGTCGGTCATCCGGCGGCCCCGCCGCCGCCCCGGCCGGACCGGGATGCCTCCGCCTTCGTGCGCTACGCCTGACCCGCGATCCGGGACCGGGCCGACTGCCAGGCCCGCCGGGACAGCTCGTAGGCCGCCGTCGCGACCTTCAGCGAGCGGTGATCGCCGAACCGGTAATCGGCCGCCGGGCAGACCCGCGCCGCCAGGTCCGGCCGCTGATTGCGCAGGTAGCGCCGGGCCCGGGCGGAGTGCATGGGATCCGACGTAATCTTGATCGAGTCACTGGCCTCGATCATCGGCAGCGTGAACTCGATGTTCTCCCTGGTGCTGCGCGACCTGGTCTCCAGCGCGATCCGGTCCGCCGGGATGCCGAGCGCGTCCCGCGCGTAGCCGGCCATGACCGCCGCCTCGGACGGCTGCCCGGCCGGGCCGGCCCCGGTAAAGATCACCTGGCCGTCGCGCCGCGGGTCGATCGACCGCGCCGCGATCTGGCAGCGCCAGCGCTGCAGCGGGTGCGGCCGCCCGCCCCTGCGGGCCGGGTAGCCCAGGACGATGACCGCCTCGGAGCCGGCCGCGCGGCCCGGGCCGGCGCCGAAGTAGCGCCGGGACGCGGTCCAGTGCAGCCACTCGGCGGCGGCCACCGTGACCACGGTGCCCGCGCCGGTCGCGGCGGCCAGCTTCACCAGGGACGACGGCTTCATCGGGCAGCGGCACCGGGCGGCGCGGACGTGGCACCCCGCCGGTCAGCGGGTGATCAGCGGCAGCGGGGCGCGCACGGTGGCGCAGACGCCGTCGCTGGCGGCGGCCGTGGCCTGGCGCTCGGCCGGCGCCGCGCCGTAGGTCGTGGTGCGCTGCCGCATCGGCCGCCCGGTGGGCGCGACCATCGCGGTCAGCTGGCTGATCGTCTTGTACGACCCGTTCTGCGAGCCCGCCATCCTGCTGATGGTCTCCTCCATCAGCGTGCCGCCCAGGTCGTTGACCCCGCCGCGGAGCAGGTCCCGGCACAGGTCGTCACCCAGCTTGACCCAGGAGCACTGGATGGAGCCGATCGCCCCGTGCAGCAGCAGCCGGGACACGGCGTGCACGGCGCGGTTCTCCCGCCGGGTCGGGCCGGTCCTGGCCAGACCGGCCAGGTAGATGGGCGCGTTCTGGTGCACGAAGGGGAGCAGCACGAACTCGGTGAAGCCGCCGGTCCGCTCCTGGATGCCGCGGATCACCCGCAGGTGCGCCACCCAGTGCGCCGGGGTGTCCACGTGGCCGTACATCATCGTGGCCGAGGTGGGGAAGCCGAGCTCATGCGCGGTGGTGATCACCTCGATCCAGGTCGCGGTGGGCAGCTTGCCCTTGGTCAGCACCCAGCGCACGTCGTCGTCCAGGATTTCCGCCGCGGTGCCGGGCAGCGAGCCGACCCCGGCGGCCCGGGCCCGCGCCAGCCACTCGCGGATCGGCAGCCCGGTGCGGGAGGCGCCGTTGACCACCTCCATCGGCGAGAAGGCGTGCACGTGCATGTCCGGGCAGCGCCGTTTCACCTGGGCGGCGATGTCGAAATAGGCTTCACCGGGCAGGTCCGGGTGGATGCCGCCCTGCATGCAGACCTCGGTCGCGCCCGCGGCCCAGGCCTCGGCCGCGCGGTCGCCGATCTGGTCCAGGGACAGCGTGTAGGCGTCCGCGTCGGTGCGGCGCTGGGCGAACGCGCAGAACCGGCAGCCGGTGTAGCAGACGTTCGTGAAGTTGATGTTGCGGTTGACGACGTAAGTCACGTCATCGCCGGACACGTCCGCCCGGATCGCGTCGGCCAGCGCGGCCAGCGCGTCCAGCTCGGCGCCGTCGGCGTCCAGCAGGGCGAGCGCCTCGTCGTCGGTGAGCCCGGCCGGATCCGACTCGGCGCGCCGCAGCGCCGCCGCCACGTCGGCCCGCAGCCGCTGCGGGCCGCGGGCGGTGATCCGGGTGCGCACCTCGGCCCAGTCGCCGTAGACCTCGGCGAAGTCGTCCCGGCGGTCGCTGGCCCGCCCGGCGGTGTCGATCGTGACGTGCAGGTCGGTGCGCCCGGCCGACTCGCCCCAGCTGCCGTCGGGCTCCTGCCAGGGCAGCCCGGCCGGCACCGCCTGCTGGCCGGCCAGGCCGGTGGCCGGGTCGGCGAGCCGGGCCACGTGCCCGGCCAGCCGGGGATCCAGCCACGGCTCGCGGATGTAGCCGGGATAGATGGTCAGCCGCTCGCGCAGCTCGAACCCGCCGGCCTGGGTGTGCCCGGCCAGCTCGTCGATCTGCGGCCACGGGCGCTCGGGGTTGACGTGGTCGGGGGTCAGCGGCGAGACGCCGCCCCAGTCGTCGATGCCGGCCCGCAGGATCAGCGAGTACTGGTCGCCGATGAGGTTGGGCGGTGCCTGGATCCGCGTGCCCGGGCCGAGCACCAGCCGGGCCACGGCGATCGTCGCGGCGAGATCCTCGAGGTCGGCGTCGGGCACGCCGCGCATCTTGGTGTCCGGCTTGGCCCGGAAGTTCTGCACGATCACTTCCTGGATGCCGCCGTACTCCCGGGCGATCTTCCTGATCGCCAGGATCGAGTCGGCCCGCTCGGCGAGGGTCTCCCCGATGCCGATCAGGATGCCGGTGGTGAACGGGACCGAGCAGCGGCCGGCGTCCTCGAGCACCCGCAGCCGGACGGCGGGGTCCTTGTCCGGGCTGCCGAAATGCGGGCCGCCGCGCTCGGTGAACAGCCGGCGTCGCGGTGGTCTCGAGCATCATGCCCATGGACGGGGCGACCGGCTTGAGCCGCTGGAAGTCCGGCCAGGACAGCACGCCGGGGTTGAGGTGCGGCAGCAGGCCGGTCTCCTCGAGCACGCGGATGGCCATGGCCCGGACGTAGGACAGCGTGTCGTCGTATCCGCGCTCGTCCAGCCACGCGCGGGCCTGCTGCCACCGGTCCTCCGGCCGGTCGCCCAGGGTGAAGAGCGCCTCCTTGCAGCCCAGCTCCGCGCCGCGCCGGGCGATGTGGAGCACCTCGCTCGCAGACAGGTAGGGCGCGGCCAGCCGCCCGGGGACGGTGGCGAAGGTGCAGTACCCGCACCGGTCGCGGCACAGCCGGGTGAGCGGGATGAAGACCTTGCGCGAGTAGGTGATGACCCCCGGCCGGCCCGCGGCGGCCAGGCCGGCGTCCCGGATCCGGCCCGCGTGGCCCAGCAGGGCGGACAGCTGCTCGCCTCTGGCGTGCAGCGCCGTCTCCGCTTCGTTCCTGTCGAGGGATTTGCCGTCCCTGGCCCTGGCGAGCACCCGCCGCAGCGCGCTGTCGGAAACGCTCATGGCCGCACCCTACGTCGTGGCGGCGACGGTCCGCACGCGGCCGGCCGTCTGGCCCGCGCCCCGCCGTCGGCCGTGTTAAGCGTCGGTGGAAAACCGGATGGAAACCGGGCCCAGTTCCACGCCGGGCCAGACCCGCAGGCCGCCGCGCAGCTCGTTGCCCGCGGCGATGCTCGCCTCGTCGCCGATCACCGCGCCGTCGAGCACCGCGCCGCTCTCCACCCGGGCGCCCCGGCCCAGGACGCTGCCGCTGACCTGCGCGCCGGATGCGACGGCCGCGCCGTCGAACAGCACGCTGCCGGCCACCGTGGCTCCCGGGCCGATGGTCGCGCCCGCTCCCACCGCGGTGCCGCCGGTGACGTTGGCGCTGGCGTCGACCCGGGCGCCGGGCAGCACCAGCGCGGGACCGGCCGGGCCGGGCAGCGCCGGGGAGGCCAGGCGGCCGAGCACGAGATCGCACGAGCCGCGCACGAACGCCCCGGGCGTGCCCACGTCCAGCCAGTACGCGTTGTCCACGTAGCCCATCACGGTCTGGCCGGACTCGATCAGGGCCGGGAAGGCCTCGCGCTCGACCGACACCACCCGGCCCGGCGGGATCTCGTCGATCGCGCGCCGGGTGTAGACGTAGCAGCCGGCGTTGATCCGGTTGGTGACCGGGTTCGGGGTCTTCTCCAGGAACGCGGTCACCCGGCCGCTGTCGTCGGTCGGGACGCAGCCGAACCTGGCCGGGTCAAGCACCTCCACCAGGTGCAGCGTGACCGCCGCGTCCGCCTTGCGGTGCATGTCAAGCTGCGCGGGCAGGTCGTGGCCGGACAGGATGTCGCCGTTCAGCACGACCACCGGGTCGTCCGGGCCGCCGCGCAGCCGGGACGCGGCGTTCCTGATCCCGCCCCCGGTGCCCAGCGGCTCCTCCTCGTGCACGTAGTCGATCTCCAGGCCGAGCCGGGAGCCGTCGCCGAAGCAGTCGGCGAACATCTGCGACCGGTACGAGGTGGCGAGCACCACCCTGGTCACGCCGCAGGCCGCCGCCCGGGTGAGCTGGTGGGTGAGGAAGGGCACGCCCGCGGTAGGCAGCAAAGGCTTGGGCACCGTGGCGGTCAGCGGCCGCAGCCGGGTGCCCTTGCCGCCGACCAGCAGGATGGCCTCGAGCGGCTCGGCCCGGCGGCCCGGCGCGGGGGAATTGCCTGACATGGGCAGGGAGGTTACTCCGCTTGCTGCTCGGCCGCACGCTGGTAGGAAACCAGGTGCGCTTCGGCCGACGCCGCCCAGGTGAACTCCCCGGACCGGGCCTCGCCCGCGGCGCCCAGCGCCTCGCGTCGCGCGGGATCGTCGATCAGCGCCCGCAGCGCGTCCCGGATGCTGTCGGCGTCCGGCTCGGTGTAGGCGACCGCGTCCCCGCCGACCTCGGGCAGCGATGTCCGGTGCGTGGTCAGCACCGGCGCGCCGCACGCCATCGCCTCGAGCACCGGCAGGCCGAATCCCTCGCCGCGGCTGGGGAAGGCCACCACCAGCGCGCCGCCGAGATAGCCGGGCAGATCGGTGAACCGCAGGTAACCCGGGCGCACCAGGCGCAGGTGAGCCGGCACCGCCGCGACCGCCGTGTCCACCTCCTCGCTCCAGCCGCTGCCGCCGCCGAGCACGAGCGCCGGCGGGTTCTCGATGTCCGGCGACCGCCGCCGCCCACCCGCTGATCAGCGCGGGGACGTTCTTGCGCGGCTCCAGGGCGCCGAGGTAGGCGATGTACGGCTTGCCGTGCAGGCCGAGCCGGTCGGAGACCTGCCGCACCTTCTCCGCCGCCGGCCGGTGGAACAGCGCGTGATCCACGCCGTGGTAGGCCACGTCGATCCTGGTAGGGTCGGCACCGAGCACCCGGACCAGCTCGTCCCTGGTCGCCTTGGACGGCACGATCAGCCTGCTCGCGCGGCGGACGGCGGTGCGGATCGCCGACTTGAAGAACGTCGCGGTCACCGCGCTGTGCAGCGCGGGCTCGGTGAAGTAGGTCAGGTCGTGGATGGTGACCACGGTCGGGGCCGGCGGGCGCAGCGGCATGGAGTAGTGCGGCGCGTGTATCACGTCCGCGTTCACCTGCTGCGCGACCAGCGGCAGGCCGGTCTGCTCCCAGGCCAGCCGGGCCGGGCGGTGCGCGATCGCGGTCGGGCCGGCCACGATGTTCGCTCCGGGGACGAGCCTGGCGTACCTCTCCTCGTCGGCGCGCTGACAGGCCACCGCCAGGTCCGCGCCCGCAGCCTCGAGCGCGGCTATCAGCCCATCGACGTAGCGGCCGAGCGCGCCGCGGTCGGCCGGAACGGCGGTCGCGTCAACAAGAACACGAGGCGACACAACCGATCTTGCTCCTCTCTTATGGCTGCGGCCTTGCGGGCAGGCGGGTAGCTGCGGAGACCAGAACTCTTCGATGTCCCGTCAGAATCGAAGCGTACGCCCACTGCGGACCTGGTATGCGCAGTGACGTCGGCGGCCGGGCGAGACCCGGAGCGGATCGCGCACCGGCCAGCCGGCGCAGACACTACCGCGACGACCGCCCGGACGGAGTAGTGTCCGGCCTGCCCGTGCGGCCTGTCCGGCGTGATCAAGGGCGGCGTCGGGCCGTAGCCGACGTTTCGCCGGAAGACGCGTACACCCGCGGCACGACGGGATACGGACTTCTGCTCGGCGGCCGGATTCGCTCGGGCAGCGGGCAGGTCACGCCCTCCCCGTCACCTCGTGACGGCGGCCTGGCCGGCCGGGCATGGCGGGAGATCAGCAGGACGGCACCGGGCGGCCTGCCCGAGCGCCCCAGGGCGCTCACCGCCCCGGCCAGCGTGCTCACCTTGATCAGCCGCATCCCGGCCGGCACCGCGCCCGCGGCGTCCGCGCAATTGCCCGCCGGCGCCAGGAAGACCGTCGCCCCCTTGGCCCGCGCGCCCGCCATCTTCTGCTGGATGCCGCCGATGGGATCGACCGCACCGCCCGGCGTGATCTCCCCGGTGCCGGCGATGAACCTGCCGCCGGTGAGATTCTCCGCCTTCAGCTTGTCCATGATGCCGAGGGCGAACATGAGCCCCGCGCTCGGCCCGCCGATGTTGCCGACGCTGATGTTCACGGTGAACGGAAACTTGTACCTCACCGTGACGACGACGCCGATGACCGGATGGCCCCCGCTCTTCACCGACGGTGACGCTGAGCGGTCTGCGTCTTCCCGTTCCGTATGACCGTGAGCTGCAGCGGGCGCCCGGCGCCCGTCGGCGCGGATCTGCTTGCTCAGCGCGGCCAGGCTGTGCACCGGCGTGCCGTTGATGGCCGTGATGATGTCACCGGGCCGCAGCACCCGGGCGGCCGGCATGCCCGGCTCGGTGGAAACCACCTGGACCTGGGTCTTGTAACCGATCCCGAGCTGGGTCAGCGCGGCCGCGGTCGCGTCCGCCTGCGAGTCGGTCATCTGCGCGACGTCCTGCTGCTCAACCTGCTGCTGGGACTGGCCGGTGCCGAACACCTCCTGCTGGGGCACGACGGCGTCATGCGGGTCCAGCCAGGCGCGCAGCGCGGTGAAGATGTTGATCTCGTCGCCCGGGCCGCCCTGGAAGTTGACCGTCACCATGTTGAGGTTGCCGGCGGTGGGATTGACCTGATGGCCCTCGATCTGGATGAGGGGCTTGCCGGCCGGCCCGGTGCCGAGCGTGTTCAGCGTCGGCCCCGGGCTGAGCACCACGTACGGAACGGGCAGTACCGCGGCCACCACGGCCGCGATGACGACCGCGACGCCGGCCACGAGGAGGGTCAGGGCACGCCGGGGCATGGTGCGAAGACTACGCGCTGCCCACCCACTCGTCGGAACCGTCCGCGAAGTACTGGTGCTTCCAGATCGGCACGCCCGGCCTTGATCTCGTCGATCAGCGCGCGGCAGCCCTCGAGCGCCTCGGCCCGGTGCGGGCAGGACACCGCCACGACCACTGCGAGGTCGCCCGACCACCAGGTCGCCGACCCGGTGCACGGCGGCCAGCCCGCAGCACGGGGAAGTCGGCGGCCACCTTCTCCGCCACCTTGCGCAGTTCCGTCTCGGCCGAGGGATGGGCGCGTGTACGACAGCCGGGTCACCGGCCGGTCGTGGTCGTCGTTCCGCACGGTCCCGGCGAACAGGGCGATCCCGCCCGCCGCGGGGTCGGCCACGGCCAGCCGCACCTCGTCCACCGAGAGCGGGCTGTCGCGGATGGCGATGAGCCTGATGACGTCCACGGAGCAAAATACCCGGGAAGCCGCCGGGCTACCTGCGGCTTTGCTACGTGTGGCAGCTACGTGTGGCGGCTACGTGTGGCGGCGGCGGCGGGCCCGGCGCACGATGGCCGCGGTGCCGATGACCGCGACGGTCGCCCCGGCGGCCGTGATCGTGGCCTCCTTGCCGGCCAGCCGCCGGCCGGCCACGGCGTGATGCCCGGTCCGCTGCTCCAGCAGCGCCGCCAGCGCGCTCTCGTTGTCGTAGCCGGGCCGCCATCCGGCGGCGCGCAGCGTGGCGCAGTCCACCACCCAGGGGTAGACGACGTAGCGCAGGTCGGTGGCGGGGGCCGGGCGTGATCCCGACCCGGTGCAGCCGCTGGGCCGTGCCGAAGGTCAGCCCGGCGGGCAGCTCGATCCGGCGCAGCCCGCTCAGCTCCTCGACCTGATCCTGCTCCAGCCAGCCGTCGCAGCCCACCGCGAAGGCGCCCGGTCACCTCGCCGGCCACCGCCAGCTCGAGCGCGGACACCAGGTCGTCGGTATGGCAGAACTGCCAGCGCGGCGCGCTGCCCTTGATGGTCAGCAGCCTGGGCGCCTCGAAGTGCCTGGTCACGAACGTGTCCACGCCCGCGCCGACGAGCGCCGCGGGACGGACCACGGTGACCAGCGTCCCGGGGTTGGTGCGCGGCGAGCGGCGGGCCAGGTCCTCGATCTCCAGCAGGTCGCCCACCACGCTGCCGTCCAGGTCGGCGGCCAGCGGCGCCGTCTCCGGCAGCGGCACCGGGTTGTCCGGCCTGGCGCCGTACACCATCGCGCTGGTCACCAGGATCACCCGGCTGACCCGGCCGGCCGCGGCCGCGGTGAGCACGGTCTGCACGCCCCGGACGTTGAACGCCCGCCGGGCGCTGCGGTCGGACTCCGGGGCCAGGTCCAGGTCGGTGTGCACGAGCACGTCCACCTCGGCCAGCCGGCCGGCCAGCGCCGGGTCGCGCACGTCCACCACCCGCCAGGTCACGCCGGTCGCCTCGCCGCGGTGGTCGTCTATCGCGATCACCCGCCTGACCCGCGCGGATGCGGCCAGCCTGACCGCCAGCGCGTGGCCGAGCCCGCGGGCGGCCCCGGTGATGGCGACGACGGGGCCGTTCCCGCTGGCCTTGCCCTGATCACGGGTACGCCGCCGGCGAACCTGGGCGTTTGGGATGGTCAAAGTAGGCTGCTCCCGGGATAACGTGGCGGACATGACCCTTCCATCCTGCCCGAAAGGCCGCGAAGATGGCTGATCCTCCTTCCTTCGGCTTCGGGTTGCCGGGCGACCGGGACACGATCCCGACGACTCGCGGCAGCCGTCCGGAGCCGGGCAGACGCCGGGCGCGGGCGGCCCGCTCGGGGCGCTGGGCCGCTGGGCGACCCGCAGCAGTTCGCGGACGCGCTGCGCCAGTTCGCCGACCTGATGTCCTGGAAGGGCGGCCCGGTGAACTGGGATCTGGCCAAGAACGTGGCCCGGCACGCCGTCGTCGCCGAGGGTGACCCCAGCGTGCTCGACAGCCAGCGCAAGCAGGTGGACGAGGCGCTGCGGCTGGCCGACCTGTGGCTGGGTGACGTCACCACGTTTCCGTCCGGGATCCGGTCCACGCAGGCCTGGAGCCGTTCGGAATGGGTGGAGGCGACGCTGCCGGTCTGGTCCAAGCTGTGCGACCCGATCGCGGCCAAGGCGGTCGAGACGATGGGCGGCATGTTCACCCTGGACCCGGAGGAGCTCGGCGAGCTCCCGCCGGAGATGCGCTCGGCCATGTGCGCGGTGGCCGGCGGCCTGGGCGGCCTCGGCCCGATGATGCAGCAGCTCGGCGGGGCGATGGTCGGCGGGCAGACCGGTGCCGCGGTCGGCGCGCTGGCGCGCGAGGTGGTCAGCTCCACCGACATCGGCCTGCCGCTCGGGCCGGAGGGGGTGGCCGCGCTGCTGCCCGCCGGGATCGCCGAGTTCGGCCGCGGGCTCTCGGTGGACGAGGACGAGGTCCGGCTGTTCCTGGCGCTGCGCGAGGCGGCCCACCAGCGGCTGTTCGCGCACGTGCCGTGGCTGCGGGCCAGCCTGCTCGGCGCGGTGGCCGAGTACGCGCGCGGCATGACGGTGGACACGTCCATGCTGCGGGAGGCCATGCCGCAGGTCGACCTGACCAACCCGGAGGCGCTGCGCGAGGCGCTGGCGGGCGGCGGCGCTGTTCCAGCCCGAGGACACGCCGGAGCAGAAGAACGCCCTGGCCCGGCTGGAGACGGCGCTGGCCCTGGTCGAGGGCTGGGTCGCCACCGTGGTGGACGCCGCGGCGGGCCAGCGGCTGCCGCACGCCGACGCGCTGGCCGAGGCGATCAGGCGGCGCCGGGCCACCGGCGGCCCGGCCGAGCGTACCTTCGCCACGCTGGTCGGGCTCGAGCTGCGGCCCCGCCGGCTGCGCGAGGCGGCGGCCATCTGGCAGGGGCTGACCCAGGCGCGCGGCATCGACGGCCGGGACGCCCTGTGGGCGCACCCGGACCTGCTGCCGACGGCCGACGACTTCGACGACCCTGACGGGTTCGTGCAGCGGCCGGCCGGAGCTCGACACCTCCGCGCTGGACGCGGACGCGGCGGACGACAGCGCGGCGGACGACAGCGCGGCGGACGACGGCGCGGCGGACGACGGACGGCGTCCGGCGAGAGCGGCACGGCCCGGCCGGCCCTTCCGGGGCGGGCCCGGATGCGGGCGGTCCGGGGGACGACCCCCGGGGCGAGGGTGCGGGCGACGGCAGCGCGTGAGGAGCAGCCCGGACGGGCCCTGCGTGAAGGACGAACTCTCCGGCCCCGCCTGGACAGGAAGACGAGGGCGTCCCGGCTAGACACTTCGCACGTGTCCTTCTGGGCGGTTCCCGTTCGTCGTCTGGTTGTCAGCACCAAATCCAGACCTGAAGGGCGGCGACATGAAGCACGCCCGCCGGCAGATCAACCAGCGTGCAGGCGGCGCGCGAACAGGCGATCATCCGTTACGTCTACGGGAAGCGAGGCTGAGATGAAGTACCAGGCCGGCCACGATCCCATCAGCGCCGGCATCGACTCCGGGGATCCGATGGAAGACCTGTTCGCGCCACGGCCGAGATCGAGGACGACCGCCTGCGACTGATGTTCACCTGCTGCCACCCGGCCCTCCCGCGCGCTAGAGCAGGAGATTATCGAAGCGGAACTTGCCAGCTGAGCAACGCCTGCCCCGCCTCTCGGCTCGCTTAGCCCTCGACGTGCAGCCTCAAATCGCGGAACGCCTCCGTGAGCTTAGGTGTAGTCCATAGCGCGTTGAGCCCGCTGGGGTTGGGCAGCACCCACACCCGGGCGCCGCCGAGGTGGTCCGGCTGGCGCCCGACGGCCGCGTGCCGCTGGCCGAACGCGACGCGGAACGCGGTGACGCCGACCACAGCCAGCCAGCGCGGGCGGAACGCGGCCACCTTGGCGGCCAGCAGCTGGCCGCCCTCGACGAGTTCGGCCGCGCCGAGCTCGTCGGCGCGGGCCGTGGCCCGCGCCACCACGTTGGTGATGCCCAGGCCCAGGTCCAGGAGCTCGTCCTGCTCCCACGGGGTCGAGCTGGCGATCGGTGAACCCGGACCGGTGCAGCGCCGGCCAGAACCGGTTGCCCGGCCGGGCGAAGTGGTAGCCGACGGCCGCCGAGTACAGGCCCGGGTTGATCCCGGAGAACAGCACCCGCAGATCCGGGGCCCGCCACATCGGGGATGGTCTTGTCCCGCGGCTGCGGCCAGATCCGCGGCCGACGGCGGTGCTCAGCAGCCGGCTTGCCCGGCATCCAGCCCTCCTCTCGCCCGTCCGCCCGCGGCGCCGGCGGTCAGACTGTCGCCGCCCGCTGCCATGCTGAGCGCCATGAGACTGGCGCTCAAGCCCGGCCTTCTCCCCGTCTGGCGCGACGACGACACGCTGCAGATCGGGATCGACCCGCGCCGCGCCGTCGCCGTCGCCGGAATCGGCCGGGCGGCCGCCCTGATCGGCCTGCTCGACGGCAGCCGGGATCGAGCAGGCGATGATCGCCGCCGCCGCCGGGCGACGGCATCACGCCGAGGCCGCCGACAGGCTGATCACCCTGCTCGCCGCCGCGGGCGTGCTCGACGACTTCCCGGCCAGCGCCCTGCGGGCGGTGCCCGACGGCGTCCGCTCCCGGCTCGCGCCCGAGCTGGCCACGACGTCGCTCGCGCACGGCGACGGCGACGGCGGCGCACGCGCCCTGGCCCGCAGATCCGGCAGCCTACGTGCGCGTATACGGGGCGGGAAAGGTCGGCGCCAGCATCGCCACCCTGCTCGCCAGCGCCGGAATCGGCCATGTGGCCTGCCGGGATGCCGCCACGGCCCGCGCCGCCGATCTTGCCCCGGCGGGCCTGGGCGAGGCGGACATCGGCGAGCCGAGGCATCCGCCGGCGCGGTCCGCGCGATCCGCCGCACCGCGCCGGAGGCTCCGCACCGGCGACGACGCCGGCGGCCCGACCTGGCGGTGATCGACCGGCCACCACGGCCCGGAACTGGCCGCCCGGCTGATGGCCGACGGCGTGCCGCACCTGACCGCCAGCGCGCGGCGAGGCGATCGGCATCGTGGGACCGCTGGTCCTTCCCGGTCGCTCGGCCTGCCTGCACTGCCTGAACCTGGCCCGGGCCGACGCGACCCGGCGTGGCCGCTGGTGCTGGCCCAGCTCATCGGGCGCCAGCCGGGCACGCCCGCCTGCGACTGCGTGCTGGCCACCTCGGTGGCCTCGCAGGCCAGCGCGCAGGTGCTGGCGTTCGCCGACCGCGGCCGGGCCGGCCGCGCCGTGACGAACGGGACCCTGGAGCTGGTCCTGCCCGGCTGGCAGTGGCGGCGGCGCACCTGGCCGCCGCAGGCCGCTGCGGATGCGACGGCATCACGCTCAAGCAAGTAGAAAGCAGTGCGGCCGGTGACGGACAATGTAGATCGTGAACGACCTGCCGCGTCGCGCCGTCACACGCACCGCCAAGCTGGCCACGCTGCCGATGGGCTTCGCCGGGCGCACCGCACTCGGCCTAGGCAAACGGATCGGCGGCCGCCCCGCCGAGATCGTCGCGAGGAGATCCAGCAGCGCACCGCCGAACAGATCTTCCGGGTCCTCGGCGAGCTCAAGGGCGGCGCGATGAAGCTCGGCCAGGCGCTGTCGATCTTCGAGGCGGCGCTGCCGCCGGAGATCGCCGGACCCTACCGGGCCACGCTGACCAAGCTACAGGAATCCGCTCCGCCGCTGCCCGCCCGGACCGTGCACCGGGTGCTCGCCGACGACTTCGGCGAGGACTGGCGCGACCTGTTCACCGACTTCGACGACCAGCCCGCCGCCGCCGCGTCCATCGGCCAGGTGCACAAGGCCATCTGGCAGGACGGGCGCGAGGTCGCGGTCAAGATCCAGTACCCAGGCGCGGGCAAGGCGCTGATCAGCGACTTCAACCAGCTCAGCCGGGCCGGACGGCTGTTCGGCATCCTCATGCCCGGCCTGGACGCCAAGCCGCTGCTCGACGAGTTGCGCAACCGGGTCGCCGAGGAACTCGATTACCACCTCGAAGCGTCATCTCAGCAGGCTTTCGCCGACGCCTACGCCGGCGACCCCGACATCTACGTGCCCGGCGTCGTCATGGCGACCGATCATGTGCTGGTCACCGAGTGGATGGACGGCACCCCACTGTCGAAGATCATCAGTGACGGCAGCAAGGAGGACCGCGACCGGGCCGGGATCCTCCTGGTCAGGTTCCTGTTCTCCGGGCCCGCCCGGGCCGGGCTGCTGCACGCGGACCCGCATCCGGGCAACTTCCGGCTGCTTGACGACGGCCGGCTGGGAGTGCTCGACTTCGGCGCGGTGGACCGGCTTCCCGGCGGCTTCCCCCCGTTCATCGGGAAGCTGCTGCGGATCATGCACGACGATGGCGAGATCGAAGAGGTCGAGCAGGAATTGCGGGCGCAGGGCTTCCTGCGGGAAGGCATCGAGGTGGACCTGGACGCGCTGCGGGCGTTCCTGGCGCCGCTGGCCGAGCCGTCCAGCGTGGAGACGTTCAAGTTCAGCCGCGAGTGGCTGCGCGGCGAGGCGGCCCGGGTGACCGACCTGCGGCCGTCCAACATCTCCCGCAAGTTCAACGTGCCGCCGTCCTACGTGCTCATCCACCGGGTGTCCACGGCGGGCATCGGCGTTCTCTGCCAGCTGGAGTGCGAGGGGCCGTTCCGGGCCGAAGTGATCAAATGGATGCCCGGCTACGAGACGGGCACGGACTCCGAGGCGAGCACGGACTCCGAGGCGAGCACGGACTCCAGGCGAGCACGGAAGCCAGGACTGAACCCGACGCCGGCCCGCGGGTCGACAATATCAGCGCCGCTTGCCAGGACCTGTAACGGTCTGGCAAGCGGCGCTGACGTAATTGTCCGCGGCGGTCCGCCTTCAGGCCTGGACATGGCCGGTCAGACTTCCGCCTCGAGTTCCCGCCGGAGCCTGGCTGGCTTCGACGCGAGCGCGGCTCATCTGCCGCTCCGCCCGGGCCATCCTGCGCCTCGCGCGGTTCAGAGCCCTGACCCGGGACGCGTTACGCTACCGCTGCGCCCGTTCCAGCTTTTCTTGGTGCATCTGTCTTGCCACGACAGCCTGGAGATACATGATGAATCCATCCGTTCTGGTTCGTGTGGTGTTTCCGGCTGGCGACCGGACAGGCCGGCCGGGCAGAGCTGCGGCGGATCCAGGCCGGCCGTAAGGGACGGCCGGGACAAGGTCATCCCCGGACGGGGCAGCCGCCTGCAGCTAGGCGGCCACCTCGTTCTTGCGCGGCCGCCCGCGGGGCCGCTTGCGGGGGACGACCTCTCCCCGCAGGAAGAGCTCGCCGCCCCAGACGCCCCAGGGCTCCCTGCGCTCGAGGGCGCCGCGAAGCACGCCAGCCTCATCGGGCAATCCCGGCAGAGCGCCTTCGCGATCTCGACATCCGCGGGTGACTCGGCGAAGAACAGTTCCGGGTCCTCGCGGCACGGCAGATCGGCGCCCGGGAATCAGGGAGATCATGACCGTGCCCCGTCCCCGGCGGCTCCTGAGGTGACGCGGGACGCAGGCCGCTGACCGCCGGCCGGTGACCTGCGCCGCTCCCTGAGCTACGGAACATTGCCTCGAACCCCGCCGCGCCCGCCGCGACGACAGTGGTGTCAGGCCACTGCATTGGTGCCAACCCCTCTCGTCTGGTCCTGCTCGTCGCTCGTCTCGACTGGCCTGACAAAACGTGGCCCGGGCAATGCTAAAGGCCGCGAACCCTTTGCTGGGTCCGCGGCCTCCGAGGGAGTCGGCCGGTCTTTTTAGACCGGTTCCGGTTCTCTCGCCGGATGCGAACCCGGTCACCACCGCCGAGGGCGGCGGCGTGGGTCTTGTAGATGTACGGGTTACGGGTGCTGGTCTCGCCCGAAGACGGGCTTCTGGGCATGCCCCGGCTGGCTGATCCGAGGCATACGGTCCCCTCGGGCACACAGCGTCGGCACCCGACGCAGCGGCGCGCACGCACCATGGCCACTGCCGACCGCGAGCAGGCAGGCAACCCCAGCCGGCGCAGTCACGCCGGCACGCGTCATCGCAGAGCACCGGGACATCAATGAAATTCGACATCACGCTGGGCACCTCCTCACTCGGCTATTGGCACTCAGGGACATGTGAGCAGCCTACGTATCCGGGCGGCCATCAGCAACAGTTTTTCTACCTGCGGTTTTATCCTGACGGAAAGATCTGGCCTCTCCGATTTCGTCCGGATGAGACCTTCCTGCACCACCGACACCACAAGCTCGCCGCCCTGGGTGAAAACCTGCCCGCGGGCCAGCCCGCGCGCCCCGGACGCCACCGGCGACTCCTGGGAGTACAGCAGCCACTGGTCGGCCCGGAACGGCCGGTGGAACCACATCGCGTGGTCCAGGCTCGCCCCGGCGTCGCGCCCGTCCACCCAGGAAAGGCCGTGGGCGAGCAGCACCGAGTCGAGCAGCGTCATGTCGGACGCATAGGTCATCAGGCAGACGTGCAGCAGCGGGTCGTCGGGCAGCTCCCCGTCCACCCGCAGCCACACCATGTTCTTCGTGGTGCGCAGCGACGGGTCCCGCTGCGCCTCCACGGCGAGCGGCCCGGGGAAACGCAGATCGATGGGGTTGCCCCGGAACATCCGCTCGTAACGCGGCTCCAGCGGGCCGAACAGCTTCTCCAGCCGCTCGACGGTCGGCGTGATCGAGTCCGGCGGCGGCACGTCGGGCATCGGCCGTGGCGTGCTCGGTCCCCGGCTCGGGCAGGTGGAAGGACGCGGACAGCGTGAAGATCGTCTTCCCGTGCTGGATGCACCGCCACCCGGCGGGTGGTGAACGACCGGCCATCGCGCACCCGGTCCACCATGTAGACCAGCGGCACCGCCGGGTCGCCGGGCCGGATGAAGTAGGCGTGCAGCGAATGCACCGGGCGGTCAGCGGGCACGGTCCGCCCCGCGGCGACCAGCGCCTGCCCGGCCACCTGCCCGCCGAACACCCGCTGCACCCGCTCGTCCGGGCTGCGGCCGCGGAAGATGTTGACCTCGATCTGCTCCAGATCCAGCAGATCGACCAGGTTGTCCAGAGCCTTGCTCATGACTGCGCCACAGTGCCCTTCCGCAGCCCGAGGAACCTCGACGGCATCCTGGACGGCTGCGCCCGGCGAGCGCGCCGCCGCCCAGGACAGGGCCAGCCGCTGCCGGGCCCTGGTCACGCCCACGTAGAGCAGCCGCCGCTCCTCGGCGATCGCCTCACCCGTCTGGGCATACACGATCGGCAGGACTCCTTCAGCCAGACCGGGCAGGAACACCACATCCCACTCCAGGCCCTTGGCAGCGTGCAGGGAAGACAGCGTAACGCCTGGCGCGGGGGCGGGTTCCCGGCCGCCGCCCGCGCGGCAAGCTCGGCCGCGAAGTCGGCCAGCGTGGCGCCCGGGCGGCCCAGCGAGGTCCTCGGCCAGCGCGGCCAGAGCGGCCAGCGACTCCCAGCGCTCCCGGGCCGCACCCCCGCCCAGCGGCGCGGCGTCGGTCAGCCCCAGGCCGGTCAGCACGTGCCTGACCTCGGCGGGCAGCGGGGCGGCCGGCCCGCCGGTCCGGCGGGCCGACCGTTCCGTCTGCTCCCCGCGCCGCCCACGACCGGCCGCCGCCCTAAGCAGGCCGATGGCCTGCCGCACCTCGGGCCGGTCGAAAAACCGCTCGGCCCCCCTGACCTGATAGGGAACGCCAGCCTCCCGCAGCGCCCGCTCGAACGGCTGAGTCTGCGCGTTGATCCGCACCAGCACGGCGATCTCCCGCGGGTCGACGCCCGCCGCGATGAGCGCAGCTGCCCGCCCGGCGATCGCGTCCGCCTCGGCCTGGTCGTCCGGGTACTCGGCGAACGACGGCTCCGGGCCGGCCGGCCGCTGCGCCACCAGGCCGGTCGCCCACCGGGCCACCGCGCCGCCCGGGATGCCCGGCTGCCCCCTGCCGCCGCGATGAGCCGGTTGGCCAGCGCTCACCACCTGCGGCGTGGACCGGTAGTCGCGGATCAGCCGGATCACGGTGGCCGCCGGGAACTCGGCGGCGAAACCGGTCAGGTAGCCCGGGCCGGGCCCCGGTGAAGGAGTAGATCGCCTGATCCGGGTCGCCGACCACGCACAGGTCGTCCCGGTCGCCGAGCCAGGTGTCCAGCAGCAGCTTCTGCAGCGGGTTGACGTCCTGGTACTCGTCCACCACCAGGTAGCGGTACCGGTTCCTGACCTCCGCCGCGGCCTGCCGGTTCTCCGCCAGGATGGCGGCGGTCAGCTCGAGCACCGACTCGAAGTCGATCAGGCGGCGTTCCCGGCGCAGGTCCTCGTAGCCGGCGTAGATCTGCCCGGCCAGCCCGGCGCCGAGCGGTGGCCGTGCGGCCCGCCTGCCCGGCCGCCGCCGCGTAGTCGTCCGGCCTGGACCTGGGTCACCTTGGCCCACTCGATCTCGGCGGCCGATGTCGGCCAGCTCCGGGCCGCCGACGGCGATCCGCCGCGCCCGGGCCGCCTCGGCGATCAGGCTGATCTTGCGACGCGAGCACCCGGTGGCGGCCGCCCGCCCACGGCGGCGGGCCAGAAGTGGCCGAGCTGGCGCAGCGCGGCGGCGTGAAAGGTGCGCGCCCGCACCCGGTCAAGCCCGAGGCCGGGCGCGCCGAGCCGGCGCAGCCGGCCGCGCAGCTCACCGGCGGCCCGCGTGGTGAACGTCACCGCGAGCACGTGTCCGGGGTCCACCGCCCCGGTGTGCACGGCGTAGGCGATCCGGTGGGTGATCGCCCGGGTCTTGCCGGTGCCCGCGCCCGCCAGCACGCACACCGGCCCGCGCACGGCCAGCGCCACCTCGCGCTGCTCGGGATCCAGCGCGTCGAGCACCGCCGCCTCCCCTGCCGGGGCCGGCCCTACCCGGCGGCCGCCGCGTCAGGGTCGCCCGCCGCGCCTGTCTGCCGGTGTTCCGCCTTCGCCATCCGCCTCACCCCCGGCCATCCTCGCGCATGTGCTGCCGCCGGAACGGGAAGCCCGCCGCCCCGTTCTGCGTTAACAACGGCGGGAACGATCCGACCGGGAAGGAGCGGCAGGTGCCACAGCCGCTGACGATGTACACCACGCGGTGGTGCGGGTTCTGCCGGCGGCTGAAGAGCCAGCTGGCGCGGGAGGGCATCGAGGTCAGGGAGGTGGACATCGAGGCCGACCCGGCCGCCGCGGACTACGTCATGTCCGTGAACGGCGGGAACCAGACCGTGCCGACGGTGGTTTTCCCTGACGGCAGCGCGCTGACCAACCCCTCCGTGGCCCAGGTCAAGGACCGGCTGACGGAGCTCGCTCCGTCATGAACGAGCGGTCCAGCCGAACGGCTGACGCCCCGGGCCGGCCCCGATGATGGCAGATCCGGAGAACGAGCCCGGCCCGTCCGAGGCCGCGCCGGAGCAGCCGGACGGGCCGCAGCTCGTGGTGGTACGCCGCGGCGGACGGGGCTGGCGGGTCG
Organism: uncultured Actinomycetes bacterium; assembly: GCA_963795575.1. Lineage (GTDB taxonomy): Bacteria > Actinomycetota > Actinomycetes > Streptosporangiales > Streptosporangiaceae > PALSA-505. The sequence goes on along the minus strand of CAWCII010000009.1, from coordinate 130,733 downwards.
CGGACGCAGACGAGGAACTGCCCGACCTGACCAGCGCCATCGTGCTTGCCGACCTGCTGGCGGCCGAACTGCCCGGCACGCCCAGGCCGGCGACCATCGGCTCACCTCTCCCGGCCCCCGGCGGCGCGCAGACCGGGCCGCCCGGGGACCCGGCGGGCGAGGCGGCCCGGCTGCGGGTGACGGTGGCGCAGCTGGAGCATGCCCTGGTCACCCGGGTGCGGGTGGAGCAGGCGATCGGCATCGTCTGCGAGCGCAGGCGTGTCCCGCCGAGGCAGGCCTTCGAGCTGATGCGGACGGTGGCCAGGGCCGGCGGTCAGCGGCTGGCCGAGCTCGCCGCCCAGGTGGTGGACAGCGCGGCCAACCCGCTGCTGATGCTGCCGGAGGAGCTGGCGCGGCCGCCCCGGCAGCCCAGGGTGCGCGGCAAGTCGCCACGGCACGTGCGGGTCGGCGAGTAGCAGGCAGAGCAGCCCGGACTGTGCCGCTGCTCATTGTCGGTCCCGCCGCTAGAGTCCGGCGCAGGACACGGCGGGAAGCGGCGCGGGCATCCGCCACATGCGTGCCCGGCTCCGCCAATATAGGCACGAGTGAGCACCATGCCGGAGCCGTCGAGGAGGCCAGTGTGACGGATTCTTGAAGCGGTCGAGATCTGCGCCGGGGCCGGCGGCCAGGCGCTGGGGCTGGAGCGGGCCGGATTCGAGCACGCGCTGGCGGTCGAGCTGGACCCGGCCGCATGCGAGACGCTGCGCATCAACCGGCCGGCCTGGAAGATCGCCGAGGGCGACGCCGCCGACCGGCAGGTGTGGGACCCCAAGGACTACCAGGGCATCGCGCTGCTGGCCGGCGGCGTGCCCTGCCCGCCGTTCACCGTAGCCGGGCGCAGGCTCGGCGCGGCGGACGAGCGTGACCTGTTCGCCTGGGCGGTGGAGCTGTGCCAGCTGATCAGGCCGCGCGCGCTGCTGCTGGAGAACGTGCGGGGGCTGAGCGAGAGCAGGTTCGGCGCGTACCGCGCAGCACGTGCTGGACCGGCTGCGCGAGCTCGGCTACGTGCCCGGCTGGCGGCTGCTGCACGCGTCCGACTTCGGCGTGCCGCAGCTGCGGCCCCGGTTCGTGCTGGTGGCGCTGCGGCCGGCCGACGCCCGCTGGTTCCGCTGGCCGGCCCCGTGCCGCCAGCCGCCGCCCACCGTGGGCGAAGCGCTGCGGACCTGATGGGCGCGCGCGGCTGGCCGGGGTGCCGCGCGCTGGGCGCGCCGGGCGAACCGGATCGCGCCGACGATCGTCGGCGGCTCGAAGAAGCACGGCGGCGGCGACCTCGGCCCCACCCGGGCCAAGCAGGCCTGGGCGGAACTCGGTGTGGACGGGCTCGGCATCGCCGACGCCGCGCCGGGCCGGGACGACGATCCGGCGCTGATGCCGAGGCTGACCTGCGAGATGGTGGCCCGGCTGCAGGGCTGGCAGGACGAGTGGGGCTGGCAGTTCGCCGGCCGCAAGACCGCCCGCTACCGGCAGCTCGGCAACGCCTTCCCGCCGCCGGTCGCCGAGGCGGTGGGCACGGCGATCCGCCGCGCGCTGCTGCACGAGGGCAGCCGCTGGCAGCGCACCCGCAGACCGCCGCGACGCCGGGCACGTGCGGCGACCCGGTGTATGCCGTGCTGCGCTCGCGCGGCGGCTTCATGACCGCCGCGCAGATCGCCGCCGCGGCCGGGCGGACACGGCGGCCCGGTCCCGCAGGGCGCCGACGGCGCGGAGGTGCTGCGCCGGATCCGCGACCTCAGCCAGGACTTCGAGGTCGAGACGGCCAGCATCGCCGGCCAGCCCGCCTACCGGCTCGGCCGGTTCAAGGCGTTCCTGGGCCAGCACGACCACGAACGCCACCAGCGCTTCCTGGCCGGCCGCGCCCAGATCAGCTGACCGGCCGCCACCAGGACAGCCCGCGCGGGGCGGTCTGGGCTCGGCCAGGCGGGCCGCGCGGCCGGGGCCGCCTGGCGGCCGGACTCTCAGCCGACGGCGGCGATCAGCTGGCCGGCCATGTGCTCCTCGCCCAGCTGGTTCGGGTGGAAGGGAGCCGCGGGCGAGGTCGGGATCAGCCCCTCCACCCACTTGGTGCCCGCGGGCTGGCAGGCATCGTGGCCGATGCTGTCGGTGTAGGTGTTTATGAAGGTGGCGCCGTTGGCGGCCGCCTCGCTGGCGAGCATCTGGTTCAGCTCCAGTTCCACGCCGCGCAGGTACGGCACGTCGCCGAACGAGACGGGCACCAGGGGCCAGCAGCCGTCGCCGGAGTTCGGCAGGATCGCCGGGATAGCCGACGAGAAGCACTCGCGCATGGGGCGCGAGGGCATGGATCTTCCCGGAGAACCGAGGCGATCTTCGGCGCCGAGGGCCTGCGATCGCCTGAGCCAGCTGGTCGGTACCGCCGGAGGTGTAGTGGTTCTTGCACGGCGAGCCGAACGGGTTGATCAGGCTTTCCTCGGCGCACGTCTCGACGATGCTGGAGAAGCCGATGTCGTTGCCGCCGATGCCGATGGTGACCAGCGTGGTGCCGGAGCTGAGCGCGCTGAACTGCGGCGGGTTCGTGCCCAGGGCCACCGGCTGCGGCTGCGTCATGTCCGCCGTGGTCGCCCCGGCGCAGCTGATGTTGGTGAACGAAGACGCCCCGACGGCCGACGCGACGTCGGCCGGGTAGTCGCTGGTGGACCGCAGGCAGCCGGCCGGCGAGCCGGTCTGGTCCGGGATGAGCGGCCCGGCCGTATACGAGTCACCCAGCGCCACGTATGCCGGGCCGGTGCCCGCCCGCACGGCCTGGGGCAGCAGGAGGGGCACGAGCAGGCCGGCCACGGCGACCGTGAGCAGCGCGCCGCGTCGCGCCATCCGGCGGCCGCCTCCGGCCGGCCGGTGCGCGCGGCGGGTCGTGCCCGCTCCGGGCGGGCAGAGCGGGGAGGCTGGAACCGTAGCCGGCATGGCTGCTCCCTCCATGTGACTACCGGGGAGTAATCACATGATGATGCGGCCCGCCGGGGCCGTCAATGACTCTCCTTCGTCCTCATCTGGCCCGCCTCCCGGCCGCCGAACCCGTGCCGGACAGGCCTGCCCGCGCCTCGCTCATGATCCCAGAGCGTTAGGTATGTGATAGGGGCGGTGGCAGAATCGCGCCGCGGGGCCGCCGAGCCCCGCATCGTGGACCGGAGCCGGCTGCTGCGCCCGGAGCTTGGGCGCGGCCGGCCGGTCCGGGCATTTTGCCACAGCCCGGATAGCAGCCCGAAGTCTTCGGCTTAACCAGGCCGGACCGGTGGCGGGAGCGCGGGATGCGGGGTGCCGCAGGTCGGCGAGTCCCGGCTACGGTGCCGCGGACAAGCCGGCGATCCTGACGCCGGCGTGCGCCCACGGCCGGGTGAAGCCGACCGGGCTCTGGTCGCCCGGCGCCGAGCCGCTCGTGCCGAACGAGGAGATCCTGATGGGGAAACCGGTCGCGTACGCCTCGACCATCTTGCCGTGGCCGATCACCAGGCCCACGTGGCCCGGGTTCGCCGGGGTGCCGTCCGAGCCGGCGAAGAACACCAGGTCGCCCGGCTCCTCGTGGCCGGGCTGGATCTTCGGCCCCCAGGCCCACTGCTCCTCCGAGGTGCGCGGGATGTCCACTCCCGCCGCCCGGTAGGCCATCATCACCAGGCCGGAGCAGTCGAACGCGTCGGGCCCCGTGCCGCCCCACAGGTAGGGCTTGCCGATCTGCGCCTCGGCGTAGGGAATGGCGGCGGCCACGATCTGGTTGGGCACCTGGCTGCTGGCCAGCGTCGAGCACTGCTCGGCCACGGTGACCGGGCCCACGGTGTAGCCGCCCTGGGTGTAGATGTTCGCCCAGTGCAGCACCGCCTGGACGTAGGACACCAGGTGGTTGTACTGGAAGATCGCTCCCTGGACACTGGTCTGCACGCCGTTCCTGAGCAGGTACTTGGCGGCCCCGGCGATGGCATCGGCCGGCTCGTAGACGCTCGCGATCCCGTCGCCGTTCTCGTCCGTGGCCACGCCGTCCACGTGCTCGCTGGCCGGGTGGACCGGCGCGCCGCCCCAGGTGTTGCCCGCGGCTCCGCCTATCCCGATCTGCATCGGGCCGGCGGCACCGAAGCCGTTGGAGCCGCTGTGCACGCCGGGCGAGGTTCGACCGTCCGTCATCGCTCTCCACCTCGCCGATCCCGGCCAGGACCTGCCAGGGCACCCCGTACTGCCGGCCGACCTGCTGGAAGAGGGCGAGATAGTTCGCCGGGATCGAGTTCCTGCCCTGGCTGCTCGCCGTGGTCATCGGCGTCGTGGTGCCTGGGCCGCCCGAGGAGCAACCGTTGTTGTTGCCGGCGGCGAGCATCATGCTGCTCCCGCCGACCACCATCATCGGGATGGCGATCAGCCCGATCAGCAGTAAGGCGGCACCGAGCAGCCCCGCGACCATGACCGGCCGGGCGGCGCGAAGCCCTCGGCCCCGGCCGCGGTCGCGGTATCCGCCGACCGGGATCACTGGTTGCCCGCGGAGGCGAGCTCGATGTCACTCACCTGCCAGCCGCCGTTGCTATCGGACGCGGTGACCGCGTACTGCGTGCTCTGCTGGCTGGGGCTGGTTCCGGTGATCTTCTGGTTGACGGTGACCACGAAGGTGAGGCTGGACGGCCCGAACGCGCGCAGCGAGTCGATCCTGGCGCTGCCCGTTGACACCTGCTTCTGCTGGCTGCGCAGCCTGGCCACCCCGGGAGTGGAGTAGGCGCGCGCGACGACCTGGGCGAGCTGGCTGGTCATCAGCCCCTGCATCCGGCCGGTGTAGGCGGCGGCGGTCTCGGTGTAGGAGTAGGTGCCGTAGTACGCGGAGAACTCCGTGACCAGGCTTGACGCCCGGGCCAGCTGCGGTTCGGTGAACGGCAGCCAGTGGTAGATGTTCACCTGGGATGTCCCGGTCGGGGAGCTGCCGGTCTGGGTCGGGACGGGTGCGGCCGTGGCCGGGGTGCTGGCCGCGGCCGCGGGGGATGCCGGCGGATTCGCCGGGTGGTGACCCGAGGTGCCCGGCCGCAGCAGGAAGAAGCCGAGGCCGCCCAGCACGATCACGGTGAGGGCGAAGACCAGCTGACGCTGACGCGACGTCAGGTCCATGAACGCTACTTCTTCCGCCGCACCGGGCGCAGCCAGAACGGGACCGGGGCCTCGCCGCGGGCCGCCTCCGGCCCGCCGCTGGCCGCCGGGTCAGGCGGGATGGCCGTGCCGCTCCCGGTCCCGCCGCTCCCGGCCGTGCTGCCCCCGGCCGTGCTGCCCCGGCGGGAGCCGCCGGGCGCGGAGCCGCCGGGCGCGGCACGCCCCGGCCGGAAGCCGCCAGTCCGGGATCGCTGCGGCGGCCCGGCCGGACCGGTGCCGGATGCCCGGCCGCCGCCGGAGAACCGGCCTCCGGAGACCGGGCCGCCGCTTCCGGAAACCCGGCCACGGCCCGGCGCCGGGCCGCCGCCGGAAATCCGGCCCCCGCCCGGCGCCGGCCCGGTTCCGGAAACCCGGCCGCCGCCGGACGCCGGACCGGCCGCGGGGTAGGCAGGCGGGCCGCCGGGGAACTGCGGCCGGGGCTGTGCCGCCGATGCCCGGGGCGCGGGCGCCTGCCGCGCCGGTGATCCCGGCGCCGGCCGGGAAACCGGTCCGGACCGGGCGCCCGCACTGCCGGACCATCCGCCCGGGGGACGAATCGGGCCGGGCTGCCAGAGCGGCCGCCCGCTCCGCGTCACGCCCCCCGAACCCTGGGCGGTCTCCGAGCCCCACCGGGCGCGCGGCTGGCCTCCGCCCGCCGTCGGCGCCGGCCCGCGACCCGGTACGGCCCCCCGCGGCGGTGGGCCACCCCCACCGCCTGCCCGTGCTGGCGGACCTCCGTTGCGGCCGGACCCGTGCGACCCGGCGGCAGCACCGGCCCGCGGCGCCGCCCCGCCGTTGCTCCCGCCCTGCACCGGACCGGCGGCAGCGCCCGCGCGCGGCGCCAGGCCACCGTTGCCCCCGGTTCGGGACGGATTCCCGGCCCGCGGCGTACTTCCGGTCCGCGGTGGCGGGCCGGCGGCCCGGGAACCTGCTCCGGCCGCAGCCGGTCCCGGCCGGACGGATCCTCGGCGTGGCCGGCCGCGGCGGCGCGTCGCCTGCCCGGGCGGTCGGCCGGATGGTCCCGGCGGTTTCCGCACCGCCGCGGGCCCAGCCGGACGGCGCGGACTGCGCGTCGTCACCGCCACGGGCGGCCCTGGCCGGCAGGTGCAGGGGCGGCGCGGCCTGCGGGGCGGCGCCCGTCGCCGCGCCGCCCCAGCCCCGGCCGTTGCCGTCGGCTCCGGCTCGGCCGCCGGAGCCGGCGGCCTGGCCGTCGGCGGCTTCGGCCTCGCCCGGCTGGCCGTTCGCGTCAGCCAGGCCTTGCCCGCCCGGCGCCGGCCGCCCGCCGGTATCGGGCGAGGCCGAGCCGCCCGCCATCGCGATGTGTTCGGCCAGGGCGGCGGACTGGGCCGGGCCGCGGCGCGACCAGCGGCCGACGCGATACCCGGCGAATCCGGTGGCCGCCGCCGTAGCGGCCCCGACCGTGTTCCTGCGCAGCACCTCCCGGGACCGGTACATCTCGAACTCGGCCCGCTCCCGCGCGCCGATCGAGCCGTACCCGACCGCGGAGAACAGGTGCTGGAACGGCTTGCGGTAGATGAACACCGCGATCGTGACCAGCGCGATCATGAGAATCTTCAGCGCCCACGGCAGCACGACATCACTCGTGCCCATGATCAGCGAGTACGCGTACAGCAGGACGCTCAGCACGATGGCCACCGCCACCAGCTTCAGCAGCACCCCGATGATCATCTCGACCCAGCGCATGGCGACCACCCGCCCGAACCCGGGATGCGTCCCGACGATCAGGAAGAACGGTCCGGCTATCAGCAGCAGCAGGAAGCCGAGCTTGAGCACGATCAGCGTAATCGCGATGAGCAGCACGAGCACGCCTGCGACCAGCGCGGCGAACAGCGCGGCGAACCCGATCTCCATCCGCGACGTCCACTGGTTGCCCTGGAAAAGCGGGTAGACGACGGGATCCTTCTGCTTGATGGATGCGGCGATGCCCGAGTAGACCGCCTGCTTGGCCTTGATCAGGGCGGCGGTCGGGGTCTCGTTGGCCGCGATCGCCTGCGCCCACAGCAGCTGCCTGCCGTAGCTGTTGACCGGGGTCGGCGCGGCATGCCCGGTCGAGTACTGGGTGGTGCCGAACTCGCCATCCAGCCAGGGCTTGCAGACCAGGACGGACCACAGCTCGTTCGCGTTCTGGTCAACCAGGCCGTTGCCCTGGGTGAAGCCGAAGTTGGCGGCCGGGCTCTGCGGGTCGCCGGAGCGCACGGGCACGCAGTTGCCGCCGCCGGGATTCGGCAGCTTGGAGAACGCGACGTTGAGCACCTGAGTCACGCCGTTGGACACCGACTGGCCGAAGCCGGTGAAGTCGGCCGGCCTGCCGATCAGCCAGATCGCGGCGGCGCAGGCCACCACCATCCAGATGGTGCCCTCGACGGCGCGGGTCGCGCGCTTGCGGATCAGGCCGTGCCAGGCCAGCCAGATCACGCCGAGCAGGACGACCGGTGCCAGGTAGGGGAAGTAGATCGCGTTGCCGAGGCTGCTGATCAGCCGGTCCACCACGTTGGACAGCCAGGACAGGATGCCGTTGCCCGCGGCCGACTGGTACACGGTGATGGTCACCCGGTCCACGGCCTTGGCCGCGTCGAAGACCATGCCGGCCACGTTGTTGCCGATCAGCGACGTCATGTCCGAGCACTGCAGGTCGGTCGCGGCCCAGAACTGCCCGGCCACGCCGTAGTTGTCGTACAGCGTCTTGCCCGGGGGCGCGGTGCCCGGCGGCCTGATGATCGAGTCGATGCCGCCGTTCGCGGGCTCAGGCTGCGGCAGCGAGGGCTGGCAGATGTTGTTCAGGTCGTTGACGAGAGGGCTGCCGTTGTTACAGAGGCCGAGCAGGTTGCCGATGTCGCCGATACCCGGCACCGAGCAAACGCCGCCGGCCGGCTCGGCCGCGGGGACGGCCGTGGCCGTTGAGCCGGTGACTGGGGTCGAGGTGGCAGTGGCGAGGAACGCCTGCGGATAACCGGCGGCGGCCGCGTTCTGGACGGCGGCCGTGGTCACGGCGGCCGTGGTCGCCGCGGCCGGGGCCGGGCTGGCGGTGGCCAGGAATGCCTGTGGATAGGCGGCGGGGGTCGCATCACGGACGGCGGCCGTGGTCACCGCGGCCAGCGCCGAGCTGGCGGAGCGCGCCGCGGCCGGATGCGCGGTAGTCGCGTACGCGGTGACGGCCGGCCGGAGCGCGGCCGTAGCGGAGGCGTGGCGGGCGGTGGCCGCGGGATGCGTGGTGACTGCGGCCGCGGTCGCGGCGGACGAGCCGAGCACGGTGGCGAGCAGGCCGAGCACCGGCAGTGACTTGCGCGGAACCAATCTGGTCACTGAGGCTCCTGGGTTCGGTCGGTCAGCGTGCGGGCTGCTCCGCCGCGGCAGGCCCGGCGGGGCCGGTTGCCGCCGTCCCGCGGGCGGCCTCTTCCGGCGCATCGTGCTCGGGGGACCTGGCGCGTGTCGGGTTGGTGTCCAGCCACTTCCGGAGGTCGTCCGAGATCAGGTCGACACCGATCCGGCCGGCCCGGCCGTCCAGATCCCTGAAGATGCACTCCCCGTTGCCCAGGCCGCGCAGTACGGCCTTGTGCTCGCCGGTGGGTTCCACGCCGAGCAGCGCCATGACGTTCGCGACCTCGACCCGCTCCGAGGAACGGAACGCGAACACCCCGGACAGGCAGTTGGTCACCTGCTCGTTCAGCAGGTCGCCCGCGTTCTGGGAGACGAGGATCAGGGCGGTGTTGCGGGACCGGCCCATCCGCGATACCTCGGGAATCAGCTTGGCCCCCTGCGGCGTAGAGGTGATGGCCCACGCCTCGTCGAGGAAAATCGCCTTCGGCATCCGCGGCGCCATGCCGTTGAGCAGCCTGCGGGCGAACTGGGAGACCAGGTAGAGCAGCGCCACCGACAGCCGCTGCTCGTAGGAGAAATCGTCCCGGGGAACGCCGACGTCCGGCAGGCTCAGCCCGGCCAGGGTGAACACCGTCGTCCACCCGGCCGCGTCGATCTGCTCCCCGCCCGACGGCGCGAAGCACAGCCGGGCCAGCCGCATCTCCGACATGGAGCGCAGCACCGCGCCGAGGTTGCGGGAGGCGGGATCGGCGGACTCCTCCAGGTGCCTGACCACCTTGCCCAGGCTCGGCCGGTCCTGGCCGGCCACCGCGCCGACCGCCTGGATCATCGCGCTTTCCCGCTCCTCGCTCATCCGCGGCAGCAGCAGCCGCAGCGTCTCGGTGGCCATGGTCCGCTTCTCGGCGAGATCGTCGCCGAACGAGAACGGGTCGAGCAGTCCCGGAGCCGCCGCGCCGAGCGGCAGGGTCCGGGCCCGGCGGCCGCGCGAGGCCAGCAGCCGGACCAGCGGTTCCGCGTCGCCCTTGGGGTCGATCGCGGCGACGGTCACGCCGCGCAGCGCAAGCTGCAGCAGCAGCAGCAGCGCGAGCGTGGTCTTGCCGCCGCCCGGCTCGCCGGTGATGGCGATCGCGGTCGGCCGGTTGCGCGCGGCGGCGACCAGCGGATCGAAGTGCACGACCGAGCGGGCCCGGCCCAGCGTCTCGCCGATGTAGGGCCCGATCCAGCCGGCCCCGTCGGCCGCCGAGTCGCCCAGGTTGACGGTGGCGGTGGGCACGCCGCCCGCGATCGTGTACAGCGGCTGGCGCTGGGCGTAGGAGTTGAGCCTGACCCGGTCGCCGGGCAGCGACTCGCGCAGCAGCGAGAACTGGTCCCCGGTGGAGTTGACCACATCGATGCCGATGTCCCGGTAGTGCTCGATCAGCGCCTCGGCCCGGCGCAGGCACAGCTCACGGGACGGCCCCGAGACGATCAGCCGGTGCCAGCCGTAGACGAACGGCAGGCGCTCCTTGGTGATGCCGTGCTCGAGCATCCGGGCCGCCTCGATCTGCTCGGCCAGCGCGATGGGGGCCTCGGCTCCCGCCTCCCTGATGTGCGCGTCCATGTCCCGGGCGTGAGCCAGCCTGCGGCCCACGTCCTTGCTGGCTTTGGCCGGCGGGATCAGCTTCATCCGCGAGCTGATCTCGACCGGGAACGGCAGCGAGTCGGCGAAATGCAGCCACGGCTCGCCTTCGGGGAACGACATCACGTCGGGGAACCGGGAGAACGACAGGAACGCGGTGTAGGACGAGCCGGACGGGTGCTCCAGGCACAGCAGGTTGCGCCCGTTGCGGACCTGCCCTTCGACCAGCGACTCGATCTCACCCGCTCCCCAGGTCCTGCGCCTGGCTGCCGACGGCGGCGGCTCGCCCAGCGTGCCCCGCAGCGTGTGCCGGAACAGCCAGGCGATCTCGTCCGAGCTCGCCGTGCCGCGCCGCCAGGGCGCTCGATCCGAGCGCCCGGCCGAACCGCTCCGCCTGCTCGGTCCACTTGGCGACCTCGGCCGCGGGCACCGCCTCGTCGTCCACGCCCATCGCCCGCTCGCCCGTCTGATAGGCGTTGATGAACTGGGACAGCACGCCGCCCGACAGCTGCGCCCGCATCCCCCGCTGGCCGAGCCGGACGCCCAGGTAGATCTCCTTGGCCCAGAAGTCCTTGGCCCATACGTGCCGGTACAACTCGTCGAGATACTCCAGCCAGCCCGGGCCGCCATCGGACGTCGCGTCCAGGCCGGCCGCCCACTCCGCGGCCGGGTAGGAGCGGTGCGCCACCCGCAGGTGAATCTCCGCCTCTGGCATCCGGATCGCGGCCAGCGCCACGGTGATGTTCGTGGCCAGCGCTTCCCGCTCCTCCGGGGTGATGAACTCGTACGGCACCTCGGGCAGCCGGAAGTAGGCCCAGGCGTGGGTCTCGGTGAGCAGGACCCGGTCGTCGAAGTACCGGACGCCGATCCTGCTGCGCCCCCGGGTGTTCCGCGTCCTGGCGCTCACCGGGGCTCCCCGGCCGCGGATTCCCCGGCCGCGGCGGCCAGGCCCGACACGATCAGGCCGGCCAGCTCGGTCAGGGCCCGCCGGGCCGGCGGCTGCAGCGGGACCGCATCCGCGCACGGGCCGCCGTCGGCGCCGAGCTGGTTCTCCCACGGCACCCGGACGATCGCGCGGCAGCGGCCCGTCGCGATCGCCTCCGCCTGCTCGGCGTAGCGCGTGCTCCGGCTGCTGACGCCGTTCACCACCAGGACCGCGCCCTCGGCCAGCCGCCGGTGATCATGGGCCGCCAGCCAGTCCTGGGTCATCGAGACCGCGCGCGGGGCGTCCCCGCTCGCCGGGGCGACCAGGACGAGCTGGTCGGCTATGGCCAGCACCTTGGCCACCGCGGACGCTCCCGGGTCGATGAGGCTGAGCTGATACCGGCCGGACAGTGCCCGGCCGATGGCGCCGAAATCACCGTCATCGAGTCGCTGGGCGGATTCCGGAGCGGCGCCGGCGGAGATCACCTGGATGCCAGACGCGGCGCGGCCGCCGTCCGGGAGCACGGAGGCTACCCCGCCGAGGAGATCGCGCACGGTCGCGGCGGGCTCCGACCGGGAACGCCGGGCGAGGGAACCGCTGCCTGGGTTCAGGTCGAGAACGGCTACCGGCTCCGTCCGGAGGCTGGCCAGCACGCGGGCGGTCATCAGTGCCGTTACGGTCTGGCCCGCCCCGCTCGTGCAGCCGAGAACCACGACCCTGCGCGGCCCCGGCAGCGGCATGCGGACCCGGGCCTGGTCGCGCTCCTCGGCCGGATCTGGTGCGGCCTGCAGCCCACCGGTCCCGTGTAGCCGGTCAGCAGCGGGCGGTCCCGCCTCGCGGGCGGGCGCCGGCGCCTCCGGAACCGGGTTAGCCGGGCGAGCACCGGCTGCCGGCGGCTGCGCCTCACCCACCGGGTGCGTCACCGCGTCCGGGCCCGGCCGAGCCGGGTGGGCGGACGCGGCCGGCGGCAGCGGCTCCGGCCGGGTGTGCGGTGCGTCCGGCGCGATGCGCGGGCCGCTAGCAGCGGGCGCGGCCATGGCCGGCCTGGCCGCACCGGCGGGCGCCGGAGGCAGCACCGGAACCGGCCCGGGCGGATGAGCATGCGCGACGCCGGCCGACGGCCGCTTGGACTCACCAGCGGGTCGCGGCTGGAGGTCGCCAGAGCGCGGCGGAATGCCTGGCGTGGGCTGCCGGTCGTTACCGGCGGACGCGGCCGTCCTCGGTGACTGGGCGCCACGGGCCCGCGGCGGCACCGCCGGAACCGGCCCGGGCGGATGAGCATACCCGACGCCGGCCGACGGCGGCGTGCCCGCGGCGAGCCCGCCGGGCTGACCGTGCGCGGCGCCGGGATTCGGCCTCAGGCCCTCAGCGGTCGGCCATCGGGAGGGCCGGTCGTTGTCGGTGTGCGCGACTTCCATGACCCGCGGCCTGGGCGTATTGGCCGGTCTGGCGAGGGGCCCGCTGGGGCGGGCCCGGATCGCCCATCCTGGCTGCTGGACGCGGTCTGGCTGCTGAACGCGGCCGGGTGCAGGCAGTGCCGGCCCCGGCCCGCCGCCCTGCGGCCAGGTGGCGGCGGCATGTTCCCGCGGCGCGGGAACATGCGGCGTGGCGCGGGGGCGGGGGACCGGCCCAAGACCGGTGCGAGCCTGTTGCGGGGCGAAGCCGGCCGGAGCCCGCCGGTTGCGGGCCGACGTCTGGCCGACGGCCGCTGCCTGGCCGGTGGCTGATGCCTGGCCGGCACCCCATGCCCGTCCGGCAGTCGCTGCCCGTCCGGCGGCCGCTGCCTGACCGCCCCATGCCTGTGCGCCGCCCCATGCCTGTCCGGCGGCCGCTGCCTGGCTGACGGCCGAGACCTCGCCGGCGGCGGTGATCGCCGACCGCGGCCGGGTGACCGCGAGCGGGCGCTGCCGTGGCTCGGCGGGCCGCCGCCGGGCGCCTGGCTCGGCCGCCGCCCATGTCGGCGGCCGGCCAACGTGCACCCGGGCCGGAACCGGCTGGCGCAGTTCGACGGCTGCGACCTGCGGGGCCGTCTTCGGGCAGGCATGCCACACCCGGCCGACCACGATGATCTCGTCCCTTTCCGCCGAGGGCGCCATCCTGCACCAGAGGTTCGGCTCGCCTGAGGTAGCGCACCTGGGAAACCAGCAGCTCGGGCAGCTTCTTGTTCTCGATAACGGGTCTGGTAACCAGCCAGGTAAGCACGCCAGGAGGAAGCACGTAAAGCCAGAACAGAGTGTGAGTGAAAGGCACCCCGACGAGTGTCAGGAGGAGCACGTACGGCACTGTGATGCCCACGAACGCGGCAATCTGGCCCAGCGGTAGCGGCATGGGAAGCCGGAGGTCATACAGTTTGTAGAGCCGCTTTTCGATGCGCCAGATATTCGTGTAGGTAGGCAAGTCCACAGGCAGGTGCTCCTTCCGCCGGGGCTAGGTCAGTGAACGCCGAGGGCGTTGGCGATCCCCTGGGCCAGCGTGCGGATGATGCCAGGCGTGTAGAAAATCACGGCAATCGCTATCGCCAGCACGATAAATTGCACGAACCGGGTGATCTCGCGGGTGAAGAGGAAGAAGATCGCAACGATTCCGACGATCCCGAGGAACAACGGACCGAATAGCCCCTGAAGATAGTTCACCAGGCTTTGCGTACTGAGCGCGGCGGTCATTCCTGCGGCGACCGGGTGAAACAACATCGCACTACCCTTTCCAGGCTCACGGGATACTTGCTTCGGGCAGACGTGCGCCTGCGGCTGGTCGGTACTGGATCATGACTGCTCCACGGGCTGGTCCGATGCGCTGATGCTTTTCACGTACCAGTTCGAATTCTGATTTACAACAGTCATGTTATAGGTCATCGGCATCTGGGCGGGGCCGGCCCCTCGGGCCTGGCGAGCTGCCAGACGACGCTGACGGTGATCTGGCGGGTGTCTCCTCCGGCCGGGACATACAGCGCGGTGATGGAGGAGTACGTCACGGCCCCGCCCAGGCCGGTGACGGTCGCCCCGTGCACCACGAACCGCGCCAGGGTGGCGGAGTCGCCGCTCGCGTAGGCCTGGAAGAAGGCCGGCAGCTGCGCCTGCAGGGCGCTCTGCGCGGCCGGATCGGAATTCGCGGCGGCCGGGGCCGGCGCGGAAGCCCGGCCCGGTGCGGGTAGCAAGGCCGGCTCGCCGTTGACGGTCATCCCGCCGCTGGTCGCGTAGATCGGGACGCCGAGTTCCATCAGGTGCCCGTTCACCCGGGCCAGCAGGGTCACTACCGCATGATGGGAGTCGCGGACGTCGATCCCGGCCACCTCATCGGATTGCAGGCTCAGCGAGCCGGCCCCGTTCCAGCCGAGCTGCGGGTCGGCTCCGGCGGGCAGGAAGCTTGCCAGCTGCTGCTGCCGCTGCGTCGCGGTGGACGGGCTGAAATTGAGGTACACCGAGGCGAACTGCAGAGCATACGCCTCAGCGACGCTGGACGGGAAGGACGCCGGCGGGGTGGCTGCCCCGGAGGTGCTGGCCGACGGCGACGAGACTGGCGTCTTCTGGTTCAGCACGATCGCGATGACGCCGCGGACGCCGATGATGATCAGGACCGCCCAGATCAGCGCCCGCAGTGCCCAGACGGCCCACCGGCCGCCCGCGCCGCGCCGTGCCGCCGGCGGCCTGCCGGGTGCGCCGGAGGTCTGCCCGGAAGCGGCCGGACGCAGCTCGGACCCGTTACCGTGCACGTCCGACTGCGGACCGCGTTCGAGGGTAGACCTGCGAACCATCCGCACCTCCGCCCGCTCATGCGCCCGCGCGGGGACGCGGGCACCGCCGTCGCCGGCCCTCTGCCATTTCAGCGGCATCACCGCCGTAGCGCAATAGCTCTATCGAACAAGTGGACTGTACCCGTTGTACACGAGCGGCGCCCGGTATATGCCTGAATGTGCATAATCTGCCCACTGATGCACCACCGCGCGCCACACACCCGGGCCGCCTGGTTAACCTACCCAGAGAGAACCTGAACACACGGGTTCCCCTTTGCCATCCGGCGGAGTCCAGAGGAGAAACCGATGAGGGCAAGGAGCCACCGCTACCGCGTCCGCGTCGCCTGGACCGGCAACCGCGGCAGCGGGACCAGCGGCTACCGGGCGTACAGCCGTGATCACGAGGTAACGACGGGCGGGACCGATGAGGCACATGAGCCCTCTGGGGCTCATGTGCCTGAGCCGATCGCGGGCAGTTCCGATTCCGCGTTCCGGGGAGATCCAGGATCCTGGAATCCCGAGCAACTGCTGACCGCGGCCTTGTCCCAATGTCACATGCTGTGGTACCTGCACCTGTGCGCCGTGACCGGCGTCGTGGTCACCGGATACTCCGATCGCGCGGTCGGCACCATGACCGAAGACTCTGCCGGGAGCGGGCGGTTCACCGAGGTCATGCTGCGGCCGCACGTCACCGTGAGCTCGCCGGACATGATCGAGAAGGCGACCGGGCTGCACCGGGACGCGCACGAGAAGTGCTTCATCGCGAACTCGGTCAACTTCCCGGTCCGGCACGAGCCCGTGGTGGTCCCGGCAGGCTTCTAGCACATCTTTACCGTTCGCGCAAGACCGTATGGCCCGCGCACGCGCGGCGTCCCCGCGAGAGCACCGGTCGCGCCGGCGGCGTTCCGCGGGAACGCCGGCCCGTAATCCGTGATCCGCACCGCAGGACGCCGGCCCGCGCGCGGCCGGCATCCTGCGGGAAACGCCGGAGCACTGCGCCGGCCTCACTCTGCCCAGTCGAGCCAGGTACCGTGCGAGTCGGCGCGGGCGAGCACGGCCTGGCCGTCCCGGACGAGCAGGTGGGCGCCGTCGTCCTCGGCCGCAGGCCGGACCGGCAGCCACGGCAGCACGCGGCGGCCCTCGTTGGACAGCCAGGCCGCTCCGAGCTCAGCTACCAGGTCCGCGAACTCGGCGCGCCGCTCCGGTTCGACATAGGAAAGTACCGAGGTGTGGTAGACCACCAGGGTCGCTTCCCCGGGAGCGCGGGCGGCCAGCCCCGGCAGCGCATCGATCAGGTCGCCCGCGATAATCCGCGGCCGGTGCCGGGCGGCCACGGCGACGGCGGCCGACAGCCGCTCTTGCCGTCCGGCCTCACCGGGCCAGACGAGGCTGCTCAGCCAGGCCACATCGTCCGGGTCGGTCACATCCAGGGGATTCAGGTCGATCCCAGCCCGCCAGGCCACCGCGGGCACCGCGGCCGGGACTGGCACCGGGCCGCCCGGCCGGCAGCCGAGCACCGGCGCATCCGGCTCGGCCGGCTCGATGCGCTGCCCGGCATAGTCGTATCCGTACACTCCGGGAGCAGGGTCAGCCCGGCGCTGGCCCCCACCTCGATCAGCGCGAGCGGCTGCGGCAGCCGGGTCAGGGCCGGCAGAAGCACCGCGCACCGGGCCGCCTCGTTGGTCTGGGTGGAGCGGCTGTTCATGATCGCCGCCATCTCCTGGCGCCGGTCCAGTACGACCGCCCGGAACGCCGGGTAGCTGCCCTGGACCCCGGCCAGCAGGCGCACCGCGGCTAGCAGCAGGTTGGGCTGCCGCTTGGCGGGCGGGAACGCGGCCAGGAAGGCCATGATTCCGGCATCCTCGGCCACGGCCGCGCAGATCCGCTCGTACAGCGGGGACCGTCCCCGGGCCTCAAGCCGGGCGAAGCGCCGGTAATTCTCCGCCGTGCTGACCCCTTGCTCGTGACCGATCGCCGGTCTCACCTCCCGCAACTATCTCGTCCGCCGGTGCCGGTTCCCGCGCTGGGAGCGGCTCGGCGGGCGGAGGGCGGCACGTTGCGGCTCAGCTCATGGCGGCAGCGCGCTGGCCGGTGCCCGCACCCACTGTAGAAGGCATGACGGCGGATCGCGGCGGCGCTGGATGCCGTGGCCAAGCCAGGGCAAAGACTGGCATGCAGCCCTTCCTGGCGCCAAGCGGCAGACGCAAGCTGAGACCAGGCATCCCCGGTGAAGGAAGGGGTGAGGGAAGGAAGGAGAGACGCCCCCCGCTGTCATGTCCCCGCTGCGCAGTCGTCAAGCCTGGCTCTGAGGAGGGCAAGCAGTGAAACGCAACATCTCTTTCATCACAGCAGCCGCCGCTATCGCGACCGTCGTCGCGGCGGTCCTGTGGCTGGCCGTGCCCGCGGGCGCGGCCGCCCGCCCGGCCGTCTCCGGCACGGAGAACTTCCAGATCATGACCACCTCGGCGACCTCCAGCACGTCCGGCGTCATCGCGTACGGGGTATTCACCGCGGCCGGCGTGGACCACTCGGGCAACAAGTCCGACACGCTGGTGTTCCCGAACGGTTCGTTCAAGGTCACGCACAAGGGCAAGGGCAAGCAGTCGGTCAACCCGAAGACCTGCCTCGTCACCATCAGCGAGAAGGCCGTGATCACCTTGTCCGGCGGCACCGGCGCGTACAAGGGAATCAGCGGCAAGGGGACGGCTCAGCTGAGCATCCTGGCCATCGCGGCCAAGTCCGGCGGCAAGTGCTCGCTGAAGAAGAAGCCGGTCGCCTGGCAGCAGGTCATCAAGGCCACCGCCAAGGTGAAACTGTAACGCAGTAGGAACCGCCAGAACTGAAACCGCAGGCGCCCGCGGGGCCTCCGGAGGCCCCGCGGGCGCCTGCGGGCGGCCAGATTCCATCGCGCGGTCATGCGGCCGCCGCCGGAGAGCCGGCCCACGGGCATCCGCGCGGCCGGACGGGAGGTCCCGGTGGCGCCGTGGCTTGTCTGGCGCCCTCAACGCCGCGACCACAATCTCGGCCACCGTGCTCGCCATCATCGGCTCCTCCTCGGGCCATGATCAGCGTCCCCCGTGCGCTGGCGCGGCCGACTACCGGAGCTTGACGAACAGCCGAGAAAGCGGCTCCGGTGCCCGCTCCGTAGGCAAGATGACCGCTCAGGTCCCGGGCCAGGGTCTTCGCGTCGTACTCCCAGATCGGCTTGTAGATCCCCGCCTCGGGGAGAATGACGTAGCCGGCGGCCCAGACCGCGGTCCCGAAGGGCAGCCCGTACAGGGGGGAAGGCTCGCGCACGGACCCGGCCACGATGCCGTAGAGCGCCGCCGCTGACGATCCGTACCCCCAGTGCATGGCGGTGCTGACGGGCCAGGCCCACCGGTCCGGGAGCTCCCGACGTCGCTTCGCCAGCCTAGACCCGGCGGCCACTCGCCACGGTCCGGCGCCTGCGAGCAGGACGGAGAGATCAGGACACGGCAGCTGGGCCAGATCGCTTCGCTGACTAGCCAGAGCCCCAGGTCCAGGTGCCACCGTCGTGGCCGTCGTTGAGGCCGGCCCCGCCGAACAGGACTACGGCGCCGGTGGACGCGTCGCAGGCCATCGCCGCGCCGGTCCGGGCAGGGGGGCTGGTGGCCGGGTGCTGCCGGGTCCAGGTCACCCCGTTCCAGATCCAGATGTCGTGAAAGACGGCGTTCTTTAGGTCGGCGCCGCCGCGCAGGTGCCGTCTCCCTTACTGGTTCACCTTCTGCTGCCCTCCGCGAGCCAGGTGGTGAGCATGACCCGGTCGATCGAGTCGGCACGGCCGAGCCTGCCGGTGGCCTTGGCGTAGTCCCTGAGCTCATCGCGGGTGAACCAGCGGGCCTCCGCGATCTCGTTGCCGTTGACGGACACCGACTCGTCCGCGGCGGTCGCGCGGAACCCGATCATGAGCCCGGCGGGGAACGGCCATGGCTGTGAGCCGACGTAGCCGACGTCGCGGAGCGCGATCCCGGCCTCTTCGAAGACCTCCCGGCGGACGGCATCCTCCAGCCCCTCGCCGATCTCCACAAAGCCGGCGAGCAGCGAGTAGCCGCCGGTCGTTGAGGCCCGGTGCCGGGCCAGCAGGCAGCGGCGCGGCGCGGTGATCGTCTCGACCAGCGTGATGACCGCGGGCTCGATGCGCGGGAACAGCAGCGTGCCGCACTCTGCGTTCGTGCAGGCCCGCAGGTGACCGGCGTTGCGCGGCTGGGCGGCGGAACCGCAGCGACCGCAGTAGCGATGATGCCGGTTCCAGTACAGCAGGCCGCGCGCGTAGGCCAAGAGCCCGGCCTGGACCGCCGGGCAAGCCGGCGAACAGCGACCGGGTATCGGCCGCGGCGTCCGCTCCCGCGCTCGCGAGCGCATCCTCCAAACTGAGATCGGAAAGATCGACGGCGAAGTCAGGGACCCCGCCGTCGATACCGAGCAGCACCAACCGAGCCGGGTCCGCTCCGTCAACGGCGCCGGCCGGCAGCACGAGGGGGGCCGGCGGATCCCCGACGACCAGGCACTGGTCGCGCCACAGCGGCCGGACCCGCGCCCGCCTGCCTGCTGCCAGGGCGGCGACCCAGGCAGGGTCGTCCCGGCGGCCGGTGGCGCGATCCAAGCCGAGCCCGGCGTAGGGCACGTCTACCACCAGGCCGGCCGGGAAGCTAGTCTCCGGGACCATCACGACATCGTCCGTCCCGCTCCCCGGCCGCCCCAATTCAACCTGCTCAGCCATGACCCCATCCTCGCAGCTGCCGGTCCCCGCTCCTGCGTCAACATCCGGCCCTAGTGTCCGACAGGGGATCGTCATCTGTGATCTCTGCTACGACCAGGGTGGCCCTGGTCACGCCCGCAGAAGCAGGGCCGGAAGCAGCCAGAGCCCCGGTCGGTGGCCGCCCGGGCCCTCGAGCGGCCCGGCCGGCGGCGGCGAGCACCGGAACACGAAGCCGAGGCAAGCTGACATGGCGAGCGAACGGCCAGCGGTCGGCCCTGGTGCTCAGCCGTGACGCGGACGGTAAGTGGCGCCTTCGGCTGGAGCTTGCCGAACGCGGCCTCTAGGTCGAGGGAAACCACGCCAGCGCCTCGGCGGGAGTGAAACTCTCGGCCGGACGCGCAGACACCCAGGCCGAGGCTGGATAGTAGGAAAGCGGGCCGCCGCGGCGGACCTGACCCGGATCTAATCCGTGGGTCCTGGTTCCGGGGTACTGGCTCCTTGGCCCGGTCCTTCCATGCTGGAATCAGCAGTGATGTCGAGGATGGGAATGCCGGGCGCTATCGCCGCCACGGCGGCGGCAAGGCGGCCGCGGTCTAGCTTCCAGCCGGTGATCTTCCGTGTGGCCCAGGCCGCGACGCGGGGCACCGGGCAGCCGGGTGCCTGCTCATTACCCCATAGCAGTGGGGCGGCCGCTGTCCTGCGCTGAACCCCGACGCACTGCACCGCTGGGTGACCGCCCCGCCCTCGCGGGTAGGCCGGGTAGAGGATGATTCGCTCGACGTCTGCCCACGGGATGAACAGTGCCGAGCCGCGGCGCACCGTCAGCTTGTCCGGCACGGCACCCAGCATGATGCCCTCATGATCGGCGCGGAAGGCGACGGTGCGCCGGGCGAGGTCGATGACGCCCGCGCCCCGCGCTATGAAAGCCGCAAGGATGATGCCGATCGGGAGGAAGATCACTGGGGACAGCCAGAGAAAGCCCAGGCTGACCAGAACGAAGCTGACGGCCAGGCCCGCGATAGCGCGGCCAGTCAGTCTGTAACGCTCTTCGTAGCAGCCCAGCTCCGGCCCCCTCATTCACCCGCTCATGCGCCCGGGAATGATCACCATGAGGCCGGCCTGACGCGCTCGGGGGCGGCAGTTGTGTCGGCTGCCCGGGTGGCGGACCGGGTCCCAGGCACCTGGCTAACGTTCCCGTCGTATGGAGGTTGCTAGTAATATTATCGGCCGGAAATACAGGAAATATTCAGATGCGCGCCCGTGCGCCGCCAGCAGGCGAGTCGGCACTCTCCCCACCGCGCCGCCGAGGTCGTCACCTGGTCCGGACAGAGTGTCTCAGTAAGGATCGTTCGCGTTACAGTGAGCGTTTTTCATCCTGCGGAAACCCGCAGTGACTTGCGGCCAGGTCGCATGAGGGCCGGGGCATGTGTGAGGCTGGGCCGGCCGGGACCGCTCAGCCGAAGAGGGGAAGCCTGCCTGCGACCGGTCCGAGGGCCGACTGGTCTGCCCGGGAGACGGCCAGGCGGCCGGTCCCCTTGAGCGCGCAGGTAACATCATCCCAGCTTGGCGGCAGCGGAGAGCCCGCGAGCTGATCGAGTACCTGCCGGACCAGGGCGAGCGAGGCGGGATCAGGTCCGGGAACTGCGGGGAGGGCGGCGGTCATGTCCAGGCAGTGGATGGCCGCCTCCACGGCCAGGGTGGCGGTGAAGTCGGCCGTGGGCAGGGTGTGGCCCTGGGTGGCCAGCGCCTCGTAGGGGCAGGCCCGGGCAGCGCGAAGGGCCGCGGCTGAAGTCTCCTGCCACTCCGATGCGAGCATCTGTACCGTGTAGGCGGAGGCGCAGATCCTGACATGGCGGGCGTGCCGGGCGGCGCCGCTGCCTCCCAGGGCAGCGGGATGACCGCTGGCCGGGGCGTAGGGCCGCCAGTAGGTGACGTAATCGGTGTCGGGCGGGTCCGCTGCCGGGCTGGCGAACGTGACCAGGGCCCGGCGCGCGTCCAGGAGCTGATGGTAGAGGACATCAAGCACTGTCCAGCCGGCGCACCGGCTCGGCAGCATCGCGCCGGCCCAGTCAGGCCGCCGGCGAGCTGCGTGATCTTGCCGTAGGTGCCGGCCAGCGCATCTTCTGCCGCCGCGCGGTCCAACCCGGTCATGCTGCGATTGTGGCAAGAACCGGTGCGCAAGCGTTACTCGTTTATCGCTGCTACCGCTGAGCCTTTGTCATCCTGCGATCTGGCGTTCCTGCAGAACATGGACGACTTTGGCCAGCTGGCCTGCCCGCCAGGGGCAGCGGCGGAGTTTGCGCAGGACGCGCCAGGACTTGAGCCGGGCATTAGCGCGTTCGCCGGGACCGCGAAGCCGGGCATGAGCGCGGTTGGCGTCCTTCTGGAGGATCTTCATCACCAGCTCATCGCGGGGAGGTGAGGTCAGGTCGGGGGGTGCGCAGCCACCGGGCGAGCGCCTGCTGGCCGTCCGCGGTGATCCGGAAGCCCTTCTGCGGGCCGTCTTGCCGGCGTCGTTGGACTTTGAAATGAGACTGACGCCATGACCAGGGAAGACGCTACCGGCTACACGTTGGAACGGAACTCCGCCCCGTTACCCTTCGCTGAGCGCGCCGCCGGAAGTGTTCACCCGCCACACCGTCTCCGACACGGCCATCCAGACTGCGAGTGCGGCTGCCCCGGCCTCGAAGGCAACCAGGGATCGATCCCAGCCATGGTCGCCCGTACCGGCGCATGCACGGGTGAGGGCCAGGCCGCCCGCGGCGTTGGCCAGGCCCCAGACCAGGTTGACCGTAGCCGAGGACGCTTTGCCCGTCAGCGGGGTCATATGCGTCCGCCCGGTAACCGCCGTGGCCAGATGGGGGGCGCTGTTGGCCACCAGCACGCCTCCTAGGAACGCACCTGCCCGGTGCCCTGGTGTCACGCCTGCCTCCAGATGTTCAACTGTGGCGGAACTCCACGACGTCGCCGTCCTGCATCACGTAGTCCCGGCCCTCGATGCGGGCCTTGCCCGCGGCCCGGGCCGCGGGCAGCGATCCGGCCGCGATCAGATCCTGGCAGGAGACCACCTCGGCCTTGATGAAGCCGCGCTGGAAGTCGCTGTGGATGACGCCCGCGGCCTCGGGCGCGGTCGCGCCGGCCCGGATCGTCCAGGCCCGGGCTTCCTTCGGGCCGGCGGTGAGGAAGGTGGACAGGCCGAGCGCGGCGAACCCGGCCCGCGCCAGCTGGTCCAGGCCCGGCTCACCGAGGCCCATTTCGGCCAGCAGCTCGGCCGCCTCCTCGGCGGGCAGCTCCACCAGTTCGGCCTCGGTCTTGGCGTCGAGGAAGAGCGCCTCGGCCGGGGCCACGAGATCAGCTCAGCCGCTTGCGCAGGGTCTCGTCGCCCAGTTCCGCCTCATCGGAATTGAAGACGTAGAGGAACGGCTTGGCCGTCAGCAGCTGCAGCTCGCGCAGGTCGGCCAGGTCCAGGCCGGCCGGGCCGGCCGCCGCCGACAGGGGGTTTCCCTCATCCAGGAGCTGCTGCGCGACGACCGCGGCCTGCGCCACGCGCAGCCGTTCGGCGTCGGAGGAGAACTTGGTTTCCTTGGTGAGCCGGGGGATGGCCTTCTCCAGGGTCTGCAGGTCAGCCAGGATCAGCTCGGTGACGACCGTCTCGATGTCACGCTGCGGCTCGACGTCGCCATCCACATGGCTCACGTCGGGGTCGGTGAAGACGCGCACCACCTGGCAGATCGCGTCGGTCTCCCTGACGTGGGCGAGGAACTGGTTGCCCAGGCCCTGGCCGGTAGAGGCGCCGCGGACCAGGCCGGCGATGTCGGTGAACCTGACGGCGGCCGGAACGATGCGGGCCGAGTCGTACAGCCGGGCCAGCTCGGCCAGCCGGGGATCCGGCAGGCCGACGACGCCGACGTTCGGCTCTATCGTGGCGAACGGGTAGTTGGAGGCCAGCACGCCGGACCGGGTCAGCGCGTTGAACAGGGTGGACTTGCCGACGTTCGGCAGGCCGACGATCCCGATGGACAGGCTCACCCCGGCGAGTCTAGAGGGCTGGCCCGGGTGAGCCCGCCGGGGTCAAGGGGACGGCCCGCAAGGCGGGTGATCGTCTCGGCCACCGAGCCGCCGGCCGCGTCCCGGACGCGGCCGGGTGCCCCGGCGGGCCGACCACCTCCCGTTCCGCGGCCGGGCCCGGCAGCCGGGATTCGCGCACGGCCCGCGTGTCGGGCCGGAACTGTCGCCGCGGGCTGCGAGCATGGCCAGCATGAACGCGCTCATGTTGTTTGCCGGGCTCGCGATCGGTGTCATCCTCGGGGCCGCGATCGGTTATCTGCTCGCCCGCGGCCGGCAGGCCGCCGCCCTGACCGACCTCACCGCCCGGGCCAGCGCCGCGGACCAGCGCGCGCGGGCCGCCGGGGAGAAGGCGGCCATGGTCGAGCGGGCGGCGCAGGAGAGATCGGCGCTGATCGAAGGGCAGCTGGCCGAGCGGTTCCAGGCCCTGTCGGCGCAGGCGCTCGACGCGAGCACCATGCGCTTCCTGGAGATCGCGGAAGGTCGCCTGCAGGCCGCCAACGCGAATGCAGCGGGCGAGCTGGAGAAGCGCCGCTCGGCGGTCGAGCACCTGGTCGGCCCGCTCAGGGAGACGCTCACCCGGGTCGAGGCGCAGCTGCGCGAGTCGGACGCCGCGCGCCGCTCCTCGCACGCCGCTCTCGCCGAGCAGGTCAGCATCGCCAGGCAGAGCTCGGATCAGCTGCGGACTCAGACCCAGGCGCTGGTCACCGCGCTGCGCCGCCCGGAGGCCCGCGGCCGGTGGGGCGAGATGCAGCTGCGGCGCGTGGTCGAACTGGCCGGGATGATCGCCAGGTGCGACTTCGACGAGCAGGTCAGCATCGCCACCGACGACGGAGCGCAGCGCCCGGACCTGGTGGTCCGGCTGGCCGGCGGCAAGAACATCGTGGTGGACTCCAAGGTCTCGCTGGCCGCCTACCTGGAGGCCGCGGAGGCGACGGACGAGGTGGTCCGGGATGCCCGCATCGGTGCGCACGCCCGGCACCTGCGCGAGCACGTCGACCGGCTGTCCGCCAAGGCGTACTGGGCTGCCCTCAGCCCCGCGCCCGAGTTCGCCGTCCTGTTCATCCCCGGCGAGGCCTTCCTCGCGCCCGCGCTCGAGCGCGACCCCGGCCTGCTCGAGTACGCGCTGGCCAGGAAGGTGCACATCGCCACCCCCACGACCCTGGTCACCATGCTGCGCACCGCGCAGTATGCCTGGCAGCAAGAGGCGCTGTCGGAGAACGCGCGGGCGGTCTTCGATCTCGGCCGGGAACTGTACGACCGGATCGCCGGAATGGGCAGGCACATGGATCACCTCGGCCGCGCCCTCACCAACTCCGTGTCCACGTATAACAAGGCGGTCGGGTCGCTGGAGAGCAGGGTGCTGGTCAGCGCCCGACGGCTGAATCAGCTCGGCCTGGTCGAGTCCGAGCTTGACCCGCCGCAGCCGGTGGAGGAAGCAACCCGCGCGCTGTCCGCGCCCGAGCTCGTCGCCGACTCCGGCCAGGACGGTCCCGAGCTTGTCGCCGCCCCTCCACCCCTGCTGACGGCGGCACAGGAGGATCCGGCGCCTGCCCGGCCGCGGCGGGTGGCCGGAAGCTGAAGATCAGGACCGGGCCACCCGAAACGGCCGGCGCCGCGACACGCGGTCAGGAGGGACAATGGGCCTGCCGGGCCAGCGCGCGACGTAGGCTCTGGTGACGTTCGGGTTTCGGGGCGGTGCCCGGCCAGGGTGCCCCGGCTGGCGGACGCGAAGGGATGGTGACAGGCGAGGGTGTCCCAGTGGACAAGTCAGGCACCAGCCGGTCCGCCCGCGGGCCAGCGACCCGGCCAGGACCGCCCGGCCGGGGGTGACAGCCCGGCCGGACGCAGCCGCCCGGCCGGCAGTAGCGGACAATACCGCCCGGCCGGGAGCACCGGGGGCAGCGGTCCAGCCGTGCGAGCGGCGGACAGCAACCGGGCCGGGACCACCGGCCGCGACCGGCCTGCTGACAGCACCGGGGGAAGCCGTCCGATGGCGCGTAGCCCGCAGAGCCGCCCGGACGGAAGCAACGACCGGCCGCGTACCGCGGCGGCGTCTCGGGCGCCCGGGCTCAGGCTGACCGGTCGCGGCGCGATGCTCGGGATCTTCGTGCTGTGCTTCCTCGGCCTCCTGGCCTCCGACCGGCTGGGCTGGGGCCCGCTGACCGGCGGAACCTTCGTCGTCGCCAGCGTTCTCGCGGCCGCCCTGACGCAGCGCACCGACCTGCTCACCGTCACCGTCAGCCCTCCGGCGCTGTTCTTCGGGGCGGTGGTCTGCGGTAAGGCGCTGACCTCGTCGGGCGGCCTGCTCTCTATCGGCCTGGGCATCCTGATCACCCTGGCAAATTGTGCGCCGTGGCTGCTCGGGGGCACGGCGCTGAGCCTGGTCATCACGTTCTCCCGCGGCTTGCGGAGCAACGTCACGGCGCTAAGCCGGGAGCTGCACACGCCTGCGTTCGGGCGGGACGCCGCGCCCAGAAGGCCGTCGATCTACTAGCGGCCACATTTCCTCGTCGAGTCGTGTCACTCCAGCGGCGCGTCGTGTCACTCCACCGACGGCGAGACCCGGCCGGGGTCCTGCGGGCACCGTTCGCGACAATGAATCCCTAGCCTGAGCGGGCGCCCGGGCGGCCGCGCAGCTCCCTGGGCAGCGCGAACACCATGTTCTCCTCGACCGCCTCGACCTCTTCGACGGTGCCGAAGCCCATCCCGGCCAGCCGGTCCAGGACGCCGGCCACGAGGTTCTCCGGCACCGAGGCGCCGCTCGTGACGCCGACGCACTCCGCACCCTCCAGCCATTCCGCCGCGATGGCCGAACCGTCGTCCACCAGGTGCGCAGCGCCGGCCCCGGAATCCAGCGCCACCTCGACCAGGCGAACCGAGTTGGACGAGTTCTCCGAGCCGACCACGATGAGGACGTCGCACTCGCGGGCGATCCGCTTGACCGCCGCCTGCCGGTTCTGGGTCGCGTAGCAGATGTCGTCGCTGGGCGGGTCGATCATCAGCGGGAAGCGTTCCCGCAGCGCGGCCACCGTCTCGATGGTCTCGTCCACCGACAGTGTGGTCTGGGACAGCCAGACCACCCTGGCCGGATCCCGCACCCGGACCCCGGCCACGTCGGCGGGGCCGTCTACCAGGTGAATGTGCATAGGTGCCTCACCCGTGGTGCCCTCGACCTCCTCATGCCCCTGGTGGCCGATCAGCAGGATGTCGTAGCCCTGCCCGGCGAACCGCCTGGCCTCGCTGTGCACCTTGGTGACCAGCGGGCAGGTCGCGTCGATGGTGTTCAGGCCGCGCTCAGCGGCCTCCTGCCGGACCTGCGGGGCCACGCCGTGGGCGGAGAACACGACGGTCGCCTGGTCCGGCACCGCGTCCGTCTCGTCCACGAAGATCGCGCCGCGCTGCTCCAGCGTGCGGACGACGTGCGTGTTGTGCACGATCTGCTTGCGGACGTAGACGGGAGGGCCATACCGCTCCAGCGCTCTTTCGACAGCCTGAACGGCCCGGTCGACCCCGGCGCAGTATCCGCGGGGCCTGGCGAGCAGGACACGTCGGGCAGTCTCGGTCATGCCCCCATCGTATGAGGTCCGCCATCTCCGGCGGCCGGCTCGTGGCTGACCGGTGCGGCAGGCTGCCGCGGGCCGGGATTGCGGCACCGGGCGGATGTCTGACCGCGAGCGCGGCCACGCGACTCCGCGCATCTGCCACGCTGGTGGCATGCCTCTTGACACTTCCGCCGAGTCGCCGGTTCCGGTGCGCACCGTGCTCCGGCTGGTCGGCGACTGGGTCACGCGATTGGGCCGGATCTGGGTCGAGGGACAGATCGCCGAGCTCAGCAGGCGAGGCGGCACGGTGTTCCTGACGCTCCGCGATCCTCTCGCGGCCGTCTCGGTCCGCGTCATCTGCGCCCGGACCGTCTTCGACGCGACCGATCCGGCGCCCGGGCCGGGCGCTCGGGTGGTCGTCTGGGCGAAGCCGGACTTCAATACGACACGCGGCTCGTTCGCCCTCACCGCCGTCGAGGTCAGGCAGGTAGGGATAGGCGAACTGCTGGCCCGGCTGGAACGACTGCGCAAGGCGCTGGCCGCCGAGGGCCTGTTCGCCGCCGAGCGCAAGCGGCGGCCGCCCTTCCTGCCGCGCGTGATCGGCCTGATCTGCGGCCGCGAGTCCGCCGCCGAGCGGGACGTGCGCCGCGCCGCGGCCAGCCGGTGGCCGGCCGTGCGGTTCCGCGTCGAGCAGGCGTCGGTCCAGGGCAGTCAGGCCGTGGGCGAGGTCATCGACGCGCTGCGGCGGCTCGACCATGATCAGGACGTGGACGTGATCATCATCACCCGGGGCGGCGGCTCGGTGGAGGACCTGCTGCCGTTCTCGGACTCCGAACTCGTCCGCGCCGTCGCGGCCTGCCGCACGCCCGTGGTCAGCGCGATCGGGCATGAACAGGACAGCCCCTTGCTCGACTACGTGGCCGACGTCCGCGCCTCCACGCCCACCGACGCGGCCAAGCGGGTGGTGCCCGACGTCGCCGAGCAGCTCGCACTCGTGGACCAGCTCCGCGGTCGCGCGCGCCGCTGCCTGGCCGGCCAGCTCGACCGTGAGCGGGCCTGGCTGGCCGCGACGGTGTCCCGGCCGGTGCTCGCCCATCCGGCCCGAGAGCTGGACCGGCTCGAAGAGAAGATAGAAACCCTGGCCGAACGGGCCAGGCGTGCCGTTTCCGGTCACGTTGATCACGCGGCCCGTGACCTTGCGCACACCCGGGCCCGGCTGGTCTCGCTCTCCCCCGCCGGTACGCTGCGCCGCGGGTACGCGATCGTCCAGCAGACCGACGCCAGCGTGGTGCGGTCCGCGGCCGAGGTCTCCGGCGGTGCCAAGCTCACCGTCAGGTTCGCCGAGGACCAGCTCACCGTCACCGCGGAAGCGAGCGAGCACTAAGGGCCGGTCACGGCGTGTCATGCCGTGATCCGGGCCGGGAAGATCCGAAGATGGCCGTGTGCTCGGAACGAGCGATCATTCCCCGGTCGCCAGGCCGGGGAATGATCGCCCGGACGCGGCCGGCCCGGACGCGGCCAGCCCGGGCACGGCCAGCCCAGGCGGCGGGAAACCGGACAGCCGGCGGGCAGGTACCAGGAGGGCGGCCCCCCGGCCCGCTTCCGCGCGCCCCGGTGCGCGCGTTCCCGGCCTGGACGGGCTGCGCGGGATCGCGGTGCTGGCGGTGCTGGCCTTCCACGAGCGATTCTTCGGGCTGCCCGGCGGGTTCCTCGGCGTGGACGTGTTCTTCGTCATCAGCGGATACCTGATCACTGACCTGCTGGCCGCCCCGTGGGACCACGGCGGCCGGCTTGACCTGCGCGGCTTCTGGATCCGCCGGGCCCGCCGGCTGCTGCCCGGCCTGGCGGTGATGCTGGCCACCGTCACGGCCGCGGTCGCCGTGCTCGAGCCAGATCAGCTGGCGGCGCTGCGGCCCGGCCTGCTGGCCGCCATCACCTACACGAGCAACTGGTGGCAGGCGCTGCGTCACCAGTCTTACTTCACGGTGTTCGGGCCGCCCCCGCCGCTGCAGCACCTCTGGTCCCTGGCCATCGAGGAGCAGTTCTACCTGATCTGGCCGTTCATCCTGACCGCGATCCTGTGCGCCTGCCGCCGGCGGCGGACGCGGGTGGCCTGTGCCTGGCTGGGCGCGGCCGCCTCTGCCCTGGCCATGGCCGTCGGGTATGCGGCCGGCCAGGACCCCTCCCGCCTCTACTACGGCACGGATACCCATGCCACCGCCCTGCTCGTCGGGGCCGCCCTGGCTCTCAGCTGGCCGTTGCGGCGGCTCGCCGCCGCATCCGCCGCGGGTGAGTGGTGGCTGGACCTGGCCGGCCTGGCGGGCGTCTCGGTCCTCGCCTGGGAGCTGGCGCATCTGTCCGGCAGCAGCGGCGCCGCCTACCTGGGCGGGATCGCCGTCGCCGCGCTGGCGGCCGGCGGAGTCGTCGTGTCGGCGGCCGGCGCCCGGGAGGCTCGGCCGGATGCTGGGCTGGGCTCCGCTGCGCTGGGTCGGCGTCCGGTCGTACGGCATCTATCTCTGGCACTGGCCGGTGATCGCCCTGTTCGCGGCGCGGGCGGGGGCCCGGTCCGGCAGCCCCGGCGTCCGGGGGGCCGAGACCGCGGTGGTGATCATGCTCGCGGCGGCCTCCTGGCGGTGGATCGAGGCACCGATCCTGCGCGACGGCCTGCTCGGCACGCTGCGCCGCCAGCGGGCGGCGCCCGCCCGGTCGATGGCAGCCGTGCGGCGGTCCCCGCAGCGGGCGCTCCGCGCCCTGATTCCTCTCGCCGCCCTCACCGTGGCCTGCGCCGCCGGGTACGGAGTCCTCGACTCGCCGCCCGGCCAGACGCTGCAGCAGCAGCTCACGACGGGCGCAAGGGTTAGTGCCGCCAGCCGGGCCGCGGGCGGCGTGCGGGTCGCCCGGCACCACGCAGCGGCGCGCGGCACCGGCGGCGCAGCGCGGAACGCGGGCCGGCGGGCGCCCGCGACGACGCCCGCCCGGCCCGGTGTCGATGAGCCCGGCGCCGGCGGCCACGCTCGGCTGCGCGGCCTGGGCCCGGAGGTCACGGCGATCGGCGATTCGGTGATGCTCGCCGCGACGCCGCAGCTGCGGGCGGTGCTCCCGGGCAGCTACATCGACGCGGAGATCAGCCGCCAGATGAGCCAGGGCATCGAGGTAGCGCAGCAGCTGGCCGACGACGGCGAGCTGCGCCCGATCGTGGTGGTCGGCCTCGGCACCAACGGCGCCATCACGATGCAGCAGGTCCGTGCGCTGCGGACCGCGGCCGGCCCGCAGCGCGTGCTGGTGCTCGTCACCGCGTTCGTGCCCCGGCCCTGGCAGGCCGAGGTGAACGCGGTCCTGGCCGCCGCGGCCCGCCGGTACCGCGATGTCATCCTGGCCAACTGGTTCGCCACCATCCGGAACAGGACCGGCCTGCTGTGGGAGGACGGTGTCCATCCCCGGCCGGCCGGCGCCGGGGTGTACGCCCGGATGGTGGCCGCCGCGGTGGGCAAAGCGGCCAGCCTGGCCGGAGGATCGGCCGCGACCGCCCCGCCAGCCGCCGGGCCGCGATCGCAGGCCGCCTCATCGCGGTTCCCGTCCGCCGCGCCGCAATCGCCGCTGAACCCGCCGTAATCGCCACCCGCCTGAGGCCGTCCCGGCGCTCCACCCCGCCTGGGTCGCAACCCACCCCGCACAATCAGTGGCATGGCATAGGTTGGGCACGTGAATCAGACCCTCTCCTACGAGCAGGCGCGTAACGAGCTGGGTGAGGTGGTCAAGCGGCTGGAGGCCGGCGGGCTCACCCTCGAGGAGTCACTGGATCTGTGGGAGCGGGGTGAGCGGCTGGCCGCCGTCTGCGCCGAGTGGCTGGAGGGGGCCAGGGCCAGGATCGCCACCGCCATGGCCCAGCGCGCGGCCGGACCGGATGGCCCAACTGCGCCGCCCGGGCCGGCCGCCGAGGAGCCCGCGCCCTTCTGACGCCGGGCGGCGCCGGGGCGTGTCGTAGATCTTCAACGGCGCGGATCGGCGCCGCCCGCGTCCAGGGTCCACGGGACGCGCCCGGGAGCCCGGCCCGCGGGCCGGGCCGCGGCTGCCGCGGGACTATGGTCTCGCCGCCAGCCTGGCCAGCTCCGGCACGAAGGCCGGCGCGTACAGCGTGCCGACCCCTGAGGCCAGGTCGTATCCGCGCCGGGCCGGGAAGCCCCGCACGGTGTGCTTCTTGCCGCCCTGGGTGAACGTGACCGTGTTGTTGCCCGACGTGACGTCCACCAGGCCCTTGGCCCGGGCGGCGAGCATCTTGTAGAGCAGCGGGTTGATCAGCCCGAGCGGGTGGCCGGCCACCTGGGCGGTCAGGGCCACGATGCCGGCGAACAGCGGGGTGGCCTCGCTCGTCCCGCAGACCATGTGGTAACCGGGCGGGACGCCGGGAGGGCCCAGATAGAGAATGACGGAGCCGTTGCAGGCCGCGCTCATCGAGATGTCCGGGACTCCGCGCGCGGAGCCGGTCACGGCCCGGACGCCGTTCTGGTAGGACGGCCGGGCAAAGACGACCGACTTGCCGCCGCCGCCGGAGAACGGGCTCGGGGCCGGGCTTCCGGTGAAGGCCTTCATCACGGCTCGGTTGTAGGTGTCGTTCCACACGGTGTCCGGGGCGGTGCGGCGGCCCTTGGCGTTCAGGTGCAGCTGGGTGCCGCCGACCCCGGTCACCAGCGGGTCGCTGGGCGGCCAGTTCACCGTCGGGTGCAGGAAATAGGTGGACCCGTTGCGCATGACGTTCGCGGCGCCGCTGTCACCGGACGAGGAGAGCACGGTGATCTTCGCGGCCCGCGCCTGCAGGTACGCGGTGCGCAGGCTCTTCAGCGCCTTGGCGCCGGGGAAGCTCTGCTCGGTGGCCGAGAAGCTCTGGCTGATCACGACGCCGAGGCGGTGCTTGATCACGTACTCTTCCGCCCTGACGATCTGCGGGAAGCCGGCCGTGCCCTCGGTCTCGTTGACCGGGGTCTCGACCAGCAGGATCTTGGCGTGCGGGGCGACCGTGTGCGAGTACTCCACGTCCAGCGTGGTCTCGAACGCCCAGCCGATCCGGGCGCTGGTGGGCTTGTAGGGCGGGACCTTCCCGGCCGGCTGGATGATCTTGAATGACGGCGGCCCGGGCAGCCCGAACCCCTTGTCGAACCGGGCCAGGTCCCGGCGGATCGTCGGCGACCCGAACGGGTCCACGATGACGACGGTCTGCTTCGCGCCGTTGGTGCCCTTGGCGTACAGCTCCGGCAGCCCGTACGCCCGCTGGATCTGGCCGGGCTGGTAGCAGGCGAAGTGGAGCGTCGCCCGGCAGCTGGCCGTCGTCGGCGGCTTCGCCAGCGCGGCGGCCCTGGGCTGGGTCACGTCGGGACGGATCAGCACCGACGCGGCGGCTGTCTTCGCCGCCGCGGCCGGGGCGGGCCGGGCCAGCGGCGTGTGACCGCCCGTGACACCGAGAGTGGCGACGGTAGCCACCCCGGCCGGGACTGCCAAGAGACGCCTTCCGCGCATGCTGTCTCCCTGCTCGTGATCGCAGCCGATGGCCGTCGGCTCTCCGCGAACGGTCATACCCGCAATCCGCGCCGTCAGTGCAGATACTTCACGACGACGTCGGCGGCCTTCACGTAGAACAGCCGGTGGTTGTAGATGATCTGGTAGTAGAGCGTCCTGCCCCTGATCACGCTGTGATCATCGGGCATGCTGGAGTTGTAGGTGACGGCGTAGTAGTAGTCGTCCGGGACGGCGCCGGTGGTGACGTACGACTGGCCCGGCAGGATCTTGTACGCCAGCGGCGTGTTCGGCTGGGCCGGCACCACCTTCGGGTAGGCCGACGCCTCGGGGTAGGCGCTGCCGAAGACCGGTACCGAGGTGACCCCGGGCTTGGGGGTGACCACCAGCGAACTGGTGTAGCGCGCGGTCTGCCCGGCGCCGGGCGGGTTGTAGAACCAGCCGGTCGTGCCCGCGTACCAGATGCCCGTCCAGTTGCCCTGCTGCCCGGCGACTACGTATTTCTCGCCGGTCGGGGCCTTGTCGCCCCAGTCGTCGTCCTGCCTGGTTCCGGGGGAGCCGGTCGGATGCAGCTCCGGATCGCTGAGCAGCGGCGCGCCGAAGCTGGGCTGGGTGTGCAGGTAGATGAAGTTGGCCGGCTGCTTCGGCAGCAGCGTGCAGGTGCCGCTGGAGCAGTCGGTCACCCGCGGCTCGTTGGTGGCGAAGTCGGGATCGATGGTGACCACATGCCGGCCGTCGGGCCGGGCCGACCCGGCGGCGGCCAGTTCCTTCTGCTGGCTGACCCCGTGCAGCAGGGACATGTAGTAGGTCCAGTTCCAGAACGGGCCCGGATCCCAGTGCTGCGCGGCCGTGTCGGCGTCGGTGGGGCCGGGCACGTTGTCGTGCCCGATGATGTGCTCCCGGTTGAGCGGCACGCCGAACCGGTGGGCCAGGTACCGCACCAGCTCGGCGGACGCCTGGTACATGGCCTGGGTGTACCAGACCGATCCCTGGGCCGCGAAGCCCTCGTGCTCGATGCTGATCGAGTGGGTGTTGTAGTACCAGTCCCCGACCGCCCAGGCTACGTTCTGCGGCCGCACCATCTCGGTGATGTCGCCGGTGGAGGACTGGATGACGTAGTTGGCGCTGACGTAGGACGCCGGGTCCTGGAAGGTGGCGATGGTGTCCGCGTATGACTCTTCGGTGTCGTGGATCACGATAGAGTTGATCTTCAGGTCATGCGGCCGCCGGGCGATGTCGTAGTCGCCGTAATTCTCCGGGTTGCCGCCCGGATCCTCCGCGTACGCGGCCGGGATGAACTGGCAGTGCAGGCTGGCCGGGCAGTCCGCCGGCACGCTGGAGTGCTTCGGCGGCCGCAGGCCGAGCCTGCTGACCGTGCGCCGGTCCGGGCGCAGCCCCGGCGAGGCGGCCAGCCGCATCGGCTGGCCGTCGGAGGTGACCAGCGCGGCACCGGTGCGCAGCACCGAGAACACGTCGTCGGCGAACAGCTCCGCGGTCTGCTGCTGGGTGTCCCCGCTGTACGCGGCGACCGCGCCGTACCAGCCGCCCAGCGTGGACGGCAGCGCGCCGCCGTCGAGCCGCCGCGCGTAGCTGGCCAGCACGGCGGCCGCGCCCCTGATGTTCTCGGCGTCGCTCGTCTTCAGCGTGCCGGACGGGACGTGCAGCAGGCGGGCCGCCTCGTCCAGCGTGTAATGCGTCCTGTCCAGGCTTACCCGGCGGGGCTGCTGGCCGGCTTCGCCCCGCGCGCTGGCCACGGTGAAGGTCCGTGCGGTCAGGTTCATCAGGCCGTAGCCGCCGTCGGCGCTCGGCATGGCGCCGTGCGGTTCCCAGCGGGACTCCTCGTATCCGATGGCGAGCAGCAGGCGGTCCGGAACGCCGGATGCCCTGGCCGCCGCGCGGAACGACGCCATCCGGCTGCCGGCCGCCGGCCGGGCCGCCGGACCCGGCGCCGGATGACCGGCCGCGGCCGGGTGCGAGCTGGCCGCCGCCGCGCCGCCGAGTGCGGCCGTGACCGCGAGCGCGGTCCCCGCCGTCCCGGTGACGGCGAGCATCCGGCCGAGGCTGCTTCTGGTCATGAACCTGTGTGGCATCGGATCACCCATGTCCCGGCGCGTCAGACTGGCCTGTGGTAACTAAACGTGCAAATACTTCCACAGATAGTGAAAGAGCGTCAATGGGTGACGAGCGCCGCCGGGGCGGGTCCGGCCGCCCGCGGGGCGCGTCAGCGAGCCGTCCGGCCGTCGATCCGTGACATGATCTCGAGCACGCTGTCCGCCAGCCGCCGGGCCCGCTGCGCGTCCTCGCACAGCGCCGCCTCGGCCACGGTGAGCATGAGGGCGCCGGTCAGCACCACGGACACGGCCTCGTCCACCGGTTCCGGGCTGCGGGCGAACATTTCCGCGTTCCGCTCGGCCCACTCCCGCAGCCGCCGCCGCATGACCACGTCGAAACCGGGCGGGGCGTCCCCGGACACGAACAGCCGGGACAGCTCGCGCTGCTCGAAGCAGCCGTCCAGGTAGGACCGGGCGCCGGCCAGGAAGAGCAGCTTGGGGTCGGCGACCCCGGCATTGCGGGCGGCCCGGACCGCGGTCCGGGTCTGCTCGGCCAGGTCCTCGTGGTACTCCTCGAACAGGGTCAGGTACAGGTCGGCCTTCCCGGTGAAGTGGTGATACAGGCTGCCGACGCTGGCGCCGGCCTGGGCGACGATGTCGGTCACGCCCGCCTGCGCGTAGCCGGTGCTGGTGAAGACCTCGCGGGCCGCGGCCAGCAGGCTTGACCGGGTGGCCGCTCCGCGCTCGGACACCCGGGCGGCCGTCCCGCCCGCGGGCCCGGGGTGTGCCGTCGCCGGCGCTCCGGCCGCCCCTGAAAGTTCCGTCGTCATGCGCCTGACCGCACCCTCCGCCCGCCGGCCTGCCCGGCCGCTTCAGGTGACAGGCTACGCCCGGACGGCGAGTACATAGGATCGCATTACCGTCGATCAGGAGGGCGAGCCCGTGACCGAGGACGAGATCGTGACCACACCCGCGCCCGGACTCGCCGGCCACCCGGCCCCGCCGGAACACGACCAGCCGGCGCCTGGCGAGCCAGGCCAGCACGCGCCGGACCGGAACCTGGCCCTGGAACTGGCCAGGGTTACCGAGGCGGCCGCGATGTCCGCGGCCCGCTGGGTGGGCCGGGGCGACAAGAACGGCGCGGACGGCGCGGCGGTCAACGCGATGCGGCTGCTGATCAACACGGTGTCGATGGACGGGATCGTGGTCATCGGCGAGGGCGAGAAGGACCAGGCGCCGATGCTGTACAACGGCGAGCAGGTGGGCGACCGCACCGGGCCCGCGTGCGACGTGGCCGTGGATCCGATCGACGGCACCCGGCTCACGGCGAACGGCATGTCGAACGCGATCTCCGTGCTCGCGGTCGCGGCCCGCGGCTCGATGTACGACCCGTCGGCCGTGTTCTACATGTCCAAGCTGGTCACCGGCCCGGCCGCGGCCGACGCGGTGGACATCGAGGCACCCGTCACGGACAACATCGCGGCCGTGGCCAAGGCCAAGGGCTGCGCACGGCAGGACGTCACCGTGGTGATCCTGGACCGGGACCGGCACGCCGACCTGATCGGCCAGGTCCGCGCGACGGGCGCCCGGATCAAGCTGATCACCGACGGCGACGTGGCCGGGGCCATCATGGCCGCCCGCGACGGCACCGGCGTGGACCTGCTGCTCGGCATCGGCGGCACCCCGGAAGGCATCATCGCCGCCTGCGCGGTCAAGTCCCTGGGCGGCATCATCCAGGGCATCCTCTTCCCCCGCGACGACGCGGAGCGCCGCCGGGCGCTGGATGCCGGGCTGGACCTGGACCGCGTGCTCACCACCGACGACCTGGTGTCGTCCGATGACGTGTTCTTCGCCGCGACCGGGATCACCGACGGCGAGCTGATGGCCGGGGTGCGCTACCGGGGCGGCGGCGCCACCACGCACTCGCTGGTCATGCGGTCGCGCTCCGGCACCATCCGCAGCATCACCAGCGAGCACCAGTTCTGGAAGCTGCGCGCCTACAGTTCGGTCGACTTCGACTCGGCGGGCTGACCGCCGCCGGGCCGCGCCGGGCGGCCGGCCGGCGCACCGGCACGGAACCGGCACACCTGCACCGAAGCGCCTCAGCGGCCGCGGCGGGGGAAGATGCCGAGGAACCGGGCCCGGGGCGGCGCGACCGCCTGCACCCGGCCCGCCACGATGAGCCCGCGGACCTCGATCACCGGCAGCTCGGGCTGGCCCGGGGCCGCCGCCGAGCGTCCCGGGGCGGCCGCGGCCCGGTCGGAACCCGGCATGGCCCGGCCCGAAGCAGGCATGGGCCGGCCGGAGCCGGGGGTGGCCCGGCCCTGGTCCGCCTCCCAGACGCCGTCCTGCGGCGGACGGCGGGCCACCGGGCCGCGGCTCGAGCTCGCGACCGACGTACCGGTGACCTCCACCACGATCCCGTCCGGGACGAGGATCTTCAGCCGCCCGAAGAACACCGTCGCGTAGACGACGACCCGGGAGCTTTGCAGCAGCGCCTCACGGAAGTCGAGCAGCGCCTCGCCGAACACCGCGGCCACGGCGAGCCGCTCCGGCACCACCCAGCGTCCCTCACGTCGCTGGGGGGCGAAGACCGCGGTGACCGGGCGGGTGCCGTCCAGCCGGAGCGGCTGAGCATCCGACGTCACCAGATCCGTGGTCAGGCCGGCGAGATCTCCCAGGGTGCGGGCCGAGGTCGCCGCTTCGAGCCGCTGCGCGTGCTCGTCCGGCGTCAGCCGGCCGTCGCTCACCGCCTCGCCGAGCAGGGCGACCACCCGCTCCCGGTCGGCATCGGAAGCCCGGAGATCGCGTGGCGCGTTGCGGGGCACGTCATGACGATATCCGGGCCAGGCCGTGACCGTCACCGTCCGCGGCACGCCTGCTGCGCCGCGAGGACGGCGATGAGGTCATTGTTCCCCCCCATCACGTTCTTCACCGGACCGGACGCGGTCCGCGGCTTTGCCGGGGGAAGATTACGAGCAGGCCGTCGTGGCGGAAGCGGCTCGGCGGGTGCTGAGCCGCCGGGCCGGGCGGGTTTCTCATCATGAGGTGACCGTCAGCCTGCGGTGCGGGTCTCGACGGTGCCACGCGCAGACTGAGCTGATGGAGGTCAGATGGATGCGGAGGAGGCGCGGGCGCGGCTGCGCGCCGAACGTGCCGAGATAACGGCCCTGCTCAAGGACACCGAGTCGGCCGCGGAGCAGGATCGCCAAGCCGAGGCCGAGACCGGTGACATCGCCGACCCTGCACAGGCGCTGACGGCCCAGGGCATCGACGACGCGGTCGCGGTCAGCCTGCGCGATCGGCGGGCCGTGCTCGATCGTGCCCTGCAGCGGCTGGACGACGGGACGTACGGCCGTTCGGTGCGCAGCGGGCAGCCGATCCCGGAGGAGCGCCTGGAGGCCGACCCCGCCGCCGAGCTCACCGTCGAGGAGGCCGCGGCCGGGCCGTGAGACGGAAGGCCGGAGACAGCTCGCAGGCGGAACGCCGGGAGACGGCACGAGCGCGGCCGCGCACCCGATGCAGGCCCGCCGGATCATCGGCTGCCCTGCCGCGGCCGCATCCCCGCGGCGCCGGCCCGCCGATCGGCCGGAGAAGCCGCGCGGACGCGGGCACCTAGGATGAGGGACGTCCATGACCACACGACGAGGACCGGCCACGATGCCCGAGTTCACCTATACGGACCTGCTGCCGAGGGGCGAGGACGACACCGAGTACCGCCGGCTTGACGTGGCGGGCATGTCCAGGCGGCAGTCGTTCGGAAGAGATTTTCTCGAGCTTGACCCGGGCGTCCTGACCGTTCTGACCCGGGAGGCGATGCGCGACATCGCGCACCTGCTGCGGCCCGGCCACCTGCGCCAGCTTCGGTCGGTCCTGGACGATCCGGAGGCCAGCCCGAACGACCGGTACGTCGCGCTCGACCTGCTGAAGAACGCGTGCATCGCGGCCGGCGGCGTGCTGCCGATGTGCCAGGACACCGGGACCGCGATCGTGATGGGTCAGCGCGGCCAGCACGTGCTCACCGACGGGCGGGACTCCGAGCACATCGCCCGCGGCGTGTATGACGCCTACACCCAGCTGAACCTGCGCTACTCGCAGCTGGCCCCGCTGACCATGTGGGACGAGCGCAACACCGGCAGCAACCTGCCGGCCCAGATCGAGATTTACGCCGCCGCCGGCGGCGAGTACAAGTTCCTGTTCATGGCCAAGGGCGGCGGCTCGGCGAACAAGTCGTTCCTCTACCAGGAGACCAAGGCGGTGCTGAACGAGGCGAGCATGCTGGCCTTCCTGAAGGAGAAGATCAGCGCGCTCGGCACGGCCGCGTGCCCGCCGTATCACCTGGCCATCGTGGTCGGCGGCACCAGCGCCGAGTACACGCTGAAGACGGCCAAGTACGCGTCGGCCCGCTACCTGGACACGCTGCCGGAGTCCGGCTCCGCGGCCGGGCACGGGTTCCGGGACCGCGGGCTGGAGCAGCAGGTGCTGGAGATCACCCGGCGGGCGGGGATCGGCGCGCAGTTCGGCGGCAAGTACTTCTGCCACGACGTGCGGGTGATCCGGCTGCCCCGGCACGGCGCCTCCTGCCCGGTCGCGATCGCCGTGTCCTGCTCGGCCGACCGGCAGGCGCTGGGAAAGATCACGGCGGACG
Source organism: uncultured Actinomycetes bacterium (assembly GCA_963795575.1). Taxonomy (GTDB): domain Bacteria; phylum Actinomycetota; class Actinomycetes; order Streptosporangiales; family Streptosporangiaceae; genus PALSA-505. The sequence continues at coordinate 91,442 of CAWCII010000009.1, read as the reverse complement.
GGGTGTTCCTGGAGCGGCTGGAGACCGACCCGGCCCGGTACCTGCCGGAGACCTCCGAGGCCGAGCTGGCCGCCGACGAGACGGTGCGGATCGACCTGAACCGGCCGATGGACGAGATCCGGGCCGAGCTGACCAAGTACCCGGTGGCGACCCGGCTGTCGCTGACCGGGCCGATGGTGGTGGCGCGGGACATCGCGCACGCCAAGATCGCCGAACGGCTGAAGGCGGGCCAGCCGATGCCGCCATACCTGCGCGATCACGCGGTGTACTACGCGGGGCCGGCCAAGACGCCGGACGGCTACCCGTCCGGATCGTTCGGGCCGACGACGGCGGGCCGGATGGACTCCTACGTGGACGGCTTCCAGGCGGCCGGCGGGTCGCTGGTCATGCTGGCCAAGGGCAACCGCTCGGCCGCCGTGACCGCCGCGTGCCGGCGGCACGGCGGGTTCTACCTCGGCTCGATCGGCGGGGCGGCGGCCCGGCTGGCCCGGGACTGCATCACCCGCACCGAGGTGCTCGAGTACCCCGAGCTCGGCATGGAGGCGGTCTGGCGGATCGAGGTGCGCGACTTCCCGGCGTTCATCATCGTGGACGACAAGGGCAACGACTTCTTCGCCGGCCTGGAAGGGCCGCTGCTGTCCATCGGGCGGAGCTGAGGGCCGCCATGACCGGATTCCGCACCGAACGGGACTCGATGGGCGAGGTCCGGGTGCCTGCCGGCGCGCTGTGGGGCGCGCAGACGCAGCGCGCCGTGCAGAATTTCCCGGTCTCCGGTGAGCGGATCGGCCGGGACCTGATCGCCGGGCTGGCCGCGGTCAAGGGCGCCGCGGCGATGGTGAACGGCGAGCTGGGCGTGATCGACGCCGACATGGCGGCGGCCATCGCCGCCGCGGCCGCGGAAGTCGGCCGCGGCGACCACGACGACCAGTTCCCGGTCGACGTGTTCCAGACCGGATCCGGCACCTCCAGCAACATGAACGCGAACGAGGTCATCGCCAGGCTGGCCAGCCAGCGACTCGGCCGGCCGGTGCACGCGAACGATCACGTCAACGCCTCGCAGTCCTCCAACGACGTGTTCCCGACCGCGATCCACCTGGCCGCCGCCTCCCTGCTGGGGCAGCGGCTGGGGCCGGAGCTGTCGCACCTGGCCGATGAGCTGGAGGGCAAGGCGGCCGAGTTCGCCGGCCTGGTCAAGAGCGGTCGCACGCACCTGATGGACGCGACGCCGGTGACGCTGGGCCAGGAGTTCGGCGGCTACGCGGCGGCGGTCCGGCTGGGGATCGAGCGGATCGGCGGGTGCCTGGAGCGGGTGGCCGAGCTGCCGCTCGGCGGCACCGCGGTGGGCACCGGGCTGAACGCGCCGGCCGGGTTCGCGCCGGCGGTCATCGCCCGGCTGGCCGCGGACCAGAAGCTGCCGCTGGCCGAGGCGCGCAACCACTTCGAGGCGGCCGGGGGGCGGGACTCGCTGGTCGAGGCCAGCGGGGTGCTGCGCACGGTCGCGGTCAGCCTGTGCAAGATCTGCAATGACCTGCGGCTGATGAACTCGGGCCCGCGGACCGGGCTGGCCGAGATCGTCGTGCCGGACCTGCAGCCGGGCTCGTCGATCATGCCGGGCAAGGTCAACCCGGTCATCTGCGAGGCGGCCTGCCAGGTGTGCGCGCAGGTGATCGGGAACGACGCGGCGGTCGCGTTCGGCGGGGCGGCGGGCAGCTTCGAGCTGAACGTCATGATGCCGGTGATCGCGCGGAACCTGCTGTCGTCGACCCGGCTGCTCGGCTCCGCCGCCACGCTGCTGGCCGACCGGTGCGTGGCCGGGATCACCGCGGACGCGGGCCGGCTGCGGCGCAATGCCGAGTCCTCGCCCGCGATCGTCACCGCGCTCAACCGCTACCTCGGCTACGAGGCGGCGGCGGAGGTGGCTCACGAGGCGCTGAGCACCGGCCAGACGATCAGGGAGGTGGTGATCTCGCTCGGCCACGTGGCCCGCGGCGACATCACCGAAGAGCAACTGGACCGGGCCCTCGACGTGCTCTGGATGACACGCCCGGGGTAACGCTGAGCGACCATTACCGTGCGTACGCAGGCCGTCCGGTGCAAGGCGGTCGCACCTTCGGGCTCCTCGCCGAGCCATGAGGCCCGTCGCCGGGCATGCGGGCGGGGCGGCTCCGCATGAGGACCGCCCCGCCCGGGTGAGCGATGCAGCCGGCGGTTAGCTAGTACCAGCCGGTGGCTTCCTCATGCGACCATGCCCCGCACGGTGAACCGTAGAGGCTCTTGATGTAGCCGAGGCCCCAGCGGATTTGGGTCGCCGCGTCGGTCTGCCAGTCCGGGCCGGCGCTCGCCATCTTCGATCCGGGCAGAGCCTGCGGGATGCCGTAGGCACCGTCCGGGTTGGCCGCGGTCACGCTCCAGCCGCTCTCCCGCGACCACAGTGAGCCGAGGCAGGAGAACTGGCTTGGCGACCAGCCGTAACTGCCCAGCATGGACACGGCGACCTGCTGGGGGGAGCCCGATGGATGGACAGGCGGCGCCGGCGGCGGCGCGGCGCCCTGTGCCTTCGGCGCCGGCTGCGCTGGCCGGGCCTGCCAGGCCGGCCGCTGAGCGGCTAGCACGGCCGCGCGGTGAGCGGCAGCCGCCCTCCTGGCCGCCGCCTTGCGAGCCGCGGCGGCGCGCTTGGCCTTGGCCGCCGCGATCACCTGGACTCGCTTCGCTACTTCAGTTTTGAGCACCTGCAATTGCTGGGCCGAGCGGGGCGGGTCGCCGGTTCTCGGGCCGCTCGTGCCGCGAAGGTAAGCCGCGGCATCAGCCGCTCCTGTCGCGGCGCCGGCCGGCCATGTGACGGCTGCGGCCGATGAAGCCGCGGCCATGACGGAGATACCGGCGGCGGCAATTGCCATGGTGAGTTTCGATGGTTTTTTGAGCAGGTTCCGGTGACGGGACAACATCTGCCTTTAATCAGGCGCACGGTGCGCGAGTGCCTCCACCCGTGGGCGTCGCCCGGCTCGTCCGCGAGCCTGGCGGCGGCGTGCTGACGTGCCGCGGGTCAGGGCGGCAGGTCACCGGGTGGTGACCGTCGTGCACACCGGGTGCTGTCGGCCATTCAGCCTGCCCAATCGATTGCTATGATGAGGACCATAAATGGTGTGACTTAGATCACGGAGCTCCCCAGGTGCGGCCGAAGATTCTTAAGGTCAGCCATCTGACCTGCATGTTCGCCAATAGTAAGCATCCAGAAATTAATTCTATGACCAACATCACAATGTAACGGAGCGGTGCGGAGGCTTACTCTGCGTACCTTAAGTTGTGCTTAACGACCGGTCTCAGTTACCGTCATGCGACGTAAAGTTTATATTTTCGTTATCTGTAACCGGCCTCCCGGGCCCAGACAATGCGACCCGTCCGGCGGCAAATCAGATGCCGCGCGGACCTTCTGGGGTCATCTGTGCCTGGCCGCCCCGAGCCAAGCCGGGCCGGTTCGGTGACGCCGGCTCGCCGCGGAGGTGACCCGGCTGGTGAGCAGACGGCGCGGGACGGCGGGCCGGAAACCCAAGACACCGGGCGAGAGCGGTGTTCATCAGCACCCGGGGAACCAAGAGAAGGCCGATCCGAACTCGCCAGGACCGGTCGCAGCGGAGAATCGGAAACCGCCTGAGCGGAGAACGGAGAGGCAGGAACTGAACCGCGGCGGGGCGATCAGTAATAGTCGTGCGCCTGCCAGAAGGTCCAGGCGCTACACGGATTCCCGTAGACGGACTTGATGTAGCCGAGTCCCCACCGGATTTGGGTGGCCGGGTCGGTCTGCCAGTCGGCTCCCGCGCTCGCCATCTTCGAGCCGGGCAGCGCCTGGGGGATGCCGTAGGCCCCGCTGGGGTTCTCCGCGGTATAGACCCAGCCGCTTTCCCGGGTCCAGATGTTGTTCAGGCAGCTGAAGTAGGTCCGCGGGGGGAAGCCGAACGACGACATCATGTTCCACGCGATCGACTGCGCGCTGCCGGGATTGGGCGGAGCGGCGGGCGGGCCGGCCACCACAGAGCCGCCAGTTCCTCCGCCGGCCGTTCCTCCGCCGGCCGTTCCTGCGCCGGCCGTTCCGGCGGGGGCCGACGGCGGGGTGGACGGCTGGCGGGACGCCAGCGTCGGCTTGCCTACCAGGCTGAGCGTCTTGGACGCGGCGCTCATGGCAATGAGCTGCTTGCGCTGCTTCTCCAGCATGGCCATGGTGTGGCTGGTCGGCACGGCCGCCATGGCGTCCACCGCGGCGCTGCTGGCGGCCGGCCCGGGACGCACGCCCACCAGGTACGCGGCACAAGCGACGAGTACGACAACGGCGGCAGCAGACAGCGGGATAAGGACCCCGGTCTTGCGGGACGCTCGCCTTCTCGCCGGGGCCCGCCTCCGGTGTCGCGACAACGCAGTCCTCTCCGACGGCCATCCGCGGCGCGGAACGCTCCGCGGCCAGCGCACCGCGGCTGCGGGCAGTGCGCCAGGTGGCTCCCGGTCCCGCGCGCCAGGTCCGGCCATCGCGCGGGCCATCCCCGCCTGCGGCGGGCCGAGCACCATTGCCGCCTTACCCTGCCAGAGGTACCGGAGGGGCTCGCAACCGATTCCGCTGAAAAGCTGTGTCGGCACCTGGGCAATTCCGTAACAGAGACCGGAATTTTGCTGCACGTAGCGTGACAATTAGCTGATAACGGCGCCAGCAATGCTGTGATCACCGCTCATCGCCGGGAGAGGATAGGATCGCGGCGGCGGCTATCGGTCCGGCGGCGGCAACGGCTAGTTTGCCGTCATGGCGTTCGCCGACGGCATCGGGGAAAGCATCGTGACTGACCGGGGAGAAATCAGCAGGCAGCGTCGGCCGTGGGGCTCGTGGCAGATCGGCACGGGCGACGCGGAGGCAGTGCTGGCCGAGGCGCGGAACGCGCTGTTCGTCATGGTCGCCTTCCTCGCGATCCTGTGGATGGTGCAGATCGCCAACTGGGCCGACCACTACCGGCTCAGCTTCGAGTACGGCATCAGGCCACGTGACCCGGGCAGCCTGCCGGACATCTTCAGCGCTCCCTTCCTGCATTTCAGCTGGGCGCACATCGAGGGCAATTCCGGGCCGCTGTTCATTTTCGGGTTCCTCGCCGCCTACCGGGGGGTGAGGAAATTCCTCGGCGTCACGCTCGTAGTGGCCATAGCAAGCGGGCTCGGCGCCTGGATCTTCGAGAGCCCGCAGAGTGTCGGGGCCGGCGCGAGCGGCATGGTATTCGGTTACTTCGCCTACATCATCGTGCGCGGCATCTTTGACCGGCACCCCATCGACCTGCTGATCGGCCTGGTCATGGCGCTCTGCTTCGCCTACCAGTTCACCGTCCTGCTGCCCCAGCACGGCATCGGATGGCAGGACCACATCGGCGGGGTGGTGGGCGGCGTCCTGTCCGGCTGGGTGTTCCGCGACCGCAGGCCCCGGCGGCCGGGTGGCCAGGCCGCGCAGGGGGGCACGACGCCGGGCGGCAGGTCCCGCGCGGCGCTGCGCTCCGACGCTCGACGACGCGGGCCCATGAGCAGCGCGGCCGCTGGCGCAGGCCGCGGTGTTCGGAGCGCGCCGCGAGGCGTACCCACGGGCTGGCGTAGGCACGTCCCGGGCCGGCCGCCTCCCGGGCAAGCAGTTAACTGCGATATGTTGTTGCGATGTTGTTGCAATAATTCGTACGCTCGCTGCATTTGTCATCCAGGGAGGTGCCGGTGGCCGACGTGAGCGGACACCTCGCGAAGATCCGGGACGGCCTGACCCCCGGCGAGTGGGCCCGGGCCGGCGGGATGATGGCTACGATCATCGGCCTGAACGTGGTCGGCTGGGGCATGCTGGCCGCCGCCCTGAGCGGCCATTACCACATCAGCAAGACGACGGTCTTCGGCGTGGGCACCGGGGCGCTGGCCTACACGCTGGGCATGCGGCACGCGTTCGACGCCGACCACATCGCGGCGATCGACAACACCACCCGCAAGCTGGTCGGCGAGGGCAAGCGGCCGCTGTCGACCGGGTTCTTCTTCTCCCTCGGGCACTCGAGCGTGGTGTTCGTGCTCGCCGTGCTGCTCAACTTCGGCATCCGCGGCCTCGACGACCAGGTGAAGGACTCCGGCTCGCAGCTGCAGTACACCACCAACCTGATCGGAACCCTGGTGTCCGGGACCTTCCTGTTCCTGATCGCGGCGCTGAACATCGCCGTCCTGGTGAGTATCGTCCGGGTGTTCCGGCAGATGCGGTCGGGCCGGTACGACGATGACCAGCTGGAGCAGCAGCTGGCCAAGCGAGGCCTGATGAACCGGATCCTCGGCCGGTTCGCGCGCCGGGTGGACGAGCCGTGGAAGATGTATCCGGTCGGGTTCCTGTTCGGCCTCGGCTTCGACACCGCGACCGAGGTCGCGCTGCTGGTGCTGGCGGGCACCGCAGTCGTGGGCGGGCTGCCGTTCTATGCCATCCTGTCGCTGCCGATCCTGTTCGCCGCGGGGATGAGCCTGCTCGACACCGCGGACGGCTGCTTCATGAATTTCGCCTACGACTGGGCCTTCGCCCGCCCGGTCCGCAAGGTCTACTACAACCTGACCATCACCGGCCTGTCGGTGTTCGTGGCCGTGTTCATCGGCGCGATCGAGCTGCTCGGGCTGCTCGCGCAGGACGGCCACCTGTCCGGACCCGGCTGGGACTGGCTGGGGGGCTTCAACATCAACACCGCCGGGTTCGTCATCGTCGGCGTGTTCGTGGCCACCTGGGTCGTCGCCCTCGCGATCTGGCACTTCGGCCACATCGAGCAGAAATGGGACGCCGCCGCCGACGCGGGCGCCGCGGACTGACGCTCCGCGCCGGATCGGCGCGTGACCGCCACACGGCCCGGGAGGCCCGCGCATCAGGCCGGCCGGACCGGTCAGTGGCTGCCCAGGACGGCACTGACGATCCTCTCTGCGGCGCGCACGCGGAGTTCTTCGAGAAGGTCCGCCTGATCCCGGGCCCGCGAGATGAGCGCGTCCAGCTGGCGGGCGTCGAGTCGGCGGTCTCGATCCGCCAGCGTCCGCAGCGTCCGCCATCCCGCTGCCTTTCCCTCCACGCCCAGCCGCAGTATTTCCAGCTCTTCAAGCCCGCTGAGGGGGGACCGGCCCAGGAGGTAGCCGTTGAGCTTCAGCAGCCGGCCTTCTCACCGACCCACGCGGCGTAAACCTTGTAGGCGCGGACCGGGAGGCCGAGCGCGGCCATGATCTGCAACAGCGCGCTGCGATCCTGAGCGATATCGGCGGCCAGCCGCCGCAACCCGTCGCCAGCCGGGCTGTCCCGATGCGATATCACCATCCGGCGGGTGAGCTCGAGCCCGCCTGTCGCCCCCGCTAGATGGTCATTGAGGTAGATGCCGAGCAGCTTCGGCTCGGCTCGCCTGATCTCTGCCGCACCGCTGGTCTGTGTCACGATCACTCCTTGCCCGAAACGAGTCATACTGCTCACTGCCACCGGCAACGCTTCCGGAACGTCCTGGACATGCTGGTCCTGGGCATGGTCCGCGTGATGCTGCCCCGCGCCCAGGAACCCGCTTACGGCTCTGGATGGTTGACCGCGCAGAACTCGTTGCCGTCGGGATCACGCATGACGATGAAGTCCGCGCCGTCTGGGTACGGCCATTCGTCCACGTGCGTCACGTTGATGACTACTGCCGCAAGATGCAGATCGCCGGTCATTTCGCTTGTGTCAGCCACCTCCCAGCTGTGCACCGGCATGTGATGCGTGCATAGGCTGACGTTTCTACCCTGGCCGCGGGTCTTCATGCCCGGGCGAACGTGAGCTGGCCAGCGGCGCTGGCCCAGGCGCGTTAGTCCTGCGGATGGGCGGGTAGTGCATGCACTCATCCCGGCGAAGGGGGAGATGATGGATTATCCCGGCGAGGGGGCGCAGCGGCCGTCCGGGGAGGACCGGTCCGCGGCCGAGCTGGTCCGGTTGCTTTCGGAGCAGGTGTCGGTGCTGGTCCGCGACGAGCTGAAGCTGGCGCAGCTGGAGATGACCCGCAAGGGCAAGCAGGCCGGGCTGGGCGCCGGGCTGCTGGGCGGCGGTGGGCTGGTCGCCCTGTATGGCACAGGCTGCCTGATCGCGTGCGTGGTGATCGCGCTGAGCGGGGTGGTGGCGGCGTGGGCCGCGGCGCTGATCGTGGGCGCGGTGTTGCTGGCGGTGGCCGCGGCGGCGGCGCTGGCGGGCAAGGGCCGACTGCAGAAGGCCGCGCCGCCGGTACCTGACGAGGCGGTGGACAGCATCAAGTCTGATGTCCAAGAGATCCGGGAAAGGGCGCGGCGATGACCAGCGGACCGGCAGGAAAGCGCGGGGGACGGCACGCCGCCGATCCGGGAACGTCTCCGGAACTCGGCCAGCCAGCGGAGGATGATGCACCGGATAGCCGCGCACCTCAGGTCAGCGCGGACACCGGGCCGCCGGATGACGTTGAGGAGCTGCAGCAGGAGATCGAGCAGACCCGCGAGCAGCTCGGCGAGACGGTCGAGCAGCTGGTGGCCAAGGCGGACGTGAAGGCCAGAGCGCGAAACAGGGCCGCCGCGCTGACCGGCCGGGTGAAGGGCAAGGCGGCCCAGGCCACCGCCCGCGCCGGCCAAGTGCGCGACCAGCTGGCTGACAAGACCGGTGGGACAGGCAAGACCGGTGGGACAGGACAGCAAACCGTTTTGCTGGACACCCGGACCAGGCAGCGGGTCTCCGACCGGGCCGCGGCGGCGGCCGCGCCCGCGTGGCAGGTCCTGCCGGAACCGGTGCGGCAGGCCGTCGCCAAGGGAGCCGGCGCCGCCCGGCGGCACCGCGCGCAGGTCGCGGTCGCCGCGGGCGTGCTCATCCTCGGGTATGCGGTCCTCAGGCGGCGGAGCAGGCGGTGATCAAGCTGCTGTACAAGCCGGCCGGCATGCTGGTCAGCGTGCTCGGCGGGCTGCTCGCCGGGATGATCTTCAAGCGGGTCTGGAAGCTCGCCGCGGGCGAGGACGACGCGCCCCGGCCCACCGACGCGCAGCGCGGCTGGCGCGAGGTGTTGCTGGCCGCCGCCCTGCAGGGCGCCATCTTCGCCGTGGTCAAGGCCGCCGTGGACCGCGGCGCCGCCGAGGGCACCCGCAAGCTCACCGGCACCTGGCCCGGCGAACACGGCGAACAGGCCGGCCAGGGAGCCTGACCTGGCGGAGCCGGCAGCTGGGGGCGAGCGAGCGCTCCCGGGTAAGCCGCTGCCACAGCGTCAGTGATCAGGTCGGCCGCGGCGGGTACACGGTCTGCGGACCGACGTCTACGGCCTGCCGGCCGACGCGCCGGGCGGGCCCTGGCATCCTGGGGCGATGAATCTGCGCAGCGTGGGGATCGAGGAAGAGCTCCTGCTCGTCGATCCGCAGACGGGACGGCCCCGGGCCGTGGCCGGCACCGTCCTGCAGGCGGCCAGGCAGGCGGGCGCTGATCAGGGGCAAGGTCCCGCCGCCGGAACCGCGGCCGAGGATGCCGGGGAGGCGCTGGAGTTCGAGCTCCAGCTGCAGCAGCTGGAGACCAGCACTCAGCCGTGCCGCGCGCTCGATGACCTCGGCCGGGAAGTGCGGCGATGCCGGGCGTCCGCCGTCGGCGCGGCGGCCCGGGCCGGCGTCCAGGTGGCGGCGCTGGCGACCTCGCCGGTTCTGGTCGAGCCCGAGGTAACCGGCAAGAGCCGCTACCAGCGGATGGCCGGCGAGTTCGGCCTGACCGCGCAGGAGCAGCTCACCTGCGGCTGCCACGTGCACGTCGGGATCTCCTCGGCGGACGAGGGGATCGCCGTGCTGGACCGGATCGGGCCCTGGCTGGGCATCCTGCTCGCGCTGAGCGCCAACTCACCGTTCTGGCAGGGACGCGAGAGCTGCTACGCGAGCTACCGCTACCAGGCGTGGGGCCGCTGGCCGAGTTCGGGGCCGCCCGGGGTGTTCGGCAGCGTGCAGGCCTACCGGGAAACGGTGCGGCAGATGGTGCGCACCGGCACGCTGCTCGACGCAGGCATGGTGTACTTCGACGCCCGGCTGTCCGAGCGCTATCCCACCCTGGAAATACGCGTGGCCGACGTGTGCCTGCAGGCCGACGACGCGGTACTGATCGCCGCGCTGGCCCGGGCGCTGGCCGAGACCGAGGCCCGGGCGTGGCGGCAGGGCAGGCCCGTCCGGCCGCTGCGCGCCGAGTTGCTGCGCCTGGCCGCGTGGCGAGCCAGCCGGTCCGGGCTCGACGACACGCTGATCCACCCGGTCAGCGGCCTGCCGGAGCCGGCCGCGGCCGTGGCGAACCTGCTGCTGGAGCACGTCGGCGACGCGCTGGCCGACGCCGGCGAGGCCGATACTGTCGCCGGCCTGCTCGCCGCCGTCCTGGACCGGGGCAACGGCGCCGCGTTCCAGCGCAGCGCCTACCGCCGTTCCGGCCACCTGCCCGGCGTCGTCAGCCGCGCCGTCGCGGCCACCGCGCGCTAGCCGGCCGCGGCGGCTCCGCGTTCCCGCAGCGCAGGCGGTGCTCGCATCCATGCTCCCGATAGCTGCGAACTCCGGGACTTTCGGGCAGGTTGGGTCAAGGGTCGAAGATCGGCGGAGCCGGCGCCGCAGGCGCTCTTGACGGGTTCTGGCCCGACCCGGACAATCCGGACAGGGCCAGATTGCCGCACCAGCAGCGGTTCATCGTTCCCTCTGGGAACGGCGTTCTGCGCTGCGCGGGCAGTGCTACAGCATAACGCCGGTACCGGAAGCAGCGATTGCTCCCGATACCGGCGTCCTCGGTGTTGCGGGCGGTACAGGCTTCTTACCTGCTGTCTGCCTCGACCAGGCGCTCGACGAGCTCGTACACGTTGCCCGACTTGGGCAGATGTCGTTCGGCCAGCAGGTCGCTCAGCTCGGCCTTGGCGAGGCCCTGGTAGCGCTCGCGGGCCCTGTCATGAGCCTGCCTGGCCTGGTCACGCTCGGCCTTGCGAGCCTCGCGGGCCCGCTCCTGCCCGGCCTTCTCCGCCTGCTCACGGGCCGTCCGCTCGGCAGCCTCGGCCTTCTCACGCTCGGCCTTGCGAGCCTCGCGGGCCCGCTCCTGCCCGGCCTTCTCCGCCTGCTCACGGGCCATCCGCTCGGCAGCCTCGGCCTTCTCACGCTCGGCCTTGCGAGCCTCGCGGGCCCGCTCCTGCCCGGCCTTCTCCGCCTGCTCACGGGCCATCCGCTCGGCAGCCTCGGCCTTCTCACGCTCGGCCTTGCGAGCCTCGCGGGCCCGCTCCTGCCCGGCCTTCTCCGCCTGCTCACGGGCCATCCGCTCGGCAGCCTCGGCCTTCTCATGCACGATGTCGCCGGCCGACTCGGCCTGCTCACGGACCACTCCCGATAGCGTGCCTGCTGCCTCCGCCCACCTGACGGCGAGGTGGCGGTTGATGTCTACCGCCCGCTGCACGAAATCGAAGTAGCGCTCAACCGCCGGGATCAGGTCGATCTGCGGCAGCCCGGGAAGCCAGCCAGTCAGCGTGCGCGCGCTCTGCGCCGTGAAATCGGCGGTCTTGTCCACTGCGCTGCGCGCCTGGCTCGCCGCAGCGCTGTATTGCCTGGGGATGATGGTCATGCGTACTCTCTTTCGATGGAATATGCTTACTATATCAAGCACGTGCGTATTAGAGCAAGCGGTGGGCTGGCGCTGGAGTACTGCGCGTGAGCTCGACGGCAGCTGCCCGCAGGTCCGGACCGGCCTGACGATCTTCAACGGGACCGGCCGGAGCCCGGACGGCACGATGATGCGTCTCGTCGGCCGCCGCGACCAGGCTGATGCGAAGGAAGATGAGGTTCACGGCTCGATCGTACGGCCGCGCAGCGCGGCCCCCTTGTCCCTGGCCTGCTGGCCGAGCTGCTGCTGGAAGCGAGCCATACGGTCGCGCACCGCGGCGTCCGCCGCGCCCAGGATGCGCACGGCCAGCAGGCCGGCGTTGCGCGCCCCGCCGACCGCCACCGTCGCGACCGGAATCCCGGCCGGCATCTGCACGATGGACAGCAGCGAGTCCAGGCCGTCCAGGTGGGCCAGCGGCACCGGGACGCCGATCACCGGCAGCGGCGTGACGGACGCGAGCATGCCAGGCAGGTGCGCCGCGCCGCCGGCACCGGCGATGATCACCCGCAGCCCGCGGCCGGCCGCCGACGAGCCGTAGCCGATCATGTCGTGCGGCATCCGGTGCGCGGACACCACGTCGGCCTCGTATCCGATCCCGAATTCGTCCAGCGCCTCGGCGGCGTCCCGCATCACCGGCCAGTCCGAGTCACTGCCCATGACCACGCCGACCAGCGGCTGCGCGCTCACCTGGCCCCCTACCTGCCGCCGAGCCCACGGCGCCGGACGGTAAGCCACCCCATGCTCGTCGCAGAGCCCCCGGGACGGCCCGGCGAGCCCCCGGCGCTGGCCGGCGAGCCACCCGCCCGGGGCGGCGAGCCCTCGGCCCCCCAGCGCAGGTAGCTGGCCGCGCGCCGGGCGCGGTCCCGCAACTCCGCCACGCCGGTGCCGAGCACGGTAACGTGACCGATCTTGCGCCCGGGCCGGGACGGCTTGCCGTACAGGTGCACTCGCAGCGCCGGGTCGGCGGCCAGCACGTGGTGCAGCCGGGCGTACAGGTCACCGCCGTCGCCGCCCAGCACGTTGGCCATCGCGACCTGCGGCGCGGTCGGCTCGGTGGCGCCGAGCGGCATGTCCAGCACCGCCCGCAGGTGCTGCTCGAACTGTGAGGTGCGGGCGCCCTCGATGGTCCAGTGCCCGCAGTTGTGCGGGCGCATGGCCAGCTCGTTGACCAGCAGGCCGCCCGGGATCTGGAACAGCTCCACCGCGAGCAGCCCGGTGACCCCCAGCTCGGCCGCGAGCCGCAGCGCCAGCGACTGCGCCTGCCGGGCGAGGCCGGCCGGCAGGCCGGGAGCCGGCGCGAGCACCTCGCGGCAGATCCCGTCCCGCTGCACGGTCTGCACCACCGGGTAGGCGGCCCCCTGGCCGTACGGCGACCGGGCGACCAGCGCGGCCAGCTCGGCCGTGAAGGAGACGTACTCCTCGGCGATCAGTGAGACCCCGTGCGCGAGGACCCCGGCGGCCTGCTCCGCGGACTCGCACACCCACACACCCTTGCCGTCATACCCGCCGCGGATCGCCTTGAGCACCACGGGCCAGCCGCCGCACCGTTCGGCAAAGCCCGTGACGTCGGCCAGCCGGGCCACCGGGGCAAAGCGGGGGCAGCGGACGCCAAGCTGGCCGAGGCGCCGGCGCATCACCAGCTTGTCCTGGGCGTAGCGCAGCGCCGCCCCGCCCGGGCGCACCGGCACCGATGCGGCCTCCAGCGCGGCCACGTGCTCGCCCGGCACGTGCTCGTGGTCGAAGGTCAGCGCGTCGCAGCCGCCGGCCAGGGCGAGCAGATCCTCCAGCGAGCGATGGTCGCCGATCCGGGTATCGGCGCAGACCTGGGCGGCGCTGTCGGCGGGCGTGGCGGCCAGCACGCGGAACCTGACGCCGAGCCCGATCGCGGCCTGGCAGGTCATCCGGGCGAGCTGGCCGGCTCCCACCATGCCCGCCAGCGGGGCGCTCCCGGCACCGTGGTCAGTCACGGCGGTAGCCTACGCGGCCCGCCGCCGCCCTGCCGCCGGACGGATCGGCCCGTCCGCTACTGCGCCCGGGCGGCCGGATCTCCCATACTGGTGAGAACGACGGCGACGGCCGGCCGAGCGTTCCCTGGCGGGCGCGCTCCGTCATCGCGCCGGCCGCCCCAAGGGCACCTGAAGGAGCACCGCCGATGGCGACTTCGGACAAGGACGTACAGCTCGCGTCGGCAGCGGGCGCGACGGCTGCCACCGTGGTACGCGAGGGCACCTATGGCGACAAGGTCGTCGCCGTCGAGCCTGGCGGAGCCGAGTTCATCCCGCTCAGCGAGCGGCACGGCCGGCCGATCCAGCTGTTCTGGACCTGGACATCGCCCAACCTGGAGTTCGCCACGATCTTCGTCGGCGTCCTCGGAGTGGCCCTGTTCGGCCTGAATTTCTGGCAGGCGTCGCTGGCGATCATCCTGGGCACCGGGGTCGGCTCGGTCACCCAGGGGCTGCTGTCGGCCCGGGGACCCGAGCACGGCGTGCCGCAGATGGTGCTCAGCAGGCTGGGCTTCGGCTACTGGGGCAACGTGCTCCCGGCCGGGCTCAACGCGCTCACGGCCGGCATCGGCTGGTTCGCGGTCAACAGCGTCAGCGGTGCCTTCGCGCTGAACACGCTCACCCACCTGGCCAAGCCCGCCTGCCTGCTCATCATCGTCCTCGTCCAGGTCGTGGTCGCGTTCTTCGGCCACAACCTGGTGCACGCGTTCGAGCGGTACGCCTTCCCCATTCTCGCGGTGATCTTCCTGATCACCACCGTCGTGATCCTGGCCAAGTCGCATCCGGGCGGTCACGTCGCGCCCGGATTCGCCGGGACGACGGGCGGGTTCCTGCTCACCACCGGGGCGGCGTTCGGCTACGCGGTCGGCTGGAATCCCTACGCGGCGGACTACACCAGGTACTTCCCGCCCGATTCCAGCAAGCGCGCCATTGCCTGGTGGTCAGGCCTGGGCGTGCTTCTGTCGTGCGTCGTCCTGGAGATCGTCGGCGCCGCCTCGGCCACCCTGAGCGGCAGCGCCGCGATCGGCAGCAACCCCACCGGCGCTTTCACCAGCCACCTGCCGACCGCGCTCGCCGACGCCACCCTGCTCGCGATAGCGCTCGGCGCGGTCGCCGCGAACGTGCTGAACATCTACTCCGGGGCACTGTCCTTCACCGCGCTCGGCATCAGGCTGCCGCTCCGGCTGCGCCGCGCCATCGTCGCCGTCTCGTTCGGCGTCATCGGCTTCATCGTGGCGCTGTTCGGGCTGCACGACGCGGGCACCAAGTACGAGAACTTCCTGCTGGTGATCGCGTACTGGATCGCGCCCTGGCTGGCCGTGGTCTTCTGCGACCAGGTGCTGCGCCGCGGCTCGGTCGATCAGCTGCTGTTTGACCGCAGCCACACCAACTGGGCCGGGCCGGTCGCGATGGCGACCGGGATGGGCGTGTCGATCTGGCTGTTCTCCAACCAGACGGAGTACGTCGGCCTGGTACCCACCCACGTGCCGTCGGCGGGGGACCTGACCTTCGAGGCCGGCTTCCTGATCACCGTGCTGGTCTACCTGGGCTGGCACGCGGTCGAGCGGATGCTCGGGCGCGGGTCAGATCTCGTCACAGCCTCGGTAAAGTAGCCTCGGCACCGCATTCCCGGCGGATACCCTGACAACTCCTGTGGTCATCGGTGATTACCGGTATGCCCGTCGTGCCTGACGGCGCGGGCGACATCAAAAAGGAGACCGCCCATATGGGGAGCCTGGTCACTGGCGCCTACCGCCGATTCGCCGACCTGATCGGCGAGCTGGCCAAGTTCGGCGTGGTCGGCGTGATCGCGGCGGTCGTCGATCTCGGCGGCGCGGCCTTCCTGCACGGGGCACTCGGCGTCGGCCCGCTGACGGCCAAGGCGATTGCCATCGCGGCCGCCACCGTGGTCTCCTACGTCGGCAACCGGTTCTGGACCTTCCGGCACCGCGCCAACCACGCGCTGATCCGCGAGTGGGTCGTGTTCGTGATGCTGAACCTGATCGGCCTGGTGATCGCGGAGGCCACGATCTGGTTCACCTACTACGTGCTCGGCCTGCACGGGGCGGTGGCGTTCAACCTGGCCAGCGTGGCCGGGACCGGGCTCGGCACGGTGTTCAGGTACTGGTCGTACAAGAAATGGGTCTTCCTGGCCCCCGTTCAGGACGGCCCGGGGCCTGAGCCGCTGGCCCTGGCCGGCGCCGGGAACGTCACGCCGGGCCCCTGATGGCCGCCGGCCGTCACGCCGGGCCGCTGACCACCGGCGCGTCCTCGTCCGCGCCGGGCGCGGCCAGCGGCAGGAAGACGGCGAAGACGGCCGGCTTCGGCCGGACCAGCACGACCCGCCCGCCGTCCGCCGCGGCCATGCTCGCGGGCCAGCGCCAGTCCGAGCCCCGTCCCCTGCGGCCGGCTGCTGACATTCCGCTCGAAGATCCGCGGGACCAGGTCCTCGGGCACTCCCCGGCCCTCGTCCCGCACTTCGATCACCACCGACTTGAGCGTCTGCGAGGTCCGGATAGTGACCGTCCCGCTGCCGTGCACCAGCGCGTTGTCCAGCAGCGTGGCGATCACCTGGGCCAGCGTCCCGGTGGTGGCGTAGCCGCGCAGCCCCTTCTCGCCGGTGACCTCGAGCTTCCTGTTCGCCCGGCGGAACGCCGGCTCCCACTCGGCCACCTGCTGGGCCAGGATGTCGTCGATCCCGATCGAACTGCGGGCGCGGTCGCCGCGACCGCCCTGGTCCGGCCCAGCAGCTGGCTGACCACGTCGGCCAGCCGCTCGGTCTGGCTGAGCGCTGCCTCGCCCTCGGTCCGCACCGCCTCGGGGTCGTCCGCCGCGGCGATCATCTCCTCCAGCCGCATGGACAGCGCGGTCAGCGGCGTCCGCAGCTGGTGCGAGGCGTCCGAGGCGAACTCCCGCTCGGCGGTGAGCAGGTCGGACACCCGGCGCGCCGAGCCGTCCAGCCCCTCGGCGACCTGGTCCAGCTCGGGCAGGCCGTAGCGGCGGCCGAGCGGCCGCGCGTCTCCCGAGCCCAGCCGGGCCGCCGCGCCTGGCCAGTTCCTCCAGCGGCCGGGTGAACCGGCGCACCTGCAGGAAGGCCAGCCCGACCGCCACCCCCACGGCCAGCAGCGGCAAGCGCCCCCACCAGCGCCACCGCGCCGCAGCACCCGCCCGGCCACGTCCGAGCTGTCGGTCTCCACGATGACGGTGTAGTTCCCCGTCGGAGTCCTGAGCCGCTGCTCACGTGGTGAAGGGGAGGCGGCCGCCCGACGATCCGCACCAGGGCCTGGCCCTTGTGCTTGATGATGATGTAGTCGCCGGGCAGGGAATCAGCGAACTCCGCGTAGTCCGGCGGCTGATGGTGGTTCGCCCGGTACTCCACCCCGTGGCGGCCGTGGTCGCGTCCCGCTGCAATTGCCGCGCCGACTCGTCGGTCACCAGGCGGCTCATCACGATGGCCAGCGGCACGCCGAGCAGCAGGACTGCCGTCACCGCCACGAGGAGGGTGGAGATCAGCAGCCGCCTGCGCATGGTTCAGACCTTGTCTACCGGACGCCGCCTTAGCTGCCGCGCTCGAACCTGAACCCGACGCCGCGCACGGTGGTGATGTACCGGGAGCTGTGCGCGTCGTCGCCGAGCTTGCGGCGCAGCCAGGACACGTGCATGTCGAGGGTCTTCGTCGAGGCCCACCACTTCGCGCCCCAGACGTCCCGCATCAGCTGTTCCCTGGTGACCACCTTGCCCGCGTCCCTGATCAGGGCCCAGAGCAGGTCGAACTCCTTGGTGGTCAGCTCGAGCTCGCTCGTCGCCCGACCACGCGCGGCGGGCCTCCGGGTCGATCCGCACGCCCTGCACCACCTGGGTCTCCGCGCTGCCGCGCCGCAGCAGCGCCCGGACCCTGGCCAGCAGCTCGGCCAGCCGGAACGGCTTGGTGACGTAGTCGTCGGCCCCGGCGTCCAGGCCGATCACGGTGTCCACCTCATCGGCCCGGGCGGTGAGGACGAGCACGGGCGTGGCACGTCCTTCCGACCGCAGCCGGCGGCAGACTTCGAGGCCGTCCAGCTCGGGCAGCCCCAGGTCGAGGACGATCAGGTCGATGCCGCCGCCCAGGGCGCGGCCCAGTGTGCCGGGACCATCGGCCGACACGTCAACGTCATACCCCTCACGCCGCAGGGCACGGGCGAGGGGGTCCGAGATGGAGGAGTCATCTTCGGCGAGCAAAACGCTGGTCATGGCCAGATGCGTACTTTCTCCGGGCCGGTGGAGTCAGACTGGAGTCACCCCGTGCCGGCGCCGGGAGAACGATCTGTCCTTCCCGCGGGCGGCCGCGAACCGCGGATCAGCTCGGCGCGCAGGTCTTCCGGCTCGACCACGTCATCCACCACGAGCTCGCCGGCCAGCCTGATGATGTCGATATCGGCGTCGTATTCGCGCCGCAGCCGCTCGGTCTCCGCGGTCGCGCCCGGCCTCGTCGCCGATCTCGGCCAGCTTGTTGTAGTAGACGGCGTTGACCGCGGCCTCCGCGCCCATCACGGCGATCTTCGCGGTCGGCAGGGCCAGCGTCGCGTCCGGCTCGAACCCGGGGCCGGCCATCGCGTACAGGCCCGCGCCGTAGGCCTTGCGGACCACCACGCAGATCTTCGGCACGGTCGCCTCGGACACCGCGCTGATCATCTTCGCGCCGTGCCTGATGATGCCCTGCCGTTCCACCGACGGTGCCGACCATGAATCCCGGCACGTCGGCCAGGAACAGCAGCGGCACGTTGAACGCGTCGCAGAGCTGGATGAACCGGGTGGCCTTGTCCGCGGAGTCCACGAACAGCACGCCGCCCTTGAACATCGGGTTGTTCGCCACCACCCCGATGACCTGCCCGTCCAGCCGGGCGAAGCCGATGACGACCTCCCGCGCCCACAGCGCGTGGATCTCGAAGAACGAGTCCTCGTCCACGATGCCGCGCAGGTAGCGGCGCATGTCGAACGCCTGCCGCTCGCTGGCGGGCACCAGGTCGCGCAGCCGCTGCGCGTCGGCCGGCTTCGGCTCGGCGGCCGCCGCCGCGGGCGGCGGCTGCTGCCAGTTGGACGGGCAGGTAGGACAGGTAGCCGCGCACCGCGTCGAGCGCGGCCTGCTCGGAGCCGGCCAGGAAGTGGCCGCAGCCGGACACCGTGCAGTGCATCCGGCCGCCGCCCATCTCCTCCAGCGTGGTCTTCTCCTTCACCACCATCTCGACCATCCGCGGGCTGCCCAGGTACATCGAGGCGTTCCCGTCCACCATGGCCACGTAGTCGCAGAACGCCGGGATGTACGCGCCGCCCGCGGCCGACGGGCCGAACAGCGCGCAGACCTGCGGGATCGCGCCGGACGCGCGCACCTGGGTGTGGAAGATCTTCCCCGCGCCGCGGCGGCCGGGGAACATCTCGACCTGGTCGGTGATCCGCGCGCCCGCCGAGTCCACCAGGTAGACCATGGGGATGCCGGCGGAGTACGCCTTCTCGATGATCCGGATGATCTTCTCGACGGTGCGCGCCCCCCAGGAGCCGGCCTTGACCGTGGAGTCGTTGGCCATCAGCGCCACCGGCCTGCCGCCGATCGTCGCGGTGCCGGTGATCACCCCGTCGGCGGGCAGGCCGGGGTCGAGCGCGTTGGCGTAGCGCCCGTCCTCGGACAGCTCCCCTTGTCGGTGAGCAGCGCGATCCGGTCCCGGGCGAACAGCTTGCCCTTGGCCGCGGCCGACTCGTGGTAGCGGGCGGCGCCGCCCGGCCTCGATCCGGGCCCGGAGCGCGGCCAGCTCAGGATGTGCGTCCGGTTCTGCGTCCACGCTGGCGAGAGTACTCAGGCCGGATGATGGTGCGGGTGCGCGGGCCTGCCCGCAGCACCTGCGAGGGCAGCGTGCGGCCGACGATCCGCTCCGCCTCCGCGGCCGCGTCGATCATCGCCTCCAGGTCGACGCCGGTGGCCACGCCCATGTCCTCGACCATGTAGATGAGCTCCTCGGTGGCGATGTTGCCGGTCGCGCCGGGCGCGTACGGGCAGCCGCCGAGGCCGCCGACCGAGGCGTCGAAGTCGGCCACGCCCAGCTCGAGTGCGGTCAGCACGTTCGCCAGCCCGGTGCCGCGGGTGTTGTGGAAGTGCAGGTTGAGGCCGGTGCCCGGGTGCCGGGAGCGGAACTCGCCGACCAGCGCCCGCACCCGGGCCGGCGTGGCCATGCCGGTGGTGTCCCCGAACGACACCGAGTCGGCGCCGTCGGCCACCGCGCGGCTGGCCACGTCGATGACCCGCCGCACCGGCACGTCGCCCTCGTACGGGCAGCCCCAGGCGGTCGAGACGATCACCTGGCAGGTGGCGCCCGCCTGGTGCGCCTGCGTCGATGATGACCGCGATGTCGTCCAGCGACTCCTCGGTGCTCCGGTTCACGTTCTTGCGGTTGTGCGTGTCCGACGCGGACACGACCGCCTCCAGCTCGGTGAATCCCGCGTCCAGGGCCCGGCCGGCGCCGCGGGAGTTCGGCACCAGCGCGGAGTACCGCACGCCGGACGCCCGGTGCACCTGGCGCCATACCTCGTCCGCGTCGGCCATCTGCGGAATGGCCCTGGGGTGGACGAACGACACCGCCTCGATCCGCTGCACGCCGGTCTTGGACAGCGTGTCGATCAGCTCGACCTTGGCGCCGGTCGGGACCGGCTCCTCGTTCTGCAGGCCGTCGCGCGGCCCGACCTCGCGCAGCGATATCCGGTCAGGCAGGTCGTTCACTGTGGTCCTTCCTCCGCTACTCGCGCTGCTCGCGCTGCTCGCGCTGCTCGCTGCTCGCCTATTCGCCGGGCCACCGCGGCTCCCGCTTCTCATTGAACGCCGCGATGCCCTCTTTTCTGTCCGCGGAGAACACGGCCGTCCGCCAGGCGGCATCCTCGATGTCCAGTCCCGCCGCGAGCCCGGTGCCGCTCCCCCGCCGGATGGCCTGCTTGGCCGCCCGGACGGCCACCGGCGAATTGCGCGCGATCAGGCCGGCCAGGCGGAGCGCGGAGTCGCGGGCGGCCGCGGCCGGTGCCAGGCGGTCGGCGAGGCCGATCCGGTGCGCCTCGCCGGCGTCGATCCTGCGCCCGGTGAGGACCATGTCGGCGGCCCTTCCCGGGCCCAGCCTGCGCAGCGCGAGCTGGGTGCCGCCGCCGCCGGGGACCAGGCCGACCGTAGTCTCTGGCAGCCCGAAGACGGCGGTCTCGTCCGCCACGATCAAGTCGCAGCTGAGCGCGAGCTCGCAGCCGCCGCCGAGGGCGTACCCGTGCACCGCGGCCACCGTCGGCTGGGGCAGGTTCAGGACGGCGCCGAAGGCCCGCCGGAAGACAGGCCGCTGGCGGGCGAAGTCCGCGTCGGTCATCCGGTTGCGCTCCTTGAGGTCGGCGCCGACGCAGAACGCGCGCTCGCCGGCCGCGCTGAGCACGATCGCCCGGACCCCGGCGGTCATGTCGGCCAGGTCGGCGCACACCGCGGTCAGCCGCCGCGCCATCGCGGTGTCCAGCGCGTTCATCGCCTCAGGCCGGTCCAGCACGATCTCGGCGACGCCGGGCCCGGGGCCGGTGTCCAGCTGGACGCTTATCCCTTCCATGACCTGCAGGCTAGCCCGGCCGCTGCCCGGACCCGCGGCCCGCCCGGCCCGCGGCGGCCCGGCCGCCGCCCGCGGGCAGGCTCAGCGCTGCCCGCCCGCCAGCCGCTGCTGCTCGTTCCCGGCCAGGGCCCGCATCGTGGCCCGGCTCACCGGATGAAGTCGAAAAGTGCCGCGCCGGCGTCGAACGGGGGCGGCGGCACGGTCAGCCGGGCGGCACCGACGCCGAACAGGTTCCCTTCCGGCACGACGAGCACGTACGGCCGGAAGCCGGCTGTCTCGAACCAGTCCTGGATCGACGGCACGATGCTGTCCTGCCGCGGCCGCCTGGTCCAGATCACCCAGGCGCCGGGGGCGCACAGCGCCGGCAGGAACCTGATGGTCCGCTGGACGTCCTCATCGGTCACGTTCCCGAAGACGCCGCAGGCGACAAGCAGGTCGGCGGGGACGGCGGCGGCGTAGGCGCCGGACCGCCCGGCGTCGCCCTGCTCGACGGACAGGCCGCCGAGGCCGGCCCGGGCGACGGCGGTCCTCGCCGCCGCGACGTTGCGCGGGTCGGCCTCCACCAGCAGCCCGGTGAGGTCGCCGCCGCGCCGGTGCCGCCGCGCCACGCCGATCAGATCCCGGCCCTGGCCGGCGCACATGCTGATGACCCGGATCCGGCCCGGCGGCAGCTCGTCCAGCGCGGACGCGATCAGGTCCTGCACGACCAGCAGGCGCAGGTGCAGCGGCGAGCCGGCCCGGTCGTACTCGTCATGCCAGGCCACGTAGTCCTGCAACGGCATGGCACTCATCATCGCTGATGCGGACGGGCGCTGGCGCCGACGCCGGGACCGCGGGCGCGGCGGGCCCGAACTCAGCGCAGGTGCACGACGTCGCCCGCGCTCACCGCGAGCGGCCCTCCGTCGGTACGCAGCAGCAGCCGCCCGCCGGGGTTGACGTCCAGCGCCGTGCCGCGGGCCGTGTCGCCGCCGGGGAACTCCACCCGCACCGGCCGGCCCAGGGTGGCGCAGCGGCGACGGTACTCGGCGCGCAGGCCGC
The DNA here is from genome assembly GCA_963795575.1 of uncultured Actinomycetes bacterium. GTDB lineage: Bacteria > Actinomycetota > Actinomycetes > Streptosporangiales > Streptosporangiaceae > PALSA-505. Next base: position 69,174 of record CAWCII010000009.1, on the reverse strand, counting down.
AGGCGTCGGGATCGCCGGGGCTGGCGCCGCCGGCCCAGGCCAGGTACAGCCGCTCGAACTCGCCCAGCACGGCGCGGAGCAGCTCTGGCCGCCCGGTGCGCGCCGCTCCCTCGAGCGCCAGCGACGTGGCCGTCTCGGCCGGCAGCTCGTCCCGCCGGGTGGAGGCGTTGATTCCCGCGCCGGCCACGATCGCACCGGCTGACTGCTCGGCCAGGATGCCGGCCAGCTTCCGGTCGCCCACGAGCACGTCGTTCGGCCACTTGAGGCGGGCGTCCAGGCCGGCGACGGCCGCGACGGCTGATGCGACGGCGACCCCGGTCAGCAGCGGGATCCAGCCGCGGCTGGCCTGCGGGACCGATTCCGGCCGGAGCAGGACCGAGAACATCAGGGCGGCCCCGGGCGGGGAAATCCACCTCCGGCCCATCCGCCCCCGGCCCGCGGTCTGTTCCTCGGCGACGAGCACAACACCCTGCGGCGCGCCGGCCGCGGCCCGCGCCAGCAGATCGGCGTTGGTAGAACCGGTCACCGCCGTCACCTCGACCCCGCGCCAGAGCCCCCCGGGCCGCACCAGCACACGCGACAGCGCGGCGCCGCTCAGCGGCGCACGCGGCGCTGCTCCGGGTTCGGTGGTCACCCTCATGATTGTCGGGGTGACGGCCAGCCGGCGCGACACCCGGCGGCATGAGCCACGGCGCGATCTTGAGCCCGCGGGGCGCCGTTGCTAAGATCCGGATCGGTTTCGCCGTGATCGGCCTGGGGGGCAGATGCTGGCACTCTCACTGGAACTCGCCCGGCATCACCGGGACGCGAGCCTGGCGTCGTTACCGGCGCCGGGCGCCGTCTTGACGGGGTTGCTGGCGCTTGTTGCCGTGCTGCTGCAGGAGTTCTGGGTACTCACGCGGCACGTCAGCGTGATTGCGCACGAGGGCGCGCACGCGCTGGTGGGCGGGGGCATGGGTAACAAGGTCGTCGGCATGCGGGTGAGCGGCGACGGCACGGGACTCACCGTCACGCAGGGCGGCCGCGGCCGCGTGACCTCCGGCTTCGCGGGCTACCTCGGACCCAGCGCCTTTGGTCTCGGGGCCGCGAAGCTAATCCAGCTCGGTGACATCGGGGCGGTCCTCTGGCTGGCCCTGATTCTGCTCGCCGTCGCGCTCATCTCGGTTCGCAATTTCTTCGGGATCGTCTCGCTGGTGATCACCGGCGGGTTGCTTTTCCTCGTGGTGCGTGACGGCGGGGCCGGCCTGCAAACCGCGGTCGCCTACACACTGACCTGGTTCCTGCTCCTGTCCGGAGTCCGGTACGTGGTCAATCATGGCCCCAGAGCCGGAGACGCGGCCAATTTGCGGGACCTGACCTACGTTCCCCGCGTGGTGTGGTTCGGCCTCTGGCTCGTGGGCACGATAGCCGCGCTCATGGTCGGCGGCAGGCTCCTGGTCTGACCGGCTCCACGGCGTACCTGCCGGGCGGATGGTCAGCCGGTGTTGCCTCCCGCAGCCGACGCTGCGTCTCGGCCTGCGCACCGCCGGGATTGTCGTCCAGCGCGGCCAGCAGGCCGCCGATCCGGCGCAGCGCGGAGGTCACTGCATCGGCGGTTCGCGGTGACACGGGAGCTCCCGCAGTCCGGCCAGTAGGCCTTCGAGCGCGCCGGGAGCGCCGCCGCGGATTTGGGCCACCGCGAGGACGAGCGATTCGCGCCGCGGCGTGCCGTCGGGGCCGCGGTCCCGCAGGGTCCGGATCCGCTGGTGCTCCTCGGCCAGGTTGACCAGGTGAAAGTAGACGGTGAAGGCGCGCGCGACCAGCTCGGCCCGGTCCACCGGCCAGGAGGCGACCAGGGCGGCGAACTCGTCCCCCACCGGGCCGGCCGGGGCGGCGGCGGGTCCTCGCGCCGCGCCTCGATCACCGCCAGCCGGAGCCGCTCGGTGTCGGCGAGAAGATCCTCGCCGCCGGACTCGCGGAGTACCTCGCCGAGCAGGTCACCGAGCAGCCGGACCTCACGGCGCATCCGCTGCGGCATCTGCTGTCGGTCCGACTCCCGGCTCACGGGCGACAGCGTAGCCAGCGGCCCGGCCGGCGTCGCTACCCTGTGCCCATGACCAGCGAAGCCCGGGGGGAGATCCCCGCCGACGGGACCGCCGAAGAGGAGACCGCCGACGTGGAAGCCGCCGACGTGGAAGCCGCCGACGTGGAAGCCGCCGAGGTGGAAGCCGCCGAGGCGTATCCGCACACCACCGCGGGAAAGCTAGCCGACCTGGAACGGCGCCGGCGCGAGGCGGTCCACGCGGGCTCCGAGCGTGCCGTGCAGACGCAGCACGCCCGGGGCAAGATGACGGCCAGGGAGCGGATCGGCAAGCTGCTGGACCCCGGCTCGTTCACCGAGCTCGACGAGCTGGCCAGGCACCGGGCCACCGACTTCGGCGTCGCGGCCAACCGCCCGTACGGCGACGGCGTCGTCACCGGGCACGGCACGGTGGACGGCCGGCCGGTCTGCGTGTACAGCCAGGACTTCACCGTGTTCGGCGGGTCGCTCGGCGAGGTCTACGGCGAGAAGATCGTCAAGGTAATGGAGCACGCGCTGAAGACCGGCTGCCCCATCATCGGCATCAACGACGGCGGCGGCGCCCGGATCCAGGAGGGCGTGGTCGCGCTCGGCTTGTTCGCCGAGATCTTCTACCGGAACGTGCTCGCCTCCGGGGTGGTCCCGCAGATCTCGCTGATCATGGGTCCGTGCGCGGGCGGCGCGGTCTACTCGCCGGCCATCACCGACTTCACGCTGATGGTGGACAAGACCTCGCACATGTTCATCACCGGTCCCGACGTGATCAAGACGGTGACCGGCGAGGAGGTGAGCTTCGAGGAGCTTGGCGGGGCACACGCGCACAACGTCAAGTCCGGAGTGGCTCACTACCAGGCCACGGACGAGGACGACTGCCTGGACTTCGCCCGCGAGCTGCTGTCCTACCTGCCGTCCAACAACGTGGACGACCCGCCGCCGGGCCCCGCGGCCGGCGGCCGTCCCGTTTCGGTTCCGAACGCTGGCGAGGCCGAACTCACCGCGGAAGACGCCGGGCTGGACACGCTGATCCCCGATTCGCCGAACCAGCCGTATGACATGCACGACGTGATCACCCGCGTCCTCGACGACGGCGGGTTCCTGGAAATACACGCGTTGTTCGCGGCCAACATCATCGTCGGGTTCGGCCGGGTCGATGGCGCGCCGGTGGGCGTGGTGGCCAACCAGCCGCTGCACTTCGCCGGCACCCTGGACATCGACGCCTCGGAGAAGGCCGCGCGCTTCGTGCGCACCTGCGACGCGTTCAACATCCCGATCCTGACGTTCGTGGACGTGCCCGGCTTCCTGCCCGGGACGGCGCAGGAATGGGGCGGCATCATCCGGCGCGGCGCCAAGCTCATCTACGCGTATGCGGAGGCCACCGTGCCCAAGATCACGGTAATCACCCGCAAGGCGTACGGCGGCGCCTACGACGTGATGGGCTCCAAGCACCTGCGCGCCGACATCAACCTGGCCTGGCCGACGGCGCAGATCGCGGTGATGGGCGCCCAGGGCGCGGTGAACATCCTGTACCGGCGCGAGCTGGCCGCCGCCGAAGACCCGGCCAGGCTGCGGGAACAGCGGGTGACCGAGTACGAGGACCGGCTCGCCAACCCTTACATCGCGGCCGACCGGGGGTACCTGGACGCCGTGATCCGGCCGGCCGAGACCCGCGGGCAGGTGGCCGCCGCGCTGCGCGCGCTGCGCTCCAAGCGGCAGACGCTGCCGCCCAAGAAGCACGGGAACATCCCGCTGTAACCGGCGCTCCGCCCGTCTGCGCAGCAGGCCGGGCGATCTGCGCGGCCGGACAGGGATCTGCGCGGCCGGGCAGGCGGTCTGCAGCAGGCCACACCAGGGCGTGGCAGGTCACGCGGTTGGCGCGGCATGCCGCGGGCCACGCGGGTCACGCCGCCGGCCGCCGCGGCCCGCGCAGATCTCCACCGGGGTTCCCTGGGACATGGCCTAGAGTCGTGAGCACTATGACCGAGCTGTCCATCCCCCTTCCGGCGCCCCTGCCGACCCTCGCCCGCTACGCGGTCATGGTCGATGTCGGGTACATCTATGCCGCCGCGGGAGAGCTGCTGCTGGGCGCGAGCTCGCGGCGGGAGTACCGGGTGGACGCAGCCAACCTCATCCAGGCGCTCACCAAGTACGCCGACACCCAGATCCGGGGCGAGCTGCTCCGGGTCTACTGGTACGACGCCGCCAGGGACCGGGTTCCCACCATCGACCAGCGCGTGATCGCGCAGATGCCGTGGGTGAAGCTGAGGCTCGGCAACCTGAACGCCCGCGGTCAGCAGAAGGGCGTGGACGCGCAGATCCGGGCCGACATGGAGGCCCTCGCCCGGCACCGGGCGATCACCGACGCGGTGCTGGTGGCCGGCGACGAGGACATGGTCCCGGCGGTGGAGGCGGCGCAGGCCTACGGGGTCCGGGTCCACCTGTGGGGGGTCGAGCCGCCGTACGGCACCAACCAGGCAGAGCGGCTCGTCTGGGAGTCAGACACGGTGGAGGTACTCGACACGGCCTTCGTCAAGCCGTACTTCACCAGCCAGCCGGTCACCGAAGCTGAGCCCGCCCGGCTGGGCGCCCAGACCGCGACGGTGGTCGCCGTCGCGCCCTCGCCCGCGCAACTGTTCGGCGAGCGGCACGCTCCCCGGCCGGGAACCCGGGCCGCGGGGCACACTCCGCCGGGCGCCGCGGGCGCGAGCAAGCTGGGCCCCGACCGGGAACGGGTCGAGCAGGCCGGCGAGCACGTCGCGCAGAAGTGGATCCTGACCCGCGGTGAGGACAACATCAGGGACCTGCTGCCCGGCCCGATCCTGCCGCCGGTCATCGACAAGGAGCTCCTGGTGGAGGCCGAGAAGGAACTCGGCCAGTCGCTGCGGCCCTACCAGGAGGCCCGGGAGTGGCTGCGGGACGCGTTCTGGGAGCGGGTACACCGCCAGTTCGGCATCGGCGTCGGAAGGTCCCGCGCCTGATGCCCGGGGCCGGCGCGCCGCCCCTGCTCATCGTGGTCAGGGGCGATGCTTCGGCCGAGGAGATCGCCGCGCTGACCGCTGTGCTCGCGGCGAAAACCGCCCCGGCCCCCGGCCCGGCGCCGGCCGCTGCCCGCGGCCAGCGCGTCACGGGCTGGGGCAACCGGGCGGCCATGCTGCGCAAGCCGCTGATGCATGGCCCTGGCGCGTGGCGGGCCAGCGCTCGTCCCGGCCGCTGACCAGCAGGCCGGCGGCAAGCCGGCCATTAGACTCCTCACAGGCTCACGAGGAGACGCACTCTTGCGCAAGATCCTGATCGCGAACCGCGGCGAGATCGCCGTGCGGATCGCCCGGGCCTGCCGCGACGCCGGGCTGGCCAGCGTCGGTGTTTACGCGCAGCCCGACCTGGACGCGCTGCACGTCACGATGACCGATGAGGCGTTCGCGCTCGGCGGGCAGGGTCCGGCCGACAGCTACCTGGACATCGACAAGATTCTCAAGGCCGCGGCCGAGTCCGGCGCCGATGCCGTGCATCCCGGGTACGGCTTCCTCGCCGAGAACGCCGGCTTCGCCCGCGCCGTCACCGCCGCCGGGCTGACCTGGATCGGCCCCCCGCCCGAGGCGATCGAGGCGCTCGGCGACAAGGTGAGCGCCCGCGCCATCGCCGCAGCGGTCGGCGCGCCGCTGGCGCCGGGCACGCCAGGACCCGTCTCCGGCGCCGGCGAGGTTCTCGCGTTCGCCCGCGAGCACGGCCTGCCCATCGCGATCAAGGCTGCGTACGGCGGCGGCGGGCGCGGGCTCAAGGTGGCGCGGTCGGCCGGTGAGATCGAGGAACTGTATGCCTCGGCGGTCAGGGAGGCCGTGGCCGCGTTCGGCCGCGGCGAGTGCTTCGCCGAGCGGTACCTGGACCGGCCGCGGCACGTGGAGACGCAGTGCCTGGCCGACGAGCAAGGCGACGTGGTGGTGGTCTCGACCCGCGACTGCTCGCTGCAGCGCCGGCACCAGAAGCTGGTCGAGGAGGCGCCCGCGCCGTTCCTGACCGACGTGCAGACGGCCCAGTTGCGTGATTCGTCCAAGGCGATCTTGCGCCGGGCCGGGTACCGCGGCGCAGGGACGTGCGAGTTCCTGGTCGGCCAGGACGGCACCGTGTCGTTTCTGGAGGTGAACACCCGGCTGCAGGTGGAACACCCGGTCACCGAGGAGGTCAGCGGGATCGACCTGGTGCTCGAGATGTTCCGGATCGCCGAGGGCGAGCCGCTCGGCTACGACGACCCGCCGGCCCGCGGCCATTCGATCGAGTTCCGCATGAACGCCGAGGACCCTGGCCGCAATTTTCTTCCCACGCCGGGAACGATCGCCGTCTGGCGGCCGCCGTCCGGGCCCGGCGTCCGGCTGGACGCCGGGTACACGGCAGGCATGACCGTACCGCAGGCCTTCGATTCACTGATCGGCAAGCTGATCATCACCGGGGCGAGCCGCCGTGAGGCGCTGGCCAGGGCGCGGCGCGCGCTGGCTGAGTTCGAGGTCGCCGGGCTGCCGACCGTGCTCCCGTTTCACCGGGCCGTCGTGGACGACCCGGCCTTCACCGGCGAGCCGTTCGCCGTGCACACCCGGTGGATCGAGACCGAGTTCGCGGCGGAGATCCCCGCGTACACGGGCGAGATGGCCAGCCCGGAGGGGGCGGAGCACGGCCGCGAGCGGATCACCGTGGAGGTGGCTGGCAAGCGCCTCGAGGTGTCGCTGCCCGCCGGGCTCGGCTCGGCCGGCCCGCCCGCGCCGCCGCCCGGCCGGGAGCGCGCCCGCCCGCCGGGCCGCCGCGACCGGAGCCCGGCGTCCGCCGCCGGCGGTGACGCCCTGGTCAGCCCGATGCAGGGCACAATCACCAAGATCGCCGTCGAAGAGGGGCAGCAGGTCTCGGCGGGCGACACGGTCGTGGTACTCGAGGCGATGAAGATGGAGCAGCCGCTCACCGCGCACAAGGACGGGACGGTCACCGGGCTGGCCGTGCAGATCGGGCAGACGGTGCCGACCGGGGCGGTCATCTGCGAGCTGAAGAGCTGACCGGGCCGAGGGATCGGGGTTGCGGCGCTGACCGCACCGAAGTCCCATTGCCTGCGGCAGCGCCGGAACGAGGCCCGGTCGGCGGGTGTTATCTCTACGTCATATCCGGACCGGCCGCTAGTGCCGCATCGGGTAGGGCGCGGCCTGCATGGCACCGGGCTCGCCGGGGCGCCGGCCCTCCTCGCCTCGCCGCTCCAGGGACAGCACGCCGTCAGGCCCGGGCTTCCCCGCGGCCAGCTCAGCCAGCAGCCGCGCTCGGTTCATCCGCGCGTCCTCCCGGCACCACTGTAACGCCGGGCAGGCCGGCCGCTACAGAGCGGATCATGAACCGGACGGAGCCGTGCGGCGAATTACCGGCGTCGTGACCTTTGCCTGCCCACGCGGCTATTCTTGCCCTTGCCAGTACCACGCGAGTGCAGGCATGGCACGTTCGTCGTCTCGTGACATGCCAGTCAGGAAGGCCGGAACTGAACCTGTTCACGGTCGGTGGCCGGCATCGGGATTGGCCGTGCATCCGGTAGGCAGGCCTGGTTACGCCGACGGTCGCGATGACCTTGCTGACGCCGCGCTCGTGGAGCTTGTCGGCCAGGCTGACCCCGATGCGCTCGCGGTTCTCTACCAGCGTCACGGTGTGCTCTGCTACCGGCTGGCGCGGCGTGTCACCGCCAACGACGCCCTGGCGGAGGATGCCGTTCAGGAGACCTTCGTCGGATTGTGGCGGGATCCGGCGGCCTACCTGCCCGCCCAGGGCAGCGTGCGGAACTGGCTGCTGGGCATGACCCATCACAAGGCAGTGGACTTCGTCCGCAAGGAAGCCGCCCAGCAACGGCGGCAGGCCGCCGAAGCGGCCCGGCAGGCGCTCGACCCGCCGACGGCGGCGGATCCCGCCACGGCCGCATGGGCCGGGATCCGGGCCGAGACGGTCCGGGCCGCACTGTCCGAACTGCCGGAAGAGCAGCGGCACGCGCTCGCGCTGGCCTATTTCGGCGGCTATACCCAGCGTGAGATCGCCCAGCTGACCGGCGCTCCGCTGGGCACGGTGAAGACCCGCATGTTCGCCGCGATGCGACGGCTGCAACTACGCCTGACGGCCCTGGGCGTCGTGTCCGGGGAGGAGTCATCGTGACCGACCAGGCACCTGAGCACGGCGCTTTCGATGAGCTCGCCGCCGGACACGCGCTTAACGCTCTCGAGCCCACGGACGAGCAGCGTTTCCTCCGGCACGCCGAGCGGTGCCCGCGCTGCCGCCAGTCCGTGGCCGATTTCCGTGCGGTGGCGGCGGCGCTGGCGCAGACCGCTCCCCCCGCCGAGCCCAGTCCGGACCTGGGCGCGCGGATCCGGGCCTCGGTGCTGGCCGACCTCGCCCGGCAGGATCGCCCGGCGGCCCGGCCCGGGCCCGCGGCGACCGTCGGCCCGGGCATCGCCGGCCGGGATCCCGGCGCCCCGACCAGGGAACCCGGCAGCGCCGGGGATTCGGCCGCCGGCGCCGGGGACTCCGGCACCGCCCCCGATTCCGGCAGTACCGCCCCCGATTCCGGCAGTACCGCCCCCGATTCCGGCGGCACGGCCAGGAGGGAACCGGGGCATGCCCGCGTCGTCCCGCTGCGGCACCGGGCCAGCAGGCGGTGGTGGAAGCCCGCCGCCGCAGCCGCCGCCGTCCTCATAGCGGTCGGCGGCATCTGGGGCGGCCTGGCCGGCACGGCCGGCGGCCCGCAGCCGCCGCTGGCGGTGTGCGCCCAGCCGCACGCCTGCTCTCAGGTCGTCCTGACCGCGGCGGCGACGCACCGTGTCGCGGCGAAGGTCATCGTCCATGACGGGGTGGCCTGGATGCAGCCGGCCAAGATGGCCGCCAACCCCGCGGACGAGATTTACGTGCTGTGGCAGATCACCCGCGCGGACCAGGTGCTGCCGGTCGGGTCGTTCGATGTCAGGCCAGGCGCGAGTTCCCCGGTCCGGATCGGCGGGCTCGCCGCGCCGTACCCGGGTACCCGGGCGTTCGCGGTCAGCCTGGAACACGGCCGGACCATCCCGCCGCACCCGTCGAAGCCCGTCGCGACCGGCGACGTCTCCTGACGGTGCAGTTCCCCCCGCCCGGCCGGGCGGTCCGGCGGCGCCCGGCCGGGCAGTCCGGCGGCGCCCGGCCGTCGATCACCGCGCGGCCATGAAGGCTCCGGCCGGGCCGGTCCCGCCGGAGTCCCGGGCATCCCCCCATCTTCGTGATCATGTGGGGCTGTGCGAGCCTAGAGTGTCCGAGTGCGACCCAACCGTCGGAGGCCTCGATCAAGAAGGCAGGGCAGCATGACCAGGCTGCCAGGTGATCCCAGCCTGGCCGGGAAGCTCGCGTTCGCCGTGGGGTTCCGGCTGCGGCCCGATCATCGGGACTGGGTGGAGCACGAGCTGACCGGCGCGGGCTGGCGGGTGCGGGTCATCCTCCGGCACCTGACCGTGATGATCCCGGTCTGCGTGCTGCTGGCGCTGCTGCCCGGGCCGCCCTGGCTGAAGATCATGGTTCCGGCGCTGGCCCTGGCGGGCAGCCTGTTCACGGTCACCGCCTACGCGGACGACATCAGGGCGGCGCGGCTGCGCCAGCACGGGCTGCCGGTCCCCGACGACCCCGACCTCGGCCATCCCACCCACTGACCCGCCCGGCAGGTCGCCAAGGCTGACACGGCGGCGGGCACGACCGCGGGGCACGACCGCGGGGCACGACCGCGGGGCACGACCGCGGGCACGGCCAGCGGGACCCACGGGGGTACGACGGGTGGTGAGCCGGGCGCGGCGGCAGGGCAGCGCGGCGCCGGCGCTCAGTCGGCCGCCGTCTGCATGAGCTGGCGGGCGGCCTCGGTCAGGCTGCCGGACAGCGACGGGTAGACGGCGAACGTGTGCGCCATCTCGTCCACGGTGAGCTGCTGCTCCACCGCCAGCGACACCGGCAGGATCAGCTCGCTGGCCCGGGAGGCCACCACCACCCCGCCGAGCACTGTCCCGGTGCCCGGCCGGGCGAACAGCTTGACGAAGCCGTCCCGCAGTCCGGCCATCTTCGCCCGGGCGTTCGTGGCCAGCGGCAGCTTGACCACCCGGGCCGCCACGTCGCCAGACATGATCGCGCGTATGCGGCACGCCGACCGTGGCGATCTCCGGGTCGGTGAAGATGGTCGCCGCCACGTGGCTGAGCCGGAGCGGCTGAACCGCCTCGCCCAGCGCATGCCACATCGCGATCCGGCCCTGCATCGCGGCCACCGAGGCCAGCATCATCACGCCGGTGCAGTCGCCGGCCGCGTACACGCCGGGGACCGAGGTCCGCGACACCCGGTTCACCTGGATGAACCCGTGGCTGTCCAGCGCGACGCCCGCCTCCTCCAGGCCGAGCCCGCTGGTGGCCGGGATCATGCCCACGGTCAGCAGGCAGTGCGACCCGGTCACCGTCCGGCCGTCGGTCAGCGTGACGACCACGCCGTCGCCGGCCCGCTTCACCCCCGCGGCCCGGGACTTGCCCAGCACGGTCATCCCGTTGCGCCGGAACACGCCCTCGATCACCAGGGCGGCGTCGGCGTCCTCGTGCGGCAGCACCCGGTCGCGCGAGGACACCAGGGTCACCTGTGAGCCCAGCGCCTGGTAGGCGCTCGCGAACTCGGCTCCGGTCACCCCCGAGCCCACCACGATCAGCTCGGCGGGCAGCTCGTCGAGGTCGTAGAGCTGCCGCCAGTTCAGGATGCGGTCCCCGTCCGGCTCCGCGCCGGGCAGTATCCGCGGGCGCGCGCCGGTCGCGATGAGCACCGCGTCGGCGGTGATCTCCCGGCCGCCGACGGCGATCGTCCGCGGGCCGGCCAGCCGCCCGGCACCGGAGACGACTTCGACGCCCTCGGCGGCGAGCCGGATCGCCACGTCCGCGGACTGCGCCCGGGCCAGAGCCTTCACCCGGCCGTACAGGCGGGGGGCATCGACGGTGCCGCGGGCGGGCGGCCGAGCCCTGGCCGCCGCCGATCCGGATGCCGAGGTCGGCCGAGCCGTTCAGCGCCGCCATCGCGCCCGAGGTCTCGATCAGCGTCTTGGAGGGCACGCAGTCGGTCAGCACGCAGGCGCCGCCGAGCCCGTCGGTGTCGGCCACGATGACCTCGGCGCCGAGCTGCGCGGCGACCAGGGCGGCCTCATACCCGCCGGGCCCCCCTCCGATGATCGCGATACGCGCGGTGGCTGGCTCACGATGCCTCATTCTGGCGCATCCCGCGCCAGGCCGGGTGCAGGCCGCGGCCTAGACCAGGGCGACCACGATCACCAGCAGCGCGGGGATCACCAGCGCGGCGATGGCCAGCCAGTTCCAGCTGGACGTCCGCCTGCCGCCGCGACGCCGGCCGCGCGCTCGCGGGCCGCGCGCTGCTCCAGCGCGCGGCGATGTGCTCGGCGTCCGTCTTGGTCATGGCCGACAGAGCCTCGGCCGGCGGCCGGCTGTAGGACGCCGACCGCCGTTCGGCCGCCCGGCGCGGCCCGCCGGGCCCGGGCCTCCGCCTTGAGCCTGCTGCGCCGCGGCGAGTGCAACGCCCAGGCGTACAGCCAGCCTGCTCTTCTGCTCGCCGTCCTGCGCAGACGCACTGCACCCGGAGCGAGTCGCCCAGGTCCACTTTCTGCACGCAGGCCCAGGGCACCAGGTGATCGCGCAGCGGGTTCCTGATCATGATGCCGGTGTCGTCGGCGACCACCCGGGGACGGAATGCCGCCACGTAGGCCACGCCGGTGACCAGGACCAGGATCGCCGCGACCTGGGCGGCGAAGTGGTTGCGGCCCTGCACCGCGAGATCGACCAGGTTGGCCAGCGCGAAGGCGACCCACACCCACCAGACGAGCGGCGCAATCGGCGACCGGTACATATCCGGCTTCCTCGGCACGCCCGCAGGCGCGGCCGCCCCGGCGGGCTGCGCGCGTCGGGCATGCCGAGGCGGTCCGGCCCGGCAGGCTGCTGCTGGGCTGCGGACACCGTGCTGACACGGCCGGCTGGCACGGGACGGGCTGCCAGCCCGCACTGACTGGGACGCTCCCGGCAGCTGGCCGGCGGATGCACGGTACAGGCACCGGTCTGGCAACGATATGCCGCGAGCACTGGGCTGTCGACAGCGGCTCTGACGCGGTCAGGCGTGCGCCACGCCGGGCATGCGTCGGCCACGGCCGCGTGCCGCCGGCCTCGCCGCAGCGCAGCGAGCGCGGTCTGCACCAGCAGCCTGACCCCGATGCCGATGGCACCGCTCGTCCACGTCGAACGTGGCCTGGTGGATGTCGAGCTCGGCTGAGCCCGGGGTCCGGGTGCCGAGCCTGGCCAGGGCGCCCGGGATCGACTCCAGGTACCAGGCGAAGTCCTCGCCGCCGAGGCTCTGCGGCGTGCTGGCGACCGACTGCGGGCCCAGCGCCCGCTGCGCGGCGGTGGAGAGCATGGCCGACGCTGACCGCCTCGTTGACGGTCGGCGGCACGTTGCGCTGGTAGCTGAGCTCGGCGAGCACCCCGTAGGCACTCGCCACCGAGTCGATCAGCGCCTTGAGCATGTCGGGCGCGGCCTGCCAGGCCTCGTCGTCGAGGCAGCGCACGGTGCCCTCGGCCACCCCGTCGTCGGGTATCGCGTTGGCCGCGGTGCCCGCGCTCACCCGGCCCCACACCAGGCTGAGGCTGGATCGCGGGTCCACCCGGCGGGTCAGCGCGGCGGGCAGCTCGGTCACGATCTTGCCGAGCGCGTAGACCAGGTCGGCGGTCAGGTGCGGCCGGGCGGTGTGGCCGCCGGGCCCGGTGACCCGGACGCGTGATCTTGTCGCAGGCGGCGGTGATCGGGCCGGTCCGGATCCCCACCTTGCCCACGTCGAGCCGCGGGTCACAGTGCAGCGCGAAGATGCGGTCCACGCCGGCGATGCCGCCCGCGGCGAGCACGTCGAGCGCGCCGCCGGGAACTTCCTCGGCCGGCTGGAAGATCAGCCGGATCCCGGCCGGGCAGCGCTCCCGCCTCGCGCCAGCTTCGCCAGGAACAGCCCGGTACCGAGCAGGATGGTGGTGTGCACGTCGTGACCGCAGGCGTGGCACGCGTTCGGCACCGTGGACCGGTAGGGCACGGCCTTCTCGTCCTGGATGGGCAGCGCGTCCAGGTCGGCGCGCAGCGCGCCAGCGATCGGCGCCGCTCCCGGCACGTCGGAGCCGATCGTCGACGATCAGCCCGGTCCCCTTGGGCAGCAGCATCGGCCGCAGGCCGCCCGCGGCCAGCCGGCGCGCGACCCGCCGCGTGGTGCGGTGCTCGTGGTAGCCGATCTCCGGGTGGGCGTGCAGATCCCGGCGGAACTCGATCAGCTCGCTCGAGTGCTCGGCGAGGAAGGCGTCGAGTTCCCCCGCCAGGTCATCTCCCGGCATGCGCTGCCTCCCCGGGGCACAAGAACCGGTCTTCCGCGAACTCGGTGACCAGGGCATCCACCACCTCGATCAGCCCGCCGCCATCCGCCATGACGGCTCGCTGCCGCTCGTATGAAGCTCCCTGCTCCAGGACTTCGGAGACAACGCCGAGCTCGGCGCCGCAGCCCAGCCTGTCGGCAACCGGTTCGAGCTCGCGCACCAGTTCGTAAAGCTCATCACGCATCGGCGCCGTGGCGCCGCAGTCATCGGTGATCACTGTCGCGTCAAGACCGTACCTCGTCGCGCGCCACTTGTTATCCCGAACGACCCAAGTCGCGGGACTGGGCAGCCGGTAACCACGGTCGAGCTGGAAGCTGAAGAGCTGGACCAGGCTCTGCGAGAGCGCCGCGACCATGCCGATCTCACGCAGGGTCGGGACACCGTCGCACATCCGGATCTCGATCGTGCCGAAATCCGGGTGCGGGCGGATGTCCCACCACACCTCCTTGATGCTCCGGATGGTGCCGGCGCGGAGCAGCGTGTCCATGTAGTCCTCGAACTCTCTCCAGTCCGACAGCCGGTGCGGCGGCCCCGCGGTCGGCAGGTCACCGAAGATGATGGACCGGCTCGACGCCAGCCCGGTGTCTTCCCCGTTCCAGAACGGGCTCGACGCGGTCAGCGCCAGGAAATGCGGCAGGTACCTGGCCAGCGCGTTGATGATGGGAATCGCCCGGCTGCCGTCGGCGAGCCCGACGTGAACCTGGACGCTGAACAGCTGGATCTTCCTGACCAGCCACTGCATCTGCTCGACGAGCTCGGCGTACCGCTGTACCGGTGCCATCTTCGCATCCCGCCAGTCGCTGAAGGGATGCGTTCCTGCGCAGGTCAGCATCATATCGCGGGCGGCGGTCACCCGCTGAAGCTGCGCGATGGTCGCGGCCAGGTCTTCCTTGGCCTCGGCCACCGTGCTGCAGATCCCGGTGGCCAGCTCGAGCGTGGACTGCATGAGCTCGTAGCGGATCTTGGGCTGCTCGCTCCCCCCGGCCACCGCCGGAAGGCCGGCGAGCACGTCGCGCGCCTCCTGCCGCAGCGCCCTGGTCCGGGCGTCGATGAGCTGCAGTTCCCACTCCACGCCCAGCGTGGACCCACGTGACGGGTTCCAGTCGATGCCCACCCGGTGACCTCCATCCGCAATCATGACAAACCGGCCCGAAGCGCGCTGGATCGCGAGCCCCGGGCCGGGGAACGGCCAGCCTGTCCCGCGCGACGGGCGGCCAGCCGGCGTCCGCGCAGACCCGGGCCGGATCGCGCGGGCGGCATGTCATGAACCGACCGACCATTACCCCTTCATGGTGAGGCAGGCCGGGCTCCGCAGAAAGACCTGCCGGCGATCAGCCCGCATCCGGCGGCTGGTAGACGCCCCACACCTCGCGCAGGGCGTCACAGACCTCACCGACGGTCGCCCGGGCGCGCAGGGCCTCGCGCAACGGCACCAGCACGTTCTGCGTTCCCTCGGCCGCCCGCTTGAGGTCGTCCAGCCGCCGCTTGTGCTCCGCGGCGTTCCGGGAGCTCCTCAGCTGGGCCAGCCGGCCGGCCTGCTCCCGCTCGATCGCCGGGTCGACGTGCAGCGGCTGCTGCGGCTCTTCGGCGTCGGCCTGGAACCTGTTCACCCCGACCACGATCCGTTCGCCCGACTCGACCTGCCGCGCCACCCGGTAGGCCGAACGCTCGATCTCGGCCTTCTGGAAACCGCACTCGATCGCGGCGGCCGCGCCGCCCGCCTCCTCGACCTGGTCGATCAGCTGCCGCGCCGCGGTCTCGATGTCGTCGGTCATGGACTCCACCGCGTACGAGCCCGCGAACGGGTCGACGGTGGCCGTCAGGTCGCTCTCGTAGGCGATGACCTGCTGGGTCCGCACCGCGAGGGTCGCCGCCTGCTGGCTCGGCAGCCCGATCGCCTCGTCGAAGGAGTTGGTGTGCAGCGACTGGGTGCCGCCGAGAACGGCGGCGAGCGCCTGGATGGTGACCCGGACCACGTTCACTTCCGGCTGCTGGGCGGTCAGCTGCACGCCGGCGGTCTGGGTGTGGAACCGGAGCATCTGCGACTTCGGATCCGTGGCGCCGAACTCATCCCGCATGATCTGCGCCCAGATCCGGCGCGCGGCGCGGAACTTCGCCACCTCCTCCAGCAGCGTGGCCCGGGCCACGAAGAAGAACGACAGCCGGGGGGCGAACTGGTCCACGGCCAGGCCGGAACCGATCGCCGCCCGGACGTACTCCTTGGCGTTGGCGAGCGTGAAGGCGATTTCCTGCACCGGCGTCGCGCCGGCCTCCGCCATGTGGTAGCCGGAGATGGAGATCGTGTTCCATCTCGGCATCTCGGTGCGGCAGTAGGCGAAGGTGTCGGCGGCGAGCCGCAGCGAGGGCTGCGGCGGGTAGATGTAGGTCCCGCGCGCGATGTACTCCTTGAGTATGTCGTTCTGGATGGTCCCGTTGAGGCGGCCGGGATCGATCCCCTGCTCCTCGGCGGCCAGCTGGTAGAGCAGCAGCAGCACGGCCGCGGGGGCGTTGATGGTCATCGACGTCGAGACCTGGTCCAGCGGGATGCCGTCCAGCAGGCGGCGCATGTCCTCGATCGAGTCGATGGCCACCCCGACCCTGCCCACCTCACCGTGCGCCCGCTCGGAGTCGGAGTCGTAGCCCATCTGGGTGGGCAGGTCGAAGGCGACCGAGAGCCCGGTGGTGCCCGCCTCGATGAGCTGGTGGTAGCGGCGGTTCGACTCGGTCGCGGTCGCGAAGCCCGCGTACTGCCGCATCGTCCACGGCCTGACCGTGTACATGGTCGGGTAGACCCCGCGGGTGAACGGGTACTCGCCCGGCTGGCCGAGTTTCTCCGCCGGCCGGAACCCGGCCAGCCGCTCGGGGCCGTAGACCGCCTCGACCGGGATGCCTGACTCCGACTCGCGCGCCATGGGGACAGGCTACGACCCGGTAGTGGTCTGTAAGAGGGGCCCTCGGAGCGAACAGCGTCCAGGTAGGTCCATCGCATGGCGGAGGGGAGCCTATAGCCGAGCCATGGGCGGCGACACCGTGCTGCCTGCCCGGCGCGAGACTGAACCATGGGCGGCGACACCATGCTGCCTGCCCGGCGTGAGTGCCGCCCGGACGTCGTGCAGCCAGGGAAGACCCCTTCGCAGGCCACTGACACCCGGCGGCCGGGGTGATGCTGGTCACAGGGCCTAGGCAGTACGGTATATGCAGGCTGATGAACACGGGGAGTGGCCTCGGCAGCACCAGCTGCCGTCCAGGTGAGCCCGGAGGACGGTCCCGGAGGCCAGATCATGAGAGGCAGGCGGGGACTCGCGGCGGTGGCCGCCGACTGGTCTTCGTCACGGGCGCGGGCTATCCCGGGGCCGCTGCGCTGGCCTCCGCGGCGGGCGGGGGTCACGGGAGCCAGGACAACCTGGAGACGGGCTCCGTCGGCCAGGCCCGCGGGCGCAGCGCGACCCAGGGCGGTGCCCGGCTGGCGAGCCGCGGCACGGTCGTCGACTACCCGTCGGCCGGCCACGTGCGCAAGCTGCCGCCGGTGCCGGCCTCGGCGTTCGTGGTCGCCGACGCGGGCACCGGCCAGGTCCTGGCCGCCCGTGACCCGCACGGATGGTTCCGGCCGGCCAGCACCCTGAAGGTGCTCACCGCGATCAGCCTGATCCCGGTGCTGAATCCGAACGCGAAAACCGCGGCCTCGCGCGAAGCGGCCACCACCGAGCCCAACGACGTGGGCCTGATCGCCGGCCGGCGGTACCGGATCGCGGATTTGTTCCGGGCTCTGCTGACCATCTCGGCCAACGACGCGGCGGTGGCCCTGGCCCAGGCGACCGGATCCTTCCGCCGGGGGATCGGGCTGATGAACGCCGAGGCGCGCGAACTGCAGGCGCACGACACCCTGGCCAAGGATCCGAACGGGCTCAACGCGCGGGGCCAGCACACCTCGGCCTACGACGAGGCGCTGATCGCCAGGCGCGCGCTGGCCCTGCCCGCGTTCCTCAAGTACGACCGGACCCTGGCCGCGCGGTTCGAGCTCAAGCCGCGGCACCGGGTCACGCTGGTCAACCAGAACCAGATGCTCACCGGCTATCGCGGCGACATCGGCGGCAAGCTCGGCTGGACCGAGGCCGCGGGCGCCACCTACATGGGGATGGCCAGGCGGCACCACGAGACGCTGATCGTCACCCTCCTGCACTGCCCGCCGCTGACCGAGTTCACCTACGCGTCCCGCCTGCTGAACTGGGGATTTGCGGTGGACGGCAAGGTCAGGCCGGTCGGCACGCTGATCCGCCCGCTGCCGTCGCCCGGCGCCGAAGAAGCCAGCCCCGAAGCCGCAGGTCAGGAAGAAGAAGGCGCCGGCCAGGCGCCAGCCCGTGGCCAGCGGCGGGCTGAGCATCGGCCCCGGCACCGTGGCCGTCGGCTTCCTGGTCCTCGCCGGGCTCCTGTTCCTCGGGTTCGTGCTGTACACCAGGCGGTCCGCCGCGCGGTCGCGCGCCGGGCGAGCATAGAACGCCGGCAACGTCGCATCGACCGCCACGGAACCTGCCGCAACGCCAGCAATGTCACATCGACCGTGCAACGCCAGCGATGTCACATCGACCGCGTCGGACAGCAGCACGTCACATCAGCCGCGCTGGGGGCTCCGGCCGGAGCCTCGCCCGGCCAGGGCCGGTGAGGGCCTGCGGGCGCGCCTCTTACCGGGCGGAGGCCGCGCGCGCCGGGGGCAGCAGGCCGGTGCGGTCCCTGACCAGCGTCATGGTCTGGCGGGCCACCCGGGCCGCCCGGGCGGCCCCGTCGGCCAGCAGCCGGTCGAGCTCCGCCTCGTCCGCGAGCATCTTCTCGGTCCGCTCCCTGACCGGCGCGAACGTGCTCACCACCAGGTCCGCCAGCTCGCGCTTGAAGGCGCCGTACCCGGTCCCGGCGTGCGACGTCTCGATCTCGGCCACGGGTATCCCGGCCAGCGCCGCGTAGATCCGCAGCAGGTTGGTGATGCCCGGCTTGGCCTCCTCGTCCGCGCGGATGTCGGTGCCGCCGTCCGTCACGGCCCGGGCGAATTTCTTGCGGATCACGCCAGGCTCGTCGAGAACGTCCACGATGCCCTGCGGCGAGGACGACGACTTGCTCATCTTCGCCGCGGGATCCTGCAGGTCGTTGATCTTGGCCACGTCGGGCAGGATGTACGGCCCGGGCACGGTGAAGGCCGGGCCGAACCGGTGGTTGAACCGCTGCGCGAGGTCCCTGGTGAGCTCCAGGTGCTGCCGCTGGTCCTCGCCGACCGGCACCTGGTCGGCCTGGTACAGCAGGATGTCGGCGGCCTGCAGGATCGGGTAGGTGAACAGGCCGACGCTGGCCTGCTCCACGCCGCCCCGGGCCGACTTGTCCTTGAACTGGATCATCCTGCTGGCCTCGCCGAACCCGGTCAGGCAGCTCAGCACCCAGGCCAGCTCGGTGTGCTCGGCCACGTGGCTCTGCACGAACACCGTGCAGCGGTCGGGGTCGAGGCCGGCCGCGAACAGCTGGGCGGCGGCGATCCTGGTCCGGCGGCGCAGCAGCGCCGGATCCTGCGGGACCGTAATCGCGTGCAGGTCCACGACGCAGTAGAAGGCGTCGTGCGTTTCCTGCATCGTCACCCACTGCCGCACCGCGCCGAGGTAGTTGCCCAGGTGAAACGAGTCGGCGGTCGGCTGTATGCCGGACAGCACACGGGGTCGCGGCGGCCGGGACGGCTGGTTCATGTCCCGATTCTAGGGGTGAGCGGCTTACTTACCGCCTGCCGCCGCCGTGCCCACCAGCGGGACGATGTCGGGGGCGCCGAGCCGGATCGCGTCGGCCGCCTGGTCGTCACTGGCCTGCTGCGAAGCACGTTCGGCGGCAATCCCGGCCCGGAAATGCTCGACCTCACGCGCCGTCTGGCGGGCATCCCAGCCCAGCGGGCCGGCCATAAGCCGGGCGGCCTCGGTGGCCACCGACAGCCCGTGGTCCCAGGTCTCGATGGTGATGTGCGTGCGCCGGGCCAGCGCGTCGTACAGGTGCCGGGCGCCCTCATGCGAGGCGGCGTAGACGATCTCCGCCCGCAGGTAGTCGTCGGCGCCGGCCAGCGGCCGGCCCAGCGCCGGATCCGCATCGATCAGGCCGAGGACCTCGCCGATCAGCGTGCCGTACCGGTGCAGCAGGTGCTCGATCCTGGCCACGTGCAGGCCGGAGGCGCGGGCCATCCGGTACCTGGCATTCCACAGCGCGGGGAAGCCGTCCGCGCCGGCCAGCGGCACCTCGTCCGTGCAGGACCGCGGCACCCGGCCGTCCAGCCCGTGCACCACCGCGTCCACCGCGTCCCTGGCCATCAGCCGGTAGGTGGTGTACTTGCCGCCGGCGATCATCACCAGCCCGGGCACCGGGTGGGCGACGGTGTGCTCGCGGGACAGCCGGGAGGTCTGATCCGACTCGCCGGACAGCAGCGGGCGCAGCCCGGCGTACACGCCTGCCACGTCGTCGGAGGTCAGCGGGACCCGGAGCACCCGGTTGACCTGGCCGAGCACGTACTCGATGTCCGACCGGCTGGCGGCCGGGTGCGCCTTGTCCAGCGACCAGTCCGTGTCGGTCGTGCCGACGATCCAGTGCCGGCCCCACGGAATCACGAACAGCACGCTGTCCGGCGTGCGCACGACGATCCCGGTGCTGGAATGGATGCGGTCCCGGGGGACCACCAGGTGGACGCCCTTGGAGGCGCGCACGTTGATCATGCCCCGGCCGCCGACCAGGGCCTGGATGTCGTCGGTCCACACGCCGGTCGCGTTGACTACCTGCTGGGCGCGGATCTCCAGCTCGGACCCGCTTTCCAGGTCGACCGCCCGCACCCCGGTGACCCGCTCGCCCTCCCGCAGGAAGCCGGTCACCTGGGTGCGCGACGCGACCCTGGCGCCGTAGCTGGCGGCGGTGCGCAGCACGGTGATGACGAACCGGGCGTCGTCCACCTGCGCGTCCCAGTACCGGATCGCGCCGTGCACCGCGGACCGCTTCAGCCCCGGGGCCAGTTCCAGGGCCGCGCGCCTGGTCAGCTGGCGATGCGCGGGCAGTCCCCGGACCTGCCCCAGCGAGAGGCCCAGCAGGTCATACAGCCGCACCCCAGAGCCCACGTACGCCCGCTCCCAGCCGCCGCGGTGGGTGAGCGGGTACAGGAACGAGACGGGCTGGACCAGGTGCGGCGCGATCCGCTGCAGCAGCAGGGCCCGTTCGGTGAGCGCCTCCCGGACCAGCCCGAAGTTCAGCTGCTCCAGGTAGCGCAGGCCGCCGTGGATGAGCTTGCTCGACCGCGACGAGGTGCCGGAGGCGAAATCCCTGGCCTCCAGCAGCCCGACCGACAGGCCCCGGGTGGCGGCGTCCACGGCGACCCCGGCGCCGACCACCCCGCCGCCGACCACCAGCACGTGGTGCTCCTGGCTGGCCAGGGCGGCCAGCGCGGCGGCCCGTTCGCCGTCGCCGAGCGCCGCGGCCCGCTTGTCGGGGCCCAGCGCGGTGGCCACCCCGGCTCCCGGCGTGGCCGCCTTCCCTCGTCCCCCATTCCTCACATCCCGAACGGTACCCGCGAGTAGCGAGCGGGCGGACGCCGGCCAGCGGCTACGAGGACCGTGCGGTGAACTCACCCGGTGCCGCCGGCTCGCCCCGCGGCCGGCCGCTCGGCGCGACCACCACCTCGACCCGCTGGAATTCCTTCGAGATCCGAGTACCCGGCGGTGGCCATCGACCGGCGCAGGGCACCCATCAGGTTCATCGAGCCGTCCGCCGCGATGGACGGGCCGTGCAGGATCTGCTCGAGGGAGCCGATCGTGCCGACCTTCACCCGCGCGCCGCGGGGCAGCTCGGGGTGATGCGCCTCGCTGCCCCAGTGGTAGCCCCGGCCGGGCGCCTGGGCGGCGCGGGCGAACGGCGAGCCGACCATCACCGCGTCGGCGCCGCAGGCCAGGGCCTTGGCGATGTCGCCGCTGCGGGTCATGCTGCCATCCGCGAGCACGTGCACGTACCGGCCGCCCGACTCGTCCAGGTAGTCGCGGCGGGCCGCGGCCACGTCCGCGATCACGGTAGCCATCGGCACCGCGACGCCGAGCACCGCCGCGGTGGTGTGGCCCGAGCCGCCGCCGAACCCGGCCAGCACCCCGGCCGCGCCGGTGCGCATCAGGTGCAGCGCGGCGGTATGCGTGGCGCAGCCGCCGACGATGACCGGCATGTCCAGCTCGTAGATGAACCGCTTGAGATTCAGCGGCTCGGCCTGGCCGGAGACGTGCTCCGCCGAGACGGTGGTGCCGCGGATCACGAAGATGTCCGCGCCCGCGTCGATGACCGCCTTGTAGTACCGCACGGTGCGCTGCGGGGACAGCCGGGCGGCGGTGGTCACCCCGGCCCCGCGGATCTCCTCGATCCGGCGCCCGATCAGGTCTTCCTTGATCGGCTCGGTGTAGATCGCCTGCAGCCGCCGGGTGGCCGCGGGCTCGTCCAGCCCGGCGATCTCGGCCAGCAGCGGCTCCGGGTCCTCGTACCGGGTCCACAGCCCTTCCAGGTCGAGCACGGCCAGCCCGCCGAGCCGTCCGATCTCGATCGCGGTCCGCGGCGATACCACGCTGTCCATGGGGCACACGACGAGCGGCAGCTCGAACCGGTAGGCGTCGATCTGCCAGGCGATCGAGACTTCCTCGGGATCCCTGGTGCGGCGGGACGGCACCAGGCCGATCTCGTCGAGCGAGTAGGCCCGCCTGCCGCTCTTGCCCCGGCCGATCTCCACCTGTGTCACTGTGCCTCATTCGAAGTTCCGGGTCCCTCAAGAAACCCACTGCGGTTACTGCACTGCCACCCGCACGAGGACCCACGGCACTCGGGCAAGGCCAAAATCTCCTGCCCTCGCCGGCCGGCCTTGACGAACCCTCACTGGTGCCGGCCGGCGTAGTTCGGCGCCTCCAGGGTCATCTGGATGTCGTGCGGATGGCTTTCGGTCAGCCCCGCCCCGGTGATCTGGATGAAGCTCGCCTGCTGCAGGTCGGCGATGGTCCTGGCGCCGCAGTACCCCATGGCGGCGCGCAGGCCGCCGGTCAGCTGGCCCGCCACCGCGGCGAGCGGTCCGCGGTAGGGAACCTGCCCCTCGACGCCCTCCGGGACCAGCTTGTCCTCCGACAGCACGTCGTCCTGGAAGTACCGGTCCTTGGAGTAGGACCGGCCGCGCTCCCGGCCGGTCATCGCGCCGAGGGATCCCATCCCCCGGTACAGCTTGTACTGCTTGCCGCCGGCGAAGACCCGCTCGCCCGGGCTCTCCTCGCAGCCGGCCAGCAGGCCGCCGAGCATCACGGTGTCGGCGCCGGCCGCGATGGCCTTGGCGATGTCCCCCGAGTACTGCAGGCCGCCGTCCCCGATCACCGGGACGCCGGCGGGCCGGGCCGCCTGCGCCGCCTCGTAGATCGCGGTGACCTGCGGGACCCCGACCCCGGCCACCACGCGCGTGGTGCAGATCGAGCCGGGCCCCACACCCACCTTGACCGCCGTCCGCTCCGGCCTCGACCAGCGCCCGGGCGCCCGCTCCGGTGGCCACGTTCCCGCCGATCACGTCCACGCTGGTGTTCGCCTTGATCTGGGTGACCATGTCCAGCACGGACTGGGCGTGCCCGTGCGCGGTGTCCACCACCAGGAAGTCCACGCCGGCCTCGATCAGCGCCAGCGCCCGGCGCTTGGCGTCCTCGCCCACGCCCACCGACCCGCCGACCACCAGGCGCCCGCGGGCGTCCTTGGTGGCGTGCGGGAATTTCTCGCTCTTGGTGAAGTCCTTCACCGTGATCAGGCCGCGCAGCCTGCCGCCGGTGTCCACCAGCGGAAGCTTCTCGACCTTGTGCCGCTTGAGCAGCGTCAGCGCCTCGTCGCCGACGGCCCCGGCCGGCGCGGTGACCAGCGGCATCGGGGTCATCACCTCGCTCACCCGGCGGCTGTGGTCGCTCTCGAACCGGATGTCGCGGTTGGTGACGATGCCCAGCAGGATGCCCTCGTCGTCGGTGACCGGCACCCCGGAGATCCGGTACCTGGCGCAGAGCGCCTCCACGTCGGCGACCGTGGCCGCGGGGCTGCAGGTCACCGGGTCGGTGATCATGCCGGCCTCGGACCGCTTCACCATGTCCACCTGCTGCGCCTGATCCTCGACGGACAGGTTGCGGTGCAGCACGCCGGCGCCGCCCTGCCGGGCCATGGCCACCGCCATCCGCGCCTCGGTCACGGTATCCATGGCCGAGGAGATCAGCGGGATGCGCAGCGAGAGGTGGCGGGTGAGCCTCGCCGTCAGGTCCGCGTCGCCCGGCATGACCGTGGAGTGCGCGGGCAGCAGCAGCACGTCGTCGAAGGTCAGGCCGGGCGGGGCGAACTTGACGTCGTCGGCCATGGTGCCTCCCGGGCAGGAGGTGGATGGCATCCATCCTATGGGCCCGGCGGCCTTCTCCGCCGCAAGCGAGCGCGGGCCGACGGATGACCGGGACGGCCCCCGCTGTCAGCTCGGCTCCCGTGCCGCGATCGCCCTCAGCCGGGCCAGTGCCCGGTGCTGGGCGACCCGTACGGCCCCCGCTGACATGCCGAGCACATTACCGGTCTCCTCGGCGCTCAGCCCCGCCACCACGCGGAGCACGAGCAGTTCCCGCAGGTGGCCGGGCAGCCGGGCGAGCAGTTCCCTGGCCCGCTGCGCCTCGATGTAGGCCACCGCCATCTCCTCGGGTCCCGGCTGCTCGTCCGGGCCGTCCGGCAGTTCTTCGGTGGGCACGGCGGACCTGGTGGCGCTCCTGACCGCGTCGGCGACCTTGTGCGAGGCGATGCCGAAGACGAACGACGCGAAAGGCCGGCCCATGTCCCGGTACCGGGGCAGTGCCGCGAGCACGGCGATGCAGACTTCCTGGGCCACGTCGTCGGCGATGTGGTAATGACCCGCGATCCGGCCGAGGCGCGACCGGCAGTACCGCACCACCATCGGCCGCACCTGCTCGATCAGGCTCTCGATCGCGTCAGGCTGCCCGCTGACGGCGAGGTCGGTCAGATCGCGCAGGCCGGTCCTGCCGGGTGCCGCACGCCTGGTCCAGCTCTCCCCCGCGAGCGTGCGCCCGGCCATGCATCCCTCCGTCACGAGTGAATAATGCCCAGGCAGGCGGAATCTATCGCCGCCGGCCGGATAAAGCGCCGGGCAAAAGCCAGGACGCCTGGCCGGTCCCGCGCTCACGGGCCGGTTCCCGGCAGCAAAACTGCCCTGGTCCGCCGCCTGATCGTAGGCGGACCAGGGCAGTTCAGCGCCAGCCCAGGCCCGCGGTTAGTGGGCGTGGCCGTGCGAGTGGCCGTGACCCGCGGCCGCGGCCTCGGCCTCCTCCTCCGGCTTGTCCACGACCAGCACCTCGGTGGTGAGCAGCATGCCGGCGATGGAGGCGGCGTTCTGCACGGCCGACCGGGTCACCTTGACCGGGTCCAGGACACCCTGGGCCACCAGGTCGCCGTACTCGCCGGTGGCGGCGTTGAAGCCGTTGCCCTCGCCCAGGCCGGCCACCTTGGCCACGACCACGGCGCCCTCGGCCCCGGCGTTCAGCGCGATCCACTTGCACGGCTCGCTCAGGGCGGTCCGCACCACCCGCACGCCGGTCGCCTCGTCCCCGGTCCGGCCCAGGTCACCGAGCTCGACCGCGACCTGCACCAGCGTGCTGCCGCCGCCGGCGATGATGCCTTCCTCGATCGCCGCCCTGGTGGCGGAGATGGCGTCCTCGAGCCGGTGCTTCTTCTCCTTCAGCTCGACCTCGGTCGCCGCACCCGCCCGCAGCACGCACACGCCGCCGGACAGCTTGGCCAGCCGCTCCTGCAGCTTCTCGCGGTCCCAGTCGGAGTCGGTGGCGTCGATCTCGGTGCGGATCTGGCGAATCCGGTCCTGGATTGCGGCCTGGTCGCCGCCACCGTCCACGATCGTGGTCGTGTCCTTGGTCACCACGATCCGCGCGGGCGGTGCCGAGCAGGTCCAGCCCGACCCCCTCGAGCTGCAGGCCCAGCTCCTCGCTGATCACCTCGCTGCCGGTGAGCACGGCCATGTCGCCGAGCATGGCCTTGCGCCGGTCGCCGAACCCGGGGGCCTTCACGGCAGCCACCGGGAGCAGTCCCCGGATCTTGTTGACCACCAGGGTGGACAGCGCCTCGCCGTCCACGTCCTCGGCCACCACCAGCAGCGGCTTCTTGGACTGAGCGACCTTCTCCAGCACCGGCAGGAAGTCCGCCATGGCGGAGATCTTGCCTGAGCTGCAGCAGCACGTAGGCGTCTTCGAGGACCGCCTCCATCCGGTCCGGGTCGGTGATGAAGTACGGCGAGATGTAGCCCTTGTCAAACTGGAGGCCCTCGGTGAACTCCAGCTCGAGCCCCATGGTCTGGGACTCCTCGACGGTGATGACGCCGTCCTTCCCGACCTTGTCGAAGGCCTCGGCGATCAGGTCGCCGATGCTCTGGTCCTGGGCGGAGATGGTGGCGACGTGCGCGATGTCGGTCTGCTCGGTGACCTCGCGGGCCACCTTGAGCAGCCGCTCGGACACGGCCTCAGCCGCCGCGTCGATGCCGCGCTTCAGCGCGATCGGGCTGGCGCCGGCGGCCACCGACCGCAGGCCCTCGCGGACCATGGCCTGGGCGAGCACCGTCGCGGTGGTGGTGCCGTCCCCGGCGATGTCGTTGGTCTTGGTGGCGACTTCCTTGGCCAGCTGGGCGCCGAGGTTCTCGTACGGGTCCTCGAGCTCCACCTCGCGGGCCACCGTGACACCGTCGTTGGTGATAGTGGGGGCGCCCCACTTCTTGTCGATGACCACGTTGCGCCCGCGCGGTCCCAGGGTCACCTTGACGGCGTCGGCGAGGCGGTTCACGCCGCGCTCGAGCGAGCGCCGCGCATCCACGTCAAATTCAATGATCTTGGCCATGAAGACCTCGGGCTCCGATCGATCGGGTCTTGTTCAGGGTTGGGCGTGCTCAGTCACGCCTGATCCACGGCAACCGCCCCGGGCGGCCCGGAACTCCCAGAAGTGATCAATTCCGGGGCCGGGCAGCCCGGGGCGGTAACGGCAGGTCCGCCGCGCCGCCAGGCGCAGCATCCCCGCCGCTCGCGGATCGTTACTTCTCGATGATGGCGAGCACGTCGCGGGCGGAGAGCACCAGGTACTCCTCGCCGCTGTACTTCACCTCGGTGCCGCCGTACTTGCTGTACAGCACCACGTCGCCGACCTTGACGTCCATGGGGACGCGCTTGGCGCCGGCGTCGTCGAAGCGCCCGGGACCCACCGCAAGGACCTCGCCCTCCTGGGGCTTCTCCTTGGCGGTGTCCGGGATCACGAGGCCGGACGCAGTGGTCTGCTCCGCCTCGAGCGGACGGACCACGATCCGGTCTTCGAGCGGCTTGAGAACAACCTTGGTGGCGGTCGTCACGATCTGACCTCCCCCTCCGGAAAGGCTAAATGAGACATGGGTTGAGAGGCGACCATGGCGGCCTGCCGTCGCGGGTGCCAGACCAGCCCTTGTCGCATTAGCACTCTACACTAGAGAGTGCCAGTCCCGAACAGTATCGGTCTGGCAGCCCCGTCAACGCGAGCTCGGTCACAACCGGCGAGCCCCGTCGAAGGCCGGGCAGCATCTCCGCCTGGCCTGGGGCCGGCCAGTTCGACCAGGGCGCCGTCCGCGTCCAGGTCGAACTCGCCGTCCGCGAACACCGGCCGCGAAGGCCTCCCACTCGGCGGGCGCGAACACCGGCTCGGGCTGTTCGGGTTGGCGCCATCTCGCAGCCGTGATGACGTGGTCGCTGCCCTCCTTGGAGCCCGGCATGATGGCGACTTCGACCCGGCTTTCGGTGATGTCGAAGTCGTCGCGAACAGCGGCGTGCCCGGCTGCCGTCTGCCGAACTCATCGGCCCATCCCTACCACAACGTCGGTCACCGGCAGCGAGGAATCGGCCGGGATATCCAGCGGGGACGGCGGCACGTCCGCGGGCCAGCAGTTCGGCGCCGAGTGCGGCCACCATGGCGCCGTTGTCCGTGCACAGTCCTGGGCCTGGGCACCCGGAGCCGGATCCCGGCCGCGGCGCAGCGCTCGCGCGGCCAGCGCGCGCAGCCGCGAGTTGGCCGCCACCCCGCCGCCGATGATCAGGTCCGCTACCCCGTTCCGCCTGCACGCCGCCACCGCCTTGGCGGTCAGCACGTCCGCCACCGACTCCTGGAACGACGCGGCGACGTCGCTCACCGGAACCGGCTCCCCGGCGGCCTGCCGCGCCTCGATCCAGCGCGCCACCGCGGTCTTCAGCCCGGCGAAGGAGAAGTCGAGCGTGCCGTCCCGGTACTTGCCGCGCGGGAACGCGATCGCCGACCCGTCCCCGCTCCCGGGCCGCGGCGTCGATCGGCGGGCCGCCGGGGAACGGCAGCCCGAGCACCCGCGCCACCTTGTCGTAGGCTTCGCCGGCCGCGTCGTCGATGGTCGCGCCGAGCGGCACCACCTCGGCAGCGACGTCGGGCACCAGCAGCAGCGAGGAATGCCCGCCCGACACCAGCAGGGCGACCGCGGGAACCGGCAGCGGGCCGTGCTCGAGCTGGTCCACCGCGATGTGCGCGGCCAGGTGGTTGACCCCGTACAGCGGCTTGCCCAGCGCGGCCGCGTAGGCCTTCGCCGCGGCCACCCCGACCAGCAGGGCGCCGGCCAGGCCCGGGCCCGCTGTCACCGCGATCGCGTCCACCGCGGCCAGCTTCTCCCCGGCCGATCGCCAGCGCGCGGTCCACCGCGGGAACCATCGCCTCCAGGTGCGCCCGGCTGGCCACCTCGGGCACCACGCCGCCGAACCGGGCGTGCTCGTCCACGCTGGAGGCCACCGCGTCGGCCAGCAGTTCGTGCCCGCGGACCAGCCCCGCCCCGGTCTCGTCGCACGACGTCTCGATGCCGAGCACCAGCGGCGCGGTCATGGCCGCCGCTCCGGCGCCCCCGGCCGTGGCGGGGCGGACAGGCCGGCCGCCGGAGCAGGATCAGCCGCGGACAGGCCTGCCGGAGCAGGTCCAGGGCAGCCGGGCCGGCCGCCGGACGGGTGCGCGGCGCCTGCCGGCGCATCACGATCGCGTCCGTGCCGCTTGGCTGGTAGTAGCCGCGGCGCACGCCCGCCTCGGCGAACCCGTGCCTGCGGTAGAGCCGCTGCGCCCGCGGGTTGTCCACCCGGACCTCGAGGAACACCTCCGCGCAGCCCCGTTCCGCCGCCTCGGCCAGCAGCGCCTGCAGCAGCGCGGAGCCGATGCCCTGGCCCCAGCGGGCCGGGGCGACCGCCATCGTCAGCACGTCCGCCTGGCCGCCGGCTCCGCCGTGCCGGCCGGCGTCCCGTGCGCCCCCGCGGGGCTCCGGCGCGAGCAGGCCCGCGTACCCGACGATCTGGCCGGCCTCCTCGGCCACCAGGTAGATACCGGCCCGCCGCGCCGGCCGCTGAGCTCGCCGGCGAACATCTCCGGCGTCCAGGCGTCCTCGGGGAACAGCTCGCGCTCCAGCCCGAGCACCGCGGGCAGGTCGCCGGCCACCATGCGGCGCAGCCGGGCGGTCACGCCGGCGACACCCGCTTCGGCGGCCCGGGCACCCGGGCATCCGGCCTGCGCAGGTAGAGCGGCTCGGCTGGCGGCAGCCCGGCACCGGCGGCGAGCCGTTCGGCCGCAAAATCGGCCAGCATCGAAGCGGCCGGATAGCGCGGGCCGATCGGGTCGCCGAACGCCGCCGGATACAGCCGCGGCCCCTCGCCGGCCGCGGGCACGGCAGGATCCAGCCCGGCCGGGCTGCCGACCGCGGGGCCGAGGATGCGGCGGCCGGCCGCCGAGTACCGCGCCCAGTACACCTCCTTGCGGCGGGCGTCGGTCGCGACCAGGAACTCCCGGCCCGCGGCCGCGGGCACCGCCGCGCGCGCGATCGCGTCGAGCGTGCACACGCCGTACGCCGGCACGCCGAGCGACGGCGCCGAGCACGCGGGCGGTGACCAGGCCGACCCGCAGGCCGGTGTAGGGCCCGGGCCCGGTGCCGGCCACCACCGCGGTCACGTCGTGCCGGGTCGACGCCGGCCTGGTCCGAGCACGCCGGTGATGGACGGCATGAGCAGCTCGCCGTGGCGGCGGGCGTCCACCGTGACAGTCTCGGCGAGCGCGCGCTGACCGTCGTGCACCGCGGCCGTGGTGGCCGGGGTCGCGGTATCGAACGCCAGCAGCAGCACGGTCAGCAGCGTAGATGACCCGGCGGACCGGTTCATCCCGGGCCGGCCGGCCTGGCCGGCCGGGTACCGCCGGGAGGGTCAGCCGATCTTCGCCAGCACGTCCCGCGCGGCGGCGGCGGCCCCGGCCGCGATCCAGCCGGGCGAGACCGGCCCGTAGCCGCCCTGCCGGGCGTGGTCGAGCCCGCTGAACTCCACGGTGACCAGCACGTTGCGGAGCCGGGCCACCACGGTGACCCGGTCGGTGGTATCGCCGCCCGCCGTGATCACCTGGAACGCGCTGAACGCCGCGTCGCCGAGCCCGTGCAGGGTGGTGATCCGGGCCGGCGGCTGGCGCGTGTTGCGCGCCGGGTGCGCCTCGGCCTGCAGGTCCTGGGCGTAGGCGTCCTTCGCGGCCGAGGTGGCGCTGCCGTTGCCGCTGGCCAGGCCGCTCGGCGCGTAGGCCTGAGCGGTCACCTGGAGCAGCCGGTACGCCGGCCTGCGGTCGAGCGTCCAGTTGCACTGGTTGCCCGAGTTGCCGGACAGCCCCGGCAGGGCGGCCCTGGCGGGCTTGCCCGGCAGGTACCGGCCGAGCGTGGCGGCCGACACCGACGTCGCAGGTGTCCGGCACCGACCGGAACTCGCCGGGCAGGTAGGTGGTGACGAACCCGTTTGCCCGCGCGGGCGCCGACCCGGAACCGCCGGGGAGCAGAACGTAGACGAGCACCGCGACGGCCGCCGCGGCGGCCGCGAGGCCGCCCCAGACATGCCGCCGGCGCCGGGCCCGCCGCGGCCTGGGCGGCCCGGGCCCGGACGGCGGGTGGGCGCTCCGCGGCGGCGCGGCGGCCGCCACGGCCCGCGCCGGCGCGGTCGGCCGGATCGGCTTCCGATCGCCGCCGGTCGCCCGGGCCGGGCGGGAGAAGCCCGGGGGGAACCGAGAGGGGCCAGACCCCTGCTGCGCCACGGAATGCCTCCGGGATGAGGAGTCCGCGCCATCGGCGAACGGCGCGGGGGCGGCTGCGATGGTGACCGGCGTGGCCAGGCCGTGTCCGGCGGCCTGCCGGACACGCCGGAACTATAGAGCCTCGGACCCGGCCGGTAGGCCCGGACACCGGGATTTACGTAGGCCTGGCCCTCGGCCCCGTTGCCGTCCCGCACGAGGCCCACCGGTCTCCCGTTCCGCGGATCCGCACGATGCGCGGCTCATCCCCTGACGGATCGGTGTCCGGGCCTGCCGCCGCGAAGCCGATCGTGATCTCCAGGCGATCGGCGGACAGCCCCTCGGCCAGCCCCTCTCCCCACTCCACCACCGTCACCGATCCATCGAGGTCCAGGTCGAGGTCGTCCACCTCGGCCAGGCCGCCGAGCCGGTAGGCGTCCACGTGCACCAGGGCGGGGCCGTCAGACAGCGGCGGGTGCACCCGGGCGATGACGAATGTCGGCGAGGTCACCCGGCCGCGCACCCGCAGAGCCTCGCCCAGGCCCTGCACCAGGGTGGTCTTGCCCGCGCCGAGCGGCCCGGCGAGCAGCACCAGGTCGCCGGCCCGCAGCAGGGCCGGCCACGCGCCGGCCGAGCGCGCGCATCGCCGCGGCGGTCGGTACGACCCGTGATCTCGTCAGGCAACGCCCCGCGCGCCTCCCTCGCCGCGGGACGGCCCGGCCTCGCCACGACCGCTTGCCCCGCTGAACCTCGGCGAGCAGTGCTGATGATCGCGTCGTTGACAACATCCGGGCGCTCCAGCATCAGCGCGTGACCAGCGCCGGCCACCATGACCAGCCGGGCGCCGGGGATGTCGGCGGCGAGCTCGGCGCCCAGCCGCGGCGGGATCAGCCGGTCCCGCTCGCCGGTCACCACCGTCACCGGCACCCGGCCGAGCACGTCAGGACGTCCGCGCTGGTCGCAGCCGAGCAGCGCGCCGTAGAACTCGGCGATCACGCCCACCGGCGCCTCGCGGATCATCCGCTCGACGAATTCGGTCGCGGTCATGCTGGCCTGGGGATCGCCGAATGCCAGGTACCGGGTGGCCACCAGCTCCAGTTCTTTCGAGGCCTTGCGGCCCCGTTCCACCAGGGCGGCGCGCCGGCCGGCCGCGGCCAGGGTGAGCAGGGCCGGGGCGGTGCGCTGCAGGAACGCCCGCAGCGGGGACGGCATCCCGGGCACCAGGCCGTCCGGGCCGCTCAGCCCGCCCGCCGTGGTCGCGATCAGGACGACGCCGACGACGGTGGAGCCGAACAGTTCAGCGCGCTCGGCCGCCAGCGTCATGATCGTCATGCCGCCCATCGAATGGCCGACGAGGATGACCCGGGACCGCTTCCCGGTCACGGCCCGCATGACCGCGTCCAGGTCGCCGCCGGTCTGGTCCACGGTGACCGGCTCCCCGGCCGCCCGGCCGGACCGTCCGTGGCCACGCTGGTCCCAGAAGACCAGCCTGGCGGTCCCGGCCAGATCACGGCGCTGGTAGTGCCAGCTGTCGGAGTGCAACGCGTACCCGTGGCAGAAGATGATCGTGACCGGGGCCTCGTCCGGGCCATTGACCTCCACGTGCAGCGGCACGCCGTCCGGGGCGAGCACGACGAACTCCCGCCCGTGCAGCTCGCCGAACGGCTCGCCGGCCGCCGGGTCCGGGCGCAGCCGGAGCCGGCGGGTCGCGACCCGCTCGGCCGCGATCACCGCTCCGGCTCCGGCGGCCGCGGCGCCCGCGGTGAGCCCGGCAACCTGGGCGATCCGCCGCCGGCTGGCCATGTCTCCTCCTGTCCGTGAGCCGGTGAGGTCCCGCGCGACGCGCCTGGCCGCCGGCCGGCCTTCAGGTTACTCAACGGTAGCTTCGTGGCCACCGGCCACCGAATGCGGTAACGATCTCATACGAAATGGTCCCGAGCGCCTCGGCCCACTCCTGGGCGGTCGGCTCGCCGGCATCCCCGGGGCCGAACAGCACCACTTCGTCCCCCGCGGAAACCGGGTCGTCGCCGAGGTCGATCACGAACTGGTTCATGCAGACCGTGCCCGCGATCGTCCGCCGCCGCCCCGCCGCATGCACCTGCGCCACCGCGGACGCGGCCCGTGGCACGCCCTCCGCGTAGCCGACCGGCACCACGCCGAGCGTGGTCTCGGTCTTCGTGACGTAGCGGTGCCCGTACGACACGCCCGACCCGGCCGGCACCCGCTTGACCTGGACCAAGCGGGTCCTGGCCGTCATCGCGGGTCGCAGCCAGCCGGGAGCGCCGCCGGGCAGGGTGCACAGGCCGTAGATCCCGCCGCCCGTCCGCACCAGGTCGAACCGGGCCTGCGGCAGGGTCAGGGTGGCCGGGGTGTTGGCCAGGTGCCGGAGCCCCGGCCGGGCCCCGGCCTTCTCGGCCAGCTCGACAGCGTCGCCGAACGCGGCCAGCTGCGCCGCGACCGACGGATGCCCGGGCATGTCGGCACAGGCCAGGTGCGACCAGATGCCGGTGACGGCAACGTAGCCTGCCGCCTGCGCGGCGAGCGCGGCGTCGACCAGGCCCGGCCAGTCGGCGGCCGTCGCGCCGCCCCGTGACATGCCGGTGTCCACCTTGAGCTGCACCCGGGCCGGCCTGCCCGCCGACCGCGCGGCGGCCGCGATCCGGCCGAGCGTGCCCCGGGTGCCAGCGCATAGATCGACGCCGTGCTCGATGGCCTCGGCGTGCGGCGCCTGCGGGTCGTCCAGCAGGCACAGCACCGGCGCGGTGATCCCGGCCTGGCGCAGCGCGAGGGCCTCGGGCACGCCCACCACGCCCAGCCAGTCGGCCCCGCCGGCCAGCGCCGCGGTCGCGGCGGGGATCATGCCGTGTCCGTAGCCGTCGGCCTTGACCACGGCCATCAGCCCGGCGGCCCCGACCCACCCGCCCAGCGCCGCGGTGTTCTCCCTGATCGCATCCAGGTCGATGAGGGCATCACCGAAGATGTTCACGACGCTCCAGTGTGCCAGCCCGGAGCCGTGGCCGGCCCTGGCCGCGCCCTGCCAGAAGCCGTGAAAGGCCGGCGCCGGCCCCGGCTACCCGTCCTCGCCGGCCTGGGCGGGCGGCCGCGCGCACGGCCCGGATCGCGGCGGGCAGGGCGCGCAGCACGTCCGAGGCGCCGATCGGCGCGGCCACGGAGCCGCCCCGCACCGGCACGGGCGATTCCGCAGGGCCGGGCTGGCCGTCCATGCCGGCCGGGGCGCCGGGGCCGGCCCGTCCTGGCCGGCCGCGGCCAGCCGGGCGGCCAGGCCGTGCAGGTACGCCGCGGCGGCGGCCGCGTCGGCGACGGTCAGCCCCTGCGCGAGCAGCGAGCCTGCCAGCCCGGACAGCACGTCGCCGGTAGCCGGCGGTGGCCAGCCAGGAAGTGCCGGTCGGGTTCACGAACACCGGTGAGTTGCCGCCGGGACCGGCGATCACCGTGGTGGAGC
The DNA here is from genome assembly GCA_963795575.1 of uncultured Actinomycetes bacterium. Taxonomy (GTDB): domain Bacteria; phylum Actinomycetota; class Actinomycetes; order Streptosporangiales; family Streptosporangiaceae; genus PALSA-505. The sequence goes on along the minus strand of CAWCII010000009.1, from coordinate 35,065 downwards.
CCTTGAGCAGCACGGTGACTCCCAGCTCGTCCGCCGCCTTCCGCACGTACTCGAGCCGCCGCGCCTCGATGTCGTCCCGGTCCGCGCCGAGCAGCCGGGACAGCTCGCCGGCGTGCGGGGTCACCAGCGTCGGGGGCGGGCGGGGCAGCAGCCCGCGCTCGGCCGCCAGCAGGGTCAGCCCGTCGGCGTCCACGAGCACCGGAACCTCGGCCGCGAGCACCTCCCTGAGCAGGCGGGCGGCCTCATCGTCGGTGCCCATGCCCGGCCCCGCCGTCCAGGCCTGCACCCGGCCCGCAGTCTGCAGCACCTGCGCAGGGGCGGGGCCGGCGTCCTCGATGACCGTGATGACCGCCTCGGGCCAGTCCTGCCGGACGATCGCGGCCGGGCGGCCCGCGGACACCAGCCGGACCATCCCGGCGCCGCCGCGGATGGCGGCGCCGACGGCGAGCCACGCGGCGCCGGTGAACCGGTCGCTGCCCGCCACGACGCCGAGCACCCCGCGGCGGTACTTGTCGGACTCCGCGGACGGCCGGGGCAGCAGGGCGGCCACGTCGGCGGACTGCAGCGCGACGAGGCCGGGGGCGTCCAGGTGCGGCGCCAGGCCGATGTCGATCAGCTCGGCCAGCCCGGCCTGGCCGGCGCCGGGGTCGACGAGCAGGCCAGGCTTCCAGGTGCCGAACGTGACGGTGACGTCGGCCTGCACCGCCGCCCCGCCGAGCACCCCGGTGTCGGCGTCGATGCCGCTGGGCAGGTCCGCGGCCACGACGATCGCCCGCGCGGCGGCCGCCTGCCCGGCCAGCGAGGCGTACGGCTCGCGCAGCCCGCCCTTGCCGCCGATGCCGAGCATGCCGTCCACGACCAGGTCGGCCGCGGCGATCAGCCCGGGCACCGCCCGTTCGGAGGGGCCGAGCAGCCGCCCGCCCGCGTCCCGCAGGGCCCCCGCCCCGCCTTCGTGCGTCCGGGCGCCGGCCGTGATGGCGTGCACGGCCGCGCCGCGGCGGGCCAGCAGGGCGCCGGCGTACAGGGCGTCGCCGCCGTTGTCGCCGCTGCCGGCCAGCACGACCACGCGTGCGCCGTACGGCTGGCCGAGCAGCCGGGCGCACACGGACGCCAGGCCGAACGCGGCCCGCTGCATGAGCACGCCCTCGGGCAGCGTGGCCATCAGCGCGCCCTCGGCGGTACGGACCTTCGCGACCTCGTGGGCCTGCCTCATCCCAGCCTCTCTCCCGCCATCAGCCCTCCGCGACGACCATGGCCACCGACACCCCCGCGTCGTGACTCAGCGACAGGTGCCAGCGCGAGACGCCCAGCATCTTCGCGGCCTGGGCGACCGTCCCGCTGACCGCGAGCTCCGGGCGGCCCCGGCCGTCGCGCCGGACCTGTACGTCGGTCCACGCCAGCCCGGGCGGGGCGCCCAGCGCCTTCGCGGTAGCCTCCTTCGCTGCCAACCGTGCGGCCAGCGAGGGCGCAGGAAGATCCCGTTCGCTCTGAGCGAACAGGCGGAGGGCCAGGCCGGGGGTGCGGGTGAGCGCCGTCTCGATCCGGGCGATCTCGACCACATCCACCCCGATGCCTACGATCACGCCCCAAGCCTGCCACGGTTTGGGTGCTGGACCCGGTTGCGGCCCGCGCGGCAGGCTGCCGAGCGGCTTTGCGGGCCGGACGCGGGCTGGCTAGCGTCTGATTCATGGCCGAGCCCCGGATCCGGATCCGGCGGGTGTATGACCCTCCCGAACCCGCCGATGGGACGCGGGTGCTCGTGGACAGGATTTGGCCGCGCGGGATCGGCAAGGACGCGGCCCGGCTGCGGGAGTGGGCGAAGGACGTCGCGCCGTCCAGCGAGCTCCGCCGGTGGTACGGACACGATCCGGCCCGGTTCGACGAGTTCCGCCGCCGCTACCTGGCCGAGCTGGACCAGCCCGGGCCGCGTGCCGCGGCCGGCCGGCTGCGCGCCCTGGCCGCGGACGGCCCGGTCACGCTGCTCACCGCCACCAGGGACATCCGGCTCAGCCAGGCCGCCGTCCTGGCCGAGTACCTCGGCTCACCCGGCTAGCCGGCCGCACGCCCGGCCGCCCACATCCGCAGCTCCCCGGACCGGCGCAACTCCTCCCCCATCAGGGCCTGGGGGAGGGTCAGACGAGGGCGGTGCGGACGGACTCGGCCAGCCGGCCGGCCACGCGCTCGGCCGCGGCCAGGTCGGCGGCCTCCACCATGACCCGGACGGTCGGCTCGGTCCCGCTCGGCCTGACCAGGACCCGGCCGAACGCGCCCAGCTCCGTCTCGGCCGCGGCCACCGCCGCGGCGAGCTCGGGCACGGATCCCATCCGGGATTTGTCCACGCCCTTCACGTTGATCAGCACTTGCGGGTATCTGGTCATCACCTTGGCCAGCTCGCCGAGCGGCTGGCCGCGGCGGGCGACCGCGCCGAGCAGTTGCAGCCCGGTGAGGATGCCGTCGCCAGTGGTGGCGTGGTCGAGCATGATGATGTGCCCGGACTGCTCCCCGCCGAGCATGTAGTGCCCGGCTCGCATGGCCTCCAGCACGTACCTGTCGCCCACCGCCGTCTCGACTACCCGGATCCCGGCATCGCGCATGGCCAGCCGGAAACCGAGGTTCGACATCACCGTGGCGACGACGGTGTCGCCGGCGAGCTGGCCGGCTTCCTGGAGGCCGAGCGCGAGGACGGCGAGGATTCTGGTCGCCGTTGACCACCTCCCCCGCGGCGTCCACGGCCAGGCAGCGGTCGGCGTCGCCGTCGTGCGCGATGCCAGCGTCCGCGCCCAGGGCGACCACCGCGGCCGACAGCGCGCCCAGTGACGTCGAGCCGCAGCCCTGGTTGATGTTCAGCCCGTCGGGTTCGGCCCCGATCGCGATGACTTCTGCCCCGGCCCGCCTGAGCGTCTCGGGAGCTATCTCGTACGCGGCTCCGTGCGCGCAGTTGACGACGACCCGCAGGCCGGACAGCGGCAGTTTGCTTCGGGCGCCACCGTCGGTGCCGGGGAAGGCCGCGGCCGCCGGCAGCGACGAGACCAGGTGGCCCAGATAGCGCTCGCGCTCGGCCGAGCCATCGCTCACCCGCCCGAACCCGGTCTCGGGCAACAGGGCCGGAGCCGAGTCTGGCCGCCGGATCCTGTCCTCGATCTCGTCCTCGACATCATCCGGCAGCTTCAGGCCGCCCCGGCCAAAGAACTTGATGCCGTTGTCGGGCGCCGGATTATGGCTCGCCGACAGCATCACGCCGAACTCGCCCAGCTGGGCCGTGAGGTACGCCACGCCCGGGGTCGGGATGACGCCCAGCCGGTGCACGTCCACGCCCGCCCCGGCCAGGCCGGCCACGACGGCGGCCTCGAGGAACTCGCCGGAGGCCCGCGGATCCCGACCGACCAGGGCGAGCGGACGCCGGTTCGCCGCCCGGGCCGCGGTGAACGCGCCCGCGTCACCCAGGGTGTTTGCCGCAGCGGCGGCCAGATCCATGGCGAGCCGCGCGGTCAGATCCTGTCCCGCGACCCCCCGAACGCCATCCGTGCCGAACAGCCGGCCCATAGACGGGTAACCTCCGCTGGTTTTCCGGTTACGCGGGGCGGGCTTGTGTTTAGCGCTTCGAGTACTGCGGCGCCTTGCGGGCCTTCTTGAGCCCGTACTTCTTGCGCTCCTTGACCCTGGCGTCGCGGGTGAGGAACCCGGCCTTCTTCAGGGCCGGGCGGCTCTCCGGGTCCACCAGCACCAGGGCCCGGGCGATGCCGAGGCGCAGCGCGCCCGCCTGCCCGGACACGCCTCCGCCGGTGATGCGGGCGATCACGTCGAAGCGATCCTCGGCGCCGAGAGCGACGAACGGCTCGCTGACGAGCTGCTGGTGCACCTTGTTCGGGAAGTAGGCGTCCAGCGTCCGGTCGTTGATCTTCCACTGGCCGGTACCCGCGGAGATCCGGACTCGCGCGATCGCCTCCTTGCGGCGGCCGGTGCCGCCCCCCTGGCCGGTCAGGACCTGCCTGCCCGCCGGGTGGCGCGTGCCGCCGTCCGGAGCGGACTCGGTGGTGTACTCCGAGGGATGCTCCTCGGCTGCCACCTCGGCGTTCTCGCCTGGCGTCAGCGCGGTTGTGGGCTCGGCCACGATGCTTTCCTCATACTTCCTGGTTGGCGGCTGCTACTGCGCGATCTGCGTGATCTCAAACGGCGCAGGCCGCTGCGCCTGGTGCGGGTGCTCGGGCCCCGCGTACACCTTGAGCTTGCGCAGCATCTGCCGGCCGAGCGAGTTCTTGGGCAGCATGCCCTTCACTGCCTTCTCGACCACCCGCTCGGGATGCTTGGCCAGCAGGTCGCTGTAGGCGACCGCGCTCAGGCCTCCGGGATACCCGGAGTGCCGGTACGCGTGCTTCTGGTCCAGCTTGTTGCCGCTCAGCGCGACCTTCTCGGCGTTGATCACGATGACGAAGTCGCCGGTGTCAACGTGCGGGGCGAATACGGGCTTGTGCTTCCCGCGCAGGAGCACCGCCACCTGGCTGGCCAGTCGTCCGAGAACGACATCCGAAGCGTTGACGACGTGCCATTGACGCTGGATGTCGCCCGCCTTCGGGCTAAAAGTGCGCACAGTCATGAGCCTTCACGTATACAGCTGGTCTAGGGACTTTACCTGCTCCCGAAGCCGGGGGCACGACAAAACCTCGGTCCGCCGCCGCCCCGATGGCGCGCTCCGCTGCAGGGAGCTCAATCGGTTCGTGACACAGACGGACGCCTAACGGAGGATACCGGCCAGGTATTACCCGGTCAAAGCGAGCCGGACCGCGGTCGTCCCAGGTTCACCGGCAGGTCAGTCCCGTCACCGCACCGGCGTGCCCCGGCGGGGCATGCGGTCGGCGCAGCCGCGTTACCGGCCGCGCCCCGCGGCGGCCGCGCAGCGGCCCGCATGATGCCCCTTCCCGAGCCCGAACGGCCTTCCTGGGTCCGAACGTTGCCGAGCGCCACCACGGCGGCCAGGGAAAACTCGCGACACCGCATCCGACGCCCGCGTCAGCGATACGCTCTCCGGGTGAGTTATCCGGGCAATCAGGTCACCGACCCGCCTGTTCAGCGGCGGCGGCGCATGCCCAGCCTGCGCGGCCACGACCCCGCGCAGCTCACCTCCGAAGACGAGGAACACTACGCGTTCATCTCCGCCATCAGCGGCGGGTCCGGGCCTCCGGGGTACAGGACCGCGACACGGCGAGCAGCTGGGATGGCGGGCAGGCCGGGCCGGTCGGGGAGGCGCACGTAGGCCCCGCCCCCGGCCGCCGCGACCGGAGCATGGCCACCCCGCCCGACCTCGCCGGCCACGTACCGCAGGCCCGGAGCGGGTACGCCCCGGCCGACCCGGGCCACGCCCCGGCCGACCCGGGCCACGCCCCGCAGACCCGCCGGGAGCGCGGCCGGCACGCGGGCGGCGCGGACAGGCCGGGGAGCGGGTTCGGGCGGACTGGGTTCGGAAAGCAGGCCCTGGGCCGACGCTCATCAGATAGCGCAGCACTTTTCGGCCTGCCCGCCACGGCCAGCCCTTCCGCACCATCCGGCCGGGCCGCCACGGATAATCCTTCCGCGCCGTCCCGCGAGCCCGGCACGGACAGCCTTTCTGCACTTTCCCGCGGGACGGCCACGGACAGCCACTCCGCGCTCCCCGCGCCGATCCGCCTGCCTGACCCCGATAGCCCTTCTGCGGCATCCGGCCTGGCCGCCATGAATAACCCTTCCGCGCCGTCCCGCGAGCCCGCCGCAGGCAGTCACTCAGCGCTCAGCGCACCGTCCGGCCGAATCGACGCCGCCACCCTCGCCGCGTCCTCGGGCCGGGCCGCCTTTTCAGCAGCCCCGGCTGCGGCCGGCAACCCGCGGGCCGCGTCCGGCCGGACCGCCGCAGCCGGTCCTCCGGCCACGCCGGGCAGATCCCCCGTGGTCGGCTACCCGGTAGCACGGAACGGGCCGGACCGCCGATCTCGCCGCGGTCCCGCATCGGGATTCCCGCCAATGCCGGGCGAACCCGGCCCCTGGTACGCGGAACCGCAGTTCTCCGCGTGGAATGTGGCCGCCGCGCAACCCGGTGTCGATGCCCGGTACCTTCCCGTTCCCGCGCCAGCCTGGCCGGACACCGGGGCCAGCTTCGCCCCGGCAGAGCACGAGCCGGGTGGCGGCGGGGTAGCGATCGCCGAGCGGACCGACGAAGACCTCGCCGGGCTGGCCGCTGACCGCCTGGATCAACGGCCCGCTAACCGCCTCGCCGGGCTTCCCGATCACCTCCTCGGACTCCCCGATGAAGAACTGGACGCGTGGGCTGCCCGCTCCGCCGAGGAGAAAGTGCCGACCCCGGCCGACCCGACCCCGGCCGACCCGACCCCGGCCGACACCGTGACCCGCGCGGCCGCGCCGCCGGACAACGTCGATGACCGCCAGCCTCGCGAACCACAGGCGCCGCCCGGCGGCCAGGCGAGCACGGCGGCGAAGGCGGCGGACCGCACGCGCGCCACCGCGCCAAGGGCGCGCAGGGCGGCCCGGAAGGGCCGCGTGCGCAGGCGGGTTGTGATCGCCGGAATCTGCCTGCCCGCCGTCGCGGTGGTCGCCGCGATGACTTACGCCCGCCATCCCGGCGCGAACGCGCCCGCAAGCGCGCCGAGCCCGGCTGCTCCGTCGGCGGCCGCCCCCGTCAGTCATCCGTCGCCGAGCCTGGGCCGATGGCAGCACGTCGGCACGCGTTCCGCAGACCCTGCTCCGCTCACCCTCAGCCAGCTGTTCCCCGTGCAGTTCACGGTGGGGAAAGCCAGCTACATCAGGACCGCTCAGCTGGGCAGCACGCGCTGCTCCCGCGCCGTGTTCGGGACGAAATTGCAGGCGGCAGTGGGTAAGTACGGCTGCAGCCAGGTCATGCGAGCCAGCTATCTGGCCTCGGCGCAGAAGCTGATGGGAACCATCGGGGTGCTCAACCTCAGCGACTCCGCGGGTGCCAGCCGTGTCGGCAAGGTCACCGGATCCAGCCAGTTTATCGCCCAGCTCACGGCCGCTTCGGGGCCGACGCACAGCCTGGCCAAAGGCACCGGCCTGGAGGAAGCCGAGGTGAAGGGGCACTACCTGATCCTGACGTGGGTGGAGTTCACGACCCTTCGCGCCCCTCGGACGGCATCGGAAAGAGCGCAGCTCAAGGCGTTCTCTGCCGACCTCATCAGCGGGACCGCGAACGTGAGCCTGACCAGCCGCATGGTCACGGGGCAACCCCGGGTGCCCTAGCGCAGGTGCATACTTGCGGGCCGCCCAGTACCGCAACCGGCCGCCGGCCTGAATGTCCCGCAGGAATCGAGAAACGGAGCAGTCGTGGGATCGAGTCCTCACCGGGGTGGTGGCGACCCTGGCGAATGGCGATATCCCCCCGTACCGCCACCCCGGGCCGACGAGCATCCGCAGGATTACGGCCCGTATCCCGCCCCGGCGCCAACCTCGGCCCCCCGGACTCGGTACGATCAGGACCCGCGCCGACCTCCCGCACCGCCCTGGACCGCTCAGGCCCCCGCCGGACAGGACTCCTACCGGGCCGCCTGCCTCGCTCCCGGCCCTCCAGGGCTACGAGCAGGGCTGGTCCGGCGATCCGCACCCGGCGCCCCGGCGATATGACCGGGGCCGCCACGCTAGTCCGCACCCGGCCTCCCAGGGTTACCACCAGGGCCGGCCCGCCGACCCGCTCCCGACCGGCCACGACCCCTACCGGGCTGACGGTCCGCACCCGGCCTCCCAGGGTTACCACCAGGGCCGGCCCGCCGACCCGCTCCCGACCGAACAGGACGCCTACCGGGCCAGGGATCCGTATCTGGCCCCTCAGGGTTACGAGCAGTACCGGACCGCTGATCCGCACCCAGGCCCTCCGGGCTACCACCGGGGCCGGTCCGGCGATCCGCTCGCAGATTCCCCGGGCCACGACCAGGGCTGGCTCGGCGATCCGCATCAGGCGTCCCAGGGCAGTGCCCAGGACCTGGCCGCTGACCCGCACCTGGCCCCTCACGGCTACGACCGGAGCCGCCTCACCGATCCGTACCCCGCCCCTCACGGTTACGACGGGGGCTGGTCCGGCGATCCGCACCCGGGCCTCCCCCACGACGATCAGGGCCGGGCCGACAACGGGACGGGGCATGAGGCCGCGCGTGCCGCCTGCGCGCCGGCCTCGGAGCCCGCGGACCAGTTCGGGCTGCAGGAGAAGACGCTGCACGACCCCGGGTACCAAGCCGATTCCTGGGCGGCCGCCGGGACCGATCCCCGGCGGTGGCCCGATCACGGGTCATTCGAGCCCCCGGAGTATGGCTCATCCGAACGCACGGAGCACGGGTCATTCGAGCTTCCAGGCGCCGCGGGGGGCACAGACCTCCCAGACGGTCCCTACGACACCCAGTGGGCGGAGCCCTGGGACCGGCAGGACGCGGCACCGAGAACGCCGCCGTGGCTGCGAACCCCCGGCGAGCGACCTACGGCCGCGGGCCCCGGTTACCTGGAGTACCTGGACGCGGGCCGCGGATCCCAGCCGGACGTGCTGGAGAACTTTCCGCCGCCCGGCAGGCGGCGCGGGAACCGGCTGCTGGCCACCGCCGCGGTGCTGGCCGCGGCACTAGTCGCGGCGGCCGCGGTCTTCATTACCCGCCATCCTGGCGGGAGGTCCGGTCGCACGCCGAGCCCGGCTGCGGCGGGCAGCCGGGTCACCGGCGCCAGTCCCACCGCCCGCAACGCGAAAAGCGCCGGCAGCGCGCCGAGCGGCCGAAACCAGGCGAGCCAGGGCCAGATAAGCGCCGGCCAGGTCTTCGCGCACGGGCAGGTAGTGGCCGATGGGATCCGGTTCCACCGGGTTACCGGGGTCCTGACTCAAGAGTGCTCAGCCGCCACCCGCGGCGTCTTCACAGCCGCGCTGAAGTCGGCTGGCTGCCAGCGCGTGATCCGGGCGACGTTCGTGGACAGCGCCAAGCGGTACGCGGTGACGGCCGGCGTGGCCGAACTGCCCAGCCCGGCCGCCGCGAGCTCAGCGGATCGCAGCAGGAAATTCGGGCAGGACGTCTGGTTCACCGGGCTCGACGGGCCCGCCAAGAGCGGGGCGACCGCGGTCAGCACGAGCGTCGGCGTCGGCTACGACACCGTGGACAGCCGGTACATCGTCTATGCCCTCGCCACTAACAGCGACGGGCGAAATCCGACCAGCCACACAACGCAGGTGCGGACGCTGAAGGCGCTGGCCCGGTCTTTCACGGCTGTCACCCTGCAGCCGCTCGCCCGGTCGCCGAAGCAAGCCCCGACGGACAGCTGACCCGGCCGGCGAAGGAGCTCCCGGCCGGCCGCTGGCGCCGATGCACTCATACGTGCTCATCGAAGGTGAGGTGTCGCCGCTCGACGACCTCGGCGAGGTGCGGCGCTGGGCGCGCGGGCGAAAACCAGGGGCAGGGGGCCCGGGTGGCCCGCGGCACGCGGGATCAGGTCCGCGAGTCCCGGGGGCTAACGGCGGCGACGGGTGGCGGCCGCGCGGCTCGCCAGCTCGGTATCGGCCGGGTAGCGGACCTCCTCCAGGCACAGCGCGTGCGGCGGGGCCACGTGCACGGCGGGATCGCGGACCCCGGCGGCAAGCACGCTCACGGGCCAGGTCGACGGCTTGCGCCCGTCGCCCACCGCCAGCAGGGCACCGACCAGGGCGCGCACCATGTTGTGGCAGAACGCGTCCGCGACCACCCCGGCCACGGCCACACCGGAGCTCCAGCCGCGCCCAGTCCAGCCGGATCAGCCTGCGGACGGTGGACGCTCCCTCCCGGCGGCGGCAGTACGCGGCGAAGTCGTGCTCGCCCCAGGCAGCCCCGCGCCGCCTCGTTCATCCGGGCCGACGTCCAGCGGGCGCCGGTGCCAGAGGGTGTCGCCCCGGCGCAGCGGGTCCGCGGCGGCGGGATCGTCGCAGACCCGGTAGGAGTAGCGCCGCCACAGCGCGGAGAACCGGGCGTCGAACCCCTCCGGGGCGCGGCGGCGACCGAGCGGGCCCGCACGTCGGCCGGCAGCAGCCCGGCCAGCCTGCGCAGCGCGACGGGCGCCGACCGCGGCCCAGCTGGCCGCGGGCACGTCCACGTGCGCGACCTGGCCGCGGGCATGGACCCCGGCGTCGGTGCGCCCGGCCACGGTCAGCGCCGGGGCGGCCTCGAGCTGCAGCAGGCGGCCCAGCGCCGCCTCGACGACCTCCTGAACCGTCCGGCGGCCCGGCTGGCGCGCCCACCCGGAGAAGCCTGAGCCGTCATAGGCGAGGTCAAGACGCAGCCTGACCGTCCGGTCAGGACCGTGCCGTGTTCAGGAACCGCGCCGCTCTCCGGGCCCTGCAAGGCGGGCCTCCGCCCACGGCTCGGGCTGTTGTACGTCCCGTCAGGACGTGGCGGCGTCGCCAGTGCCGCCCACGGCGGCTTCGGCATCGGGCGCACCGTGGCCGCCACGTCCGCAGACTCGGGCTCGGCGTCCGCCTCGAGCTGGCGTCACCGGGCTGCGGGCTCGCGCATCCGCGACGTCCGCTCGGCGGCCGCCTCCGCGGCTCGGGCCCGGCGTCCGCCGGCCTCGGCGGCTGGGCCAGCGGCCTCTGCGTCTGTGCTCGCGTCCTGCGCCGGCGGCTCGGCGTCTGTGCCAGCCGCCCCGGCCTCGGCGTCCGCCGGGTCGGCGGCTTCGGCGTCACGGCAGAGCATCGGCCTCGGCGTCCTCGGTGTCAGCATCCGCGGCGTCCTCGGCGCCTCCGCGCGGACCTCGCGTCGTCCGCGGTGGCCTCCGCCGCGGCGGTGCCGCCGCGGGTGGCGTGGCGGTGGCCGCCGGGCGTGGCAGCGCGGGCTGCGAGCGGCGGGCCCGGCGGCGCGGCCTGCTGCTCTTCCTCGTCCTCCTGGACGAGTTCGATCACGGCCATCGGGGCGTTGTCGCCCTTTCGCGGGCCGATCTTGATGATCCGGGTGTAGCCGCCCTGGCGGCTGGCGAATCCCGGGCCGATCTCGGTGAACAGCGTGTGCACGACGGTCTTGTCGGGCATGACGGTGAGCACCTGCCGCCGCGCGTGCAGGTCACCGCGCTTGGCGAAGGTGATCAGCCGCTCGGCCACCGGCCGCAGCCTGCGCGCCCTGGCGTGCGTGGTGGTGATCCGGCCGTGCTCGAACAGGGCCGTGGCCAGGTTCGACAGGATGTGCCGCTGGTGGGCGGGGCTGCCCCCCAGCCGGGGACCCTTGGTAGGCGTGGGCATCGGAAATCTCCTCGGTCGCTGCCTGGCGCTGACTTGTGTCAGTGGGTGTCGGCGGTGGCTGGCTGGTCAGTACTGCTCGGTCTCGACGTAGCTGTCGTCGTCGTCCGCGCCGTAGCTGTCCGCCGCAGTGCCCGGGTCGAATCCGGGCGGGGAGTCCTTGAGCGCCAGGCCCATGTCGACCAGCTTCTGCTTGACCTCCTCGATCGACTTCGCGCCGAAGTTGCGGATGTCGAGCAGGTCCTGCTCGCTGCGGGCGACGAGCTCGCCGACCGTGTGGATGCCCTCGCGCTTGAGGCAGTTGTAGGAGCGGACGGTGAGGTTGAGCTCCTCGATCGGCAGGGCCAGATCGGCGGCCAGCGCGGCGTCGGTGGGCGACGGGCCCATGTCGATGCCCTCGGCCTCGACGTTCAGCTCCCTGGCCAGGCCGAACAGCTCGACCAGGGTCTTGCCGGCGCTGGCGACCGCGTCCCTGGGGCGCAGGCACGGCTTGGTCTCCACGTCCAGGATCAGCCGGTCGAAGTCGGTGCGCTGCTCGACCCGGGTCGCCTCGACCTTGTAGGTCACCCGAAGCACGGGCGAGTAGATCGAGTCGATCGGGATCCGGCCGATCTCCTGGCCGGGCTGCTTGTTCTGCGCGGCGGAGACGTAGCCGCGGCCCCGCTCGACCGTGAGCTCCATCTCCAGCTTGCCCTTGCCGTTCAGGGTGGCGATGCCGGGTCTCCGGGTTGTGCACCTCGACGCCGGCCGGCGGCGCGATGTCCGCGGCGGTGACCTCGCCGGGGCCCTGCTTGCGCAGGTACATCACCACGGGCTCGTCCTGCTCGGAGGAGACGACGAGCTCCTTGAGGTTCAGGATGATGTCGGTGACGTCTTCCTTGACCCCCGGAACGGTGGAGAACTCGTGCAGCACACCCTCGATCCTGATGCTGGTGACGGCCGCACCAGGGATGGAGGACAGCAGGGTACGGCGGAGCGAGTTACCGATCGTGTAGCCGAAGCCCGGCTCGAGCGGCTCGATGACGAACCGGGACCGGAACTCGCCTGACCTGCTCTTCGGTGAGGGTTGGACGCTGGGCGATAAGCATTGTGATTCCCTTCCGCGACGCCCGCTATATGACGGTCGCGATCCTTCCTGACAGCTCTGCCGCCCGGGACAGGCCGTTACTTGGAGTAGTACTCGACGATGAGCTGTTCCTGGACCTGAGTGTCGATCTGCGCCCGGACCGGGAGCGTATGGACGAGGATGCGCATCTTGCTCCGGGATCACCTCGAGCCACGCGGGCACCGGCCGCTCTCCGGCCTCGGCGCGCGCGACGACGAACGGGGTCATCTCCAGGGACTTGGTCCCGCACGTCGATGATGTCGTTCTGGCTGCACCTGGTACGACGGGATGTTGACCTTCTGGCCGTTGACGAGGATGTGGCCGTGCGTTGACCAGCTGGCGCGCCATGTCCCTGCTCTTGGCGAAGCCGGCCCGGTAGACCACGTTGTCCAGGCGGCACTCCAGGATCTGGAGCAGGTTGTCGCCGGTCTTGCCGCGCCGGCGGCGTGGCCTCCTCGTAGTAGTTACGGAACTGGCGCTCGAGCACGCCGTAGACCCGCCGCGCGCGCTGCTTCTCCCTGACCTGGAGCAGGTACTCGCTCTCCCGGGGCCGGTTCCGGCCGTGCTCGCCCGGCGGGTAGGGCCGGATCTCAATGGGGCACTTGGGCGAGTCGCACTTGGCGCCCTTGAGGAAGAGCTTCATCTTCTCGCGCCTGCAGAGCTTGCAGTCCGCACCTGTGTATCGAGCCATCTGCCGCTTTCTCCTCAGACCCTGCGCCGCTTTGGCGGGCGGCAGCCGTTGTGCGGAACCGGGGTGACGTCCTGGATCGTGCCGACCTCGAGACCGGTCGCCTGCAGCGAGCGGATTGCCGTCTCCCGGCCCGAGCCCGGGCCCTTGACGAAGACGTCAACCTTGCGCATGCCGTGCTCCATGGCGCGGCGCGCGGCGGCCTCGGCCGCCATCTGCGCGGCGTAGGGCGTCGACTTGCGGGAGCCCTTGAACCCGACCTGGCCGGAGGACGCCCAGGCGATGACGTTGCCGCTCGGGTCGGTGATCGAGACGATCGTGTTGTTGAACGTGCTCCTGATGTGCGCGTGCCCGTGGGCGATGTTCTTCCGCTCCTTGCGGCGCACCTTCTTGGCGGCGGTCTGGCGACTTCTCGGAGGCATCTGCTCGCTGCTGACTTCCTGTTCTTGAGGTGATCGGTCCCGGCGCGGCCGGGACAGCTTGACTTACTTCTTGCCGACCTTCTTCTTGCCGGCCACGGTCCTCTTCTTGCCCTTGCGGGTGCGGGCGTTGGTCTGCGTGCGCTGACCGTGCACCGGGCAGCCCACGGCGGTGCCGGATACCCTGGTAGCAGCCGATCTCGATCTTGCGGCGGATGTCGGCCTGCACCTCGCGGCGCAGGTCACCTTCCACCCGGTAGGTGGCCTCGATCCAGTCACGAAGACGGACGAGCTCGTCGTCGCTCAGATCGTGCACCCGGCGGTCGGCGCTGACGCCGGTGGCTTCCAGCGTCTCGCAGTGCCCGGGTGCGGCCGATGCCGTAGATGTAGGTGAGCGCGACCTCCACGCGCTTGTCGTTCGGGAGGTCAACGCCGACAAGGCGAGCCATCTGTTGCCACGTACTCCTTCGGTTCGGCTGGGTCTTACCGCAGGGTCAGCCCTGGCGCTGCTTGTGCCGGGGGTCGGAGCAGATAACCATGACCCGGCCATGCCTGCGGATGACCCGGCACTTGTTGCAGATCTTCTTGACGCTCGGCTTGACCTTCATGGTTATCTCTCCTCAGGCAGCGGCCCGCGCTGGGCCGTGCCCGTCCCTTGTCACTTGTACCGGTAGACGATCCGCCCACGGCTCAGGTCGTACGGGCTCAGCTCCACGACGACCCGGTCGTCGGGGAGGATCCGGATGTAGTGCATCCGCATCTTCCCGCTGATGTGGGCGAGCACCTTGTGCCCGTTGTCCAGCTCCACGCGGAAAAAGGCATTCGGCAGTGACTCCACCACCGTGCCCTCGATCTCGATGGCGCCGTCTTTCTTGGGCATATCCTCCGCGCTTCGCTCATCGGCCTGGCAGGCGGCCGCAGGCTGCGGGGCCTGCCAGGTAGTTTGGTTCTTGGCTTGGTACCCGGCCTGCGTGGGTCACCGGCTTCGCGGTGCCACGTCCCCGCCCCGCCCGGCACTGCGGCCGCCTTAATCAGCGTCCGCCCAACCAGATGGGTGCCCTGCGGGACCTCTGCCACCGGGCTTCCTTCAGCGAGCAGCGCAAAGACGACAGCACACGGGCCGAATGGAAAGTGTACGCGACAGCTCGCCCTAATGCGAACCAAAGTCGTCAGCTCAGAATTCCCCCGGCCCCGGTGGTGCCTGGCCGGGCGGCCCGGGGTGACCGGTGACGGTCGCCGGCGGCGCGCATGTGCTCCCGGCGCTGCAGGTGTTCCCGGCGATGCGCTGCCTCGGCGGCGCTCGATGTGGTCTCGTGTGCTCGCTGCGTCGCTGGCGGTCCTCAGTCGGTAGCCGCGTGCGATCGTGGAACGGCTGCCTGCGGCCCTGGCCGGCCCCTGACGGATGCCCGCCGAACAGCCACCGGCCGAGCAGGATCGCGCCCCACGGCCCGGCGATCCACAGGAACCACAGGCCGTTCGCGCTGTGGCTGCCGATCGCGGTGATCAGCCAGATGACGAACAGCAGCAGGCTGACCGAGGCCCAGGAGCCCCAGGCTGCCGCGCCAGGCGGGCGACAGCCTGCCGTGCTCGACGCCGGGGACGATCTGCGCGGGCCGGTGGCCATCCGGCGCATGGACTCGTCCGGCAGGTGGTACAGGTCGATGCTCGGGCAGGTCGGCCATCAGCTCTGTCGAGGTCGCCGAGCGTCTTGGCCGCGTAGGTGGCGTCGAGCCGCTCCTGGAACTCGTCGACGGTCAGCCGGCCCGCGGCGTGGTGCTCACGCAGCAGCGAGGCGGCCCGGTCCCGGTCGTCGTCGGAGGCGCGCATCTGCGGGTCGTCGTGGCATCACCGACTCCCTTCGCGCCGTGCCGGGGCTGCCCGTTCGGCCCGGCCTCGAGGCGGCCGGGTCGGAGCGGCGTGCACCGGACCCGGCCGCTGCGGCAGGCCCGGCCGAGCCGTTCCCTGCCCGCCGTCCGCCGCGGTCAGCACCCAGGGCCCGTCGGCGGTGATCGCGACGGTGTGCTCGAAGTGCGCGGCGGGGGTGCCGTCCGAGCTGACCACGGTCCAGCCGTCGTCCAGCAGCCGGGTGTGCCGGTCGCCGAGCACCAGCATCGGCTCGACGGCCAGGGCCATCCCGGCGGTGAGCACCGGGCCGCGGCCCGGCCGGCCGTAGTTGGGCACGGCGGGGTCCATGTGCATCTCGGTGCCGATGCCGTGGCCGACGTACTCCTCGACGATCCCGTAGGGCCCGGCGGCGCGGGCGCTGGTCTCCACGGCGTGCGAGATGTCGGTGAGCCTGCGGCCGGGCCGGGCCTGGCCAGCCCGTGCCACAGCGCCTCCTCGCAGGCGGTGAGCAGGCGGCGGCAGTTCCTCGCTGATCTCGCCCACGCCCACGGTGAGCGCGGCGTCGGCGTGCCATCCCCGGACGATCGCGCCGCAGTCGATGGAGATCACGTCACCGGTCCGAGCCGCCTGGCCTGGCTCGGGATGCCGTGCACGATCTCCTCGTTCACCGACGTGCAGATGGTGGCGGGGTAGCCGTGGTAGCCCTTGAAGGAGGGGGTGGCTCCGGCGGCGGTGATCTGCCGCTCGGCGATCCGCGTCGAGTTCGGCGGTGGTGACCCCGGGCTCGGCCGCCGCGGCGAGCATGCTCAGGGCGTGCGCGACGACCAGGCCCGCCTCCCGCATGACGCCGAGCTGCGCCCGCGTCTTGACCTGGATCGCCGGTTCGCGCTTTATCCGCATCTGCCTCTCCGGCTCTTCCGCTCCCCTGCCCCGGGCCGCTGCCGATACCACGGCTACCGTCGACCCGCGGCACCCCGCTCCGGCTGGGCTAGTTGATGAACCGGCGCAGCGAGCTCATCGCGCGGTCGGTGACCTCTTCCACCGGCCCGGTGGCGTCGATGCCCTGCAGGATGCCCTGGTCGGCGTAGTAGGCGACCAGCGGCGCCGTCTGGTCCTGGTACACCTCGAGCCGGTGCCTGATCGTCTCCTCGCGGTCGTCATCGCGCTGGAACAGCTCGCCGCCGCAGTCGTCGCAGGTGTCCCTGCGGGCCGGCGGGTCGAAGAGCACGTGCCAGACCCGGCCGCACTGGTGGCAGGTGCGCCGCCCGGACAGCCTGCGCACCACCTCGTCGTCGTCCACGACGAGTTCGAGGACGACGTCCAGCCGGGTCTCCCACTCCGACAGCATCTTCTCCAGCGTCTCGGCCTGCGGCACGTTCCGCGGGAAGCCGTCGAGCAGGAAGCCCGGCTGCGCGTCGTCCTCGCACAGCCGGTCCCTGACCATCGCGATCGTGACCTCGTCGGGTACCAGGTCGCCGCGTTCCATGTAGTCCTTGGCCTTGCGGCCGAGCGCCGTCCCCCGGGTCACGTTGTACCGGAAGATGTCACCTGTCGAAATCTTCGGGATCGCCAGGTGCGACGCTATGAACTGGGCCTGCGTCCCCTTGCCCGCACCGGGAGGCCCGACGAGGACGATGCGCACTAGGTCGTGTCCCTTGGACCCCGGCGGCCCTGCTGGCTGGCGCGCTGCGGCGCGACGAGCGGTGATCGAGGCGGCGTCCGGGCTGCCGGAGGAGCCGTGGCGGACTCGGCGACGACGACCCTGGCGGCGCCTGCGCCGGTCGTCGCCTGGGCGCCGATCCGCGCCGTCACGGGTTCAAGGGACACGGCCTACCGCAAGAAGCCCTCGTAGTTGCGCTGCTGAAGCTGACTTTCGATCTGCTTCACGGTGTCCAGGCCGACGCCGACGGCGATGAGGATCGGGGTGCCGCCGAACGGGATCGTGTTGCCCACGCCGACGAACGCGAACGCGACCATCGGGATGAGCGCGACGAAGCCCAGGTACAGCGAGCCGGGCGCGGTGATCCGGGACAGCACGTACTCCAGGTACTCGGCGGTGGGCCGGCCCGGCCTGATGCCGGGGATGAAACCGCCGTACTTCTTCATGTTGTCCGCGACCTTGGTCGGGTTGAACGTGATCGCCACGTAGAAGTACGTGAAGAACACGATCAGCACGAAGAAGGTGGCGATGTAGTAGGTCGAGCTCTGCTGGGCCAGGTACGTGTCGATCCACGTCACCCAGCCCTGCGGATGGGTGCTGCTGCCGAACAGCGACGCGGCCAGCTGCGGGATGTACAGCAGCGACGAGGCGAAGATGACCGGGATGACACCGGCCTGGTTCACCTTCATCGGGATGTAGGTGGAGGTGCCGCCGTACATCCGGCGGCCCACCATCCGCTTGGCGTACTGCACCGGGATCCGGCGCTGCGCCTGCTCCATGAAGGCGATGAAGCCGATGATGGCCACCCCGACCAGCAGCACGATGATCAGCGCGAACGCGCCCTTGGACTGGTAGACGCTGCCCAGCTCGCTGGGGAACACCGCGATGACCTGAGTGAAGATCATCAGGGACATGCCGTTGCCGACGCCGCGGTCGGTGATCAGCTCGCCCAGCCACATGATCACCGCGGTGCCGGCGGTCATGATGATCACCATCGTGACGACGGTGAACACTGCGTCGTTGATCAGCAGCGACCGGTTGCAGGTCGGTGAACAGCCGGCCCGACCTGGCCAGCGCGACGATGCCGGTGGACTGCAGGATGGCCAGCCCGACCGTCAGGTACCTGGTGTACTGGGTGATCTTCGCGGTACCCGACTGGCCCTCGTCCTGCAGCGTCTCCAGCCGCGGGATGACCACGGCGAGCAGCTGCATGATGATGCTCGCGGTGATGTAGGGCATGATGCCCAGCGCGAACACCGTCAGCTTCAGCAGCGCGCCGCCGCTGAACAGGTTGACCAGCTGGTAGACGTTCGCGTTGTTGCCGCTCGTGGTGGCCGAGGTGATACACGCGTTCACGGCCTTGACCGAGATGCCGGGCGTGGGCAGCGTGGACCCGAGCCGGAAGACGGCGATGATGAATAGCGTGAAGAGCAGCTTCCTGCGCAGGTCGGGGGTTCGGAACGCCCGCAGGAACGCGGTCAGCATGCGCCGTCCTCGGATCGAAGGGTCACGGAATGATCGGCGGAGCCCCGCCGGTAGCGGTCTGCCGCAGTCTAACCCGCTCGGCGCACTCTAACAGCCGCCGGCAATCGGCCGGTAGCCCCGCGAACGCCGCGGGCCTGCGGCTACGGCAGGGTCTCACAGCTTCGTCGCTGATCCTCCGGCCGCCTCGATCTTCTCGATGGCCGTGGCGGAGAAGGCGTGCGCGGTCACCCGCAGCCCGCTGGGGGCGTCACCGTGCCCGAGCACCTTCACCAGCTGGCCGGGGCGCACCGCGCCCCTGGCGGCCAGGTCGTCCGGGGTGACGTCGCCACCCTCCGGGTAGAGCTCGGCCAGCCTGCCCGTGTTGACCACCTGATAGGTGGTCTTGAACAGGGCGTTGGAGAAGCCCCGCAGCTGCGGGACCCGGCGGTGCAGCGGCATCTGGCCGCCCTCGAACCGGGCCGGGACGCTGCCCCGGGCCTTGGTGCCCTTGGTCCCGCGGCCGGCGGTCTTGCCCTTCGAGGCCTCGCCGCGGCCCACCCGGGTCCGGTCGGTGCGGGCACCCGGGCGGGCCGCAGGTGATGAAGCTTCAGCCCCGCCCGGCCCGGGCGGCCGGCGCCGGCCTGGTCGGCGTCTGCCATGTCAGTCCACCTCCTCGACGGCCACCAGGTGGCGCACCGTCGCGATCATGCCGCGGAACTCGGGCTTGTCGTCCTTGATCACGACATCGCCGATCCGCTTGAGTCCGAGCGATCGCAGGCAGGCCCGCTGGGCGCGGGTGCCGCCGATGCTGATCGCTCCTGCGTGACCTTCAGCTGTGCCATTGGCCGACCCCGCTCAGTTGGCGCCCGCGGCGGCCCGCGCCCGCAGCATCGCCGCCGGGGCGACGTCCTCGATCGGCAGGCCGCGCTTGGCCGCGATCTCCTCCGGCCGGCTCAGGCTCTTCAGCGCGGTCACCGTGGCGTGCACCACGTTGATCGGGTTCGACGAGCCGAGCGACCGGGACAGCACGTCCCGTGATCCCCGCGCACTCGAGCACGGCCCGCACCGGGCCGCCGGCGATGACGCCGGTGCCGGGGCTGGCCGGCTTGAGCAGCACCACCCCGGCCGCGGCCTCACCCTGCACCGTGTGCGGGATCGTGCCCGCGATGCGAGGCACCTTGAAGAAGTTCTTCTTGGCTTCCTCGACGCCCTTGGCGATCGCCGCGGGCACCTCCTTGGCCTTGCCGTATCCGACGCCGACCATGCCGTTGCCGTCGCCGACCACGACCAGCGCGGTAAAGCTGAATCGCCGGCCGCCCTTGACCACCTTGGCCACGCGGTTGATGGTGACCACGCGCTCCAGGTAGGCGGCCGACTTGTCGGCGGCCCCGCCGCGGCGGTCGTCACGGCGGTCCCGCCGTTCGCCGCCGCCGCCGCGCCGCGTTGTCGCTGGCATCAGTTCGTCCTCTTCTCGTCGTTTGCTCTGTCAGCAGCCGGGCCGGTCAGAACGCCAGCCCGCCCTCGCGGGCGCCGTCGGCCAGCGCCGCGACGCGGCCGTGGTACCGGTAGCCGGCCCGGTCGAACACCGCCGCGGTGACGCCGGCCTCGGCCGCCCGCCGGGCCAGCAGCTCGCCCACCTTGCGCGCCTTGGCCTTCTTGTCCCCGTCGCTGCCCTTGACGGACTCGTCCAGGCTGGACGCGGACGCCAGCGTGCGGCCGGCGACGTCGTCGATCAGCTGGGCGAAGATGTGCCGCGCCGACCTGGTCACCACCAGGCGGGGACGCGCCGCCGCCCCGGTCACCTGCTTGCGCACCCGCAGGTGCCGCCGGGCTGCGGAAGGCGTTGCGGCCGCGGCGGCCGTCCGCGCGCGGCCCGCCCGTGCGGCGGACGGCCCTGGTCTGCATTCCAGCCATGTCTTACTTCCCAGCCTTCCCGACCTTGCGCCGGATTCTGCTCGCCCTGATACCGGACGCCCTTGCCCTTGTACGGGTCCGGCTTGCGCAGCTTACGGATGTTCGCCGCGATCTCGCCCACCTGCTGCTTGTCGATGCCCTCGACCACGAACCTGGTGGGGGCCTCGACCCGGAACGTGATGCCCTCGGGCGGCACCACGTGCACCGGGTGGCTGAAGCCCAGGGAGAACTCCAGGTCCTGGCCCTCGCGCCTGCACCCGGTAGCCGACCCCGACGATCTCCAGCGTCTTGCGGTAGCCCTCGGTCACGCCGGTGATCATGTTCGCGATGAGGGTACGGGACAGGCCGTGCAGCGCGCGGACGTGTCCCTCGTCGTTCGGCCTGGTCACGGTCAGCACGCCGTCGTCCTGGGACACGTCGATCGGCGCCGCCACGGTGTGCCGCAGCGTGCCCTTCGGGCCCGTTACGATGACCTCGCGGCCGTCGATCGTGACGTGACGCCGCCGGGCACGGCGACGGGCATCCGCCCGATTCTCGACATCGAGCTTCTCCCTTACCAGACGTAGGCGAGGACTTCCCCGCCCACGCCGCGCTTGCTCGCCTGCTTGTCCGTCATCAGGCCGGCCGAGGTCGAGATGATCGCGATGCCCAGGCCGCCCAGCACCCGCGGCAGGCCGTCCTTCTTCGCGTACACCCGCAGCCCTGGCTTGGACACCCGCTTGATCCCGGCGATCGAGCGCTCGCGGGACGGGCCGAACTTGAGCGAGACCACGAGATTCTTGCCGACCTCGGCGTCTTCCACGCGCCAGCCCGCGATGTAACCCTCCTGCTGGAGGATTTCCGCGATGTGCACCTTGATCTTCGAATACGGCATGCCGGTGGTCTCGTGGTACGCCGAGTTTGCGTTCCGCAGACGGGTCAGCATGTCTGCGATCGGGTCGGTCATCGTCATGGCCTCGTGGCCCTCCTCGCCGCGGTTTCCCTCCGGCCCGCGGGCCGGCCGGGACCTCCGGCGTGGTCGGCGGGCGCCTCGCGCCCGTAATGGTTGTTACTGGTGCGGGCGCGGCGCGCCCGCGGTGGTGGGTCGGGTCCGGCAGCCGGCGGCTACCAGCTGGACTTGGTGATGCCGGGCAGCTCGCCGCGGTGCGCCATCGTGCGGAAGCAGATGCGGCACAGGCCGAACCTCCGGTACACCGCGCGGGGCCGCCCGCAGCGCGAGCACCGCGTGTAGCCGCGCACCTTGAACTTGGGCGTCCGCTTCGCCTTGGCGACCAGTGCCTTCTTCGCCAACTTCGGCTCCTCAGCCTTCCTTGAAGGGGAATCCGAGCCGCCGCAGCAGCGAGCGGCCCTCTTCATCGGTACTCGCGGTGGTGACGACGGTCACGTCCATGCCCCGCTGCCGGTCCACCTGGTCGGGATCGACCTCGTGGAACATGAGCTGCTCCGTCAGGCCGAACGTGTAGTTGCCCCGGCCGTCGAACTGCCGGTCGCTCAGGCCGCGGAAGTCGCGGATCCGGGGCAGCGCGATGGACAGCAGCCGGTCGCAGAACTCCCACATCCGGTCGCCGCGCAGCGTCACGTGCGCCCCGATCGGCATGCCCTCGCGCAGCTTGAACTGGGCCACCGACTTCTTCGCCCGGGCCACGGCCGGCTTCTGGCCGGTGATCAGGGACAGGTCCTTCACCGCACCGTCGATCAGCTTGGCGTCCCTGGCCGCCTCGCCGACCCCCATGTTGACCACGATCTTGGACAGCCCGGGGACCTGCATGACGTTGCCGTAGCCGAACTCCTCGTGCAGCGCCGGCGCGATCTCGGACAGGTAGCGCTCCTTCAGCCGGGGCCTGGGGGGTGCCTCCACCCCGGCGGCGCCGGCCGCGGCGTCGCTCCCGGACCGGGCGCCGTCCGCGCCGCCGGTCCGGGAACCCCGGTTTCCGCCCCTCGGCCGCCGGGCCTGGCCGGCCGGTTCCCTCGTCGCTGCCATCAGATGTCCTTGCCGCCCGGACGGATGGTCCGGACCTTGTTGCCGTCCTCATCGAACCGGTAGCCGGCCCGGGCGGGCTTCTTGGTCTCGGGATCGATCAGCTGCACGTTGCTCACGTGCACCGGGGCCTCCTGGTGGACGATGCCGCCCTCCTTGGCACCCCGGATCCCCTGGTGGTTGACCTTGGTGTTCTTCTTGATCATGTTGACGCCCTGGACCAGGACCTTGTCGCGGTCCGGGTAGGCCACGATGACCGTGCCCTCCAGGCCGCGGTCCGCGCCGGCCATGACGATCACGTGGTCGCCCTTCTTGATCTTCATGCCGGGCCTGCCCCGGGCCGCCTTACGCCGCGCCATCACAGCACCTCCGGTGCGAGCGAGATGATCCGCATAAATCGCTTCTCCCGCAGCTCCCGGCCGACCGGCCCGAAGATGCGGGTACCGCGGGGATCCCCGCCGTCCCTGATCAGCACCGCGGCGTTCTCGTCGAAGCGGATGTAGGAGCCGTCCACGCGGCGGCGCTCCTTGCGGGTGCGCACGACGACAGCCTTGACCACGTCGCCCCGCTTCACGCCCGCGCCGGGAAGGGCATCCTTCACGGTCGCCACGATGACGTCACCGATGCCCGCGTATCGCCGGCCCGAGCCGCCGAGCACGCGGATGCACAAGATCTCCTTGGCTCCGGTGTTGTCGGCGACCTTGAGCCGCGACTCCTGCTGGATCACGTCAACTCCTGCTTCTTCACGCTGTCCCTGGGCCGCCGGTCGGCGTGCCCCGGGAACCGTCTACTTGGCCTTCTCCAGGATCTTTGCCACCCGCCACCGCTTGGTCGCGGACAGCGGCCTGGTCTCCATCAGCAGCACGCGGTCGCCGACGCCGCAGGCGTTATCGGCGTCGTGCGCGGTGTACTTCTTCGTCCGCCGGATGACCTTGCCGTACTTGGGGTGCTTCACCCGGTCCTCGGCCAGGACCACGACGGTCTTGTCCATCTTGCCGCTGACCACGAGGCCCTCACGGATCTTGCGGTAGCCCCGCCCGTGCCCGGCCTGCCCGGCCTGCTCCGGCGCGCCCGGCTGTGCGTCACTCACTCTGCGCCTCCTGGGGCTCTGCTTCTGCGAGCTCTGCGTCCTCGCGCTGTGCCTCGTCAACGACAGTCACGATGCCGAGCTCGCGCTCGCGCTTGACCGTGTAGATCCGGGCGATCTCCTTGCGGACGGCGTGCAGCCGCCCGTGGCTCTCCAGCTGCCCGGTGGCAGCCTGGAAGCGGAGGTTGAACAGCTCCGCCTTCGCCTCGGCCAGCTTGATGTTGAGTTCTTCCTCGGTCTGGGTCCGCAGCTGGGTGGCGGTAAGGCCGCTCGCCATCACGCCTCACCCGCCTCTCGCTTGACGACCCGGCACTTCATCGGGAGCTTGTGCGCGGCCAGCCGGAGCGCCTCCCTGGCGACCGGCTCCGGCACGCCGGACAGCTCGAACATGACCCGGCCCGGCTTGACGTTGGCGATCCACCACTCCGGCGAGCCCTTGCCCGAGCCCATCCGGGTCTCGGCCGGCTTCTTGGTCAGCGGGCGGTCCGGGAAGACGTTGATCCACACCTTCCCGCCACGGCGGATGTGCCGGGTCATGGCGATACGAGCGGCCTCGATCTGCCGGTTGGTCAGGTACGCGTGCTCGAGCGCCTGGATGCCGTACTCGCCGAACGTCACCCGGGTGCCCCCGGTGGCCATGCCGGACCGGCCCGGCCGGTGCTGCTTGCGGTGCTTGACCCTGCGCGGGATGAGCATGTCTCAGCCCTCCTCTCCCGTCGCTTCGGCGCGCCGGCGTCGGCCGGGCCGGCCTGCTCCGGCCGGCGCGCGCTCCTCGGCCCGGGCCGGCCTGCCGCCGCCCTGGTATGGCGGCGGGCCCGACTGGCCGCCGGGGCCCGGGCCGCCCGGCCCGCCGGGACCGCCCGGACGCCGCCCGGCACGCCGCTGCGGCGGCCGCTCCCGGCGCTGCTCGGCCCGCATCGCGGCCTGCTGCGCCTCGCGCTCGGCCCGGGTCAGCGGCGCCTCGCCCCGGTAGATCCAGACCTTCACGCCGATCCGGCCGAACGTGGTGCGCGCCTCGTAGAACCCGTAGTCGATGTCGGCCCGCAGCGTGTGCAGCGGCACCCGGCCCTCGCGGTAGAACTCCGACCGGGACATCTCCGCGCCGCCGAGCCGGCCCGAGCACTGCACCCGGATGCCCTTGGCGTCGCCCTTGATCGCGCTCTGCATGGCCTTGCGCATCGCGCGCCGGAACGAGACGCGGCTGGACAGCTGCTCGGCCACGCCCTGGGCGACCAGCTGGGCGTCGATCTCGGGGTTCTTGACCTCGAGGATGTTGAGCTGGATCTGCTTGCCGGTCAGCTTCTCCAGGTCGCCCCGGATCCGGTCGGCCTCGGCGCCGCGGCGGCCGATGACGATGCCCGGCCGGGCGGTGTGGATGTCCACCCGCACCCGGTCCCTGGTCCGCTCGATCTCCACCTTGGAGATGCCGGCCCGCTCCATGCCGCGCTGCAGCATCCGGCGGATCGCCACGTCCTCCGCGACGTAGTCCTTGTACAGCTTGTCGGCATACCACCGGCTCTTGAAGTCGGTGGTGATGCCCAGCCTGAACCCGTGCGGGTTCACCTTCTGCCCCACTAGCGGGTCCTCTCCTTGGCCTCGTCGGAGACGATGACGGTGATGTGGCTGGTCCGCTTGTCTGATCCGGTAGCCCCGGCCCTGCGCCCGGGGCCGGAACCGCGGGAGCGTCGGCCCCTCGTCCACCCAGGCCCGGCTCACCCGCAGCGACGCCACGTCCGGCCGCTCGGCGCTGTGCTCGGCGTTGGCGATCGCGCTGGCCAGCACCTTGGCGACCGGGTCGCTGGCCGACTGGGGCGCGAAGCGCGAGCACCGCCTGCGCCTCCTCGGCGGGCAGCCCGCGGATGAGGTCCACCACGCGCCGCGCCTTCCTGGGCGTGACGCGGATGTACCGGGCCTTAGCCGTCGCTTGCATCGTTCCTCCTACCCGGGGCTCTCCCCCCGGGGTCAACGGGACTACCGGCGGCTGCGCCGGTCGTCCTTGACGTGGCTGCGGAAGGTGCGGGTGGGCGCGAACTCCCCCAGCTTGTGGCCGACCATGGACTCGGTGATGAACACCGGCACGTGCTTGCGGCCGTCGTGCACGGCGATCGTGTGCCCGAGCATCGCCGGGACGATCATGGAACGCCGTGACCACGTCTTGATCACGTTCTTGGTGCCCTTGTCGTTCTGCACGTCCACCTTCTTCATCAGGTGGTCGTCGACGAAGGGCCCCTTCTTCAGGCTACGAACCATCGCGAGGTGCTCCTACCGCTTCTTCCTGCCGCGCCGGCGGGTGATCAGCCGGTCGCTCGGCTTGTGGGCTCTCCTGGTGCGGCCCTCGGGCTTGCCCCAGGGGCTGACCGGGTGGCGGCCGCCGGAGCTCTTGCCCTCACCGCCGCCGAGCGGGTGATCGACCGGGTTCATGGCGACGCCGCGGACGGTCGGGCGCTTGCCCTTCCACCGGTTGCGGCCCGCCTTGCCGAGCTTGATGTTGCCCTGCTCGGCGTTGCCGACCTCGCCGACGGTGGCGCGGCACGCCACCTCGACCAGCCGGATTTCACCGGACGGCATGCGCAGGTGCGCGTGCCCGCCCTCCTTGGCCAGCAGCTGGACTCCCGGATCCGGCGCTGCGGGCGATCTTCGCCCCGCCGCCCGGGCGCAGCTCGATCGCGTGCAGGACGGTGCCGGTCGGGATGTTGCGCAGCGGCAGGCAGTTCCCCGGCCTGATGTCCGCGCTGGGGCCGTTCTCCACCCGGTCGCCCTGGAGCAGGCCCTCGGGGCAGACGATGTAGCGCTTCTCCCCGTCCGCGTAGTGCAGCAGGGCGATCCTGGCGGTCCGGTTGGGGTCGTACTCGATGTGCGCGACCCTGGCCGGCACGCCGTCCTTGTCCGCGCGGCGGAAGTCGATCATGCGGTAGGAGCGCTTGTGGCCGCCGCCCTGGTGGCGGGCGGTGATCCGGCCGTGCACGTTCCGGCCGCCCCGCGAATGCAGCGGGCGGACCAGGGACTTCTCCGGCTCGTCGCGGGTGATCTCGACGAAGTCGGAGCCGCTCGCCCCCCGCCTGCCGGGGGTGGTCGGCTTGTACTTGCGGATGCCCATGACTGCTGCGATCTCCTCGGTTATCTCCGGCGCCTAGCTGATCGGCCCGAACAGGTCGATCCTGTCCCCCTCGGCGAGGGTGACGATGGCGCGCTTGGTGTCCGGGCCGCTTGCCCCAGCCGTACCGCGTGCGGCGCCGCTTGCCCGGCCGGTTGGACGTGTTCACGCCGGTGACCCGGACCGTGAAGATCGTCTCGACGGCCTGCCTGATCTGCGTCTTGTTCGCCTCCGGCGCGACGAGGAAGGTGTACTTGCCGTCGTCGGCGAGCCGGTAGCTCTTCTCCGAGATGACCGGCCTCAGCAGGATGTCCCGCGGGTTGGCGATCCGGCCCACGCTCACGCCTGCACCTCCTCCTGTCCTCGTCCGCCTCGTCCTGGGTGCGTCGTCCGGCTCGCCTCGTCCCGCGGCCATGTCCTCGGCGCGGCCGGTCCTCGGCGGGCTCGTCCTCGGCGGTGTCGTCCTGGGCGGCGGCCTCGTCCTGGGCGGCGTCGTCCGGAACTGCCTCGTCCCCGGCCGCCTCGTCCTGGCCGGGCCCGTCATCGGCAAGCTGGTCCTGGCCGGTGCCGAGGAAGGCCGCCAGCGCCTGCTCGGTGAACACCACGTGGTCGCTGGCCAGCACGTCGTAGGTGTTGAGCTGGTCGACCGCGAGCACGTGCACGCCGGGCACGTTGCGCAGGCTCAGCCAGGCCAGCTCGTCATCGCGGTGCGCGACGACCAGCGCGCCGACGCCGCGCCGGGTACCGGTGAGGGCGCTCAGCACGGCGACCGCGTCCTTGGTCCTCGGCTGGCCGGTGCACGAACCCGGTCACCACGTGCACCCGGTCGTGCCGGGCCCGCTCGGACAGCGCGCCGCGCAGCGCCGCCGCCTTCATCTTCTTCGGCGTCCGCTGCCGGTAGGAGCGGGGCACGGGGCCGTGCACGGTGCCGCCGCCCACGTAGTGCGGGGCGCGGATCGAGCCCTGCCTGGCCCGGCCGGTGCCCTTCTGCCGGTAGGGCTTCTTGCCGCCGCCGCGCACCTGGCCCGCGGGTGCGGGTGGCGTGCGTGCCCTGCCGCGCCGCCGCCTGCTGCGCCACCACGACCTGGTGGATGAGCGGGACGTTCGCCTGGACGTCGAAGACCTCGTCGGGCAGCTCGGCGGTTCCGGCCCTCTTGCCGCTGGCCGAGACGATGCTTACCGTCTTCATCAGGCCGCACCCTCCGCGCTCGTCGCGCCTGGCCGGTGTCTTGACCGCGCTGCGGACCAGGACGAGGCCGCCCCGAGAGCCCGGCACCGCGCCCTTGATCAGCAGCAGCCCGCGGCTCGGCGTCCACCGCGTGCACGGTCAGGCTCTGCACGGTGACCCGCTCGCCGCCCATCCGGCCCGCCATCCGCAGGCCCTTGAACACGCGACCGGGGGTGGCGCAGCCGCCGATGGAACCGGGGGCCCGGTGCTTGCGCTGGGTGCCGTGCGAGGCGCTGAGGCCGCGGAACCCGTGCCGCTTCATGACGCCCGCGGTGCCCTTGCCCTTGCTCTTGCCGGTCACGTCGACCAGCTGGCCGGGCGCGAAGACCTCGGCCGTGACCTCCTGGCCGAGGGTGTACTCGCTCGCGTCCGAGGTGCGCAGCTCGGCCAGGTACCGGCGCGGCGTGACCCCGGCCGCGGAGAAGTGACCGGCCACCGGCTTGGTCACCTTCCTCGGGTCGATCTCGCCGTAGCCCAGCTGCACGCCGGCGTAGCCGTCGCGCTCCGGGGTCCGCACGGCGGTCACCACGCAAGGCCCGGCCCTGACCACCGTCACCGGCACGATCCGGCCCTCGTCGTCGAAGACCTGGGTCATGCCGAGCTTGGTGCCCAGGACTCCCTTGGTGTTGCTGTTCATGTCGGTGCGTACCTCAGAGCTTGATCTCGATGTCGACGCCGGCCGGCAGGTCGAGCCGCATGAGCGAGTCCACCGTCTTGGGCGTCGGGTCGATGATGTCGATCAGGCGCTTGTGCGTGCGCATCTCGAAGTGCTCACGCGAGTCCTTGTACTTGTGCGGGGACCTGATGACGCAGTACACGTTCTTCTCCGTGGGCAGCGGCACCGGGCCGGCCACGCGCGCGCCGGTCCGGGTCACCGTGTTGACGATCTTGCGCGCCGAGCTGTCGATGACCTCGTGGTCGTATGCCTTGAGCCGGATGCGGATCTTCTGTCCCGCCATGTGGCTTCGGTGTCCTTCTCTGCTTGCTCTGCCTTGATGCCGCTGCTCCTGGTTTCTCCCGGACGGTGCCCCGGCTGGCCGCGCGGGCTGGGCGGGACACCGTCCGGCAGCAATTACTTGATGATCTTGATGACCCGGCCGGAGCCGACGGTGTGGCCGCCCTCGCGGATGGCGAAGAGCAGGCCCTCCTCCATCGCGATGGGCTGGATCAGCTCGACCCGCATCTCGGTGTTGTCACCGGGCATCACCATCTCGGTGCCCTCGGGGAGGTTCACCACCCCGGTGACGTCCGTGGTGCGGAAGTAGAACTGCGGCCGGTAGTTGTTGAAGAACGGGGTGTGCCGCCCGCCCTCGTCCTTGGACAGGATGTAGACCTGGCCCATGAACTCGGTGTGCGGGGTGTTGGTGCCCGGCTTGATGACGACCTGGCCGCGCTCCACCTCCTCGCGCTTGATGCCGCGCAGCAGCAGGCCGACGTTGTCGCCCGCCTGGCCCTCGTCGAGGATCTTGCGGAACATCTCCACGCCGGTGACCGTGGTCGTCTGCGGCCTTCTCCTTGATGCCGATGATGTCGACCGTCTCGCCGGTGTGGATGATGCCGCGCTCGACCCGGCCGGTCACCACGGTGCCGCGGCCGGTGATCGAGAACACGTCCTCGACCGGCATCAGGAACGGCTTGTCCATGTCCCTGACCGGCTCGGGGATGCTCGTGTCGCAGGCCTCGAGCAGCTCGGCGACCTTCTCGCTCCACTCCGCGTCGCCCTCGAGCGCCTTGAGCGCGGACACCCGGACCACCGGCACGTCGTCGCCGGGGAACTCGTACTCGGTCAGCAGGTCGCGGACCTCGAGCTCGACCAGCTCGAGGATCTCCTCGTCGTCGACCATGTCCGCCTTGTTCAGCGCCACCACGATGTAGGGCACGCCCACCTGGCGGGCCAGCAGCACGTGCTCGCGGGTCTGCGGCATCGGGCCGTCGGTGGCCGCGACCACCAGGATCGCGCCGTCCATCTGGGCCGCGCCGGTGATCATGTTCTTGATGTAGTCGGCGTGACCCGGGCAGTCCACGTGCGCGTAGTGACGGTTCTCGGTCTGGTACTCGACGTGCGAGATCGAGATCGTGATGCCCCGCTCGCGCTCTTCCTTCGCGTTGTCGATCTTGTCAAACGGCGTGAACGGGTTCACGTCGGGATACTTGTCGTGCAGCACCTTGGTGATCGCCGCGGTCAGCGTCGTCTTGCCGTGGTCGATATGACCGATGGTGCCGATGTTGACGTGCGGCTTGGTCCGCTCGAACTTGGCCTTCGCCACTGGTGTCTCCTCGTTGCGATCTTCCCCGCCGCGGTATCCGCCCCGGCGGCCCGGCGCCCCCGGGGGGCGCCGGTGCTTGCTCCATAGATTCCGGTTCCGGTTGCCTATTCGCCTCGCGCCTTCGCGATGATCTCCTTCGCTATGCCCGGAGGCACCTCGGCATACGAGTCGAACTGCATGGTGTAGTCCGCCCGGCCCTGCGTGCGGCTGCGCAGGTCGCCGACGTAGCCGAACATCTCCGACAGCGGGACGACGGCCTTGACGACCCGGGCCCCGGACAGCTCCTCCATGGCCTGGATCTGGCCGCGGCGGCTGTTCAGGTCGCCGATGACGTCGCCCATGTAGGCCTCGGGCGTCCTGACCTCCACGGCCATGACCGGCTCGAGCAGCACGGGGTCGGCCTGGGCGGCCGCCTTCTTGAACGCCATCGAACCCGCGATCTTGAAGGCGAGCTCGGAGGAGTCCACCTCGTGGTAGGCGCCGTCGGTGAGCGTCACCTTCACGTCCACCATCGGGTAGCCGGCCAGCACGCCGAACTCCGCCGCCTCCTGGCAGCCGGCGTCCACCGACGGGATGAACTCGCGCGGGATCCGCCCACCGGTGATCTTGTTCTCGAACTCGTAGCCGCCGCCGTCGCCGCCGGTCGGCTCGAGGTTGATGAACACCCGGGCGTACTGCCCGGAACCACCGGTCTGCTTCTTGTGGGTGTACTCGACCTTCTCGGCCTTGCGCCGGACCGTCTCCCGGTAGGCGACCTGCGGCCGGCCGATGTTGGCCTCGACCCGGAACTCCCGCTTCATCCGGTCGACGAGCACCTCGAGGTGCAGCTCGCCCATGCCGGCGATGATGGTCTGCCCGGTCTCCTCGTCGGTCCGGACCTGGAAGGTCGGGTCCTCCTCGGCCAGCCGCTGGATCGCCGTGCCGAGCCTCTCCTGGTCGCTCTTGGTCCTGCGGCTCGATCGCCACGTTGATGACCGGCGCCGGGAAGGTCATCGACTCCAGGATCACCGGGTTGCCCTGGTCGCACAGCGTGTCGCCGGTGGTGGTGTCCTTGAGCCCCATCACCGCCACGATCTGGCCGGCCGTGGCCGCCGGGCGCTCCTCCCGCTTGTTCGCGTGCATCTGGTAGATCTTGCCGATCCGCTCGCGGCGGCCCTTGACCGAGTTGAGCACCGAGGAGCCCGCGTTGAGCGTGCCCGAGTAGATCCGGATGTAGGTGAGCTTGCCCAGGTGCTGGTCCGACATGATCTTGAAGGCCAGCGCCGAGAACGGCTCGGCCGGGTCGGGCTTGCGCTCGATGATCTCTTCGGTGTCGCCCACCGCGTGACCCTGCACCGGCGGGATGTCGACCGGGCTCGGCAGGTAGTCCACGATCGCGTCGAGCATCGGCTGGACGCCCTTGTTCTTGAACGCGCTGCCGCACAGCACCGGCGTGACGCTGCCGGCGATGGTGGCCCGCCTGATCGCGGCGACGAGCTGCTCCTCGTCGGGCTCGATGCCCTCGAGGTACAGCTCCATCATCTGCTCGTCGTTCTCCGAGATGGCCTCGATCAGGTTGTCCCGCCACTCGCGGGCGGCCTCCAGGTGGTCGTCCGGGATGGCCACGATGTCGTACTTGTCGCCCTTGCCCTCGGTCTGCCAGAGCAGGCCGCGCATCCGGATCAGGTCGATGACGCCGCGGAAGTCCGACTCGACGCCCCACGGCAGCTGGACGACCAGCGGGGTGGCGCCCAGCCGGTCGGTGATCATCTCGACGCAGCGGTGGAACTCCGCGCCGACCCGGTCCATCTTGTTGACGAAGCAGATCCGCGGCACGCCGTACCGGTCGGCCTGCCGCCACACCGTCTCCGACTGCGGCTCCACCCCGGCGACGCCGTCGAACACGGCGACGGCACCGTCGAGGACGCGGAGCGAGCGCTCCACCTCCACGGTGAAGTCGACGTGGCCGGGCGTGTCGATGATGTTGATCGTGTGATCACGCCATTCGCAGGTGGTGGCGGCCGAGGTGATCGTGATGCCGCGCTCCTGCTCCTGCTCCATCCAGTCCATGGTGGCCGCGCCCTCATGGACCTCACCGATCTTGTAGTTGATGCCGGTGTAGAACAGGATCCGCTCGGTGGTGGTGGTCTTGCCCGCGTCGATATGCGCCATGATCCCGATGTTGCGGACCTTGGCCGAGCTCTACGGCGGTCTGGGTGGGCACTGCTTGGATTCCTTGCTCTCTCGTCGTTCTCTTCGTTCGTTGCTCTGCGCGTCAGCCTGGGCCGCTCCTGCGGTTACCAGCGGTAGTGGGCGAAGGCCTTGTTGGACTCGGCCATCTTGTGCGTGTCCTCGCGGCGCTTCACGCTCGCCCCGAGGCCGTTGCTCGCGTCGAGCAGCTCGTTCATCAGCCGCTCGGTCATGGTCTTCTCCCGGCGCTGGCGCGAATACATCACGATCCAGCGCAGCGCCAGGGTGGTGCTGCGGGACGCCCGGACCTCGATCGGCACCTGGTAGGTGGCGCCACCGACCCGGCGGCTCTTCACCTCGAGGGTGGGCTTGACGTTGTCCAGGGCGCGCTTGAGGGTGACCACCGGGTCGTTGCCCGACTTGTCCCGGGCGCCCTCGAGCGCCCCGTACACGATCCGCTCCGCCAGTGACCGCTTGCCGTCCAGCAGGACCTTGTTGACCAGCGCGGTGACGAGCGGCGAGCCGTAGACCGGGTCGGTCACCAGCCGCCGTGCGGTCGCTGGGCCCTTACGCGGCATGTCAGCTCTTCTCCTTCTTCGCGCCGTACCGGCTTCTGGCCTTGCTTGCGGCCACGGACGCCCTGGGTGTCCAGGGAGCCACGGATGATCTTGTAGCGGACTCCGGGCAGGTCCCGCACCCGGCCGCCCCGCACCAGCACGATGGAGTGCTCCTGCAGGTTGTGGCCGACGCCGGGGATGTAGGCGGTGACCTCGATGTGACTGGTCAGCCGGACCCTGGCCACCTTGCGGAGCGCCGAGTTCGGCTTCCTGGGCGTGGTGGTGTAGACGCGCGTGCAGACTCCCCGGCGCTGCGGGCTCGCCTTGAGCGCCGGCGTCTTGCTCTTGCCTGTCTTGTCCTGCCGGCCCTTGCGGACCAGTTGCTGGATCGTGGGCACCGCGTCTCCGTCTTCTCTGTGCGCCTGGGTTCGCTGCGTCTTCGTTGTCCTGGCACGCGCGGCGCGTGCCTGCCCGTGCCCGTCCCGGCCCTGCGCGTCCCGCACGGGCCGGTCCGGGCGTAAACCGGACCGGTTCTGGCCGTTTCGGACCTGCCTGACGACGCCTGACCTGCGGGTTTCCTCTCGTCCGCCGACCCCCGGGGTCGGGCGTGTCGCCGTCACCACGTCGTTCCGGCCGCCAGCATGGTGGCCGGACGTCTCGTGGGAGGAAACCCGCGCGCCTGGTGTCCGCGGCCCCGGGCCAGCAGGCTCCGGGCCGCGCGAACCAGCGACGACGCGATCCAGGGACCCGTACGCCATGAGCACGCGCGCGTGCCCGCGTTCGCACGGGCACGATCGCCAAGATTACCCAACGATTCGTGTGCTGGTCAAAGCGAATGAAGAACTCAAGGCAACGCAGCTATGGTACCGCCACCGATTACCAACTAAGCCCACCCCCAAAAGATTCCCGCCCCCCGTCCCACCCCCGTCCTCCCCCACCGAGCGGCACCCCACCAGGGCACCCACCAGGACGCCCCGGGCCCCCCACCGGGACACCCCACCAGGGCACCCCACCAGGAAACCCCGGGGGCCCCCACCGGGACGCCCCACCGGGGCGCCCCACCCTGGCCGATTCCATGATCCACGGAAGAAAACTCTCACCGGTGAACGAAAACTCTCCGTGGGCAGTGGAAGCAAGATCACCCAGGCGCAACCTCTGTGACTCCGTGCGGCTCCTGTTACCCATGCGACCGCAGCACCAGCAGCCCGGCCACCTGCACAGCACGAAACGGCCACCAGCCACAGCCCAAACCCGTCCAACGGCGGGGATAACCCACCCTCCACCTCCCTGCACCCACGGAAGCCAACCAACGGCGAGAAGCCCAGGCCAGGACCGTCTGCACAGGCGACGGCGGGTGACTCACGAGCGGGTGCAACGGGAGGCTCATGGGCCGGAGCGGCGGAGGGCTCGAGGGCCAGAGCAGCGGAGGGCTCGAGCGCGGGAGCAACGGGAGGCTCATGGGCCGGAGCAGCGGGGAACTCGAGGGCGCGAGCAGCGGAGGGCTCGAGGGCGCGAGCAGCGCCTGACGGCGTCGGCTGGCTGAAGGGCGCGGGCCGCCCCGCCTGGGCGGCGGCGGGCGCTGGTGGCGCCGGGCGGAGGGTGGCGTGGTGGCGGGCCAGCACCTCGGGGCCCCGGGCGGTCTCGGCGGCGTCCACGAGTTGCAGGCCAGGCGCGGGCGTGCAGTTCGGCCGCCGTCATTGAGCAGGCCAACGACCGGGGACTCGACCAGTTTCCTGGCGTCGGCCAGGCCGCGCAGTTCGCGCAGCAGGTGCCCACGCGGGCGGGCCAGCACGGCGGGCCAGCGCGGCCTGGTCGCCGGTGCGTACGGCCGCCATCATGCCGCCATCATCGTGAGGAAGAAGTCGTCCCGGTAGCCGCGGATGCGGGCGGACGGCCAGCTCGGCCAGCCACCAGTACAGTTCCTCCTGGCCGGCTCGGGTGAGGTGATGGACCAGCCGGAAAAAGTGCCCGGCTGCTGATCGTGACCAAGGGCGCGTTCATCGGCCCGGCGGGTTCGGTGACTGGTGCGGTGCTCGGGCTGGCCGCGGCCACGGCGTTCGCCGGGCAGCTCCGAGGCCGGCTGCCGCTGGCCGCGGCGGCGGCCGTGGTAGCCGGCATCGCGATCACGACGGCCGGCGCGCTGCTCCGCCCGGTTGCTGCGCAACCTGCCCACCGCTGCCCTGCCCGCTGAGGAGTGACATCATGCCCCATCAGCCCGCGGCAGGCGTCTCGATCGATCTGCGCGGCGTCGGCCTCGTACGGGTCCGCCAGGGACACGCAGATCACCGCGGCCAACGGTGTCACGCTGAGCCTGCCGGGCGGCGCGCTGATCGCCCTGACGGGGGCGTCGGCCCTGGCGGGCC